>JARLHA010000010.1 GCA_031292485.1 Mucilaginibacter sp.
GTCCGTCAGCCCGCAAAATAGCGGCATCGTCGTTAAAGGCGCGGTACGCGATATTACAGAGATCAAAGCAGGTAAGAAAAAACTGCTGGTTTTTGCTAAAAATAATGATAAAACAGAAATATTAAGTTTTAAATGAGATAGTGATAAACAGTTGTTCTTTTTTAAAAAGGAGCCGGATTCTGCATATAAATAAAATTCATAAACAAAATAATTAAAGCCATGCTTCAAGATTCCCTTAATATCAACAACAAAGCTAAATCGCAAAACACTTATGATGTGATTGTTATAGGTTCAGGCATTAGCGGCGGATGGGCTGCAAAAGAACTGACCGAGAAAGGCCTGAAAGTATTAATGCTGGAACGCGGCCGTAATTATGAGCATATAAAGGACTATGTTACCGCCACAAAAGACCCATGGGAATTTGAGCACCGGGGGAATGCTACATTACAGCAGAAAACAGATAACCCTGTTATATCCAGGGATTGGGCCATGTACGGAACTGCGGCCCAGGAACCTCTTATGAAGTCATGGGTGAATGAAAAAGACTGCCCTTATGTGGAGGTTAAACCATTTACCTGGTGGCGTTCGTACCAGTTAGGCGGACGGTCAACCTTATGGGGACGACAAAGCTACCGGTGGAGTGATTTTGATTTTGAAGCCAATGCAAAAGATGGTATTGCTGTTGACTGGCCTATCCGTTATAAAGAGATGGCCCCATGGTATGATCATGTGGAGAAATTTGCCGGAATAAGCGGGTCAATGGAGGGGCTGCCTCAATTACCAGATGGGCATTACCAGCCGCCCATGCAGCTGAATTGTGTGGAAAAAGACGTAGCATCAAGAATAAAGGCTTTTTACAAAGATCAGCGCCACATGTTTATAGGGCGTGTGGCCAATCTCACCGCGCCACTTCAAGCCAGAACACAATGTCAATTTAGAAACAGGTGCTGGGAGGGCTGCCCTTTTGGCGGCTATTTCAGTACGCAATCTTCAACCCTGCCCGCTGCAATGGCAACAGGTAATTTAAAGGTGAGGCCCTTTTCCATTGTAACAAAAATCTTATATGATAAGGACACCGCGAAAGCAACCGGCGTTGAAGTGCTTGATGCCGAAACAAATAAAACCTATGAATTCTACTCCAAAATCGTTTTCCTGAATGCTTCTACGCTCAACAGTGCCTGGGTTTTGATGAATACGGCAACAGATGTATGGGAAGCAGGATTAGGCAGCAGCAGCGGTGAATTAGGACATAACATCATGGACCATCATTACATGCTTGGTGCACAGGGAACAGTAGAAGGGTATGAAGACAAATATTATTTTGGCCGCAGGGCAAACGGTTTTTACATACCGCGTTTTGCTAATTTGTTTGGCGATAAAAGGGACTTCCTGAGGGGGTATGGCTACCAGGGAAGCGCCAGCAGGGATGGTTGGAGCCGCGACATAGCGGAGATGAATATCGGGGCCGATTTTAAAGAGGCCCTGACAGAACCAGGTGCATGGCACATCGGCGCAACGGGTTTTGGCGAAATATTACCCTATCACGATAACAAAATAACGCTTGATAAAAATGTAAAAGACAAGTGGGGCCTGCCCGTGCTTGCTATGGATGCCGGCTTGAAAGAGAACGAACTCAATATGCGTAAGGACATCATTAAAGAATTGGTTGCGATGTATGAAGCCGCAGGCGTTAAAAATATCACAACCTGGGATAAAAACTATTCCATTGGCCAGGGCATTCACGAAATGGGAAGCGCACGAATGGGTAATGATCCTAAAACATCAGTACTTAACGGACATAACCAGGTTTGGGATGCGAAAAATGTATTTGTAACCGATGGTGCCTGTATGACATCAAGCGCATGCCAAAATCCATCACTTACTTATATGGCATTAACCGCACGCGCTGCCGCATTTGCCGTAGACAAATTGAAAAAAGGGAATATTTAGGAAGTCCGAAAGTCGGTAAAGTCCGAAAGATAAGAAATGACCCAATGACTGATGACCAATAAACTAATGAACCAATGAACTAATGAACCAGTAAACCAATAAACTAATAACATGAAATATAAACTAATATTTACAGCAGTACTAACCGGCAGTTTCTTTATGGCAAGCGCCCAGCAAACTGCAAAACCCGAGGAGACCGAATATTATACGCCGGTACCCAAAATTGTAACACCCGCAAAAACATACGGCGAAGCGCCGTCAGATGCTATTGTTTTGTTTGATGGTAAAAACCTCGACGAATGGGTATTAACAAAAGATACCACCGCAGCGGCTGCATGGACAGTTGCCGATGGCGTGATAACGGTGAACAAAAGTGTGGGGGATATTCAAACCCGCAGGCATTTTATGGATTTTCAATTGCATATTGAATACCGGATCCCTTCCAACATAACAGGATCGGGTCAGGCCCGCGGAAACAGCGGCATTTTTTTAGCGGCATTTCCATGGGGAGCAGGCGGCTACGAATTGCAGGTGCTTGATAATTATAACAACTCAACCTATGTAAACGGTCAGGTAGGCAGCATTTACAAGCAATCGCCGCCGTTAGTTAATGCCGCCCTGCCGCCGGGCCAATGGCAAACTTATGATGTGGTGTGGACCGCTCCAAGGTTTAATGAGGATGGGACAGTTAAATCGCCGGCGCGCGTAACAGTTTTTCATAATAACATCCTTGTTCAAAATAATTTTGTTTTAAAAGGCGATACCCCTTACATCGGTCAGCCGTCTTATCGTAAACATGGACCCGCACCTATTAAACTGCAGGCACATGGCGATAAGAGCGAACCTATCAGTTACCGGAACATCTGGGTGAGGGAATTATAATCAAAATCAAGGATAAACTATCTGTCAGTTTAAAGGCATACGGCATAAAGCTTTATTCAATAATCCGGCAGAAAACCTGACTTGATTTTCCCTTGCAATAAACAGGTATGTTTATCATTGTTTTTTTAATAAAAAATTATTGTTATTTAAACACTTATTAATAATCGTGAAAACAATCAGCGTTTGAAATAAATTTTCCCTTTTATGTGATATACCAGGTGAATTGTCATTTTTTGTACTTTTTTTAAATAAAAAGTAATGCAGGGTTCCTATTTATTTAAAAATATAATTGTTGTTTGTACATTTATAAATTACTATACGATGACCATCGGATAAAACCAAAATAAACTTAGTACTGTAATTTCCTCAACTCTTTAAAAATAATTTATTAGTATGAAAAAAATAAAATACGCCTTAATTTTGCCGCTCATTTGTTTTTGCATAGCAGCAACTGCTCAAAGCTATACCAAAACGGCGTATGGCATTAAAACCTCGGTAAATGCCATTGATATTGAAATCCAGTTTTTCTCTCCGAAAATTGTCAGGATAATAAAATCGCCGGCTGGGATAAATGATGTAAAAAACAGTTTGTCAGTTATTCAAAGCCCTCAAAAGCAAGAATTAATTATTCATGCAGATGGAGCTGCTATTACTGTCAGCAGTAAGGCCATTCAGGTAAAAGTTAACAAATTGAATGGCCAGGTAACCTTTAACGATATTAAAGGTTCTTCACTTTTAAGCGAAAAACCCGAAGGCATAAAGTTTGTCCCGGTTAAAGATTCCCTTGAAAATACGTTTACGGTAACCCAGGTTTTTCAGTTAAAACAAGGGGAGGCTATTTATGGCCTGGGGCAACATCAGGAGGGCGCTATGGACCAACGGAACCAGAGGATAACTTTAAAACAGGATAACAGGCAGGTAGCCGTACCTTTTATGCATTCATCAAAAGGGTATGGCTTGTTTTGGGATAATTATTCGACCACAGTTTTTGATGATAAAGAATCAGAGGCTTCCTTTTCATCACAAATTGGCAACAGCGCCGATTATTATTTTATCTATGGCGGCAATGCCGATGGCGTAATTGCAGGCTTACGCTATTTAACAGGGCAGGCGCCCATGTTTCCACGCTGGGTATTTGGTTACTGGCAAAGCCGCGAGCGGTACAAAAGTCAGCAGCAGGCAGTTGGTGTGGTAAAAAAATACCGCGAACTGAAAGTGCCTTTTGATGGTTTGGTACAGGATTGGCAATATTGGGGCGTAGATGACACCCAATGGAACTCTACCGAGTTTGGAAACCCAAACTATCCAAACCCCAAAGCCATGATTGATAGCGTACACCTGTTAAACGCACATATTATTATATCTGTCTGGCCTTCCTTCGGCAATAAAACCAAGATCTGGGCTGATATGAACAAGAACGGCTTTTTATATCATTTTTCAACATGGCCCATTAACCCTGCAGTTCAGCCTTATGATGCTTTTAACCCCAGGGCCCGCGACTTATGGTGGCACTATACCAACAAGAATATTTTTTCGCTGGGGATGGACGGCTGGTGGCTCGATTCAACTGAGCCCGACCATATGAACGCCAGGGAAAGTGATGACAATACGCCAACTTATTTAGGAACTTTCCGAAAAGTGCGTAACGCATACCCTTTGGTGCATACTGGCGGCGTTTATCAGCACCAGCGCGCAACAGGTTCCGATAAGCGGGTGTTTATACTTGCCCGCTCCGCTTTTGCCGGGCAGCAACGCAATGCCACAACGGTTTGGTCGGGCGATATTGGTTCCGACTGGAGCATTTTGCGCAAACAGATCTCAGGCGGCCTTAATCTTTCATTATCAGGTATCCCCTACTGGAACACCGATATAGGGGGCTTCTTTTCGGGAGGTTATTACCGTAATGGAATTGACCCGGCCTTTAAGGAGTTGTATGTGCGCTGGCTGCAGTTTGCAACGTTTTGCCCGATGATGCGCTCGCATGGCACTGATGTACCGCGCGAGATTTATCAATTTGGAGAAAAAGGCACCTGGGCTTATGGTGCTATTGAAAAATACATCAACCTCCGTTACCGCTTGTTGCCTTACAATTATTCAAATGCCTGGGGTATTACCGCCAATGCCTCCACCATGATGCGGGCGCTGGTAATGGATTTTCCGGAAGACCCGAAAGCACTGAATATCAATAACGAATATATGTTCGGCAAAGCCATCCTGGTTTGTCCGGTAACCGATTCTATGTACACCAGCAAGGTAAGCAGCAAAACTGATTTCGATAACGTTAAATCGCAGTCGGTATATCTGCCGGCAAACCATACCTGGTTTGACTTCTGGACAGGTGATCAAATTAAAGGGGGACAAATAATAAAGAAAGAAAGCCCTATTGATGTGTTGCCATTATATGTAAAAGCAGGATCAATTATCCCTATGGGGCCATTTCAGCAATATACCAGTGAAAAGAGCCTTAAAAATATTGAATTAAGGATATATCCGGGAGCAGATGGCACATTTACGCTTTACGAGGATGAAAACGACAATTATAATTATGAAAAGGGCGTTTACTCAACTATTGAATTTAAGTGGAATGATAAAACAAAAACGCTGACCATCGACAGTCGCAAACGGAGCTATCCCGGTATGATAAAAAACAGGACCTTTAACGTGATATTGGTCAGTTCAAATCATGGTACGGGCGCCGGAATAATACAGCCGGACAAAGCCATCACCTATACCGGACTTAAAAAAGTGGTAAAGTTTTAGAAGAGATTGCAAAAAATACAGATCGACAAAAAAATGAGAAAGCTAATAATTGCATTCCTGTTATACGGAGGTGCGGCCGGTGCGCAAATAAAAGATTATCCTATTCAGCCGGTAACTTTTACCCGGGTAAAGCTGCACGATCATTTCTGGCTGCCCCGTATAGAAACTAACCGACTGGTAACTATACCGGCTTCATTTGCACGTTGTGAAAATACCGGGCGTGTGAAGAATTTTGAAATGGCAGCCGAACATAAAGGAAAGTTTTGCACTAAATTCCCTTTTGACGATACGGATATTTATAAAACTATTGAGGGGGCCTCTTATTCACTTGCCGTACACCCTGATCCTGGATTAGAAGCCTATGTTGATTCCCTGATAAAAGTAGTCGGAAAAGCCCAGGAACCGGATGGCTATCTTTATACCGCCCGCACCATTGACCCGCTGCACCCTCATCCATGGTCAGGCACCGAAAGATGGGTAAAGGAAAATGAACTCAGCCACGAATTATATAATTCGGGCCACATGTTTGAGGCCGCAAGCGCTCATTTTTTGGCTACCGGCAAACGAAACTTTTTGGATATCGCTTTAAAAAATGCTGATCTGCTGGTTAAAACATTCGGCTCCGGAAAAAGGCATGTTGCACCCGGGCATGAAATCGTAGAAATGGGCCTGGTACGCCTATATCGTATCACCGGTAAAAAAGAATACCTGGACCTGGCCAAATTTTTTATTGATGAAAGGGGTAAACGCCAATATGATAAAACCAGTACTGATGAGTGGAAAAATGGGATGTACTGGCAGGATAATGAACCCGTTGCAGACCAAAATGAAGCCGAAGGGCATGCAGTGAGAGCAATGTATCTATATTCAGGAATAGCTGATGTTGCTGCCTTAACCGGCGACAAGCAATATATTGAGACTATTGACAGGATATGGAATAACATGGTCAGCAAAAAAATTTATGTTCAGGGAGGAATAGGGGCTGTCCCAAATGGGGAAAGATTTGGCGCTGATTATGAATTACCAAATGCAACAGCCTATAATGAAACCTGTGCATCTATTGGTCAGGTGTTTTGGAACCAGCGAATGTTTTTATTACATGGTGACTCAAAATATATTGATCTGTTAGAAAAAGTGCTGTATAACGGGTTAATCTCTGGCGTGGGGTTAGACGGGAAGTCATTTTTTTATACCAATGCCATGCAGGTAACCAATGGTTTTACGCATTCTGCGTTAGAAAAAGGAAGATCAGGATGGTTTGAGTGTTCGTGCTGCCCCACTAATATGGTTCGTTTCCTGCCGTCTTTGCCGGGATATATTTACGCTCAAAAAAACGACGATATCTATATTAATCTATTTATAGCCGGATCAGCCGATATTAAACTAAACAATAAGGACATCAAAATTACACAAATCAACAATTATCCCTGGAACGGTTCACTATCGTTTAAAGTAGACCCTGAGTCTTCCTCAAAATTTAGTCTGCGCGTTCGCATCCCGGGATGGAGTCGCTCAAAAGCAATTCCGTCTGATTTATATTCCTTTGAAAATAAATCTTCTTCAAAAGCCGAAATTAAACTCAATGGCCACCCAGTTAAGTATCAAATGGAAAACGGCTATGCTGTTATTAACCGGGGATGGCAAAAAGGTGACCAGTTACAATTGAATTTGCCGATGAAGGTTAAAAAGATTATCGCGAATAAAGAGTTGGCGGATGACAAGAGTAAAGTGGCCTTACAACGTGGCCCGATCATTTACAGCGCGGAATGGAAAGACAACAACGGTTCTGTGAGCGACTTAATAATTCCTGATAACGCAATTTTTAAGCCTCAATATGAAAAAGACCTGTTAAATGGAATAACAGTTTTAAAAGGGGTGGTAATCAGAAAGGATAGCCTGCTAAAGGGTGTAAAAAAAGTAACGCTAACTGCAATACCTTATTATTCATGGGCAAACAGAGGGGAAGGTGAAATGACAGTTTGGTTTCCTCGGGATATTCCAGCAAAGTGATCGGTTACAAAATGTTAAACAAGCATGGAAATCATTATCCTTAGTAACAGGAAGCGAATCCAGGGATTAACTGCAATATCAAAGTCCGGTTTCCTGCCTGAAAAGAACCATGTTATGAGATTCTGCGCGATTCCTCAAAAAAATCGAAATTTGTCTCCTTTAAGCTGGTATCAAACGCAAAGAAGTTTGAAAATCTGTAGCCGTTAAGTGAATCACCCACCCCTATATTTGTTAAAATCTATATTGACAAAGCGGCTAGTCCTTTCAAATAATTCAAAAACTGGTTCGAATTTCCATACTATAGAGTAACCGTATATGACGGACCCCTAACTGGGCTCGAACCAATACTGCATAGCATTTTTTAAACCGCAATTTTTCGCAAATCTTCTTAGAAATAGTTCGAAAATTGTCCCAGTAAGCGCTTTTAGAATTAAGCCTGAAACAGGATCGGACTCTTTAACTTCAGACTTTTCATTTATGGTCTTTTTCGGCCGGCATTTATTTTAATCAAGCAGGGATACACCATTTGCATCCGTTGTAAGTATTTCACTCATGAAATCAAGGAAAGGGCGCATCTTTTTAAATACATCGTCCACTTTAAATATAAAACCGGGACTCAATACTTCTTCATCACTAAACGCATGTTTAAGCATATATTGCTTATAACGCAGCAGGTCGATTGCCGGGTGGCCTTTTTGGTAACCCCGCGGCGCAGTGCCCAATTGTTCGCCATAGAGGTTGCCGAAAGTTTGAACTAAAGTTTGATTGCCGAGTAAGTTATTCCAATCCGGGTAGTTGGCGCAGATATCCTGCCTTATGCGTTTCATGTCATCGGGTCCCGGGCCCCAAAAGCCTCCCACCAGGGCCGAATTGCCTGGTTCGATACGGAAATAATAGCCACCGCGCAGCGCCTTGCCCGCCCTTTTAAAACTCCCGCTCCAATGGCTATTGTAGGGCGTTTTGTCTTTGGAGAAACGAACATCTTTATAGATTCTGAACAGGCTTTTCTTACCCGAAGGTGTCTCAATCCTGTCATGTGAATTCATTTCAGCAAGCAGGGCATCGGCAAAATCAATGATGTTGTGCCGGGCATCCAGGTAGCGGCCCATATGCAGATTGAACCATTCCCGGTTATTATTCTTTCCAAGGTCAGTCAAAAAATCAAGGGAATCCTTTTTGATGATAGCTGCGGCCATGGTTTTGCGTTTTACTGGTTAACGTTTTTGTTTACGTCTCTCAAATAAACGAATTTTTAATGGCAGATAAAGGTGCTTTTTTGTTCAACAGCTATTTGAAATCTGCGTTAAACTAATTAACTTAGTACAACCAATTGCTAAACCATATAAAATCAGGGAGGTTGTTATGAAGAAAAAAGGAACTATAGTTAATCAGCCTGATAAGGCTGTAGCTAACAAATCAGAACCTTTAGCGCACCAAATTCACGTTCATAAGCCGCATATTGACCATTCTTTTTGCGATCATTCGCACGGCAGGGTAAACAGGTTTCCATTTGGCAGCAATAACGGGCCCTTCGCCTTTTAGCGCGCGGGGCGATGAGTAAAATCAGGTGTTCCCCCCTGTGAAGTATGAACACCAGGGAACAGTAGGGAACAATAGGGAACAATAGGGAACACTTGCTTCATGCTAGACTGGCGGATGGATAAATATGCCGTTTTGGTGTCATTTCCAGGTCCTTAAGATATAAAAAACCTATTCATGTCTCCGGATGAGGGGTTGTAACCTGCTTATATTTTGCCAGCAGGGCCGCATTTGCTTTGTCATCAAGTAACTTGCGGCTCGAAAGGACAAAAAAAATGCCTGTATACGAAAAGAAAATGCCATAAAATGCCCCATTTATACCTCCCACCACGCGTTTCGCCCCCAGTTTGGCACATAACCTGACATAAAAAAGCCAAACGACAAAAGCGATAAGCATATTGGATAAGTTTGCTTAAAGATAATACGTTAAGATGTGATATGCAAAAGGAGATTTGATAGCTGCACGGCCTGTTAATTTATCAGAATTTTTATTAAAAAAAGGCTTTAACTACGTCGCCTTCTCCTCCAACTCCTCCACTTCGCCCATGGCTTTTAAATAGTCGAACACTTTAAGCGCCTCATCTTCATTTATTTTGCTGATGGCTACGCCAACATGTACCAGCACATAATCGCCCACCTGCGCTTCGGGCACCATGCACAGGTTAATGGTTTTTTGAATACCGCCAAAGGATACTTTAGCGGTGCGGAACAGGTCGTCCAGTGTGGAGTCGATTTCTAATATTTTACCGGGTATTGCAAGGCACATAACTTTGTTTGTTTATTGAGTTTCGTAAATAAAAGCCCATCTTTTTTAAGTCCTCTCCTTTGGAGAGGATTTAGGTGAGGCCTTAGTTCTTTAAACCGCTTCCGGCTGCAATACTTTTGATTTTAGCCAGTTATACCATTGCGGTAACCCTTCGCCTGTAGTGCAGCTAACTTCAATGATTTCCAGATGATGGTTCACTTTTTTGGCGTTGGTCTTTGCTTTTTCAATATCAAACGGAACGTAGGGGAGGAGGTCGGTTTTATTGATGATGCACAGGGTAGAGGAGTGGAACATATCCGGGTATTTCAAAGGCTTGTCATCGCCTTCGGTAACACTCATAATCACAACTCTTTCCTTTTCGCCCAAATCAAACATCGCCGGGCATACCAGGTTACCTACATTTTCAATAAACAGCACAGAATTGTCTTTTGGCTTCAATCCCTGCATGGCATGCAATATCATGTGCGCATCCAGGTGGCAACCCTTGCCGGTATTGATCTGGGTAACTTTGGTGCCGGTGGCAAAAATGCGGTCGGCATCGTTATTGGTTTGCTGGTCGCCCTCAATTACAGCAAATTCCAGTTCGCCCTTAAGGTCTTTTAATGTCCTTTCCAGCAAGGAGGTCTTTCCCGAGCCGGGTGAACTCACCAGGTTCAGCGCTAATATGTTTTTCGCGTCAAAGTAACCGCGGTTACGTTCGGCCAGCAGGTTGTTCTGGTGCAATACATCCTGTTCAACATCAATGATTTTTTTTTCGCTGGCCTGCGGATGGTCGTGTGTATGAGTGTGGCCGTGCGGGTGAACATGGTCATGCGGGTGGCTATGATCATGGGTATGTGGCTGATCTTTATCAACCAGATAAAAAGTAGTTTTGCCGTCGGAGCCGCAGCCGCATGTAGCGCACATAATCTTAGGTTTTAATTATTAATATTTATTTTACGAAACCAGCAGGGACCTTACTTTTAATTCTTTTCCCTGCACTATATCAATCAAATGCTCGCCACAAACAGGGCAGGCATCGTAGTAGTTTTTTATTTCAAACTCCGTATCGCAGTCAAGGCATTTAGCTTTTGCAGTAATGCTGTTAATCTTCCTTGCGGTGCCATTCAGCATCGTGCCTTTAATGGCCTGTGTCCATGCAAATTCCATGCTATCCATATCAATCCCGCTCATGGTGCCAATGTCAAGCTCAATCTCGTCAATAACTGTAGCATCGGCAGCTTTGGCGTGGTCTTCCGCTATTTTAATGATACCCATCACTATGGAAAGTTCATGCATGATTTTATTTGATTTTTAGCGCAACCGTCGCAATATTTTTATATCAAAATTATCGGGATGCATCGGATAAGTATGTGACAACGATCATATTTTAAAATGATATTGCTTACAAGTCTCTTGAAATCACCTTGGTAGATTTGATAATTATTTAGCCATTCAGCCTGAATATACTAACCAATTTAAATCATTGCCATCATGAATAATGAGATTATTCCAAAGCAACCTACTTATTATGAAGAGGTTGAGCGAAAAGGGTATTCGCGCCGCGATTTTGTAAAGTTTGTAAGTTTAATGACCGCCTTTATCGGCCTGGAGCAATCTGCCATAGGGCAGGTAGCGAAAGCATTAGAGACCAAACCAAGGATGCCGGTGATCTGGCTGCATTTCCAGGAGTGTACCTGCTGCAGCGAAAGTTTCATCCGTTCTTCTCACCCTATCGTCGCGGATATCCTACTCGATAAGATATCGTTGGACTATACAGAAACATTGATGGCAGCTTCAGGCGCACAGGCCGAAGCTGCATTGCAAAACACGATGACCAAATATAAGGGCCAGTATATTCTTTGCGTTGAAGGCAGTGTGCCACTGGGCGCTGATGGCGTCTATTGCATGATCGGCGGAAAAACATCCTTACAGATCCTGCATGAAGTAGCTGAAGGCGCCGCCGCCATTATTGCATGGGGCAGTTGCGCCAGCAACGGCTGTGTGCAATCGGCCAAACCAAATCCAACCCGTGCAACGCCCATTCATAAAATCATTACCAATAAACCTATTATTAAAGTGCCCGGCTGCCCGCCAATAGGCGAAGTAATGGCTGGGGTGATCGTTCACTATTTAACCTTTGGCGTAATACCCGAGTTAGACAGGATCGGCAGGCCAAAAGCATTTTACAACAAACGCGTTCACGATACCTGTTACCGTCGGCCGTTTTATGATGCCGGCTTATTTGTGGAAAGTTTTGACGACGAAAATGCTAAAAAAGGCTATTGCTTATATAAAATGGGCTGTAAAGGGCCAACTACCTATAACGCCTGCGGGGTTACCAAATGGAACGGCGGCACCAGCTTTCCGATACAGGCAGGGCACCCTTGTATTGGCTGCAGCGAAGAGAATTTCTGGGATAATGGCAGGTTATATGAGAGAGGATCTTCATTTGCCGGCTTTGGTATCGAAGCGGATGCCGATACTTTGGGCAAGGTTGCCCTCGGTGTAACCCTGGGCGCTGTTGCGGTTCACGCGGTGGCTACCAATTTTGGCAAAAGCAAAACCCTCCACGAGCATCAGGCTGAGGGGAATGAAAGTGAACACGAATTGGAATCTTAATCAACGCACATCATAACAAAATAGAATCATGAGTAAGAGAATTGTTGTTGACCCGATCACCAGGATTGAAGGTCACTTGCGTATAGAAGCTGATATTGAGAACGGGAAAATTAAAGACGCCTACAGCAGCGGCACCATGGTGCGCCTGCTGGAAGAAATATTACAGGGCCGCGACCCGCGCGATGCCTGGGCTTTTGTAGGCCGGGTGTGCGGCGTATGTACCTCTATCCACTCCTTAACATCGGTACGATGTGTAGAAGATGCATTGGATATTACCATCCCGCCAAACGCCGAACTGGTGCGCAACATTATGTTTTGCACCCAATATATGCACGATCATGTGGTGCATTTTTATCACCTGCACGCCATGGATTGGGTTGATGTGGTAAACGCGCTAAAGGCTGATCCAAAAAAAACATCGGAACTGGCACAAAGCATTTCGCACTGGCCAAAAAGCTCGCCGGGCTATTTTAGCGATATTCAAACCCGAATTAAAAAGTTTGTTGCCAGCGGGCAGCTGGGCATTTTTTCCAATGGGTACTGGGGCCATAAAGCCTACAAGCTACCTGCCGAAGTAAACCTCATCGGCCTTGCGCATTACCTCGAGGCGCTTGAATGGCAAAAGGAAATAGTAAAGGTACATGCCATCTTCGGCGGCAAAAACCCGCACCCTAATTATTTGGTGGGCGGTATGGCCTGCGCCATCAACCTGGATGATGTGAGCATGATCAATGCAGAGCGTTTAGCTTATGTGGGCCAGCTATTGCAGGATGGGAAAGATTTTGTTGAACAGGTTTATATCCCTGATTTAATGGCGATCGCTTCGTTTTATAAGGATTGGGGTGCTATAGGCGGCGGTTTGGGTAATTATTTGGTTTATGGCGATTTGCCAACCAATGGCTACCGCGACACATCAGCTTATAAATTCCCGGGGGGCGCTATCCTCAATAAGGATGTAAGTAGAATTTACGATGTTGACTTAAGAAAAGATGACGAAGTGCAGGAATTTATAACCCACTCCTGGTATGAATATGCAGGCGGGGATGATGAAGGGTTGCACCCATGGAAAGGCGAAAGCAAGGTGAAATACAGCGGCCCGAAACCGCCGTTTGACCACCTCGATACTGATAAAAAATATAGCTACCTGAAAACACCAAGATGGAAAGGCCATGCCATGGAAGTGGGGCCTTTAGCCCGGGTGTTGGTTGGTTATGGACGTGGAAGGCCGGAATTTAAAGAAGTGGTTGACAAAGCGCTGAAAGATTTGAACGTGCCGATCACGGCCCTGTTCTCTACCCTCGGCAGAACTGCCGCCCGCGGGCTCGAAAGCAGTTTGACGGCACAATGGGGTCTCGACTTTTATAACCAGTTACTGGCCAATATCAAAGCAGGCGATACCCGGATGGCCGAAATGGGCAAGTTTGACCCGGCTACCTGGCCAAAATCAGCCTTCGGCGTTGGGCATACTGAGGCACCACGCGGCGCGCTGGCACACTGGATCAATATCCAGGACCAGAAGATAGCCAACTACCAGCTGGTGGTTCCAACAACATGGAATGCGTCGCCGCGGGATAGCAAAGGCGGCATGTCGGCTTATGAAGCAGCACTGATAGATACCCCGGTGGCTGACGAAACACAACCGCTGGAAATATTAAGGACCATCCACAGTTTCGATCCTTGTATGGCCTGCAGCGTGCATTTGTATGATGAAGATGGAAAAACAATCAACAGGGTAAGTGTATTGGGCGATTAATTAAAAAAACAATATTATGGCAAACAAATATTTACATATCCCCCGCTTACGGAGGGTTTATGTGTGGGAAATGCCGGTAAGATTTTACCACTGGTTAAATGCGCTGGTTATTGTTGTTTTAATCATCACGGGATTTTATATCTCCAACCCGCTTGGTTTATTAAGTCATAATGATGCCTCGCACCAATATACCATGGGCTGGTTCAGGTACCTCCATTTTGCAGCGGCTTATATTTTCTTTTTTAACTTTCTATTCCGCCTGTACTGGGGGTTTGTGGGCAACAAATTTGCCAACTGGAAGCAGTTTATCCCTACCTCAAAAAGGTTTTTTAAAGAAATGTGGGCCGTATTTAAAATTGATATCCTGATGCTGAAAAAGAACGGCAAAGAACAGGACCATTTAAGCATCGGCCACAACGCGATGGCCGGGTTTATCTACTTCTTAACTTTCATTGCTTTTTTGGTACAGTGTTTAACAGGCTTTGGTTTATATGCCGGCATGTCATCCTGGTGGCTGCCAAAATTATTTGCCTGGGTTCCGGCCATGTTTGGCGGCGATATCCTTACCCGGCAGATCCATCATTGGTCCATGTGGTTCTTTATCCTCTTCGCGGTAATCCACGTTTACCTGGTATTCTATCATGATTATGTAGAAGGCCGTGGCGAGATCAGCAGCATGGGTGGCGGATTTAAGTTTATTGAAGAGGAAATGTTTGAAAAGAACGCACACCAGACACCAAACCCCCAAAAAGTAAAATGAAAAAAAATAAAGGCACATTAATACTTGGCATAGGCAATTACCTGATGGGTGATGAAGGCATCGGCGTGCACATTGCCAGTCTGCTCGAAAAGGAAACTTTGCCCGCAGGCGTTGATGTGCTTGATGGGGGCACAGGCGGATTTTACCTGCTGGAGTATTTCGAAATATATCAACATGTTATTTTGGTTGACGCCACGCTGGATGGCAATGCCCCCGGTACCATCCGTTTAATAAAACCCAGGTTTGCCGCTGATTTTCCGCCTGCCATGAGCACGCACGACATTGGTTTAAAGGACCTGGTAAGCGCCTTGCAGGTTTTGGGTAAAATGCCCGAAATTGACCTTTTTGTGGTAAGTATCGAGTCCGTACAGCAACAGGGTATCGAGCTTACCGCAAAAATTGCAAGCGTAGTGCCCGATATAATTAACGGGATCAAACGCCTGCTCCATCTGAATGATGAGATCCTGGCAGAACCTCCGTTTGCAAATGTTGTAACTGTGCCGTAACATGGAAACTTATCATATCCATATCAATGGCATAGTACAGGGGGTTGGCTTTAGGCCGATGATTTATCATTTGGCAAAAAAACTGAACCTGAACGGATATGTAAAAAACGACAGCAATGGCGTTAATGTTTTTTTTAATGCTTCGTATGATGAGGCAGATGCATTTTTTAAGAGAATAAAACTGGCGGCGCCGGAGAAATCGAAGATCATCTCGGCCAAACTTTTTAGAATAACTGACCAATCTTACGTTGATTTTACCATACTGGTTCAAGACAATAATGCCTGCGAAAAACAGGTGTTATTGTCGCCGGATATGGCGTTATGCCCCGATTGCAGGGCCGAATTACACGATGCCGGCAACCGCCGCTACCGCTACCCATTTATTACCTGTACCCAGTGTGGGCCGCGTTATTCCATTATGAATGGCCTGCCATATGAACGGCATACTACAGCCATGCAAGCCTTTACGATGTGTGAAACCTGCAAAGCAGAGTACCTTGATATCAACGACCGCAGGTTTTTTTCTCAAACCAACTCTTGCGTAGATTGTGGTATAAAGCTTAGCCTTTATAAAGATGCTTCAACCATTATTGCAAATGATACGGAAGCTGTTTTATCCCACATCAAAAATTATCTCCGGCAGGGTAAAATTATTGCTGTAAAGGGCATAGGCGGCTATTTACTACTTTGCGATGCGAATAATTTACAAGCCATACAGATACTCAGGGCCCGTAAATACCGGCCGTCAAAACCATTTGCCATTTTATACCCCTGTATTAAAAGCGTTCAAAATAGCTTTGAATTAAATGAACAGGAACAGGAATTATTGGAAAGCCCGGCGGCGCCTATCGTTTTATTGGCGCTAAAACAAACTGCTTTTTATGAACTTGCCGTAAAGGGAATAATACCTGGCCTGGAGAGGATGGGAGTGATGATTCCTTATAATCCATTGTTAGATTTAATTTCCAACGACTTTGGAAAGCCATTGATCGCTACCAGCGCCAATATTTCGGGTTCGCCGATTATTTATAAAGATGACGACGCCCTCAACTATTTATTTGAAATTGCCGATTGCGTGGTAAGCAACAACAGGGAGATCATCACACCGCAGGATGACAGCGTGGTGCAGGTGTCAAAATACACACATCAGCAAATCATTTTCCGGAGGTCGAGGGGATACGCTCCTTCATTTTTGGATTATCAGCCCCAAACAAAATCAGGTATCCTGTCAACCGGCGCGTTTTTAAAAAGCAGTTTCACATTAGCCGTAAACGGAAATGTTTTTGTAAGTCAGTTTTTAGGCAGCGGCGAAAGCTTTGAGTCGCAGCTGATGTACCGGCAAACCCTTGAGCATTGGCTCCAAATGTACACGGTTAAGCCGGAGGTTATTGTTGCCGATATGCACCCCGGCTATTTTTCGACTGAATACGCCCTTGAGCTTGCTGAGAAATTTGATGCAGAAGTGAAACTGGTACAGCACCACGAGGCTCATTTTGCCGCGGTATTAGCCGAAAATAAATTGCTCCGAAAAAAAGATCCTGTTTTGGGTGTCATTTGGGATGGTACCGGTTTGGGTACCGACCGCAATATCTGGGGTGGCGAGTTTTTTAAATATGAAAACAACCAAATGGAGCGCGTTAACCATTTTGATTATTTCCCGACTGTCGCCGGGGATAAAACAGCTTTGGAACCGCGTATAGCTGCCCTGTGTGCCGTAAGCGAATCGGGCCGCCGGCCTTCTATCCTGAAAGAAAAATTTACCGGCGCGGAATGGAATAACTACCATGCCCTGATCAGGAGTGCGAACCTTTTCACGTCTTCAGTCGGCAGGATCTTCGACGCTGTTGCTTCGCTGTTGGGTATTTGCGATAAGCAAAGTTACGAGGGCGAAGCCGCCATGTACCTGCAAAGGGCCGCCGCCGCCTACGTTGATGAAAATGGCTTCAACATGGATGAATCCTATGTAAAAGAATGGAAAGCCGATGGTTTGGTGCCAACTGAAGTATTGATCCGCAACCTATTGGCGGATATCAACAGCGGAAAACCGATTAGCTATATCGCCGCCAAATTTCATTATACCATGGTTTGTTTACCAGGCATTATAGCTGGTGACCTTAATATACAGCATATCTGTTTTAGCGGCGGGGTGTTCCAGAACGCTTTGCTGGTCGACTGGATCAAAACAGCATATGAAGGAAAGTACCAGTTGTATTTTCACATCAACCTGTCGCCCAATGATGAAAATATTTCCTTCGGGCAACTGGTATATGATGAAAACGGGATAAAAAGTAAACCTGTCGTCCGGGATACATCAGGTAGGGAAAACATAAATAAAGAAGATATTAACGATTTGTACGATTTAGCGTTATGAAGTATTTATCAGAATTCCGCTCACCGGAAATTGTGGAGGCCCTGCTGAAAGAAATCAGGGAGACCGTAAAAGGAAACTGGAATATTATGGAGGTATGCGGCGGGCAGACGCATTCGCTGGTTAAAAATGGTATCCTTAATATGCTGCCGGCCAATATTCAAATGGTACACGGCCCGGGTTGCCCGGTTTGTGTTACGCCGGTAAACCTCATCGATAAAGCGGTTCACCTGGCCATGGAGCATAAGGTGATCCTGTGTTCCTATGGCGATATGATCCGCGTTCCCGGAAGCGGCATGAGCCTGCTGGAAGCAAAATCAAAAGGCGCGGATGTGCGTATTTTATATTCGCCGCTCGAAGCCGTCAACATCGCCAAAGAAAACCCCGGCCGCGAAGTGGTTTTTTTTGCGGTGGGTTTTGAAACCACCGCGCCGGCCAATGCGCTTTCGGTTATCCAGGCCTATCAATCCGGCGTAAAAAATTATTCAATCCTTACTTCGCATGTATTAGTGCCGCCTGCTATCGAGGCCATTATGAGCGACAAGGAGTGTGAAGTTGATGCCTTTTTAGGAGCCGGCCACGTATGTGCCATTATGGGAATGAGCGAATATTACCCGATAGTTGAAAAGTATAAGATCCCTATCGTCATCACCGGCTTTGAGCCGGTTGATCTGCTCGAGGGTATTTTAGCTACAGTAAAACAACTGGAAAACGGCGAATACCGGCTGGAGAATCAATATACCCGCATTGTTGAGGCTGCCGGAAATACCAGCGCTATAAAAGCCATCGACCAGGTATTTGAAGTTACTGACCGCGAATGGCGTGGTATTGGCGAAATTGCCTCCAGCGGTTATGGCGTTAAAGATAAGTACAGTGCTTACGATGCCATGAAAAAGTTTAAATTTGATATGGCCGAATCGCATGAAGACCCAACCTGCATGTCAGGCGATATCATGAAAGGAAAGATCAAGCCAAATCAATGCCCCAACTTTGGCACAAAATGCACCCCGGTGCAGCCCCTTGGCGCGCCGATGGTAAGCAGTGAGGGTGCCTGTGCTGCTTATTATTATTTTAATATGATAACTGTAGAGGAGGTCATTTAGTCATTGGGTCATTGGATTGTTTTAAAAGATATTAATCATAATTTATAACGTGTCTGAGAATAAAAAAATAGAGAAAGAGTTGGACTTTAAAGCCCGGCCCGTGCGGTTCCCCTCTTGAGAGGGGAGGAGGGGTGTGTTGACCGGGATGCCGGGGAAACACACCCCCGCCACTACACAGGCCTGCGCACCCCCTCTCAAGAGGGAGTTATATAGTTTAAAGCCGGGCCCGTGCGGTTCCCCTCTTGAGAGGGGAGGAGGGGTGTGTTGACCGGGATGCCGGGGAAACACACCCCCGCCACTACACGGGTCAGCGCGCCCCCTCTCAAGAGGGGAGTTATAACGTTCATGTTTTCAATTAGTTAATGCCCTTTTTATTTTATTAATCGCTAAACATTAATTTATCCTATTTATATGCAACTTTCCTGTCCCTTACCGAAACTTGATTTTGATACCATTAACCTGGGGCATGGCAGCGGCGGTACCTTAACCAGCCAGTTGCTGGATGCCGGGGTTTTTAAATTGCTTGAAAATGAATTGCTGAACAAAAAGCATGATGGCGCCATTTTTAACCTTGACGGGAAAGTAGCCATGAGCACCGATACTTATGTGGTTTCCCCCATATTTTTTGAGGGCGGCAATATCGGCGACCTGGCCATCAACGGCACCATCAACGACCTGGCCATGTGCGGCGCGGCAGCAAAATACCTCACGCTTGGTTTTGTGCTGGAGGAAGGCTTAAAAATGACAGAGTTTTGGGAGATCCTGCTCAGTATCAAAGCGGCCTGCGAAGCGGCCGGGGTAAATATTGTTACCGGTGATACCAAGGTAGTAGAGCGGGGCAAAGGGGATAAGATCTTTATCAATACCACCGGCATCGGTACGGTGCACCCCAAAGCAAAAATTGATGCTGAAAACATTAAAGCAGGCGATAAAATTATTTTAAGCGGCCCCCTGGCGCGGCATGGCATTACCATTATGAGCCACCGCCAGGGTTTGCAGTTTGAAAGTACCATCAGCAGCGATACCCGGCCGCTCAATAAAATTGTATTGTCTCTTTTGGATGAATTTGGCGAAAAGATCCGCTTTTTGCGCGACCCGACAAGGGGAGGGCTGGCCACTGTTTTGAACGAAATTGCTGCGGGCGCAAAATTAGGAATCGATATCGCCCAAAAAAACATGAGCGTAGAAGAAGAGGTGTCCGGCGCCTGCGAAATGCTTGGGTTGGACCCGATGTATGTGGCCAACGAGGGCTTGTTTGTTGCCGTTGTTGACGCTACAGTTGCTGATGCCGTATTATATAGGCTAAGCGAGTGGGAGCATGGCGCAATGGCAAGCATCATCGGCGAAATGACAACCGATCATCCCCGCCAGGTGATCATGAAAAGTTTAATTGGCGGCCGCAGGGTAGTAAATATGCTCCCAGGCGAACAACTGCCCAGAATTTGCTGATAAAATTGAAATACATAAATTAAACGTGTTTAGCGATAAAAAAATAAAGGGGAAGGCGGGTTTTAAAGCCGGTACTGTGCGATTATGAATATACTAATTTGTTTTTAATAGGCATTCATGAGCTCCTTACGTCGGTTCCCCTCTTGAGAGGGGTGGAGGGGTGTGTTGACGACAATGCCTGCCAACACACCCCCGCCACATCACATGCCAGCACCCCCCTATCGAGAGGGGGTGTGTTGCAACGCTCATATTTTCATTTAGTTATTGCCCTTTAATATTGGGATTTTCAGTCGATAAACGTGTTAAATTAAATAAAAAAACAGATAAAAATATGTTCACCTTCCCACTTTTGCTTACCATTTACGCCGGGTTCACCCATGCTTTTGAAGCCGACCATTTATTGGCGGTAACCAATATAGTATCCCGGCGCAATCATATCTGGCTATCCGTTAAGGATGGTATTTTCTGGGGCCTGGGGCATTCGTCTACCATTTTATTGATAGGGGTACTGATGATCCTGTTTAAAGTTGGAATTTCCGAACACAGCTTTCACTATTTCGAAGCCGCCGTTGGCTTAATGTTGATCGCGCTGGCCGTTTACAGGCTGCAAAAATTCTTTCGCGGTAAAAAGCTTGTCATCCACACACACGGGCATTTACATAGCCACTCACATAGTCATGCCGTTGATGAGCATAAACATCTGCACGTGCATTTTGCACCAAAACAAAATTTTAAGCATACCCAATTGCATGTGCACACGCATGATCATTCGCATAAGCTGGCTTATGGGGTAGGTTTGGTGCATGGCCTGGCTGGCAGCGGTGCGTTGGTGGTATTGGTAATGGCACAGATCAAAAGCCCTTTCGACGGATTGGTTTACTTATTGATATTCAGCTCGGGTTGTATTGGGGGGATGCTGGTTGCAGCGGGCCTGTTCAGTGTGCCTTTCTCCAAAAAGCTGATCCAGGCGCCGGTATTGCAAACCTTGCTCATCATCGCCACATCCTTGCTTTGCCTGGTTTACGGCGGTAAAGTAATTTATGATAATGTAATGTTGTTGTAATAGTTAAAACGTGATCTTTATTGATAACCCATCGCCTGTAACTGAAACAATTCGGCATAGCGTCCTTTTTTGGCAAGCAATTCTGCATGGGTTCCCATTTCCAACAGCTCACCTTTTTCGAGCACGATGATCCTGTCGGCCAGTCTTGCCGTAGAGAACCGGTGTGAGATCAGCACAGCAGATTTTCCTTCGGTCATTTGTGCAAAGCGCTGGAATACTTCGTATTCGGCCCTGGCGTCCAAAGCTGCGGTTGGTTCATCCAGGATGAGTAATTGTGCATCTTTCATATAAGCCCGGGCAAGCGCCACTTTTTGCCATTCGCCGCCCGATAGCTCAATGCCGTCATTAAATCTTCTGCCTAACCATTGTTCGTATTTATGCGGCAGCTTTTCGGCGAGTATATCCGCCAAACTTTCCCTGGCAGCTTTTTTGATAAGCGCCTCGTTTTTTACTTCCGCGATATTGCCGACTGCTATGTTTTGTGAAAAGGTCATCTGGTAACGTAAATAATCCTGGAAAATAACCCCGATATGGAAGCGCAGGTCTTCAATGGCATAATCTCTGATGTCCGCCCCATCCAGCAAAATTCGGCCCTCCGTGGGGTCGTACAACCGTGCCAGTAATTTAACGAGAGTGGTTTTGCCCGCGCCGTTTTCGCCCACCAACGCCAGTTTTTCGCCGGGATGAAGGGTGAAACTTAAATGCCGGTTGGCCCAATTGTCGGAATTTCGATACTGAAAACCGACATTTTCAAAAGTAAATCCCTGTTTAATAGGGTTGGGGAAAGGCAATGGTTTTTCGGCGACCCGTATTTTGGGTTTGATCTCAAAAAACTCTAAAAAGTCATTCAGATAGATGGCCCCCTGCGAAACGGTGGTAAACCGTGATAGTATGCCCTCCATCAAACTGCGTAATT
This sequence comes from Mucilaginibacter sp., assembly GCA_031292485.1. Taxonomy (GTDB): domain Bacteria; phylum Bacteroidota; class Bacteroidia; order Sphingobacteriales; family Sphingobacteriaceae; genus Mucilaginibacter. Next base: position 22,427 of record JARLHA010000010.1, read on the forward strand.
GCCTGAAAGAACCGGCCAGGAAAGTTAAGTCGCCAACAGATGTTTTACCGCTAATGGTTTGAAAGATGATAAAAACATAAGCCGCGTAATAGCCAACGCTCCCCAAGACAGAAAAAAATGTGCCCCATCCAGAGCGCCTCACAGCCAGTTTACGGTTGTCATTATAAAACTTATCCGAGAGGGTTTTAAAACGGTTAATAACGAATTCGGCCAGGTTGAATATCTTGATCTCTTTGGCCGTTTCGTCGCTCGCGCCCAAATAACGCGTATAATCCAGTTCGCGGCGCTCTGGTGTCTGGCTGCGGGTTAAAGCATAGTTTTGATTGTTGAAATAAGATTCGCCTAAAAAGGAAGGGATAATGGAAACCAGTAACAGCAGGATAAGCCATGGGTTGAAGGCTAATAAACCGGCAACCAGGAAACCCATCGAGATCATGTCTTGTACCTGGCTCATTACCTGCGATAGCAATATGGTACGGCCAACAGTTTGCTGCCGCGCCCGCTCCAGTTTATCATAAAATACGGAATCTTCAAACTGGTCAAGGTCCAGCGTGGCGGCGTGCCGCATAATGCGCATAGAGGTATAGTTGGAGAAAAGATCACCCAGTAAACTATCCAGTAAATTGATCATTCGGTTTAGGCCGTCGGTAAGGATAGCCAGGGCAAATTCGATGGCGACCAGTTTCCATAAATAGTGATGATCGGTATACCCGGTATGTTGGTTAAGCATTACCACCTGGTCAACGATCAGTTTGCCCACATACAGTAAAGCCACCGGCATAGCCGAGCGGATAATGCGCAGAATAAAGCTTAACGCAGTTTTACCCGGGCTGCTTAGCCATACCAGTTTAAAAAAATGCGGCAGGTTACTTAATGCCGAAAGCCGTTGCTTGAAGGTGAGTTTTGAATTATCGATTGTGTTTCTTTTAGCCATGCTGTTTAAATGCCCCGGATATAACAGCAAAGCTATGATTAATAAAATAACGGGTAAGTCACATTTGACCGGAGAATTTGCTTCCCGTAGAGGCGCAATATTTTGCGTCTCCGGATTTTTCCTCCAGAACCAGAATGTTTATAAAATTAATCACAATCCTACCTGTTTGGTCAGAGACGCAAAATATTGCGTCTCTCCAAATTTGGTAACCGTTTACTTGTAAAATCGAACACTCGTTGTATCAGAAACGAACAATAAATTATAGATAATTTTAAGGTAAGTATTTTAAATTCAGTTATTTATTTTTTTGGCATTTTTTTAGCGGTTAAAATAAAAACCAAAATCACATGTTTAGAAATTATTTAAAAGTTGCCTTAAGGAACCTTTGGAGGAACAAAGCCTTTTCTGCTATAAACATAATCGGATTAGCATTGGGTTTGGCGATCTGTTTCCTTATTTCACTATTTGTAATTGATGAATTAAGCTATGACAAGTTTAATTTAAACGCAGACAGGATTTTCCGTGTTGACGCTGACTTCAATGTGAACGGAACTCAATTTAATGCCAGCACGACACCCCCTTCGATGGCTTCCATATTAGTTAACGAGCACCCACAAATTGAAAATGCTATTCGCATTAAAAGTAATGGGAAAATTTTAGTTAAAAAAGGGAATGGGACTTTAAGCGAGGATAATTGTTTTTATGCTGATAATGCTTTGTTTGATGTATTCACATTACCTATGATCGCTGGAGACCCTAAAAGTGCTTTATCACAAAGCCACTCGTTGGTGATTTCAGAGAATATCGCAAAAAAATATTTTAACACTTTGGATGTAATAGGTAAAACTATGCATCTGGATAATGCAACTGATTATAAAATCACTGGTGTAATAGCAAATACGCCTCCGCAGTCTCATTTGCATTTTGATTTTATTAAATCAGTGAATGAATTACCAGATAGAAATTTAACCGATTGGAGTAACGTAAGCTATATTACTTACGTGTTGGCAAGGCCCGGCGTCACTCAAAACGAAGTAGACAATTGCCTTAAACAAGCCACAAAGAAGTATGCCGAACCTGTTTTATTAAGAGACATGCATAGTTCGTTTTCGGAAATTGAAAAGAACGGTGGCCACTTCAGGTTCGTAACGATCCCCCTGACAAAGATTCATTTATACTCCACATTAACGGATGAACAAGAGCCCTCAGGCAATTCAGAATACGTTTATATATTTACAGTTATTGCCATCTTTATTCTATTGATCGCTTGTATTAATTTCGTAAATCTTTCAACAGCCAGATCGGCAGGTCGTGCCAGAGAAGTAGGGGTTAGGAAGGTTCTTGGGTCTAACAAAGCACAATTAATTCGGCAGTTTTTGATCGAATCAATAGTAACAAGCTGTTTAGCAGTTATTATTGCTATTATTGTAGTTATTCTTCTTCTTCCATATTTCAACGACTTATCAGGCAAGCAATTTGGTTTAGGCCGGCTTATTAATGTATGGTCAATACCCGCACTAATATTGATCATAGTGACGATCGGTATCCTTGCTGGTTTATATCCAGCGTTTTTCCTATCCGGCTTTCAGCCAATAAAAGTGTTAAAGGGTAGACTGGCGGTCGGATTTAAGGGTAGTATGCTTCGTGACAGTCTGGTTGTTTTTCAGTTTGCAACGGTTATCATTCTAATAGTTGGGGCCCTTGTCATACACAAACAATTAAGTTACATCAGTAATAAAAAGTTAGGCTACAACCGAGATCAGGTGTTGATATTGAAAAACACAAGCACATTAGTTCCTAATGCAAAAAATTTCTTAAACGATGTGAAGAGAATGACAGGAATTGAGTCTGGAACAATGACGTCCTGCCTTCCTTCATTAGCAAATAATTACACCCAGGTTTTCGGTAAGGATGCGGCTTTTAGCAAAGATCAGACCATGGCGTTGGCCACCTGGTCTGTTGATGAGGATTATATTCCTACGTTAGGGATCCACATAGCTGAAGGCAGAAACTTTTCTAAAGAGATGTTAACAGACTCGTCAGCGGTAATTCTAAATGAAACGGCTGCAAAAATGCTTGGATTCCAACAACCGCTAAACAAATTTATTTATGGACCTGGCGGAGTCCCTTTCCATATCGTTGGAGTGGCAAAGGATTTTAACGCAGGCTCATTACATAATAAAATACCCCCGCTGGTATTAAAAAATTCATTAGATAATGGTGCAATGGCATTTCGTGTCGAAACTAAAAACCTTCCGATACTCATTTCTGAAATAAGAACGTTATTTCATACAAAATATGCGAACATGGCCGGCCAGCCTTTTAATTATTCCTTCATGGATGACGAATATGATCATCTTTATCGATCTGAACAAAACATGGGAAGAATATTTATATCATTTTCATTTTTTTCAATACTGATCGCCTGCCTCGGTCTGCTTGGCCTGCTAACCTATGCTGCTGAACAACGTATAAAGGAAATTGCTGTTCGAAAGGTACTTGGAGCGAGCGTGACTAACTTAATAATATTGATTTCCAACGATTTTTTGAAATTGATAGGTATTGCTGCTCTTATTTCTTTTCCAATTGCCTGGTGGGGAATGAACCGATGGCTTCAAGACTTTGCATATAGGACAAGTATCAGCTGGTGGATATTTGTCGCAGCAGGACTTTTAGCGGCAAGCGTAGCAATGATTACTGTTAGTTATCAAGCGTTAAAAGCAGCACTGGCTAATCCTGTTAAAAGCTTGAAAACCGAATAGAAAAAAGCATTAATTTTTACCCGTCCAGACGGAATTTAGTATAAAGCCATCGTTCTTCCCGGTGGCTTTTTTTAGGAGCCGATTATACTTGTATCAGTGCAAGGCCGCGCAAAAAGCCAACCAAAATTGCTCCTCGAAAAGGGTTATTTGATCCCGGATTATTGTAAAATAGCACAACTCATTTTTAAGCAAAAACTTCATTTTGACGCAGTAAACCCACTTTTTTGACAAAGAACTGACTTATATACTAAAATAGTCAAAAAATAAAACACTGTTAATCAAACGATTGAATGATTGTGACATTCAGATGAAACGGTGGGTGCGTTTTGTGATGTTACTTTGTTCCGTGTTTTAAAAACACATACATAATCATAACATATACGAACATGAAAAGTACATTAAAAATTTCAGCCTTAGTAGTAGCTTTTGCCGGATTAGCATTGGGCGCAAAAGCACAAACCACCACATCAACTTCAAGCAAATCTGCCGGGTCAAACGGCGTAATCTTTAGCGTCGGTGTTGATGCAGGTCTCCCAACCGGAAATTTATCAAATGGTTATAACTGGAACATCGGCGGGTCTGTACAAGCCGACATCCCTGTTGCACAGCAATTATTTGTTACCGTTAATGCCGGCTATAACAGCCTGCAGGGTAAAGATAATGCTTACGGAAGCGGCCTTAAAGCAACCAACATCCAGTTATTACCTGTAAAAGCAGGTTTAAAATTCTTCCCTGCAAATCATTTTTACGTACAGGGTGAAGCAGGTGCTGCCTTTGCATTAAACAAATCCGATGTCGGTTTTGATAATGGCACAGCATTCATTTATGCTCCACAGGTAGGTTACCAGTTTCCTTTAGGCGGCAAAAGCTTTTTGGATGCCGGTGTAAGGTATGAAGGTTCAACCGATTTCACCAGCCACAACAGCAACAGCCAGGTAAACTTTGTGGCCCTGCGCTTAGCTTACGCTTTTGGCACGAAGTAATTTTTTACAAACAATTAAACTTAATGAAAAGGGCACGGCGCCCTTTTCATTATAAAACTCAATCGTGATGAATGCTAATAAACTAACCCAATCAATATATAAAGTGTTTCTTGTATCACTGCTGCTGGTTTTTAAACTGAACCCGCTTTTTGCACAGGGTAACTGGGAGTTGCATACAGACAACGACGGCATAAAGATTTATACCGGCATAGTCCCCGATTCGAAAGTTAAAGCTATTAAAGTTGATGCCGAATTTGATGCCGAAGCATCACAGCTGGTGGCGCTTATTATGGATGTAAATTCTTCTGCAGGGTGGGTATACCACACCAAATCAGCTACCGTGATCAAACAGGTATCACCCTCTGAGCTTTATTATTATTCGGAAGTTAATCTGCCATGGCCGGCAACTAACCGGGATTTTGTTGCGCATTTAACCGTTAATCAAAACCCGGATACCAAAGTGATCACTATTGATGGCCCCGCCGTATCGGGGATGGTGCCAGTTAAAACCGGCATTGTAAGAATTGAACATTCTGTTGGTAAATGGGTCATCACACCCGCAGGGCCCGATAAAATTAAGGTAGTGTCATGTCAATTGCAAATTGTCGGATAAAGCCTTTTTAGTTTTACTCTGGCCTTATCATTGGTGAACTGCCATTTTATAGTTGCTTCTTTATTATTCCGGTCTTGTTGCCAGGCATTAACTTCTTGTTTCATTGTTTCTATGTTTTCTATTCTTCTGTTCAAACATTGCCCCATCAAAACATTCAATTCGATTTCAGCCATGTTTAACCAACTACCGTGTTTTGGTGTATAGATGAATTCAAACCTGTCCCATATTCGTTTTGCTTCTTCTGGTGCGAAGGCATCGTATAAAGCGGCTGCCTTGTGTGTTGCCAGGTTATCCATAACCAATCTGATTTTTTCGGCTGTGGGATAATGTTCGTCTGCGATCTCTTTTATAAATAGGGCCCAATCCTTCTTTGTTTTCCTTTCGGTAACTTTTACGTGTCGTTGCCCGGCCAATGGTTCATTAACCATAAAAATGTTAGCTACACCGCAACGTTCATATTCAAAATCTTCTTTAGCATCGCTGCCCGGTTTCCTTGCTATCGGCGTACGGGTTTCTTTTATCAACTGTTTTGGCGACTCGTCCATGCAAACAATCGGGATTGATTTGTTATACGGTATTTTATATACGTCCAACACCATTTCCATGTTAGCCACAAAATCGCTGCTTTCTAATGGTGGTATTACCCAACCTTTGACCCTCCACGGCTTAATTTCGTTTTTTTTAACACCTGCCGCACTGTTTCGTGCGACACGCTTTCGACATAAGCTAGCTCGACCATTTTATCTGCCAGCATGCGTAAAGACCAGCGCGTATAGCCATCCGGGGCTTTGCTACAACTCGTGGCTATTAAATGGGCTTCAAAATCGCCATCCGTCTTTATTTCTTTTACTTCCGGATAGGGCTTGCGATCCATACACGCATCAAAGCCTTCTTCAATAAACCGCTGCTTTAGCCGCTCTACCGTTTTAGTGGTAATCTGAAGTATCTGAGCTATTTGTTCATTTGATACTTTTTGACCATGCTCTCCTTCATCGCAATTGAGTAAAATACAAGCATTACGAAATTGAAGCGAACTGTGCTTGCCTTTACCCATTACGCCTTCCAATTGCTTACGCTCATCGGTGCTTAGGGTTACTTTATAACGTACCATACTGTTTTTATGGTAAAGTTATAATTTTATACAATACAGACAAAATTAATTTGACATGACACTAGTCGTTCAATAGCAATGGCCCACTGGTACTTATCGCCCCGAAAAACATTTAGCCGGCAATCAATTAAATAGGAGTATGGATGGCCGAGCGAAGTAAATTGTGAATAGTAACCGCTTGAGTTGGAATAGTCGAGTTTTGTAATGATTTCTTCTTCAGACAGCATAGTGAACAGGAGTTTTATTGATCACTTTTTGATACTGCCTTTTTTAATAACACCCCCGATAAAGCGGCCATACCGCCAACCAAACCACCGATCAACCCGGTAATCACCAGCAGCCAGATCCAGTTATGGGGTAAAGGGAAAAGTAGTACTACCCGGCTGGCCAGGATATGGTCATTAGGGATGCTTTTAAACAGGGCAAGCACCGTCCACCCGATAAATACGGCTGCAAAACCCGACCAAAATGATCGTGCGGGGGTTTTACCGATAAAAAATGCCGCGCCAAAGGCCGCTATAGCTACGATCCACCAGGGTAAAAAGTAACCGCCGGCAAAAGATAATATCAGGATGATCAAAAAAAGCATAGAATCAAATTTTATTAAGCACTTTATACAACTGTCATTTTATGTTTTAACACAGAGAAACAGAGGAGGCACAAAGAGCGCTGAGTATTAATGGTTTTTATCGCTCTGCGCTCTTTGTGTCTTCTTAGCGCCCTCTGTGTTTAAACATTATTTTACTAATTATTAATAACTACCGAAGCGTTAAAGTCGTTTTTATCCTTTGGGATTTTTCATCTGCCGAATTCAAAAACAACAGTTCATTCAGCTTGCCATCCCGCCAGGTAGTAAACATGTCGTTATAAAAAAAACTGCCGGGGTTGCCCGATTCACCACCGGGGAACACGCCATAGCCTTTTACCGTCGGCCCCATTTGCACCACCATGCGCCACGACGGGCCGTTGTTATTCTTTAAGGCATTAATAACTCCGCCTACGCCGCCGGTAAAAAACTGCCCGGTGCCAAAGCCCGGTAAGCTTGCCAAATGGTCAATAAACGTTTCTTTTACGTTGCCCCATTGCCATTTTTCGCCGGGTGGGCCTGGTTTATGTTCCATTTCGTCAACCACTGTAATAAATGCCAGGTTTACGATATCGGCACAGGTTTCTTTTTGCGGTGTAGCCGGGTTATCAAACCATTTGGAGTTTGGTTCGGTAAGTAATAGTTTTTCGGTTCTATCGTACGACGGTACTTTTAAATAAACCTTGTTATCGCCAAAATTAATTGCCCAGGTGGTGTCGTAAAACTTTTTCCACCATTTGTTAAATATGCTGGCGCCTATGGCATTTGCGGCATAGTGTTTATCCCAGGCTTTAATTATATCATAAGCCTTTAGCTGGTCGTTATGCAGTTTTGTTGGGTCGATGTACTTCAGCATCGCAGGCAGTACATCCTGTGCTAAAATGCTGTAATTATCCATCTGCATCAGGCGCATGCTGTCAACCGTGGCATGGTTCATGGCGCTTAGCTTATCGCTGATGCGTTTGCCGCGGTAATATTGCTCGAAGCGCCAGTTGATATAGTAAGGGTACGATGGATCAGTAGGCGACTCGTTGGCCGAGCGTACAAAACCTTGCGCAGGGTTTTTAACCGTAGGGTTCTGGTCGTAAGGGATCCAGCCGTGCCAGTCGTCGGCAGGGTCGCTGCCATCCAGCACAAACTTGCCCTGATCCTTATATTTTAGGGGGAACTTACCGTTTGGTGTTATGGCGATGTCCTTATCGCTGCTTGCAAAAATAAAGTTTTGCGCAGGTGCGGTAAAAAAGGTGAGGGCCTTGCGATAGTCGTTATAATCCTTACCCCGGTTAAGCAGGTAAAAGCACATAAACTCGTCCGATTCATCGTGTGCTATCCATCTCAAAGCATCGCCCACAGGGATATTTACATGACGATCTTTAGGTTTTTCGGCCGAGCTATCATAAACCACCGGGCCATGTACGGTGTACAGTACGGTATCAGTCACTGTCTTTTCGCCAAGTACTTTTATCGTTTCAATACGCTTGTTAACCTTGTTCCATTGGTTGTTGTACCAGTATTCGTTTTTGGTATTATCCTTAAACTTAATCTGGTACCAGTCAAGCACATCTGCATCCACATTGGTAACACCCCAGCTGATCTTTTGGTTAAAGCCGATCACTACTCCCGGCGCACCCGGCAGTGATACGCCGCAAACATTAACCGTTGGCGACGACATTTGCACCTGGTACCAAATAGAAGGGAAAGTTAAATTCAGATGCGGATCGTTGGCTAAAATAGGGTAGCCTGTGGCGGTCTTACTGCCGCTTATAGCCCAGTTATTACTGCCTATGCCCGGCACAATTTCTTTTGTTTTGATGCCTTCGGTCATTTGAGCCAAAAACCCTTTCGTTGGCTGCGGAATGGGTAGTGGTTTAAAGTTCCATTTGGTGCCGGCGGGGATGATCGGGTCTTCGTGGAAAGGATAATCAGGGAAAAGGTCGTTTACATCTTTGGCGCCAAAGCGTTTCAGGTCGTTGGTCAACCCAAACTGGTCCGAGCCACCTGCCAGCGTTTCCGACATCAGCTTAAGCAAAAAAACGCAATTAATGGGTTGCCATTCTTCGGGCGCATAATTCAGCAGTTTAAACTCCAGCGGGTAATCTTTTGGCGCAAGCGAATGGATATAGCTGTTTACGCCCTCGGTATAGGCCAGCACCACCATTTTTGATACCGGGTTTTTCATGATGCCTTTCAAACTGTTTTCGGCGCCGTAAACCATACCCATGCGGCGGTGGTAGCGGTCAAGATCAAGGGCTTTAGGGCCAACAATTTCGGCAAGGCGGCCTGATGCGCTGCGGGTTTGGATATCCATTTCCCAAAGGCGGTCGCGGGCGGTAACAAAGCCTTGAACCAGGTAAAGGTCGTGATCGTTTTTGGCGAAGATATGCGGGATGCGGTGATCATCGTACTGAACGGTTACCTCATCCAGCAAACCGGTGATCTTTAAGTTTTCCGTCGGCAGTATGTTTTTACTTTCGGCATTTTGCCAGAAACCGGTTGAGGGGTTAAGGAATGCGCCCAAAGGAGGAACGGGGCCAATTTTAATATTCAGCAACCATATCAACCCTATGGTGATCGCCATAGAAATGAATGCTTTTGTAAACTTCATCAGCGGAATTTTATGGAGGCAAGATAAGGAAAAATGGAGATGGTTTTTTGATGGAGATGAAGATTTTAATTTGATGGGTCTATGATAAACCTAAACAAAAATAATGGTGTTCCCCTGAACAGTAGGAACAGGGGGGAACAGCAGGGAACACCCGCAAGATATATTATACAATATATTGATTTTTAGCTACTAAATAATTTAGCGGCGATAAGTTAAAGATAGGAATGATGAAGATAATTGATGATCGTTTCTCACATCGAAACAAAAACGGCATCCCGATACTTCTATTTAAGCGATGAATTTTATAAAAAGTAATACGGCCATTTTGGCTGCAATCTTTTCACTGTTTGCGCCCCAGCCTCAAAATGATATACCCCAGTATGCTCATGTGGTTGTGGTGATAGAGGAAAACCATGCCTATCACGAACTGATCGGTTCAATAAACGCTCCTTATATTAACGAGCTGGCCAAAGGTGGTGTATTGTTCAGCAATTCGCATGGTATCGGGCACCCCAGCCAGCCCAATTATCTGGCGCTGTTTTCTGGCAGTACACAGGCGGTTACGGGTGATGAATGCCTTGAGGGTAAAACGCCTTTTAAAACCCCCAACCTGGGCGAGGCTTTGATAGATAAGCGCCTGACTTTTAAAGGATACGCCCAAACCATGCCAAAGGCGGGCTACCTGGGGTGTACCTTTCTGAGCAGCAGTGTTACTATTGGCCACCTGTATGCGCGCAAACATACGCCCTGGGTAAACTGGCTGGGGACAGGTGTTAATTGTATCCCCCTGTCATGCAGTGTGCCGATGACTGATTTTCCTAAAGATTTCAGCAAGCTGCCCACCGTTGCTTTTGTGGTGCCTGATATGGACTATGATATGCATAATATTGGCCTCTCAGGCGATGCCAGGGCTATACGCAGGGGCGATACCTGGCTAAAGGATAACCTGAATGAGTATGCCCAATGGGCCAAAAAACACAACAGTTTGCTGATAGTTACTTTTGATGAGGACGACTATGTTAGCAAAAATGAAAACAGGATCCCAACCTTGTTTTATGGCGCCAAGCTTATACAGGGCGAGTATAAAGGCTCTATCAACCATTATAACCTACTGCATACGCTTGAATCAATGTACGGGTTAACAATTACCGATAACGTGGTAGCACCGCCGGTTGGCGGAATTTGGGGGAAATGATTTCGTAGAGACGCAATATTTTGCGTCTCTGGATGATTTCGTTTTTCAGGGTGATGTACGTTTCTGAATAATTTCGTAGAGACGCAATATTTTGCGTCTCTGAACGATTTGCGTTTTTGAACTGTGACCAATCAAAAGGAAATATATTCAATAATAACCATCCATTAATTTCTAATATCTTCCAGAGACGCAAAATATTGCGTTTCTACGAATTTTTGCATCTGTCCAGAGACGCAAAGATTACATCTCTACAAATTTTTGCATCTGTCCAGAGACGCAAAATATTGCGTCTCTACAAATCTTCATATATTTAGGCTTTATGTAAATATTGTGAACGACTTGTATAAAAATAAATTTCGGGTAACATCGGCCAGGTTGCCCTGCTGGGATTATGGCTCCAACGGCTTATATTATGTTACTATTTGCACAAAAGACAGGATGCATTATTGGGGCGATATTGTTGCAGAACCTGATGGCCTTGCATCGCTAAATAGATCTGCCATCGGAGAGATTGCCCACAATAATTGGTTGGATATCCCAAATCATTTTTCATTTATTGAGTTGGATGATTTTGTTATAATGCCCAATCATATCCATGGTATTCTTTATATTAATAAACCTGATAAGATTAGCTGGGAATTTAACAAATTTGGTAAACAAAGTCAGAATTTGGCGTCAGACATCAGGGGATTTAAAGCATCGGTTAAAACATATGCAACAACAAACGGTGTTGAATTCGACTGGCAGCCACGATATCACGACCATGTCATTCGCACGGAAAAGGAATATTTGAACATCTGCCGTTATATCGCAAATAATCCGGGAGAGTGGTTGTTAAATGGTGACAATGTAGATAATTTATACAAAACGTAGAGACGCAATATTTTGCGTCTCTGGATGATTTAAATCTCAGGGATATTTTGCGCCTCGAAGGAATGATATTTATAATAACCGTCCATTAATTTCTAACATCCATCAGAGACGCAAAATATTGCGTCTCTACAAATCATGCGTCTTTGAAAAATTCTATTCTTATCCCTGCATCCTCCAAAATTTGTATATTCACCTGAATTATAACCCACAAATCATCGCCATGCCTTTAAATTGTCAGCCTGTTTCATCATGCCTTAAATCAATCAAAAAATGCCTTAGCGGGCTTGCGCTGTTATTATTATTGATAAGCAGCGGGGCTTACGCGCAAAAAACCATCTTTTTTCCGCATAGCCTGCCCGAAACTGAAGGTGTATCGGCAGCGGGCATAGACAGCTTTTTAACAGCAGTGGCGCAAAGCAAACATGAGTTTCATAGCATCATGATATTGCGCCATGGCAAAGTGGTGGCCGAAGGCTGGTGGAACCCTTACCGCCCCGATCTGAAGCATAGCCTTTACAGCTGTAGTAAAAGTTTTACTTCAACTGCGGTTGGTTTTGCCATTAGTGAAAAATTGCTTTCACTAAATGATAAGGTAACATCTTTTTTTCCTGAGAGCCTGCCTGATACGGTGAAACCCTACCTGGCGAAGCTCACCATCAAAGACCTGCTGACGATGAGCGTTGGCCAGGATCCTGATCCAACTTCCATTATTCCGTTTACCAGTGCCAATTGGATAAAATCCTTCCTGGCTACGCCTATAAAAAATGAACCGGGCACTAAATTCTTATATAATACCATGGCTACCTATATGCTCTCGGCCATTATTCAAAAAGTTACCGGGCAAAAAGTGGTAGATTACCTTAAACCGAGGCTGTTTGACCCACTGGGTATTACCGGCATGGATTGGGAAGTGGATACAAAAGGCATTAATACCGGCGGATGGGGCCTGCGGGTGAAGACGGAGGACCTGGCAAAAATGGGCCAGCTTTACCTGCAAAAAGGTATTTGGGACGGTAAACATGTGCTACCCAAAGGATGGGTTGAAGAAGCAACAACTTTTAAGATTGACCAGGCGCCGGGCGCAGCGCAAAGTAAAAAAGACTCGAGCGACTGGATGCAGGGTTACTGCTACCAATTTTGGCGTTGCAGGCATAATGCTTTCAGGGCCGACGGCGCTTTTGGCCAATATATTATCGTTATGCCCGACCAGGATGCAGTGATAGCTATTACATCAGAAACTGCCGACATGCAGGGTGAGCTGAACCTGGTTTGGAGATACTTACTGCCTGCCATGCATCAGCAACCTTCAGCAATTAATAAAGTTGCAGACGAACATTTAAACGAACATTTAGCCAGCCTGAGTTTGGCGCCTGCCGGCAATAATGGGCAGGAACTACCCGTGCACAATGCAACCTATATGCTTAAGCCTAACGGAATGCATTGCAAATCCATATCCTTCCACTATGATGGTTCAGTGTATAAGGTAAGCTTCCGGATGGATACGACAGCGTACGAGCTCAATTTCGGGATTGGAAAATGGCTGCCGGGCGAAACACGCATGGCGGGGCCCAGCCTGCTTAACGGAGCAAAAGAAGACTTTTCGGTACTGCTTCCTTATAAAATAGATGGCAGCTGTGCCACATTGGGCGTAGACGGGAGCTTGCAATTTAAACTTCGCTACATTGAAAGCCCGCACAGTGAGACCATCACCTGCCATTTTAACGGACAGGAGCTAAACGCCGCTATTGAATATAGTTTTAATTACGGCAAAAGCAAAATGGAATTGCAGGGCACGGAGGCAGCCGCCGCCCAGTAAATTGGACTGGAAATGGCTTGCGTTTTAACTATGTTGCCACCGCAACCAACAAAAACGGGATCGCCTTTTGTTAGGGCGATCCCGTTTTACTTTATTTAAATTTAAAGATAGATTTTAGTGATGCAGGCGGGTTACCATGGTAAACCTGTTACTGCCATATGAATTGGTATCCGCAGTCATGTCAAACAAATACGAAGGGTTGTGGCGAAAATCCAGTGAGTCTTTTTTGAATTTATCCATCAGCCATATATCATAGTTTGCAGGTATCGCCTGTATTTTGGTGATATATAATTTATACAGGCCCATTTTGGTAGCGTTTACAACCAATTTTACAGTAGTACCGCGGCTTAACAATGGTAGTGTATTAATAGATAAAGGCACATTATCGCTAGACAGACTTGAAAAACTTACCATCCCGAATCCCTGCATAAACCGGGCGTCTTCCGCGCCGGAATAAGCTGCTGTTGATTTTGGATTAAAGGAGATCATCAATCCATCGGTGTTGATAGTATCTTTAGCTAATTTAACGCAGATGTATCCGCTGGTACTATCCGCTTTTTTGCCGGCGGTGTCCTGGTTCAACACAATGCTTGTTGACGGTAACTGTTGCGTACCCTGGGTAGTTGCTATAAACGGGTTTACGGAAGCTTCTTTATGGCATGCCGAAAAATAAAGCGCTGCAATTATGATAATTGCTGATATCCTGGTTTTCATTTTATGAGTTGTTGTAAAAGCCTCATTGGCTTTAATTTATCTTTATAATGATTGCTTTTACGACAGCGGGTTATAAAATGTTCAGGTATTAATAATATTATTTAATTTATGATGAGGGTATTATATCAGGAGGATTTTATTTGATAAATATTGATAGGAGCAGGGCGATGGTGCGTTAAACGGCGATGCAGAAAATATAAAGGCCGAAATTCCGGATGCAGGAATGGTAATACAAAATAGAGTGGACAAGGATTTGAAGGATCATAGGATTTACTGTTTTAAATCCTATGATCCTTCAAATTCTAAAAATCGTGTTAAGCCTGGTGGAAATTCAGTACGTTTCCGTCAGGATCTTTAACCGGCATGAATTTGCCCCACGGGGTCTCGTCTATCCTTCCCACATGGATACCCTTTGCAGTAAATTCTTCAATATCCTGCTCAAGGCTGTCGGTTTTAATAACAAAACCGTGTATGCTGCCGGGGGGCATACCCGGGAACCAGGTTACCAGGGTAATAGAAGTGTCGTGCCCGTTAAAGCCAAGCTGTACCCAGTTTTGGCCTTCGGCGAAGGGTGCTTCGGCTAAAATGGTGAAGCCCAGTTTTACATAAAATTCTTTTGATCGTTGCTGATCGGTAACAGGGATAGAGATAATTTCAATCGCTTTCATTATTAGGGTGTATTTGGTTTAATAAATTCTCGAGATTTTGCAGTTTACCCTTCCAGAAATCATCGAAAAAGATAAGCCAGTTTTTTATTTCATCAAAGCCTTCGGGCTTTAATTCGCAAAAACGTTCGCGACCCTGGTCGTTGATCAGGATCAGACCGGCTTCGCAAAGTACTTTTACATGTTTGGATACAGCGGGTCGGCTCATATCAAAATTACCGGCAAGCGCGTTAATTGATAGTTTATCCTTCGTTAGCAGCATTAGTATCCCGCGCCTGCTTGGGTCGGCAATCGCCTGGAAGGGGTCCATAACGGTTCTCATTTCATTTCATTTAAAATACTTATAAAACGGCGGGTAACATGCTTTTTCCAGCCAGCCTCCATAAATATACTGGTGATATAGTTTTTCCAGCCTTTAAAGCCGGTGTGTTCAAGCACCAGGAGGGTGCCGCCGGCATCAGGCGACAATGTCCAGGTGAGCAAAGTATCCAGGCTAATTACGCCAGGCCTTGGGCCGCCTTTCCAGGTGTACACCAGTTTTTGGCTGGGGATGATCTCCAGCACCTCGCAATAAACAATACCGTCGAACCCCATTTTGGGGATTGGTTTGGTATGAAAGTTAAAGCGATGGCCAACAATAGGCTTGAAATCATTTTTCATCAGCCATTGGCTTAACAGTTCGGGGTTGGTGATGCACTCCCATACCTTTTCGGGCGGATGGGGCAGGTGCCATTTAATAACAAGGTCGCGTCGCATAACGTGTAACTTATAGGTTACGCAAATGTATATGTAACCTATGGGTTACGCAAATTTTATTTTTATTTTTTTGATCGATATAAATATAACTATATCTTTAGTTTATGAAAAATTTAATTATAGCCCTTCTTATTTGCGGATATTTTAGCGGTGCTGTATCCGGACAACCCATAAAAAAAGATACCAACCTTATAAAGGAGATTACAGCTATGTTTAAGGATGACCAGTTTTGGCGTAAGAAGTATATGAAAAGCAATAAAAATGGAAAATCTGATTATGATGCTGAAACTATCCAAAAAAAATGGGCGTCAAGTGATAGCATTAACGAGCTTAAGGCAAAAGCCGTTGTTAATAAATATGGCTATCCGGGTTATACCCTGGTTGGCAAATCATCAGATACTTTCTTTTGGATCATCCAACACTGCGATGATGACATCACTTTTCAGGAACGTGTTTTAGCTTTAATGAAAACGGAAGTGGCAAAAAACAATGCCAGTAAGGAAAATTATGCTTATTTGGTAGACAGGGTTTTAGTAAACAAACATCAAAAACAAATTTACGGTACACAGGTGCGCTTTGATACGGTGACGCGTAAGTCGGCGCCATTTCCGCTAAAATATCCCAAATCGGTAAATAAACTGCGGAAGAAAATGGGGTTGGAGCCGTTGGAAGCCTATTTGAAGAGCTTTGGGTGATTTATAACGGCAGGGATTTTTTTTATAACGATTTCTTGCCGGTAATTTAGCTTTGCATAGCTTTGGTTGATGTTTGATAATTTTATAAACTTTCTCCGCCTGTTTAAAAATATCCCGCAAGGCGATATTGCCCTCATTGAACATGAGTTAGGCTACCGTAAGGTTACGGAAGGCGAAGTGCTTTTTGCCGAGGGCCAGGTTTGCCGCGAAATGTTTTTTATTTGTCGAGGCGTATTGCGTATTGTATCGCAAAACGAAAAGGGAAATAAAATGGCTTACTTTTTTCTGAAGGAGAATCAATTTTGCAGTATCCTTAATAGCTTCAATAATAACATCCCGGCGGCGGAAGGTATTGAAGCAGCCTGTGATGCTGAACTCATCGTACTAAAAAAACAAAAACTGTCAACGCTTTACGAAAAGCTGCCCTATCTTAAAGAATTAATTACCGGAATAACTACGCAATCTTTATTGGATAAGATCCAGGTCAGGAACTCGTACCTGGGTGAAGACGCTGCAACGCGCTACCGAAACTTTTTGGTGAGGCAGCCTGACATCGCGCTTAGGGTTTCATTAAGCGATATTGCATCATACCTGGGGATTACGCAGCAATCCTTAAGCCGGATCCGCAAAAACATGCGCTGATCGCTTTTTACCATTTGTTAAATGCTTTCCGTGCAAAGCAGGGGAACTTTGTCTTGTCATAAAAAGCAAAAAACATGAAAGACAAAGAAACACCAGCAAACAAAAATTTACACGGGAAACGTGTTGTATTGTTAGGCGGAACATCCGGGTTTGGACTGGCAACCGCATTGGCCGCCGCCGCAGAAGGAGCCGAAATAATTGTGGTATCCAGCAGGCAGCAAAGAGTGGATGAAGCATTGGCACTATTGCCGGCAGGCAGCAATGGTTACGCCGTCGATTTGAATGATGAGCAACAAATAGCTGCCTTATTTAATAAAGTTAGCGAATTTGACCACCTGATATTTACAGCAGGCGAAACATTACAGCTAAACGAATTTTCGGCCATTAAAATTGACGAAGCCAAACAGTTTTTTAATATTCGCTATTGGGGCGCTTTAATGGCCGCCAGGTATGGCAGCTCTCATATCCGCAAAGGCGGCTCAATTACATTAACTAACGGTACCATAGGCCTGCGCCCATGGAAAGGCTGGGCGGTAGCAGCCAGCTTAACCTGCGCTATTGAAGGTTTAACCCGAGCTCTTGCTGTTGAGCTTGCCCCCATACGGGTAAATGCCGTTTGCGCGGGTATGGCACGCACCGAACTCTGGAGCAATATCGCTGAAGCCGAAAGGGAAGCAATGTTTATGGATTATGGCAGTAAACTGTTAACGGGCAGCGTTGGCGAAGCCACAGATATTGCCGAAGCCTATTTATACCTGATGAAAGGAGGCTTTAGCACAGGCCAGGTGATAGTGGTTGATGGCGGTGGTGTACTGGTTTAGTTAATATGATAAGATAATAAGGGCGCGAAGAGGTTTTTCGTGCCCTTCCTTATGTATCTGCTCTTGGGCTAATTTCAGCTTTTATGACCACTTGTGATTTAGATCATATTTCAGGCTAAAAGCTTTCCTTAATTTCGCCGGGTGAAAAATAAACTCGCGTAATTGAAAAAGAATAAAATAGAACTGCTGTCGCCCGCGGGATCATTTGACTGTTTGCAGGCTGCTATAAACGCAGGTGCCGATGCGGTTTATTTCGGGGTGGAGCAGTTGAATATGCGGGCAAAATCCGTTAATTCATTTGGGGTGGATGATATTGAATACGTAGCAGCCATCTGTAGTGTAAATAATGTCAGGGCCTATTTAACCTTGAATACCATCATCTACGGGCACGACCTTCAATTGCTGCGCGGCATTTTAAACGAAGTAAAAAAACACTGCATCGACGCGGTTATCGCGTCGGACTTTGCGGTGATTGAGCAATGCAGCCAGATGGGTATCCCGCTGCATATCTCTACCCAGGCTAATGTGAGCAATATTGAGGCTGTTCAGTTTTTTGCACGTTTTTCGGATGTCATCGTACTGGCAAGGGAGCTAACGCTGAAGCAGGTGCAGGATATTTGTAAAGAGGTAAAACGAAGGGATATCAAAGGAGTATCAGGCGGGCTGATAAAAATAGAGGTTTTTATTCACGGCGCTTTGTGCATGGCCGTGTCGGGCAAATGTTATCTGAGCCTGCATACCCAAAACGCCTCGGCTAACCGGGGGGCTTGTACGCAAAACTGTCGTCGTTCCTATTTGGTGAAAGATGCCGAAACGAAGGAAGAACTGCTGATAGATAATGAATATATTATGTCGCCAAAGGATTTGTGTACGATTGGCGTGCTTGATCAGATCATCAGATGTGGTGTGGATGTGTTAAAAATTGAGGGCAGGAGCAAAGGCGCCGATTATGTGCATGTTACAACCCAATGCTACCGGGAAGCGTTGCAGGCTATCGAAAACAATAATTATACATCCGAAAAAATTGGCGGCTGGCTAAACCGGTTGTCAACTGTTTACAACCGTGGTTTTTGGGAAGGCTATTATTTAGGGCATAAACTTGGTGAGTGGACAAGTCAGCCTGGTTCATCAGCTACCGAAAAAAAGATATACGTCGGTAAGGGCAGTAATTATTATCCAAATATAGGGGTGGCTGAATTCACAATTGAAACAGGTACTGTCAGGCCCGGCGATACGCTGATGATCACCGGCCCGTTGTGCGGAATGGTTAAAGAAAAAGCCGGAAAGCTGTTTATTAATGGTGCCGAAGGCCTTGAAGCGGTTAAGGGAGATAAGATTACTTTCCCCTTTGGCGTAAAAGTGGGTAGCCAGGATAAACTGTATAAAATTGTAGAGGCGGTAAATGGCTAAAATTATCCATTACCGCAATAAATGTATTGGCTGTAATATCTGTTTTGAATTGCAGCCCGAATTCTGGCGTATGTCCAAGAAGGATGGGAAAGCCACCTTATTGCACGCCGCTGCAAAGAAGGATGTATTTATATTACCGGTAGGCGAAAGTCACTTGCAGCAAAGCCTCGAAGTAGCGAAGGCTTGCCCGGTAAACATTATAAAAGTATTATGAACGAAGACATTATCAATTTTACCCGCAACCAAACTTGCGCTACCATCAGCTGCATAAACGAGATAGGCAAGCCTTATTGTTTTAACTGCTTTTATGCATTTAATAGTGAGCTGGGCCTGCTTTATTTTAAATCATCAAATGATACTTATCATTCGGGGCTGATTAAGCAAAATCCGTGTATAGCAGGAACTATCCTGCCTGATAAATTAAAAACTATCCTGGTACAGGGAATTCAATTTGACGGTGAACTTTTACCCGGTGATCATCCGCTGTCTGCACATGCATCTGCAAATTATCATAAAAAGCACCCCATGGCCCTGGCCATGCATGGCGATATCTGGACGATACAGATCAACCACATTAAAATGACCGACAGCAGCAAAGGCTTTGGCAAAAAAATTACCTGGGACAGGGAATAGAAAATCGAAGCTGTGGAAATTGGAAGTCGATATTAAAGTAAAATTTCTTTCTGCTTTTTCAAACCTCGCGACCAACGAGGAGTGTGGGCTGTCACCTATACTTTTTTAAAAATCAAGATAATAATGCTTAAATTTGATATTTAAAAATAAAGCACGGCGGTCAAAAAAAACAGCTAAACACAAATATCATGTACACAACGTATCATTTAACATCTGCGCAGGAGATAAACTCTGATATTATCGATTCGATTAAAGCTACATTTAAATCAAAACCTATCACTATTATAGTGGAAGAAGATGAAGACGATTTTGAACTTACAACAGAAATGAAAGGCGTTTTGGATGAACGGTTACAGGAAGACGAAAAAACATATCTTACTGTAGGGGAATCCATAAATCAGCTCAATAAAAAATATGGCCTATAGAATTATTGTTTCGCCCAGGGCTCAAAAAGAAATGGAAAACGCCATTGAGTATTATGCGCTGTACAGCGTAGATGCGCCACTAAACTTCGTAACCATATTAAAACACACTTATGATATTTTAGAAAAAGACCCATTTTTAAGAATACGATACAAAAACATCAGGGCTATAAAAATTAAAAGATTCCCGTACTTGCTCTATTTTGTAATCAACGAAACGAATAACACCGTCAGGGTACTTTCTTGCTTCCACAGCAAAAGAAATCCTAAAAAAAGGCCGGACTTATAGAAGGAGTGTCTACACTTTAAGCAACCGTGCTACGTAGTGACACGGAATAACCGGTTTATTGCTAAATCCGTTAATTTGATTTATTTTGAGAGGCCTGATCGATCAACCTAAATAGATTAAAAATATGGTAGCGAATGAACCGTTAAATTCAACTCATGATATAAATCTTTTTAAAAAGCTCGTCCTTTACTTTAATGTCACGGCGTACCGGGTAGCCAGAGGTATACCAAGCGCTTTTGATTATCAGCCTAATAACCGTTCAAGGGGCTTTAGCGTTGCTATGATTGCTGTCAGCGAATATGCTACAGCAAAATTTATTTTCCCTCATATGATATATTATTATCGTCTCGGCATCCTCTTATTTGGTTTGTGTTTTCACTCTTTGATAGACTTACTTTTTGGTAAAGATATTATTATAATGGCAGGTAACTACAGAGCATATTACAATAAGTATCTTTTTTACATATATTTAGTTTTTCTTGCAACCGGATTGGTTGGAGGTTTAATGACATTAAACAACGAAATCGGTCATATACCAAATTGATCTTTTAGTCGAGCAACCTAACTTTTTCTTCCGGACTTTCCCGACTTTCGGACTTTCCCAACTCTAACCCACAAACATTTTCTTTTTTTCCATTATCGTATCAATTTTATTTTAAATTTGACACGCGGTTGATAGGGAAATTTGAGGCCGCCCAATTATTTTTCAGAGAGAACCTGTTATGAAAAAAACCTTACTTTTTATAGCCTGCTGCCTGGTACTGGCAATGGGCGCATCTGCGCAAATTCCTGCCCTGGAACGCGTGGAACCCATGTTTTGGTGGGTAGGGATGCATAATCCTAACCTGCAAATCATCGTTCATGGTGATCATATTGCCAACCGCAAAGTTGAGCTTTCTTACCCTGGAGTAAAGCTGGTAGCAGTGCATAAAGTTGAAAATCCTGATTACTTATTTGTCGATTTGCGCATTTTTTCGGGCACAGTACCGGGAACGTTCCCGATAAAATTTGTAAAAGCAGGCGAAAAGCCTTTAACTTACAACTACGACCTGAAAAAAAGAGACACTTCTCCCGGCCGCGCGCAAGGGGTAACCAATAAGGATCTGATCTATCTGATCATGCCCGATCGCTTTTCAAATGGCGAT
Organism: Mucilaginibacter sp.; assembly: GCA_031292485.1. Lineage (GTDB taxonomy): Bacteria > Bacteroidota > Bacteroidia > Sphingobacteriales > Sphingobacteriaceae > Mucilaginibacter. The sequence continues at coordinate 44,097 of JARLHA010000010.1, forward strand.
ACCACCAACGATTCATTCGCTAACATGCGCGAAAAGGGTATCCACCGTGATTCCATGTTCGGCCGCCACGGCGGGGATATACAGGGTGTGATGAACCACCTTGATTACCTGAAGGATTTGGGGGTAACCGCCATATGGCTAACGCCTGCCGTTGAAAACGACGAGCCGCATGCATCTTACCATGGTTATGCAGTTACAGATCATTATAAGATCGATGCCCGCTACGGCACCAATGCACTATATAAACAATTTGTTGAAAAATGCCACGCCATGGGCATGAAAGTAGTGATGGACCTGGTACATAACCATGCCGGTACCGAAGGTTATACCATACAGGATATGCCGATGAAGAGCTGGGTTCACCAATGGCCAACCTATACCAAATCAAATTTCAGGGACGCCGCCGTTATGGACCCCCATGCTTCACCTGCCGACCGCAAGCAAATGCTCAACGGCTGGTTTGACCACCGTATGGCAGATATGAATGAAAATAATCCATATGTGCAGAATTTTTTAACGCAAAACCATATCTGGTGGGTTGAATTTGCAGGGGTGGATGGCTTCAGGCTCGACACTTATCCTTATAACGACCCTGATTATATGTCAAAATGGGCGGTGGATGTAAGAAATGAGTTTCCTCATCTCTCTATATTCGGCGAAACACTGGTATGGTCGGCAGCCAACCAGGCGTTTTTTACCGAAGGCAATACCGTTAACCGCGGATTTGATACCCATTTGCCTGGAGTAACCGATGGTGTATGGAAAGAAGCTGTTTATGATGCGCTGAATGCGAAGGAAGGCTGGACAGAAGGTGTTAACCGCCTTTATAATGTTATGGCCCAGGATTTTCTATATAAGGACGCCACAAAAAATACGATCTTCCTTGATAATCATGATATGAGTCGCTTCCTTTCTGTTGTAGGTGAGGATATTAATAAATATAAATCTGGCATGGTCATGCTGATGACGATGCGTGGCGTACCGCAGATGTATTATGGCGATGAAATATTAATGAAGAATTTTTCGAATCCGGATGGTTTGGTTCGTGCGGATTTTCCGGGCGGATGGAATGGTGATAAAGTGAACAAGTTTACTGCCGCCGGCCGTACCGATGCTGAAAATGATGCATTTAACTATGTGCGCAAACTGGCCAACTACCGTAAAAATACCACTGCTTTACAAACAGGTAAGCTGATGCAGTATATTCCTGAGAAAGGCATTTATGTTTACTTCAGGTATGATGATAAAAAAACGGTAATGGTGGTTTACAACAGCGATGATAAAGAACAATCAACAACAACAGAAAGATATGCCGAACGCATAAAAGGCGCCATAACAGCAAAAAACGTTATCACTGACGCGGTGGTAAGCCTGTCGGATTTGACAATTCCGGGTAAATCAACTTTGGTTTTGGAGTTGATCAAATAAACATACCAAGTCCGGAGGATCTGAAGAAATTTAAGCTACCGTTTAAAGTGACTCTTGATTTTAAGGAATTGGTAATTGTAAAGGTATTTCAGGTTGGTTATTTATGGAATTGATAAAAATAGTTAGCGGCCCGCGATACATAACCAACTAATACCTAATTAATTAAATTTGCGGATTACAAATGAGTATAATTAAAGCCTGTATTTTTGACCTGGATGGTGTGATCGTTGATACTGCGGTTTATCATTATAAAGCCTGGAGACTCCTGGCAAACGAGCTGGGTTTTGATTTTTCAGAACAAGATAACGAAAAACTAAAGGGCGTGAGCCGTGTGCGGTCGCTCGAATTGATCCTTCAATGGGGTGGTGTTACCAAAACCAAAGCTGAACAGGATGAACTGGCCTCGAAAAAGAATGCCTGGTATGTAGGGATGATCAGCCATATGACCCCGGCTGAAATTTTGCCCGGTGCCAAAGAGTTTGTAGAAACGTGCAGGCAGGCCGGTTTAAAGATCGCCCTGGGCTCAGCAAGTAAAAACAGCGGTATGATACTTGAAAAAGTTGGGATCACCTATTTGTTTGATGCGGTTATTGACGGCAACAAGGTGAGCAAAGCAAAACCCGATCCGGAAGTATTTTTAAAAGGCGCGCAAGCATTACACGTTGCGCCTGCGGAATGTGTGGTGTTTGAAGATGCTATCGCGGGTATTGAAGCAGCGATTAACGGGGGTATGAGATCAGTTGGGATAGGTTCTCCTGAGGTGCTCGGAAAAGCTAACCTGGTGGTTAGTGGTTTAAATGAAATGAGTTTAGAAAAATTAAATGCACTTTAGCCCCACCTGAATCCTCTCCAAAGGAGAGGCTAAAATAGTGTGAAAATATTATTACAATTATAATGAAGGAATACATAGAAGTTGATGAGTGGAAGATCATAGAAAAAGGCTTTAATCCGCTATACAATAAAATATCCGAGAGCATATTTAGCCTGGGCAACGGCCGTATGGGCCAGCGGGCTAATTTCGAAGAGGCCTATAGCGGCGACACCCTGCAGGGTAATTATGTCGCCGGGGTTTACTATCCCGACAAAACCCGCGTAGGATGGTGGAAAAACGGTTACCCTGAATATTTTGCCAAAGTAATAAACGCTGCCAACTGGATTGGGATAGATGTACTTATTGACGGTGAACAATTGGACCTGGCTAAATGCAAGGTAAGCAGTTTTAGCCGCGAACTGAATATGAAGGAGGGTTATCTTAAAAGGACCTTCACGGCCAAAACGGCCGCCGGTAAAATGATTGATGTTGAGGCCATCCGCTTTTGCAGCATGGCCGACGACGAATCGGGCGCTATTAAGTATACCATTACCCCCGTTAATTTTAACGGCAAAATAACCCTTACCCCATTTATTGATGGAGATATCGTAAATAAGGACTCCAACTACGACGAGAAATTTTGGGATGAAGTAAAAAAAGAAATATGGGGCGACGGGGGTTATATTCAGCTTCGTACCAAAAAGACAGGGTTTGAAGTAGCTACGGGGATGATTTTCACCATTGTGCAAAATACAATACCGGTACATCTTTTTTCTACAACTTTTGAAAAGGAAAAATATGTCGCAGCGAAGGTCGAATTGACCGTAAAACAGGGAGAGAAAGCCTCTATTATCAAATACGCAGCGAATCTTTCTTCGCAGAACTATCCTGCGGCAGAACTGGCAGCTAATTTGAAGCAGACCTTAACCCGTATCCGGAAAAAAGGATTTGAGGTTATGCTGGCCGAACAGGCTGAAGCCTGGGCCAAAAAATGGCAGCACAATGATATCATTATCGAAGGGGATGCTTCTGCGCAGCAGGCTATCCGTTTTAATATTTTTCAGCTTAACCAAACTTATACCGGCGAGGATGACCGCTTAAACATAGGCCCGAAAGGATTTACCGGCGAAAAATACGGCGGTTCAACTTATTGGGATACAGAGGCCTATTGTGTGCCTTTTTACCTGTCCACGGCAGATCAGAAAGTAACTAAAAACCTGCTGCTTTATCGCTATAAACAATTAGGGAAAGCCATTGACAATGCAAAATTACTGGGTTTTAAAAATGGAGCCGCGCTTTACCCTATGGTAACCATGGATGGTACCGAGTGTCACAACGAATGGGAGATCACCTTCGAAGAAATACACCGTAACGGCGCCATCGCTTACGCCATATTTAATTATGTAAGATATACAGCCGATGAAGCCTACCTGGCTGATTACGGCCTTGAAGTATTGATAGCTATTGCACGTTTTTGGGCGCAGCGCGTTAATTGGTCAGGCGATAAACAGCAATATGTAATGCTTGGCGTAACCGGGCCAAACGAATACGAAAACAACGTAAATAACAACTGGTATACCAATAAACAGGCTACCTGGTGCATGCAGTATGCCATGGATGCTGCTGAAAAAGTGAAGGAAGCAGCACCGGTGAAATATGCTGCCCTGATCAATAAAATCAACTTTAACGAAGCGGAAGAAACGGCAAAGTTTAAAGACATCATCGCCAAAATGTATTTCCCTTATGACGAAAAACAACAGGTGTTTTTACAGCAGGACGGCTACCTCGACAAAGAACAGATTTTAGTAAAGGATCTGCCGGCAACTGAAAGGCCTATCAACCAGAAATGGAGTTGGGACAGGATACTGCGGTCATGCTACATTAAACAAGCGGATGTTTTACAGGGTATTTACTTTTTTGAAGACCAGTACGACCTGGATACGATCCGCCGCAATTTTGATTTTTATGAGCCGCGTACAGTGCATGAATCTTCGCTTTCGCCTTGCGTTCATGCTATTTTGGCTGCTAAATTGGGCGATGAAGCCAAGGCTTACGAATTTTACCTCCGTACCTCAAGGCTCGACCTGGATGACTATAACAATGATACCGAAGACGGCTGTCACATTACTTCGATGGCAGGCACCTGGATGTCGGTAGTTGAAGGTTTTGGCGGGATGAGGGTAAAGGGTGCTAAATTATCATTCCAGCCATTCCTGCCCGGCAAATGGCGTTCATTCTCGTTCCATATCGGCTTCCGTGGTGCTTTGCTCAATATAAAAGTGAGCAAAGATGGTGTGCAGATCAAAAACCTGTCAGGCAGCGAAACTACTGTATTGGTTTATGACAAAGAGCAACTGGTAAAGCCGAATGACGAATTATTGGTTGAGGCATAATTGATCGTAAAATGTTGCATGGAAAAATCTCCGGTATTTTTTGTATCATCATGGCATTATTGATGCCTGACTTTTTATTTTCCCAGGCGCAGCATTCAGAACAAAAAAGAACAATGGAACAATCGTCCCAAAATCATAAATTAATTATCTATCAACTGCTGCCCCGGTATTTTGGCAATACCAAAACCCTTAATAAATATTACGGTTCAATTGACGAGAACGGTTCCGGTAAGTTTAACGATATCAGTGATAAGGCCCTTCAGGAAATAAAAAAAATGGGCTTTACCCATGTTTGGTTTACCGGGGTAATTGAGCACGCCACCATGACGGATTATTCGGCGTACAGTATAAACGCAGATGATCCGGATATTGTAAAGGGGAGGGCAGGTTCACCCTATGCCATCAAAGACTATTATGATGTTGACCCGGATCTGGCGGTTGACGTAAAAAACCGGATGATGGAATACCAGGCCCTGATAGATCGCACTCACAAAAACGGCCTTAAGGTAATTATGGATTTGGTGCCCAACCACGTAGCACGCACTTATGCCTCGGATGTAAAACCAGCTGGTGTGCATGATTTTGGCCAGGATGATGACAAATCAAAAGCGTTTGATCCTAAAAACGATTTTTATTATATGCCGGGGCAGCCTTTTGTTGTTCCGTCAGGGTACAACCCGGGTGGCGACGGATTTAAAAGTCCGTTGAAGGATGGCCATTTTGATGAAAACCCGGCGAAAGCTACCGGGAATGATGTTTTTACCGCATCACCAAACATTAATGATTGGTTTGAAACCATGAAACTGAATTATGGTGTGGATTACCAGCATGGGCGTACCCCGCATTTTGATCCGATCCCTCCGCTTTGGAATAAAATATATGATATCCTGAAATTCTGGAGTGCCAAAGGTGTGGATGGTTTCAGGTGCGATATGGTGGAGATGGTGCCTTTTGAGTTTTGGGGCTGGGTAATACCAAAGCTGAAAACGGAACATCCTGATTTGATATTTATTGGCGAAGCATATAATTCAGCACTTTACTCAAAATATATCAGCACGGGGAAATTTGATTATCTGTATGATAAGGTAGGATTGTACGATGCTATCAGAAGGCTTACCTGCAATGATGCGCATGCTACCACCTGGGATATCAACCAGGTTTGGAACAGGGATTCAAAAGGGATTGACGAGCACATGCTGCGTTTTATGGAAAACCATGATGAGCAGCGGATCGCATCCTCACAATTTGCAGGTAATCCATGGCTGGCAATTCCCGGGATGATCGTTACGGCAACGCTTTCAACGGGGCCGGTGATGATCTATAACGGGCAGGAGTTAGGTGAGCCTGCCAAAGGCAGCGAGGGTTTCAGCGGTGATGACGGCAGAACAAGCATTTTTGACTATTGGGGCGTACCCGAACAGCAAAAATGGATGAACGGCGGCAAGTTTGACGGAGGGAAACTATCTGAAGATCAAAAAAAACTGCGTCGTTTTTACAGTTCTTTGTTAAACCTGGTTCACAATAATGAAGCATTAAACTCAGGCAATTTTTGGGAATTGATGTTGGCGAACGAAAAACAGCCGGGTTTTAATCAGCATTTATACATCTTCCTTCGATATACCGATAAACAACGTATATTAGTGATTACCAATTTTAACCGGAGCGAAAGCCAGATACAAGTTAAACTGCCCGATGACCTGCTTCAGAGATTAAGCCTGAACGGCAAAAGGGATTTTGTTGACCTGTTAAGTGGCAATAAATTCAGTACGGATAATATTGCGGAAGGTGTTAAAGTGACGTTGCCCGCTTCAAGCGGGGTGTTGCTTAGCTTTTAGGTTCATTGGTTCACTGGTTCATTAGTTCATTGGTAGAATAGTTGAGTTTTTCTGTTTCGACATGAGTTATTATAATCTTGAGGATTTGGAAGTTTATCAGTTAGCTGAAAGTTTCAGTGATGAAATTTGGTTTATAGTAGGTGATTGGGACTATTTTGCTAAAGACACCGTTGGAAAACAAATTGTTAGATCTGCAGATTCGATAGGGGCAAATATTGCCGAAGGGTACGGCAGGTATCATTATAAAGAGAATAGAAACTTTTGTTACTTCAGCAGGGGATCTATAATAGAAACAAAAGGATGGTTGAAAAAATCGAGGATTAGAAATTTAATAAATGAGGAGCAATACAACGCGTTATTTGAAAAGCTGCAAACTATCCATCTAAAATTAAATGCGTATTTAAAGTTTATTGGTAAATCTGCCACCACCAAGTAAAACCAATAAACTAATGAACCAGTGAACCAATAAACCAACTATAAACTATGGCAACCAGCACCATCGTTCAAAAACCGAGAATGAGTTTTTGGCAGATCTTTAACATGAGCTTCGGCTTTTTAGGTATTCAATTTGGCTTCGCCCTGCAAACGGGGAATGCCAGCCGGATTCTGCAAACCTTTGGCGCTGACGTTGAGAATTTGTCACTGTTTTGGCTGGCTGCGCCGATCACAGGGATGATTATTCAGCCGATTATTGGTCATTACAGTGATCGCACCTGGACACGACTGGGTCGCAGGCGCCCATATTTTTTAACAGGTGCACTCCTTTCGGGGGTAGCCTTATTATTTATGCCCAACTCATCCATGCTGGCTGCTATTATACCACCTATTGTTGTCGGAGCGGGTATGCTGATGATCATGGATGCATCCTTTAACGTTGCGATGGAGCCTTTCAGGGCGCTGGTGGCCGATAATCTGCCCGACAGCCAGCATAACGATGGCTTTTCGATGCAAACCTGCCTCATTGGTGTAGGGGCAGTTATAGGTTCGTGGTTGCCGTATGTTTTTGCCAACTGGCTGGGGGTGTCTGATACAGCACCTAAAGGCCATGTGCCTAATAACCTGCTATTTTCATTTTATATCGGTGCTTTAACCCTTATCGGCTCGATATTATGGACCGTAATAAAAACAAAGGAATATCCGCCGGAAGAATATGCCAAATTTCATGAGCCGGAGATGGAAGAAAAGGAAAAAAAGAGTGGACTTGTCCAGATATTTTCCGACTTGTTTAGTATGCCGAAAACCATGTGGCAATTGGGTATCGTACAGTTTTTTTCGTGGTTTGCTCTTTTCTCTATGTGGGTATATACTACGCCGGCAATCGCCGAACATGTTTATCACATAAAACCCGGTGATACCTCTTCGCACGCATACAACGCGGCGGGGAACTGGGTTGGCGTTCTTTTTGGTGTTTACAACATTGTGTCGGCTGCTTATGCATTGTTGCTGCCACGGATTGTACGCAAGTCGAGCAGGAAAAAAACGCACGCATTTTCGTTAACCATGGGTGGTCTGGGCTTAATTTCCATATTTTTTATTCAAAATGATTACCTGCTCATTTTACCAATGGTAGGTATTGGCTTAGCCTGGGGAAGTATCCTGGCAATGCCCTATGCCATTTTATCAAGTGCTATACCGGCGAAAAAAATCGGAGTATACATGGGTATATTCAATCTTTTTATCACTATGCCTCAAATTGTTAGCGGAGTAAGCGGGAAGTTTTTGATGAAATACATTTTTTCAGATCATGCCGTTTATGGCTTAATTATGGCTGGTGGGTTCATGGTTTTAGGCGCGGTATCAGTTTTGTTTGTGCAGGATGGAAAAAAAATTCAAATAATAGAGACACCACTGATTGAAGCCCCCTGATTGAAATTGTTGAGTTAACTGTCTTAACCGAACAATTATGGTTTTTAATAAAGCGGAATGTTGTATATTGCGTTATAGATACACATTGTATAATTGGGGGATTGACTTATAATTTTTAATGGAAGATAATATATTAAACCAGGAGCTGATAGCCAATAAATTAATTGAAGAGGAGGAGGAGTTCCATCACCTTAATAACCCTGCCGACGGGATAAAGCCGATCATTAAAAAATATCTTGGCGTGCCTAAAAGCGCGCAGCAATCGGGTAATAAATTCTACTTTTCTGACGGAGATGCCAAAGTTGAAGTGGTTGTTATTACGAATGAGATCATCAGAGTAAGGCTTGCGCCCCATAGTGTTTTTTTAGACGAATTTTCATACGCGGTGCCAAAGCTTGAACAAAGAGCCATTGATTTTACCCTTACTGAAGATGAAAACGAATTCAAAGTTTCAACCAGCGCCGTACACTGCCATATCCGAAAAACGGATTTCTTTATATCATTCTCAGATAGCAATGACTTTGTAACCAGCTCAGATGCGGTACCCATGCATTGGGAAGAAAATGTAAAATTTGGTGGTTATTATGTTTTTTGTACAAAAACCTGCCATACTGAAGAAAGCTTTTTCGGACTTGGCGACAAACCTACTGAATTAAACCTTCGTGGTAAAAGGCTGAAAAACTGGAATACCGACGCCTATTCTTTTGCCTGGAATCAGGATCCGCTGTATCGAAGCATCCCTTTTTATATCAGTGTAAATGAAGGAATTGCCCATGGCATTTTCTTTGATAACACTTTTAAAGCACATTTTGATTTTGGCGCCGAGGACCCCACCAAAACAAGTTTTTGGGCTGATGGCGGTGAGCTGCAATATTATTATATCCACGGTCCGCATATGATGGACGTGGTAAAAAGCTATCATATTTTAACGGGTACACACCCCATGCCGCCACTTTGGGCCCTTGGATACCACCAATGCCGCTGGAGTTATTATCCCGAGGCAAAAGTTAAAAAGATAACTAACGGTTTTCGTGAAAATAAGATCCCCTGTGATGGGATTTACCTGGATATTGACTACATGGACGGCTATAGGTGCTTTACCTGGAACCGGAAATATTTTAATGATCCAAAACGGATGATCAAAGAATTAGCCGCCGATGGTTTTAAAACGGTAGTGATTATTGATCCGGGAATCAGGGTTGATGATAACTATTCTGTATTTAAGGAAGGGAAAGAAAAACGGCATTTCTGCCGCCGCAGCGACGATTATTTTATGGAGGGCCATGTATGGCCGGGCCGCTGCCAGTTCCCTGATTTTACCAATCCTGAAGTACGCGAGTGGTGGGGCGGTTTGTTTGACGAACTGGTGCAGATGGGCGTAGCCGGTGTTTGGAACGACATGAACGAGCCTGCTGTATTTGGCGCCGGAACTTTTCCGGATGATGTAAGGCATCAATATGACGGGTACCGGGGCTCGCACCGTAAAGCGCATAATGTTTACGGCATGCAAATGGTAAGGGCCACTTATGATGGCTTGCGTAAACTGATGAAAAATAAACGGCCTTTTACCATTACCAGGGCAGGCTATTCAGGCGTTCAGCGTTTTTCATCCGTTTGGACGGGTGATAATGTAGCCTCGTGGGAACACCTTAAATTGGGGAACATCCAGTGCCAGCGTTTATCGGTATCCGGCATTTCATTTTGCGGAACAGATATTGGTGGTTTTAGTGGCGAGCCGGATGGAGAATTATTTACCCGCTGGATCCAGATGGGTACTTTCTCGCCGTTTATGCGGGCGCACTCGGCCGGTGATACCAAAGAACGTGAACCATGGAGTTTTGGCGAACCATTTACGTCAATTAACCGTAAATTTATAGAACTAAGGTACCGTTTGCTGCCTTACCTGTATTCTATCTTCTGGGAACATCACCGGTATGGTTTCCCGATATTGAGGCCTGTAGTAATGCAGGAGCAGGAAGAGATCACCAATCACTTCAGGCAGGATGAATTTACTTACGGCGACAAGATTTTGATCTGCCCGGTGCTTGAACCAGGCGCAGCAAGCAGGAAGGTTTATTTACCCAAAGGGAAGTGGTATAATTTCTGGAGTAATCTGGTAATTGAAGGTGGGAAGGAAATTGAGGTGCTAACCCCGCTGGAAACCATGCCTATATTTATTAAAGCCGGGTCTGTAATACCTGAATATCCGGTAATGCAGTATGTAGGAGAAAAGGAGATTGAAGAAGTGAAGCTGAATGTTTATTTCAGCGATTACGAAGTGAATTCTTTCCTTTTTGAAGACTATGGCGAAACGTTTGCTTACGAACAGGATATCTACCTTGAAAAGAAATTCGTAGTCAACGGCAGCCGCACTAAATTAACCATCCAACAAAGTATGGAAGGTTTATATACCCCCAGATATGAAAACTATGAGTTTAATATTATCGGCCTGCCATTTAAACCGACACGGATTGTGGCCGACAATAAAGAATTTAAAGATTTTACCTTTGATAAGGATAAAATTTTAAAACTAAAATTGAGAAAGAATTTTACGCAAATAGTTATTGATTAAGTCCGGAAGTCAGCAAAGCCTGCCTGCCGGCAGGCAGGTCCGGAAGTCCGGAAGAAGCTGCAACTGTCATTTCGGCAAAAATAACAAAGTTATGTAGAGATTAGAGCCAGGAGTCAAGAGCCAGGAATCAAGAAAGGAAAAAATAAAAAACATTTCGCCGCGAGAAAAAATCCTGGCTCCTGGTTCTTGATTCCTGGCTCTTCTTTATATATTTAAATATTATTTTACCATTATAAACCGGGGCATCCCCTTATTAACCAAATGACTGAACAAGGCTTGCAAAGAGTTATTGTTGAACATGTTACGCCTGAAATTGACGCTGGACGCTTTTATGTAAAAAAAGTGGCAGGCGAAAGTGTTAAAGTTGAAGCGGACATATTTACCGATGGCCACGATCATATAGGAGCAAGGTTACTATACAAGCACGAAAATGATAAAACGTGGCTGTTTGTGCCCATGCACCTACTGAATAATGACAGATGGCAGGCATCATTCGACCTTGAAAAAACTGGATTTTACTACTATACGGTTACCGGCTGGGTCGATCATGCCGATACCTGGCACCATGGTTTTTTAAAAAAATACGAAGACGCGCAGCATTTGAACGTCGAGCTGCTTATAGGCGCCGAACTGCTTGAATTAACACTGCCAGTAGCCACTAAAGCTGACCAAAAAAAGATCAGTAAGCTGATTGCGTTAATGCGCGATGAAAAACATTACGAACAGGCGGTAGCTGAGGTATTGGGCAAGGAGATCCACCATTTTATCAGCGCCTATCCGAACCTTGATAACGCGACGGTTTACACTCCGCATTTAAAGGTTTTGGTTGAACGCGATAAAGCGCTGTTTAGCAGTTGGTATTGCTTTTTTCCCCGTTCAGCTTCACGTATCGAAGGAAAACATGGAACCTTTAAAGACTGCGAAGCTTTATTGCCGCGTGTTGCTGAAATGGGTTTTGACGTACTGTATTTTCCGCCTATCCATCCCATTGGCCTTAACTTCCGTAAAGGGAAAAATAACGCAGTGAACGCACTGCCCGGTGATGATGGTGTGCCTTATGCTATTGGCTCGGCTGAAGGCGGGCACAAGGATGTTTTAAAGGATTTAGGGACATTACAGGATTTTAAACATTTGATAAAGGAAGCTGCAAGTCACGGTCTTGAAATTGCCATGGATTTTGCCATACAATGTTCGCCTGATCATCCATATGTTAAACAGCACCCCAAATGGTTTAAATGGCGGCCCGATGGAACAGTGCAGTACGCCGAAAATCCACCCAAAAAATACCAGGATATTTTGCCCATAAATTTTGAGAACGACGACTGGCAAAATCTTTGGGCCGAGCTAAAAAGTATACTTGATTACTGGTGCGAGCAGGGGATAAGGATCTTCAGGGTAGATAACCCGCATACCAAATCGTTTCATTTTTGGGAATGGTGTATTGCCGAAGTACAGAAGAAATATCCCGGAACTTTGTTCCTGTCCGAGGCTTTTACAAAGCCGAAGGTGATGAAACAACTGGCCAAACTGGGCTATACGCAATCATATACCTACTATGTTTGGCGCAACTCGAAACATGAACTTATTGAGTATATGAATGAGTTGACCCAAACAGAGATGAAGGACTATTTTCGCCCGAATTTCTGGCCGAACACGCATGACATTAATCCTTATTCGCTCCAGAACGGGAACGAACCCGGTTTCATTACCCGGTTTTTTATGGCGGCTACCTTATCCTCTAACTATGGAATCTTCGGCCCTGTATATGAACTGATGTATCATGCTCCCTATCCGGGAAAAGAAGAATATCTGAACTCCGAAAAATACGAAGTCCGCTATTGGGACTGGGAAAAACGGAATAAACTGATCGATGTAATTACCCGTGTTAATGCGGCCCGTAAGGTAAACCCCGCTTTGCAGCACACCAACAACATTACTTTTTGCGAGATACATAACGACCAGTTGCTGGCTTATTACAAAAAGAGCGGCGATAACCATATTTTATGTGTGGTAAACCTTGACCCAGATAACAGGCAATGGGGCCTGGTACAAACTCCGCTGCATGCACTGGGCCTGTACCCCGGCCAGGATTTTATAGCTTTTGATATATTAACCGGCCGGAGTTATAACTGGAACCAGGAATGGAACTATGTTGAACTGGAGCCGCATGATATGCCGGTACATTTATTTAAGATTGAATTGCTGTAATCATGGACTTAGGGAGTATAGATATCGCAGGACAAACCTCTTCATTAGTGCTGAAAAGGCCGTGGGCTGAATTTCCCTATGATAAAGAAGTGCTCACCTGGCTGGAGGAAAACGTGTTTTATAACTATATGCGTAAGTGCCGGTGGTTTGCCGGCAAGGCGCGCATGATCAAATTTTTAAAGGTCCAGCAATTGCTCAGTATCCCGGTGGAGGATGGACTTTCCTTTTTAATCATCCTGCATTTGGGTTATACTTATGGCGATGAGGAAAAATATGCCATGCCGGTTTCTTTTATGCCGGATGATTTTGAATTGATAGGCCATGTTAATCATAAAGCATTTATTACCAGGATAACCGTTGAAGGGAAATCAGGCTGGCTGATTGACGCCATTTATGATTTTCGTTTCCAGGTGCAACTTTTCGACAATATATTTACCAATGCCAAAACGCCGCAGGAGAAAGGTTATTTAGTTTACCATAAAGGAAAGGGCCTTGCTTCAACCGACGAAAATATGAGTTATTTGTGCGTGGTACCCGACCTCGAGCAAAGTAATTCATCTTTAGTTTATGGCAATAAGTATTTTTTTAAACTCTACCGCAAACTCTTCCGTGAAGTAAACCCTGAAGTGGAAATGCTGCAGTTTTTAACGGAGAAAGGAGGCTTTAAAAATATTCCCGCTTATTGCGGCAGTATGGTACTGGAGCGCCCGGGAATACCACCCGTAACACTTGGATTGATGATGCAAAAGGTGGTCAGCAAATCGGATAGTTGGGTATCAACCGGTGATGACCTGAATAATTTCCTTTTCATGATCGTTGACAAAGTATTCGGAATAAACGAGGATGTTTTTGAAAAAGTTGAATTGCTGGGCAAGCGCACCGCTGAAATGCACCTTGCTTTGTTGACAGACAGAAAAAGCAAGGAGTTTAAGCCTGAATCTTATGACGCGACTTACATCGGTCATTTGCAAAATCATCTGAATAACCTCCTGGATAAGCGTATTAAGCTGTTAAAAGAAAACTATTCGCGGCTTGATAAAAATGCAAAATCGTTGGCGGATGATTTTATAAACAGCGAAAATAACATCAGGCATTTTTTCGGAAAAATTGCCAGCAGTCAGCTTAAATCGCAACGGATCCGCATACACGGAGATTACCATTTGGGGCAGGTGTTATTTACAGGTACCGATTACCTTATTATTGATTTTGAAGGCGAACCGGAAAGTTCAATAACCGATCGGAAAATAAAACACTCGCCATTAAAGGATGTGGCAGGGATGATCCGGTCGTTCCATTACGCAGTATGCGCCAAACTTTATTTCAGCAGTGAGACCCGGGAAATAAATCCGCTGAAATTGCAAAAATCGGCAGACAGGTGGTATAAATTAATAACCGACGCATATTTAGATGCATATATGCAAACCATGGGCGATATATCGGCTATATTTGGGAGCCGTACCGAACTTAATTTTTTATTGCAGCTTCACCTGCTCGAAAAATCAGTATATGAATTGGGCTATGAGTTGAACGGAAGGCCCGATTGGATAAGAATACCCTTAAAAGGAATACAGCAAGTACTATTTGAATTAGATAAATTTAACAGTTAACGGGCCCGCGGGCTAAACTATATGGCGAAAAAGAAAATTGACACCGCAAAAGATGCACCTGTTGAAATTGCAGATGTGAAAAAAGCTAAACCAGCTGCAAAAAAAACAGCCGTAGCAGATAAATCAGAAAAATCTGCAGTATCGAAAAGCGCTTCAAAAACTAAAAAGGCTGAACCCACTGCTCCGCAGGTTAATGCCGTTGAACCCTACAGCCGTTTTACTGATTTTGATATCGCATTGTTCAGATCAGGCAAGCATTATAAACTGTACGAGAAATTAGGCTCGCATGTAATTGAATTTAATGGTGTTACCGGAACGTACTTTGCGGTTTGGGCGCCAAATGCCCAATATATTTCTGTTATCGGAAATTTTAACGGATGGAACCGCGGTTCGCATGGTTTATATGTTCGTTGGGATGGATCAGGTATTTGGGAAGGTTTCATTCCTAACGTTGGCAACGGCGAAACCTATAAATATTATATCAAATCATCCACAGGTGCCGACCTTGAGAAGGCCGATCCGTTTGCATTACGCTGGGAAGTAGCGCCCCGTACAGCGTCTATCGTGGCTGATACTTACTATGAATGGAGCGATGGTGAGTGGATGAAGGAGCGGTACAGGCACAATGCCCTTGACAAACCTTATTCGGTTTATGAGATGCATGTTGGCTCATGGGCGCGCAGTCCCGAAAGCCCGGATGAATTTTTAACTTATACCCAACTGGCAGATAAACTGGTTCCCTATATTAAAGAAATGGGCTTTACACACGTAGAGTTTATGCCGATAATGGAGCACCCCTATTATCCGAGCTGGGGTTACCAGATCACTGGTTTTTTTGCTGCATCGAGCAGGTATGGCTCGCCGCAGGAGTTAATGATCCTTATTGAAAAACTGCATGAGGCTGGCATAGGAGTAATCCTTGACTGGGTACCCTCGCATTTTCCGGGAGACGCTCACGGACTTTATAATTTTGACGGTACGCATTTATATGAGCATGAAGACCTGCGCAAGGGCTTTCACCCGGATTGGAAATCCTACATTTTTAACTATGGGCGAAATGAAGTCCGCGCATTTCTAATCAGCAACGCGCTATTCTGGCTCGACAGGTACCATGCCGATGGCCTGCGTGTTGACGCGGTAGCTTCTATGCTTTACCTTGATTACTCACGTAACCACGGCGAATGGGAACCAAACATTTATGGCGGCAATGAGAATTTAGAAGCCATATCATTTTTAAAGGAATTTAATGAAGCCGTTTACAGTCATTTCCCGGATACGCAAACAATTGCCGAAGAATCAACATCGTTTACAGGGGTAAGCCGCCCGGTTTATACGGGCGGGCTTGGGTTTGGCATGAAATGGATGATGGGTTGGATGCACGACTCGATCAAATATTTCTCAGCGGATCCGATCTATCGTAAATATCACCACAACCAGATCACATTTAGCCTGATATATGCCTTTACCGAAAACTTTATGCTTCCTTTTTCGCATGATGAAGTGGTTTACGGCAAGGGCTCCATGCTGCGTAAAATGCCCGGCGATGAATGGCAGCAATTTGCCAACCTTCGCCTCCTTTACAGTTATATGTTTACCCATCCGGGCTCCAAATTGCTTTTTATGGGTGGAGAATTTGGCCAGGGAACGGAATGGAACTTCCAGAATTCATTAGACTGGCATGTACTTGAATATCCAAACCATCAGGGTATAAAAGAAGTGGTGAAGGCATTGAACCAGCTTTATAAGGACGAACCGGCCTTATATGAAAAGAGCTTTGATTATAATGGTTTTGAGTGGGTTGACGGCGGTAATGCAAACGACTCTATATTGATATATAACCGTAAAGGCATTGATGAAGCCAACGAACTGGTAATTGTTTTGAACATGACCCCAATGGTGCATCACGACTTTAGGGTAGGGGTACACACAACAGGTAAATGGGGTGAAATATTTAATTCAGATGCAAAAAAATTCTGGGGCAGCGGAATTGATAACCCAAAACCTATAAATACCGAAACGGTAAACTGGCACGGAAGGGAGCAATCAATAAAAATCACCATCCCGCCATTGGCCGCAATTGTATTTAAAAAAGAAAAAACGGTGCCACCAAAATATGAGTTGAAAAAGTAATAAGATTGTGACGGAACAGGTCTAATTAATTCATAACCTTTCTTTTAGCTACGACGTAAAAGGATGTATTACTTGTATTAATCTTTTATGTTATGAATCCGAAGTATCGTTTAATTTATTTAGTCCTTGGCTTTGCCGGGTTGATTGTGTTGATTTATCATCTTGCTACTAACCTGTTTGAATATCCGGGCGAGATTTTAATGATAGCAATACCCGATATGATCGTTTTTTTCTTTGCTTATAAAACCTACCCTGCTGAAGCCAGGATGGAAGTAGAAAGATAATTTTATTACCGGTTGTTTTGTCTTAACTTTGAAAAAGATCAAAAGTTTAAAGCAAGCGCCGGAATATGTTACCCCGGTTTTGATTAATTAAGCGGGGTACCGGGGAATGTATAATTATTAATAAACTAATAAATCCTTTATATGAACCCCAAATTTCTGATCCTATACCTTATAGCGGGGACGCTTGCACTCATTCTGATCATCTTTCAAATTGTTTTTGAATACCCTGTGCTTAACTTTACGGGGATAATATTAAATTTGATCATGTGCCTGTTTTTTTACTACCTGGCGTATAAAACCTACCATGAGAAAAAGGATAGGGAGTTGATGTGATTTTAGCTAAAAGCTAAAAGCTTTTGCTTCCCTGTTTTTTATTCAAAGCTTTCTGCTTTTCGCTTTCGCCTTTACGCTACTTTAATTTTCCGGCGTATTTTTCAATCACCTTCCACGTGCTTTCATCCGAATCAAATACCGAATTAAGTCCCTGTTCTTCGCCACCCGGGTCGCCCATAAATTCATCGCCGTCTTTCCAGAATATTTGCCCCGGGATTGGCCTTGCTATGCCTCCAAATGCCCAAAAATTGCAGCCGGCAATGCCTGCGTTACTTAATTTAGTGTTTTCGTTTTAGCAAATGATTGCTAAAATGAGGTGCTTATTTTGCAGGGAAGGAGATAGGCGAAATAGGGAATAATGAAAAAAGCCGGCCCCAATGAGGCCGGCTATTTTGCAATTTAGGATATTTGGATTTAAAATTTGCCGATTTCCTGTACCAGGTCGATCAACTTGTTGGAGTATCCCCACTCGTTATCGTACCATGATACTACTTTTACAAAGTTATCATTCAAAGCAATACCTGCTTTTGCATCAAAAATAGATGTGCGTGCATCACCTTTAAAATCTTCAGATACTACTTCGTCTTCGGTGTAGCCCAAAATGCCTTTCATATCGCCTTCAGATGCTGCTTTCATAGCTGCTTTAATATCAGCATAAGTAGCAGGTTTTTTCAGACGTACGGTTAAGTCAACTACTGATACGTCAGGAACCGGAACGCGGAATGACATACCTGTTAATTTACCTTTAAGGGCAGGGATAACCAGCGCTACGGCTTTAGCTGCACCTGTTGACGAAGGGATGATATTCTGGTAAGCACCACGGCCACCTCTCCAGTCTTTGTGTGATGGGCCGTCAACTGTTTTTTGCGTAGCAGTTACCGCGTGTATAGTACTCATTAAGCCTTCTTCGATACCGAAGTTATCATTCAATACTTTAGCGATAGGAGCAAGGCAATTGGTGGTACATGATGCATTCGAAACAATAGTTTGGTCAGCTTTTAAATCTTTATGGTTAACGCCCATTACAAAAGTAGGGGTGTCGTCCTTTGCAGGGGCACTCATCACTACTTTTTTAGCACCTGCGTCAATATGTTTTTGAGCGGTTTCCTGGGTTAAAAACAAACCGGTTGATTCAATTACAACTTCAGCACCTACTTCACCCCATTTCAGGTTTGCAGGGTCTTTTTCGGCGGTAACACGGATAGTTTTTCCGTTTACCACCAAATGTCCGCCTTCAACGGCAATAGTGCCTTTGAAAGGACCGTGGGTCGAATCGTATTTTAACATGTAAGCCATATAATCGGGCTCAACAAGGTCATTAATACCAACAACTTCAATGTCGGGTCTTTCAATTGCGGCCCTGAAAGCCAGGCGGCCAATACGGCCGAAGCCGTTTATTCCTATTTTCATGATTCTTTAATTTTTACTTGAAAAGTATGTTAATAAATTATTTATGGGCTCTTTAATAATGTTTGCGATTTTTAGATTTACCTCGTCAGCTGCCTCATATAAATAGTCCTGAAAGTCTGCTGCAACCAACCCTGCAAAGTACAAAAAAGCGTCGGGATGTTCATCATGCAATGGTAATAAATATACTTCAAACAGTTGATTAAAACCTTTCTTAATTATACTTTTTATATAATTATCTTCTTTATTTTCTATATAAAAGTCTGTGAATGAGCTTAAAAATAGTGCGGGCTGCTTTTGGCGGTAAACTTTTTCAAGCAAAGTTTTCCGGTCAAGATCATAACGCTGTACAAATTTTTTGTGGATATTGGGCGGGAGGGTTTCACTCATATAGCCTTTAATCAATTGTCTCCCCAGCCAGTTTCCCGAGCCTTCGTCGGCTAAAATATAGCCCAGGCCATAGTTGTTTGGTTTTACTTTTTTACCATCGTACCAGGCAGCGTTTGAGCCGCTGCCGATAATGCAGACTATCCCCTGTGTGTTTTTACAACAGGCAATTGCCGCGGCCACCAGATCGTGCTCAACACTTACTTTGCCGTATTTAAAAAAAGTTGAGAAAGCTTTTTGCACAACGCCCTTCAATTCAGGAGAAGAAGAGCCTGCGCCAAAAAAATAGATCTTTTTAATTTCTTCGGCATGATGGATCAGGTTGATGTTTTTGCTTAGCAGCTGAATAATACCCTTTTCGTCGTTCAAATAGGGATTTATACCACTGGTTCTGAAAGATGCTATTACCCTTTCTTTGTCAGCAAGCCTCCAATCGGCATAATGCGATCCGCTATAAACAACTGCAATCATTTTTTTAGATTGAGAGTATTTCGGCCATCTTCATCAAATCTTCTTCCAGTTTAAATTCGTGTTGTGTGAGTGCTTCTTCAAGGGTGGTTAATTTAATATAATTTGCTTCAAGACCAACCATCATTTGGGTTTTACCGGCTATCAGGGCATTTACTGCAGCAAATCCCAGGCGGCTTCCCAGTACTCTGTCAAATGCTGAAGGGCTCCCGCCGCGCTGCAAATGGCCCAGTATGGTCACTTTTATATCGTAATTTTTAACCTGCTTTTCCACCAATTTTGCAATATCATAAGCGCCCCCATGTTTATCACCTTCGGCAACGATTACAATACTTGATGACTTTTTCTTGCTTTGCCCGCTCTTAAGGTTTTCTATCAGGTCATCAATTGCCGTCTCTTTTTCTGGTAATAAAATTGCCTCGGCGCCGCAGGAGATTCCCGCACGCAATGCAATGGCTCCCGAATCGCGTCCCATTACTTCGATAAAGAACAAACGATCATGTGCATCGGCAGTATCCCGTATTTTATCGATAGCCTCAATTACAGTGTTGGTAGCCGTATCAAAACCAAGGGTGTAGGTTGATCCGTACAGGTCGTTATCAATAGTGCCGGGTACACCCATTACTGCGATATCAGGGTATTTTTTCGAAAAGCGCAGTGCGCCGGTAAAAGTTCCGTCGCCGCCGATAGCTACCAGTGCGTCAATCCCGCGTTTCTTTAAATTCTGGTAAGCAATTTCTTGCCCTTCGTCGGTGCGGAATGGTAAGCAACGCGCCGTTTTCAGGATTGTTCCGCCTAAATTTAATATGTTACTGACAGATCGCGTACCCATCGGGAACATATCATCTTCGATAAGCCCCTGGTAACCACGCCTGATCCCCACTACCTCTAACCCGTTATATATTGCCGTTCTTACAATCGAGCGAATACAAGGGTTCATTCCCGGTGCATCTCCGCCCGATGTGAGCACTGCAAGTTTCGAAATTTTATGCATTTTTATACTGCTATTTTACAGCCACGAATATAGTGTGTGAAAATTACACCATTAAATTTAATTTATTTTTTTTTACATTAGCGGTTGACCATTAAATTTAATTTATTTACCTAAAATTATCAAGGTTTTGGAAGTAAAACTACCTTCGTTTGATTCAGTCTTTTCGGTTGACTGCGTAATATTTGGTTTTGAAGCGGGAGAACTAAAAATATTACTCATTGAACGAAATGAAGAGCCATATAAAGATTGGCTGGCTTTGCCTGGCTATATTGTTGAGCAGGACGAAAGCATTGACGATGCCGCTGAGCGTATTTTATACGAGCTAACCGGCCTTCGTGACTTGCATATGCAGCAGTTTCATACTTTCGGCGAGGTGAACAGGCACCCGCAGGGAAGGGTAATCACCGTTGCTTACTATGCATTGATACGCATAAACGGGCAAAAAGAATTGCGCCCGATAACGCAATATGCGCGTAAAGCATTCTGGCATCCGGTGAATGAATTGCCTAAACTGGCGTTTGACCACTCCGAAATTTTTAAAACTGCTTTTAATAAAATACGCAGGCGGCTAAACTATCAGCCAATCGCTTTTGAATTGTTGCCTGAGAAATTTACGCTTACCCAGTTGCAATCGCTTTACGAAGCTGTTGAGAACAGGAAGCTGGATAAAAGAAATTTTCGTAAAAAGATGCTGAGCTATGGATTTTTAAAAGAGCTCGACGAAAAGCAAAAGGGGGTATCTTATCGCGCTGCCAAGTTGTATAAATTCGACAGGCGCAAGTATGCTAAGATATTTCATAATGATATGAACCTGGATAAATAGTTCGCAGTTTATAGTGGGCAGTTTGCAGTAGAACTACGAAAGGAATAGCTAAATAGAAACAAAGAGAGCTGCGATGATTTTCACCGCAGCTCTCTTTGTTTATTGATTATAAGACTTTACTGCAAACTGCTAACCAAAAACTGCCAACTCAAATCTGCAGATGCGATAATTCCAAATGGAACTTAACCAGGTTATCTATAGGCGAGCGGATGATATTGCCTACAACCATGCCATTTTCAACTACCAGTTCTTCAAGCACATTCCTGAAGTTGTAACCTACTGAGCCTATACAATTGAAAGTGTACTTCTGATAATCCGGGTAATGGGTAACCAGGTTACGGAAAAAATCCTCGAACGAACTTCTTACAATGTTGCGTGAATATTCCAGGTTCACCGGGCTGTCATAAACAAATTTGCTGAAACTGGCGCAAAAACGGTTGGCCCTTGGTTGCGTATATACTATCTCGTTAATATCGTCGGGCGTTAACTTATAGGTGTTCCAAAAATTTTCGCGTACAGCGTCCGGCATATAGCCTCGCAAATAATCTACTAAGAGCTTTTTGCCGATATAGCACCCGCTGCCTTCGTCGCCCAGGATATAAGCGCCTGAATCGATGTTATGGGTAACTTCGCGGCCATTATACAAGCAGGTATTGGTGCCGGTGCCCAATATGGCAGCAAAACCTTCAGTGTTTCCCAGCAGGGCCCTGGCAGCGGCCAGCAAGTCGTGCCCGATAAATACTTTTGCCTTTTTAAAAACTACCTGCATCGCTTCCTTAACAAGATTGCGCATTTCGTCGGTCGAGCAGCCTGCGCCGTAATAGTTTACTTCGGTTATCTCATCTCTTTCAAGATCAGTTGGCAAAGTCTCATCAAGGGATTTGATAATGTAGTCCTTTGGCGCAAAATAAGGGTTGTAACCTTCGGTGTTAAAATACACCTTTTTACCTTCTTCGGTAACCAGGCACCAATTGGTTTTAGTTGAGCCACCGTCAGCAATAATGATCATAAATTAGTTTATTTTAGAAAAATCGGATAAAAGTATGATTAACTTATTGTAAAAAAAACACTTTATAGCTTTAAAAAGTAAAAATCTGCTTTTTAATAAAAAAATGTTATTTTTTTGGACAAATTAATGATTTATATCCGCTGGTTCTCCTGGTTTATAAGTATATCAATAGTATTAATTACCCTGCTTAAATATAAAATTACCTGCTTTAAAGCCAGTGGTTTATAATTGGATGCAATTATATGTATTATTTGGCAAATAATTGCTTAACAAAAAATGTTTGCCCGGGATAGTTTTTTTTAAATAATCATCTCCTATAAAATGATGTTATGCGCAGCCTGAAAATTTTTATTTAAAAAGATTTGTTCAGATATTACGACAGTTGTTCGGTTCAAATAAATTTAGTTTCTAAAAACAAATGCGCTATTTTATTAGTTTTTGAAACAAAAAAAAGAAGAGCTGAAAGATCATCTTTAGCTGTGATGAATACATGCTTGAAAAATAATTATCTTCACGGCTCAGTTTTAATGCTTTAATATAAGCTATTTGATTTGAATAAGTTAGTTTCAATTATCTTTTTGATAATTATTTCAGGGCAATTAAGAGCGCAAAACAGTGTTCCTCAAATTACGGTTGGCGCGGGCGGCGGAATCGCAACAGCTTTTACCGGAACTGTTTTGCAAAAAAATACGGTCGCTTTTTATGGCGATGCGGCTTATTACCCCTTGCCTTTTTTAAATGTGAATATCGAGGTGCAGGCCGGAACACTGTCAGGCGCTTCATCGGGTACCCGGAACCGGAAAAGTTTTACCAATACTTTCAATACCCAGATCATCAACGGCGAACTGCAACTGGGCGTAATTATTAAACCCAATATCAATGGTTTTTTTGATGTTGTAAGGAATATTTATGGTGGGGCCGGGTATGGCGTATTAAATGGTGATATAAGCAACGTTAGTGTTAATAAGTCAGCGGTCACCGCTCATATCAAAAATACATTGAATATAGTGCCGCTAAAAGTGGGGTACGAGCTTACTATTGTCAAAAATATATATGAGGAGCCTGTATTGAAATTAGACGGTTGCCTGAACCTGAATTATGTTAAAGGGAAAGGCCTAGACGGCTATTATGATAAAAACGCCGCGACGCATAGCTTTTATACCTATGTATCCCTTGGTTTACGATATGCCATCAGCCTGCGGCATGGCACTGCGAAAGATTATAACAAGTTTGACTAATGGCCTCCTTTACAGCCGTCAATAATCAATAGCGCAGGGTTTTGCAAAAAACCTAAAAGTATGGGTTGCCAATTTTAACAGATTTTTGCATCTTTGCAGCGCGAAATCTTCGCAGATGGTCCCATAGCTCAGCTGGATAGAGCAACAGATTTCTAATCTGTAGGTCATAGGTTCGAATCCTATTGGGATCACAACTGAAAAGCTAAAAGCCTTAGATCGAAAGACTTGAGGCTTGTTGTATCTCTGTAGTCCAATATCGAAAGATTTCGCCGTAGCAATCCGAAGTTAAATAAGTATAGCGAGAGGTGGCTTGTTTTTGGATTTCCATTTTAAATTCGTGGTGAATTTATGGATGGTTGGATCTTGGTTTGGTTATAAATTATCTTGACGGCTTAAATAAATCTATAGTTTTTCTATGGCATTCAACCAATTATTAAACCGGGGACTCTTATTTCGAATCTTATCTAAACCAATGGCTTCTGCGAAGTAGTGCCCATATAATATTTTATTATAACCTTCGATTATTCGCTTCAATCTATGAGATGGCGAAGTGGTTTTGTTGTTATTTATCATTTCTGGATTATCATAATCTTGAAAGGTTTTAATCAATTCACTTTTACCTACTAATTCATTTTTGGGGACTTGCTCGTAGAATATTTGAATATCGTTGAATAATAAACCTTCAAATTCGTGCAGTTGTAAATACGGCAAAAATCTATGTTGAACGGCATCTCTCAGATCTTGTTTCATTGCCGCCTCTAAAAAGTCCATTCGTGTATTTTTATCGACTATTTTTTCGCCGTCTTCCCAACTTGGGAAAGCATATTTATTGTATAATCCATAATAATCAATTAACATTGTCACATGAACATCGTCCTCTTGGAGATAAGTGTGTATTTCTTTTTTTAGGGTATTCCATTTTACAATCCCACCCATCGACCTTTTAATTAAAGGTGATTGAATAAAAATTTCTTTTTTAGCAAAATATGGCGCAAGAATATGTTTACAAAATTCTCTTTCGGTTTCGCCCTCACAGATTATTAGGACCCTCTTCATTCACTAAAATTTGGCTGGCCGCCCATAATAATATTCCTTTTCCATAGGTCATCAATTGTATAATCCTCTAACCATTTATTAAGCGTTGTACTATTTAACCTTTCAAATTTGCTTTCCCCATCAATTTGGTCAACGGTAATTATGTCTTCAGGCATAAAATGACTTAACAGATCAGTAGACTGCGTAGCAACAATAACCTGGCATTTTCTAGCGGCTACAGACTTGATCATGGCAGCCAATTTAGCAATAGATGCTGGATGTAGTCCTAATTCGGGTTCGTCAATAATTATTGTATCCGGTAATTTAGGTTGCAAGAATAGGACAGACAAAGCAATAAAACGTAATGTTCCATCAGAGAAATCATTCGCACCATATATGACATCACTATACTTATCTGTCCATTGCAGCCTCACTAAGTCTTCCTTATTCGGTGTCAAGTAAAAATCAGAAAAGTATGGCGCTATAGACTGGATGTTTTTTATAATTCTATTATAAACGATTTTATTGGTTTGATGTATATCATAAAGGAACGCGGCCAAGTTCATTCCATTTTCGTACAGGTAGTATACGTCATTTTCAATATGGCTCAATTGTGTGAAAGGCGAATTGGTGCTTGTATCATGAAAATGATATTTACGAAATCCATTAAGATATTTTATTACATATTTTGCTCGGAAATTATCTGTTAATTTTATATAAGCTTCAGCTGATGATCTGCTAATATCCGTTCCATGATCGCTTCTATAAATAAGCCTCTCATCCGTAAAAATAAAGCCTTCAGTACCTGATTCTAAAATTGCGGAATAGCCGTTTTGTCCATCACCAAATTCAAGTCGGAAAGAAATTGTATCGGTGGATTTTTTTCCCTTGTGAAGAATTTTATTGTCTCCCCCATTTAATGCGATGTAATCGTTTAATTTTCTATTATAAAGCCTATTCAAAAAATCAAAAAATGAAATAAAATTACTTTTACCACTACCATTCGCACCAATTAGGATATTGATTGGCGCAAAATCCACTCTTACAGATTTTATTGACTTGTAACCTTCTATTTCGATGTAATCCATTTTTTATTTACTCTATCAAAGATAGTTCGACAAACGTATCTACAGTACTTTTTTTTGGAAATTACATTAATAATCGTAAATTTTCTAATATTCTGTTTAAGACTTGCATTTTTGTATTCACATTTTAAGTCAAAAACCTAATGTTGAAAAACATTTCCTCAATAAAGAAAGTTCAGGTTATGAACTGCGTTTATCAAACTTCTTAATGTTCCTCAATATTTTGATAAACCCTCTTCGAATAAGATTCGGTTGGGTTTACCGAGTAAGTCAAAAGCCTCAAGTCGAAAGTCTTGAGGCTTTGTTTTTACGGCTAATTAATTATCATCAAAAATTTCGGATCAATTCAACTAATTCCCATCCCCCGCTTGGGATTTTGCTGCCGCTGATCTTTCTCATTAACAGATAGTAGTTTTTTCCAGTTAGTAGCCGGGGTGAGGCCGCTTTTTTGATTCCGGTTTTTAAATCTCCGGTTTAAAAAAATTACCTGTGAGGTTTCACTGTCGAATCCAATGCGGAAATTGTTGAGAATGTTATCTGGCAGTATTTTGCAAGGTCGTGAAGGAGAATTTAGTCGATCTTCTTTCCGTATTTGCTGATATAGAAGAAAACAGCGCCCACAAATACCATAATGATGCCCACAAATAAAGGCCATTTGGCTACCATGTCGCCGCTTGGGCTAATAGTCATCGAATCGGAATCAACTACATTAACTACCGATTTGTAATAGATAATTAAACCGATGGTTACGATTACGCCTGCTGTAAAAAGAAGTATGCTGAATTTTTTCATTGTGTTTTGATTAACCGCAAGGATGTTGATTATGGCGGTAAAGGTATAAAATTTTCAAATTTTAATTTATCAATCGCATAAATTCTTTAAAATTTTATGGCTTATTTTGAGATACCATTATTATTTTCAAATCAGCATAGCTTCATATCAACAAATTGTCAAAGTAAAAATTATGGAAAGAAGAACGTTTATTAAGCAAAGTTCAATTGCTGCCGCAGGTTTAACATTGTTACCAGCAGGGAGCCTTTTTGCATCAGGGAAAGAAAAGGTAAGGCTGGGTTATATTGGGGTAGGCCTTCGTGGCCGCAGCCATATCGGCGAAGGTTTGCTGCGCGATGATGTAGATATTGTAGCGATCTGTGATACGCAGGAAAGCTCATTGAAATATTGCCGCGAGCAATTTACGAAAGCCGGAAAACCTTTACCACAGGAATATACCGGCGGCCTTGACGCTTATAAACGATTGCTTGACCGTAAGGACATTGATGCCGTTATCATCGCAACCCCGTGGCAGTTTCATCACCCGCAGGCTATCGATGCCATGAAGGCCGGTAAATATGTAGGCTGCGAGGTAATAGCCGGTTTAAGCATGGAAGATCACTGGGATTTGGTGCATACCTCCGAAAGTACTGGGATGCCTTATATGACTTTGGAGAACGTTTGCTATCGACGGGATGTGATGGCTGTTTTAAATATGGTGCGCCAGGGCCTTTTTGGCGAAATGATCCATTACGAAGGTGGCTACCAGCATAACCTGCGCGAGGTGCTGTTTAATGATGGTAAGCATTTTGCGGGCCACGGGGTTGAATTCGGTCCGAATGCTTTAAGTGAGGCCCAATGGCGCACCCAATTTAATGTGGACCGTAATGCGGATATTTACCCAACTCACGGTGTAGGCCCGCTGATGCATTATGCGGATATTAATGCAGGCAACCGTTTTACCAACCTGGTATCTTTCAGCTCAAAGGCCCGCGGTTTGGCCGCCTATGTAGAGGAAATGGCGCCCGGTAATAAAAACGCAAAGATCAATTACAAAAATGGCGACGTAATCACTACAATGATTAACTGCGCTAATGGCGAAACCGTTTTGCTTTCGCATGATACCCATTTACCAAGGCCATATTCGCTCGGTTTCAGGGTGCAGGGCACCAAAGGGCTTTGGATGGATGTCGCCAAAAGCGTTTATATCGAACACCAGAGTAAGCAGGATGATGAATGGGACGGCGAAGATGATTGGTTTAAAAAATTTGATCACCCCCTTTGGAAAAAATACGAAACCAATGCCGAAGGCGCAGGCCATGGCGGTATGGACTGGTTTGTGTTTAACGCTTTTGTGCAGGCCGTAAAACAGGGCAGGCAAACACCCATTGATGTTTATGATTCGGTTACCATGAGTGTTATAACGCCCTTGTCGGAAAAATCAATAGCCGAAGGCAATATGCCGCAGGCCTTCCCCGACTTTACAAAAGGCAAATGGGCAACCCGGAAAAATTCTTTTGCACTGGATGACAGCGGGTTTTGATTTTTTATTAAAACAGGAACAGAATTGCTAAACCAATTCTGTTCCTTTACGTATAAAGGTAAAGATCAAATTTTTGCCTTTTTATGCATCCGGAGATAGAAGAAATTATAATGAACTTCGACTTTGAGAATCCACTTCCCGAAGCTTTTGTGCTGCAAAATGCGGAGAGGATACTCAATTACATGGATGACATTAATCTTCAGCGAACTTCGAAATTTAAGTATACCCCGGCAGAAAGCTTTTATATTTTATGGGAGGTTGAAGGGCTTGAATTTCATATAGAGTGCCTTAAAAATGGCCTCATACTTTACACTTTTCGAAACAAAGCGTTTGGAAATGTTTTTGGAACTGAAACCATCAGCCAGTTTATTCCCCGCCTGGAAAGTTACCTGCTGGCCGGCATGTGCTGAATTTTAAAAGGCCTATTTTGTATTCCACTTAAACCATTTGATTCCCGTTGTTGTAAAGATAATTATATACACCAAGGTGACTAAAAGTGCCATAGAGGCATGGCTGGTCCATTTATCAGGCTCCATGCTGGTAGAAAGGATGGTTTTAACCGCGCCATAGGGCGACCATTGTACCGCATCATCCATTGTTTCGCCCAATTTATTTAGTTCGCCAAACATTCCCACCATAATAAAAGCCAGGTAAATTAACCTGGTAGTCGAGTTGATCGTTTCAGGGTTTTTTATCCATCCAACAACCATTTGCCCAAGGCTTAATGATACTGCTCCGCCGATTATCGCAGTAAAATAAGTAAATACATAAGCCACAGGGCTAAGTGTTATGCCGTCATATTCCTTGCCAATCACAAAAACTGCGGTGGTGATGATCAGGATCATCGCCAGCTGTACCAGTAAACGGCTTGCCATTATGGCCCAGAATGGTACCGGTGCAACACGCAACCTTTGGAATATGCCTTTGTCGCGGTCGCGGGCCACAGCGTTGGCATAGCCCATTAATCCCGAAGCAAAAAGGCCGATAGTAATACTGTTAGCCAATACAAAAGGGCCGCCAACTATACTGATTAACCCTTTCCACGATGTTAAGATAATGATTGGCACAATCAGGGTTAACATCACCGCACGCCGGTTGCGCCACTGTGTGGTAAAATCAGCGCGTAAAAGCGAAGTTAGCACAGCGGATGTTTTGGGTATTATGGTAGCCATTTTTAATTATTGAATTACTGAATTATTGATTTGTTGAATTAATAAGCCATTTTTTGTTTTCGATGAACTAAGCAGCTCTGAACAACCACTCACTTAATCAACATAATTAAATTACTAAACCTCCCTATGCCCTCACCGCTTTCCCGGTAAGCGCTATAAAAACGTCTTCTAAAGTTATTTTCCCCCTGCGGGATACGCTGATCACTTCCGGGTCATCACGGTGTTTATCGATGATGGCCTGCGGCGTGTCGATGGCGATAATCTT
This sequence comes from Mucilaginibacter sp., assembly GCA_031292485.1. GTDB lineage: Bacteria > Bacteroidota > Bacteroidia > Sphingobacteriales > Sphingobacteriaceae > Mucilaginibacter. The sequence continues at coordinate 73,761 of JARLHA010000010.1, forward strand.
GCCATGGTCAATGATCGCTATCCTGTCGCAAACAGATTCAGCTTCCTCCATCGAATGCGTGGTGAGCAGTACCGCGTGCCCTTTTTCGCGGATCGCTTCAATGCGTTCCCAAAGCTGCCGGCGCGATTGCGGGTCGAGGCCCGTTGTGGGTTCGTCCAGCAATACCAGTTTGGGATTGTGGATAGTTGATATCACCAGCGAAACCCGTTGCTGCTGCCCGCCCGAAAGCTGGCCAAATTTTTTAAAAGCCTGGTCTTCCAGGTTGATATCCCTTAGGATAGCCAGAATGTCATCCTTGCTTAGCGATAAGCCATAAACACCGGCGTAAAGCTGCAATACCTCTATCACAAACAACTCTGGCTGGAAACTGGTTGATTGCAATTGAACCCCAAGCGACGCCCGGGCATGTAATGGTTTTTCGATGGAGTTGTAACCATCAACAGTTACCGTGCCCGAATCTGGTTTCAGGAGGCCTTCAATCGCACTAAGGGTGCTGGTTTTTCCTGCCCCGTTTGGTCCAAGCAGGCCGAAGATCTCGCCCTTACGCACATCGAAGGAGATATTTTGTACCGCCTGGAAATTACCATAACTAACATTTAATCCATCTACCGTTAATATATTTGCTTCCTGCTGGTTCATTCAGTTTTTTGATTTTAGATGACGGGCGACAAATGGTGTTACACGTTCAGCCCAAATTTCTAAATAAAAACCACAATAAAACCCTTGTTTGTAGTATTTCCAGGGCAAAAGCTGTTGTGTCATTAAACCGCTTTTAATTTATAACCCGGTTTCAATAATAAAAGGTAGGGGATGATCAAAAGAACGCCCCCGGCGGTTATCAGTAATGCCGTTTTTCCGCCATAGGCATACCACACCAATCCGGTTATCGAACTGGCCAGCAGCGTACAGATACTTTGAAAAGAAGTGTACATGCCGATCGCGGTGGCTGTGTCTTTTTCTTTGCAGATATTAGTGATCCAGGCTTTTGTTATCCCTTCGGTCGCGGCAGCATAAATGCCATATGAAAAGAATAGAACGAAATAAAATAATTCGCTTTTATTTATTGCCATGCCTGTATAAACAGCAACAAAAAACAGTAGCCCGGCAATTAAAACGCTTTTCATCCCTATTTTATCGGCAAGTTTGCCCAAAGGGTAGGAGAATGCTGCGTATACAAAATTGTAAAAAACATAAATACCAATAACCGTGGTGTCGCCAAACCCGTTTTCTTTGATCTTTAAAAGCAGGAATACATCTGAACTGTTTAGCAATGCAAAAAATAATAAGGCGATAAGCAACTGGCGATAAACGGCATGGCTGACTTTCCAGTATTTAATGAAATCTAAAAAGCCAGGTTTCTTAACCAAAGATTGAACTGTTTTTTTCTTTTCGCGGATTAAAAAAGTAATACCGATTGATAGTATGCCCGGAATAAATGCAATGAAGAATAAAGCTTTGTAATTCCCCGGATGAGCAGCAAGGTATAACAGCGCGATTAAAGGCCCAAACACCGCCCCTAAAGTATCCATGCTCCTGTGAAAACCAAAAACACGCCCCTTGTATTTTGATGTTGTTTCGTCAGAAAGTAAAGCGTCCCTGGCACCTGTCCGTATCCCTTTGCCGAGTCGGTCGGTGGTGCGTGAAAAAAACACCCATAATGGATATTTAAAGAGGGCCAGCATCGGCTTTGATAGGGCGCTAAGTGCATATCCTATCCGAATAAAGGGCGACCGTTTGCCGGTGGCATCGCTTAAATTGCCGAAATAACCTTTACTTAAACCCGCTGTTGCTTCTGCAACGCCCTCCAGGATGCCTATCAAAATGACAGAAAAGCCAATGGCGCGCAAATATACCGGCATCACCGGGTACAACATTTCACTGGCAATATCAGTAAAAAGACTCACCATTGACAGGATTAACACATTCCGGGTGATGATTTTCATTTCATAATTTATAAATTATCTGTCTTTATAGCTACAACAAGCGGATTTTTTTTAAAGGGGCTACGGGCGTGTGAATTTTTTTGCTTGTTTTTTTCAGGCGCCTCAAAAATGTATACAACACTCCCGAGCCAATAGCTGCAAATATGCCCATAATTTTAGCTACCACCAGGCAATCGCCAATTCCTTTCTGCTTCATAAAAATAACCAGCCATGCTATATTGCATGCCATCAGTATAAAAAACACAGTTAGTATTGGCGTAAGTAAATAGCCCGCAGGTGCTTTTTTTAACAAAAAAACAGCGGTAATAACCATTCCAGGCAATAAAATTGAAATGTCAATTACATGAACCGGGTTAGTCAACATTCCTGTTCCGGCATATGATAAAGGCATTTTGCCCGATACAATGGCCGGTACAATATCGGTTAACCACAGAAAGTAAAAAATTAGCGCTATCGAGACCAGGAACCCGCTAAACCATTTAACCTGTCCTTTAAAATCAAACCATTCCTTTACCTTTTTTGCCGGTAGGTGCAATGTTAGCCAGGTAAATGAATAAACAGACAAGCCAAAAGTAAAGCAATAGACAAGAAAAAGGGAGTTGAAATGAACGGCAAAACAATAGATAGCGTAACTATACAACAGGAAGAGCAGCGTTCCGCCCCAAACAAAAAAAGCAGCACGGTTGCCGCGGTAAGCTAATATGCCCGATGTTATTAATACCGGCATCGCTATAAACAGATCAACCATATCTTGCCCTATGCCTTGTATGCGCCAGTTTTGAGTCTCTGCGACGTAGGTGCTTTTTATAAAAATCCCGCATACTGCACTAATAACTACCAGGACTGCCAATGGGATTGTCAAATAAAGGAACACTCTTTTGTTTTTAGATTCCATAGGTTTTTATTTTGTTTGATGGTGTAGCATATTGCTTCCATTTCCAGATGTAGTTATGCTTATACCGTGTTGATAGAATATAAAAAGCAACAGCCATAGAAATGGTTGCCGGGAATGCAGACCCTATACCCAAAGGCGCAATGGACATGCCGAAAATAATGCCGCCAAGGCAGGCAAATTTGGTCAGCTTTTTGTTTAAAACCAGCCCGCAAGCTATTGAAAGCTGGCCAGCGGCAATCATTAAAACAAATAGGGTTATATGTTGAGAAAAGAACCCGGTAATAAAATTGCTATAAAAAGGAAGTGCATTCAGCCGGGCATAGGTGAGATAAACCCGGGGCGTTGCGATAGCCGTAACCGAGTTAATATAACAGGCCCATAAAAAGAATGTCGCAAAAAACACCCTGCATACCATCGGTTTTTTTAATGCTGCAACAATACTTAATCCAAAAATAATATTTGAAAGCAGGTAGGGGATAAGGTATTGCTTTAGCGTCTCCATCGGTCTGTTTTTATTGGGTTACGGGTTGCCTGATAATAGTTTTCAATTTTTCAGGCGCGGTTCTTCGCATATCGCTCAGGTATATTTCCCGGTGTTTGCCATGCAATTTATAGCCATTCTCTTTTATAAAAGCATGCAGTTTTAAAATATTTGGCCCTTCGGCGCTGTATGGCCCTGTATGCAGTAATTGAGCGCATAAACCCTCTTCCATGCTTTCAAGCCTTAAATTATTCAGCCTGGGGAGGGCTTTTCTCCTGCCTGCTTGTTGTTTGGCTTGTTCAATAACTTCGTTTGTTATAAAATCGGGCTGCATAATCATTATCGTCCATTTCCATGCAGCTTTGTTCTCCATCGAAAAGTTGTTCATATCATCAGTCCACCATAGGCCTTCCAAGGGCATTACACTATAATCAATTTGTTGTTCGCCTTTTTTGAACATGAATTTCATCGTATAGGAAACACTAAATAAAGCCTCTATGGCTTCCCGGAACATCGCCGAATTATTCGGGTCGCCATGCCCGTCAATCATCAGGTAGTTAAGTTTGGGCACTGTTACCAGGCTGATCTTATTGGCGGATACTTTATAGAGCTCCGCGAAATCCTTTTTCAGGTCTAACTTTTTCATTTTATTTCCTCCTTATAAGGTAACCGGAATGTTAATATGCCGTTTTTTCATTTCCTCTTTCAGGTTTTCAGGAATTTCCCTGCAACCACAATGCTTTATATGTTCCAAATGCCAGGCTATTCTTTGGTCGATAGTTGCGTTTTTTGGCATTGGATGTGCCAGGTGCCATTCTGCATTCATTTTATTTAAGTTTTAACTGTTTATGAATTATTATGAAATAATTTGGCCGCATAAATCATTGAAAGTGAAAAAGTTACTATCCAAACGGAGCCGATAAAATAAAAGAAGGGGTTAAAATAAGCCGCTATAAAAATCAGGATCAGTAATCCGTTGATCAGCATCCAGGTATATAAGCTTTTGTGTTTTTCGCGGAACGCAAATGCGGCAAATAAGGTTGAGAGGCTCATGAAAAAATAACCCAGGCAATCAATGGCAAACATAAAGGTGCCTTGTTTAAATGCAAGCGGATAAGTTTCATTTATTGCACCTCTTTCCAGCGCCGGTACAATTACGGTGAGCTGGGTAAAATAGTTCATGGTTGCAAATGCGCAATAAATAACGCCAAAACTCATCGCTATTGCTGTCCATATTTTTTCTTGATCAGCCGCTGCATAATGCAGACATACCATCAGCACCAGGAAAGCAGGGGCTAAAAATAGCGATGGCAAAAAAAGCCAGCATAATTCGTGCGGATGCTGTAAAACATTAACCCATGATAATAGCTGTGCAACGGCATATCCTATTGCAAATATCAGCGATAATATGGCCGACCAAAACCCGATCCGGTCAATGTTCATTTTCTTCTTTTTTAACTTCTTCCCTTTCAACATTGATGGTGCAATCGCCAACTAAAGCTGTCATTGCGCCAACCGCCGCTAATACCGGCGCAAGCAACGCGCCAACTACGCCGACGGTTAAAGGAAACGAAACCAGCTCTTTCCCCAATTTATCAGTGATGGTAATCTTTCTGACATTGCCTTCTGCTACCAGGTCTTTTATTTTTTTGAGCATGGCTTCTCCATTTATGGAGAATGATTCTTTGCTTATCATGATCGTATTTTTTTAAATTGATTATCAATTTTTTTAATCTTCGAGAGGGACTGAGGCTATATCAAAAGTCTAAGAACTGAACTGGTAATATTTGAACTTAGTGTCCTCTGTAAATACTTCTTGTCCTTTGTGGTTTATTTTTTTACCACGAAGGACAAGAAGAACGAACACTATGGACACAAAGATTAGTTGTTCAAAACATAATTTGGGTGCCGTTCAAATTAAGAGACTTTTGATACAGGCTTAGTCCTCATGCTAATCAAGCATGTACCGATTCTTTATCTTTGTTGAAATATCTTTCAAAGATGTCCGGAGCTTTTTCAACCAAAGCGCTCAGGCCTTTTGATGCGCGGGTAGGGATAAACTGGATCTCGCTTCCATTGGTCACTAAAAACCCAACCGGCCCCATGCCGATGCCTGCTCCGCCACCGGCGCCGATACCTTCGCCTTCACCTGCTTTTTTTGAGTTGCCTTTACCTTCACCGCCACCTGTGCCCAGGCCAAGGCCCACATTTATTACAGGCACACAGGTAAATTCGCCCAATTGAAATTGCTGACCGATAATTGTTTCGGTCTTTACTTCTGCTTTCAAAAACTCTGTTAGTTTTTCAAGTACTTCATTTAAGTTTTCCATGATTTTTTGTTTTTATAGATGAATAGATATAAGCTTTTATCAACCTGGCCATATTGTTTTCTATTTCAAGGTTGATCTCGTTATGGTGTAAAAAATTTATACTGATAGGTTTGGCCGTGCAAGTACCCAACCAATAAGCAATGGGGTACAATATGCCGTTTACCTGGACGTCACCCGTGTCTATATCAAGAAAGCATTTTTTTATTTTGAAAGTTTTTAATAATGCTTTGACCAAGGGTAGAGAGAAGTTTGACTTCTTTTCTTTTTTTTGTTTGACTGGTTTTGTTTCTGCTTTTTTGCTTTTTGCAAACGGGTCCATTAACCGGTGCCAGCCAACGGCTTTAATGTTAATTTTTAAGCGGTCGTCAATTAAAATCAGGTTGGCGCTTGCCAGGTAGAGGAACCGGATGCCATAAAAATTATTGAAGCTGTTTATTTCAAGAAAAAAGGGCGCAAAGAGCACATAGCCGATAACGGCAATAAGTGTAAGTCCAAAAATCAGCAACCCTGTCATCTTTAAACTATTTACAGGGCAAAGCTAAATGTGTTGATGCGTGAATGAAATGATGGCTGTCAATTCATTTAATGATAGTTATCAGATCAAATTTTTTTTAATATGGCGTACATTCCGTATGAATACAAGGAGCATTTTTTAAAACCTGATCGCATCAGTATCCGGAGGAATATACCCCAGCATCCGGCACATGGTCATGATCTGCCCTTTATGATGGAATTCATGCGTGGTTACGTGGGTAAAAAGCTGCAGGGGGGTAGCACTCACCAACCCGGCGCGGTTATGGTGGCCTTCAACGGGCACTTCCATTTTATCCTTAAAACTTTCGAGGAAAGCGGCGGCAATATCATCAGCCCTGGTGTACAATTGGCGGATCAGGTCCACATTGGTAAAATCTTCACTATTGATCAGTTTAGCAGGCTGTTTCATTCCAAAATAAGCAAGCCAGTGAAAATAACAATCGGCATTATGCACCAGGAAATACCGGATAGGCTGGTTGTTAAATGCAGGCACCGGCGTATTCAGATCATTACCAACCCGTGTATCAATAAAACTCAAAACTACATCCCTTGAGCTTTGAACCAGTAGGTATTGTTTTTGAAGAAGCGTGTTCATTGTTACTCCCTTAATTTGAGTTTTATGATTGGACTAAATCACGGATGATAATTCAAACAAATACATTGAGATTTACCCTAATCAAAGTTTGATTGAAAGCTCCAGTTGCCCGCCCAATCCTTCTTCAATAATTTTTCTTAAGGTTGAAACGCGGACATCTTTAACATCATTTTCAACTTTTGAAATATAGGCTTTAGTGGTGCCGCATTTATCGGCCAGCTGAGTTTGCGTAAATCCTTTTGCTATCCGGGCCTCATGTATTAATGCGCCCAATTTGAACTCTTCATATGCTTTCTCAAACTTTTCTCTTTTTGATGCTCCTTTTATACCGTACTCTTTATCAATAAATTCGTCAAGAGTTACAAGGTTTTCATTTTTCTTCATCATACATCTCCTTTATTTTTAATGCCCTTTCAATTTCCTGTCGCGGTGTTTTCTGAGTTTTCTTTTGAAACCCATTGGCTATTATCACAAGGTTACCCTCATCAAAAAAACAGAATATCCTAAAAATATCATTACCCAATTGAACCCGGATTTCAAATAACCCGGTTGTACCTTCGATGTGCTTTAAATAAATTTCAGGTACCTGTTTTACTTCTTCTATCAGTTTAAACGTCCAAATAATCTTGTCTTTTACTTTTTGCCGTTGTTTTGAAAAGAATTCAGGAAAATACTGTTTATAAATAGTTATGGTTCTAAATTTTGAGGTTGTACTCATAACTTATGCAAATATAAGTAAAGTTGCTCTAATGGGCAACTTTTAGGTTTTAGGATTTCGTTTTCATATTTCTTTATTGTGCCTACAACTTCATCCCCCTCAAAAACTCTTCTATCCCCATTTGTTTTTTGCCTTCCAGCTGTACATCTGTTAAGCAGATGAACCCATCTCTAGTGGCAAATTTCAAAAAGGTTTTGTTATCGGTCAAAAAATGGCCCGGCACAAAATCATGCTGCTCAATTTCATAAACTGATTTGTACACTTTAAGGATCTTGCCATTTAAATGAGTGTAGGCGGTAGGGATGGGGCTCAATCCGCGTATTCTGTTGTAAATGGTAACAGCAGGCTGGTTCCAGTTTATCAGGCAATCCTCTTTAAAAATTTTGGGCGCATGCCTTAGTTCAACCCCTTCAGTTAACTGCGACTGCGGATGCTCATTATACCTGCCGCTTTCAACGCCTTTAACGGTTTTTACCAGCAGTCCGGCGCCCTTGTACATCAGGCGGTCATGCAGTTCGCCGGCCGTTTCGTGGCCGGTAAGGGTTACTTTTTCGGTAAATAATATATCGCCGGTATCAATTTCATGCTTCAGGAAAAAGGTTGTTACGCCGCTTTCATGCTCGCCATTTATCAGCACCCAGTTAATGGGGGCTGCGCCGCGGTATTGCGGCAGGAGCGAGGCATGCAGGTTAATGGTTCCCCTCGCAGGCATATTCCAGACAACCTCGGGCAGCATCCTGAAGGCCACCACTACCTGCAAATCGGCATTAAATGCTTTAAGTTCTTCTAAAAATGCAGGGTCTTTTAATTTTTCGGGCTGCAATATGGGTATACCATTTTCAACGGCGTATTGCTTCACAGCTGATTCCTGGAGTTTCTGCCCGCGCCCGGCGGGTTTATCAGGTGCGGTAACAACCGCCACAATATTACAACCAGCCGTAATTAAGGCATCCAATGATATTACAGCAAACTGGGGCGTACCCATAAATATTATTCTCATAGCAGATAGTAGTTCTAAAAATTAATACATCAACCGCTTCACCAGCCCGACCTTCGCTAAATTTCTTTCGCCAATTTGCCGCGCGACTTTTAGATTTACATTCGGGCCAAATCCGAAATCGAACATCCCAGCCAGCGGCAGGCAGGCGAAATCCGAAATCGACTTACGGATACAATAAATATTTTTTCCTTATCATTTTATAGTGGCTTAAAGCAGGCTCCCAGGTTTTTCGGATCTCTTTTTCGCTTTCACCGGCCTCTATTTGTTTTTGTAATTTGTCTGTCCCGGCAAGCTTTGTAAAGTAGGCATTAAAAAAATGCTGCTTGTCTGGAAATGCCTTATATAGTTCAATCAGCCAGCTTAAATTAAGCGCTTTATTTTCGCGGATAAAACCGGTGTTATAACCCTTAAGATCAATACCATAACAAACCTTGTCCTTTTGCGGCGGGTCCTCGCTCATACCCGCGATACTGACCGGTTTAAAGCTATAGGTATACCTCCCCGCTAAAGTTGGGTGCCCGATTTGCAAAAAAGGGAACATGGTACCCCGGCCAAGGCTTAATGTTGTCCCTTCAAATAAACAAACGGAAGGATAAAGAATAACCGACTTATCTGTATTCAGATTTGGTGAAGGGTTTACAGGCAATTTATAAACGTCGCTGTGTTTATAATTTGCCACTTTGATAATGTGCAGCTTGCATTGAACATGGTTTTTAAGCCAGCCTTCACCATTAATCATTTGCGCGTACTCGCCAATAGTAAGGCCATGTGCAACCGGTATAGGGTTTAATCCGATGAAAGAGCGATAGGCAGTATCCAGCACCGGGCCGTCAACATAAAAACCATTGGGATTTGGCCTGTCTAAAATCATCAGTTCAATATTATTTTCGGCACATGCCTCCATTACATATTGCAGTGTCGATAGGTAGGTATAAAACCTGGCGCCAACATCCTGTATGTCAAATATCATCAGGTCTATTCCCTTTAGGTCGTCCGGTGTAGGTTTATAGTGTTTATTGCCATAAAGCGATATCACCGGGATGTGCGTAGCCTCGTCTATGGTGCTGTTAATTTCAACCCCGTTGCTGGCATTGCCCCTGAAACCATGCTCGGGCCCAAATATTTTTTTTACAGAAATACCCAGTGCTACCAGGCTGTCAACGCTAAGGGTTAAGGTCTTACCGATGACGGAAGTTTGATTGATAACCATCCCGATATTTTTTCCCTTAAGATAATCAATATAAAAGTAAGTTTGGTCGGCGCCTGGAATTATTTCACTTTTTTCTTGCGTTTGATTAATTTTATAAGGCTTGTAAAATTTTTTTTGTGCGGTTGCTGTACTTATCAGGGAGCAATTTATCAATCCAAAAAATAAAAAAAGCTTTATCCTTATCATAAATGCAATTAAGGTAAAATATAAAAGTACAGGTTTTAATGTTAAAACCGCATATTTGCGAAGGTACAAAAAATCTCTGTTGCATTGAATTTCGCCTGGTTCGTAGCTAATCGTATAACATTTAAATCAAAGCGTACATTTTCAAAACTGATTGTACGGATAGCCATTATTGGCATTATGCTTGGCCTGGGCGTAATGATACTTTCGTTGGGTATCGTGCGCGGGTTTAAAAGTGCGATCAGGGAAAAAGTCCGCGGTTTTTCGGGGGATATGATCGTGGTAAAAAACGACCTGAACAGTTCATTAGAAAACTCACCCTTTAAAGCAGATCCAGACCTGGTAAAAAAGGTGAGTGCCATCCCTTTAATAACCCGGATAATGCCCTATGCCACCAAGCCGGGTATCATAAAAGCAAAGGGCGAAATTGAAGGGATCGTACTAAAAGGGGTTGATAAGACCTACGATTGGTCGGTATTTAAAAAAAACCTGGTATCGGGCAATGTCCCGGATCTTGCTGATACCGTAACCGGGAAAAAGCAACTTTTGATCTCAAAATTTGTTGCTGACCGTTTACAGTTGAAGCCAGGCGATAAAGTTTGGATTTATTTTGTGCAGGAGCCGCCCCGGATTAGATCATTTGTAATTAGTGGTATTTTTAGCTTCGGTATTGATGAGGTTGACAAAACCTATGTTGTTGGCGATATCTCGCTGATCAACAGGTTAAATAATTGGGCCCCTGATGAAATAGGCGGCTACGAATTGAAAGTGTCTGATTTCAACAAGTTGAACGCTGCTGAAGATGCGGTAAATGACCATTTGCCTGCCCGCTTAAAGGCCTACACCGTTATGGATAATTACCCTGCCATATTTGCGTGGCTCGACCTGCTTGACGGAAATACCAGCGTAGTTTTATCATTAATGATTATCGTGGCGGTTATCAATATGATATCTGCGCTATTGATCATGATATTGGAACGCACAAATATGATCGGCATATTGAAAGCGATGGGAGCCACTAACTGGACGATTCAAAAGGTATTCTTATTTAATGCACTTTACCTTATTTGCCTTGGAATGTTGCTGGGGAATGCTTTTGGGTTGGGGATAGAGATAATACAGTACAAGACCCATGTTTTTCAGCTCGATCCGGCATCCTATTATATGAATTTTGTACCGATACAGTTTAAATGGACAGATTTACTGTTGCTCAACGCAGGTACTTTTTTGGTGTGTCTGCTGGTAATGATCGGCCCGTCTATGCTGGTTACCAAAATTACGCCGGTTAAAGCAATAAGATTTAAATAGATGAGGTAAAAGGCAAAAGGTAAAGGGTAAAAGGTAGGAAATAGGTGATATTTTCTTTGGTGACGCTTATTACTTTTTCTTCGTGATATCGTTTCATGTAATTTATTTGATTTCTTGGTCTGTCGGTTTTTGGCTAAAGCCAAACGGCAATGAGTTTAGCGCCGAAGGCGCTTTCACCTTTCACCTTTCACCTTTCACCTTTCACCTTTCACCTTTCACCTTTCACCTTTCACCTTTCACCTTTCACCTTATCCGATAGGCCAAGCCCAAACTGATCAATTGACTATGCGTATAGTAGGCGGTAGGTGAATCGTTAAGCAGATGATTGCTAAAATTGGTTAAGCCCTGTACAAAACCGGTGGTAATGCTAAACTTATTGTAGCTTAATGCTGCCCGGAAGCTAAACCTGAAATCAGCCGGGAATTTTCCTCTGTCCAGGTCAGTTTTGTAAATATTTCCACCCATGTCAGTAGCTTTGCCGTATTCGTGGGTATTTAAATTAAAACCAAGATCGAAACCAGGCATCAAATCAAGTTTTACTTTTTTTATTTTCAAACGATAACCGATGTAGGGGTTAACATTAATGTCCTGGCTTTGTAAATAGGTTTGCCCGGTTGCCGCGGTAGGACCGGGGCCGGTAATGTCGATACCTGATTGATTAAGGTCAGTTCGATAAACATCGTTAAGATCAACCCTGCTTCTTAAGATTTGATAACCGCCCTGGAGGCCGAAAATAAAACCGGATCGGCCAACGTACTGTACCTGTACCCCGCCGCCATAACTAAAACCAAATTTATTTCCATAAGGATTGTTGGTATAGCCTGCTTTGGAATTCGCCACTGCGCCATTAATAAATGAGGCAGAGGTAGTATAATTGCCGGTATACCGAAATAAGCCGGTATTACCCAGTAGCGATACTTCGACATTTTGTGCGTGAAGCTGTGTTAATACCAGGAAAGTGAATAAGGTTAAAAAGGTTTTCTTCATTTTTTATTGGTAGTGAAATTGAATTTAAGGTTTACGCCACCCGCGCCAAATTTAATATCCTGCGACCCAAGGCCCTGAAGCGGATATTTCAGGAAAGGTTCAAGCACAATGCGGTTTTTGCCAAGCGGGTATCCAACGCCAACGGCAAAGTTGAGCATTTTGCCAACATAAAACCCGTTAAAACTGTTATGCGAGGTTTCATTCTTTAGTTGCTGCAGCCCCGGTGAAGCCAGCGCAGGGTAATTATATTGATAAGTATAAGTTTCATTGACAAAAGTGCCCGAACTGAAACCCGCCAATACATAAAAATCATTTTTCTTCGGGTTAAATTCATATTTCAGGTTTAGCGGGATATCCAAACCAACAAGGCTCGCATTGTAATTTTTATAGGTGGGTACGGAAGCCGTGTTAACTACGCCGGTTGAAAATAAAGCCATCTGGCTAAAATTAGCTGCGGGGGCGTTACCTGCTGCAATACCTGCTGCTGTCGGCGAAAGCGGAAAATTTTGAGATCCCCCGGCAGGCGAGCTGTTGTTAAAAGCCAGTGAATTTTGTGCAATAGTGATACCTGTAACCAACTTTAAGTTTTTGGTCAGGGTTATTTCAGACGTAACGCCCGCGCCAAGGTTTGCCTGGTTGCCGCTACCTTTGGCGTAGTTAAAATAAGTAGCGGCATAAACGCCAAAATGGACCTTCTTTTCCCCGTCAATTTTTTTGTTTACGGGTTGATCGTCCTCTGCAAACATGGAGGCTATTGATTTGGATGGAGTGGCGGGTTTGTTCACCGGCGGGGCGTTTTTACCCCGATCATCTATTCCAGGCTTATTCGCGCCGGTAACCTGTTTGTTTGTATTCGTTTGTACGGTGGCTGCAAACTGGTTTGGCGGTGGTTGTATTTTGTTTTGCAAAATACTGTCCCTGCTTTTTACCCCACGAGTTATTTTGTTGCTTTTATCGCTGATAACAGGCATAAAATCAGGGGTGTTAGCTGTACCAACGGGCTTGCTTTGTACAGGCCTTAAATCTACAGCAAGAGACGTTTTTTTGCTTGCGTCATTAACACCAGGAATAAACTTAGAGGTATTTGCACTACTGACAGGGGGGCTATGTACCGGCTTTACATTGTTTACACTGTTTTTTGCAATACTTTCCGAAATGCTTTTATTCTCATTTTTTATAACAGGCGATGGTGTGCCGTTTGTTGTTTTTTTGTTGCTTTTCTGCGCTATAACATTTTGATGTGGGGCAGTGTTGTGTTTTTTAATTGCGGTAATTTCTACCGGCGAATTATTCTTTTCAAATTCAAATAATCCAACGCCCAAAAATAAAAGTATCAGGGCGGCTGCGCTCCACCATAGCCATACGATAGCACGGCGCTTTGTTTTTTCAGGGAATTTTTCCCTCAGCAGCAGCCATCCTTCATCAGCCGAAGGGGCATCGTAGTTATCGAATACCTCCCTGATGCGGTTCTTAATGTCCTTATCTAACTGATCGTCCATGTTTTAATGCTTCAGTTCTTAATACGCTTCTTAATTTTTCCTTGGCCCTGCTCAGGTAAACCCTTGATGAGCTTACGGGGATGGCCAGCAGTACAGCTATTTCGTCATGGCTATACCCGTCTATTTCATATAAATTGAAAATGGTAAGCTGTATTGGCGGCAATACACTCATCATCTTTATAATATCCTGCGCATGCAGATCGTCTAATGCACTGGCGTTTATGGGCGGGTTGGTAGTTTCAATATCAACATTGAGTTGAAGTTTCAAGTCCTTTCGCCGCCGGTCTATACACGTATTTACAATAATGGTGCGCAGCCAGGCTTTAAAAGGTCTGTCGCTGTTAAAATTGTTTATTGAATTAAATACTTTTATAAATGCGTCATTTACAACCTCTAAAGCATCGTCCCGGTTTAAACTATAGCGCAAACCAATACCCATAGCGTAGCTATAGAATTGTTTATACAACAATTCCTGGTACTTTAAGCTGCCTGTTTTGCATTGACTGATAATTTCTTCTTCAGCAATACGCCGGGGTTGATGCATTAAGTGTGTTTAATTCAGCCTTAATTTAGTTATTTATTGACAATACGGAAAGATAGGATTTAACGCTACATACGGTTTGAATTTAGTTAGTGAGTGATGAGTAGTGAGTAGTTTCAGCTATTCGAAGCAGACCACTCACTACTCACTAATTGGCCTTCTTTAAATTATACTTCAGTATCAGCGTGTCCAGATATGAACGGTAACCGATCTGAAGCGTAGTGCCGTCATATGAATAGCTGTATAAACCATTTAAATGGACTTTCGCCGCAGCGCCTGCTGCCTGGTAAGTATCGTGGTCCTGGAAATAAATGGTATTATTTGCCTGGTAAACAATAAAACCTCCATAACTCCCTTCATGAACGGTTGAAGTATCGCCGGTAACTTTAAAGCCGGTAGCCGCCTGCATATCCAGCGTGATATTTGCCGAAGCAGAATCAATCGTGATTGATTTATGGTGGATCACCTCGAAATGGCCGCTAAAGGTTCCGACAGGGGCAAGCGTAGTTGGTGTTGGGTTATTGCTTTTGTTAGCCGAGCAACCGTATGCGAACAACAGTATAGATATCAAAAAATATAGTATCGTATTTTTCATAAAATATTCATTTATAGCCGGTACGAAGTTTTTTATTTAAACGATACACTATCTGTTTATTTTTAATGCCGTTTCGCCTCTTCCCAGAAAATATCCATTTCGGCAAGGCTCATATCATGCAGTTGTTTGCCGCTTTCTTTTGCCTTACTCTCAAGGTACTGGAACCGCTTTATAAATTTACGATTTGTTTTCTCCAAAGCATCCTCCGGATTAATATTTATAAAACGCGCATAATTGATGAGCGAAAATAGCAGGTCGCCAAATTCGCCCTCTGCTTTTTCAATATCGATAGCGGTATTGTCTTCTGCATTAAATTCATTTCTGAATTCCTGCATCTCTTCTTCTACTTTGGCCCATACCTGGCTTTTCTCTTCCCAGTCGAACCCAACTCCCCTGGCCTTTTCCTGTATGCGCGAAGCTTTTACCAAAGCCGGTAATGACGCGGGCACACCGGCCAAAACCGAGCGGTTACCTTCTTTTAGTTTAATCTGCTCCCAGTTGCGTTTTACATCGGTTTCATCCTTTACCTCTACATCGCCGTAAATATGCGGGTGCCGGTTTACCAGTTTATCGCAAATGCTGTTTAATACATCGGTGATGTTAAAATCATTGGTTTCCGAAGCGATGCGGGCATAAAAAACAAGGTGCAGCATAATATCGCCGAGTTCCTTTTTTATTTCGGGCATATCCGCGCTTAATATCGCGTCCGATAATTCGTAGGTTTCTTCGATGGTTAGGTGGCGAAGACTTTCCAGTGTTTGCTTTTTATCCCAGGGGCAGTTCAGGCGCAGATCGTCCATAATGGTCAGTAGCCTGGTAAAGGCGGTTTCGGGGGTAGGAGCGGTTGAAGGAGGTATTAATGGCATGTTTTAATTCAATTACACAAATTGCACGAATTTTTTCGAATAGTACGAATTCGAAGTAAAAATAGGTTTTAAGTCCGAAAGACAGGAAGTCTCGAAGAAGAAAGTTCTGTAGAGGGATTTAATGACTTTTATTTAATTTTATTCATAAATCGAATTCATTAAAACAATGCCCGATCACAACCAACTGCTTTACGCCATCGAAGTGCATTCCGTTGAGGGAATTGAACGATATTTTGCCGACGGCGGCAGCCCGAACGATTTGTTGCCCAATGGCATGCCTGTGTTTATTACAATGATTGAAATGTACACCCGTACGCCGAGGTTTAAAGATTGTGTGAAAGCTTTTACTGATGCGGGGTTAATATTTAAGGATAAAGCGCTGCTAACCGTTTTAATTGATGATGCAGCAAAGCTTGAAGAAATCATTAAGGATGACCGGAACATCGTAACCAAAACTTACTTTCAATACAACAATACCTACACGCCATTGACCGGAGGCACGCTGCTCCATTTTTGTGCTGAATATAATTGTATTGCCTGCGCGGGTATATTGGTGAAAAATGGCGCGGATGTAAACGCACCGGCCGCTTATGACGAATACGGTTTCGGCGGGCATACTCCCATTTTTCATACCGTAAATCAAAACACCAATAATTCCATCGACATGCTGCATTTCCTGCTTGAAAATGGGGCCGGTCTAAGCCTGACAGTTAAAGGTTTGATATGGGGTAGAGGGTACGAGTGGGAAACCTTTATCCCCGCTGTAAATCCCGTTAGCTACGCCATGATGGGCCTGTTGCCCATGATGCATCGGAGGGAGGATACGGTAGCGGAAATTGTATCTCTGCTAATTAAACACGCATATAACACTGATTATAAACCTTCAAATGTGCCGAATGCTTATTTGAAGCATTCAGTGTAATTATTTTTAAAGGATTAAACAGGTTTGCCGCCTCATGATGTTTTAAAAAAAATTAATGATAACATTCCTTTTTGTTAATGCAGAAGTGATCTTAACTTGTTCTATTTGTTGCAAACTTATTACTTTATGGTCGGGAAAATCTACTTCAGTTTATTCTTATTGCTATCAATAAGCTATTTTGTTAAAGCCCAGTCCTTTGATGACGGTTCAGGCAGCGGCTCCTTTACGCAGCCGCAGCCATTTTTGTACACCATAAACGCGCTTAACCCGGCGGCGAGGCATTGGAGCCTGAATTATTCAGGCGGTTATGGCCAGTACACCGTAACCCCACTTGGTTTCGATGGCGTCAATCAGAACGTTGCGGTGAAAGGCTATTTAGGCAACCGTTTTACCTTATTTGCTACCATGGGAATTGGCTTTGGTACCGGCGGAAACACACAGACCTTTCAGCAGGCCGAAATATTTAAAGATTTCATTGGCGGTAAAAGCGCGTCTGGTTTCAGATTCGGAACAAGTTTGGGCGTAATAAGAGAGTTTAGCAATGATATTGTGGCGCTTAGCAGGCTTAATGCTGCCTATGAAAACGCCGCATGGAAACTGGCTACAAACGTAAGGGTGGAAAAAGCATTTTCTACAGTAAGGGACAAATTTGATGTAATATCAAGTTTTGGTATATTAAGAAGAATCAACGGACAGCTTTTTGGAGGTGTTGAAGCCGTAGGGCAGGATTTGGAAGGATTATGGGAAAGTGAAACTGAGGGTGGTGCCAAGGTATTGGTGGGCCCAACTTTAAATTACGTACCAATGGGCTCAAGGCTATCATTTTCGCTCTGTGCAGGCCCAATCTACTATGTTACCCATAGTACGGTAACTCTGTTCGATTCAGCAGTAAGGGAGTTGCCATCAAATACCGGTTTTACGATAAAATTTAATGTTGGATTTAATTTTCTATAAGGTCTTTACCGCCCGCAGCATTTCCCGTTTTCCAGGTGCTCCCGGCGCTTTTTCAACTTTACATCCAAGGGCTTTTACTGCCCGCTTTAAATTTCCTGTAATAGCATAGGTGACAAACACACCGCCTGGTTTTAGAAATTTTATCGTATGGGCGATAGCAGTTTCGTCCCACATCTCGGGCTGGTACATGGCCGCGAAGGCATCAAAATAGATGAGATTATACTGTTTTTCGGATCTGAAATCCAGAAGTTTGCAGTGGGCAATTTGCAGTTTGCACTGCGCGGTTATACCTGTCTCTGCTTTCAAACAATCCGGGTATTTTTCAATAAAACTGTTCCAGGTTTGCGGCTGCAAATATTGCTCATACCCGGTTTGACTAATCATTTCAGGGCTTAAAGGATAAGCCTCGATGCCGGTATAATTTAGTTCGATACCTTTTTCATCGCAATGTTCAGCGCTTAATAAAAAGTTGAGGCCGGTGCCGAAGCCCACTTCGAGAATGGAGATGCGAGCCCTCTCTAAATCTCCCCTGGTAGGGGAGAAAAAATACTTCAGTCCCGAATTCAAAAATACATGTCGGCTTTCCTGCAGGGCACCGTGCTTTGAATGGTAATTTTCGCCTACTTCAGCATTGTAAATGGTATTCGAGCCATCCGCCGTTTTTACTATTTCAAGCATCTTAATTCGTTAACGCGTAAATGCCTGCTGCCGGCATTAGTATGAACTTAGTTGTACGCTTAGTGCCCCACATGCTTTCCGCCGATCTCAAGCACGGCTTCACTCAGGTCTAACACAGGTACAGCCGATATTTTTGCTGCAATAATGCTGGCCGCTGCCGCCGACCTGTATCCCGCAGCGCAATGCACTACAATGGGTTTATCTTCAGGTATTTCGTTGGTCCGTTCACGCAATTCAGGTAAAGGAATCAGAAGTGCACCTTCGAATATCAAGCCGCCCTCAGTTTCGTTTGGGTTGCGTACGTCTACAATAGTATATTTTTCCGGATGGGTGGCAAAACGGGGAAGATCAAATTCCCGTTCCGGCAACTCAGGGTACCGGGGGGCCAAAATACCAGCGACCAGGTTTCTTTCATAGCCAATCTTCGCGGCTTTTACAATAACATCTTCCAATGCTTCACCTGTATCGGCAATTAGGTAAAAGCGCTCTGCCGGGCCTACAATGGACCCCAGCCATGTTTCAAACTTCCCGCCGTTCTGCAAATTAATCGCGCCTTTTTCATGCCCCTTTTTGAACGCTGCATTCGGCCGGGTGTCAATAACCACTGCATTTTTTTCCAGCGTCACATTGCCGGTCAGCCGCGTAATGTGAGCGACGCTGGCTGAAAAAGCAGGCGCTCCCTTTTTATTCAACTCCACATCACTTCCAAAATATTTCGGAATAAAAGGTTGGTCGGCAATGATCGTTTTTACAAAATCAGCCTCCGCCATCAACTGCAATGCATAATTCTCGCGCAATTCGCGGCCTATGGTGCTTTCAAGATCCGGGCTCATATTTTTTCCACAAAGGGAACCGGGGCCATGTGCCGGGTAAACCTTCACATTGTGCGGTAGTTTCATTATTTTTTCGCGGGTAGATTGGTACATCTGCCTGGCTAGCTCCTCCTTTTTGGCGGTGATATTACCCACGTTTTCCCGCAGATCCGGGCGGCCAACATCCCCTACAAACAAGGTGTCGCCGGTAAACAATGCCTGTTCCGTACCATCTTCATCTTCCGCCAAAATACATATCGAATCAGGCGAATGCCCGGGGGTATTGATAGCTTTAAGTTTAATATCATTTAATTTTATAAAATCCCCTTCATCAAAACTTTCATGAGGATATTCGGCGCCCGTTAACTTGCTTGCATAGATAATAGCACCCGTGGTTTGGTGGATCTCCAGGTGCGAGCTCACAAAATCAGCGTGAGGATGCGTTTCAATTACACCAATAATATCGGCATCGTGCTGCGCTGCAAACTCGTAATAAGGCTGCGGGTTTCGGGCAGGGTCAATTACAACCATTTTCCCCGTTCTTATTATCGCGTAAGAAGCGTGTGCTAAACCCTTGTCGTAAAATTGTTGTATGATCATTGTATGCAAAGATATGGTTATTTCGGATTTCGGATGTTCGATTTTTCGCTATTGTATGTTTTCAGCGGTGCTCAAGAGGGCTATCGCCGTTTCGGATTTTGACAGGACGATGGTTTTGAATGGAAAACATAAATAATTTCGAAATCGAAATTTCGAAATCCGAAATTTTCACTCCCCTTCTCTCTTCACCAGCAAAAACTCTTCGCCCTCTAATTGTAAATAACCGTATTCATAACAAAAATGATAGGTTTTTCCATTTTGGGTTTGATAGCTGCGGGTATGGTATTCAAAGTCAAAACCTTTTGATACAAGTTTTTTACGGGTTGTTTTGGTTTTTCCAGCAGGGTTCAATTCCTCCAATATCCGCCGGTTGCGCTTCAGGATATTGTTGATATTGCGCACCAGGTTATAACTACTGCTATTGAGCTGGTTGTTATAATTATTGCGGCATAGGTCGTTGCAGAACTTTTTGTCGGCACGCCCATGTAAGGGTTCGCCGCAATCAAGGCAGGTCCTTTCTTCATTCATTTGATAAAGATAAATAATATTTTATCCGCTTGCAAACGCTTACAAACGGAAATTGTCGACTATAAACGGTTACTAACCGGGTAACTATTGTATCTCTCCACAACTTTGTACCGTCAATAAAAAACAAATTAAAATTAAAAAAGCATGAACTCATTAAGAAACAGCGTACGCCTGGTAGGTAACCTGGGTATGGACCCCGAAGTAAAAAGTTTTGACAACAACAAAAAACTGGCCCGTTTATCATTGGCAACCAGCGAAAGCTACAAAAACGACAAAGGCGAAAAAGTAACCGAAACCCAATGGCATAATTTAACTTTATGGGGCAACCTGGCAAAATTTGCCGAGGATGACCTGAAAAAGGGCGATACCATAGCAATTGAAGGCCGTTTAAAAAACAGTAACTATGTGGATAAAGACGGTAATAAACGCTATTTCTGCGAAGTGGTAGTTAACGAATTTATTAAAGTTGGCGGTAGGGGTTAGTTATTGGTTGATTGGGTTGGATTAAGTTGAGTAGTTTGCCAACTTAATCAACCTAATCCAGCCCACCCGATAGCTATCGGGTCACTCTAATCCAACCAACTACTTACAACTCATCCTTCAAATGAATTGTTTTTTCAACAATTGTATGGATAACGCCGTCTAATTCCTGGGCTGTTAAATCAATATGACCTATGATTTCCCTGTTTAGGGGGTTATCCATGTTTTTTTTATCAAAAAGGTTTACCAGCCCTAAAATAGTGGCGACTGGTCTTCTGATCTCGTGCGAACTTATGGACGCTATCTCCTGCAATCTTTTATTCTGGTCCTTTATATTATCCTGGTTCCGTTTATTTTCCATTAAAACACGCAGTATGTTTACCGTACGTTCAATCATGTTTAATTCGTCGCCTTTCGGCTCCCTTGCCGTACTGTAATAAATCGCAAATGTAGCCAGCACGTGTGCCCCCTGTGAACTGATTACTGGTGTCGACCAGCAGGCCTTAAGGCCGTACGGGCGTGCAATATCCCGGTAATCCTCCCACAACGGATCTGTTTCAATATCACTTACAATAACCTGGCTCCGGTGATATACTGATGTTCCGCACGAACCGACTTTAGGGCCGATAGCTGTTCCGTTTATGGCGTTGCAGTAATCAACAGCTAACCTTGGTGCAGCAAGGTGGTAAACTCTTTCCTGCGCCTCATCCACTTCAAGTACCGAGCAGATCATATCCGGAAATATCGCTTCAATGCCTTTTAACAGCTCATTGATGGTTTGAGGTAATGACTGCGAAGACGATGCATTTAGTTCGAGGATGTTTTTTTCAAGGGCGAGTATAAGTTGCTGGATCTTAACTGCATTAATATCCCTGATAAAAACCATTACCTCGTGTTTAAACGGATAGATATTTATTCTAAGCCATCTCTTAAAATACCCGTTGAAATATTGCGCCTGGTCGGTGGCGTTTCCCCTAAAAGCGGCTTCAAACTTGGCAATTACTTCATCAGTTATTCCCAGGCTATGTAATTTTTTCAGGCTGATGTTTTTAAGCTGTTTGTTGTTTAACCCGGTAATAGCCAGGAAGGCCGGGTTGTAGGCCGTTATCTGCCATTTATTATTGATAATAAAAAAGCCTTCGCTAAAACTTTGTAATATATGCTGGATGTTATCAGTAAGATTATTTTGGTCGGGGCCGTTTAATTTATTGGTTAAGTTTGTTCCGGACGCATAGATAAGGTCATCACTGCTGTTAAAAAAAAGCGACCATTTGATGTTGTAATAACGGCCGTCTATCCCTTTAATACGCGTTTCGTAGCCCGTAATTTCCTTTTTACGCAGCAAAAAGCTGGCAAGCTCTTCACGTCTGCGCACATCGGCAGGATGCGATAATGTATTGATCTTAACATTGTGGAGTTCAGCTTCCGAATAGCCTAAGGTTTTCCGCAGCGCCGAATTCGTATGTTTAATGATGCCGTTTCTGTCCAACACGCAAAAAAAATCGGTTGATTTATCAAATAGAAAGGAAAGTCTGGCATCCATATTTGTATCGGCAAGTATTTATAATATCATATAATAAAATTAAAGATATTGTTTGCACAACACCAAATATTATTTTAGGGGGTGCTGGTGGCCACAGGCAGTACCTTGCCGTTATAAAAGCGGTGCCCTGTTATTGAAAAATCTGCAATATATTTCCCCATCTCAAACGCCATCACCGGCGATTCATACCCGGGAAATGCCTTTTCAAGCATTTCTGTTTGTGCCGACCCGATAGCGAGACAGTTAACTTTTATTTGCTGTTCGGCCAATTCAACCGCTAAACACTCAGTAAGCGTATGCAACGCGGCTTTGCTTGCTGAATAAGCAGAAAGACCAGGAAATTTTGCACTTCCCTGGTAACCACCCATACTGCCAATATTTACAATATGTGAACCCTCGGGCATTAAGTTTACCAATGCTTGTATAATGCGGACATGGCCGATAAAATTGCTTTGCAGCATTTCAATAAAGTCCATCTCCTCCAAGTCCTTAAACGGCTTGTTGATCAGTACGCCGGCATTGTTGATAAGGATATCCACCTGGTTGTCAAAATTATTTTTGATGAAATTTTGCAGATCGATATAATCGTCATGTACAATATCAAAAGCGAGGGCGTATATTTCAGCATCAGGGTTTAAACCGTGAGCAATTTCAAGCAAACGCTCCAGTTTATCCTGCGAGCGCGCCAGGGCTATTACCTTATGTTTTCCGGACAGTATTAATTCCAGAGCTGCTTCAAAACCTACGCCGCTGCTGGCGCCTGTAATAATGATATTCATAGGTTGAAGGGATTGATTAACCTGACTTTACCATTGATAGGTTGAAAATCTTTTAAATTGTTTGTTAATAAATCTAAGATTCGTTCAGGGTTTAAAGCATACTTTGAGAGATAAATCAGGATATTGGTATCAAAAATCACGATCCCATTCCTTCCTTACGTTACGCTGCCATTCTACGGGGTCTTCAATATCCTTAAATAAGTTTTTTTCTTTTACTTCGTCTAATATCTTTTTTATTCTTTCCAATGAAGATTCGTCGCCGCTGGTGTCGTTTTTAATTACTTTTTCTTCTTCAATACTTTTCACAAATGAAACTTCCTGGAGTAGCTTTTTAAGCATTCCGGCATTTTCGTCCTCAACTGTAATTCTTAAAGTTGTCATAATACCAAGTTACAAACAAATATTTAAACCACCAATTTTTGCTCAACCGGGTATTTTTTTAAATAAATCAGTATTTTTGTTCTATGAGCATACAAGTTGTTACAAACGAAAAAGGTAAAAAGACCGCCGTGTTAGTACCCATAGCTGATTGGGAAGAAATACAAAAACGGTTGAAAACTGAACAATTGTTTGATGAATTTACCTCTTCACTGAAAGCGGTTAAGGATGATATTGATGGCGTTGGGAAGTTGGAAAATGCCAGAAACCTGAAATATGGCCATTGAGGTTAAATACACTCCTGATTTCAGGAAACAGGTAAAACGTTTGGCAGGTAAATACAAATCCATTTATAATGACCTTGAAGGATTGATTGATGACCTCGAAACCACACCAACCCTTGGTAGCCCTTTAGGGAAAAATTTATACAAAGTACGTTTAGCACTATCCGATAAAGGCAAAGGAAAAAGTGCAGGTGCAAGAGTAATAACTTACGTGTTTATAAAGAACGAAACGGTTTATTTAACCGCCATTTATGATAAATCAGATCACTCAACTATTGATACAGAAAGATTAATTAAAATATTGAAAACTTCGGGATTATAATTTTAAACTACCAATTTTTGCTCAACCGGGTGCTTTATTAAATAAAAGCCGTCTGTGATCAACTTTTTATATTCAGGCTCATCACTGGCTTTTTGGGATAGAAAAGCCCTGATTTCCTTAGCAAGTTCCGGCTCAACTTCTTCATGCTCCAATATCTCCAGTATTTCTAAGGCGCAAAGCCAATCGTCGTGATGGTTTTTTTGCAGGCGCAGCCAAACATTGCCTAAAAAGCCATATTCGCCGCCATTGTGCCTGCGGTTTCGTACCTGCTGGTAGAGCTGGTGAAGTTCTAATGTTCGGGCATCATAAGCCGGGTGGTAAGTGCCTGTAGTTGATTTATAAGTAATATCTTCAAACGCGTCCTTATCGGCTGCGCCGCAAAAAACCGAAACGATCTTTTCACCGACGGCCATATCATAAACGCCCCATGATGGGTCGAATAGTATTTTCCCGTTTTTATCTTTTACAGTGCAATCGGTAAAGGTGATCAACTGCGTTTTCCCATTGCTGGTATGGATGCTTTTTACCTGGCCACTAACGGTTATGCCGCTTTCAAAATTTAAAGTGGTTCCTTTTCCTTCTTCAATGCCGATATAATTGAGTTCATCGATACTAAGGTTTTCAATTAGCTCGGCATGCCCCTTTAGTTTGCCAACCGGCGAGCTAAATCCATGTTTATGATAGCCTTTCTCATGGCCCTTTATTTGTTTATTGTTTAGCGCTAATGCTGATGGCCCTGTGGTGCGGATATAAATTGGATCACCATGTTCATCAGTTTCAAAACCTGTAAAAGTGCCGGTCAGTTGCAGGCCCGAACTATAAACCGCAGTGCAGGTATTTTTACTTTCAATGGCTTTTTGCAGCCCGTAAGCACCGCCTCGCCTGAAAGCCATGGTGTCAGCAAATGTTTCCAGCACATCTATCAGGTTTTGGAACGTTGGGGTTACAAATAGCTGGGGCTGGGTTTTGGTGATATCGTAGGCATAATTAACGGCGTCAATAGTGTATGGTAATTTTTTGACATCCCTTTTCATGCAACTTACACTTTCACCTATTGACGATAGCAGCCCCGCGCCATATATTTTAGGGTTATCCAGCGTGCCGATCAACCCATATTCAACCGTCCACCAGTGCAGGCGGCTTAACAGGGCCATTTCGGACGGTTCGCCCATGTTTTCCTGGCGGTGGGCCAAAAGTTCTTCCGCTTTTTTTATTTCATTTTCGTCGGCATCAGGCATTTCTTTCAGGATAGACAAAGCCCGGATGGCTTCGTATAATTCAAAATCCTGGGCCGAAAACATGGCTTTTGCACCAATTGAACCGAAATAACTCAGGTATTCGTGATAATCTTTATCTGCGATAATAGGGGCATGGCCTGCTGATTCGTGGATAATATCAGGTGCTGGGGTATATTCAATATGTTTTAACTGGCGGATATCAGCAGCAATTACCAATACCCGGTACGCCTGGTATTCCATAAAAGCTGCCGGCGGAATAAAGCCGTCAACAGTAACGGCACCCCAGCCAATTTTGCCCAGCGCGTCATTCATTTCCTGCAGGCTCGGGATCTTTTCGATCGTTAAGCCTGCTTTTAACAAGCCGGGTATGTAAGGATAGTAGGCAACATCCTTCAGATAACTATAGTTTTGCCGCATTACATAGCGCCACACAGCGTGGTCAACCGGGGTATAGTGCTCATAATGCTGATCGACTATAAATTGCTTTAAATGGGCGGGCAACGCCGCTACCTGCGGATTATTAAAATTATTAAAATGGCTCATTACGTTCAATAGGTATATAAGAGAACGCAAATTTAGAAAATAAGATTGCTATTCCTTAATTTCTTCTGCTGTGGGTAACCCTTCCTGCAACCGCTCTGGGCGAAGTAAATAGTAAATGCCGGTTAAAGCTACAAGCAGAGATATTAGATAAAAGGATATACTGATGTAAATGCCAAGTCCCGCATCGATGTGGAAAAAAACGGCTGATTTTTGGAACACCAGTTCGCGCGCACCGGCGCCACCTATGGTTACCGGTACGACGGCGGCTACGGCCGAAACAAGGAAAGCCAACAGGTACGGGGCGAATTTTCCGCTAAAATCCTGCCCCAACAGGATCATGATGATGGTTAATACCTGGAAAGTTTGCACTAAAACTGCTTTTGCATGGCCTTTAAAAAAATGCCTGGCAAACTCCTTGAAAAACTTTTTGACCACAAAATAGTAGATAAGAGTGCCTGCAAAAAAAATACTTGCCGGAATAGCAATGTGTATAGGTATTTGCGGGATAAATACTTTTAAACATACTATTATTAAGCCTATAGCCCATAAACCGCTCAACCGATCGAACAATATGGCCGTAAATACCTTTTTTGCCGGTAGTTTGTAAGTTTTGTTAAGCAGGTATATCTTGTACCCGTCTCCGCCTATACCACCGGGGAGCAAAAAGTTATAAAATATGCCCAACAGGTATAGCCTGAAATTAAACCTTGGATCGAGCCGAAGGTTTATTGATTTAAAAAAACTCAGCAAACGCCATGAAGAGGCTACCATTGAGGCGAAATAAAAAAATACTCCCGCCAGCATCCACCAATAGTTGGCATGTATTAGCCGCGACTTAACATCACTAAAGTGGACTTTACTAAATACGTAATAAAGTAAAGCAGATGTAATGACTAATTTTAAAACTAACTTGGTGACGTTCCATAGCCGCTGTTTCCAGGTCTTGGGTTTAACATCGTCCTCAATGTCGTGTACTATAGCGTCTTCAATTTTTGTCATTTCGGGCGCAAAGGTAATAAAAACCCAATAGTTGTTGTCTGCCGAAAAGTTAAATTGAGTTAAGTTGATCAAAAAGTCGCTGTAACCGGCATCCGGATAACTAATCTCTGATCAACTAATCTCCAATCGCTCATCTATTTGCAATCCATTTTTTGCAGGATGGCCAGGATCTTATCCAGCTTGTCAATTTCAATGGAATTAAGCCTTTCCATTAATTCTTCAATTTCCTTTTTTGCTTCCACGTTTGTTTTAAAGTCAGCTTCGGCATGAGCGCGGTCACGTTCATTCTGGCGGTTTTGGGCCATCATGATAATTGGCGCAGCATAAGCTGCCTGGGTTGAGAATAAAAGATTTAGTAAAATATAAGGATATGGGTCCCAATGCTGGATAAACGCTACAATATTAAGCGCCATCCAAAGCACGACAATTATAGATTGAATAATAATAAACCGCCATGAACCCATGCCATTGGCTACTGAATCAGCCAGCCGCTGCCCAAATGAAAATGATTTTTTGTGTGTTGAATGCCAGTTTTCCCTGTGTTCCATTTATTTTTTGGTTTTGATTAAGTGCTAAATATAAATTATTTGCCTTAAATGAATAATTCTTTTTTTGGAACAAACTTTTAAAGTTTAAGTTTGGGGATATATCCGCGCGCAGCGTAAATGTTTTTGCTTGCCGGAATTCAATAATGACTTTTATCAAAATCAGGCAATATGCAAAATGAGATGATCCTGGAGACTATTTCTGTAACCAAAAACTATTTTGGCAACAAGTCTACGGGCATAAATAATGTAACGATATTGATCCCTAAAGGAAAAATAACGGCTATCGTTGGTGAAAGCGGCAGCGGAAAAACCACGCTGCTCAACTTGCTCTACGGATTGATCCAACCAGATTCGGGCGAGGTTTTTTTTAAGGAAGAAAGGGTGCTGATGCGCGAGGAGAAATTACAGCCGGCACACGAAGCAATGCGCCTGGTTACTCAGAATAACCAGGATATGGATCTGAATGCTACGGTTTGGGATAGTGTGCGGTCGGGTTTAAGGAATTCAGAACTTGGTTTAGATACCGAGCATAAAAAGATCACCGATTCGCTGAATATGCTGGATGTTTTACCACTGAAAGATATGCCCTTTGGTAAACTGAGCGGGGGCGAAAAGCAAAGGGTAACTATTGCCAAAGCCCTCATCAGCAAACCGGAAGTGCTTCTGCTGGATGAGCCCTTTAACCAGGTGGATGCCACTTACCGCGAGGGGTTGCAGCATGATATCCGTTATTTTGTTAAAGAATGGGGTGTAACGGTGGTGCTGGTTTCACACGATCCTGCCGAAATCCTCTCCATGGCGGATGAACTCATCGTTTTAAAGGAGGGGGAAATTGTTGAGAACGGAAGTCCCGAAGAACTCTATAATTCACCAAAACTACTATATACCGCGCAAATATTAGCCAGCAGCAGCCAGCTCAACCTGGAGGACGCAAAAAAAGCAGGCGTTAAAACAACCCGCGGAACGGTGGTGATTTACGCTGAACATGTAAAGATCACCAAGGGCTTTGGTGCCAAATGGACGGTTAAACAGGTTTTATTTAAAGGATTTTATGAAGAACTGATTATTGAGCGGGATAAGGTTTATTTAAGGGTAACCAATCATTCAAAAGGGAAATACCCCAAAGGCAGCAAGATCACCATCAGTATTGAGCATTTTTACGAATTCGGCCGCTGGCAGACACCGGTGCGCAATTTGCCAAAGGAGATGGATTGATTGTGGGTTGAGCAGGTTGATTGGGTGAATAGTTGATTAGGTTAGTATTTATTTTCAATAACTCAATCAACTTAATCCAACTCCATCAACCATTCACCAATTCCAAAGCCTTCTTTTCTTTCCTGTACTTCGATAAATTGATCAGCAGCACACTCAATAAAATCACCGCTAAGCCACTGATCTGGGTGAGTGAAATATGCTCCCCTGCAAAAAATATACCCAATATTACAGCTATTACGGGGTTAACGTAAGCATACGTGCTTACCTGCGTTGCCGGGCGGACCTGTAGCAGCCATACATAGGCGCTAAAGCCGGCAATGGATCCAAAAACAATCAAATAGATCAGGCCCATCCATCCGACGGGGTGGATATTTTGTAAGTGCAGCCCCTTGTATTCGCCATGCAACACACTAACCGGAAAGAAAAATAAGCCGGCAGAAAGCATCTGCCAGGCTGAATTGACGGTCGACGATGAGGTTGGTTTCCTGCTTTTTGAAAATAATGAGCCGGCAGACCACGAAATAGTTCCAAAAACCAACAGCAGCATCCATGGCAGTTTTGCCTGTGCGTCAGCGCTTTTAAAGATGTTGCCAATTTGTTCGCTGAAGAGCAGGATCACCCCGCCAAAACCAATGATCAAACCAATAATAGTAGCCGTGCTTCTAAAGTTCACCGACCAATGGGGCTTATCCAGCACCACAAACCAAATAGGAGCCGACGATACCAATATCGCCACCATCGCGCTCGGCAGGGTTTGCTCCGACCAGATTACAATCCCGGTGGCAACAAACAACAACAATACACCGGTGATAGAAGCCGTGATGATATCTTTTTTATTGAATATTTTTTCCTTCCTGAATACACACCAGCCCATCATGATCAGGCCGGCTGTAGTAAACCGGATAGCGCCTAAAAAGAACGGCGGCAAACCGGCCTGCATCGCAATCCTGATGAAAAAATAGGTGGAACCCCACACCAGGTACACCGTGGCGAAGGCGATGATTACCCGCAAAGGGGACACTGTTTTAGTTGAGGTTGAAGGCATATAGGGTTTATTTTTCGGGTATTACCAATTGTTGTTGCTCTTTCACCGTTTCCAGCACAATGGTAGTGCGGGTACTTAAAAGATTGGGTATTTTGCTGAATTTGCCGCGCATCAGCGCCATCAGCGTGGCTGAATCGTAAGTGCGTACTTTTACCAGGTAGCAGTCGTCGCCGGCTATATGGTGAACTTCCTGTACTTCGGGTATTTTGGCCAGCTCACGGGCGGTGTCGTTGCAGCCCGGGCTGTCGGCAGCTTTCATAAAAATAAAAGCCAGCATTTTTTGCTGCAAAGCATCAGGATTTATCCGGGTAGTATATTGCAGGATAACGCCCTTTTGCTCCAGCTTTTTCACCCGCTCCAAAACACCCGAAGGGGCCATGCCCAGCTCCCTTGCAAGGTCGGCATTGCTGATGCGCGCATTTTCCTGCATCAGGTTTAATATGTGCAGGTCTGTTTTATCCAGTATGATCTCGGTTTCGTTAATTATACGGTAAATATAAATAAATGTCGAATTAAATTCAAATATCTATTTTAAAATATGAATTTAATTCGACAATCGTGCTTCTCAGGAGGCCGTCTCAAAAGTTGATTTTATAAAAGCTTACCAAATAATATTTGCCTCCGTGATCTTTGCGTTCTCATCTCCGTGAATCTCCGTGGTTAAATTTTAACACGGAGTGCGCGAAGGAGGCACAGAGAGGCACAGAGTTTTTATAGCGCAAAAAATAATTTTTTATAATCCTTGTTAGTTTTATTTATAATACATCCTCTTTGTAACCGAAATTAAATTTTTATCACTTTATCTTTTTTTGATTTAGGCTGATTTTCTTCTGGTTTAGGGATATGCTTTACAATAAATATAAGCGCATGCGCCATTACTTTGAGTGCTTTTAAAGAAAAGTGTACAAATGGCTTCATCACCCGCCAGGTATCATGCAGCCTGTCAATTCGTGTAACAGGTTCTGTTTTTTGGTGTTTGCCTATTTTTTGTTGGGTTGATGGTGGCATGGCGGATGGTTTAGAAAGGATTAGCTTAAACCGTGCCAAATAATACTAAAGTGAGGCTTTTTGCATTTTAGACGTAGTAAACGTTTCTAAATAAATCCGACATCCGAAATCAAACCAACTTCTTCTTCAACGTTATCACCGTCACCTCTGGCCAGATCCCCAGCCGTCCCGAAAAAGCCAGAAAGCCAAAACCCCTGTTCACATACAGATAGCGGTTTTTTTCGTTGATGAGACCGGCCCAATCCAGGTAGCGGTATTGTACCGGACTCCAGCGAAGGCCCGCAGTTTCAACCCCGAATTGTGCGCCATGCGTATGGCCCGCCAACGTTAAATGGATAGTAGTGGGATGATAGCGTACTTTTTCTTCCCAATGGGTGGGGTCGTGGGAAAGAAGTATTTTGAAGGCATCTTTGTCCACGCCCTTCAATGCCTTATCCAGGTCGCCAATCTGAATGAAACCACGCCCCCAGTTTTGCACGCCAATGAGCGAGAGTTTCTGGCCGTTCTTTTCAATCTCTACATTTTCGTCAAGCAGTAAGCGGTAGCCAAGCTCTTTGTGGCGTTCTTTTAGTTTAACCAGGTTGGCTGCCTTTTCCGCTTCGCTGTCCCAATGGATATAGTCGCCATAGTCATGGTTGCCCAGGATGGAAAACTGCCCGTAGGGTGCCCGCAACTGGCTGAAATGGCCGATATAAGGTTTGATCTCCCATTCAGCATTATTTACCAGGTCGCCGGTAAAAACAAAAAGGTCGCTTTTTTGCGCTTTTGCCAGGTCGATGCCCTGCTGAACAGCTTCGGTATTATCAAAACTACCCGAATGGATATCGGAGATCTGGGTAATGGTAAACCCGTCAAAAGCTTCGGGCAGGTCATCGAAATACAGGGTTTGTTTGTGCAATTTATAATTGTATTTACCCTTCAGCATCGCATAAAAAAAGCTGGTCAACGGCACGGCCGCTACCAGTAGGGCAACCTCGCTGATAAACTTCCGCCTGGCCGGGAAAAATGATTTGGCTGATGCCCCTTGTGGTTTTACAAAATAGTTGCCGATACCGTAAAAAAAGCGGCCGATATCGCCCAAAAACAAAACCAGCACAAAAAACAGTTTGGTAAATAACAAGGTGAGGAAGATACTAAGCAGCCATTCGTGCAAAGGCGTCATCCCATTGGCCGTCTGGAAAGTTTTGAAATCGAGCAGCAGGATCAATGTTACCCCGACGGAAATAAAAAGGTATCCAAGGGTTACCAGGTATCTTAATTTGATAGATTGCCAATCTTTGGTAAAAGTCTTGAGTCCCGAAAAAACATACCAATCGAGCAGCAGGCTGATGGCCGCGATGATCAAAAAAATGGTAAAAAAGCCGCCCCGGTGCATATTTTATGGATAACACCGCAATATATAAAAGGATTGGTAATTGGCGGGTAAAATTTGGCGTGGTTAAGTAAAAGAAATGCTTGGTGCAATTCAAGTTGTCGCTAAGGCACCAAATGTTCCTATGGAACATAGACCTTATTGTATGTTTTTTCTACCAACGAGATGTCCCGCTGGGACATTTTATTTATTCGTCCCGTTGGGACGTCTGGTTGGTAGTTTAAAGTAAAGGCATTTTGTGTTCCATCGGAACACATGGTGGTTATGCGACAATTTGAAATGTACCCGAAATGCTTGCGGAATTATTGTTAATCTTCTGTATTTTTGGATATGGGTAAAGTTAAATCACAAAAGATCAATTATGGCATTCCCGGGAGTCCCATGGATCAGCAGGAATTTGAACAAATGATCCGGGATGCGGAAAAGGGACCGTTTTATACGGTGGCCGAGGTTAAAGCTGAAATGGCGAAATGGAAGGCCAGAAATTTACTTGGTGCTAACCTATCCTAAATTGGCGCATGTCATCAAAAGCAGAAACCCAGGAATTCAACGTCTATATCCAGCGCGGCCCAATTGATAGAAAAAAAAGGCAATTGGTCATTACTTCTGATTTTATTCAATTTGAAGATAATAATGGCTTCGATCTGTTTACGGTATTTCAAAAAGAAGATATTTGTGAATACCGGTATGGGATTAACTGGATCAGTGGATACCAGTTTACTATTGGAAGAGAGTATGTAATTTTTGTCCGCAATTCGTCCGACCAGGTAATGAAGATTAGTTTTAAATCATTATACGGCCGCCGGAAAAAAGAATACCATCGCCTTTCAAATAATATATTAAATACCTTGTGGGATTATTTCTTTAGCCCGATCACCAATCAGTTATACGATGAATTTAAGAAGAGCGCCGATATAACTATTGGTAGGGCAACTCTAACTTCGTCTGGGATATTTGTTGCCGAAAACGGACTGGTGAAAACTGAAAAAAAGATGATCCCATGGGAGAATATGGAAATCAGATCGTACCAAACTTACTTTGCTGTTTTCTCTACTATAAACCCGGCAAAAATTAATGCTGCATTCAGTTATTTAAACGACTGGAATACGCTGGTTTTACACAGCATTGTGAAGCATATTTTAAATAAGAGAAAGGAATAAAGCCTTGTCAACTTTCTTTTGAGAACTAACAAGGTCAAAATATCAAAATCCCTCAATACGCCTTCCTCAACTTAATGATCCTCATCCAGTGCATTAGCCGCATTACGGGATAAACAGGGTCAAATTCAAACCATTTTACACCAAAATTGGCGCTGTTGGGGTGCCTGTGATGATTGTTCTGAAACAATTCACCCAACAGCAGGAAATCAAACGGGGTGGTGTTTTTTTTTGATACTTTTATGCCTGCTGATTGAAATCAACAATAAATAAAGCAATGCAAATGAAACTTGAAAAAAATTGGCGCTACAAAACTATTGAACATTTGGAAAAGGTCAAATGGCCCTGTCACGAGTTTAACAGTTTCCTGGTCAACAGGATGCAGGAGCTAAGGAAAATTCCATTAAATAAATTTACAACTGAAGATTTGCGAATAATGATAGGGCAGGAAATTGGCCTCTATTATTTGATTCCTTTGGCCTTGGAAAAATTAACGGATAACCTGTGGGCTGAAGGTGATTTTTTGAAGGTGACCTCCTGAAAAATGTTTTGACTGTAACTGAAGACTTTTGGAAAAATAACAAAGAACATTGGTTCGTGCTTCATCGTTTAATAAAAGATCATTTGGTTGAAATTTCCAATAAAAAAATAAGCACTCATGGTTTTATGGGCAAATCTGGCTGGCAGATAAAGTAAATTTAAAAATAAGGTATTTATTTCAATGTGGTTTTGTTAACGATCCACCTGGCATTTCCGTTATACGGACAATAATGCCGGCAAAAGTGCTGACAATATTTTGTCAGTGACAAAATATTGTCAGCGCATAAATTATTAATAATCAACTTTGTAGCGTTTTGTAGCAGGTGTAGCACATGTAGCGCTACAAAACTTGAATCGTTACTTTTTTTTATAAAAAAGAGTTTTTAAATGCAAAAGCCCTGTGCATTTACGCACAGGGCTGCCTCATTATTCAGGATATTTATTGTTTTAAAAATTCTACTATTTTGTCCCTTTCCTTATCGGTCAGTTGTGCGCGCGTTTGCATGTGCATGCCTACAGTTTCCCATTGATCGGGTGAAAAGGTAGCCGGGGATGGCATATTGTGACATCGCTGGCAATTTTCGGCCCATAACTGGGCGCCGCTTTTGGCGGCTACTTTTTCACTTACAAAGCAGCCGTTGATGGATAAAAATAACAGGACTCCAACAAGGATCACTACAATACCCATTAAATTCTTTTTATTTAAAGTTTTCATATAGCTGTTTTTTAAAGTTGAATAGAAAATTGAATAAACCACGAATCGGATTTTGAGATCCCGCCATCCGGGAAGATTGCTGTATTTACAGTGCTGTTGGTGTTGACCATTTCGTGTGTGATTTTTAACACCGTCCTCCAGTTTATCCAGTAAGCAATCCCTATGGTTGATTGGTCGGCTTTTGCCCCCCAGGCTGACATTGCCGGAGAAGTACTATTTGCATAACGGTAAGTCAGTTCGAAATTTTTCAAACCATTATCTAAAAAGGCCGGCCTGACAGATATCTGGGCGAAGCCGGAGGTTGAATGGTTATTGTAGCTATAAGTCTGAGTTGAATCATTTGGGTTGATATAGTTCTGACGGTCAATATTCACAATATTATATTGTGCCTTAATATTTACGGAAAATGGCTTAATCGGCTGAATGTAATTCAGGTCGAACGCATACATATTGGTGCTGGCGTTCGAGTAAGCCGATCCGGCATCGCCAACCTTTCCCGCCAATGCCGAAAAACCTAATTCAAGTGCCGAATTGGAAAGTGGAAGTATCGCTATGCGGCCTGAAATGGTTTTATTCGTATTGTTATCAGTAAGGCCGGCACTCTGCAGTTCACCGTCGGGTAACAATTGCATGCCGTTAAAAATGCCAACATCATAACTCCATTTCATATCGCCAAGTGGCAGGCCGCCCATAATTTCAAAACCATAGTCAGTAGATGCCGGGTAATCCAATCCGATAGGGTCGGTGGCTAATTTGTCTATCCATCCAGCCGCAAGGCGTTTATTGTATATACCAAAGGGCAGTACCATATAACCGCCTCTTATAATAAGCCCGGGCGCTGCAAAATAGGATATATCAGCCCAGTTTACACCTAATCCATCGTTATTAAAGGATGGTTCAAATTCCATTAAAAATTTGTTATCATGGCGCCATAAAAACATTGGGCTAAATTCATACCGGTCTGCATCACCAAATGTGTTTGTGCGGCTGGTGGTGCTTACCCCACCTATAGTAGTTACTGTTTTATTGGTTACCAGCCCAAAGGTTGTAAGGCCTACTACCATAAAATGGTCCTCACCGCGTTTTTGCTGAAACACCTGTTGCTCAAGTGCTGAGATCCTGTCGTTCAGCGTATCCTGCGCGGTAGGGGCCTGTTGCGCCAACAGTGTGTCTGCCTGCGTCGTGAGCAGCAAAGCGCCAAGCCCTATTGCGATTTTTTTAACTATTGATTTCATAACATCCTGGTCTTAAGTTTTTTGGAATTATTTTATTAATAGTTATTTTGATTTGCTCAGGCTGCGTATATAATCAATAAGTTCCCAGCGCTGTGTTTCTGTCAATATTTTTTTATAGGTGGGCATCGGAGTTCTGCCTTCTGATAGTTTCCAGAATAGTGACCCATCTTGTTCGTTACGCAGCGCAGCAGAAGTGTGGTCAGCAGGGTGTGGTGTTAATGAAGCCGCTGCCGGTCCGTCGCCTTTCCCTTTTTCACCATGGCAGGGCGCGCAATTGGTCATATAAAGTGTTTTTGCCGCTTTTAATACCTCGGGAGTGGGGGCAACCGGGTTTTTTACGGCCTGCGCAGCGGCAGGCGCTATCCATGGTTTTGATTGCGCACTTGCAAATGAGCTTGTAAATACAGCAATTATTACTATTAATAATGCTGATAACTTGATTTTTGGGGTTTGTAATTTCATGATCTTTTAAATTTGTTGTTGTTTCTTCTAATGAAATTTTATAAAAAAATGTCCTGTGATATTTTTTTATAAAATTTCACTTTATAACAACCACATGGCATGAGGATAATCACATTCAAAAGTGATGTTGATCACATTTGCAATAAAAAAATATGTCTAAACATGTGTTTATAGATCGGGAATCTATCTCATGCAACGCAGCGGCTAAAGGGCATTTGGGTATATTGAGGGGGCTTTTTGTCGTGATAGCCTATAAAACCTGGGTGTAAAAAGGCTTAAAATGAAAACACAATTTTTGATATTAATGGCTGCTTTATTTTACCGCCATTTCCCTGTTATATTTATTTCGATAGCTTACTGGTGAAAGTCCCGTGATTTTTTTAAACATGGTGCGGAATGCCTTGCTGTCCGAATAACCAACCGAATACATAACTTCATTAATATTTTCGCGGCTGGATTCGAGACTTTTTTTGGCGGCTTCAATTTTTACGCGCTGCAGGTATTCAACCGGAGTATTTGACGTAGCTTTTTTAAACCGGCGTTCAAAATTTCGCCTGCTGATGGAAAACATACCCGAAAGCTGGTCGACAGAAACTTTGCTGTTTACATTGTTTTCCATAAACAGCTGTGCCTTTTTTATCGGCTCATCTTCATGGGTCTTTTGCCCGGTAAATATGGCAAATGGCGACTGGCTTTTGCGCTCTATCTCAATTTCCAATATTTTGGAGCAATGTACCGCCATTTCGCGGCCGCAAAACTTCTCAACCAAATAAATCATCAGGTTTAAAAAGGAGTAAGCGCCCCCGCTTGAGTACATACCCAGTTCGTCGGTTATTATCTTTTCAGGTTGTAGTTTTACTTCCGGGAAGGCCTGCCTGAAAGCGTCAGCCGCAACCCAGTGGGTCGAACATTTTTTACCTTTTAATAAACCTGTTGACGCCAATAAAAATGCCCCGGTGCAAAGGCTGGCAACCTCTGCTCCCTGTTTGTATTGTTCAGTTATCCAGGGAATATAATCCAGGTTTAGCTTAAGGCACGATCCGATATCACCATTAAAAGCAGGTATTACAATCAGGTCCGTTTTGGGTACTTCACTTATCAAGGCTTCCGGCCGCACAATAAACAGACCGTCGTATAACGATGTTTCTTTGCTGAGCCCCATCAGTTTAATGTTAAAAAACGGCTTTTTTCCCTGCCTTTCAAGGGTCATATTTACGGTGGTAAATACCTTAAAGGCGCCAACTACACTACTTAATATGCAGGGGCTGTTTGGCACTAAAACGGATACATGTTTCATGGACGGTGATTTAAAGGATTGAGGGATGATAAGATCAGCGTGATGATCACTTTTTACCTGTTAATCTTATTAATCCGGCGAATCTTAGTCCAAACCTACAATAAACAATTGTCGCAATCAACCCCTAAAGTTGTCGTATTTACACACTGTCAATCTCCTTATTTGCCGCTATGTTTGAATAAAAAACAACCTGGTCGATTTCTTATTCATCATCACACAATAACTTAATAATTAAAGTATAGCTTTAAAAATAACTAAAAACTATGGATGCAACAACAAATGCTTTAAACTGGTTCGAAATATCTGTTAGTGATATGGCCAGGGCGAAAAAATTTTATGAAGAAGTTTTTTCGATTGAGTTACACGAAACTGAAATGATGGGGATGAAAATGGCTTTTTTTCCCGGTGATGGTATGAATGGAAAAGTTGGCGGCGGCCTGGTTGAAGGCCCTTACCACAAGCCCTCTGCCGACGGTGCAAAAATATACCTGAATGCTAACCCCGATCTGGATGTAGCCTTAGGTAAGGTTGAAGCTGGGGGCGGAAAAGTAACCATGCCAAAAACGAAGATCAGCGATGAAGTAGGCTACATGGCTTCTTTTATTGATTCTGAAGGCAATGGTATGGCCATGCATTCAAATAATTAAAAAATACGTTAGCCTGCTCTTTTTATATGCGGGGCATAGCAAATTTAAAGCCCTCTCCTTTGTAGAGGGCTTGAGTTACTCGTGTGTTATTTTATTGACGCCATACGTTATTCGCTTTGTTTACATCGGCGTCGAAATCACCGCCCAGTACAAGTTTTTGTATCTTTTTATTGGCTGTGAAATTTAGCGTGAATGAGGTATTGCCATCTTTCCAGCAGGCGATGCTTTGATGCATATGATAGGCGCTGCCATCTGCATATATGGCAGTCAGGTCTACCGGTACAGGTTTTTTGCCGATGTTATTTATAGTAACCGTATAATGGCTGTCAGCTATTTGAACATTACCTATGGCCAGATCGGGCACGCCATTATCAAAAAACCAGCTTTTCCAAAACCAGTTTAAATTTTCACCCGCACCTTCGTTCATACAATTAAAAAAGTCATAAGGCATGGGGTGCCTGCCATGCCAAAGACTGATGTAATGATGCAAAGCTTTGGTGAAAACCTCGTCACCAAGCATATCCTTAAGATAAAGATATCCAAGGCCAGGCTTCGGATACGAATTGGTTTCATACGCGGCACCCTCCAGTAATGTACTTAAAGTGATTATCGGCGGATCGCCTTCTGTGCCTGCGTTATTCTCATAGCCTTCAATAGCAAAGGTGTCAGTAACCTTCGGATCAATCATCGGACTGATCAGCCATTCGCCTATGGTAGCCCAGCCCTCATCCATCCAGGCATATTTGGTTTCGTTTATACCCATATAAAAAGGGAACATAGTATGAAAAATCTCATGATCGGTGAGTTCAATACCGTCTTCCGCTTTTGTTTCAGGGTTATCATTAACCATCATCGGGTATTCCATCTGGTCAAGCCCGTCAAAAACTGTTTCATGCGGGTAGGGGTAAGGCCATTTGGGGAATTGGTAACTCATCGCCTCCACCGTTTTCCGGGCATAA
>JARLHA010000011.1 GCA_031292485.1 Mucilaginibacter sp.
ATTCCCTGCATTTATCATCTGTTGAGAATTTTTCAGTGAATTCGAGTATATTTAATCCTTGAAACATATTTTTATGGCGTTTTGTATTTACAGGTTAAATATACTAAAAATATTAGCAACATCCAAACGCCTTATTCTATAGCAAAATTGAATTGGGTTACAGCAGTATCACCTTAAACCGTTTGGTAAAAATAGCCGAAATACTGGAAGTTGAACTTGCAGATATTATATGCACAGACATAGAAGAGATCATCAGGCTAAAACTGCAACTGAAGCAGGCTGAATAAGTAGTATTTATTAAAGCTTGTTCAATTCTTCAATGAGCACTTTGCTCACTTCGTTAAAATAACGCCTCACGCCAAATCCCATTACGCTTTGGATACCGCGGGCTGCATTGGTTAAAAACACCTCATCGGCCTCGTATAAAATCTCAGGATTTATTTGTGCTTCTGTTATCGGAATATGGAGTTGTTTGGCAAGTTTGATAATCACCTGGCGCATCACACCTTCAACACAGCCCTCGCTCAAAGCCGGTGTATATAAATGATTTTGGTACCATACAAATACATTGGAACTCCCCGCTTCACACAAAAAGCCATTCTGGTTCAGCAAAAAAACATCATCCAGCTTGTTTTGACTTTTGTAAATGCCGGCCATTACGTAAACAAGGGAATTACAGGTTTTAATGTTCGACAGGTAATTGGTTGGCTTTTGCAGCTCGGTAAACATATCCATTATCAAACCTTTGGTATTTAAAAAATATCGCGGTTCTTCTGATGGCGTTACCTCAAGGCACCAGCCCATTTTATT
This sequence comes from Mucilaginibacter sp., assembly GCA_031292485.1. Lineage (GTDB taxonomy): Bacteria > Bacteroidota > Bacteroidia > Sphingobacteriales > Sphingobacteriaceae > Mucilaginibacter. The sequence goes on from JARLHA010000011.1 coordinate 811, forward strand.
TTGCGAGGGCAGATACAATCCCTCCGCATCACGATAAACGGTTAATCGTAAACGGCCGTGTTTGGCGCGGTTTCTACGGGCTATATCCTCGCACTTTTCCTTCAAAAACCAGGGGTCCATTTGCGAATAGCCGTCAATTTTAAGGGCTTTCATTCCTCTTTGCAACCTGTCGGCATGCAGGTCGGCAAATTTAAGCTGCCCTTTCATCAGCCGCATGCTTTCGAACAAGCCATCCCCATACCTGAAGCCGCGGTTATGCACCGAAAGCAGTTTGGTATCCGATGGAAGAATTTCGCCGTTGAAGTTTATGAATACCATGTTTTTTAAGTCCGAAAGTCGGAAAAGTCAGTAAAGTCCGAAAGAAAAAGTTAGATAAACATATTTCAACATTCCAACTTTTCAACCTTACAACATTCCAACAGCTAATCTTTAATCTCTAATCTCTGTTCACTATATCCCCGCCACTTTTCCAAAGCCATTTTAAAATCTTGCGGCAGGGGTGCTTCAAAATACAATTGCTTCTTTAATGTCGGGTGCAAAAACCCGAGTGATTGTGCATGCAGGGCCTGCCGTGGCATTATTTCAAAACAATTCTCTACAAATTGTTTGTATTTGCTAAAAACTGTCCCCTTTAATATTTTATCGCCGCCATACATCATATCACTAAACAATGGATGTCCGATATGTTTCATATGCGCCCTGATCTGGTGCGTACGGCCGGTTTCCAGCTGGCATTCAATCAGCGTAACATAGTTCATCCGTTCCAAAACCCGGTAATGCGTTACCGACCATTTTCCTTTCTCCGGGTCATCGTATATCGACATCACCCTTCTGTCGCCGATACTACGGCCTATATAGCCGGTGACTGTGCCGTCGGCTTCCAGATCGCCCCAAACCAGGGCGATATATTTGCGGGCGATGGTATGATCGAAAAACTGTTTGGCGAGCCAGGTCATGGCCCGTTCGTTTTTACTGATCAGCAACAAACCCGAAGTATCTTTATCAATACGATGCACCAGCCCCGGCCGGCCATCGTTACCCGGCAACGTAGGCAATTGCTGAAAATGATAAACCAGGCCGTTTACCAGCGTGCCTGTATAATTATTATAACCGGGATGTACCACCAAACCGGCGGGCTTATTTACCACCAGCACATCATCATCTTCATAAACAATATCCAGTGGGATATTTTCAGGATAAACCTCGGTGTCGCGCGGTGGATGAGGCAATACCACCGATATCACATCCATTGGTTTAACCTTGTAGCTGGGCTTGCAGGGTTTCTCGTTAACCAGCACATTTCCAAGGTCGATGGCATTCTGGATGCGGCTGCGGGAGGCATTTTCAATGCGGTGCATCAAAAATTTATCAATCCGCAATAACGACTGCCCCTTATCAACTACTATGCGCAGGTGTTCAAAAAGGTCCTGTTCATCCTGGTCAATATTGGCTAAGTCTTCCATCATCGGGCAAAAGTAATGGTTTTTATAGATTTGGATACTTTTAAAATATCTCTACCTTTAAGTATTAATGCACATAACAGATATGAAAAAACTTTACCCCTTATTAACTGCAGCAATTCTTATTCTTATTACATCCGCAGCAAAAGCCCAGGACGGCTTTTCTGCACTGATAAAATCAGGGCCGGCGGATGCCACCAAACTGGTAAATGCTTATGGCGAACCCTTATTTAAAGGGATTGGCGTAGGCTTAAACAGCGGTTGGTATAGTTCGGCCAAGGCAAAAAAACTACTGCATTTTGATCTCCGAATTACCGCATCGGCATCTTTTGTGCCCACCAGCGATCAAACTTTCGATGTTACAAAAATTGGCCTGTCAAACAATGTCAGGCCCGATAACTCCAGCCAAACCATAGCGCCAACCTTTGGAGGCAGCAAAAGCGCTAACGGCCCGTTGCTGGATATTTATGATGATAATGGCCGGAAAGTGGGTTCGTACACGATGCCCTCCGGTAAGTCATCTGTCATTCCGGCGCCGCAGATTCAATTAACCGTTGGTCTTGTTGGCAATACCGACCTGACGATACGCGCCATCCCCACCATTAATTTTGGCAGCAGCGGCAACATATCGTCCATTGGTTTCGGCATCAGGCACGATATTATGCAGGACTTTGTTGGTAAAACGGCAGATAAACTGATCCCCTTCGACCTTGCCATTGCTTTGGGCTATAGCCACTTAAGTATGAATATCCCCTTAACTGTAAACCCGGATGCAGGTGCAATACCGAAAGATAACCAGCAAAGCACCGATTTCAGCAACCAGCATGTGGGGGCAACATTCAATAACTTTATGATCCAGGCCATTATCTCTAAAAAACTATTATTTTTTACCCCATTTTTGGCGGTGGGTTACAACAATACCCATACCCAATTTGGCACTATTGGAAACTTTCCGGTTACAACAGGGCAAACACTGGCAGGCACCTCAACCTATACTACGTACAATAATCCTATCAATATTAATGAAACAAGTATCGATGGTTTCCGCGCTGATATTGGCTTCCAGTTAACGCCCGGCTTTTTCCGCATTTATGTATCAGGCAGCCTGGCACAATATAAATCTGTTAACGCAGGTATCGGCTTCGGCTTTTAACGTTGCTTAATGGAAATTGACCTTGAAATTTACAGCCCTGTTCACCAAATTAAAAACACATTGTTTAATGAACAGGGCATCAATGTTTTCATCAAACGCGACGACCTGATCCACCCCATTATCTCGGGCAATAAATGGCGTAAACTCAAATACCTTTTAAAAAAAGCACAGGCCGAAAATAAAAGCCACCTGGTAACTTTCGGGGGCGCATATTCCAACCATTTACTGGCTACTGCGGCGGCAGCAGCTAAATTCGGTTTTAAATCGACGGGCATTGTACGCGGAGAACAGGTTGACAACGACACCCTTTTTCTTTGCCGCCTGCATGGTATGGAGCTGCTGTTTACCGACAGGGAAAGCTATCGCGATAAACCGGCACTCTTTAATAAATATTTCGCTGATGACGTAGAGGCGATTTTTATTGATGAAGGCGGCGCTTCGCCCGAAGGCGCCAAAGGCTGCAGCGAACTTATTGATGAATTGCCCCGGCGCTATGATCATGTTTTTTGTGCGTGTGGTACAGGAACTACCGCTGCGGGTGTCATTAATGGCTTGCATCAACACGGGCTCAGTACGCTATTTCATGCGGTGCCGGTATTAAAAAACGGCAGTTTCATAACAGATGAGATTGGTAAACTGCTCGCACACCCTGTAAATTTTGAACTGCATACCGGTTACCATTTTGGGGGATATGGGAAAACTGATAAACCGCTGATCGATTTCATTAAACAATTTGTGGCCCAAACGGGGATACTGATTGAGCCGGTTTATACAGGTAAAATGCTGTTTGCCGTTTATGACCTGGCGGCAAAAGGTTATTTTAAGCCTGGTGAAAATATCCTGGCGATCCACAGCGGCGGTATTTGGGGGTTATTGGGGATGAAGGACAAGTTTTAGTATAGGTAAAACTAAACCACCGTTTTTACAATCCATTTGCATGGCGGGCGCAATTCAAATTGTTGCCGCTATCCTGTTTGTTTGCCTCGCTTATCCGACCTGCAGAATTTGGCTAAAGCCATACTTTGACGCTCCTTTATCCGTCGGTTAAAACCGACGGCAATGAATGAAACACAGCGTGTAATTAATTGCCGTCCCTTTTAAGGGACGGGTCAGTAACCACCGGGCTAAGGGCTTTAGCCAAA
>JARLHA010000012.1 GCA_031292485.1 Mucilaginibacter sp.
ATTCCAACACGACAAGCAAACAACAACCGTTTATTCTTTATCTTTAGAAAACTGTAAACCTATTACAGGACTAAAATACAGTGTAAACTCAATACAGGATTAATTATCAAAAAGTGTAAACCTTTTTCAGGACGTGACACCATTTTTCCGCACGGAACACGCGGAACATGATGAAACACGCTCATTGTCAGTGTGTTTCATGTTTTAACAAAATATTGAATTTAGCTAAGTGGTTGATAATCAAATGGTATAAATCAAGTCAATCAGGTACTATTCGTGTAATTATCTGATAATCAATTGTTTTGAATTTCAGGACACGGCATAATGTGTAAACCTAATGCAGGACGAGACACGCGACGCTTATTGCGAGCCTGCCTGCCGGCGGCAGGGCACGAAGCAATCTCTACACGCGCTAATCCTGCACCAAAATCTCCGGGTGACCTATCAGACCGCCTGACCGCCTGTCCAGGCATGTTGCCTGGACACACCCCAATTTAAGCGTGTCGCTTAAATTCAAAAAACATATTGTTGTTTTGCCGGTAAATACTCATATTTATCTCATGTCACGCAATGCCTCAACCGACGAACTTTATTTCGCAACCTTAACCGTAGTAGATTGGATAGACGTTTTCACCCGGCGTCAGTATAACGACTTTATTATCGAAAATCTTGCTTATTGCCAGCAGCATAAAAACCTAAATATTTACGCCTATGTAATCATGACCAATCACATTCACCTGGTTGCCAATGTAACGGACGGATCGCTTGGAGAAGTTTTGGGTCGATTTAAAAGCCATACCTCCAAAAAATTATTTGAAATGATCGCCAATAATACGCAGGAAAGCAGGCGGGAATGGATGATCAAAGCCTTTGAGCGGGCAGGCAAATACAATCCCATGAATGAAAACCATCAGTTTTGGCAGAACGGGAACTATCCTGTATTGTTATATTCACCGGCAGTTATCGAGCAAAAAATCGATTATATTCATGAAAATCCGGTGAGGGCAGGTTTTGTAGGGTCGGCTCATGAATATTGGTATAGCAGTGCTAATCCCTAAAGCCCTTTAAAGATCCTTTAATAATTTTAATGTATCCATGTAGTTTGTCTGGACAGGAGGAGGGAGCTTTTACCTGAAAATCAAGCCAGTTGTGATAAAATTTCGATGATGTAATTATTTTTTAATTAATAATGATTTTTTAATTTGAAACAATATATTTGCGTGAAAAGTTCACGCAATGCTAGTTAGATTCGTAATTAAAAATTTTTTTTCTTTTGGGGAGCAAAAGGAATTTAATATGATTCCAAATTCGAAATTAAAAACTCTGAAGTTTCATAAATATAAGCGGGATGATTTTGAACTCCTTAAAATGGCATCAATTTACGGGGCAAATGGATCTGGAAAATCTAATTTAATCAAGGGATTAAACTTTTTAAAAAAGATTGTTGTCAATGAAAAATTACCTGAGACATTAAAATTCAGTCATTTCAAATTTCAAAAGGATAAATCAAACTCTAAACAACTTTTAGCGATTGAATTTATTCAAGATGATTCCGCTTATTATTATGCATTAGAAATATGTAAAAGTAGAATAATGATTGAGGAATTATATGAGTCTGGATTAGGGAGAAAAAAAGATAGACTAATTTTTGAGAGGAAGACTGATTTAGATGATAAAACTAAAATTATTTTTTCTAAAGAAGCAGAAGACAATGAAAGAATTCAAATTTTCAAATCCGTATTAATCGAGGATTTTGTTAAACCGGATCAGCCTATTTTGAAACTGCTTTCCCAACGAGAAAATGAATTCTTGAAGGATGCAAAAAATGCTTACAAGTGGTTCAGTGTAACCCTAAGGATAATAACCCCAGCGACCAGACCTCTCGCATTAGCAAATAGAATTGATTTCGATCCGGAATTTAAAAAATACGCTCAAGACATTATGTGTGCATTTAATATTGGGATAACCTCTATGAACTCAGAAAAGAGAAATATCATGGAACTCGTAGAAGCTACTACAGATAGTCACATGAAATCTATTATGAAGAACGTAGACGAATCTCCTAATAAAATGGTGAGTTTAAGAAGCGAACGCGGAGACGAACTAGTAGTTGTAAAAGAAGAAGACGATTACTACGTTAAACAGCTTAAACTAACCCATAAAGGTAAAGATGATATTTCAACTACTTTTAGTTTGGAAGAAGAATCAGATGGTACTATTCGACTTTTAGATTTTATTCCTGCGTTTAGAGATATTGTCATAAAAAATAGAGTGTTTGTAATTGACGAAATCGAACGAAGTATTCATCCTTTATTAATAAAAGAGTTAATTAGGAAATTTTCTCTTGATAGCGAAACCTTAGGTCAACTTATATTTACAACTCATGAATCCAATTTATTAGATCAGGAAATGTTCCGCCAAGACGAAATTTGGTTTACAGAAAAGGACAAAAACGGAGTAAGTGATTTATATTCTTTAAGCGATTTCAAAGAACATAAGACTATAGATATTAGAAAAGGATATCTAAATGGGAGGTATGGATCTATTCCTTTTCTCGCTAATTTGCACGATCTAAACTGGCACTAATATGATATTAACCAATAGGCTTTTTGATAGAAGGCCCGCCACTAGAAATGCAAAAAGCATTTACATATTCTGCGAAGGTGTTAAGAGAGAATTTCAGTACTTTGGATATTTTAAAGAAATTGATTCAAGAATTAATATTGAAGTTTATAAATTATCGTCACATGAGGATAACTCTCCGTCAGGACTCTATAATATAGCCTGTAATTGCATCTTAAAAACCGAAGAAAACCCAAATCCAAAATATGAGTTCCTTGATGATGACGAGTTATGGATTGTAATAGACACTGATGAGGATAAATTACAAAGCAGAAAGCCTCAAATTGAAAAGCTACGGGTTGACTGTAGTAAACACAATAACTGGAATATAGCTCAAAGTAATCCTTGTTTTGAAGTTTGGTTATATTATCATTTTTTTACTGAAAAGTTGAGTGGTGAGGAGTTATCAAAATCAAAATATTGGAAAAAAATTTTGAATGAAAATATTAATGGCGGGTTTAATTCTCAGCGACACCCAATTTATATTGAAACTGCAATTCGAAATTCTGAAGCAGTACATAGTGAAATAGACAATATTCCTTATATGGGTTGCACACAAGTTTATAGGTTGGCAAAAGTGATTTACCCGTTAGTGATGGAAAAATTCACTGAGATTTTACGTTTCGTTGTTGATAATTAAGAAAGGTATGTAGACGAACTGTAAAATAATTCTCACCCCGCTGTTCATATACTCCGTCTACGAATAAACTATGCCTGGAGTCTAAAGAGTCCGCTTTTCGTACTGTGTCCACGAATAAGCTAAACAATAGTTTAAAACTATTGTAACTAAATTCCAGTTGCAATTTCAATTTGATTGTTTATCTTTGTTTTATAGTTCATTTTGAGAGAAAAAATGCACTTTTTTACTTACCTGCGGAGGAGTTTGTTAAATAGATTAAGGTAATTGTTTATGAAAAAACGTGTTGAAAAATTAACGACAAACAAACATGTCAAGGCAAGAAAAATTAGTCAGTCGGCTACTCTCTGTTCCCAAAGATTTTACCTGGGAAGAATTAACTAAAGTACTAACCTTATTTGGATACCAGGAATTAAAGGGCGGCAAAACCGGGGGATCAAGAAGAAGATTTGCAGATGAGAAAAAGAACATCATTACATTGCACAAACCTCATCCGGCCAATATTGTTAAAGGTTATGCCATCCGCGAGGTAATTATAGAATTAAAAGCGAAAGGACATATTAAAGATGAATGACATACTGCAATATAAAAATTATTACGCATCGGTACATTTCAGCGCCGGTGATGAGGTGTTTTATGGTAAGATCCTTGGAATTAACGACCTTGTTAGCTTTGAAGGCTCATCTGTGAAAGAACTTAAAAAAGCATTTAAAGAAGCGGTGGAAGATTATTTGGATGCCTGCATGGAGGTTGGAAAAACTCCGGAAAAAACTTACAAAGGAACGTTTAATGTGCGGGTACCGGTTACATTGCACAAGGAGGCGTCATTATTTGCAGCTATTCATAATATCACCCTAAATGAATTCGTTAAAACAGCCCTTGCCTTTACCCTTAAACGGACGGATGAGTATAACCGGCTAATAGACAATGAGAGCCAAATGACGGAGAGCGTTTAATACGCCTGCTGTTCGTAGGACGCGTCAAACGCATACAAATTTTCATTTTCGCTCCCGATATTTCCCGTATCTTTGCCCACACCTCCAAAAGTCTCCCCAACCGGGGGTGATTTAGAGGGGGCTTTTCGCCATGCTCAAACAATCCCTTACCAACTTAAAAATTACCGCCCTTAACGAAATGCAGAACGCCGCTTTGGCGGCCGCCAAAAAGGGGGATGTAATTTTACTTGCGCCAACAGGTTCGGGTAAAACGCTGGGCTTTTTGCTGCCGCTGTTAAACTTGCTGGATAGTAAAATTGCTACCGTACAGGTGCTTATCCTGGTGCCCTCGCGCGAGCTGGCTCTGCAGATTGAGCAGGTATTTAAAACCATGGGTACGGGCTTTAAGGTAAACTGCTGTTATGGCGGCCACCCGGTAAAAATTGAGCGGAACAACCTGTCGCAGCCGCCTGCGGTGCTGATAGGTACGCCCGGCAGGCTGGCCCACCACCTGCGCCGCGAGAGTTTCAGCACCGAAACCATCCATACGCTGATACTGGATGAATTTGATAAATCGCTGGAGTTTGGTTTCCAGGAGGATATGACCTATATCATCAGGCAATTGCCCGCCTTAAAAAAACGGATTTTGACCTCTGCTACCAAAATGAAGGAGATCCCTGCCTTTACCGGCATCAGCGGCCCCACCGAAGTTGATTTCCTCGAAAATAAAACCAATACGCCCGATCTGCAACTAAAAGCAGTGATCTCGCCCGCTGCCGATAAACTGGACACGCTGTTTTCGCTCATCTGCAAAATAGGGGATAAGGCTACCCTGATCTTCTGCAATCACCGAGAGGCCGTCGACCGCATCAGCGACCTGCTATGGGACCGGGGCCTGGCGCACGACATTTTCCACGGCGGCATGGAGCAGGAGTACCGCGAACGCGCCTTGTTAAAATTCCGCAACGGCAGTCACCGCCTGCTCATCACTACTGACCTTGCCTCGCGCGGGCTGGACATCCCCGAGATTGAATACGTGGTGCATTACCAGCTGCCCCATACCGAAGAAGCTTTTCTGCACCGCAACGGCCGCACGGCACGTATGCACGCCAAAGGCACTTCGTACCTCATCCTCACCGAAGACGAAAAGCTGGCCTACGTAAAACAAAACCCCGAAATTGAAGTACTGCCCGAAAAACTGGTAGTACCCAAACCATCGCCCTGGGCAACATTGTATATCGCGGCAGGAAAAAAAGATAAGATCAATAAAGTAGATATTGTGGGCCTCCTGCTGCAAAAAGGCGGCCTCGCCAAAGAAGATTTGGGATTAATAGAAGTACTTGACCATTCCTCCTACGCAGCCGTAAAACGCAACCGGATTGAGCATACGGTAGATTTGATCAGTAAGGAAAAAATAAAAGGGAAGAAAGTGAAAATGGAGGTTTCGAGGTAGGAATGAGTTTTTCACCCTCTTTACCGCCCGCGGTAGAGAGGGTCGACCAGCGAAGCGTAGTCGGGGTGAGTAAACGGAGCGCTTTCATTACCGCAAATGCATTGGCGCCAATGTCCGCAGGGTGGACTCACCCGGTCATTGCTTCGCTCGACCACCCTCTCTACGGCAAGCCGTAAAGAGGGTAAGAAAAATTTACTATTTCAACCCTCTTTACCGCCCGCAGTAGAGAGGGTCGGAGAGCGCAGCGAATCCGGGGTGAGTAGACGGAGCGCGTTCATTACCGCAAATGCATTGGCGCCAATGTCCGCAGGGTTGACTCACCCGGTCATCGCTGCGCTTGACCACCCTCTCTACGGCAAGCCGTAAAGAGGGTAAGAAAAATTTGATTATTTTTACACCCGCATACAAGACATTATGAGCAACAACGATATCATGAAAAAGCTCCGCGTGGCGCTGAAATTTACCGATGACGACATCATCAAAGTGCTTGACCTCGCTAATTTCCGCATCACTAAAACGGAACTCGGCGCCATATTCCGCAAGGAAGATCACCCCAACTTTAAGCCCTGCGGCGACCAGATCCTCCGCAACTTTTTAAACGGCCTTATTATCCATATGCGCGGGCCTAAGGAATAAGGTTCATTGGTTCACTGGTTCATTAGTTTATTGGTCTGCTTCATTAGTTTTAGCCATCCCGGTTTCAAACTATCCACCAATGAGCAAGTGAACTAATGAACCAATGCACTAAATCTAGAATATTTTTTGCCAGCCTGGTATCGAACTTTCCACCAATGAACTAATGAACTAATGAACTATTGAACCAGTGAACCAGTGAACCAATAACCCAACTCACTCCTTCCTGATGATCTTATTGCTTACCTCTATTTCGCTCAGCATTCCCGCTGAACTTTTGGCGTAGTTTTTATATTGGTTACGGCTTACCGATTCCGACATTTTAACAATATCGGTATTGGTTTCATTTAGCTGTTTGATCAGGCTGTTGACCTGTTTTAAATGCGAATTAAAGATCCGGACCTTATTGTTAAATCCCTGGATCTTATCATTGGCAGCTATTGCAGCAGCTGTTTTGGCCGTGTCGGTATTTCGGTACTGGTAGGGCGACAAGTTGCCCACGGTGGTGATTACCGGTGTTAGCGTAGCTGTGGTATCTTTGGGGTTCAATCTCACCAGGTTTAACTGGTCCGGGTTGGGGTTATAATCCACCAGGCCCTCATATTCGCCCAATATGGCCGATGCCAGGCGGTGCTGGGTGCGATAGGAGTCTTCCACCAGTTTCTGTTTCACGCTGTTTTCAAAGCCGTTAAAAAGTAATTGGGTAAAATCATAAGCCTTTGTTTTTAAAACAGAATTCTGCACAGAATAATAGTTGCTCAACGTTTTGTTTTTGGTATACAACGTACCCAAATTGGTGCTAAACAGCGAGAAACCCGCAGTGCCGGCTTGCACGCCCGCGTCAATCTCGTTGCCGTAGGTGTAAAATTGCTTGCCGGATATCTCAAGGTCATCCACCCGCTCATACGATGATAAAAAGTACAGCCGGTAGTGCTGGTACTGCTGGTCGGGGTTGTCAATCTGGTCGTAACAATTTTGTAAAAAAGCCTCAAAGGCCTTATCTGTAATGATCTGATAAATGTTGGCATTGGCGCTTGGTTTCCAGCGCAGCAACGATAGTTTGGCTTTAAACTGCAGTTCCTGGGCGTTATCCACCTTTAGCGAGTCAAACAGTTTGGCAATATAGGACACAGACGCGCCGGCCTGCGCACGGTGGTTATTATCAACCAGGGCATATACGCTGTCCTGTATGGTAAAGTAATTTTCGGTATTGCTCCAGAAGGACGGTTCCAGCGGCGGCAACAATAGCCGGTTTGTTTTTGTGTCTACAAAAATAAAGGTTCCCAGCGGATAAACATTCTGAAAGTTATTCTCCAGCAGCGAAAGGCTGCTCATGGAAGAGGAATCCATCTTCATTAAAAAATTCAGCACCTTATTATGTTCAAGTTGTAAACTCAACCCCTCCATTGATTCAAAGTTTGAATTTTCCTTTTCAGGGATGATGATGGGGATATAAAACACCTGGTCTTTTTGCTTGTCGAGCATTGTAAAATTACGGCTGATGATTACCGAGGTTTGGTTATCGGCGTCCTGGCCGTAAAAACCGATAGTGTCACCTTTATTTACCGATACTTCTTTGATCTTTTCTTCGCCGGGTGCCAGTTTGATCAGTGTTTTAAGCTTATAGTCTCCTGCTTTTTTGTTGATCTTATAAAATACAGTTACTACATTTTTTGTGGTGTTTTTTACCCTGAATTTAAAGCCTTCGGCGCTAACCGTAAAGGGTATTAAACACATTAAAAACGCTATCATTTTTAATGATGCTGCGGGGGTTGAAAATGTTTGGATTGACTTGTTGTGAGATCGAATTTCAGAAGTAGATAAAAACATAGTTATGATTTTTATTTTGCCCCGTTTATCCGGGTGGTGTTCGGATAAACTTTATTTAAAAGACAGCAAGAATTAAAGGTTGTTTTAAGATATAACAGGTTTTTTAAAATTTTAGTGCTTTATAACCAGTTTGTGACAAAGCACGTTAATGCCGGGTTTCATCTTTGTGAACGAACCAGCCTACCGGCAGGCCGGGAACAAGTAAAGCTACAGTGAACTGTACACCATCGTATCGCTCATTATTGCTTCTCCACCAATTGATACTTTCCGCTCCGGATCATCTTTTGTACATAGGGTGAAAATGCTTCCCTTCCGCCAAAATCCTGCACCCAATAGGTATTGTTATATGCAACCCCGACTTCTTTAAACTGCGGGCTCATCAGGTTTTTACAATGCCCGGGGCTATGAAACCAGCCTTTCATAACCTCTGCAATACTCTCCGGGCCCTCGGCAATATTTTCACCGATGGCAAAACTTTTAAAACCTTTATAACTGTAGCCCGCTGCAAGGATTCTGTCCTGCATGGTACGCCCGTCGAGGCTGGTATGGCTAAAATAATTATGGCTGGCCATATCAGCAGCATGACCCATTGACGATATTTCAAGTTGATCGTTCCATATCAGCTGCGGGACAGGAGGCATATAGGTGACGCCGCAGTTGCAGCCTGTTTGCCTTACCCTGTTAATTTCTTTTAAAAATGTCCGCCTGAACTGTGGAGTGCTCACTGTTTCCTGGCCATAGGCACGAGATAATATGAATGTAATAATTAGTATAATGATGATGTTGACAATCCATTTCATATCTGTAAGACAATCAAACGACCCTCAAGTTTAAAAAGAAAATAAATTATATGAACTGTTTAAATCTTCGTGTCCTTGTGGTAAAAAAAATAACCGCAAAGTTCACGGAGGAGGCGCAAAGAGCGCTGAGGCCTGTCGGTTTTAAATTAATATAAAACAATGCGAAAGGTATTTATTATTATTTTTTGTTTGGATTGATAGGGGGGCGTCTACTGTCGCCGTCTAATGCGGTTAACTGTAAACACAGCAATCACTATCAATAAAATAGCAGCCAGTAAAATTATAATGAAGCGATTTTTGCCGGAGAGCTGTTTTTGGATGATTTCCGCGGAGCGGCTGAATAAAGTTTTTTTTTGGCTTGCTGCAATTCCTGCTTTTTCTTTAACGCAGCGATTTTTGCCAGTAAGGCTTCGTCGCTTTTGCGGATGCTGTCCAGCAGCGAGTCGCGTTTCTTTAGCACTGCAGCTTCTTTAGGATGATTTTGCAACAGGTTATATAATTGGGCGTAGTTTTTCAATACCTCTATCTGTGCTTTTGGTGCATGAGTGGCGATGGAAAGCTTCAGGGCCTCGTCAAGATCGCCCATCGCAAGCGTATAATCTTTTATATCGCTCTTAATAGCCGCAAGTGTCAGTAAAGATGTGATGATATTGGGCGTATCATTTTTGGTTCGCGAAAGTGTGTTGGATTGTAAGATGAACCATTTTGCCTGTGCGAATTTCCGCTGGGCATGATAAACTTTTGCCAGGTTATCATAACATATGCGCAAACCGATGCTATCATTGTAAATAGCGTATTGCCTGATGGCCTGTAAGGTGTATTCTATCGCCCGGTTTTGGTATTCGTACCGTTTGCTTTTACTGGTAATGGTGTCATAATCCAAATACTTTAAAGCCATCCGCGTATTTAGTACGGCTTTAAGGGTATCGCTCTTGGTTATACTTAACTCCTGCTTCAGGCTGTCAAGGTTATTGATCTTTAATAGTTCGGCAATTTTAAGCTGTTCATTCCGCAGCATGATTTTCTGAAGCCGTGCCTGCCTGGCCTGTTCTATCAAAATCGTGGACCGCAGGCTGTCTAATTGAATCAATGAGGTTACGCGCCTCAGGTTATCGTCGGGGGCATTAACATCAGCATTTCCGGCTGTTGGTGCCGCCAGCGTTGAATTGCCTCCCGCTTTGTTATCACTCCCATCTGAGGTGTTTGGCGAACTTGCTGATGCAATAGAGGCTATCAGTTTAAGGCTGTCGGCGGTAATGGTGCGCGCATCCGTTTTTGCACTGTCCGAAAGGTGTTTTCCCATTACGGTAATAAGGCTATCAACAGTGCTTATAAATACCGTGGATTTCAAAGTGTCCGTATTCCCGGTTTTCGGTGGTACCCTAACCGAATCAGCTTTATGATTTATAGGGGGTGTTTTAGTTGAGTCAGCTTTTTCCTCAGGCTGCGCTTTTTTAACAGGATCCAATTCAGCTTTTGCCGGCGCTTTTTTTATGGAGTCTGCGCTATGGTCTGTTCCCGATGTTTTCAACGTATCTGGTTGAAAGGCAGTAGCAGACAATCTCAGCGCGGCAAGTAAAAAGATCAGCGTAAAAACTTTTCTCATAAGCGGTTAAGCATTAGGGCTTTAAAGATAGCTATATGAATTCAAATAACATGCCTTTTATTGGTAAGCGCTGCTGTTTTTTCAATTTTATAACGAAAAATGCCGTAAAATGCTCAGTTTTAATAGTTTTTTACTTGTAAAAGGCCAATCAATATATTTTAACAAATGTTTATAATTGAAAATTGAGTATGGTAGCTGAGGCTAAATGTAGCGTAAAACACGCAACATGGCTTTTATATAGGAATGTTATTGGATAGATTTTTGGTAACGCTTTAAAAACGCCCCCAAAAAGGTTACCCTTTTCAATAAAATGTTGAAGATAATGATGCCGGTGGTGGCACAAATGATGCCGGCTATAACATCAACAATATAATGGTGGCTGGCGTACACAGCGGTAAACCAGATCCCCAGCATCACCATCACGAAAAATATGTTGGCACGCCCCATACGGTTTTTAAAGCTGTAGTATAAAACAATAACCGGGTACGAAGAATGCAACGACGGCATCGCGGCAAAAACATTGGATCCTTTGGAATAAATAGATTTAAAAACGCCCGTATTAAAATAATTATCAAATTTTACCAATCCCGCTGTATTGCCGCGGGTGCCGGGGATAAAAGTAAATCCATGGTATTCCACATACCACGGTGGTGCAGCGGGGTAAAGGTAATAAACGATGAACCCTAAAAAGTTCACCAAAACAAAGGTGAATGAGAAGTAAAGAAACTGTTCCCTGTTTTTAAAAAACAAATACGCGGCAAAAGCAAGCGGTACGGGTATCCAGCACAGGTAAAATATGCCGCCCATGATATCTAAAAAGGTATTGCTGTTTAGCCTCCAGTATTCATTAGGGGTGATGATTTTCCCATGAAAATTGATTCCAAAAAGATGCTTTTCAAAGTTATACAGATCGGCAATATGGACGGCATTATATTTATAGTTAGGGAACGCTTTCATGTAATCAAAGATGATCCAGTATACTATAAAAATAGAAAAGCCCAGAATGAACTTACGGGTTACCGGCGACAGGAAATAGAGCAGGTTGAATAACCCGGTTAAAAACAATTGGTCGGTTTTGAAGCCAACCATGAAATATGAAATAACTAAATAAGCTGTTGAAATGGCAAAAACAACAACGCCCTGTCGTATGGTGGTTTTCACCCCAATACTAAAAGGAGCACCCATATTATTTTTTTTCGAAATCAGAACCGAAAACCTTATCCCACAAGGGTGAACTAACGCCGTACCCTTTATCAGGGTCCTGGTAATGATGCAGCATGTGGTGCTGTTTTATTTTCTTCCACACGTTGCCTTTAAAATTAAAATGATGTATGGCATAGTGAGTGATATCATAGAATAAATACCCCAGAATAAATCCCGGGAAGAATCCCCATATATCATTTGCCGGCAATATGGCATTAAATAAAAAGTAAAACAATGCCGCCAGCGGGATGCTTACCGAAGGAGGCAATACAAGGCGCATGGCGTCGCTGGGATAATCATGATGAACCCCATGGAAAATAAAGTGGATTCTTTGTGCCCATGGTTTATCTGCAGGGGCGTAATGAAACACAAAGCGGTGCATAATATATTCAACCAATGTCCAAACAAACAAGCCCAAAGCAAACAGTTCAATAAAAGAGAATATGCCTATTGCATTTTCAAAATCTTTATAAATGCAAAAACCAATTACGGGGATAAAAATAAACAGAGGAACGGTCCAGTGTACTTTTGATAAACTTTCTAAAAAGCTGCTTTTAAACATTCTCACAGAGTCCTGTGAATTTGAAACATAGTTTTTTTTCATAGCCGGGCAGGTTAAAAATGTTTGATGATTTCTATTCCTGTAAATGAATTTGTTAATAGAACCCGTTATCTTTTTTACAGATTATGGATTTCGTTCAATTTTAATAAAGATTTGCTAAATCTAAAATGATTTTAATCATTTGTTACGAAGATATGATATTTCCGTTTGATGTTGCAATTTTAAGGGGAATAACTTACAAGCTATCTTTAATTCCCTTTGCCGTGTTATCCTTTTCTAAAAGGGCTTTTTTTGCATCCAGCAACCTTTTAAAAGCGGTAATGTTTGTCAAAATAGCAACGCCCACAATCGGAATCGTAAATACCGACATGGTTTCGAAAACGTGAAACTTAATACCCGGGACATAAAGTTTATAATTGCCGCCAATATAATAGGAGGTGATACCACATAAAATAGCGCATAAGCCGATGGTCACCACGCGCTCCGGGCGCTGCATGAGGCCACCTTTGCACTCTATGCCCAAACCTTCGGCCCTTGCCCTTACGTAGCTTACCATCATTGATCCGATTAACGCGATAAACGCAAAAATGGAACTTAAAAAATAATGATGTCCGACAAGGTAATAGCAGATCCCCAAAAACATGATCAATTCGCTGTACCGGTCAAGCACCGAATCATAAAGGGCACCAAAAGTAGATTTCATGTTACCCAGCCGGGCCACCTGCCCGTCGAGCATATCGAATAAGCCGGCAAACAGAATCAGGGCGCCGGCCCAGCCAACATACGACAGATCGCCCCGGTTGCCTTCTTCGGCCCCTAAAATAAATATGATAGCCACGCCGACATTTAGCACAAAACCGATGGATGTAACAATATTGGGGGTAAGGCCCAGTTTAATAAAAACTTTCACAACAGGGTCTATTACCCGGTAGATACTCAATTGCAGATGGGTTCGTAATGATGTTTGTTGTTCCATTTATAGTTTATGCTGCAATTTAAAAATTAAACTGAACTAATGTGCGGATTCCCCACTTGGCAACATCGGGATTGTTTAAATACGTAAACCTGCGTACCAGATCAACACGTACAAATTTAAAAATGTTTTCAATACCCACACTGCCTTCTATATAAGGAGTAGGGCCAAGGCCATTGGTAATTGGCTGCCCCGTAGCCGTTACCGGGAACTGGTATAAATTGGGATGTAACAACGGGTTGTTCCCATTACTTAAACCGCCCCAAATGGATTTAAACGATGCCGTTTCGCGCCAGTGCAGTTTTTTTAATAACGGTATTTTATTAAAGAAAAACCCGTTAAAATGCTGGTCAAGACTAATGCTTTCGTAGTGATCTGCCACAAACTCTAAAAAATTCATTAAGTTATACGAGTAGATCTGGTAGGAATAAGTTTGATTAGCGTGGAAAATGTCAAGCAGAGGATAGGGCACCTGGCCGAAAAGATGGCCGGCCTCACCTGTAGCATCCAGCCAGCCAAGTTGTGATAAATAGAATCTTTTGTCAATTCGGCCGCTAAGCCGTTGATATCCATATTGGCCATCAAGCACATTTTTTAGTCCGGCGTCATAGTTAAATGTAAAAACAGGGTTTTTACTTGGCACCTGTACCCTGTAAATTTTGCCCTGGTAAAATTGCTCATTCGGAGCGTACCTTAAGGTGGCTGAAAAATCGGTAGTGTATAAATTATGTATGCTTTGCAGTTGGCCGTTGCTATTCAGATTGTTAAAATACAAAGACCCTGCAGGCGATTGATTTTGACGGTTCAGGATAAATTCGTACGAGAAATGATTCTCATATTCATGCATATAATCCAGCTTGTAATTTAAATCGTAAATGTATTTATCGTTATCGCCGCGCTTAATCGATAGTAGTAAGTTATCCTCCTGTACAAACTGCAAATTTGATCCGGGTATATAGGTGTCATACTGAACACTTGCCCGTATATAGTTTTGCGGGAACTTGTATATCGATTTGTTATTGAGAGAGTAGGTGGCACTTAAAAAACCTTTCCATTTTTGATCTTTAAATCCATAGGCGGCATAGGTTTCAAAATAATAACGCTTACTTAAATTAGGGGTGGTGCGGCCGCCAAAACGGAGTTTAACCCCTTCAATCGGGTTATAGCTGTAAAATGCGTTTGCCGGGCCTATTTCAAAAGTATTATAATCTTTATAGCCCGCAATCAGCAATGTCGCCAGGTCAACCGTTCGTTTAAACGAAGGCATATTCCTCAGGCTATCCGTGTTTTTATAGATTTTTGATTCAGCGGTGGTAAGTGTATCTATCCTGTTTTTCTGCCAAAAATCATCTGTCCGGTTTTTAGCTGCTTCGGGCACCGCATCTTCCTGGTTCCGGTAAGTAGTGTCTGCCTCCGGTTTGTTCACTATATAGTTGCCATAAGCTATTTCCCTTACCCCGAAAAGGCCCCCTTTCCAGTTTGGTGATAATCCAAAATCAGCAATGGTAGTACTTTTACTTAAGTGGTATTTGCCATCGGGGTTCTGTTCAAACTCCAGGTTAACACTCATGCCGTTAACAAAATTAAGGTTGATATTTTTGTTAATGGTAAGGTCGGCTTTTTGTACGGCGTAGTTGCCGTCAAGCGTTACATATAACTTACCCACAAAAAGCACATCGGTTAAATTTCTCGGCGTAAAACTAAGTTCAACCAGCTTCTGGTTATTCACAACCAGTGTATCCGTTATAAAATATTTATAAAAAGTAGGAGCGGAGTTGGCAATAGGGCTCAAAAAATTGGTAGTCATCAAAAAAATAACGTTCGAATAAATATCCACCTTGTAATACATGTGTTTCATGTAACCGGTTAATCCCTGACTATCAATACCGGGCCCAAAGTTGGCAGATCTTTGTGCAAGCGTAATCGTTTTTTCCTTTTCCGGCTGTTTTCTATAATAATATTGTGTCAATTTTTCGTCCAGGTATACTGGGGTCAGATAAGTCCCCGGTACGGTGGTGCTGTCGCGGTTTTGTAATACGAAATTATATTTTTGAAGCCATTTTTTATCCAAAATGGACTTTTTCAGATTCGCAAATGAAAATTGCATTTTATCGTATTCCTTATATTCTACATATGAATAGCTTTCAGGACGGTTTTTTTCCCGGTTCTCGATAACTTTACGGATCAGCTCAACTGCCGGATTGTCTTTATTGCGATATTTTGGCTTTTTGCCTGAACGTATCGTCACCTCCTGTAACTGGTTCGCCGTAGGTATAAGCCTTACGTTTATTACCTGATCAGCACCTGGTTTAATGGTAAACAGCGCATCTTTATAGCCCAAAAAGGAAACCTTGAGCTTGGTTACAGCTAAAGTTGTGCTTAAGGAATAATTGCCATCGTTATCAGTATTTACGCCATATGACGTGCCGGGGAAGGATACAACCACAAATGGTAACGGCTTTTTTGTAACGGCATCAGTTACCGTACCGCTAACATCGGTGCTTTGTGCATGTAGTATTGTTGCAGAAAGTATAAAGAAGCAAAATAGGAGCAGCTTCCAATAATTATATTTAAAATTCATTTAGTCGTGCAAATACAAATCTTTTAATAGACTACTTAAACTATGCTTTGTAAAGTTTGCCCCATTTATCTAATACTAATTTTATGGGATGTAATAGCAATAAGTACTCCAAAACGTGTGTTGAGCTAATTTATTTCAGCCCGCATAATAGCGATATTTCCAAAATTCCGGAAGATAAAACCGCATTAGGATCAAACAACCCTAATGCGGCAAAGGTAAAAAATGGCTTATGGACTATTGTGGTCAAAAAGTCAAATAACCGTCCTGTTTCGTCGTTAACGCAGTATAGCCGCATATAAAGCCCTAAAACAAATTAAAATATACAACGGCCTGAAGCAGTAAATTAGTATAAATGCCGGCCAGAACGTCATCCATCATTATTCCCCACCCGGAGGGTATTTCTTCCATTTTACGGATATAAAATGGTTTTACGATGTCAAAAAACCTGAATAAAATAAACGCACATAACAAATATTTTACGTTTACCGGCAAAAATAGCAGGCCAATTGCCATCCCGGCTACCTCGTCGATCACGACTTTTGATGGATCCTTACCCCAAATTGCTTCAACAATTGAGGATGACCATACGCCAAGCAACGTAATAGCCAGGGTAATGATTAACGATGTCCATAGGGCTGGATAGCCGCCTGCCCATGCTAAATACCAGCAAATGCCACATACGGCTGCCGCAATGGTTCCGCCTCCTTTTATGAAACCAATACCGAGCACGGAAGCGTAAAGTTTATGAAAAAGCATTTTGATTTCGGAATTCGGATTTTCCATTTCGAATTTATTTCTCTTTTGCAAGTGGAAGTAAAATGTACCTGAAAAAATTAATATGCGTCATTATTTAAATCCGAAATAGAAAATCCGACATCCGAAATTACAACTCATCCACTAATTCCTGGTAATAATCTAATCCCAGGTGGGTAATCAGGTCTTCACCCATCAGGTGGCGAAGTGTATTCTGTAATTTTATCAACTGTTTGAATATATCATTTTCCGGATGCAGGCCTGCGGCGGTTTGCGGTGATTTTAAATAGAATGAAAGCCATTCCTGTATCCCGCTCATGCCCGCTCTTTTTGCCAGGTCGCTGAACAACGCGAGGTCCAGAGCAATAGGTGCAGCCAGTATAGAATCACGGCAAAGGAAATTGATCTTTATCTGCATTTTATAGCCCAACCAACCGAAAATGTCAATATTGTCCCAGCTTTCCTTGTTGTCGCCGTGCGGCGGATAATAGTCGATGCGAATTTTATGATAAAGATTACCATATAATTCCGGATTGGCATCAGGTCGTAAAATGTCTTCTAGTACGCCCAGTTTTGATACTTCTTTTGTTTTAAAGTTATCAGGGTCATCCAATACCATTCCATCGCGGTTGCCTAAAATATTAGTTGAAAACCAGCCACTTACGCCCAATGAACGAGCCGCTAAGCCAGGGGCTAATATGGTTTTCATTAAGGTTTGGCCAGTTTTAAAATCTTTGCCTGCAATTGGTGTTTCTGTTAATTTAGCCAGTTCGATCATCGCGGGGATATCTACGGTTAAATTCGGCGCGCCGTTTGTAAATGGAATGCCCAATTTTAAAGCCGAATAAGCGTAGATCATACTTGGCGAAATACGCTTGTCATCATCCAATAAGGCCTGTTCGAACTTGGCTATACTTTGGTGGATCTCCGATGCTTCATAATAGATCTCGGTTGAACCGCACCAAATCAACACTATCCGGTCGCAGCCGTTTTTTTCTTTAAAAGTTAAAATATCATCCATTACCTGCTGCGCAAGCTCATACCGCGTACCTGTTTTTATATTGGTGCCGATAAGGTTTTTTGCATAATTATGGTCAAAAGCTGCTTTCATCGGTACCAACACTTCCAATTCTGCCTTTATCTGGTTCAATAAACCCGGTTCAAGTACTTTGGCCTTGGAAGCGGCTTCATAAACATTATCCGAGTAAACATCCCATCCGCCAAAAACAATATCGTTCAGGTTAGCCAGTGGCACAAAATCCTTTACTTTTGGGAAACGGTTTTCGGTTCTTTTACCTAAACGGATGTTCCCCATTTGGGTTAAGGAGCCAATAGGCTGCGAAATTCCTTTTTTTACGGCTTCAACACCGGCAATTAATGTGGTTGCTACGGCACCCAAACCAGGGATCAGGATCCCAAGTTTACCCTCAGCAGGTCTGATATTTGTTTTCATAGTAATTGTTATTGTGTTTAATAAATAGCTAAAGCCATTTATTTGTTTTGTACCATTTTATTGATTCGGCAACGCCGGCTTTTAAATCATACTCGGGTTCAAATCCCAAAACGGCCCGGGCATTTGCAATATCGCAATGCCAGCTTACCGCCATCAACTCGTTTAATTTCTCAACGTTCAAAGTTGATGCTTTTTTGTTCAATGCGCAGTATTTTTCGGATAAATACGCTATGATTTTTACAAAATTTACGGGTAAATGGAACTTTACTGCTTTTACACCCATTGATTTCTTTATAAAACCGGCTAACTGGTAACGATCGTATGAATTTCCATCTGACAAAATAAAAGTACATTTATTGCCATGGAAAAGGGCTTTTATCGTAGCTCTCGCCAGGTCAGTAACGTAAAGAAAGCTGAATTTTTGTTCGAGATTACCTATATATGGTTCAATGCCTCTGGCTACCTGTTTAAAAAAGATAAATATATCCTTATCTCTTGGGCCATAAACACCTGTTGGTTTTAAAATAGTGTAGTTAAGGGCTGCAAACGTCTTCAATTGCTCTTCGCCCAGCAATTTACTTTTACCGTAAGCCGTAACAGGGTTTGGACTAGAACTCTCTGTTAATACCTCATCCAGATTGTTCAGGGGGCCCACAGCTGCTAAACTGCCCAATAATACAAACTTCTTTAGCCGGATGCCGCTTTCAACAGTTGCCGCCGCCAGGTTTTGAGTATACCCGGCATTGATGTTATTGTATTCTTCCTGCGATCTGGCCTTGGTTACGCCGGCTGCATGAATAATATAATCGTATTTCTTTTCGGCCAGCTCCTTTTTTAGCGACGAGACATTATCAAAATCAAGGTAGGTGTATTTTATATCAAGACCCTTTAAATGGGCGATGTTGCTGCTTTTCCTTATCGCTGCGTAAACTTCAAGATTGTTTTTGAGCGCTTCCTGTATTATATGATAACCAATAAACCCGCTTGCCCCGGTTATCAGCACGCGTTCTTTCATATCGCTTTCTCGTATAGCCTGTATGTTTTGTAAGGGTCGCCCTTAATGGCTTTTATAGCTTCGTTTATCATCGTGTTGTTTTCAAGTGTCCAGCCAGCTTCGGCATGTTTAAAGCCTTTACGCTTGTATTCTTTAATGATGGTGCCATATAAACAAGCCTCAATACCCATTTTGCGGTACCCATCAACTATACCAAGCGCATAAATGCGGATGCTTTGTATTTTGCTTTTATTAAGCAGGAGCTTAAAAATGCCTGTCGGCAATAAACGCCCTCTTTTTATAGTTTTGAAGATCTCGTTATAGTTAGGCAAGGCCAGGCCAAAGCCAACAATTTTTCCGTCTTGTTCTGCTACCAGTGCAAAGTCAGGGTCTAAAATTAATTTAAGGTCTTTCGCCAGGTAATTAAATTCCTCGTCGGATAAGGGCACAAAACCGCTGTTTTTATCCCAGGCTGAGTTATAAACTTCGCGCAGTTTAACAGTTTCTTCCTTAAAGTTTTTTAAATTAACCTTGCGTATAGTAATCTTATTACGTTTAAGCCTTTCTTTTAATGCCTCCAGCAATTTTACCGAACGGTCATCATAATTCTGTCCGTCCCAGTGCCAGGCTATCAGGTCAATCTGTTTTGCAAAACCGGCCTTTTCAACCAGCGTTTCGTAATATGGCGCATTATACGTCATCATGAGCATCGGCGGGCTATCAAAGCCTTTGATTAACAGGCCACAAGCTTCATTGGTCGAAAAATTTACAGGGCCAATAAATTTTTGATTTACGCCTTTGCCCTTTAACCAGTTTGCTGCTGTATTAAACAAAAGATCCGCTGTTTCCTGGTCGTCAATACAATCGAAAAAGCCCCAGAAACCATCGTTAACATGGTTAAATTCGTTGCTGGTAGTATTTAGTATGGCGGCAATACGGCCAATCACTTTATCCCCTTCGTACGCCAGGAAAGCCTGTAATTGGTTATGCTTATGAAATGGGTGCGTAGTTAGAAGATCCCGTTGTGCAATAAATAATTCAGGAACATAGTTCGGATCATTTTTGTAAAGATCATGAGGGAAATCAATAAATGTAGCCAGTTCTTTTTTTGAACTAACAGGAACGATCTTTTTCATTTTGGCGTATTTCGATCTTAAAGTTTATACAGACTAAACAAAACACGCAGCTGATTTTGCTGCGTGCTGTGTTTAAAAAAAGGTATTAAATAACTGCTTACGCTTAAAAGCACCGGCAGTTTTATATTTTTTCTTTGACAGAAGTAACCCCAACATCTTTAAATGCTTTTGCAATTTTTTCGATGGACTCATCAATCTGATCAAAGGAATGGGTAGCCATTAATGAGTACCTCAACAACGATGAATCGGATGGAACTGCCGGAGAAACAACCGGGTTAACAAAAATACCCTCATCCTGCAATTGCTTGGTAACCAGGAATGTTTTGTAATTATCACGAACATAGATCGGCAGGATCGGGCTTTCAGTAGGGCCGAGGTCAAAACCTTCTTCGGTCAGCAATTTCATTGCATAATTGGTGTTATCCCAAAGTTTTTGTATACGTTCAGGCTCTGATTCGATGATGTCCAACGCAGCTATTACACTGGCTACAGAAGCAGGGGTCATGCTTGCGCTAAACATTAAAGCCCGGGCGCGGTGTTTCAGGTAATCAATCGTTTCTGCATCGGCAGCAATAAATCCGCCAAGCGATGCCAGCGATTTACTAAAAGTGCCCATTATCAGGTCAACGTCTTTTGTTAAATTGAAGTGTGACGCTGTGCCTGCACCATTATGGCCAATTACGCCAAGACTGTGGGCATCGTCAACCATAATATTAGCGCCGTATTCGTCGGCAACCTTAACAATTTCAGGAAGTTTAACAATGTCGCCTTCCATGCTGAAGATTCCGTCGACAGCTATTAGTTTCACCGCCTCTTCAGGGAGGATACTCAGCTTGCGCTTCAAATCTTCCATGTCATTATGGGCGTACTTAATAACTTTAGAAAATGACAAACGACTTCCGTCTATTAACGAAGCATGATCGTATTCATCTAAAATAAGATAATCATTACGGCCGGTAATGCTTGATAAAACACCAAGATTAACCTGGAAACCTGTACTAAATAAAACAGCAGCATCTTTACCGACATATTTTGCAAGCCGGGTCTCTAATTCAATATGTATATCAAGTGTTCCGTTTAAAAACCTCGAACCCGCACAACCAGTTCCATATTTATCAATTGCTTTTTTTGAGGCTTCTTTAATCTTGGGGTGGCTTGTCAATCCTAAGTAAGAATTGGAACCAAACATTAACACACGTTTGCCATCGATCATAACTTCAGTATCCTGTCCAGACTCAATCGGTCTGAAATAAGGATATAGCCCCATTTCACGGATGTTATTTGCATCCTGAAACTGAGCGATTTTCTCCTTTAATCTTTTAACCATGTATTAACGCAGCTTAAATTTTTTGTAAAAATACCATGAATTAGGTTATAACTTATTATTTAAAGTGTAATTTTTTTTAAACAGCTTTAAAAGCAGATCAATTCCCATAAGGCAAATTAATTAATTTTTTTGTTTATTTAGTTATAGATTTTTCAATTTTTTTCTAAAATACCTAAAAACCAGCTTTATTGGTTGTTTTGTTCGCGACGTGAATTTTTTTTTCCTCCGGTTTAATTTGAAATTTAAAGATAATATAATCGCTGTTGTTTATAATTTTTTTTGTTAAATATTATCTGATCTGCAATTAATCGGCGGGCCGCCAAATCTCCGCGACCCCAAGTATAAGGAAAAAAATCGGAATCGCCGCCGTTTGTTAACTTAACACTGTGTTTATGTTGGGTTGTTTTTTACCATCGCGGCAGTTATGCCATCCCTTTACTTACTAAGGGAATGCCCCTGTGCGCAATTATAAAAATTGGCTTATTGTTTGAAAAGAAGGGTTTTGCCCTTTTTTAAGGTCAGTAATGTTCGTTAATGAGAAAATACCTTAAAATTTTCCGGATTTAAAAAACACACACAGGTTGCCGGCTCAAGTTTCCTGATCATCAGTAATTAAACGCCCCCGAAGCCATCCCGGAATAGTTTGGAGGATGAACACCGGCCATTAATTTATCGATAAAACTATCTGTGGTAAAATATTTGTTAAATATGGGCAATACAATTTAATCATTGTTTAATAAAAAACACAACTATGAAAAAAGTATCAAAACTGTTAGCATTGGCATTTACTGCCGCTGCTTTATTCCTTACCAGTAGTGTTAAGGCCCAAACAACACCGCCGAACGCATGGCGCTTAGGTATTGGCATTGAAGGTGGAATCCCAACAGGAAATCTTAAAGATTTTTCTAAATTCGACCTGGGTGGAACGGCCCGTTTGCAATATGGATTAAGTAAAGACGTTGCCCTTACCCTCACCTCCGGCTATTATAATTTTTTTGCCAGGAGTTCATCGGCAACTATTGATGGTATTACTTATACTACAAAACCGAGTGATTTAGGCGTTGTTCCGGTAAAAGCCGGTATCAAGGCGTTTTTCGCGGGTGGCCTGTACGTTGGTGCTGAGGCAGGCGCCGGGTTTGAAACCGATTACGCTAAAAACACCAAACTCATTCTTTCGCCAGGGCTTGGATATGCCACCAAAAATTTGGACGTTGGCGTTCGGTATGAAAACTTCTCGGGTTCGGGTGATAGCTATGGCCTTGTTGGTCTGCGCATCGCCTATGGTTTCGGTTTGTAATTATATTTACAAAACAACCACAACAAGAAAGCCGCGAAATTAATCTTCGCGGCTTTCGTTATTTATAGCCTCTTCTTTAACTATTTGTCTCTGATCGCTAAGTGTAAATTATACCAGCTTCCCTAAAGCAGCTTTTAATCTGTTCATCGCTTCAATCAGCTTGTCTTCGGCTGCTGCATAAGAAATACGGATACATTTGGTATCGCCGAATGAATCGCCGCCGACGGTAGCTACATGCGCTTCTTCCAGTAGGTAAATACTAAGCTCATCGGCATCATTAATTACTTTTCCATTATAGCTTTTTCCAAAAAATGAGGTTACATCAGGAAAGAAGTAAAACGCACCTTCAGGCAGATTTACCTTTATACCTTCAATATCTTTCAGCAGACCGTAAACCAGGTCCCGGCGTTTTTTAAATTCCCCGCGCATTTGTAAAACGGATTCCAAGCCACCTTCCAAAGCCGCAACACCGGCTTTCTGAGTGATAGAACAAGTTCCTGAAGTTATCTGACCCTGCATTTTATCGCAAGCGTTAGCAATCTCTTTGTTTGATGCCGTATAGCCGATACGCCATCCGGTCATCGCAAATGCTTTTGAAAAACCGTTGATGATGATCACGCGGTCTTTTATCGAATCAAACTGGGCGATAGACTCATGTTTGTCAACAAAGTTAATGTGCTCGTATATTTCGTCCGAAAGGATATAAACCTGAGGATGTTTTTCAAATACTTTAGCCAGGCCCTCTAATTCGCTTTTGCTGTAAACACTGCCTGTTGGGTTACATGGCGATGAAAACATAAACAGCTTTGTTTTTGGCGTGATGGCAGCTTCTAATTGTGCAGGTGTTATTTTAAAATCCTGTTCAACCGGCGCTTCAATAAATACGCTTACACCTTCGGCAAGTTTAACCACTTCTGAGTATGATACCCAGTAAGGGGTAGGGATAATCACTTCTTCGCCGGGGTTAACCAAACATAATACGGCATTTGCAATAGCCTGTTTAGCACCGGTTGATACCACGATCTGGCTGAAATCATAATCGAGGCCGTTTTCGGTTTTTAACTTATTGGCGATTGCTTTTCTGAGGTCAGGATAGCCCGATACCGGGGTGTAGTAGGTGAAATTCTTATCCATAGCCTGCTTGGCGGCTTCCTTAATGTGTTCAGGGGTATGAAAATCAGGTTCGCCGAAGCTAAGGCTTATTACATCTACGCCTTTTGCGGCCAGCTCGCGGCCAAGTTTGGCCATTTTGATCGTTGCCGACTCAGACAGGTTGTTTATCCTGTTACTTAATGCACTCATTTTATGTTTATTTTATTGCGGCGCAAATATAGAAAAGTATGTGCTGAGGTTAAGGTGTTAATAGTAAATTTTGATTTTTTTAGCATTTTATTAACAAACTGGTTACTGCAATTCATAATGGCTTAAAATAAAGGGCTTTTTAGAGCTGATTTTATGAATTTGGAAATATAAGGAATAGCATAGCAGCTACAGATTGCAAGTAATATATTATTTGTAACAGGTTGTGTTTGTATTGTGGAAAATGTGCTTTCCGCATTTCACTTTCAGCTTTCTACCCTAATTCCCGCAACTATTTCTAAATTTGGCCGAAAATTCACCATTTTGAAACAGCAAAAGCGGATCATTCTTTTTGCCTTAATTACCAGTTCCATCCTGATGGTGGCAAAATTTGGGGCATACTTTTTAACTGCATCTAATTTTGTGCTTACCGATGCTGCTGAAAGTATTGTGAATGTGCTGGCCAGTTCATTTGCGTTTTTCAGCATCTATCTTTCTGCGCAGCCACGGGACGAAAATCATCCTTACGGCCACGGAAAAGTTGAATATTTTTCGGTTTTTGTTGAAGGGTTTTTAATAGGCATCGCGGCACTGACCATTATTATCAAATCGGTTTACAGTTTAGTTTATCCAAGCGCCATTCACGATTTGATAACCGGTGCTTTAATTATTGGCGCCACGGGTATCATAAATGGTGGCCTGGGCTGGTATATGATCCGGAAGGGTAAATCGCTGCCTTCTGTTACCATTGATGCCGATGGAAGGCACCTGTTAACAGACATGGTAACCAGTATCGGCCTGGTTGCCGGTTTATTGCTCATCCATTTTACCAATATTTTCTGGCTCGACAGCGCCTTGTCTATAATAGTAGGTTTATATATTTTATACAACGCTTACCGCCTGGTGCGTAAATCAGTTGCTGTGTTAATGGATGAAGCTGATTTTACCGTGGTAAAAGAAGTGATAAAGGTATTGAATGAGAATAGAAATGAGTCATGGATCGACATCCATAATTTCAGGGCGCAGAAGTATGGGAATGAATTGCATATCGATTGCCATTTGACATTACCAAACTATTTTAGCCTGATTGAGGTTCATGACCAGGTGAAGTTGATCGATACCATTACCAATACGGAAGTAACCAAAACAGAATGGTTTATTCATACCGATCCCTGCCTGCCTGAATGTTGTTATTATTGCAATATGCCCGCATGTCCGATCAGGTCGGAACAAAAAACCGCTGATATCGCCTGGACATTGGACAAAATTATCCGTAACAGAAAACACTTTGAATAATGTATCCATTTAATGTACGCGTTTACGGCTTGCTGATCAATGATCGCGATGAGGTACTGATCAGCGATGAACAGGAGTATGGTATGCGTTTTACCAAATTCCCCGGTGGCGGGCTCGAACCCGGTGAAGGTTTGATTGACGGCCTGAAGCGGGAATTTTTAGAAGAATGTAATGTTGCAGTAGAGGTGACAAGTCATTTTTACACCACTGATTTTTATGTAAAATCCGCCTTTAATGATTCGCAGGTCATCAGCGTTTACTACATCGTTAAAAACCTGCAGGAACTTAATCTGAATTTTAAAACCCTGGTTTTTGATTTTGATGGCGAGGGGGAAGTGCTGCAATCGTTCAGGTGGGTAAAATTAGCAAACCTTATGAATGAAGAACTCCCTTTTCCAACCGACCAACATGTAGCTAAACTTTTAACAGATAAAATATGAATTTGACAGACAGGGATTTAAAAGTAATATGGCACCCCTACACGCAAATGAAAACGGCAAAGCCACCAATCCCGATTGTTAGAGGAGAAGGAGCTTTACTGTTTGATGAAAATGATAAAAAATATATTGATGCGGTGTCGTCCTGGTGGGTAAATATTCACGGGCATTCACATCCCTATATCGCCAAAAAAGTATCGGAACAATTGCATAAGCTGGAGCATGTGATCTTTGCGGGCTTTACCCACGAAGGTGCGGTTGAACTGGCCGAACGCCTGCTTCAAATACTGCCAAAAAACCAGCAAAAGGTATTTTATTCGGATAACGGCTCAACGGCAGTTGAGGTCGCCATAAAAATGTGCCTGCAATACTGGCATAACAAGGGTGAAAACAGGACAAAGATCATCGCTTTTGAAAATGCTTATCATGGCGATACCTTTGGAGCAATGGCCGTGAGCGGAAGAAGTGCATTTACGGCCGCTTTTGACCAGCTATTGTTTGAGGTTGAATTTATTGCCTTGCCGGATAAAAACAATATCGACAGTCTCAAATCTCAAATTTCAGATCTCAAATCTGCCACGGCTTGTTTTATATTTGAGCCCCTGGTACAGGGCGCAGGCGGTATGCTGATGTACGATGCGGCATATTTGAATGAGCTGATGGCGCATTGCCGCAAAGAAGGAATTTTAATGATCGCTGACGAAGTATTCACCGGTTTTGGCCGTACGGGAAAGAATTTTGCCAGTAACCATGTGGCGGAACAGCCCGATATCATGTGTTTTTCGAAAGGTTTAACCGGCGGTACAATGGCACTGGGTCTCACCACCTGCACGCAAGCTATATATGATGCTTTTTTATCGGACGATAAATTAAAAACCCTGTTCCACGGACATTCTTTTACGGCAAACCCCGTTGCAATTGCCGCGGCGCTTGCCAGTTTGGACTTGTTTCTTGATCCATCAACCCTGAAAAACATCAAAAGAATTGAAGAGCAGCACCGCGAGTTTGGAGTTAAGATAAAAGAACATCCGAAAGTGAAAGCCATCCGTCAAACCGGTACCATTTTCGCGATGGAGTGGGAAACGGGCAGCGATACTTCTTATTTCAATGCCCTGCGGGACATACTTTACCAATACTTTTTAGATGCCGGCATTATTTTAAGGCCACTTGGCAATACGATTTATATTTTACCTCCGTATTGCATTACTGATGACGAACTGAATTACATTTACGCCAAAATTGAACAAGCATTAGGAGAAATATGATTACACCGATTGTTGTTTGATTACACCGATTAATTTTTCCAATCGGTGAAATCATACCCAAATCTGTGAAATCACAAAATAATAATATGGAATTAAACGAACTTTTACCTTTAATAATTGCAGATAACCACTTGCATGCCAAATGGTTAAATACTTTGTCCTTAATGGAAAATACCGGCGCGCGAAAGATCTCGGCCAGCGAGGATCCGGAAACAGTTACCTATATTATTCTAAAACACGCTGCCGAAGAACACCGGCACGCTTTTTACCTGAAAAAGCAAATAGAGAAAACAGGGATTGATAATTGCACCACCTATGCCAGTAAATATTTATTAGCGCCGGCTTACAGTCGCTACTATTTAAATCAGCTGGATATTGATGTCTGCAGGTACCTGAAAAAGGAGCTTGGTTTGGCAGGGAAAGAACTTAGGTTCGCGGCGTACCTGCTGGTAACTTATGCGATTGAAGTGAGGGCAGATGAATTATACCCCATTTACCAGGAAGCATTGGAAAATGCAGGAAGCAAGGTAAACGTAAAATCGATTATTTTAGAAGAGGAGGGGCACCTGGAAGAAATGATCAATCAGCTTAAATCTTTTTCACCCGATTGGGAAAGCCATGCCGCTAAAGCAGTAGAGTTTGAGAGCAGATTGTTCAATAAATGGGTAATGGCTTTAGATGAAAGTTTGCAGTTCTCAGTGGGCAGTTTGCTATAAAGGAAATTTACTGCCCACTGAAAACTACTTACTGCAAACTTAATTGCCTCCGCTCATTGCCTTAAGGTCATCCAAAGTGATCTTATCGTAATCAGCAGAAAAACCAAAGGTACCGGCAGGTGCTTTTTCGTCGGTAATTGCTGTAACAGTGATCACAGAGGCTTGTCCGCGGTTAAATGAGGTGTACTGGATGGGTACGCCTCCGGCGCCTGCGTAAAGGTCTGAAATCGTACTGGCAGGAAGGGTGATATCATTAGTTACCCACACATCATAAGTCTTTTTGTCCTTGGCATCGGTAGCTACCATCTTTTTGCAGTTGAAGCCCGAGATCTGCTTTGTTTCGGTCGTTGGCGCAAAAGTGAATTTTGGTAAAGCGTTTTTTGCCTGGTCAATTTCATCAGGTGTAGCAATAGCTGCCTTTTTTACTGAAAACGATGGCACGTCTACGATAATTGCTAAATAGGTTTTGGCAGCATTGGTTAATATTTTAATGGTTGCAGGTCCCGCTTGAAATGACAATGCAGAAGAGTCCGCACTGAAATAATCTTTCATGGGCGTTGCCTGCCCCATCATGTCGCCACTCATGTTGATAGTTCCCTGAGTGTAGGCTTTTTGCGCATTGGCACTAATGGTGGTTACGGTAAGCGCGATGCCCAGTGCAACGATAAAAAATTTGATTTTCATAAATTCAGATTTGATGGATACAATTTAATTTTTGTTAGTTCGGGTACAAATTTTACTATTTTTTTTAACTTTTATTTAGATACTGAAATTATAGAATTGTTACGCTTTAAAATTTTAAAGCTAACACTTTCAGCCTTAAGCTGTTTTTTCCATTGTTCTATTTTTGCGTCGGAATTGGAGCCATCGATGATAAGCGCTGCATATACGAAATTACGATTAATACCATTTATCGGGTTATCCGGATTGCCCGTGACGTAAATATAGTTGGTTTTTATTTTTTGCCGAAAATCATTTGAATATAATTCTTTACCCGGTATAAATACTGTAGTATTCAGGAACTGAACCAAGCCATGTTTTTTCCTGATGCAGTTGGTATTGACGTCTTGTCCCAAATTATACAGTTTTACATCATTTACCTGGCAGCTATCCAAATAAGGCTGAACAGAATACAAGTAGGTTTTGTCGGTGCTTTTTAAATCGGTTAATACAACTGCTTTATTCCCATTTTTAAAAACAATACCCTGATGTTTTTTCAGGTTTAACCAAACAATTTCTTTTGACATGGATTGACCGATATTCTTTATACTCAAACTGATACATAACATCAGCATACAAACCATGCTGAATTTTAGCAGCCAAAGTTTTCTGTTAAATAAAAAGTAAAACAGGCTGATAATAACAACATAAACCAATACATATTCCGGCCCGGTCAGCCATATTTTGTTGATAACAGCATATGGGGCGTGTTCGATACAGGCCAATCCCTTATTCATCATTACGATAGTTTTTTCGAGGATAAAAGCGATGGATGCAGATACCACCGGGATTTGAGGCAGCAATAAAAACAGTATGCCGCCGTACATCACCAATGCGGCAGGTACCGCCACAAAAAGGTTGCTGATTAAAAAATAAACCGGGAACTGGTGAAAATAAAATGCGCTTATTGGAAAAATAACCACCTGCGCTGTTATCGATACCGAACAGAGCGCCCAAACTTTATCAGCCCATTTGTTTTTAAATTTTAGCCATTGATAAACAACCGGCTGTAGCACAATGAGGCCCGAAACCGCGATAAATGATAGCTGGAAGCCTGCTTCTGTGATAAAAAAAGGATCGTAGATCAGTAGTAAAAAAGCCGAAACCGCCAATAGATTTAAAGTGTTAATATACCTCCTGAATGATTTACCAATGATTACCAGGCTCAGCATCACATCTGCCCGGCAAACCGCTAGTGAAAAACCGGTGAGCATCGCATAATACCAGATGACGGCAAGGATGACCGATGCCCGTAACATCCCGCCATATTTGTGCCTGTTTAAAAACTGAAGCGCAAAGGATAACACCAGGTAAAGAATGGCCACCTGTGATCCTGAAACGGAAAGGACATATACCGTTCCGGTGTTTTTATAGGCCTGCAAAATATCCCCGCTTAAATCAGCTTTATAGCCCAATATTAAGGTGGATGCTACAGCGATGGCGCCGGTATCCCGCATACTGCTTGTAAGCTTTTCTACAAGGTGCTGCCTCCATCTCAAAGAATGCGCGATCAACGGGTTACCGGTATTTACTGCTATTACTTTGTATTGTTTTGGATAAATAAAGGCCTGGTAATAAACGTTTTTACAGGCCAGGTACTTTTTATAGTTAAACTCGGCCGGGTTAAACGGCGGATCGATGGGTTTATATTTTGCGGGGATAAGCAACTCGTCGCCGTAATACAGGTTATTGGCGGCACTGTCTTTAATAGTTACCAGCAAAGTGCCGCTTGATGGCGTTTGTGCTCCCTTATTTTCAGTTGCTTCTACCTTTGCGGTAAAGCGTAATAGCTCGTTTTTAAATACCGGCTCATTGTTGATCTTTACAACAAGATATTGGGCAGTACGTTTTGAAAAATGATCTTTGGCATTGAGTTCGCTATTTTTAAGGGAGATAATACAGCCAAACAAAAACAAAATGAGGCCAATGAGCGCGCCGCCCAGCCAGCGGTACTTATAAAGTTTTAACCTGGAATAGTTTAGGTTGAGCAGTATAAAGGTGATGCTGAAAAAAACAAAAATATCAATCAGCGGGTCAACACTATCAGCCGCAAATACGTTAAGCCCCGCAACAATGCCCGATAAAAATGGCAGCAGCAGCATAACAACAGGTATTTCGCCCTTGTGATTTGGGATCATGATTCAGTTGCAGCGGAAGGAATAAAGATAGCTTTTCAAACAGGAATTACAACTGGTCGCGTACCTCGATGAGGAATTTTTTCAGATTTTCAAGGGAGGTGATCACCCTGATATTATCTTTACTGGTTGCCATATTATTTTTAAGATATTCCTTCGCGCCATTCAGCGTATATCCTTTTTCCCGTATCAGGTGAAAGATAAGTTTCAGGTTCTCCAGGTCTTCGGGCGTAAAGTAACGATTGCCCTTTTTGTTCTTTTTAGGCGATAGTACATCAAACTCTTTTTCGTAAAATCTTATGAGTGATTGGTTTACGTCAAACAGGATGGCCACCTCACCCATGGTGTAGTACATCTTGCTGATTTCCCGTTCTTTATATGGCATATACAAAGTTATACTTTCATTTCGGAATTCGGAATTTCGATTTCGGAATTTTTAAAAATGGCTAATAAAAGTCCCTTTTTTGTTACTGTAATTCAAAGTATTTCTAAATAAAAATCATTCGTTTAATTATTAAATCCGAAATCGAAAATTCGACATCCGAAATCCACTAATAAAGGGCCTGTTTTAATCTCTCAATTCAAAATTCAAATTGTTTCTAAATAATAATACGGTTCTATGACGGATAGTGTGGGTGATTTAAACGCAGAGATGCAGAGAAGACACAGA
>JARLHA010000013.1 GCA_031292485.1 Mucilaginibacter sp.
TTCCCTGCATTTATCATCTGTTGAGAATTTTTCAGTGAATTCGAGTATATTTAATCCTTGAAACATATTTTTATGGCGTTTTGTATTTACAGGTTAAATATACTAAAAATATTAGCAACATCCAAACGCCTTATTCTATTAAAATAATTAATTTCTATTGACCTTGCGCTGCCTGTTGTTTCATCTGATCATTGGCGACAATAACGATCTCCACCCTGCGATTTTGCGCACGGCCATCGGGAGTACTGTTAGGGGCAACCGGTTCGGTTTCTCCCTTTCCCTGTGTAGTCAGACGTGAGCCATCTACACCCTGGGCAACCAGGAATGATTTGACGGCGTCTGCCCTTCTGATAGATAAGTCCATGTTATGAGTGGCTGTTCCTGTACTATCCGTGTGGCCTACAATAGTGATATCGGTTTGCGGATTGTTCTGTAATGATACGGCAAACTTTTGCAAACTGGTTTGCGCCGCAGGTTTCACGTTGGTTTTGTCTATATCAAATAATATACCCGAGTCGAACCTTACAAGGATTCCTTCACCTGCTCTTGTTACAGTGGCGCCGGGTACGGTTTGTTTGATTTCAGCCGCCTGTTTATCCATCTTGTGACCGATGAGCGCCCCGGCCGTACCGCCGACCGCACCACCGACTATAGCGCCTATGGCGGTATTGCCCGCTGCCTTACCGACAAGTGCTCCGAGTAATCCGCCGCCTGCGGCGCCAATAGCTGCACCTTTTTCTGTTTTGGTAAATGAAGCGCAACTTTGAAATAAAATAACTAATAATGCTAACGATAAGCTGATTGTAATCAATTTTCTTTTGAAATTTCTCATGTGTAATGCTTTTGTGACAACGAAACAAAGAATATTTTTATTAGTTTCATAATTTTTTTGAAATTTACCCGCTCCACAGTTTGCAAGTATAAATTGAATACAATCCGGATAACACCGCCATAAAACAACATACAAAACTCTCAGCAAAAGTGCAGGCTTTGCATAATTCTGCTTAAAGGATTAGCAGTAAGGTTAAGAAAGTATTGCCGAAATGCCGGCCGGGCCGGTTGCTCCATTATCCGTTTTTTTCGTTGTCGGTGGTCTATGCCCGATTCATAAACAAATCCATTTTCGCGGTAAAAAAGCGAATCGTAAAAGTAAAAATAGTGCTGGATAGAGCAGTTGGTAGCTCGCTGGACTTCTATCCGCCAAAGGCGGACACAGGTTCGAGTCCTGTTCCCTTTACCTTTTTCTAAGTCAAAAGTCTTTAGTCGTAAGTCTGAAGAATTTTTTCGTTAGTACCAGTTGCTAGCTCGCCGGCCCATATCTG
Source organism: Mucilaginibacter sp. (assembly GCA_031292485.1). Classification (GTDB taxonomy): domain Bacteria; phylum Bacteroidota; class Bacteroidia; order Sphingobacteriales; family Sphingobacteriaceae; genus Mucilaginibacter. The sequence goes on from JARLHA010000013.1 coordinate 1,323, forward strand.
CCTAAAGGTGGATATAGGTTCGGGCCCTGTTCCCGCTACATAGCAAAGGAAAGCCTTAGGTCGAAAGCCTTAGGTTTTTTTGTTTCCTAACTTCATTGTTATTTACGCGAGTGCAGGCATTCACAATTATTCTTTAGGGTTATTTGTCCCGATCCACCCCTCATTTTGTCACTCTTACACGGCGTAAAATCCTGAAATGCGTCGATCTTTGTATTGTCAATGAAGTCAAAATAATTTAAATAACGTTTTATGAAAAGAGTATTTAAAGGATCTGCTGTCCTCAAACCTGTATTAATAATCGCTATTCTTTTCTTTACAGTACTTCAGTCTAAAGGGCAACAAAGTAAACCTGCCGAACGTGGCTACGCACCTGTTAATGGCATTAAAGTTTATTATGAAGTATATGGTGAGGGTAGGCCTCTTGTTTTGCTGCATGGTGCTTTTTATACCATTGAGATGAACTGGGGGCAATTAATACCCGAATTGTCGAAAACGAGAAAAGTAATTGCCATCGAAATGCAGGGACATGGGCACACGCCGTATTCAGATAGAAAATTAGACCTGGCTACCATGGCAAGTGACGTGGCAGGCGTAATGGATTATCTGAAAGTTGACAGTGCCGACGTTGCAGGATATAGCATGGGTGGCTCCATAGCTTACCAGTTGACCATACAAAGCCCTAAACGCGTAAGAAAATTAGTGATCATTTCTTCTACTTATAAAAGTACCGGCTGGCGGCCCGAAGTAACCAATGCGTTTAAAAGTTTCAAGCCTGAATTTTTTACGAATACGCCTTTTGAAACAGCATACGATGCGGTAGCCCCTGACAAAACAAAATGGACAAAGTTTATTGAACAGATGCTTGCTTTTGTCGCGACGCCATTCGACATGGGTGACAGCAACATTGCGAAAATCACTTCGCCGGTATTGATTATTTCGGGCGACAATGATGGCCTGGATAAAATTGAGTTGATGAAAACGTATCAATTGCTGGGAGGCGGTGTATCTGCTGATATGGCACCGATGCCAAAATCGCATTTGGCCGTTGTTCCTTCGCAGGGGCATGTTAGCCTGATGATGCAGACGAATATAATATTAGGTTACCTGAATGACTTTTTAAAGTAAACATAATTGTATTTGGTATTAAAAAGATGCTTCAATAAATATTTTCGAACTGTTAAATAAAAAAAGAACAATCAATCAACATTTTCAATTAAACTGATATGAGAAAGATAATCGTTTTGGAATTTATTACGTTAGACGGAGTAATGCAGGCACCCGGCGGACCTGAGGAAGATCCATCAGGCGGTTTTAAATATGGCGGTTGGAGCGCCCCTTATGGTGATGAAGTTACCGGTAAAGTGATGCAAAAGCAGATGGCGCCTGCGGATATCCTGCTGGGCAGAAAAACATTTGAGATTTTTGAGGGTTACTGGCCGGCCCATGCTGACTATTGGCCGGGGATCAATGAGGTCACGAAATACGTCATGTCCAACACCATGAAAGAGTCGCCATGGGAAAACTCAGTATTCCTTACAAGCGTGACAGATATCGAAAAGCTCAAAAATTCTGAAGGTGCTGACATCAAAGTTTGGGGCAGCGGCGAGCTCACTCAACTACTCCTGAAGCATGACTTGGTAGACGAACTTTGGCTCAAAATCTATCCGGTGACGCTTGGCGAAGGAAAAAAGCTATTTGATAATGGAACGATGCCGGCAGCATTTAAATTAACAGAGAGCCTTGTAACACCAAGTGGAGTTATTGTAGTCAATTACGCCCGCGCCGGAAATGTTAAAACTGGTACTATTGGCGCTTGAAAGAAATATTCGCAAAAAGCTTCAAATACTCAAAAAAGCGGTTCGACTTTAGTCCTGCTCGGCTATGGCGAAAGTCAAAAGTCTTTAGCCCTGGGGCTGAAGACTTTTTTCGCTTATAGCAGTTGGTAGCTCGCCGGGCTTATTATAGTTATAGGCCAGGGCAGACGCATTAAAATTATTTTAAATAGGTAAACTCGAAACAGGATTAATCATCAAAAAGTGTAAACCTTTTTCAGGACTTGACAGTCGCAAGTGCAGTCCTGAAATAGGAAACAATTGATAATCAGTAGATTGCAGGAACGATGTCAAAAAAGTTGATTTTATAAGTGTTGATTATCAGTTACTTAGCTAAAATTGGTAATTTGTTAAAACATGAAACATGCTGATAATGAGCATGTTTCACAACGTTCCACAGTGTTTCGCGCGTGAAAAAATGGAACGCTGGAACGCTTGCAGCGCTGCCCGTTCAGGATTTGAACCGGCGGGAAATTAAAAGACTCTTATTAATACTTTTAAATTTTTCTGACTTAAGACTCTCCCGATGGCTATAGAGACGACTTAGGGCTATGCGTCAATTCATAGTTGACAGGCCCCATTTCCCCTATTCAACCTCAATAAACTTAAAATTATTTTAATGCGTCTGCCCGGAGTTATAGGCACAAAGGAGTTTTGACATTATTTAAATTACATTATGTTTGCCAAAAAGAATTATTCTTTGGTAAATTATTAGCTACACTAAATAAAATTAAATAAACCTGGCACAAGTATTTACAACACCACCAATAAAACCTATCGGCGCTTATGAAATAAAGAGTTTAACAGGTATACGTGGCCTGGCTGCTGTTTATGTAATTATTTTCCATTGGTATGTAGTGCTATTTCATAAAAAACCGCACCTTATTAACCATTATTTGTCGGTTTTTATTGGTCATGGTTATTTGTCTGTCGATCTGTTCTTCGTGTTAAGCGGCTTTTTATTAAGTTTAACATCATCAGCCAACTTTAATAATCACCTGTTTATACATGATTATAAAGCGTTTATGTATAAGCGGTTTTCAAGGATATTTCCGTTATACATCATTGCGACACTATTATATTTCTTTCTTTTTCATTTTGGAGAAGTTGAAAGCCTTATTGTTAATTTAACCTTATTACAAGGGATCTTTTCTTTCTCAAACAACTCCATGATTTCGCCAGGTTGGTCATTAACTAACGAATGGGTAATTTATTTTTTCTTTCCAGTAGCATTTTATCTGACATGGAAAATCAGAAAAAAAGCCTGGATCCTAATATTGGTGTCAATTATCATATTTATAGCGATAAGCATTTTTAGAAACAATTTTTTAAATTGGGGTAATTCTTATTCATTACAAAAAATTCATGGTTTTAACCCGGTAATTTTATTTACCCGGGGCCCGTCAAGTTTTTTACGAACTATTGCAGACTATCTATTGGGTATTTTCGCCTATTTGAGTTTCGAAAGAATAAAAAAACGAGCTGTGTTTTTAAAATACTTAGCCATCCCTTTAGTTGTTTTGCTGTTTTTTAAAGAGACAGATATTTTGATAATTCTTTCAATGCCCTTTTTTATTGTTTACATAACAGAAAGAAATATGATCAATCGATTTTTATCTGGTAAAGTTGTTTACTTTTTAGGCCTTATCTCCTACTCGTTATATGTAAATCACTTTTTATTTATTGACACCTTTGATAAAATATCAAAACCATTAGGCCTTAGTACTAATAACTACCTTATTATTAGCGCTTGCTACGTAGCAATAGGGACATTAGTTTTTAGCACTATCACTTATTATACAATAGAAAAACCGGCTTTAAAGTATTTAAAAAAAATGGGCGAACGCTTTATTTGAAGTTTAAAAATCCCATATTTCCAGCCGCTTTAATTTCCTTTTTAAATGTAGTTGAGTTGGTTTTTAGAATTTTTTTGCGTTTGGTTTATCGAAGTCAATTGTATGATCATTGCTGCCCCGGTAAAACTGATTTTTTGATTTTGTTTTTTCTTCAAATTTTTTCATCCAGGAAAGGGATTCAATATCCCACCTGTCCTAAAAAGGCAAATTATTTAACTTTTATTGCTTTAATGGTATAACTACAGGAACATGATGACGCCTGGCTTCCGGTATTGGGAATATACATGCCTGAGATACTGCCCGACAACGAGTTGCCATCGTTGCTTATTTGTATAGTCCCGGTTACCGGACCGCTGCCGTTATTTGAATTGGGGCCACCGGCACCGTTATTAACATGCAGGCCGGCGGTATCATTGTTATTGATGATCTGCGTGAGTTGATTTGGATTTGCGGATAAGATCTGCGCATTCAAAAATCCGGCGAGGTGCGAATATGAATCAATGTAAATTGCATTGGCTGCCGCGTAGCTGCTGCCAACGTAGGCTGGGTTGATAACAAAATTTATGGTTTTTGCATAGCAGGTGCAAGTACCGCTGGGACTGGCGATGCCACTACCAACAGGAACGGCTTTACCGATAAACACCAGCAGTGGAGTGTTGGACACGGTTTCTTTTTCAATAAAGGTTTTTACAAATGGATCATTCGGTACCTGCATTTTAGTAATCGGATTACTGCCATCGGCATCCACCGAAATTAAGGAAACCTTAATACCGGAAGAACCCGCAAAAACAGCATTTGATATGGCCGTACCCGGCTGCCAGCCACTTAATGAACCAGTGGTTAATGAATCTTTGATGGTATTAACGGGTGTTTTGCTGCTATCGACATAATTGACCAGCATATAACTGGCGTTATTGCCATTGAGCGCACTACCTGTTAAATGCAGATCAAGGTATCCCGTAGAACCAACCAACGCGCCCTTATAATGGATATAATTAATAGTGCTGCCGTTATTTCCGTTATTGGTACTCGTGTCGCTATGTTTTGAACAGGACGGGCAAATGGCTGTTAAAAATAGAAATAAAAAAAATAACAGCCCAGGATTAATTTTAGCATTCATTTTTAAAAAAATCAGGTTTAATCACAGAAATTCAGGAATAAGTATCTTTTTTGCTGATACTAATTTTAGTATAAATTTATTATTTTTTTGATTGAATAATAAAAAATTTATACTAATGTAAATTCGGGTTAAATTGGCTATTCCGGGAGGCTTAAACAGGTTATTCCACGCGCTTTGGAATACCACTTTAGGTAAGCAATCAGGAAAAATCACTATTAATAATATAATATGGTCAACGGCTCCGGAATGTTCACTGTGGAGGCTGCTTTTTTCTAAGTGCATGGTCTTTAGTCGTAAGTCTGGGTACTTTTTTCGTTTGAAGCCGCTAATATCCGGCCAGGTTCATATCCACCTAACAGGAGACATATTCTCTTCCGAAGTTTCAGGCCTCCCGCTGCTTTTTAAAAAGTAAAAAATCGTAAATGGTGGGCATTTTATTGGGATTGACCAATCCTCTCTTTGAGTAAATAAATGATTGGTACCTGGGACGTTGTCCTATATAAGTTTTTCGTTTAGCGCTTTTGCTATTGCTTCCTTACCGCAGTTGACGTGGAGTTTCAGATAAATTTTTTTCAGGTGGGAACGCACTGTATCGAAAGCCATATTTAATGCGTCCGCTATTACCTTAATGCTGTTCCCTTTAACCAAAAGCTGTAAAACATCTGTTTCCCTGTCGGTTAAATTATATAAGTTATCGGTTTTTTGCTGAAACGAGTTGAGCACCTTTCGGGCAATATTTGGCGACATTGGTGCACCACCATTTAATACTTCCTGTATCGCGTCAAACAAACGGGCCGGAGGGGTTTTTTTTAACAGGTACCCGTTGGCGCCTGCGCAAAGGCACTGAAATAACCTTTCGTCGTCTTCAAAAACGGTATACATGATGACAGCAGTTTCCGGCCGGGTTTGTTTAACCATTGTAACCCCTGATATCCCCGTTTTGCCGGGCATATCAATATCCATCAGCACCACATCAGGTGCAAGTTCTGCTATAATATCAACAGCCAGGTTACAATTATTATAATCTCCCGTTACTGTATAATCAGGATCACTATTTAACAGGTAGGCTAAAGATTCCCTCAAGCGGTCGTTATCTTCAAATAAAACTATACTTACCGGCATACATGCTAAATTACAGTTTAGTATTTAATAGGCTATCACTCATTTGAGTGATTATTATGCGATGGGGACAATGATAGTGATGGTAGTACCCTTATTTATGACGGATAAAACGGTTAAACTGCCCCTCCATTTAGATACCCTTGTTTTCATGTTTTTTAAGCCATTACGTACCGATGGTTTAGCAGTATCGAAGCCCCGGCCATTATCGCTGATGATCATTTGAAAAAAATGCTGATCTGTCTTCATGTTTATTTCCACACTTGACGCCTCTGCGTGCTTGTATATATTATTAACAGCTTCCTTAAAAACAAGATAAATATCCTTTCGCTTTTCCATATGTAGCTTCCTTTGTGAAAGTTTTTCATCGACATGGACGTGGTATGCAATATTCGCCCCTTCAAATAACTCTGCGGCATATCTTCGCATCCGCGCAGTTATCTCATCAAAACTATCATTCAGCGAATTTATGCTCCATACGATATCATCTAACGATTGATTTGAAGTATTTACTTCTTCGGTTATTCGTTTTAAAAAAGTTTTTGCCTTGCCCGGCTCGCTAAGATTCGTCCGGCTCAGCTCGGTAAGAATATTGATATTGCTCAGGGTTGAGCCGATATCATCGTGCAGGTCCGTAGCTATACTGTTACGGATAGACTGCAGATGCATGAGCTGCCTGATCCGGTTCAAGTATAATAAATAGATTATTGCCGCAATAAGCACAACAACCGAAATGATAAAAATCCAGTTTTTGTAATAAGGCGTATCTACGGAAAACAGTAAAGTCGCCTCATTTCTGCTCATCGTCCCGTCTGATAATTGCGCCCTTACCCTGAAAGTGTATTTACCTGATAAAAGATTGGAAAACGTTATCTGCCTGGTACTGCCTGCGGCTATCCAATTTTTACTTAATTCGTTCAGCCGGTAAAAATATTTGTTTTGCGGGCCATCTACCAGGTTTACGGCACTGTATGCAATACTGATATTATTGTCGTTAGCGGGAAGGTTGATCGTGGTGGCCGGATTTAAATTATCGCCTGATGAGGTAACAGCGGTAATTAATATTCCAGGTGATCCACGCGGTTGCAACCATTTATCCGGATTCAGGCTGTTAAAAGTGTGGCGGGTATTAAAATAGATCTTATTTGCAGCGGCATCTAATTTTACATTAATCACCGGCTCATCTGACAATTGAAAATAACCGCTGAATGAAAAAAAACGGGCTTTACGAAGGTCCATACAATTCAAACCATTTTTTGTCCCTATCCACAAATGATAATTATTGTCAGCAGCAAGGCTATAAATGGTATTGGATGACAGGCCGCCAGGTATATCATATTTTTCGACGCTGTGCGTCAGAATATCAAATTTCACCAACCCCGAATTGGTACCCAGCCACACTTTTCCTTTATGGTCAGCATATAATGAATTGATTACGCCATTATCAAAATCCGTATTATACAATGGCGGAAAAACGGTAAACCTGCCTGTTTTCCTTTCCCATTTGACCAGGCCCCGCCCTTCTACACCCCCCATCCACAAGTCGCCGTATTCATCCTCGTCAATAGTGACCGGAAACCGTATCGGCAAATTATTTTCTTTACCGTTTTTTGAATAGATCTTTAAGCCGTGATCTTTCAAATTATAAGCCGCCAGCCCTCCTCCAAAACCGAGTCCCATCCAAAGAATATTTTCCTTATCAATAAATTGGGTTACTATGGGATCGCTTTCAATCATTTTAGAATTTCCCGGCCAATTTACCGGGGTCAATTGCCCTGTATTTTCTTTCCACGCGTATATCCCTTTTTGCGTGCCTATCCAATAAATATCCCTGCCCGCCGCTCTTACATTCCAGGTAATGTTCAGTTCAGCGTTATTTTTCCAGGAGATCGACCTCCAGAGTTCATGCATTTGATTGGTATAAAACAAACCTCCCCCCGTGGTTGTCAGAAAGACCTTTTTGTTGACAATAAAAATACCCGCCAGATCTATTCCGCGATGATCCGCAGTATACTCCGGCAATGCCGACGTGGTAACGGCATTTGCTATTAAGGTAAATTTATATAGCCCATTTATGGTACCTACCCATAGGTTGTTTTCGTTATCATATAAAGTACAGATAACGTGAGCGTTGGGCAATAAAACATTGCTGCTCAGCCCCTGTTTTCCAAAAGCTGAGGTATCGCTGTTCCAGTTGATTAATCCGCCGTCGCTCAATGTACAGCCTGCAAGCCGGTTGTTTATCAGGCTGATATGACTGTTAAAATAGATCTGCCCTTTGCCCGGCATATGATTAAACGAAGCCCTGGATATCCGGCCGGAACCTGAATTAAAAAAGAAAACACTATCTACCAAATGCTTAACAAACCAGGCATTGCCCTTATCATCAAATGCAATGTCCCTGACATTCAAATTATCAAGCATAGCCAGGGGAAAGCTTTTTTTTTGGTTTAACGGAATAATTTTGCCGTCAGCAGGTGTATAAATATAATATTGAGGCCTTTTGGAGTGTAATAACCTGAAAAGCACGTTTCCATCGGGCAGTGGTATAATACTTTCCACAAACAACACCCCTGCTACGCCTAATTCCTGTTCACTTAGTCCCCGGGTAACCTGCAGCATACGCAGATTTTGATCAAGTTTATAAAGGCAGGTTTGGGAGGCGGCCCAAATATTGTTACCCCTATCAATCTTTACCATCGTAAAATTATTTTCAAAAGGGAACATTTTTGCAGAAGCCGGAACGAGCAGGTTTGTAAAGGTATTTGCCCGGGTATTGAACAGGCACAACCCTGTTGTAGTGGCAACCAATAACCTGTGACCCGGCAGTTTTTGCAATGCTCTGATGTCATTCCCGGGCAACGACGGAGCAGTCTTTGAATGGTAGAAATTCTTAAACTCCACCCCATCATACCGGCTCAGGCCATCATTGGTTCCGATCCATAAAAAACCGTCTTCATCCTGGCAAATTGAACTAATGGTAGCATCGGGCAGCCCGTCTTTTACGGATAAATAGGCAGGCTTAATGTTATCCAGTTTTTGTGACCTTACCGGAAGCATTATGCTATTAAGCAACAAAAACAATATCAGTTGGCGGTACATGTATTCAAAATACCTAAAGATATAATATTCAGCGCATTCTTTTTATAGATGATGAAATATTTTGAATTAAATCGCGCATTTTGAAAGGCTGCAACGAGAAGTGCCGAAACGATGTTTGAAAGCCGAAAAAAAATCATCTATAAATCGATTTGGCAAAAGAGGGTTAAATAAAACGGTTTAGCACGCTAAAAAAGCACTTTTCATTAAAAAAATTATTTGCTAAATCGATTTATAAATTTACTTTTATAACAACCAACTTATAATCATAAATCTATAAATTCAAATCATCATGAAAAAACAGTTATTAAACAGCTGCATAGCCCTATGCTGTGCCATTAGCTTTTGCGTAGTCTTACATGGGTGCAAAAAAACCCCGGGACTAAAAACGCCGGCCAATGCTGCAATTCCCTCCGGCTTCAGAGGTTTAAGCAGTACGCCTGCGGCTTATCCCTGCTTCAGCATTACCAACGTATTTAGCAGTAAGGTATTGGAAGTAAGGGGGGATTCTACACTTCTTAAAGCACAAAGCACCCCAGCTAATGTGCAGCAATATACCAACCTTAACTTCGGCGTAGGTATATCAGCGAATCAAAAATGGTACCTGATACAACAGGGAACCGGTGCCATTACCAACACAACGCCATTTAAAATAATGAACGTTGAAACAGGAATGTTTCTGGAAGCTCCAAATGGCACTTCGGGTACGCAGTTATGGGATGATCATGCCAATGTTTTCCCCTCCCAAATATGGTACCTGCAGTTAGTGAGCGGGCAGACCTACTATGTAATCAAAAATGCAAACGGTTTGGTGCTTACTGATCATGGCAACTCTACTGCTGATGGTGCACCCATTACCGAGGAAACAGCAGCCGGGACCACCGCGCAAGACTGGAGTTTGACCAACATCACCAACGAAGCCTACCGGGACGACGTGGTTGTCGGCTTTTTTCATCGGGGTAACGTGACTAATACCACCGTGGCTTTTGACCAGGGCAACAGCATTCCCTTAACCTATAGCACCAACAGCGGTAAGGTTTTGTGGATCACCGAGGATGCGTACGCATCAAGCCAATTGCAGAGCAACGGTCAGCTTTATTGCCAGGTCTTCTCCTATCACAATTCGGGAATTTTACAACCTTCAACAACCAACTGGACATCAAGCTCTGCACCGAACATTACCACCACGAGCAATGCCGGTACGGGCATCAACGAGCTTGAAATTATAAAAAGCCCCGGTGCTCATAACTCCACCTATAGTTGGCCGGGGGCGGGCGTTGAAATAGGAGGAAATGTTTATTTGGTTAACTACGAATCTGCAAACGGCTCAACCCCGGCTAACCAGGTATTATACAATATAGCGGAAACAGCCGGCAGCACCACGTGGGGCTCGGCTACGAGGTTAACACCCGGTGGCATGTCAGGACAAACTAAAATAACATATACGGTAGGGATGATCAAAAAAACGGCAGGTGATACCGTTTATGTTTATGGTGCCGAAAGCGTTTATTTTAACACCAGTGATATATTTTTGGCGCGATACCCAACCAATAATCCAACGGCCTGGTCCTTTTGGAGAGGACACAGCTGGGCCAGCACCCCTGATACAACCAGCACTGCCTCGGGCGCGTTGACTATTGGCAGCGGTACAACCGCACAGGCAAATTGCGGTATTTCCTACGTAAACGGAAAGTATGTGATGATGCAGATGGACCTGGGCTATTTCTGCGACCCATCAACGCACGGTATCTACTTGTCAACAGCAACAAGCCCCTTCGGTCCGTTTACGGCGCCGAAATTGGTTTACACAATTAATGACACCTATAACGGTCATCTTGCCAGGTATTACACGCCGACTATACATGGCGAATTTGCTAACGGCCTCAATGAGTTACTGTTAACTTATTGCCTGAATTACAATGCCGCCGGGGGAAGTTGCTCAACAATCACTTGTTTTAATAATAACCAGGACCCCAATTTTTATCAGATAAAAGCAGTAAGGGTTCCTTATGTTTTAGTGGGGCTATAGAGGTTTAGCCCCGCCTGACCCGAAAGTTAAAGGCCTCAAATCTTTCGATTTGAGGCCTTTTGCATTTGGAGCAATTTGTGGATCAGGAGCTCATAATAGCCAATTATAGAAGGACACAAACTCGGCTTCAACTGGCTTAATATCACGGCTTAAATATGCTCATAACCATCAACGCCTTTATTGATAAAGCGTCGACATACTTGAACCTAATACACCTCAATTTCATTGAGTTTTAGAAATTAATTAAGGTAACAGATTTGTAAAAAACGAAACCTTAATATTCTGATAGTACTTAAATCACATTCCGAAACCGACGTATTTTCAAATTCCACCCTATCAGTCAGTGAATCAGTGTGTTAAAATTTAACTATAAGATAACCTGCAAGTCCATTCCGGGTAACTTTTTTATGAGGATAACATTTTTTAAATTTTCTGTTAACCCGACAGTTATTTCTTTGGGGGTGTGAATATCCGGAAATAATTAACTCGTTTTTAACACCACTCAATCCACAATTAAAAATTTATCCATGAAAAAAAATTACGAAAAAGGTACGCGGGTTCTTGTCCGATCCGGCAAGGATTTTTTTAAAGTTTTATTGACAATGCTGTTACTGGTCTTCTCAGGCAGCCTGTATGCGCAAAATAAAATCATAAAGGGCAGGGTAACAGATGATACAAATGCCGCCCTACCCGGTGTTACTGTGGTAATTAAAGGAACAACCAAAGCTTCGACCACGGATGTAAACGGTAATTTTAGCATTGCCGCATCAGGCCAGAATGATGTACTGGTATTTACCTTTTTAGGCTTCCAATCAAAAGAGTTGGTTGTTGGCAATAACAGCCAATTTAATGTTACGCTGGCTACCGACACCAAACAATTAAAAGATGTAGTGGTAATTGGTTATGGCACATCAAGCAAAAGGGACGTTACCGGTTCAATTACCTCGCTGAAAGCCGAAGATTTTAATGTTGGCGTTACCACTACACCTGCCGAATTATTGCAGGGAAAAGTAGCAGGCCTTAATATAACCAAAAGCGGCGACCCTAACCAGGCGCCGTCTGTAGTGTTACGCGGGCCTTCAACCATACGTACAACAGGCGGGGCGCAGGAGCCCTTTTACGTTATTGACGGCGTGCCGGGAGCGTCAATTGATTTATTGGCACCGGCAGATATTGAAAGTATTGATGTTTTAAAAGATGCATCCTCTACCGCCATTTATGGTTCGCGGGCTGCAAACGGGGTTATTATTGTAACTACCAAAAAAGCAAAACCCGGCCAGAACAGGTTGTCGTACAGCAGCTATGTATCCGTACAAAATGTGTCGAAGAAGATAGATATGCTTAGCGCCGATCAGCTCCGCCAATACCTGGCCAACAACGGTCAAAAACCGCTTTCTAACCCGATTGACGACGACGGATCAAATACCAACTGGCAAAACCTGGCAGAAAGAACAGGATATTCACAAAATCATAACCTTTCGTACAGCGGAGCTTCAAACAATTCAGAATACGGAGCCAGCGTAAATTACTTTAAAAACGATGGCGTTATCAAACGTACATCGCTTGAGCGCACCATTTACCGGGGATATATAAACCAGCGTTTTTTTAACGATCATTTAAAATTAAACCTTAATTTAACCAACAGCAATTCAAACGGAGACGACGTTGTACAGCAGTATCTTTTACCGGCGATGCTGTTTTATCTCCCAACCGTTAGCCCTTACAACCCCGACGGCAGTTATAAAGAAAATTATACACGTACTGGCAGCGGCACACTTAACCCACTATCATTATTAAATAATAATACCATACAAACAAATGATAACAAAACATTGATCAATGGTATTATACAGGTGGATATTATAAAAGGTTTAAAGTTTACTTTAAGCGGTTCAACCCAGCGCGATCAATACAATTACAACAGCTATTACAACAGTGCCTCCGGCCTGGCTGTCGGGGCAAATGGCGTTGCTCATCGTTCGGCAATACTTAACACCAATGATATAATTGAATCGTATTTTAATTATGACAGGGATTTTGGAAAGCACTCCATTAAATTCCTTGCGGGTTATACTTACCAGCAAAATAAAACCAATGACGGCTTTGGGGTTACCACTCAAAATTTCTCAAATGATAACCTGAGCTTTAATAATCTTTTCCTTTCAAACCCTTCGTCCCTATCACAAATTGCATTTGATAACAACCCGATATCAACGCTGAGACTGATCTCGTACTACGGACGCGTTCAATACCAGTTTGCAAATAAATACCTTTTGCAGGCGTCTTTGCGGGATGACGGTTCTTCAGCGTTCGGCGCCAACCACCAATACGGTTTATTCCCTGCGGTATCTGCCGGGTGGAGGATCATCGACGAAAAATTCATGGAAAAATACCCCGTTATCAGCGACCTTAAATTAAGGGTAGGATATGGCGTATCTGGTAACAGCGTTGGTTTTGATGCCTTTTCATCTTTATTGATTTATGGAACACAGACGGGCAATAGTAAATTTTTATACAACGGAAATATCCTCAACGCTATCGGCCCTGTTAAAAATGATAACCCCGACCTTAAATGGGAAAGTACGGCCACTACCAATATCGGTCTTGATTTTGGCTTATTTAAAAACATCATCACAGGGTCGGTAGATTATTATATCAAAAAAACCTCTGATCTGATCTATGATCAGTACCCGGTATCATTAACACAGTTTTTTACGAGCACAATTACTGCCAACGCCGGTAAAATCAAAAATTCGGGTATCGAAGTGGTGTTAAATGCTACACCTGTAAGGTCCAACGGTTTCACCTGGAAAACATCGCTTAACTTTTCGCACAACAAAAACGTTATCGTAAGTCTTTCAAACACCCAATTCAATCTTCCATCGTTTTACACTGCACAATTGGGCGGTAAAGGGCAATCAGGCAATTATAGCCAGATCGTTCAGCCCGGGTATGCTTTAGGTACTTTTTACCTTTATCATTATGTTGGCAAAAATGCTGCTGGGGTAAGTACTTACTTAAACGCAGCCGGCAATGTTATCGATACCCAACCCTTAACTACTGATCAGCGTATTGAAGGTAATGCACAGCCTAACTTAATTTATGGCTGGACAAATACCTTCTACTATAAAAATTTTGATTTTAACTTCCTGATCCGCGGCGTAACAGGGAATAAAATTTTGAACGCAACACTTGCTGCCCTGAATGACCCTGCCGACGCCCGCCTGCAGAATATACCCCGGTTTACCCTTGGTGAATCATTTAATGATATCAACGCATATCTTATTTCTGACAGGTACCTCGAGAGCGGCTCGTACTTAAGATTAGACAATGCAACGCTTGGTTACACCATTAAACCAAGGATACCGGCTATAAAGAGTATAAGGTTGTACCTGTCGGGCGATAACCTGTTTATCATAACCGGGTACAAAGGGATTGATCCTGAAGTGAGCATAGGCGGCTTAACACCCGGAATAGACAACAATAACTATTATCCTAAAACCCGCACCTTTTTATTTGGTGTAAATGCATCATTTTAAATTAAGCATCATTAATTAAATAAAAATGAAAAAGATATATAAATACCTTGCCGGCCTGGCCATTATTGCCGGTATTACTTCGTGCACAAAATTAAATGTGCCGGTGGAGTCACAATACACAAAAACAAATTTTCCGCAAACCACGGCTGACTATACCGCACTGCTGGGGACAATGTATTCTAATCTTTCCTCCAACTATGCAGTGCCCTACTGGCGCATGCAGGAACTATCAACCGATGAGGCCATTCTTCCCGCACGTGATGGTAATTATGATGACGGCGGCCAATACCGGCAGCTTCATTATCATACCTGGACAGCCGACCATCCAAATGTTACCGGCATCTGGCAATGGGGTTTTAGCGGCATTAATACCTGTAACCGCCTGATAACCGTGGTTAATGGTGCAAACTCTTCAGCCAGCGTAAAAGCAGCGTACATCGCAGAAATCAGGGCGATGCGTGCGCTTTACTACTACCTGCTGATGGACCTCTATGGAAATCTGCCCATAATTAGTACTTTCCCTGTAAATTCGCCGCCGCCAACACAGCCAAGGGCTAAAGTATTCCAGTTTATAGAAAGTGAATTATTAAATGTTTTACCAAACCTGCCGGCAAAAACAAATAGCCTGGCAACCAACACCCTGCAATATGGCCGGCCTACAAAAGGTATGGTATTTGCCTTGCTTGCTAAAATGTATTTAAACGCCGGGGTATATACAGGCAGCACACGTTATCAGGATGTAGTAACAATGGCTGATAGCGTGGAGAATAATACCAATTACTTTTTAGATGCCCGTTACCGTGACATATTTTTACCAAATAACGGCCCTCAGATTAACGAAACTATATTCGCTATACCCTATGATCAGCAAATCCCCGGAAATCAGTTCACCCGGTTTGGTTTCTTTTATTACCTGGCATCTGCCTATGGTATGAACGTTGGGTTGAGCATCGCCATGAGCACGACGCCCGAATTTTATAACCGGTTTAATCTCGCCGGAGACTTCCGTACAAAAACATGGCTGGTTGGCCCGCAATATTACCCTGACGGAAACGGAGGATTTACTTCGCAGCCCGCTTATTATCCTGGAACCACCACGCAAATTGTAATTACACCTAATTTGATCCTGGTACCTCCCAAGCCTATGGATGTAGGCAATACTATTGCCAGCCAGTCGGAAGGGATCCGTTCTATCAAATACTATCCAGATCCCACAATTATTCAGGCCACGCGGTTAAATGGCAATGATGTGCCGGTGTTTCGCCTGGCAGATGTTTACCTGATGAAAGCAGAAGCGATTTTACGCGGAGCAAATGCCACTGCGGTTAACGGAGAATTACAAACCCCGCTAATACTTGTAAACAAACTGCGCACCCGCGCGGGAGCACAAACTGCCACATCAATTGATCTGCCCGGTTTACTGGATGAGCGTGCACGTGAGCTTTCGTGGGAAGGCTGGCGTCGTAACGACCTGATCCGTTATGGCTTATTTGAGGTAAGCTACCCGCTTCCAAATGATAACCTGACGATGAATACCGCCCCATCACGCCGGTTATATCCGATACCGAATACTGAATTAAAAACAAATCCAAACCTGGTGCAGAACCCGGGTTATTAAATAAATTGAGGCCGGGAAAACCATTTTGTATTTCCCGGCCTTATTTTTAGATATTCTGTAAGATATAAACACTGCACATGCTGCAATAAATCGATAATAAAATGACGAAATTTATTTTTAGCCTTTTACTGCTTGGCAGTTTCAGCTTGCCTTTTTTCAACAATATTAATGATTTGCCGATAAATCAGATCCAGGTTATCGGATCGCACAATAGCTACAAACAATCCATAGATCCTAAATTGTTTAAGCTGCTTGAGAAATCCGACTCAGCAGGTATGAGTAAAATTGATTACAGCCACATCAGTTTAACTGATCAGCTTAATTTAGGGTTGCTTGACCTTGAAATTGATGTTTATGCTGATACCAAAGGCGGCAGGTATGCCCACCCGAAAGGGCTAACCTGGGCTCCGGGGCAACCTGCTTATGACCCTTCGGGCGTGATGAACCAACCGGGGTTTAAAGTTTTTCATATCCAGGATATTGATTTCAGGAGTAATTGTTTAACATTTAAACAATGCCTGCAGGAATTAAAAAAATGGTCGGATGCCCATCCGGATCATAATCCCGTGTTTATAACGATGAATGCCAAAGATGAACCTATGAAAAGACCTGGCTTTACTATCCCTGAGCTGTTTTCTTCGGCAGTTTTTGATGATCTGGATAAATCGTTAAAAGATAACCTCGGACTGAATTACCTGATCACCCCGGATAACGTCCGCGGAAACTATAAAACGTTAAACAGCGCTGTTTTACACGGGAACTGGCCCAAATTGAAAGATGCCAAAGGCAAATTTATTTTCATATTAGATGAAAACGGCGACAAACGCACCGAATACATGGCCGGCCACCCCTCTTTAAAAAGGCGCGTGCTGTTTGCCGATGCCGAACCGGGAACTCCCGAATCCGCCATACACATTATGAACGATGCTAAAAAGGATGTAAAGCTGATTCAGGCTTTGGTTAAGAAGGGATATATTATCCGTACCCGCGCAGACAGCGATACTAAGGAAGCCCGTGAAAACGACAAAACATCTTTTGAAGCGGCAGAGCAATCAGGAGCCCAGATTATCTCTACCGACTACTATAAAAAGAGCACACATTTTAAATCCGACTATGTGATCAGCTTCAATAGTGGTACATATTTCAGGCAAAACCCTCTCTTCAGGAAAAATTAAGCCGAAGCCTTCAATGACCGGATTTTAAATTAATGACATTGGACCCGCGTTTGAAAGCAGGCGTTCCATTTTTTCACGCGAAACACGCGGAACATTGTGAAACACGCTCATTATCAGCGTGTTTCACTCTTTTAAAAGTCACGCCTTTTATCTAATAGATTGATAATCAACCATATCAAAATTGTCTTTTTTGAGCACATCTGTGTAATTGATTGATAATCAAGTGTTTCATATTTCAGGACTAGACATTTTTACTGATAAATCCTGATTTGAGTTTACACTATGAGGGAGAAAAGCGCGGGTTATCTTTTTATAGTTCATGCTCCCGCAAAGGCAAGCGCGCCGCTTGACTTGTACTGGCAACATTTGCTCCGTGCGCCAATTTGAAAAGAATAATCATATATAGTAACGGGCTATGTTGCCAATCCGCATCATTCTCCAAGTATCCTATATAGTTCTAAATTCAAATAATAGTGATTCCCCTGAATAGTCCTTCGCTCCAATATGCTCATATCCACTAATTGGTTTAAGTATTTTTTCGCTGTGTTTTCTGCATATAAACGTTGTTCTGTAAAATATTTAACCCTTGTAAATGGTTGCGTAAAAATGACGTTCACTAAAGATTCTGGCCTGTTGATATTAGTGTCCGAAATTATGGCCTGTTGTATCGCATCTTTTGCAGCAATGATGTCATTTATTTTATGATAAGTCAGATTAGCGGTAACTTCAACTGCTTTGAGCATGTATAATATCCATGTCTTCCAGTCGCCGCGCTGGCTTACGCCCATTAACCCATTATAATAATCATCTTTATGATCCATAATATATTTACTCAAAAATAAAATCGGATAATCCAGCAAGCCTTTATGAGTGAGATAGTGAATATTGAAGATCCTTCCGGTTCTGCCATTGCCGTCACGGAAAGGGTGTATCGCCTCAAACTGAAAATGCCCTATAGCCATTTTTAATACCGGGTCAATTTGCCAGGCATTATCATC
Source organism: Mucilaginibacter sp. (assembly GCA_031292485.1). Lineage (GTDB taxonomy): Bacteria > Bacteroidota > Bacteroidia > Sphingobacteriales > Sphingobacteriaceae > Mucilaginibacter. Next base: position 19,708 of record JARLHA010000013.1, read on the forward strand.
ATTCATGTAATTTAGCAGGTTGGTCAATTTAGTTTCTATAATGCCTTTACCCCTTGGTGGTGTATAAGCCGGTTTACCAGCATTGGGGCCACTTCCGCCCTGTTTGATATATATTTGTGCGGTAGGCGGGCGTATTCCATCTGTTGTTTGATTAACTTGCCGATAAATCATTTTAAAATATTGCTCATCAAAACGCACTTTATCCTTTAAATAATCATGCCCCAGCCATAAAGCCTCCCGGTATCGTAATATTTCTTTAGGGGCCCCTTCTGCCCGTTCACTTTTTTGTTCACTAAAAGCCTTATACAATTCATCATCTGTAGTAAAAATATTCTCAATAGCACTTGATGCTTTGGCTTCCTGTAAGCTAATGGAGTTAATCAACAGGCCCTGATTCGGGATAGCAATGCTTCTGCCTTGCAAACGGCCCAATGCGCCTTTTGCATTGGCTAAAGCTTCGTAAACTTCCACTGCCTTATATAAATTGTCCTCAATTGGAAGCCCGGGCAAGTCGTTCCACGGTAGGTTACGGTCAGGATTAATTGGATAAGCCATATAATTTGTCTTGATATTAAACATTAAAAAAATAACATTTTTAATGTTAGCTTGTATTTTGATATCAAATATAGATAGTTTAATACAATTAACATTAAAAATTAGTACATTTTAATGTTAGCTGTTATTTAAGCATTAAAAGAAGAGGCCGTCTCAAAAGTCGATTGTATCAAAAGGTTACCAAATAATATTTGCCTCTGCGATCTTTGCGTTCTCGTCTCCGTGATCTCTGTGGTTAAATTTTACCACAGAGTACTCAAAGAAGCCGCAGAGAGGCACAGAGTTTTTATAGTGCCAAATATAATTTTGTATAATCCATCTTTGTTCTACTTATGATACAGCCTCCTATGAAAGAGACCGTTTAAATCTGTATAAATGCCTGTTTGGCGGCAGAGAAGATATTTTGCCTTAAGATGGGAGAGAAATGGCAAAAGCAAAATATGCCGGCATATAGCTTTTACCCACATCGTTACAGATGAGCCAGGTCAGTAGCATATAAACCTTCGCGATAATGGAATTTGTAGTTGCGGCTTATGTATTAAAACTACAAATTCTATTTTAACACAAAACGCTTAACCGCGGGAATACGGGCCACCTGTCGGCCGGCAACATATCGGCGGGCCACAAGCCGGGAGGGCCGAGTAGGCAAGGGGAATTTCACCCCAAGCCTCTCACAGAACCGTACGTGAAGCTCTCACTTCATACGGCTCGTCTAATTTATCTTTGCGTTAGGTTCATCCTCGTTAAAGTTGACCATACACTCAAATAAATTAGCTAACCCCTTTGCTCCATTTCCATTACAGAAACTTCATCACTACTACGGGTTAGTCCGCCATCCTTATCAGCTTCGTTATTCTGCCTCATGGGTACTGCCCATTTGTGCATTTCTCTTTGCATCTGATAAGGACTTCCCGTGTTTTATACAGAAGCCCGAATAAGAGTCATGCCACCTCAATGACGATTGCCTTATAGCCAGTATGCAAGTTCCCGCTATAATCTTCACCAGTCCGCAAGAAAACCAGCTTTTGACAATAGGTTTCGCTATCTCATCACTTCATCAGTGGTTCATTTGCATTCATCTCTCTTATTCATACCTGACTACTTCCCGTAGCCTTTTCCTCTTTCCGTTCAACACCAATTCATTACTGAACCAGCACCGAGAGGCGGTTTACAGCCTCCGCTTGCACAGCGACTATGATAGACCTACTATCATCTTTTGTACAACATTTGCTTACCTTTATTCAAGGCTTGCAATTCACGGCACAACTTGCGGCAGCGAAAGGCTAATTAGTGTTTTATTTTTGAAGTGTTTCCAAATACCGTTCAAGGCTATATTCATCAGGGTATAAAACCTCACGGGCCTTGCTCCCCTCAAAAGGGCCCACGATGCCCGCTGATTCTAACTGATCAATAATTCTGCCTGCCCGGTTATAACCTAATTTCATTTTCCGCTGAATAAGCGAAGTTGTACCCTGCTGGTGCATCACAATTAAACGGGCGGCTTCCTCAAACATCGGGTCTCGGTTATCCGGATCATACTCTTTCAAGCTGCTGCTTTTTCCTTCGCCAATAAACTCAGGTAGCAGCATGGCGGATGGATAGCCGCGTTGGTTACCGATAAACTCGACTATTCTTTCCGCGTCATGGGTATCTACAAAGGCGGATTGCAACCGTACTATTTCAACCCCAGTTGAAAGCAACATATCACCGCGACCATTCAATTGTTCTGCACCACCGCAATCTAATATTGTGCGCGAATCTATATTTGAGAATACCCGTAATGCAATTCTTGAAGAAAAATTGGCTTTAATTGTACCTGTGATAATGTTCACAGATGGCCTTTGTGTTGAAATAACCAAATGAATACCGACAGAGCGGCCTAATTGGGCAAGACGAGCAAAAGGCAGTTCAACCTTTTTGTCAGCATCCATTAAATCGGCAAACTCGTCAATTACCAACACAATAAATGGCAGGTACCTATGCTTTTCGGGGTCGCTTATTTTACGGCTTATAAATTTTTGATTATACTCTTTGAAGTTACGCACTCTGGCATCCTTTAGCAGATCGTACCTCTGGTCCATTTCAATACACAACGAATTCAGGGTGATTGCCACCTGTTTTTTATTGGTAATAACGGCTTCAGCTTCATCGGGTAATTTTGCTAAAAAGTGGCGCTCTATTCTTCGAAAAAGTGTAAGCTCCAAGCGATTAATATCTACAAGGACAAATTTAAGTTCTGCCGGGTGTTTTTTGTACAACAATGAAATCAGGATTGCATTAATACATACCGATTTACCCTGTCCTGTGGCGCCTGCAATTAATAGATGCGGCATTTTAGCTAAATCTGCTACAAATACTTCGTTAGTCATGGTTTTACCCAATGCTATAGGCAGATCCATAGTGGTAGTCTGAAATTTTTCCGTGGCGAGTACGGAACGCATCGAAACAATATCGGGATTTTGGTTAGGTACTTCAATACCAATTGTACCTTTGCCTGGCATCGGTGCAATATGGATACTCAAAGCAGCCAGGTTTAGCGCGATCTCATCCTCAAGGTTCTTGATCTTCGAAATCCTTACACCCGGTGCTGGAATAATTTCATATAAAGTTACTCTGGGGCCAATAGTTGCCCTTATCTTGTCAATTTCAATGTTATAATAATTCAGCGTTTGAACTATCTTGTTTTTATTGGCTTCCAGTTCGTCGTTGTTAATATTTATCTTGTTTGACCCATAGTTTTCAAGTAGGTCAAGCATCGGATATTTGTAGGAAGCCAGTTCGAGGGTATGATCATAAATTCCGAATTGATCAACCAGACTTGTGGCCGTTTCATTGTCATTTTTTTCGACATTCAAAACAGGTGTCGGCCTAGTAAGGCCAACAGTTGGAGGAATTTCATTTTCAACTTTTAAAGGCTTGTTATCATCTATTGCCAAAAGTATGTTATGCTCAATCACATGGTCGTTTTGTGTTTCAAAAAATTGTTCAAATGGAAGATCGTTAACTTCAGGTTCTTTTAAAAAAACATCAGGCACATTGGCAGATGATCTTTTTTTAAAAATCAAAATGACGCAGGCAATCGCAGTAACTATTACAATAATTGAAAGTAATAGGATTAGGTTCTCAATAGTAAGCATTTTACGGCTCTAATTATAAATAGATTTCTGACAGCAATATACCTGTAATTTATTCCAGAAAGCTTACTTTTTATGAAATAAACAATCGGGTTTCTTACTATTATGAAAAAAACATAAATTTTAAATTGTCGCGGGCGCTCCACAGGTACTTCGTTGGTCGAGATTTGTAATCCACGACGATAACGGTTCTGACAATCCATTTAGCGTCGGCAAACAACATGCGTTCCGGTCGGCGACACCTTCCTCGCATCCCCTCGTGCGAGAATCCACATAAAGGCCCCTCCCATCGACTTCGTGCGCCGCTGACAGGTAATGAAGCAGAATTTCTGCATGTACTTCTAATGCACGGGCACACATAAATAATTATTTATAGTAAAGCAATTTCGCTGCGTGGTGTAAAAAAGTCCAAAAGCCATTATATCGGGTTGCCTGACCCATCGAGGTCAAATATTATTAGAAGAAATAACAGCCAGCCCTTCCGTACCGTCAGTACGAAAACTGTACATAACGCATTTTCGCTAATGCCGCTTCAATAGTTGCGTACCGATGGCACGCTTTTTATGTGTTATTTGTTTTTCTCCAAATGTTTTGCACCTAACGGCGCAAGGGAAATAATGCCGTTCTTTCTATACCGGCATTGCGTTTTTATAAAGAGACGTAAAAATTACCGGGCGGTTCGGCGCCTGCGGATAGCAGAAAGTTCGGAGATAAATTGATCTGCGTCTTTTTGGGAATGTATAGCCATAGATAAGCCATCCCGCTTTATTTCTTTGCGAACAACCACAGTCAGACCATTGATCTTGCCTGCGTCAGTTTTACGCTTTAATTCAGCTAATTTACGTTGAACACGTGAATTCATGATCAAATATAGTTAATTTGATTTTAATTGTAAAATATAGTATCGATATAAATCAGCCCTCGTTCTGGTATAATCAAATTCTTCCGGCCTGGGTTTGAAAAAAGGATTACCATCCTGATCGCGTTCCACGTCGTGCTGATTGCGAAGCAATTTAACGTACCAATCAACGCCGACGGCATCAAAATATTCGCTCATCATCTCCTTGTTCAACAAAAACATACTATGATAAAGATTAGCTCTTATATCGTTTGAGCCGTCAAGTCCGATAGAAGCATCGGGAAATTCGGTTAGAAAAGCAAGCGCAAATAATATCACAGTAGCGTATACTTTTCCCGAATCATCATGTCTTAGCCGCACATGGTCGTCGATTTCTCCATTATCATCTGGTGGGCCTAAAGAAAGATTATATACCCCAGGCAATAGGGGGTCGCCATAGGGTTCGATGCGAACACGCATAAGTATCGGGCCGCTATTTTTTTGAGGCGCGTTAAATTCTACAATTGAAAGTTCCGGGTCAATTTCACCCCACAAAATATCATAAGCGTTTTCAAGGTTTATTCTGAACATTACGATTTATTAATGTCCAAATATAATTAGTTCGGCTTAGATAAAAGGTCTGATGAGTCGCTTCGGCCGATCAAAAATGAAAAAAATTTATCTTAAATATTGCAATAGGCATATAATGACACAATGCATTAGCGCCGATGCCGCTTCAATAGTTGCGTACCGATGGCACGCTTTTCGTGTGTTATCTATTTTTCTACCAATATTTTGCACCTAACGGCGCAAGGGAAATCATATCGTCTCCCCACACTACAAATTCCACCCCCAACTTTGGTATTTCGCGTATGCACAAAAAAACGGCGATGAACAGAAGGTCCATCGCCGTTTTTTGTAAAGTATATAGGTTACCAGAAGGCAGATATTACTTGTTTACTACTTCTTCCAATTCGATATACGCCTGCATGAATTTTCCTTTTTTCGTCAGGATGCCTGCTTCATTAAGGGATAATATAGCTTCTTTCTTAGACATCGCTTTTGCGCGCTTCAGTCTTTCGTGCGCCAGTTCTGTAAGTTTTGCTATATCTTTATCGTTCATGGTGAAAATTATATATCAAATATACGACTCTATAACAGACAAAAAAACGGGCGCGATTCAAATTGTCGCCGCTACTCTGTTTGTTTGCCTCGCTTATCCGACCTGCTGAATTTGGCTAAAGCCATACTTTGACGCTCCTTTATCCGTCGGTTAAAACCGACGGCAATGAATGAAACACAGCGTGTAATTAATTGCCGTCCCTTTTAAGGGACGGGTCAGTAACCACCGGGCTAAGGGCTTTAGCCAAA
>JARLHA010000014.1 GCA_031292485.1 Mucilaginibacter sp.
CCGAAAGTCCGAAAGTCCGAAAGTCCGAAAGTCCGAAAGTCCGAAAGTCCGAAAGTCCGAAAGTCCGAAAGTCCGAAAGTCCGAAAGTCCGAAAGTCCGAAAGTCCGAAAGTCCGAAAGTCCGAAAAAAAGCATGAGCTTTTTTTCGGACTTTCTTCATAGCGACAAACTTCTGTACACCCGATAGTCATCTTCCTGACTTTCCCGACTTTCGGACTTTACTGACTTTCGGACTTCTCTATCAAACAAACTGCATAAGCTACAACACCCTCCTGCCGGCCGATAAAGCCCAATTGCTCATTAGTGGTGGCCTTTATGGAGATATCTTCCCCGCTGATGCAGGCTGCTTTAGCTATATTAACCTTCATTTCGGGGATGTGGGGGTTTATTTTGGGTGCTTCCAGGCAAACCATAGCGTCAATATTGCCGATTTGCCAGTTTTTTTCTTTTAAAAGTGCTACCACGTGCTGCAACAATACCAGGCTGCTGATACCCTTCCACCTCTCGTCCGTATTGGAAAAATGAAAGCCTATGTCGCGCAAATTTGCGGCGCCGAGCAAGGCATCGCAAATGGCATGCAGCAATACATCTGCATCTGAATGGCCAAAAGCACCTGATGTATGCTGTAAATTTACGCCCCCCAAAATAAACGGATGCTGGTCTTTTAACTGGTGAACATCAAACCCAAATCCAACTTTTATTTTTGTCATTGCTTTTTAGCGTTTTTATCTCCGCCAAAGTTAGCACTTAAGGTAAAACGAAGGGTATTTGCCAGCGGACTATTTTGCTGGCTGGCGGCCAGGTACGAGAAATCAAAATTGAAAATATCATATTTAAAACCCACACCCATGGTGAGGTAATGGGAACCCCCGTTATTTGGGTTTTCATAAAAATAACCCGCCCGTACTGCAAATTGCTGGTTGTACCAGTATTCCAGGCCGGTTGAAATAGTAATTTGCTGCAGTTCCTGGCTAAAACCACCGGGGGCGTCGGAAAACGACTGGAAAATACCCACCGGTACTGACACGTCATTGCTGACGCCTTTGATGATATTACCGTTGGCGTCTGTAATTGGCGGAGTGGGAACGAGCAGTTTGTTAAAATCAACTGTAATAGTTAGCTGGTTATAATCATCCAGGTTAATGGTATTGGCGGCGCCTATTTTCAGGTTTGCCGGCAAAAAATACTTTGGGCCATTATTGCTGTAGCTGATCTTCGTACCGATATTTGAAATATTCGTTCCGAAAGCAAATATCGCATCGGTACCAAACTCCTGGATCTTATGGTTATAAAACAATGAAACGCCGGCTGCCACCGCAGTACCTGCCTTCGCCTGTGCACCCGTTCCGGTGGCGAAAATAGCATTTGATAAGTTTGAGTAGATAAAACCAGCGGTAAGCGCAAGGGAAAACTCATCGCCAAATTTACGGGCAAATGATCCGTTCAAAGCAAATTCGTTGGGCGAATAGGTACCCAGGTCATTTTGTGTATTGTCCCTGAATTGGATGGTGCCGTAGTTGAAATATTTTAAAGAGGCGCCAAAAGTATTGCGGTCGTCAATTTTATGTGCATAACTTAAATAGGACATACTGATGTCGGGCACCAATTGCCGGAGCCAGGGGCTGTAAGACAGTGAAACATTGTCATTGTCTTCTAAAAATGCAAGTTTGGCCGGGTTCCAGTAGTTGGCATTCACGTCTGCAGAAACGGCCACGCCCGCTTCGCCCATTGCTCCTGAACGTGAATCGGGCGTAATATTCAAAAACGGAACAGCAGCAAGAGAAGAAGTATTGTATTTAGTGCCATCAACATTGGACCCCGTTGTTTGAGACATTGCCAAAACGGGGCATAATATACCACTGAAAAAAATTAAAGCTCTGGTAGAGAAAAACCTCATGTGAAATCTGTTTTTTATTATTTTAAATAATAAATATATGCTATTTGCGGGCTATTACGTATAAGTTGGCCAATAAGTTTTCCACCATAATAATGGGATTAAATGTAACTCAATAGGGCAATATTGCGTTTAAATTCAAATAAGGATTACGATCTTTAAAAGATTTAGGTAATAGAATTAGCATTTTAAGCAAAATGTTATAAATTTACATTCCAAAAATAAAGTATAAATATGAAAGTACTTTTTACGCGAACTGCGATTGTGTTGTTGGGCATTGGCGCCGTGATGAGCAGCTGTAGTAAACATGCGCAATCTTCTAAAACCGGTATTACTTATAATGACAAAAAAACCGGCGGTTACGAACGTTTCAGGAAAACTCACCCAACTCCCGGACCAGGTTTGGTGCCTATTGAAGGCGGTACCTTTGTAATGGGAGGCAGTGCCGACCAGGATGTTACCTACGATTATAATAACGTAAAGCGCCGGGTAACAGTTCCTTCATTTTATATGGATGAAACCGAAGTGGCTAACCAGGACTGGTTGGATTACCTTCACTGGATTAGTGTAACTTATCCCCAGGATCATGAATTATATTATAATGCATTGCCTGATACACTGGTTTGGCGTAATGCTTTAGCTTATAATGAACCCTATGTTGATAACTATTTAAGGCACCCGGCCTTCCAGGATTACCCTGTGGTGGGTGTTAGCTGGGATCAGGTGCAGGATTATTGCGTTTGGCGTACTGACCGTGTTAACGAAAATATTTTACGTGAAACCGGGCGCATGGTTGCCTGGAATGACTTAAACGGTAATGGGAAAAAAGGTAAAGCTGCAACGCCTGCAGCGTCAAATAAAGATCCGTTTAATACCGATATTTACCTGAATGGCCAATATACAGGCCCTGGTATTGATGGTAAAAAAATGATAGTTGATTTAAGCCCGAACGCGAAACCAACAACAGGTGCAAACGGCAAAGGTGGAAAAGAACCCGTAAGGCATGTCCGTATGGAAGACGGTATATTGAAACAAGCCTATCGTCTGCCGTCTGAAGCTGAATGGGAATATGCTGCATTAGCTTTAATAGGAAACACCCAATTTGAAAATATTGATGACAATAAAGTTTATCCATGGAATGGTTTAGGTGTACGCTCGTCAAAAAGGGCTACCCGCGGGATGATATTAGCTAACTTTAAACGTGGTTTGGGTGATAACATGGGCGTAGGCGGATATTTGAATGATAAAGCGGATATTACCGCGCCTGTCAGAGATTTCCCGCCAAATGATTTTGGTTTGTATAACATGGCCGGAAACGTAAATGAATGGGTTGAGGACACTTATCGTCAAACTTCATTTGAAGAAGTGGAAGATTTCAACCCTTTCCGTGGTAACGAGTTCAGCAATAAACGTTTGGCTGATGCTTCAAAAGGTTTGTATGCCAAAGATAAATATGGCCGGCCGATAAAGGACCCGTCTGTATCAAACAAAAAATTAAAATACAGCGAATTATTAGCTTTACAACAGGCACAGGCTGCAAGCGGGAACCAACCCAATACTGCAAATGCCGGGGCTGCAGTAGGGGCAAACCCCAACCAAACACCTGCTGAAAAAAATGCATTGGAAGGCAAAAAATTTAATCCTGATAACAGGGGTTACGGCGATACTGTAAATACTTCGTTGTATGGAACTACCAGTTTAGTAAGCGATCATTCAAAGGTGTATAAAGGCGGTTCATGGAACGATATGGCATTCTGGCTCAACCCGGCAACCCGCCGTTTTATGAATGAAGATGAGTCAAGCTCGACTGTTGGTTTCCGTTGCGCAATGACTTTAGTTGGCGAACCTGAAATTCACCCTGAAGGCAAACCACATTACAGCATCAAACAATCGAAAAAGTTTAACGCGAAACAATAATTCTGATCTTTAGCTATTAAAAGGCTTCCTGATTTTGTCATGAAGCTTTTTTGCGTTTATTGAGTTCTGTTAAAACAGCATCAGGATCTGGCCTTTTTCTACTTTATCTCCGGGCTTTATTTTCACAGTTTTTACCAGGACATCGGCCGGAGCTTTGATGATGTTTTCCATTTTCATGGCCTCCAAAACAAAAAGGTTGTCCCCCTTTTTAATTTCCATCCCCTCGTTAACAAAAACCTTAAGCACCATGCCTGGCATAGGCGCTTTTATTTCGCTAACTTTAGTGGCATTAAGGTTACTGAGGCCTAATTTATCCAGTAAAATATCAAATTGGTCCTTTGCGGTAACTGTATAAATATTGTTGTTTACTTTTATTTCCGCAGTTTTTTCAACACCGTTAAAGCTAATTACCTCTGCGTTGTACGATTGCAGGTTATTTAAAATGTGATAGGCGGTATTGTTCAACTGTTTTACGTCTGCCGCAATCTTTTCATTATCTATCAATAGTCCATCCTCATTCTTCTCAACTTCGAAATTGTATTTATCATTTACTTTTACCTGGTACATGGGGGTTTGAGATTGGAGGTTAGTTAATTAGAGATTAGTTAAACAGGAATCAGCTTTTTTTAATTGCTTTTATAAATATAATAAGGTTCAAATAAATATTTAGTGATAAGTTGAGTTATTGCTGGGTTAAAACATATTGCACCAGGTTAGCACCCATTTTTAAGGCCTTTAAGCGCGTTTCCTGCGTATCGCCGGCATAGGTGCCGTAATCTTCCCAGCCATTGCCCAGGTCGCACTCATAGGTGTAAAAGCATACCAGCCGGCCTTTGTATATCAATCCAAAACCTTGCGCCCGTTTACCGTCATGTTCGTGAATTTTTGGTAAGCCGGATGGAAAATCAAATTTTTGGTGATAGATTGGATAGTTAAGCGGCAACTCAACAAAATCAAGCTCAGGGAATACTTTTTTCATCTGCGGCCGTACATAGGGATCTAAACCATAATTATCGTCAATATGCAAAAAGCCGCCCCCTATTAAATATTTCCGTAAGTTTTGCGCTTCCTGGTCCGAAAAAATTACGTTGCCATGCCCGGTCATGAATATAAAAGGGTAATTAAACAATTCGGCGCTGCCAACCTCCACCACATCATCTTCCGGCTGAAAATTGGTTTTTAAGTTTTCGTTGCAAAATTTTATCAGGTTGGGAAGCGCTGTCCTGTCGCCATACCAATCGCCGCCGCCGTTATATTTTAGCTTGGCCATTTTATAGGTTGGGGAGCTAAAACTACTTGTTAGCATTAATACCGCAATTGTGCAAGCCAAAGCAACGGGTGTAAAACGCTTCATTATTAGGAGTTTTTTTCGATTAATCATTAAATATTAACTTAGTTAACCATTTACTTAATCAGCACCATCACCAACTCTATTCAAAAAATTCACCTCGAAACAGGCTTCTAAAGCGGCTGTTTCCGTCCTCAAACGGCTTTCGCCTAATGTTATTGCTTTAAAACCGTTTTGCAAAGCCTCGTTAATTTCTTCCGGTGTGAAATCGCCTTCCGGACCAATCAAAATCAAATACCTGTCTCCTGCTCTAAATTGAGCACTTATATTGGTTTTAAGTGTTTTTTCGCAATGGGCAACAAATTTCTGACCTTCAAAAGGGCGTGACAGTAGCTTATTCAAACTTACCGGCTCATTTAAAAGCGGATGGTAGGCCTTTAAAGATTGCTTAACTGCCGAGGTAACCACCTTGTTTAAGCGATCAAGCTTTATGTCTTTTCTTTCAGATCGTTTGCAGATGATGAACGAGATCTCGTCGATACCTATCTCTGTAGCTTTCTCCAAAAACCATTCAACCCGCTCAATGTTTTTGGTTGGGGCAATGGCTATATGTAAATAATGGTTTCTTTTGTTGAAGTTGTTGATTATTGCGATTATTTGCAGCAATGTTCTTTTTGGGTGAGGGTCCAATATTGTCGCGGTGTATAAACCGCCTTTGCCATCAATCAATTGAAGTTCTGCCCCTTTCTCAAGCCGGAGTACCCGGGCGCAGTGCTTGCTTTCTTCTTCGTTCAGAAAATATTGCTGGTTGGATGGGTCAATATCTGGTGTATAAAAAAGGTGCATCGTTAAAGCAGATCAATGTAAATCTAACGCATCCTCTTCGTTTATGAGCAATTCGAGTTTCACCGATTCAATGTTCTGGTCGGATTTTTTTAATACCGTGATATTGTAACCGTTGGATTCTTTCTGCTCGCCAACATCCGGTATTTTTCCAAAAATGTCTCCAAGCCATCCTGATACCGTGTCGTAGTCACCGTCTTCCGGCAAATCATGCGGCAAATGGCTGTTTACATCATAAATAGGAGCGAGGGCGTTAACAATAAACTCCCGGTCATTTACCGTTTCAACAATTGGCTTTTCTTCATCATATTCATCCTGGATCTCACCAACCAATTCTTCAACGATATCTTCAAGCGTAACCATGCCGGCCGTTCCACCAAATTCATCCAGCACAATAGCGATCTGGATGCGCTTTTGCTGCAACTCGCTCATCAGGTCGTTTATCCTTTTGGTTTCGGGGATGAAGTAGGGTTTACGGATAATATTCTTTAAAATGATCTCTTCGTTATGGGCCAGCAAAGGTAAAATATCCTTTGCGTGTACGATCCCCACTATTTTATCAATAGTTTCATCATATACAGGGATGCGCGAATAGCCTTCTGTTATGATGATTTCAAGTAACTCATCCTTAGTTGTAGCCAGCTCGATGCCCGATATTTTTGTACGGGGTACCATAATGTTTTTAACGATACGTTCGTTAAAATCGAAAACGTTCTGGATGAGCTCGTGCTCCGTTGAATCCAGGGCGCCTGTTTCCTTTCCCTGGTCGAGCAGGTACTGCAGTTCTTCGGAGCTGTGTGACGCCTCACCTTGTACGGGGTTGATCCCCATCAGCTTTAATATAAAATTGGCGAAGCCGTTCAGTAACCAGATTACAGGCTTAAACACTACAAAAAAGAAACGCAGCGGGAGCGAAATCGTCATTACCGTGCGCACTGATCGTTGTATGGCTATAGACTTTGGTGCCAATTCGCCGAAAACGATGTGAAACACGGTGATAAAAGCAAATGCAACTATATGGCTGGTATCGATAATAAATATTGATTTTATATCAAGGCCGAAGGTCAGGAACATCCGCAGCATTAAAGCAGTTACCACGGATTGACCCACCCAACCCAAGCCAAGTGAGGCAATAGTGATACCTAACTGCGTAGCTGCCAGGTAGCCATCAAGGTTGTGTAAAATACCCCGGGCAACTTTTGCTACCGGGCTGCCCGATTTCGCCTTAATTTCAACCTGCGAACCGCGGACCCTCACCATAGCAAATTCGGCTGCAACGAAAAAACCGTTCAGCAACACCAGGAAAAAGGTAAGGAAAAGGTAAAAACCGTTTATTTCAAGATCAGGCCCCATAAATTATTTATTGGTACACGGGAAAAGTAGACTGATACAATTCCAAACTTTCTTTGATCACCTTGTGTGCATATCGCATCCCTAAAAGGTGTTCAATGGTAACATTCTTACCTTCCAGCTTTTTGTAATCCTTAAAAAAGCGTACAATTTCTACCATTACATGCGGGGGAAGTTCGGCAAGGTCGTTAATGTAGTTGATCGACATATCGTTTTTTGCCACCGCGATGATTTTATCGTCCTGTTCGCCGTTGTCAACCATATGCATTACTCCAATTACTTTAGCCTCAATAATTGACATGGGGAATACATCAATGGAGCAGAGTACGAGTATGTCCAAAGGGTCATTATCATCACAATAGGTTTGCGGGATAAACCCATAATTTGCCGGGTACATTACCGACGAAAATAAAACCCTGTCTAACTTTAACAGCCCGGATGCTTTGTCGATCTCATATTTGGCTTTGGATCCTTTAGGGATCTCAATAATTGCGTTAACAATTTCGGGCATATTATCTCCGGGCGAAACCTGGTGCCATGGATGTTGTGTACTCATTTATAAATATTATTTTAACTCTTTGTAGCGATTGCGCTGATTTCGCCTGTACAACGCGTAAACCAGCGGAACGCTTGTTACTATTATTAAACCAATGACAATATACTCAATATATTCTTTTAATTGCGGGTAACGTCTGCCTAAAAAATAACCAGATAAGGTAAACGTACATACCCAGGCAATACAGCCCATAAAGTTATAAAGTGTGAATTTTTTGATGTCAACTTTAACAACCCCTGCAAAGATAGGTGCAAAAGTTCTAATTATTGGGAAAAATCTCCCTAAAACCAATGCCTTGCCCCCGTGTTTGGCATAAAATTCCTGTGCAATTACGATGTGATGCTTTTTAAAGAAGAAAGAATTGCTTTTATTAAACAAAGCAGGCCCCGTTCGGTACCCAAACCAGTACCCGGTATAATTGCCTAAAATGCCTGCAGCTATGAGTGATAAAACAAGCGTATAAATTGAAATATCAAACCTGCCGGTTGAGCACAGGAGGCCCGACATGAATAAAAGATAGTCACCTGGTAAAAAGAAACCGAAAAACAGCCCGGTCTCAGCAAAAACAACGACAAGCAGAAAGAAGAACCCTAAGCTTATAATTGATCGGGCATCTGTTAAATTTTGCAGGTGTTCCCAAAAACTATCCATTTGCTATATCTGTAAAACTACAAATATTAAATGAATTTGTAATGCTTATGTTACAGATTTAAATAAGGTTTGAAATAAAGGCCGGATAGATGCCGATCAGGATAGTTACCAATGCAGCAAAACCTAAAACCAGTTGATAAAATACCGGTACAGTAAGTTCAGCGCGTTCAGCATCACGGAAATACATGGCTATAATTACCCTGAAGTAATAGAAAATACTGATAACAGCATTAACTACCGCCAATAATACCAACACTAATTTAAACTGCAGCAACGCCCCTGAGAACATAAAGAATTTACCAATAAAACCTGCGGTGAGCGGAATGCCCGCCAGCGAAAGCATGCCGATGCTTAAAACAACCGCGAGGAAGGGGTTCTTTTTAGCCAATCCGTTAAAGCTGTCAAAATTGTCGCTTCCTGATTGTTGCTGAACCAGTATTAAGGCGCCAAAAGCAATGATGGAGGCGATAGAATATGCGGTGGCATACATGAATACCGAATTTGCCGAACTTGCACCCAGGGCCACAATAGCAAACAGTAAGTAACCGGCATGCGAAATACTCGAAAACGCAAGCATGCGTTTAAAGCTTTGCTGGTAAAGCGCGGTAATGTTGCCAATGAAAAGGGTGATGATAGTGATCACCAATAAAACCGGAACCCAAAAATCAGATACAGGTGCAAAGCATGCACTGAACAGGCGTAAAAAAGCAGCAAAAGCGGCTGTTTTTGCCACGGTTGACATGAACGCTGTAATCAAGGTAGGCGAGCCTTCGTACACATCCGGTGTCCAGAAATGGAAGGGTGCCGCGCCAACTTTAAAGCAAAGGCCAACAACGATCAGCAAGATCCCGGCATAAAACATAGGGTCGATACCGTGCGGATTCTGAACCACCCAGTTACGGATGGTTTCGAGGTTAAAAGAACCTGTAGAACCATATATTAAAGCAATACCAAACAACAGGAAGCCTGTTGAAAAAGCCCCCATCAGGAAGTATTTTAAAGCTGCTTCGTTTGAGGCGAAGTCGGTTTTTTTAATGCCCGCAAGTATGTATAAGCTAACCGACATGATCTCGATGCCGATAAACAACATTACCAGGTTATAAAAAGAAACCATTACAATAACACCGGCCAGTGCAAACAGTATAATGGCATAATACTCCGCAATATGGTTGCTTATCTTTTCAAAATAACCGCGTGAAAGTAAAATGATCAGTATAGTTGTGATGATGGTGATGCCTGAAAATACGGCTGAAAAATTATTGAACAACATCATACCACTATAAATTGGGGTAGCTGTGTCATTTGAAGTATAAGAAGCAACAGTGCAACCCAACGCGGCGATTAAACCAATAAGCGTAACGGGTAATAATGCTTTTTGGGCTTTGTATAAACCTAAATATAACAATAAAATGGGAAGCGTAGATATGATTATAAGGGTACTCATAGTTTTTCCTGGTAAAATTTAAAATTCAACGTTTGAACTAATTTTGTAACTGCGGCGTCCGAAATATGAAGTATTGGCTGCGGATAAATGCCAATAATAATTATAAGGGCGCAAATGATACAAAGGGCCAGTTTTTCAGTACCTGTAATATCAGTAAATGTGGCAGTTAATGCATTTGTTTCGCCTTGCATTACCTGTTTATACATACGCAGCATGTAAACCGCGCCAAGTATCATGGTTAAGCCGGCAACAGCAACAAGGTAAATGTTTACCTGAAATACGCTGTTGAGCAATAAAAATTCGCCAACAAAACCGTTGGTAAGCGGGAGTGCTACCGTACCTAATACGATGATTAAAAAAGCCAGTGCAAATTTAGGCGCTACTTTTGCTATGCCGCCCAACTGGCTTATCTCGCGGGTGCCCAAACGGGTGGCGATGATATCCCAGATAAAGAACATACCAATAACGTTAATACCGTGGCTCAGCATTTGAATCATGGCTCCCTGCAAACCTTGCACTGTCCAGGCAAATATACCGGCTGCAATTAAGCCAACGTGCGCAATGGACGAGTAAGCCACCAACCGTTTACCATCTTTCTGCCTGATCGCAATAATGGATGCATATACAATGCCGATTACAGCCAGCACAATTACAATGCTGTACCATTGCATATAGCCAAGCGGCGCGTTTGGAATTAACCAGCGGATAACACCATAGATCCCCATTTTTAACATAATGCCTGCTAATAACATGGTGCCGGCTGTTGGCGCTTCGGTATAGGTATCAGGCTGCCAGGTATGGAAAGGGAATAGCGGCATCTTTATAGCAAAAGCCAAAAAGAAAGCAAGGAATACCCATGATTGTTGTTTGGCGCCGAGTGCTAAATTGTAGAAATGAAAAATGTCATAAGTTTTTTCAGGAGTTTGCAGGTACAGGTAAATGATAGCCAGTAACATGATCAGCGAACCCGAGAAAGTATAGATAAAAAACTTAATGGTTACCTTGATACGGTTTTCGCCACCCCATAATGAGCAGATAAAATAGATAGGGATCAAAGCAGCTTCCCATCCAACATAAAATAAAAAGCCGTCTAAAGCGGTAAAAACTACCAGCAAGCCTGCCTGCATAAACAAGATGAGGGCATAAAATGCATTTGCATTTTTGTATTGGTGCTTATAGGTGGTTAAAATAATAAGCGGAACCAATAGCGTAGTCAGCAAAACCATCATCATGCTGATCCCATCAATTCCGGCGTTAAAGTAAATACCAAATTTGGGGATCCATGGCACATCCGTAACAAACTGAAACGATGCGTCGGGCACAAATTTGGATAAAAACAGTGCAGCTACAACCAACTCGGCAACCGCAAAAGTTAAGGCAGCGTGTTTGGCCGCATTGTTTTTAAATAACAATACAGCAAGGGCTGCAATTACCGGCAAAAAAATTAAGATACTAACCGTCATTTTATATTGTAAACGTTAAACGTTTTTTAAAATTTAAAAACAAGTGTCAGAAGTATGGAAATGATTCCCAATACCATCATGAAAATATAAAAACCTACATTGCCGGTTTGCAAAAGGCGCAGGCCTTTGCTTGCCTCAATTGATCCTTTACCCAATCCATTCACAATTCCGTCAATGCCCATTTTATCAACCACTTTATAGGCGAAGTCTGATAGTGCGTCCAATGGTTTCCGGATGATCATATCATATAATTCGTCGATGTAAAACTTGTGGTATGATAAGTCGGCCAGTGCGGGGCGTTCTTCGGTATCTGCCACAGGCACATGTGCTTTTTTAACATATTTGTTGTAAGCGTAAAACAAGGCTATTAATGCGCCGGCAACAGACAAGCCCATCAGGGTCCATTCTGTAGATTGTGTTAAAGGCGCATCCGTTAAAATAGCGGCCGACTGTTTAAATACCGGTGCTAAAAATTGTGCCAGCCAATCATGGCCACCTAATGACTCGGGTATACCGATAAAACCGCCAAGTATCGATAGCGCTGCCAGTACAATAAGCGGAATGGTCATGGTGGCAGGTGATTCGTGTAAATGATGCTCCTGTTCGTGGGTGCCGCGGAACTTACCGAAAAAGGTAAGGTACAGCATCCTGAACATGTAGAATGAGGTGAGCACCGCCGTAAGAACGCCTATTACCCACATAGCCGGGCTTTGTGCGAAAACATGCGCCAATATTTCGTCTTTCGAAAAGAAACCTGCAAATGGCGGTATACCTGCGATGGCGATGGTACCGATAAGCATCGTTCTGTACGTAACAGGGAGCTTACTTTTTAGGCCGCCCATTTTACGCATATCCTGTTCGCCGCTAACTGCATGGATTACCGAGCCGGCGCCAAGGAATAATAGAGCCTTGAAGAATGCATGGGTAAGCACATGGAAGAACGCGCCTGTATAAGCGCCAACGCCCAAGCCTAAAAACATATAACCCAATTGCGAAACAGTTGAATAAGCCAGTACTTTTTTAATGTCTGTTTGTGTTAACGCGATTACTGCTGCCAACACTGCGGTTGATAACCCAACAATAGATATTACATGCAGCGTAACGGGTGCTAAAGTAAATAAGATGTTGGAGCGGGCTATCATATAAACACCGGCAGTTACCATGGTAGCAGCGTGGATGAGGGCCGAAACAGGGGTAGGGCCGGCCATCGCATCAGGAAGCCATGTAAACAGCGGCAACTGTGCCGATTTACCAATAGCACCAACAAATAACAGCAAAGTGATCAGTACATAAGGTACGCCAGCATACTGACTGGTTCCGGCATGTGGGAAGATATCTGCAAAGCTGGCACTGTGAAAATAACTCATCAGTATAAATATGCCAATGATAAAGCCAAGATCGCCGATACGGTTCATGATGAATGCTTTTTTTGCGGCATCAGCGTAATCAGGGTTGGTGTACCAGAAACCGATGAGCAGGTATGAGCAGAGCCCTACACCTTCCCAGCCGATGAACATAATCAGGTAATTTGAACCTAAAACCAGTAAAAGCATAAAGAAAACGAACAGGTTGAGGTAGGCGAAAAACTTACCGTAACCAGCGTCATCTTTCATATATCCTATTGAATACAGATGGATCAGGAAACCTACGCCAGTGATGATCAGCAGCATCAACGCACTTAGCTGATCCACCAAAAATGCGAAAGGCAGCTTGAATATCCCTGCTTCGAACCAGGTAAACAAAGTTACATTGATAGGCGCATGTGTTGAATTGATCTGCAAAAACAGGCCCAGGCTTAAGCCAAAAGAAACCAGTACCATTAAACTGCCCAAAAAGCCTATGACGCCTTTTGATAGTGTGTTGCGGCCTAAGCCGTTAATAATAAAACCGGCTAACGGTAGTACAGGAATAAGCCAGATGTAATTATCCATATGCCCCCTAACCCCCTAAAGGGGGAATTTTAATTGTTATTTAATTAGTTTTCAACCCCTAAAGGGGATGAGGTATTTTGTTTTTTTAAATCCGAAATCGAAAATCCGACTTCCGAAATCATTCCTACCATTTCAATCTGTTCAGCACATTGATATCTATTGAATTTGTATTTCGATAGATCATCACAATGATGGCAAGGCCTATTGCTACTTCCGCAGCGGCCAGCGCCATGATAAAGAATACGAAAACCTGGCCTGTAGCATCCCCGCGATAAACGGAAAATGCGGTTAACAGCAGGTTTACTGAGTTCAGCATCAATTCAACCGACATAAAGATCACTATAGCGTTCCTGCGGATCAAAACACCGATAACCCCTATCGAAAATATGATAGAACACAATAAGATGTAATGATTAAGCGGAATGGCTTGTATATTTTTTGATATGGTTTCCATCAGGTTGTTTTTGGGTCTTTAGTTGCCAGTAAAACAGCCCCAACCATTGCTGATAGCAGCAAAATGGATGAAACTTCAAACGGCAGTAAATATTCGTTGAACAAAATTTTGCCTAAGTTTTTTACCAGGCCCAGGTTAGGGTCCTGCAGCATTACCGGTTGTGAAATTTTGAATGCTTTTAATGCGGCGATAATAGTTGTTAAAAAGCAACCGCCGCCAACAACCGCTGCCAGTTTAATGAGGCCTGACTTCCGCGGTTCCGATTCTTTGTTCAGGTTGATAAGCATTAAGGTATATAAAAACAATACCAGGATTGCCCCCATGTATACAATGAAATTTACCACAGCTAAAAACTGGGCATTCATCAAAATGTAATGAATGGTAAAAGTGAAAAACGTTAGCACCAGGTAAAGAATGCTATGTACAGGATTTTTCGCAGAGATAACCAGTATCGAAAAAAAGATTGACAAAAATGCGATGAAGTAAAATGTACTCATGGTTTATATTTACAAAATACCTTACCTTTTAAAGTGCGGGGCAAAGGTATAAAACTTCTTTATTGATTTAATGGGGCTTCTACTAATTTGTCCTTACCGTATATAAAATCTTTTCTCAAATAGTCTGAAGTTACGTGCGGGCCGTCCAGGTAAATGGCTTCTTTCGGGCAAGCCTCTTCGCATAAGCCGCAAAAAATACAGCGCAGCATATTGATTTCGTAAACGGCAGCGTATTTTTCTTCGCGGTATAAATGCTCTTCACCTTTCTGGCGTTCAGCCGCTGTCATGGTAATGGCTTCTGCCGGGCATGATAATGCACATAAACCGCAGGCGGTACAACGTTCCTTGCCATTCTCATCGCGTTTAAGCGAGTGCAGGCCCCTGAAATTTTCAGAATATTCGCGGGTTTGCTCAGGATACTGAACGGTTACAGGTTTCCTGAAAAAGTGTCTCATAGTAATGGCCAGGCCCTGGAAAATGGCGGGCAAATAAATCCGCTCCAAAAAATTGAGCGGCTTGGCTTCCATTACTTTTCGTTTATTACTTAATGCTTCCATCTGATTAAAACGCTTATCTGTTTAAAAAAGTAATAACAATTCCGGTGATTACAATATTGGCAATTGCCAGTGGAATCAACGCTTTCCAGCCCAGATCCATTAACTGATCGTAACGGAAACGGGGGATTGTCCAGCGCACCCACATAAAGAAGAAAATAAAGAAAAATATCTTTGCGAATAAAGCAACTACACCCAGGATCGCTACCAGGTTTGGCGAATGGATCAGGTCCATAAAAGGGAAATTATAACCGCCAAAATAAAGCGTTGCCATCACCGCGCCCGATACAAACATATTGATATACTCGGAAAACAGGTAAAAACCCAGTTTCATGGAAGAATACTCAGTATGATAACCACCGATTAGCTCGGTTTCGCATTCAGGAAGGTCGAAAGGCGTACGGTTGGTTTCTGCAAAGGCACAAACTATAAATAATAAAAAGCCTAAGGGCTGTTTAAAAAAGTTCCATGTAAACCAGCCATGCGCCCAAAAACCATGTTGCTGTTCGGCTATCTGGCGTAAGCTTAAGGTACCGGTAACTAATAAAAGGGCGATAATCGCTAAACCCATCGATATCTCGTAGCTGATGTTCTGCGACGCGGCACGTATAGCGCCCAACAGTGAATACTTATTGTTTGATGCCCATCCGCCGATCATTACGCCGTAAACACCAAGTGATACCACGCCCAGTATATAGAGTACGCCTACATTAATATCAGTTACCTGGAGGTCAATAATGTGCCCGCCAATGGTTAACTGTTGCCCCCACGGGATAACGGCTGAACCTATACATGCTGTAAATATGGACAACGAGGGGCCTGCTATAAACAGGAATTTGCTCGCGCTTGCCGGGATGATTTCTTCTTTTAAAAACATTTTACCACCATCGGCAAAGGGCTGTAAAATACCCCATGGGCCGGCACGGTTCGGGCCCAGCCTGTCCTGAAAAAATGCGGCTACTTTACGCTCGGCATAGGTAGAATACAAGGCGATCAGCAGGCTGATGGCAAAGATGATTACTACCAGGACAAATTTAATTATGATATCTGCAAGTTCCATTATAAGCGTGTCTCCCGTTCAAATTGTTCTTTATTAGCCTCTATCAGTACAGGGTTGGTTTTTACTACCGGCAAAGGTATAAAATCATAATGATTAGAACTGATAACCGATTTATGTGATACATGCCGTGGCCCGTCAATTACCCAATCCGAGGTTTTCTTTTTGTCAAAGCGACAGGTGTTGCAAATAAATTCTTCTACCTCGCCATATACATCCTTGCGCGCGGTTACACGCAAAACTTCTTCGCCTTTATACCATAAAGTAACCTTGCCGTTGCAATCTTTATGATCACAGTCGCGGTGTGCTTCAACCGGTTTGGTAAACCAAACACGGTTTTTAAAGCGGAATGTTTTGTCAGTTAATGCGCCAACCGGGCAAACGTCGATTACATTTCCTGAAAAATCGTTGTCAACCGCATGTTGTATATAAGTAGATATTTCGGAGTGATCTCCGCGGTTTAAAATTCCATGGTAGCGGTGGTCGGTAAGCTGGTTAGCCACAAACACGCAACGGTAGCATAGGATACAGCGGGTCATATGCAGCTGTATTTTATCGCCTATGTCAATTTTTTCGAAGGTACGGCGGTCAAACTCATAACGGGTTTTAACGGCGCCGTGCTCAAAGCTCAGGTCCTGCAGGTGGCATTCGCCGGCCTGGTCGCAAATCGGGCAATCCAGCGGGTGGTTTACCAGCAGCATTTCGACAATACCTTTACGGGCCTCGATAACTTCGGGCGAGGTGATGTTTTGCACTTCCATGCCATCCATTACTGTGGTGCGGCATGAAGCCACCAGTTTGGGCATAGGTCGCGGGTCTTTTTCTGATCCTTTGCTCACCTTTACCAAACAGGTACGGCATTTACCGCCGCTATCCTTCAGTTTTGAATAATAGCACATCGCAGGCGGAACAATATCACCACCAATCTGCCTTGCGGCGTTAAGGATGGTTGTCCCCGGTTCTACTTCAATGGCAATGCCATCTATGGTTACTTTAACTGACATTCTATATTAGTCAAAATTATATTATTAAAATGCAATCAACGCTCAAATCAGGTTGTGAAATACATCGTCCAATGACAATTCAAAACCAGGCAATATTAACGTAGTGATTTTGTCGCCAACAGTTAATGCCCTGCCTTCAGCCACAAATTTTCCATCTTTGTTGAGAACGTACTTTAATAGTGATTGCTCATCGGGATAAATAACCCAATATTCTTTTACACCGAACTCCTCGTATAAATCGTATTTTATTTTTATTTCCTTAGCGTTGTTACCCGGTGATAAAATTTCAACAACCAAATCAGGAGCACCCAAACAACCTCGCTGATCAGTTAATTTATTCAGGTCGCATACTACACATATATCTGGCTGAACAACAGTTTTAATCTTTTGATCGCTTTTTTCATTCCGAACTAACCGAACATCGAAAGGCGCCAGGTAAACCTTGCAGGTTTTATTCTTTAAAAAGTAGTTTAGTTCGCTGCCAATGTTAAGTGCAATCTCCTGATGTGCATTACTCGGCGCAGGGCTCATCTTAAAGATTTTACCTTTGATCAATTCCAAACGTTCCTCAAACTTCCACGAATAATAATCCGCGTAGGTATAAGTTTTTGAGAAGTCTAAATCATTGATGCTGTTCATACACAAAAATACGCCAAATTAACTTACAGTTTCCAATTTCGGCAGCGGATCAGCATAATGTGCCAACCCAAAATTCCTTGTTACCGCTTCGGAAGCATTGGTTACGTGCCATTCAAATTCATCCCTGAAATGGCGGATCGCGCTGGCCACCGGCCATGCAGCCGCGTCACCCAGCGGACATATAGTATTTCCTTCAATTTTTTTCGATACATCAACCAGCAGGTCCATGTCGCTCATTTTGCCGTGGCCGTACTCCAAACGGTGCAATACTTTTTCCATCCACCCGGTACCTTCGCGGCATGGCGAGCATTGCCCGCAGCTTTCGTGATGATAAAAACGGGTAAAGTTCCAGGTATTGCGAACAATACACTGATCTTCGTCAAAGGCGATAAAACCACCCGAACCCATCATAGTACCGGTTGCAAATCCGCCATCGGCCAATGATTCATAGCTCATCAGGCGGGGCTGGTTATTAATGGTTTTCAGGAAAAGATTTGCAGGAAGAATAGGTACTGATGAACCACCGGCCACAACTGCTTTTAAACGTTTGCCGTTGGCGATGCCACCACAATATTCATCAGAATATAAAAACTCTTCGGCGGGCAGGCCCAGGTCAATTTCATAAACCCCCGGTTTTTTAACGTTGCCGCCGGCTGAGATCAATTTGGTGCCGGTACTGCGGCCAATGCCTATTTTGGCATATTCTTCGCCGCCTTCGTTGATGATGGGGACCACAGCCGCTATCGATTCAACATTATTAACAACGGTTGGGCAGCCATATAAACCTGCAATCGCGGGGAATGGTGGTTTGATACGCGGGTTACCGCGCTTGCCTTCCAAAGATTCCAATAAAGCGGTTTCTTCGCCGCAGATATAAGCGCCACCGCCTGGTTGTACATATAATTCAAGATCGTAGCCCGAGCCCAGGATGTTTTTACCAAGAAAACCAGCGTTTTTTGCTTCGGCAATTGCTTTTTCAAGGATCCTGATCTGCGGCATCATTTCGCCGCGGACGTAGATATAAGATACCTTAGCGCCAAGGGCGTAGCTAGCAGTGATCATTCCCTCTATCAACAAGTGTGGGATATAGGTCATCAGGTAACGGTCCTTAAAGGTTCCGGGTTCTGATTCATCAGCATTGCAAACCAGGTAGCGGGCAACACCTTCGGGTTTGGCCAAAAAGCTCCATTTCATCCCGGTAGGGAAACCTGCACCGCCACGGCCGCGCAGCCCTGATTTCTTAACTTCTTCAACCACTTCGTCTGGCGACATGGTTTTTAAAGCTTTTTCAACCGAAGCGTAGCCGCCTTTTGAGCGGTAAACATCAAAAGTATTGATGCCCGGTACGTTGATGTGTTCTAATAGTAATTTACGTGCCATTACTGTTAATATATTTTGCCGGTTAATTTATAAACGGCTATATGTTTTGCCACACAATTTGACAATATCAATACGGCAATTAAACCAATTATTAAATTGTTATGCGGCTGAATATTCCAAAACAAAAACAATATAATCCCGCTGATTAAGGCCGAATCCCATAATATCAATTTTGTTCTGTTGTTCATTTATTTTTATCTGCTCTTAAGGTAAACTAGCTAATACAATCGTTTTGTATGCCGGTAATGATTGATATGCCTGATAATGCAGCTGGCTACAGCAATAATTATCAGGAACTTCAGGAACACCGGTATTTGATCAAAGCTTTCGTTAGTTAAATTGATAACAGCTACGGTTACAACCAACAAAGTATCTGAAACAATTAAAGTTGTTCCTGTCATTATTAATTTTCGCCTTTCGCCTTTAATTCCGCAATCAGCTTATCAACCCCCTCGTTTGTTAAATTTTCATAAAATGTATATTCGGGACCAATTTGCAAAACCGGGCCGAAACCGCAGGCTGCAAGGCATTCAACACCTCTCCAGCTAAACAAGCCGTCGGGTGTAACTTCACCTTCCTTAACCCCCAGTTTTTCTTCAATATGGTCCATTATTTTTTCAGCGCCAACCAGGCAGCAAGGGCCCGTACGGCAAACCTCCAGTACATATTTGCCCTGCGGGCGCAAAAAATACATGGAGTAAAAAGTGGCCACTTCATAAACTTCAATCGACTGGATACTGAGGTATTTGGCCACGGTATCCATAGCTGCGGCGCTTAGCCAGCCCAATTCAGCCTGCACCAGGTGTAAAATGGGCAATAAAGCCGATTTTTGTTTCCCTTCGGGATAACGGCTTACGATTTCATCAAACTTTTTTAACAGTTCCGGCGAAAATTCAACCGGCGCCTGGGTTTCTTCAACTCTAAGCATCTAACTCTCCGGCTATAACGTTTAAACTACTCATGTTAATTATCGCATCTGATAGCAGCATGCCGCGGCTCATCGGCGCGTACATCTGGTAATTAATGAAGCTTGGGCGGCGGAAATGCAAACGGTATGGCGAACGTCCGCCATCGTTTACCAGATAAAAGCCCAGTTCGCCGTTACCACCTTCAACCGAGTGGTAAACTTCTGTGTTTGGTGTAGGTATTTCGCCCATCACTATTTTAAAGTGATAGATTAACGCTTCCATATTATTATATACATCCTCTTTCGGAGGCAGGTAAAAGTCGGGTACATCCGCATGGAAAATATCCGTAGGTTCTTTTTCAAGTTTTACCAAAGCCTGCTCAATCAGGCGCAAGCTTTGCCACATTTCTTCCTGGCGTACCAGGTAGCGGCTGTATACATCGCCATTTTCGCCAACAGGTACTTCAAAATCAAACTCCTCGTATGAGCAATAAGGGTTCATCGCCCTTACGTCATAATCAACACCCGTTGCGCGTAATATAGGGCCGCTCCAGCTGTAGCTTATCGCGTCTTCGGCGGTTACTGCTGCAACGTCTTTGGTACGGTCAATAAATATGCGGTTACGTTTAGTAAGGTTTTCAAATTCCTTTAAAACAACCGGGTATTCTTTTAAAAACTTACGCAGTTTTCTAAAAGCGATGGCGTTAAAATTACGTTCAAAACCGCCAATGCGGCCAATATTGGTAGTAAGGCGCGATCCGCAAACTTCTTCGTAAATTTCGTAAATAGCCTCGCGGTATTCCATTACGTAAAAGAAACCAGTAGCAGCGCCGGTATCTACCGCAAGTACGCTGTTGCAAATCAAATGGTCGGCAATACGAGCCAGTTCCATAATGATGATGCGCAGGTAATCAACACGTTTAGGGGTTTCGATACCCAGTAATTTTTCAACCGTCATGTGCCAGCCCATGTTATTGATGGGGGATGAGCAGTAGTTTAATCTGTCGGTTAATGGGGTGATCTGGTAAAATGGCCGGTGTTCGGCGATTTTTTCAAAAGCACGGTGGATGTAGCCTATGGTGGATACGCCGCTTACAATTCTTTCGCCATCCAGCTGCAGCACATTCTGGAATACACCGTGTGTGGCAGGGTGGGTTGGGCCCAGGTTAAGGGTTGAAAGCTCGGTTTGCGGATCGTTATCTGTATATACCGGATGGTTCTGCATTGCTTTTATCTTCCAAAAAAATAATCTTTTTTATCAACACGGTTAGGGTCTTCCAGCGGGAATTCTTTCCGCATCGGGAAGGCCGTCATGTCGTCAACATTTAATATCCTCCGTAAATCAGGGTGCCCGTCAAATATCACCCCAAACAGGTCATAAGTTTCGCGTTCCATCCAGTTGGCGCCGTTCCAAATATTGGTGGCGGTAGGGATATGCACATCAGCATCTTCCAAAAATACCTTTATCCTTATGCGTACGTTGTTTACCAGGCTATGCAAATGATAAATTACCCCGATAGGTTTTGGCAGTTCGGGATAGTGGATAGCGGTAATATCTGTTAAATAAATAAACTGCAGTGAGGGATCGTTTTTTAACCAGGTTAACAGATCAATGATCTGGTCGCGGCTGGTTTCGAAGGTTGGTAAGCCAAATGGTTCGCCAAGCAGGGTTACCTGGTCACTATATTTCTCGCTGATCTTTTTTACAAGATCTTCGTTTGTTAATTTACCCATTATTGAATTCCGTATGAAGCTAATAGTTCCTGATATTTAGGCTCATTCCTGCGGCGCAAAGTTTCTGATTGCACCAGTTTTTGAATTTGTATGAAGCCGTCGATAATGGCTTCGGGACGCGGCGGACAGCCGGGCACGTAAACGTCAACCGGTATCACTTCGTCAATTCCCTGTAAAACCGAATAGGTATCGAAAATACCGCCGCTTGATGCGCAGGCGCCAACAGCCATTACCCAACGCGGCTCGGCCATTTGCAGGTAAACCTGGCGTAAAACCGGGCCCATTTTTTTGGAGATGGTACCCATCACCATTAAAAGATCGGCCTGGCGGGGCGAAAAGCTTAACCGTTCGGCGCCAAACCTGGCCAGGTCATAATGTGGCGACATGGTTGCCATAAATTCGATCCCGCAGCATGAAGTAGCAAATGGCAGTGGCCACAACGAATATGAGCGCGCTAAACCTATTGCTTTATCAACCGAAGTAGCAAAGAAACCTGCTCCTTCTACGCCCGCAGGGGCATCAACTAACTGAATTTCACTCATGATCTATA
The DNA here is from genome assembly GCA_031292485.1 of Mucilaginibacter sp. Classification (GTDB taxonomy): domain Bacteria; phylum Bacteroidota; class Bacteroidia; order Sphingobacteriales; family Sphingobacteriaceae; genus Mucilaginibacter. The sequence goes on from JARLHA010000014.1 coordinate 22,113, forward strand.
TCAAACAAAAACCCGTCCTAAATTGACTATGTGGTTGCAAATTTACAATAAATAACTAATGTATAAGATACACTTTGCAATATGGTATTTATATTTAGAATTAGTCTAAACTGAAAGCCTTATTAACGAAACGGCCAGTTTCGCCTCACCCTGCCCTCTCCAAAGGAGAGGGTAAAAAAGAGGAAATTTAAAAAGCGCGAAGTTTAAGTCCCCTCCTTTGGAGAGGATGGGTGAGGGCTTCGCCGTTTAGGTGAGGCCAAGCTTAATCCCAGTCAAGTGCGCCTTTTTTAATTACATAAATAAAGCCCAGCAGCAGGGTACCCATAAAAATGAACATCTCTATCATGCCTTGCTGGCCCAGGTCTTTGAAATTGACTGCCCAGGGGTACATGAAAATTACTTCCACATCAAACAGCACAAAAAGGATGGCTACCAGAAAATATTTGATGGAGATAGGGGTACGCGCATTACCGATGACCTCGATACCAGATTCAAAGGTGGTTAGCTTATCTTTTGTTTTGCGTGTGGGGCCCAATTTATGGGTAAAAAACATGGTGACAACCACAAAGGCCAATGCCACGATCATTTGAAAAATGACGGGCAAATAATTTACGGGCAAACTATGAACTTCCATGCTGCAAATATACAAACGGAACGATAATAAAAAAGCCTCCCTGATGTTTTATCAGAGAGGCTTTCCATTGGAATATTAAATTAATTATTTTGCTTTTCCGGAAGTCTGAAAGTAATAGGTAACCCTGGCATCCGTCGGGTCAAGTTCTTTAGCCTTGTTAAAATAATCTAACGCTTTGGCGTGGTCCTTATCTTTAAATTCGGCATAGTTGCCTAAATATACATAGGAGTCGACCATATTACTTTTAGTTTCATCGTCAAGCGTGCCCCCTTTAGCCAATGTCAGCTGTATGTATTGTTCGTAAAAAGGTTTTGCCAATCCTTTGATATTGTTTCGGTCGCCCGAGTCTTCAAAATCCTTTACCTGGGCCTGGTAATATACTACTTTAACATTTGGGCTGGCCAGTTTATGCTGAACATATGTAAAAGCCGAATCAGCTTTTGTAAGCAATGTAGTATCCGGTTTAAAAGTCTTGTCTGTTTGTGCCTTACGAGCCTGGGCTAAATAGGCCTCATAAAAACTAAATCCTTCTTTAAAATGGTCGGTAAGTTTAGCATGTGGTGATTTTTCACCAAAAACATGATAAGCATCGGCTGCTTCCTGGTATTTCTTCAACGCATATAGTGATGCAGCTATATCGCCATATACATCCACCTGCGTGGTATCCAATGTTAACGCTTTGCGAAGGTCAAGTACGCCTAATGAATCTTTTTTAAGTGCCAGCTCTATCTTGCCTAATTTTAAATAGTCAGTCGGGATCAAACGTTTTGGATCTGCCTGTGTAACCCATTTGGTTAAAGCGGTTTCGCCGGCGGCATAGTCCTTATTTTCAAGCGCCGCATAACCTAAATAGCGGTAAACCCTTAAGTTAGATTTTGCCGATCCTGAAAGCTCAGTAGCTACCTTTTGCAGTGTAACATAATCTTTTGCGGTGATCAAAAAGTCGGCGTAGCGCATTTGCGATTCAACCGAGTAATCGGTAAGACTGATGTATTTTTTATAGTTATCAGCGGCTTCCTGAATTTTTGCGTCATGAGTAGCAGGGTCAGTATCGGCCCAGCGCAAATCAGTTTCGGCCCATTCGCGATAGGCGGGTCCATAGTTAGGATCGATAGCGAGTGCTGCCTTAAACTGGGTTACGGCGCCGTCAAAGTTATCTGCATATTTCCACAATACACCTTCGGCAACATTTGCAGCAGCTGATTTAGGGTCTATCGCCAACGCTGATGAATAAGCGCTATAGGCATCATTGCTGCTTAATTGCGAGCGGTAAGCATCGCCAAGCGCAGTTAATACTTCCGCATCGCGCGGATTGGCGGCTTTGCCCTGGTTTAATACCGCAATTGCTGCATTTGCATCAGCCTGGGTTACAGCTGATCCTTTGGGACCAATGCTGCTGCCGCTTACAGGCAACAGATATGACAAGCCGATATATAAATACGGCGTGCTGTTTTTCTTTCCTGCAAGTGTTATTGCGGTATTAAAATCAGTCGTCGCGGTGCTATTGTCTTTTTCTACATGGGCAGCAGCACCCAAACCAACATAATTTAATGCTGATTTACTGTTTACGGCAAGCCCTTTATTGAAAATTGTTTTGGCCGAGTCCAGGTAATCCTGTTTCAGATATACCCATCCCAGGTAAAAAAAGTTTTCGTCTTTATCTGCCTGGGTAACAGTCAGGTTTTTTAGCATCGATTTAGCCTTCTGGTATTGTTCGGCATCAATTGCTTTTTTGGCATCTGCTAAACTTTGAGCAAAAACTGATGAACCTATAAATAACAGTCCTAACCCTGAGGCGGCTATTTTATTGATCATTTTCATTTTTAATAGTTAATTCGTTATCGTTTTATGTTTAATTGCGTTCTGTCAGCAGCGGCACATTTACCTCGTATTCTATCCTTTTTTAAGTAAAGCAGCGGTACTTTCTGTATTATTCCAATAGTTTCATTAGCAATAACTGCTAAATTACTAATTAATTGTTTTTAACTGCAACATTGTATCTTTAGAAATATTTTTCCTGGTGAAAAAGCACGTAAAAAAACATTTTTTATTGGATAATTCTGCAATATTATATTTTTTAGATCGATTTTGCAGGTACAAGTTTAACAAGTTTATATAAAATAAATCAACCAGCTTAACTGTTTCAGTTATTTTACAATATTAATCTGCCTGTCCGGGATATTATCTGGCAGGATTCCCGATTTTAATACGATCAGCTGTCCTCTTTCGCCTCTCATAAACACTTCAAATTTCATACCCAAACTCATATTTCCGGTGCAATTAACAATATATAAATTCCGGGTGAGCGGATATTGTTTTAAAGCAAGCGTGGTTTGCGATGGTGTAAAATAATCAGGTGATGCATTTTTTGCGGTGTCATTTCTTACCCCCACAATTTTTATGTTGTCAACGGCATCGGCATAATCCTTATCGGGATCGTTGAGCCATGGAAAGCCCACAATACCGATTGAATTGGGGTGCTGGCTCACGTATTTGATGACGTCTTTATTGGATTTGAGCGAGAAAATATTTTTTTGTTTAAGCTCTTTATTGCCCGAAAACTCTTTCAGATACCTTACCAGGCCCGAGTTAGGGTTGTCAAAAATGATATTTTTATCCTGCTTCGCCTGTCCGTTAAGCATTTTTTTTACCTCGCTAACGGTGATAAGGGTATCATTGGAGGATTTGTTAACAATAATGGCGATCGCATCCACGGCAAAACGGTTAACAATGGTTACCAGGTTACGGGATTTTAGTACTTGTTTTTCCTGCGCGCTCAGTTCGCGCGGGATAAGGACCATCCGAACACTATCTGCTAAAAGCAGGTTGACAGCTTCGTTTTCAGGCGCATAGATTACTTTTGGGCGGGCCTTGGTTTCAAGTGCTTTAAAAACGTATAATTCCTGGTCAACAATTGGCTGTAACGATTCATCTACAACCATTGTCAAGCTATCGGGGGTATATTTGCCCTTTTTTAACGTGTTGGTTTTATGCCCGCAGCTTTGGAACAGCAGGAACAAAACAAGGAGGCAAACGCCGGGGCAGAGACTATACCTGGTCATTATTTTTTTTAAATATGCGCGAAATCCGCAACACCGCGTAGAGGATGATCAATGAACCGAAAAGTACCTTTTGGGTCTTTGGTAAGTTTGAAAACAGTTTGTCGTCAAAGATTACCATTAAGCCCCAGGCGAAAATAGCTATAAATACTACGGCTCCTAAAATAAGCAAAAATCGCCGGGATGGCGATTTTTGCTTGTTATTATCTGTAAACATTTAAATGTTATTGGTCTTCAGACGATAGCGTAAAGTTGATCGGAACGCTGTACATTACCCGTACCGGGCGCCCGTTTTGAATGCCTGCTTTCCAGCGTGGTGAATTTTTCACAACGCGAATTGCTTCTTCATCACAACCGTCACCGATACCACGTACTACTTTGATGTCGGTTAACGAACCATCTTTCTCGCAAACAAATTGTACAACTACCCTTCCCTGGGTATTGTTTTCCCTTGCAACTGCGGGATAGCGGATGGTTTTTCCAAGATATTTATAGAACGCATCCAAACCTCCGGGGAACTCAGGATTCTGCTCAACTGCTGTAAAGATTTTGTTGCCGTCATCTTCGGTTACTTTCTTTTCTGCTGTTCCAACAGGTTCGTCGATCGTAACATCAGCTTTTGAGTCGCCTTTCAGGTTTTTCTGACCGGGGTCAGCTACCTCCAGTTCCTTAACAGTTGGTGGTTTTTCCTTTACCTCAGCATCGGGTTTTACTACCGGCGGCGGGAATTTCACCTGGTCAACCTTTGGTTTCGGCGGTTCAGGCGGAGGTGGCGGAGGTGGTTTTTTAATGTCAACCGGGGGCGGCGCAAGCACCACGTTGGTGATCTTCACCTTCTCTTTGGCTTTAGGGATAAAGCCGGAAATAGCGTTGATGATAGTATTTGCAGAAATAATTAAAACAAACGCGATAACGCCTATGATGAGGGCCGTACGGGTATTGCGCCCGTTATCCCTTCTTAGCTCATAAGCTCCATATGCTTTATTACGACCGGCAAATACGACATCAATCCATTCCTGATTAAATATGTCTAATTTTGATCCTAACATTTTTTTAGGCTTTAATAATTAATTAACGATAATAGTAATTTAAATATTACTAATAAATATTATTCTTTTTCAGGTCATCAATTTCCATCTGCGAAATTTTCACGATGGCATAGATCTGCACATTGGTGATCTTCATTTCGTCAAGCGCGGCAACCAGGTTTTCATAGGTCGACTTGTCGCTTGGTTTAATTAAAACTTCCATGGTGTTGTCGGGCGCGGCATGTGTCGATTCAACTTGTTTGGCATTGTCGATCAATGCTTTGCGCAAACCGTCTTTACCATAATGGTCAACCGTTGGCGCTGATTTTCCGGCCTCACCCATATACCATTCTACCTTGTTATGGCTTCCTAAAAGGATGGTCATGGAGCGGCTGGCAGCAATAGCCAGGTTGGACGTTGGGATGGAGTTGTCAGGCATGGCCACGTTCATGGCCTTCGGTTTGTTCAGCGTGGTAGTATACATAAAAAAGGTGATCAAAAGGAATGCAAGGTCAACCATTGCCGTTAAATCGACGCGTGTTGAAGCCTTTTTACTCCTTACCTTCCCGCCTTTATGTTTGCCCCCGCCGGAGGAGGTGTCTAATTCTGCCATCTTTTTATTTTTTAGGCGCTGTTGCCAGCGTGGTGATTAAATCAAACTTAAAGAGTTTCTGTTTCTCTAAAACACTAATAACAGTGTGTATCATTGGATACTCCTCTTTCTTGTCGGCTTTGATGGATACTTGCAGATCCTTATCATGTAAAGCTTTTTCAGCCTGCCTTGAGGTGTAAATCCAATTAAATAGTTCGTTGTTATTAGTGGTGTCGACAGGAATCCCGGTTTGAGGGAAGTTTTTTACCTGGGTTGGCTCCGTATTCAGGAACGATTTGAGCTGTTTCATCGGTACACCAAATATCGGTATCAATGAAAATCGTTGGGTTTCTTCGGGGGTAAAAGTTACCCCGTATTTATCGCCCATGGCTTTCAACGCGCCGGCACGAACGTCCTGCTCTGTAACAGAGAAAAACGCCTTGTCAGTTCCCACTGCTATGGTAATCATATTTGCATCCTTCAACGGGAGCATATATGATGAAGGTGGTACTTCAGCATGCGAAGGGTCGTCTATTTTGGGTTTTGCTGTTAATATAAAAAAGGTAAGCAACAGGAAAGCCACATCGCACATGGCAGTCATGTCAATGGCTGTGCTTTTCCTTGCAACTTTTACTCTAGGCATAATTGTTAATTTTTAAATATATAATGTATAAGTGAATTATACTACCCCCGGTTAAAGCCAGCCAGTGCAGCGGCTTTAACCGGGGTGAAAACTAAGCAATAGCGGGCCTTTACTTATTTTTGTGCGATGCAGCAAATGTTTGTACAATGCTGAAGCCGGTTTCATCGATAGCGTAAGTCAGCTTGTCAATTTTTGAAGTGAACACGTTGTACATGATGATTGAGATTGCTGATGTACTGATACCCAATGCTGTGTTGATCAACGCTTCAGAGATAGAAGTTGACAATTCAGTAGTATTTGGAGCACCTGAAGAAGCCAAAGTTTTAAACGCCTTGATCATACCCACAACCGTTCCTAACAGACCGGTTAATGTACCGATAGATACCAGGGTAGCAATAACGGTAAGGTTTTGCTCAAGCATTGGCATTTCCAGTGAAGTAGCTTCTTCGATATCTTTTTGGATAGCCAAAGTTTTCTGGTCAACATCAAGTCCTGGTTCAAGTTCCATTTCCTTGTATTTTTTCAAGCCTGATTTGATTACATTAGCTACTGAACCTTTTTGTTTGTCGCATTCTGCATTGGCTGCATCAATGTTGCCTGCATTCAGGAAGCTTTGTATTTTACGAACAAATGAATCCACATTGCTTGTACCTGATGCTTTGCCGATAACAACAAAACGTTCGATAGAGAATGTAATTACGATTAACAGGTACGACATGATCAGCGGTACGATAGTTCCCCCTCTGTGTACGGTACCATAATAATCTGTAGGCTCTGCTGAAGTGTCACCTCCTGCAAAATGGCTCGGATCTCCCAGTATAAAGATGTATATTAAAATTGCAACAGCTATACAAATCGGAATAGTAAGCGTTGCAAACAAGCCTGAAGCGCTTGCGCTTTCTTTTTTAACAGGAGTAGTTGGTTTTGTTGGTGCGTTTGCCATTACTTTAGTTTTTAGTTTTAGTTTTTAGTTTATGAATATAAGTTTGTTAAATGCGCATATATTAAGCGAATAACAAAAATAGAATTTTAATGAATTAAAAAAACTATTTAAATTATTCTTTATTATTTTTTAATAAAAACTTTATACGGTTAGTATACAGGGTGGATACTTAACGTAACAGAATTTATGAATCGTATTTTACCGATACAATTTTTTACAATAAAACCTATTTTTTTTAATAATAGCAAGTAATAACTTATAAAAATTATGTTACTGAAGTTGCACCGGCACATTCGGGCCAGCTTCTGAGACGGCTAAATTGCTTAAACTGGCGTATTGTTCAAAATTCTTGTTAAAGGCAATCGCTAAATAATGGGCCTTTTCATCATAATTTTCCATGTTTGACCATGTATTTTTCGGATCGAGTAACTGATCGGGCACATTTGGACAAGTGACCGGCATACTTAAATTAAAAACCGGGTGCTCAATGTACTGCACATTGCAAAGTTCGCCATTAAGGGCGGCGGTAATCATGGCGCGGGTGTATTTAAGTTTGATTCGCTTACCGGTTCCGTACGGCCCGCCTGACCAGCCTGTGTTAACAAGCCACACATTTACATGGTGATCTTTTATTTTCTGGCCAAGCAGGTTGGCATAGGTGACCGGGTTTAACGGAAGGAAAGCCTCGCCAAAACAGGCAGAGAAAGTAACTTTTGGTTCGGTGATTCCTGTTTCGGTACCGGCAACTTTTGCGGTGTACCCCGAAATAAAGTGGTACATGGCCTGTTCCGGGCTAAGTTTTGATATTGGCGGCAAAACCCCGAACGCGTCGGCCGTTAAAAAGAAGATATTTTTGGGAGATGCCCCTATAGAAGGTGTTACCGCGTTATTGATATAATTAAGCGGATAGGCCACCCGGGTATTTTCGGTTTTATCGATGTTTGAAAAGTTCACCATCCGGGTGCCCTTTATAAAATTGATATTTTCAAGCAACGCCCCAAATTGGATTGCTTTAAATATCTGCGGCTCTTTTTCAGCGGTGAGGTCGGCGCATTTTGCATAGCAGCCACCTTCAAAGTTAAAGATGGTGTAATCGCTCCAGCCATGCTCATCGTCGCCTATCAGGCTGCGTTCCGGATCGGCGGAGAGCGTAGTTTTGCCCGTCCCTGAAAGGCCGAAAAATATCGCGGTATCGCCTTTTGCGCCCGTATTGGCGGAGCAATGCATAGAAAGCACCTTCTTTTGCAGCGGGAGAATAAAGTTCAGCACCGAAAATATTCCTTTTTTAATCTCGCCGGTATAACCGGTCCCACCGATGAGGATGATCTTCCGGCTAAAATTGATGATCGAGAAATTATGCTGGCGGGTACCATCTTCTTCGGGGTTGGCGATAAAGCCCGGCGCCGCAATGATCGTCCACTCCGGTGGTAAAAGCGGGTTTATTACTTCTGGGCGCAAGAATAAATGGTGCGAAAAAAGATTTTGATAGGCTGTTTCGGTAATCACTCGTATATCAATATGATACTTTTCGTTTGCGCAAGCGCAGGAATCGCGTACAAATACATCCCGTTGTGAAAGGTAGTCGCAAACTTTTTGCAGCAGGGTATCAAATTTTGCGCTGTCAAATTTAAAGTTGACTTTGCCCCACCAAACGGTGTCGCGCGTAAGGTCATCTTCCACAATAAAACGGTCTTTGGGTGAGCGGCCGGTAAATTCACCTGTATCAATAGCAAGTGCGCCGTTTTCGGTTAAAACGCCTTCATTCCTTTTTAAAGCCTCTTCAATAAGTTCGGCAGGAGTTAACTGGTAATAGATGTGCCTGGCCTGGTCGAGCCCGTAACAGCTCAAATCAGGTACATGGGTAGTACGATTTCTCATTAAAACAGATAAATTGGTCGCCGCAAAAATCCGGTTTTAAACACTAAGAAACAAGTAAAATAGTATATTTTTTTACATAATGTACGTTTTACACACCATATAAATAATTGATATGTAGATATTTATTTGTATAGTTCGATACACTAAGGTTAGAGATTGATGTAGTCCGAAAGTCCGAAAAGTCAGTAAAGTCCGAAGACAGAAGCAATCCGAATAGCCAGGGAGTTGTTATAAGTTTTTTTACTAATCTCTAATTAACTAATCAACTATCCCCCCGCTTTTTTGGCCTTATATCCGTCGGCCAGCAGCATCGCCAATACCTTATCTCTAAAATCGCCCTGTACCAATATCTCTGCATCTTTGGCTGAGCCACCGGCGCCGCATTTGGATTTAAGTTTTTTGCCAAGGGTTTCCAGATCGTCATTGGTGCCAACGAAACCTGTTACACGGGTAACCAGTTTGCCGCCGCCCTTGCGGTCGAGGAATATTTTAAGGTTTTGCTGCTGCGGTGGCAGGGTAGTGGCAGACTGTCCGCCGTTTTCCTGATATTGGAAATCCGGGTCGGTTGAATAAACTACCCCTGTGAAATTTTTTTTTGACATGGCTCTATATTTTGTAGAGACGCAATATTTTGCGTCTTGTGGAACAAACAAACGATGCAGTTAATGATAACGGTCGGTTTGAGACGCAAAATATTGCGTTTCTACGATGTTTTTTTAAAACCAATCCCCGTGATCACTTTTAACGATGCGGGTACAATTTCAATCGTGATTTCGGTGCCTTCGGTGTGCGGCTCGCCGTCAAGATGGACGGGGCCGGCGGCAACGCGTGTAATACGGATACGTTTTCCCCGCACGATCTCCACATATTTAGTTTTATCCGATTTTTTGGTGATCATCCGGATGCCCATCTCAGGAAGCCTCCATAGCGGAAACTGTTCGATCATACAAATATCCAGTAAACCATCCTGAACGGAGGCGCATGGAGAGATATGAGCGTCGTTACCGTATTGTGAAGAGTTTGCAAAGCTCAGCATAAACGATTTCCGATCATATGCCTTGCCGTCGATATCTATTTTATATAATTCTGGTTTATATTTATTGAACTCTTCAAACGAGGACTTGATGTAGGTGATAAACCCCCGCTTTTTGTTGTGTGAAAAAACTTCGGCAATATGCGCATCAAAACCCATACCTGCCATATTAAAAAAAGGCTTTCCGTTTAGGGTTGCTGAATCAATTATTTCGACATGCCCGGTGTTTAGTGTTTGAATGGCTTTCATCGTATCCATCGGGATTTGCAGGAACCGGGATAAACCGTTGCCAGATCCGAAGGGTACAATGCCTAACTTCATATCGGTACCCACTATAGCCGAGGCTACTTCATTCACAGTTCCGTCGCCGCCAACAGCCACTACCATCTCGAATTTGTTTACTGCATCCCGGGCTATTTCCCTGGCATGAGAAACACTGTCGCTAAAAAGAATAACAGGCGTTAATGCATTTGCATCAAGATGTTTTTCTATCAGTTCAGGAACCCCTTCCTTTTTTTTTCCGCCCGATATCGGGTTTACAATAAATAACGCTTTCCCTTTCAACTAAATATATTTTCTGGCGCCAAAAGTAAATGTATTTTCGGCTTTGTAAAAATTGTTTTATTTTAGCGTCCTGAATGTGGACTGATTTAATTGCATCGTCCAGTTTCTGCTGCCTATTTACAGGTAACGGAAAATGGATCGATCTGGATTGCAACCACGTAAAAAAGTGCTAAAACCATACTTCTTTTTTACTACAATCCCATAAATAATTCGCTTTCTTTTTGCCAGGTTTATATGAATTAACAGCTTGTTTTAATAACTACCTTAATAATTAAAATTTATCCAATAAAAATTATGTCATACTTATTTACCTCAGAATCCGTATCAGAAGGACATCCGGATAAAGTTGCCGACCAGATATCGGATGCACTAATAGACCAGTTTTTAGCTTTCGACCCTGAGTCGAAAGTGGCCTGCGAAACGTTGGTTACTACCGGCCTGGTGGTTTTAGCCGGCGAAGTAAAATCAAAGGCTTACCTTGATGTTCAGAAAATTGCCCGCGAGGTGATCAATAAAATCGGCTATACCAAAGGCGAGTATATGTTTGATGGTAATTCCTGCGCGGTATTGTCTGCTATTCATGAGCAATCGCCTGATATCAACCAGGGTGTCGACCGTTCTGCAAAAGAAGAGCAGGGCGCCGGCGACCAGGGGATGATGTTTGGCTATGCCACCGTTGAAACTGATAATTATATGCCGCTGGCACTGGATATTGCCCATGCGCTTTTGATTGAGCTGGCTGCCATCCGCCGCGAAAATACCGATATCAAATATCTTCGCCCTGATGCAAAATCGCAGGTGACACTGGAGTATGACGACAATAACAAGCCGGTAAGGATAGATGCTATCGTGATCTCAACCCAGCATGATGATTTTGACGAAGAGGTTGCCATGCTGAAAAAGATCAGCGACGATATCATCAGCATCCTCATCCCGAGGGTGAAAGCCAAATATCCAAAATATGCCCACTTCTTCGGTGATGGCATTAAATACCATATTAACCCTACCGGCAAATTTGTGATCGGCGGCCCGCACGGCGATTCAGGCTTAACCGGCCGTAAGATCATTGTAGATACTTACGGCGGCAAAGGCGCTCATGGCGGCGGCGCATTTTCCGGTAAAGATCCTTCAAAAGTAGACCGTTCGGCAGCGTATGCCACCCGCCATATCGCCAAAAACCTGGTGGCCGCAGGTGTTTGCGACGAGGTGCTGGTACAGGTATCCTACGCTATCGGCGTTGCCCAGCCTATGGGTATTTATATCAATACCTATGGAACCGGTAAAGTTGACCTTAACGACGGCGAGATCGCCAAAAAAGTAGAGGCTATATTTAATATGACCCCTTATGCCATTGAAACACGCTTTAAATTGCGTAACCCTATATACAGCGAAACCGCTGCCTATGGCCACTTTGGCAAACCAAGCAAGGTAGTAACCAAAACTTTCGTAAGCCCTGAAGGTACCGTGGTAACAAAAGATGTGGAGCTGTTTACCTGGGAAAAACTGGATTACGTAGATAAGGTGAAGGCTGCTTTTGGCTTGTAATGATTTGAAAATGTGCCGATTTGAAAATTTGAAGATTGATTTTTCGGTTTTCAAATCGGTATTTTTTTCTTTCAAATTTCCAAATCACCCAATTTTCAAATTGGGAGCTAACCAGGCTTTCCGGGTATTTTATAAATAGCATTTCTTTTTGCAGGCGCGCTTTTCAGCTGCTTTATAACAACAAACCTGCGGTAGGGCAGTTTTAAAAAATTGAGTGGTACAATCCGCTAATTACTCAGCATTATCGAATTAACAAAACTATTATGGCCAGAATCGCTGACGCCCTGACTTGCGATGGTTGATACGCTATAAAGTTTACTTCCGATAATAAACATGAATAAATCGTATTTTTTCTTTTTCGAATCAAAGCCTGTTGAAGTATAGCTGGTGAATCCCTTCCATGTACCTATTGCAAAGTCCGGAAAATCCACATCAGGTAAGCTTTGCTTCATGCCAGTTTTCATCTGCTCAGCAAATTCGGGCGTGTTTTTCATAGGGGCCAATGCTACTGAATCGAGGTTGGCAACCACCTGGAAATCAACGATAGTAAATACATAGGCAATGCTGTCTTTATCCACTGCTATAAAACTGCCTGGTGTCAGTTCTTTGGGTTCATTGGGGAATTTAAGCGATATCCGGTTATCGCCTTTATGGGTTACCCAGCTATCCTGAGCCTGTACTACAGATATAGTTATAAACAGGCTAACAATGAGTAAGTATATATTTTTCATATGATAAAGCTAACGGGAAATTTGAAATAAAAAGAAATATTATTTGATTATTTTAAATATTTAAGCCGGGAGCCGCCAGATAAAATCCAGCCAAAAAATTGCTCCGCCAGCCTGTAACTGCCCCCTTCAAAACAGGCAGCCCTCCGGTTGGCAGAGCAAAAACGAAACAAATTAAAAACAACTATCTTAAAAGCATCAGGCCTCGTTGCCCAATTTTTTGATCTTCAAAATATTTTGCACCAGCAATATCAAAACCGTCCAAACGCCAATAATGATACCTGTGGCAATAACCATTAGCCATACCGGCGCTTTGGCTCGTGTTGCAAATAGCGTACGGGCATTAAAATCATTTGCTTTGGATACAAATTTGGAACCCCAGTGTACCTTTTTTTCAATAAACAGGTTCCCGTAGGTATCGTTGTCCAAAACTTTAGCTACCAGGGTAATATTACCTTTTAAGTCGCCGGGGATGCTGTCCCGTTTAAAATCACCGGATGCCTTGCCGGTAGAATCCGTAGCGAAGGTGGCTGTTTCGTTGATGTTCAAATCGCTGCCCAGGCGCCTGATCGCAAGTACCACGTCAACGCCTTTAACGGGTGTCCAGGTGGTATCTTTCAGTTCCATTACCGTAGCTACAACGGAGCGGCTGGAGGTGGTGTCGATCAGTATTTTCGCTTTGCTAACGGTTAGGCTGGTGGATGTACTATCGTATTTGGCGTTACCTGCAAAAGCGGCAATAAAAGTATGTTTAACGGTCGAACTCCATTCTTTTTTTAAGGATTGGGGGATAATGGCCGTTGCCTCGCCCTGTTCGTTGGTAACTACCTTGCCGATGAGCGTGCCCTCCGAATCCTTGTTTAAAGATAATTTAAGTGGGATACCGCCCACATTTTGAAATTTGCCGTTTACTTTGGTTTTTACTTTTACCACAACATAAGGGATCTTGTTATTGGCATTAAAGTAGCTCACTGCTACGCTCACGCTGCCTTTATCTGCCGTTTGGGCAAATGCATTATAACCTGGCAAAAGAAAGAGCAGGGATAATGATCCGAAAAGTATTTTATTTAGCAGTTTCATGATGTTCGTTTATAGTTTCTTGAATAGGAATAATAGGGAACACGCGGCAAAGCGCTACGATGATTAAAATGGCACCCGCTAATGAACCCATTGTAATGGCCCATTCTTCCCAGCTTGGGAAATAATGATGGTAACTTGCGGGTACATCATGCATTGGCATAAAGGGGTGCAGCAGGGTAGGGGTAACAATTAAATAACGTTTAAACCAGGCGCCTACTACCACCATAATCCCCACGATAAACATGGGCAGTGGTTTACGGCCCTTTTTAAATAATAAAATGATGATGGGCAGGATAATGCCGGTAAATATGGCGAACCAGAAAACGGGTGCAAATGATCCTGAAAACATATCATTTAAATACCCCGCTTCAGATTCTTTCATTTTAAAGAAGGGGGTTAAAAACTCATTCACGTTAAAATAAAGGTAAAGCAGGCACAAAAGTACCAGTACGCGGCCCATCTTGTCAAAATGGTCAAGTGTAATATACTTCTCAAGGCCATACCATTTCCTGAAAATATACATGGCAACCACTACGGCGCCAGCGCCCACCAGGAAAGCACCGGCGATGAAATAAGCGCCAAAGTTGGTGCTATCCCACCCTGGGCGGTAAGTGGTGGCAAACAGCCACGAGGTTACGGTGTGGATGGTAAAAGCAACGGGTATAATAGCGATGCAGAGCGCATTAATGGCTTTTTTACTTAACAGGTATTGTTTATGGCTGCCTTTCCAGAAAGAACCCAGATAGCTATAAAACTTATGAAGGCGTGGTCCTGATTTTTCCTTAAACCGCAGCAGGATCTGCAGGTCGGGCAGTAATGGATAGTATAAAAGAAGGATACTGATAAAGAAATATGTGGTGATCACAATAACATCCCAAATAATGGGCGACTGGATCCGTCCGTATAAAAACAGGTTATAAAACCGCTCAGGACTACCCATATCCACAATGATGATAATGGAAGCGAAAATAATGGCCGCGACCGCTATCATCTCGGCGATCCGCGTAAGCGGCGATCCCCATTTTACACCCGCCAGCCTGAATACGGCGGTTATTAACGAGCCAACCAGGCTAATGGCTACAAAAAATACAAAGTTTGATATGTAAATCCCCCACGATACATAATCGCGCATATGGGTTACAATTAAACCATACCTTAACTGCCGGTAATAGGCATATATGCCTACCAGGCAGAATGCCGATAATATATACACCAATATCTTACCGCTATTTTTAAATTTTCTTGGCAGCAGGTCCTGGATAATTTGTTCTTCTCCGGCTATTGATTTTGAATTTTCCACCTTTAATTATTTAAGGTTATTTATTTTGTAACTTATCATTTTCGAGCCCCGATTCAAACGGGAAGTTCCGGCTTACAGGGGGCAGGTAATAAACGCTTGGTTTAGTACCTAAATCTTCCATTAGCCGGTAGCCTCCTTTATCGCGCATCAGGTCGCTGAACCTGAAGGTCTCCGCGCCATTGGTTACCGAATCTTCGTTCAGGTCGCCATAAAAGAAAGTTCCGTTAGGGCAGGCCGAAACACAATGCGGCAGCATACCCATCCTGGTCATATCGGCACAAAAATCACATTTGCCAACAGTACCTTTTTTCTGCGGGATACTTGTTTCTGCTGAATAAGGCTGACTGGCCACGTCGGCAGGTATTTCGGGTGCGCCCCAGTTAAACACCCTGGTAGAGTAGGGGCATGCAGCCATACAAAAGCGGCAGCCAATACAGCGGTCGCTGTCTATCAGCACAATCCCGTCTTGTCTTTTAAATGTAGCGTCAACAGGGCAAACCTTAACACAGGGCGGTTCATCGCAATGCATACAGGTGGTGGGTTCCCAATAGGGCGCGGTATGTTCGGCTGATTGCATCGGATCTACTTTAATCCAGTTCTCGCCGGGGTTTAAGTCATGCGCATGGTTACAGGCCGACTGGCATTTCTTCAGGTTTTTACACCGTGAAAGGTCAATTACCATCACAAATTTCTTGCCTGGTATGCCAACCCTTGCTTCTGCATTGGTAATTGTTGGCATGTGCGGCACCGGTTTTAAAAATGCCTCGTCAACCTCAATCTCTTCGCCGTCAACCGACAATAGTTTTACTTTTTTGCCCGATGGTTTTACATCGTCGCCAACTGCGGCTTCAAAAGGGCTGCCTGGCGTGCACCCGGTTGCTATCGCAGCAACAGCGAGGCCGGCAATCAGGAAATCCCTTCGTGAGCTATCTTTTAATTCCATCTCTTATTTAATAAAAGGTTTTATTATTTATTTTTTTATCCAGTGCTGCATCTCCGTATTGGTGATCTTTTTCATCTTGCCATTAATTTTCGATACATCCACCTCAACAAGGCGTCCGTCCTGGGTCAGCATTTTAACGGTTTGTTTTTTGTTTTCTATCGGTTTCTTTTTACGCCAGAAGGAGATACCTGTGATACTTCCAACAGCGGCAAAAGCGGATAAGATGCCCATTCCCCAAACAAATTTTCTGCGCGATGGCGCATTTGCTGGTGTATTATTTTCCTTAATATCCATAAATCCTGGTGCTTATATTATATGTGCAAGGTATAACTACTAACCGGAGGGCTGCATGATCAGAAACAAGGGAAAAAGTGACATTGATCATATATATTCAGAACGGTAGTGATATACTGCACGGGTTTAAATTAAAAGAGGCCCGCTGTTGAGCAAGGCCTCCTTAATTAAAACAACTATTTTTTTAGTGCGCGAACATAATTTACGAGGTTCCAGATATCTTCAGCATCCGGAATCTTCTTTTTAAAGCTTGGCATGTCATCACGGCCTTCAGAGATCTTGTAATACAGTGATCCGTCAGACTGGGCCTGAAATTTTGTTTCGGTCATATCCTGTGGCGTGGTTTTTAACTGCGCTGCTTTGCTGCCATCGCCCAAACCTTTTTTACCATGGCAGGAAACACAATGTAAATTCCATAAGGATTTGCCTGAAGCCAGCGATTCGGCATTTGATTTTACAGGGTTGGCCATTTTTGCATTTTTTTCGGGTACCGGCCATGGTTTTGGTTGCTGGATAATTGTAAATGCGAAGCTCATCATGCAAACGGCAAATAACGAGCCAATAAAAGTTAATTTCTTTTTCATGCGTTTTCTAATTTATTGATCTGGTTGATATTATATATATGGAAGCAATGAACTTCCTTATTGTTTTAAATTAAAAGTTCCAAAGCCTTGATATGTTGAACCCGATCAGGAACTCTCCTTTTTTGTAATCATTTTGGTTGAAAAAAGTGTTATTTTGAGGGCTTAACGATCCGTAGTTGCCTATGAATATTTGGAAATCGTGGCCGCTTGTCCGCATATCAATCCCGAAACTTATGTTTGGCCGCGGGTTTTGGGCTGGATTCTGCGTAACCGGCTGGTCGTAATTGGCTATCAGCGACATACCATCTGAAACTTTAAGCTTGCCGCCCAATTCAACCGCAAAGTTGTCATGGTTCCAGATCGGCATTACTTTGCCGCTGGCATCCTGGTAACCCTGCAGGTTATTGAAGTGCGAGTAGCTCGGGCTTATCTGCAACGAGAAATTTTCGCTGAATTTCCGGGCAATAATAATTTCGTTGTAGAAACTAAAACGGTCTGACGTGTTTACAAACAAGGTAGTATTATCCGCTTTGCGGGTATCCATTATGGAGTTAACATAATAGGTTACGCTCACCGGCATCGAACCATCCTTTGTTTGCCTGATGATGGCGAATTTTATGTTCCCGTCAACCTGCATATTCTCGTTGCTGGCACCCAGGCCTATTTGCAGGTTGTTAACCGGCACATAGCTTAAATTAAGTTTCATATTAGCGCCCGCAAACAAACCGAATGCGTCCGAAAAACCGTGTTGTACGGTTCCGAACCTGTGCTGGATATCAAATTCAAACGTGCCTTTAATAGGCACCATTACGCTTTGGTCGTCAATTAAATAATTTCCTTCAAAAGTGTTTTTGACAAATGATTTCTTTTTAACGACCGGGGCTTCCGCCGAAGTATCGGCGGGTTTTGCTGCTTTTTTTGCAGTCGTATCCTGGGCCATTACACTCCCAAATCCGCTGCAGAGTACAATAAGCAGGCACCCCCTGGCAAAACCCGGAATAAATGATGAATAACTATTGTGTTTTTTCATGAGTTGTTTTTTTAATTGTTTTTAGCTCCTTGTGTAATCCAGGCAAGCATTAATGCGTTGATATTGGAAGGATTATTTGTGCCGCCGGCCGGCATGGCTACTGCCTTCTTCCCGGTAAGCCACAAATACACCGAACTGCTTTTAGGGGTACCAGTATTAACATAGCCGCCGGTTACCAGTGCGTTATATGAGGTTGCAGCCGATAAGTTTGGCGCCTGGCTGCCGCTATGGCAGCCGCTCAGCGCGCAGCTTTTTGTTAAGATCGGCTGAATATCCTTTGCAAAGCTTACAGTAGTTGTTATTATCTGCGTGTTGTCTATCAGTACAGTATCTGTCTTGGTACAACTGGCTATCGTAACTATAATGCTAGCGATAAGGATCAATACCATTCCCGTTTTTTTCTTGGACATGATCTTTGTTTTTTAATTATTGAAATAACAGCGGTGCACTATTTCTTAAATGTCAGTAGCAGATATGGCTGTATGCCGTGCTGGTTGTTTGATTTATTCCAGATCGCGAATCCAAATGGCTGATCCTGCAAGCTCGAAAAGTCAACATCCTGTTTTAATACATCACCTGTTTTTAATTTACGTTTGTATTCAACGATCCATCCTGAGCCTGTATAAATTGCAGATGCAGTAATGTCAGCCCTGCCACCGATCAATGGGGACGCAATGTAACTAGGGAAACATTTCGGACCGTCGCCGCCAAACACAGGATCTCCTGTTCTTTGGTAATCAGTACCGCTGTTAGGGTCAATTTTGCCGCCTGCATAAGTTAACACACCGGTTGAACTAACGCCTGTAATTTTAACGGCTTTACCGCCTGCCAGGGTGTCGCTGGCCAAAACGTAATAGTAATTGGAAGCGTCTGGATAAATCCACATAGGTACACTTACTTTGCTTCCGGTACCATTTAATTTAAGTGTTTGCTTGTTATTTAAAGCACCCTGTGGTAAGGCAGTGGTGTAAGTAGGACCGTAAGGCCAGGTAGTTGATGTGCCGTTTACAACAAGATCATCTACGTGACGGCCATTTGCAGAACCACCGGTTAAATTGGTAATCGCTGGTCCGCCTGCCCAATCCTGGTAATCATCATCCATCTGGTTAAAGATAACGTCGCGGCTTAAGTGGCACCACCACATATCAATTTTTTCGCTGGCGCCATTTGTATAGTGGTTGCCGTTGTTTGCATTTGAAACTTCAACCGGAGGCGAAACTGCAAAATTGGTATATGGCTGAAATACGTGGCAACTGGCATAGCAGGTTTGGCTAATGAATTTTGGTGTCGAGTTGTCGATGTTAAACAGCATCGCGAATTTGTCTTCACCAAAACCGTCCCTGGTTACATTGCCATTGCTGTCAAAAGTTTTACTGGTTGGCTCCTGTGCCCAAAGTTGAGCTACGGGATCAAAATACCAGGTGGCTACATAAACGCTTTGTGTTGGATCAGACCATTGCGCTAAAAAGTAAATGTATTGATCATCATACATTGATTGTAGCGTAGCAGGATAGGTTTGACCATTGTAACCTGTAAAAAGGCCATTGCCCGGATCAGGTACCGTAGGTGTAATGTCTAATGCCGGTGCATTTTTCCATAAGCTTTCAACTGTACCGTCTATTGTTGGCGCGGTTGTAGTTTTTACGGATACGAGGGTGGTTGTGCTGACGGTCGCGCCAGCGCCTGGGATAATTATCTGGTCTCTTTTTGTACAACTTACAACATACCCTAAAGAGAGCATTACAGTAGTGATGATCCAGAATTGTTTACTTTTTATTAGTTTCATAATCAGTGATTGTTTTTGTGAGAAATTTTGACCTGTAAAAACATTTCAAAACTATGAAAGCTGACGTGACGGAAATATGACAGACGTCACTTTAAAAAGTGATTGGAGAGAGGTATTTGCCGGATTTCGTAAGTTTAAATTTGCAAACGTGCTCAACTATATATTCAAGTTGTGATATATTGCAAAAACGGTTGTAGCGTCGGTTTTGTCAACCATTGTTAAAATGAAAAACCTGATATTGAACACATTTTTGATGTATTTGAGAAATAAATCCGGTATTTCATCTTTAAATTAAAGTCTCTTTTTGTTAACCCAACATCATTATTTCACTAATAACTTGCTAACTCTTTAAATTTTCGCTAAATAAGCGTACCTTTGCGCCAAATTTAGAGGCGCATTTAAATGCAAAAAATAAGAAATATAGCGATCATCGCACACGTTGACCACGGTAAAACTACCCTCGTTGATAAGATATTACACAGTTGTTCAATATTCAGGGATAATGAACAAACAGGTGAACTGATACTGGATAATAACGACCTGGAACGCGAACGGGGTATTACCATCGTTTCCAAAAACGTTTCGGTAAGATATAAAGATGTTAAAATCAACATCATTGACACCCCTGGTCACGCCGACTTTGGCGGCGAGGTGGAACGTGTATTGAAAATGGCCGACGGTGTATTGCTGTTGTGCGATGCCTTTGAAGGCGCAATGCCCCAAACACGCTTTGTAACGCAAAAGGCTTTGGCTTTAGGTCTAAAACCAATCGTGGTAGTAAATAAGGTAGATAAAGAAAACTGCCGCCCCGAAGAAGTTTACGAACAGATTTTTGAACTTTTCTTTAACCTTGAAGCAACTGAAGAGCAGCTGGATTTCCCGGTAATCTATGGTTCGTCAAAACAAGGCTGGATGAGCACCGACTGGAAACAGCCTACTGACAATATCTTCCCGTTGATGGATGCCATCCTGGCAAATATTCCTCCGGCTCCCGAGGCTGAAGGTACCTTGCAGATGCAAATTACTTCACTTGATTATTCTTCATTCGTTGGCCGTATCGCTATCGGCCGTGTGGCCCGCGGCGTTATCCGCGAAAACATGCCGGTGTCACTGGTAAAACGCGACGGGACTATCCAGAAATCAAGAATAAAAGAACTATATACATTTGAAGGCCTTGGTAAGGTAAAAGCGACTGAAGTTAAGTCAGGCGACATTTGCGCTGTGGTAGGTATTGATGGTTTTGATATCGGCGATACCATCGCCGATTTTGACAAACCAGAACAACTGGAAGTTATCCATATTGACGAGCCTACCATGAACATGCTGTTCACCATCAATACTTCACCGTTTTTTGGTAAAGAAGGTAAGTTTGTGACTTCACGCCACCTGCGCGATCGTTTATATAAGGAAATGGAAAAAAACCTGGCATTGAAGGTTGTTGAAACCGAATCGCCTGATTCGTACCTTGTATATGGCCGTGGCATCCTCCACTTATCAGTATTGATAGAGACCATGCGCCGCGAAGGTTATGAGTTACAGGTTGGCCAGCCACAGGTAATCATCAAAGAAATTGACGGTGTAAAATGTGAGCCGGTTGAAACCCTGATCGTTGATGTACCGGGAGAAGTAGCCGGTAAGGTGATTGAACTGGTTACCCAGCGTAAAGGCGACCTTTTAGTAATGGAGCCAAAAGGCGACTTACAGCATCTGGAGTTTGAAATCCCTGCCCGCGGTATCATCGGCTTACGTAACAACGTATTAACTGCAACCGGTGGCGAGGCTATTATGGCCCACCGCTTTAAATCATACGAACCATGGAAGGGTGCCATCCCCGGCCGTTCAAACGGTGTACTGGTTTCTATGGATACAGGTAAAACAACCGCTTTTGCTATTGACAAATTGCAGGACCGCGGCCGTTTCCATGTTGATCCCGGAGTTGATATTTACGAAGGCCAGGTTTTAGGCGAACACATCCGCGATAACGATTTGGTGATCAATTTAACCAAAGGCAAGCAGTTAACCAACATGCGCGCTTCGGGAAGTGATACCAACGTGCGTATTGCACCGGCTATCAAATTCTCATTGGAAGAATCAATGGAATACATCCAGGCTGACGAATACATCGAAGTAACCCCGCAAAGCATCCGCATGCGTAAAATATTCCTGAACGAAAACGAACGTAAGGTTAACGCCAAGAAGTTTGTGAATCAGTAAGTTAGTTGACTGGGTTGATTAGGTGAGTGGTTGATTAAGTTTGCTGCTTAATTTGTCAAGTCAATCAAAACATAAAGTAAAAAGCATCCTGAGAATTCAGGGTGCTTTTTTGCTTTCAGGTAATTATTTTTTCTAACAGATATTATTCATTATTTATTTTATTGATCTCTTTCTTTACCTCGTCAATTAATTGTTGTTCAGAGGGTAAGTACAATTTGTATTCGCTGGCAAAAATGGTTTTGTTATTTTCAGGTAAAGAGATTTTTACTACGGCATTATTTTTTTCTGCACAAAGTAAAATTCCTATAGTAGGGTTTTCAAAGTCTTTCTTTTCGTACCGGTCATAATAGTTTACATACATCTGCAATTGCCCTATATCCTGATGTGTAAACTTGGAGGTTTTTATCTCAATAATAACAAAACATTGTAAAAGTCGGTTATAAAAAACAAGATCAATGAAAAACTCATCACCTTCAATATGTAACCGCTTTTGCCTTGCGACAAAAGCAAAGCCATTGCCAAGTTCTAATAAGAAGTCGTGCAGATGCGTAATAATCGCTTGTTCCAAGTCTTTTTCATAATAAGATGCTTCCCTGCGTAATCCTAAAAATTCAAGGTACATGGGATCTTTAATGATTTCTTTTGCATCGGATGGCTGTTTTTCATTTCGGGCTACAGCCAATACATTTTCTTTTTCATTGCTCATCAATAACCGTTCCCACAAACTACTATAGATTTGCCTTTCCAATTGGCGCACTGTCCAGTTATTTTTAACAGTTTCTGCGATATAAAAATCCCGTTTGTCTTGTGTATCAAGGCGTAGAAGTAACTTGTATTGGCTCCAACTCAATTGCGAATACACTGTATTCGCAATTGGAAATGTGCGATAAAACTGGCGGAAAAGCTCCACCTGTCTTTTTGAGAAGCCACTTCCATATTCCGGCTCTAACTGTTCTGCAATAAATCTGGTTAGATAATTGCCATAATCTGCACGATCTTTTCCCTCCTGTTCTTCTTCAAAAATACGTTTACCGATATACCAGTACATCTTCGTACGTTCATGGTCTACCAAGCGGATAGCTGTGTCTTTTGCATTAAGAATAATTGCCTTTATATCCGCTATTACAGATTGATTTATAGTCATTCTTTTTCCGAATTATAGTATTTGAGAAAAACTAAAAGTAATGCTTGTAATTTTAGGAAGCAACAAGTTATTTACCGCTCAACTAATCAACCACTCGCCAAATCAACCAAAAACAATACCTTTGCACAAATATGCGTTTCCCCAATATCCCAGGTTTTGACCAGCAGGCATTTGAAAAGTATTTTAAAAATACGGGAATGCTGTTTGTGGGCCGCGTAGGGAGCCTGGGTATAAAAATGATCGTCAGCATTATCCTGGCGCGATACCTGGGCAGGCAATTTAATGGTATTTTGGCTGGTGGAACGGTTTATATTTACTTTTTTTCGGCCATCGCTACCCTTGGGCTCGACCAGTTCATCGTTAAAGAGCTCCATCAGTTCCCTGATAACCGCGACCAGATACTGGGTACATCATTTTGGATGAAGGTATTTGCCGGTTTTTGCTGTATCCCATTAATTTATTTCGCCTACCTTATCTATCCTGCTCATAAAACACCCTATAGCTATGTGTTTATCTTTTCGTTTATCGGGGTAATACAGGCTTTTACAGTCATTGATGCCTACTTCCAGTCGCAGGTGCAATCTAAATATATCATGCAGGTGCAGATTGCGGGAAACCTGGTATCAGCTGCTGTAAAACTATGGTTGATCTATCATAAAATGCCATTGATTTGGTTTGTTTACGCTTATACCTTTGACTTTCTCCTGATCTCCGTCGGTTATTTTTTTACCTACCAGCGCAAGCAGAGGAGTGTGCTCAACTGGTCATTCAACTTTGAACTGGCCGGGAAACTGTTCAAATATTCATGGCCGTTAATGTTGTCGGGCATAATGGTGGCACTTTATATGAGGATAGACCAGATCATGCTGCAAAATATGTACAGCGTTAAGGAAGCGGGCGCCTATCAAACTGTCTCCAATTTAAGTGAAGCCTGGAATTTTATACCCGCGGTGATCGTTACCTCCCTTTTTCCGGCCATTTTGAATGCTAAGCGGGATGATGCCGCACGTTATAAAAAGCGCATCCAGCATTTGTACGACCTGATGGTTTATATCAGCTTGCCGGTGGCCGTTATTATCACCTTCGCCGCACCATTGATTTATAAGTTATTTACGCCTGAATATGCTTATGCGGCGCCGACATTAGCCGTGCATATCTGGTCGGGGGTGTTCGTATTTTTGGGGGCTGCCAGCAGCCAGTATTTAATAGCCGAAAATTTTAATAAGCTTACCTTTATCCGTACCGGGTTTGGTGCAATCGTAAACATTTTATTGAACCTGGTGTTGATACCGCGCATGGGAATGATGGGCGCGGCCATTGCTACCCTGGTTGCTTATGCCAGCGCTACCTTCTTTATCGTATTTATTCCAAAAGTTAACGACCAGGCAGTGATGATGTTTAAATCATTATTTTTAATTTCGCTGGTTCAAAAGATCATTAAACGATGAGTAATAAACTTAATTTACTGTTTAAAGTATTTACAAGCCCCAAAAGGCTGCGCACATTGCTGTCATTTAATGATAAGGGTTATCTTGACCAGGTCGGCTGGTTCAATGCATTTGACAGCCGGTCGCCGGTTGACCAGGACAATAATCCTATTCCCTGGGTTACCTATTCGTTTATCGACTTTATTAAAGAACGATTAAACCGTCAGCATACCGTATTTGAGTTTGGCTCCGGCAATTCAACTTACTTTTATGCCAAATACGCTGGCATTGTGGTTTCGGTGGAGCATGATAAGGCGTGGTTTGATAAAATCGTCAATACAAAACCCGAAAATGCCGAAATGATTTTTTGCGAACTGGTACGCGACGGCGATTATTGCCGTGTGCCCCTTAAGCTGGAAGAAACCTTCGATATCATTATTGTGGACGGCCGCGACCGGGTAAACTGCTGCAAACAGGCGGTAAAAGCGGTATCTGAAAAAGGCGTGATCGTACTGGATGATTCGGAGCGGGAATTTTATAAAGAGGGAATTACTTATTTAACTAATAAAGGCTTTAAGGAACTGGCATTTACCGGTATTTCGCCGGGACTATTTTACAGGAAAGCGACATCCGTTTTTTACAGGCCCGAAAACTGCCTAAATATTTAATATGGCTGAACAGATCATCAGCGGGAACGTTAAAACCGCATACGACGAATTTTACCAAAAGCACGACGAGGCCTGGCGCATGCTGGGCGCTAAATACAAGGCGCAGCATATTATTGATGTGAGCAAAGGCCGCACCTTTAAAAAAGTGCTGGAAGTTGGCGCCGGCGACGGCAGTATCCTGAAATTTTTAGCCGATGCCAATTTCGCCGAAGAATACCACGCGGTAGAAATTTCGGAAAGCGGCGTAGAACACATCCTGGCCAGGAATATTGAAGGCGTGAAATCAGTGCAGTTATTTGATGGTTACACTTTGCCGTTTGAAAAAGACAGTTTCGATCTGATCATCCTATCGCATGTTTTGGAACATGTAGAGCATGAGCGCATGTTGCTGCGCGAACTAAAAAGGGTAGCACGCCATTGCATTATTGAAGTGCCGCTGGATTACAGGGTAGGGGTTGACAAAAGGATCAAACATTTCCTGGCGTACGGGCACATCAACGTGTACACTCCGACTTCGCTGCGCTATCTGTTGCAAACGGAAGGTTTTGAAATAGAAGATGACCTGACCTCCCTGATTGAACCGGAGGTAACCAGGTTTAATACCTACGTGAATCAAAAGAAATCAAAAAGTTTGGTGAAGAATATAAAGATCAGCACGGAATATGCGTTAAAGGACATGCTTGGAATAGTTTTCGGCAAAAAAATGAATGAGAAGTTAGCCAATGCCTATACGGTTCTGGTAAAAAAAGCTGATCAGCAGGTGAATATATTTTAAACTGAAAAAATTAACCAGTTATTTAAAAGTATTTTAACACGGAGAGCACTAAGAAGGCGCGGAGAGCACAGAGAAAAAATCGACAATTTTGAAACTTAGCGATCTCTGCGCCTCCTCTGTTTCTCTGCGTTAAAATCTAAAAATGACGGTATATGGAAAGTAGTATTAAAATTTCCAATTCGTGAAATTCGCATAAATTCGAGAAAATTAGTGTTTGTTCAATGCAGAACCTTGCCCCGATAGCCTTATTTGTTTACAACCGGCCCGAACATACCCGGCGGACCATAAGTTATTTGCAAAAAAATTTGCTGGCGGAGGAATCGCGCCTGTTTATTTTTTCGGATGCTGCAAAAACGGATGCCGATAAAGCTAAAGTAGAAGAAGTGCGGCAGCTGGTCAAAGAAATAACTGGTTTTAAATCTGTAAAAATCACTGAAAGAAACCTGAACCTCGGATTAGCTGAATCCGTTATCAGCGGCGTAACGCAATTGGTGAATGAATATGATAAGGTGATTGTTTTTGAGGACGACCTGCTTTCATCGCCCTTTACCCTGCGGTATTTTAATGAAGCCTTAGATAAATATGCTAAAGAAGAAAAAGTAATGCATATCGGCGCATATATGTACCAGTTAAAAGCGAAAGATCTTCCGCAAACCTTCTTTTTCCGCGCGGCGACCAGCTGGGGCTGGGCAACCTGGGCCCGGGCATGGAAAGATTTTGAACCTGATGTGGATGTATTGCTGAAACAGTTCGACAAAAAGAAAATCGACCGCTTTTCGATCGAAGGCACCATGAATTTCTGGAAGCAACTTGTGGGTTTTAAAGCCGGTAAAAATGATTCATGGGCCATCCGCTGGTACGCGTCCATCTTTTTAAAAGGCGGCCTTACCCTTAATCCTTCTATATCCCTTGTCAACAATATCGGCAATGACGGTACCGGCGTACACTCCAATAAGGAAAACATGTACCATGTGCGGATAACGCAGAAACCTGTTACCCAATTTCCTTCCGAAATTAAAGAAGACCAGCAGGCTTACCAGGCCATTAAATCTTTCCTTAAAAATCGTAAAGGCAGTTTGCTGCAAAGGGGATTCCGTTTTGTAAAACAATTGCAGGTGAAATACCTTTCAAAAAAATAAGATCACCGGTATTTTATACTACAAACAGTATTAGCCCTTTAAGTTCTCTATCTCTTTCAAAGTTTTAGGCAGATATTTTCCAAGCAGGTGGCTGCCCGTTTCCGTGATCAAAAAGTTGTCCTCGATGCGGATACCGCCAAAATCGCGGTAGGTGTTTAAAACATCGTAGTTAATATAATCAGCGTACTTTTTCTCGGCTGCCCAGCGGTCTATCAATTCAGGGATAATATAAATGCCCGGCTCTACCGTCAGCACAAAGCCTTTCTCCAGTTCTCTGCCCAGTCGCAATGATTTAAGGCCGAATATGGTGGTTTCCTTTTTCAGCGTATCGGTATAGCCTACGTAAGGTTCGCCCAGGTCTTCCATATCGTGGGTGTCCATGCCCAGCATGTGCCCTAATCCGCATTGAAAAAACATGGTATGTGCGCCTGCGGCTACCGCTTCTGCAGCATTGCCTTTCATCAGGTTTACCTGGGTTAGGCCTTCAACCAGTTTCTGGCAGGCCGCCAGGTGAATATCTTTATACCTGACGCCCGGTTTTAACATACTTATGGCGTGATCCATCGAATTTAAAACTACTTCGTACAACTCCCTTTGCCGCGTGGTAAAACTGCGGCCGACAGGGAAGGTGCGGGTAAGATCGCCGCCATAGTGCATGGCATTTTCGGCGCCGATATCGCTTAAAACCATGCGGCCTTCTTCCAAAGTATTGCCGTAATAATGGGTATGCAGGGTTTGGCCGTGCGTGGTAATAATAGCGGGGTAACCCAGCCGGGCGTTAGCCGTCATAGCAGCCTCTTCGGCTTTGGCCACCAATTCGTATTCCTTGATGCCGGGGCGTGTATGTTTGATCACGGCCAGCTCCATATCAACGCTGATAGACACCGCGTTTTCCATTTGCTCAATCTCCAGCGGCGATTTGATCACCCGCTGGGCAATAACCGCTTTGATCAATTTTACCGAAACGTGATCAGCAGCATCTTCCAGGCTCACGTTAAGCCATTCCGCCAGTTTAATTTTATTTTCAGGGCGATAGGGCGGGAGGATGTGCACCTTCCGGCCCGTTATAATGGCTTTGTGGATATAACGTACTACTTGCTGGTAAGGGTTGGTTTGCTTAACACCCACCAGCGATGCCATTTCTTTTACAGTGGGCAGCGTACCGGTCCAAACAATATCATCGATGCTCAATTCATCGCCAAAAATTACCTCCTCGCCGGTATCGGTATCGATAATGGCGGCAAGGCCTTGC
This sequence comes from Mucilaginibacter sp., assembly GCA_031292485.1. Classification (GTDB taxonomy): domain Bacteria; phylum Bacteroidota; class Bacteroidia; order Sphingobacteriales; family Sphingobacteriaceae; genus Mucilaginibacter. The sequence continues at coordinate 50,396 of JARLHA010000014.1, forward strand.
ACATCCAGCCCGAAATAATACAAAAAACTGCTGTCCTGTCTGAAGGGGTAGCAATTGTCCTTATAGTTCATGCTGCTGTCCTCGTTGCCCAGCAGCAGGATGAGGCCATCCTGACCGATGGTTTGCTTTAATATATTTCTGCGGTCGATATAAACCTGTTCGTCAAAAAGGTGGAGTTTCATTTTTTAATCTTTTACGCTATAACGGTTTCACTGCTTTCAATACAATATATGGCGATAATGACTTACTCTCTACCGGCACAATTTTGGTAAAAACTTTCCCGGCCAGCCAAATGGTTTTTACCAGCGCTTTTACGATGCCGCCTTGTTCTGCCCGGTTTTCCAGCCAAACGGAGAATTTGCCATGGTAATAGCTTTCTACTTCAGTAAGGCCCAGTTGCCGGCAATATTCCGCCAATAATACAGGGTTCATGCTGTTGATATTGTGTTTATCATAATTTGCCCTGTCGAATTTGCGCTGTACCCAGCCATTTACTGCTTTAAAATTTGGCAGGGTGACAAACAGCACACCGCCGGGTTTTAAAAATTGCAGGTGGGTTTCAAGGATCGCTTTGGTATCATTAAAATGCTCAATCAAGCCAAAGGAGGTCACTAAATCATATTGTACTATTGGTTTGTATTCAAATAAATCAGCTTCTATAATCTTCACGTCGCCGTGTTTCAGTCCGTTTTTCTCCAGCAGCTGGTCAATTATCCCTTCATGGATAAAATAGTCGAAAAGGGTAGTATCCAACTGGTAATATTTTTTCAGAAAAGCGGCATAATAGCCCGGGAAACCGCCCAGTTCAATGGCGGTCTTGATATTTTTTTCTTTGATCAGTTTGGCCAGAATCCCGCCGAAATGATAGTCGGGTTTTATGTAAAAGATGATGTCGTTCTTTGATTCCCAAAAGGACTTCCAGAAAGCGCGGTCAGTTAAATTTTGTTCCATTAAATACACAATATGCGAAATACTTCAATATGCGCCTGGATTTATCTTCCTGATCAGGCTGTCCCGAAATAATCAGCAGCCCAAACGCAGGGGTTTGGCTAAAGCCAATAGCGCCTTTTTTATTAGTCCGCCCCATAAATGGGACGGTAATGATTAAAATATAAAGCCGTTAATCTAATCTTTTCATTGCCGTTGGCTTTAGCCAACGGATAAAGTTAAAAACAGGGACGGCTTCAGCCTAATTAGCGGACAGTTTGAAAACTATTCGCTAATTAATTTTTCTTTTCCAATACCCTTGCCGGGTTACCCACAGCAATGCTATTTGATGGTATATCTTTTGTTACCACGGCCCCTGCACCAATGATCACATTATTCCCAATAGTTATATCCCCTATTATACAAACATTGGCGCCGATATCTACATTGTTCCCTATTCTGGGGCACCCGCTAAAGGTGCCGTCGGCCAGTTTTTTGTGGCCGATGGTAGTTGAGTTCCTTAACACACAGTGCTCGCCGATAATGGTGCTTTTATTTACCACCAGCGCCTGCCCGTGGTACAAAGATAAGCCTTTGCCTATAGTTAGCTTGCGCGGCAGTTCAATCCCCAGGATCCACTCCACCCAAAAACGGTAAAGCATAAAATAAGGGTAAAAAATAATTTTGGTGATGGTATAGCGGTTAAAAGCCTGCAGCAAACGAAAGGAAAACAAAACCGACTGTGCCTTAAAGTTTTGCCGGTTTGCCCGCCAGTCCTGGAATAAATAAGCAAAAAAGTTCATTTTTTCAGTCGCTCAGTTTGTTTGTATTAGGTTTAAAACCACAAATTCATGCCCCTATCAAAAGCTAATCCCATTTTAAATAGCGCCGTCAGGTGCTAAATATCGGTAGAAAATCCATTTTAAATATTTTAGCGTGCCGTAGGTACGCAACTTCGCTGTGTTCCGTACCTACGGCACGGTATTCATTGTTTTTATTCTTCTACCAATGTTTGACCCCGATGGGGTCGCCGTTTAACTGTGCTGCGTTGTTGCTTATTGCAAGGTAGCTATGACGGTGGCAGATCCTGTAATTAAATACAGCGCGTCCAAAAGTAAAGTTTTCATTTTAGAATTGTTATAATTGCCGCTAAAATAGCGCCGCCAAATGAAAGTAACTTTAATAAATACCTCTGATGCCGGCGGCGGCGCCCCGGCGGCCTGTATGCGCCTGCTAAAAGCGCTGGAATTAAAGCAGGTTGATGTGCACATGCAGGTGCAAGAGAAGAAAACCGGCGAGCCCCGCGTCGACAGCATCAGCGATAATTTTGCGGCAAGATTAAAGGCAAAGTTTAACTTTTTTTATGAGCGATTGCCTTTTATCTGGTTTAAGGCAAAGGCGCGTGAGGTAAGGTTTGCTTTTTCAACGGCGGATATTGGAACTGATATAAAAAAGGAACCTGATATACAAAATGCAGATTTATTGCATCTTCACTGGACGAATTCCGGTTTTCTTTCTATCCATAACATTCAACAACTTTTTGAAACCGGCAAACCCGTAGTGTGGACGCTGCATGATATGTGGGCCTTTACCGGTGGCTGCCATTATTCAGGCGATTGTTTCCATTTTATGAAGGATTGCGGTAATTGCTGGATGCTGCGCGATCCGCATAAAAATGATCTTTCGCACACCGGCTGGAAACGAAAGATGAAGATGTACAAACCGGTAAAAAATATTGTTTTTGTAACCTGCAGCCATTGGCTCGCTGATATAGCAAGAACGAGTTCTTTGCTGAAAGACTTCCGCATTGAAACGATTCCCAACCCTATAGATACGGAAGTGTTTTCGCCAAGGGATAAAATTGCCGCAAGGCTGAAATGGAATATCGACCCAAAATCAAAAATTATACTGTTTGGCGCCGCCAATATTCTCGACAGGCGCAAAGGCATCACCTACCTTGTTGAGGCGCTGAATGACCTGAAAAAAAATTATCAGGATACAGATACAATTGAGATCGTTCTTTTCGGGAAAAATAAATCCTTTGATATCAACCAGCTGCCGTTTAAGGTTTATGAAATGAATATCATCACTTCACAACAGGATATGGCAGCGCTGTATAACCTGGCCGATTTGTATGTAACGCCCGCTATTGAAGATAACCTGCCCAATACAGTGATGGAGTCGCTGGCTTGCGGAACGCCCGTGGTGGCCTTTAATACCGGTGGCCTGCCTGATATGGTGGATCACCAGCAGAACGGTTACCTGGCTGAATTTAAATCTGCCGCTGATTTCGCCGCTGGGATCAAATTTATATTAAATTCAACCCGAAAAGACGAACTGTCGGCAAATGCGCGAAAAAAGGTAATGGATAATTTTACCAATGAGATCGTCGCCTCAAAATACATGGATGTTTACCGGTCAATATTAAGAAAATGACAGCTTTTAAGCCCGTTTTATCCGTTATTACCATTGTTTATAATAACGCGCGTGATATTGAGCGTACAATGCTTTCCGTATTGACACAAACTTATCCGCGAATTGAATACATCATCATCGACGGCAAATCAACCGACGGTACCTTAAAGATCATCAACAGGTATAAGGATCAGGTAGCAAAAATCATCAGCGAAAAGGACGACGGAATCTATGATGCCATGAACAAAGGCCTCGCCGCCGCTACCGGCGATTATGTGATTTTTATGAATTCGGGCGATGAGTTTTATGCGCAGGATACCGTTCAAAAGGTTTTTGAGTCGGCGCCGGATGCGGATATTTATTATGGTGAGACTGAAATGATTGATGCTGATGGGAAAAGCCTTGGCCAAAGGCGCCACCAGGCACCAAAGGAATTTACCTGGAAAGATTTTAAATACGGGATGAGCATCAGCCACCAGGCTATCTATGTACGCCGCTCCCTTGCCGAACCGTATGATCATCGTTATAAACTGAGTGCCGATATCGACTGGATCATCCGCGCTGCGCGAAAAGCAAAAAAGATCGTCAATGTAAACCAATATGTTGCCAAATACCTGGTAGGGGGGATGTCAAAAGCCAAACACCGCCAGAGCCTCGCCGAGCGTTTTGACATCATGAAACGCTATTATGGCTTCGTTCCAACGGTAGCCAACCATTTCGTGATTGCCTTTAACCTGGGCCGGTACTGGCTGAAGAACAGAAGGACGAACGATTAGGGGGAGTAAAGGTTGGAAGGGTTGGACTTGTTGTAAAAGGGGCTATTTTAAATTGTTTATTCAATAAAAATGATTTGTTCCCTTCCTATTTCGATATAAAAAGTGTCTTTTATAGATAGCGGGGTGATAAAAGGCAAGTATTTCAAAAAAAGTTCCAGAAGTTCCGAATTGGAAATATTTCCCAGGGTAACCCGAATTACTTTTTTTGGGGTATTGTTGATGAAGTGAGAGTTTTTAAAGTCCTCGTCCTTTGTTATTACAACGAAGTTGTTTTCATCCGCGTATTTACAAATTTCAGCATCCACAGTATGCCATTTTTGTAATATTTGGTTAACATGAATTGATGTGCAATTTACATGTCTGTTTAAAAACTTGGATAGGCTAATAGGTAAATGAACGTCAATTAAAAAGTCCATTTAATTTACCTCAATCAAAGATTTGCCTGACAAGGTTATTTTTGCATAGGCCAGGGAAGCCAAAATATCTTCTTTTTCTAGTTCAGGGTGGTCGGCAATAATTTCGTCAAACGACATACCTGAAGCAATCAGGTCAATCATAACTTCCACCGGCCAACGCATGTGCCGGATGCAAGCTTTGCCGTGGCAAATATTTGTGTCGATTGTAATCCTCTCCAAATAGTTATTCATAACGTAAAGTTACAAATAACTTTAATCTTAAGAAAAACAAACTTTATAGGATTAATGGAACGAGTGAAGCAATCGCGAACTTTGCATCACCAATATGCAAAGTCCGCGATTGCTCCGCCAATGGGCGGACCACAATGACAAATAGTTATTTTTTCGCTTTCTTATCGTCGACCGCAGGCTTCTTCTTTTCTTCAACAACTGCAACAGGCTTTTTCTTCGCCTCGGTATAAACCGCGCCGCCTAATAAAAGTACCAGCAAAATTGAACCAGCCAATGATAGCTTTTCGCCGGTATAATATGATGACGGGTGGAAGACGAACTCAACCTTATGGTTACCCAATGGAATCTGCGCCGCGCGTAAAACGTAATCAGCACGGAAATAAGGCGCTTCTTTGCCGTCGATATACATTTTCCAGCCTTTATCGTAATAGATCTCTGAAAATACGGCTACCTGGTTGGCTGTTGAGCCTGTTTGATAGGTTAAATGATCCGGGTTATAGCTGGTTAATTTAATACTGGCATTCGGGTCATCGCCTATTGGGGTTTTGGTACTAATCAGGCTTTTGTACCGCTGATCAGCGATCGCTTCATCTTTTGGCGAAAAAGCCGAAATTGCATCCATTTCAGCATTAGCATTTGCGGCGAATTTTATGTTTTTTACAAACCAGGCATGCCCGCAGGCTGCAGGATTCGACGTTTCCGAATAATTGCCGCCCGTATCCCTGGTGATGAAATATTTAGTGTTCAGCATATTCAGCACCTCGTGGTTTACGTTTTTGCTCAGCTGGCCTTCTACCAGTTCGTCATATCGTTTTAACCGCGCAGCTGAATAACCGCCTATTGACTTATAATAGTATGGAGTCACAGCGTCTTGCAACAAGATCTGCGAAAAATCAATCACCCGGAAATCCGGATCTTTATCCCGGAGGATCGCTTCATCAACAGAGCGGGGCGCGGGTTGTTGAGCCTCCTGCCTTTCGGTAAATTGCTCGTCATTAAGGTAACGCTTATCAACCTGCCAGAGATCTGCAAGCATCAAAATCAAAAATGCTACCGATAATACAGTGACGGTGATCTTTTGTTTGAAAAAAGCCCACAAAAAACCAAAGGCAATAACTACTAACACCAGTGAACGCAATGCATCGGCACGCGCAACGGCAATTCTGTCCTGCACAAGTGCGTTTGCCATTGCATTGGCCAGCGCGCTGTCACCGCGTGTGAATTTGGTTAGCTGACTGATCAAAGCAGCGTGACTACTTGATCTGAACGCCATAAAAACATCGGGTATCACCGCCAATAACAGACATACTCCGCCAGTAATATAAAATGCAATTTTGGCTTTCTTAAAAAGTGTCTGCTTGTCGGGGTTAGTAATGGCTTCGTTAACGCCCAATAGGGCAAGCATCGGAAAGCATAACATGGCAACAGAGAGTATAGATTCAACCGCGCGAAATTTATTATAAAGTGGGAAATAGTCAAAGAAAAGGTTGGAAACCAGCGGGAAATTTTTGCCGAATGATAACAGCATCGTTAATATAACCGTTGCCAGCAGCCACCATTTGATGTGGTTTTTTACCGTTAATAATCCGAAAACAAATAGAAAACATACCACTGCGCCAAAATACCACGGTCCTTCTGTAAAAGTTTTTTCGCCCCAGTAAAGAGGTAAGCTTTGGGCTATATTTTGCGCCTGTGCTGGGTCTATGTCTTTGTCGGTAAGTGTTTTGGCAACGTTTGAGTTCTCTCCGGCCGGCCCGCCCATTGCTCCGCCATAGATGTTCGGAACTAAAAATGTTAAACTTTCACCAACGCCTTCACTAAACTCATACGCATAGTCGCGGGGTACACCATCGCCTGGTTCGGTGGTGTTTTTAGTTATATTAGATTTGCCGCGAATCGAATCGCTGCTATATTCATAAGTGCTCCACAGCAAAGACGCATTTACAATAATGGCCAATAGGGTTGCCCCGGCAACGCAGCTTAATGATTTAAAAAAAGTTGTTAAATTTTTTCTCTTTGCCGCATTATAAAATTCAATGATAAGTAAAATCAATAAGGCGATCAGGAGATAATAGGTCATTTGGATATGATTGGCTTTTATTTCTACAGAAAGAAATAATGCCAGCAAGGAAGCACCTAGCAGGCGTTTGCCATTAATAATCAGGATAATTGATGCAATGATGGGTGCAAATAATGAGATGGCAAATTCCTGATTTGCATGCCCCGCGGCAATATAAATAATGTTATATGATGAAAATGTAAAAGCCAAAGCCCCTGCGGCAGAGAGCCATGGGCTAACCTTTAAAACGATGAATAAAAAGTAAGAACCAAATAGCAGTAAAAAGATGATATAAATAGGTGCGGGAAAAACATTATCTAAAAATTTGACAATGTGTGTGGCGATACTACCGGGGTAGGGCGCCCAAATCTGGAATGCAGGCATGCCGCCCAATATCTGATTGGTACATAAAATAGTAGTATCCTTAGCCCGGTAATCATTGATTTCTTTTTGCGTTGACTGGGCCCTGGTAACATCATTTTGCCCAAGCTTTTTACCCTCAAATGCTGGCGTAAAATAAAGAAAGCTTACTACTAAAAATATCCCCGAAATTAAAAAGTGAATGCCATTGCGTTTAAACCAAGTATTCATTTTAAACTTTTTTGGGATTAGGATTCAGCTTTGCCGATCTTTTTTTAACCGGCAAAGCTGAAGTATCAAATTGTTATTTTTTCACCTTTTTCTTGTCCTCAACCACCACCACCGGTTTTTTCTTTACCTCGGTATAAACCGCGCCGCCTAATAAAAGTACCAGCAAAATTGAACCAGCCAATGACAGCTTTTCGCCGGTATAGTACGATGCCGGGTGGAAGATGAACTCAACTTTATGGTTACCTAACGGGATCTGTGCTGCACGTAAAACATAATCAGCACGGAAATAAGGCGCTTCTTTGCCGTCTATATACATTTTCCAGCCTTTATCATAATAGATCTCTGAAAATACGGCTACCTGGTTGGCTGTTGAGCCTGTTTGATAGGTTAAGTGGTCCGGGTTGTAATTCGTTAACTTAATAGTAGCATTCGGGTCGCCACCCATCGGGCTTTTGGTGTCAATCACTTTGCTGAATCTTTTATCAACGATGGCTTCATCTTTCGGCGTAAAGCTGCTGATAGCCTGCATTTCCTTATCGGCATTGTCAACAAACTTAACGGATTTTACAAACCAGGCATGTCCGCAGGCAGTTTGGTTTGCCACCATTTTGGAGTTGCGCGCAGTGTCCTGGGTAATAAAGTATTTGGCATTCAGCATATCCAAAACGTCGTGGTTGGGCGGGTTGGTGGTGAGCTGGTTATCCATCAATTCATCATACCTTTTTAAACGCGCCGCTGAATAACCGCTGATAGATTTATGGAAAAAAGGGTTTGTTTCGTCGTTTTTGATTTCGGCAGTAAGGTCGAACACACGGAAATCCGGGTCGGGATCCCTGGCAATAAACTGATCAACCTCCCTTGGTCTGACCACTACACTGGCATCCTGTTTTTCCTGGAAATTGGCCTCTTTCAAATAACGTTTATCAATCGGCCACATATCTACCAATACCAATGCCAGTAAAGCGATGGAAAAAACGGTAACATTGACTTTTTCTTTAATAAAGGCCCAAAGCAAGCCAAAAGCAAGCGCAATAAAAATGAATGACCTGATGGCATCTGCACGTTCCAGGTCCTGCCGGTCGCTAACAATAGCGGTGGCGATATTGGTAGCAGTAGCGCTATCACCACGCAGCGCTTTTGTTAAATAGGTAATGCCGCTTTGCGCATCGGCCGACCTGAAGCTTAAAAACAGGGTGGGTATGATGATCAGGGCGACGAAAATACCGGCTGTGATATAAAGTTTTTTAAGGATCTCTTTTTTATCAGGTGTTTCGGTGATCTCTTTTACTGCAAGCAGCGCCATTATCGGGAAACAAATACTTGCTACTGCCAAAATAGACTCAACCGCACGGAATTTATTGTAAAGAGGAAAATAGCTAAAAAACAAATCGGAAACATAGGGCCAGTTGCTGCCAAATGACAGCAGCATAGTGAGCACTACGGTTCCCAACAGCCACCATTTTATCCTGTTCTTTACAATCAGTAAACCAAATAAAAACAGGAAACAAATAACAGCGCCAAAATAAAAAGGACCGGCTGTACCTGGTTTATTACCCCAATACATCTCCAGTCCCGGGAACTGAGCGGTTACATATTGAGCATTATTAACAGCCTGGTCAGGAGTTGCCCCTTTATCAATAAAAACTTTGGCCGTTGCCGAGTTCTGATCAATGGCGTCTGAAGAGCCAGACGCTCCGCCGTAAGCATTTGGAATTAAAAAGGTAAAACATTCGCCAACGCCCTGGCTCCACTGATAAGCGTAATCTTTGCTTAAGCCGTTACTTGGCTCGGTGGTATGCTGGGTTAAATTTGATGGTCCGCGGTAACTTTCGGAAGCGTATTCCATCGTGCTCCAAAGTAACGACGCGTTAACGAGTACGGCCAAAAGCGTTGCCGCTGCAATAACGCCGACAGATTTAAAAAAGGCAGGCGTGGTTTTTGCTTTAATGGCATGGTACAATTCAATTCCCATCAAGATGATCAGCGCCAGCACCAGGTAGTAAGTCATCTGGATATGGTTGGCCTTTAGTTCCAAGGCAATAAAAAGGGCCGTCAACGAACCCCCGACTAAATATTTCCCCCTCAGTGTTAAAATAACGCTGGCAATAATCGGCGCAAAAAAAGCAATAGCCAAAGCCTGGTTGGAGTGCCCCGCCGTAAGCAAAATAATATTATAGGATGAAAACGTAAAAGCGACAGCGCCCACGGCTGCGAGCCATGGGTTTAATTTAAAAACGATGAATAAAAAATAAGTGCCAAATAAAAGCAGCAACACGTCATAAAGTGGATTTGGGAAAGCCGCGATGAGGGTTTTTACAACAAAAGAAGCAACATTGTTAGAGTAAGGAGCCCAGATCTGGTAAGCGGGCATGCCGCCGAAAATTTGATTGGTCCATAAAATGGTGGTATCCTTTGCCCGGTAATCGTTAATTTCTTTTTGGGTTGATTGGGCGCCAAGCACGTCAGCCTGGCCCAAAGTTTTACCCTGGAAAGCAGGTGTAAAATACGCCAGGCAAATCACTAAAAATATTGCAGCAATCAAAAAGTGAGTGCCATTGCGCTTAAACCAGTTGTTCATTTCAGTTTTTATTGAAGATAATATATAATCTTCCAAAAATAGAAATTTGGTTGAGAATAGGAATGATTAGTTTTTTTTGATTTTTAAGCCTCAGGAGTGGCCCTTAAACAGGAAAAATAGCACCACTAGCAATGCAGTGCTGGCAATATAAGAAATAAGCACCACTTTGGTCCCAAATTCTTCGCGGTTGCGGCGGATGGTGTAAAAATTATAAAGCGCCAGCAGGCCCGCTACCACCCAAAAAAAAGCATAAATCTCCGTTTTGGAAGTAAACAAGGCGGTGGAAATGGCAATAACAATAAAATTGGTCAGAATAAGAAGCGTTGAATCCGGCGTATTGTTATGCCTGGGGCGCCTTTTAAATAGCTCTTCCGGTATCATTGCATATTTCTATTTTATTTCTTCGTAATCTACAAAATCCCCTTCAGAATCGGGTATGCTTCCTTTTTTTGATTGGGGCGGCACATAGTCAACCTTTATTTTTGCAGGGCCGGCATTTTGACTGGAATGCTGATTTGCGTTCTGGTTGTATTGCTGCCTGTAGTTTTGTTGTTGCTGCTGCTGTTGGGCTTTGTTAACCACTTTTTGAAAAAGCATAGGCAAAAATATACGTGCCAACAAGCGTAGGATATATAAAATTAAGATTGCTGTAATCAGGAAACTAAGTAATTCCGGCATATCTGGTAAAAATTAAGACTACAAATATAATACTATAACGGCAAAATTGTTTGTGTATGATTTTGCTGTAATTTTTGACTTCCGGCTGATGTTAATTGTTACAGTTTGATTTCTGAATTCGGATGTTCGATTTCGGATTTTGACAATTTGGAGACGATAGCTTCATTTTCAAATTTTTAAATCAACTAATTTTCAAATCAATTAATCTTCACATTTGCACATTTACACATCCGCATATCAAAACTTCTCAGCCATCATTTTTTCCAGCGCGAACATTTCATCGCGCAGCTTAGCGGCTAATAAAAAGTCCATGTCCTTGGCAGCAGCCATCATTTCTTTTTTGGTGTTTTCGATGGATTTTTTCAGATCAGGCTTGGTCATGTATTGCACGATCGGATCTGCCGCCATGGATACCGAATCGGCTTCTACATAAGCTTTTTGTATGCCGTCTTTAAAATCCATTACTGATGTTTGTTCAATGATCTCGCTGCGGGTTTTACCAACGGTTGTTGGGGTAATGCCATGCTCGGTATTGTATTTGATCTGGATATCGCGTCGGCGGTTGGTTTCATCCATCGTAATCTGCATCGAATCTGTTATTTTATCAGCATACATAATTACCCGGCCACGGTCGTTACGCGCGGCGCGACCAATGGTTTGTATCAGCGAGCGTTCTGATCGTAAAAAACCTTCCTTATCCGCATCCAAAATGGCCACCAGCGAAACTTCGGGCAGATCCAGGCCTTCGCGCAGCAGGTTAATGCCTATGAGTACGTCAAATTCGCCAAGGCGCAGCCCGCGTAATATTTCCACCCGTTCAAGGGTCTTCACTTCCGAGTGGATGTACCGGCATTTAATGCCCAGCCGGTCCATGTATTTGGCCAGTTCTTCAGCCATACGTTTGGTAAGGGTGGTTACCAGTACGCGGTCGCCCATTTTTACCGTTTTATCTACCTCTTCCAATAAATCATCTACCTGATTGATCACCGGGCGGACATCAATTACCGGGTCAAGTAGTCCGGTGGGCCTTATCACCTGTTCCACCACCACGCCGCCTGATTTCTCCAGCTCAAAATCGCCGGGCGTAGCACTTACATAAATAGTTTGCGGCGCAAGGCTTTCAAATTCCTGGAAATTTAAAGGGCGGTTATCCATAGCAGCGGGCAGACGGAAACCATATTCAACCAATGAGATCTTTCGCGACCGGTCGCCGCCATACATCGCGCGGATCTGGCCTACCGTAACGTGGCTTTCATCTATCACCATCAAATAATCATCCGGGAAATAATCCAGCAAACAGAAGGGCCTTGCGCCTGGCTGCCTGCCGTCGAAAAACCGGGAATAATTTTCAATGCCCGAGCAATAGCCCAATTCGCGGATCATCTCTAAATCGTAATTCACCCTTTCTTCCAGGCGTTTGGCCTCCAGGTAGCGGCCATCGCCAATAAATTGTTTCTTCCGGGTTTCCAGTTCTTCCTGTATCGCCCAGATGCTTTGGGTAAAACGTTCGCGCGGCGCCACATATAAATTGGCCGGGAAAAGCACCATGTGCGTCATCTTCTCCATCGTTTTCCCGGTACTAACATCAAAAGTGCTCAACTCTTCAATATCATCCCCGAAAAACGAAACCCGGTAAGCGTGGTCCATATAAGCCGGGAAAATATCTACAATATCGCCCTTCACCCTGAAAGTACCGCGTTTAAAATCGGCAGTAGTGCGCGAGTATAAGATCTCCACCAGCCGGTGTAAAAAAGCATTCCTGCTGATGCGGGTTCCTACAGCGAAACGGAAAACAGAATCTTTAAAATCCTCCGGGTTACCCATACCGTAAATGCAGGAAATGGATGAAACCACAATCACATCCCGCCGGCCCGACATTAAAGCCGAGGTGGTGCGTAAGCGTAATTTTTCAATTTCTTCGTTTATCGCAAGGTCCTTTTCAATATAGGTATTGGTGGTAGGGATAAAAGCTTCAGGCTGGTAATAGTCGTAATACGATACAAAATAGTTAACTGCGTTCTCCGGGAAAAACTGTTTGAACTCCCCGTAAAGCTGCGCCGCCAGTGTTTTGTTATGACTTAATATGAGCGTAGGCTTTTGCGTTTGCGCAATTACATTGGCAATAGTAAATGTTTTACCCGAGCCGGTTACCCCCAGCAGGGTTTGAAACGGGTCCTGGTTATTTACACCTTCCACCAGCTGCCTGATGGCTTCGGGCTGGTCGCCGGTGGGATAATATTGAGACGTTAATTTAAAATCCATAGGTTATTACAAAAATACTGTTTTTAGTCCGAAAGTCGGGAAAGTCAGAAAAGACCGAAAGTCCAAAAGTCCGGAAGAAAATGTCGGGCAATTGACGATTCGGTTTTGTGGAACCAAAATTAGGATGTTGTAATGACAACGGTATGTCAGGAGGGTTTGTTTGATTTCGGAATTCGGATTTTCGATTTCGGATTTAAGTTTTGAGGCAGGGTTGTTTTGATTTCAATTTTCAATTCTCGTTCAAACACATCCCTTTTTTGCGTTCCTCTTTTTCCAATATGATTATCAATCATAGTATCCAGTGATACGGTTTCTAATGGTGCTTTCATGGTTTGATTTTTAAGGATTGTTCTCTTCTAAATATTTACTATTCTCAAAACCATACACCTTGGTGTCACTTCTTTGCTGATCTATATTTCCACCGTAAACGAGATTCAATTTTGCTTCAGGGTCCAACTCTTTATAATACGTCAGTGTTTTAAAGAAATCGGGGTGAACCGTTTGCGACATTTTTATTTCATAAGCGTTTCGCTCCAGGCCTTTATCAATAATCAAATCAACTTCGCGTTGTAAGCTATCACGCCAAAAGTAAAATTGCAATCGCTCGCCCTTGTTAAGGCTATCCTTTAAAAACTCGTTAACTACGAGGTTTTCAAATAATGCCCCCTGTGCGAAATGAATTTGAATATCCGAAACTTTTCTTACGCCCAATAAATAAGACGCCAGCCCGGTATCGTAAAAATATAATTTAGGGGTTTTAATAAGTCTTTTATTGAAATTTTTATGGTAAGGCTGCAAACGGTATACAATAAAAGAGGCCTCTAAGACTGAGATCCATGATTCAATAGTTTTATTAGATAAGCCCAATTCGTTTGCCAGGTTATTCTGATTAAGCAGTTGACCAATACGGCCGGCCAACAATTGAATAAACTTTTGAAATATGGCAAGGTCGCGCACGTTAAGCATTTGCCTTACATCCCTTTCAATATATGTTTGAAGATAATTGGGGTAAAAATCTGACGGTGTAATTTGCTGTTCATAAACCCGCGGGTAGCCGCCTTTATAAAGGTACTCCATCCAACTCCCAGGTTTATATACAGATGTATCAAGCTCAGTAAATGAAAAAGGCAGTAAGGTGAGTAAAGCCACCCTACCGGCTAATGACTGGGCAATATGATGGGATAACAAAAAATTTTGCGAGCCGGTTAATAAATACTCGCCGTTTTTTTTACGCTGATCGGTAACAGCCTGTAAATAAGAAAATAATTCGGGGACGTATTGTACCTCGTCGATAATTACACCATCCTTATAATTATTCAAAAAGCCTTTCGGGTCTTCAATGGCAAACTGCCGCTCGTCAGGAAGCTCAAGGTTTACATATTGATAATCGGGGCAAAGAGCCTGCGAAAAGGTTGTTTTACCTGATTGCCTGGGCCCTGTTATCGCCACAATCGGGAACTTAGTTAATAATTGTTTTGCCTTGTTATAGAGCTGACGTTCAATCATTATGCAATTTAGGAATTTAATTCCTAAATTGCATAATGATTGGCAAGTTAAACTTCATTACGATAAATAGTTAAAACCATAGTCAGGTTTATTAACCGCGCTATAAATACGTACAGCCCATTTCTTTCAAAAGGGACAATATCCCCCTTAATCCCGTAACGGAGGTAAACTGGTTAATTGCATAATTTTCTTCGACACCGGGGGTCACTATCCAAATGGGAAGATCGCCAAAATCTTTAGAGGCAATAGTTGTTCCCTTTGTTATTTTGGGTGCGTTTGAGTATTTTACTTCAATACCGACGATAGGCCGGTTACCCTTAATTAAGACGAGATCTAATTCTACGCCATCTTGTGTGCGATAGAAAAAAGGTGAAATGGCTGGCTTAAGCAGTGAGATAATTTGCTGAATAACGAAACCCTCCCACGAATTCCCTTTACCCGCATATCCTTCTAATTCTTCCATGTCCTCTATGCCGGCCAGGGCATGTAACAGGCCGCTGTCCCTGATAAATAATTTAGGCGTTTTTACTAAACGCTTGGAAACATTAATATGAAATGGCTGTAACCTGCGTATTAAAAAAGCATCTTCATAAAGATCGATAATGCGTTTAATACTATTGGTATCTATCCCAAGTGAATTTGCTAACATCGAATAGTTGAGCAAGTTGCCATGTACTCCCGTTAACATTCTTAGTAAATTCCTTGACACCGCCGGTGTGGTTTTTAACCCCAACAAAGGAAGCTCCCGCTCTACATAGGTTTGTATAAAGTCTAACCTTTTTTCAAAACTTTCCCCATCAGATGCTGACAAAAACATTTCAGGAAAGCCGCCTCTTAGCCATAACTGTTCTTGTGAATAGTTATTTCCTGTTTCAAGTAGATTAAACGGGTGCATTTCTAAATAAGAAATTCTTCCTGCTAAAGTTTCGGAGCTTTTTGCCAATATTTCTGGCGAAGCTGATCCAAGCAACAAAAAACGCGATGGGCGGCGCTCTTTATCAATCACCGACCGAAGTAGCGGGAATAATTCGGGCATCCGTTGTACTTCGTCAATGATGATCAGCTTATCTTTTCTTTGCAAAAAATAATGTTCCGCATCGGTCAGTTTATTCAAATCCGAAAACGATTCTAAATCCAAATAAATGTTATCCAAACCTAATAACGGGGCAATTTCTTTTACAAGTGTTGTTTTGCCAACTTGCCTTGGCCCCAGTAAAGCAACGGCAGGGGTGCTTTTTATTTTCTCTAAAATTCGGCCTGTAATTGCTCTTTGAATATTCATCCTAATACTATTCCTGCAAATTTATAAATTATTTAGCAATTTGCAGGAATTATTAAATCAAAGTCGAAATTTCGCAATTAATAATTGAATAGTTTAGTTTTGGATTTTATATCTATGAAATCCGAAATGCAAAATCCGACATCCGAAATAAAATATCGCCACATTTTCTTCGACCTCGATCATACTATTTGGGATTTTGATAAAAATGCTGCGGAAACACTCATCGAGTTGTATGCTCTATATAAACTGGACGAGATTGGCTTACCAGGTGCTGCCCTGTTTATTGAAACCTATACCCGCAATAACCACGAGCTTTGGGCCGAATACCATACCGGCAAGATCACCAAGACAGAATTGCGCGAAACCCGCTTCAGAAGGACGTTTATAGAACTTGGCCTGTACCCCGACCAGGTGCCGCTGGCTTTTGAGGATGATTACGTAAAACTTTGCCCCACCAAAACCAACCTGTTTCCGCATGCGCATGAGACTTTAAGCTATTTGCGAAGTAAATATACGCTTCACCTGATCTCCAATGGTTTTAAAGAAGCTTCAACACTGAAGATAGGCAATACAAATATCGGTCAATATTTTGCAGAGGTGATCATCTCGGAGATTGTAGGCATTAACAAACCGGATCCCGCCATTTTTGAACATGCGCTTAACGTGGCAGGTGCCACTAAAAGTGAAAGCCTGATGATAGGCGACAGCCTGGAAGCCGATGTTTATGGCGCCCTGAATTTTGGGATGGACGCTATTTACTTTAACCCGTTTAATGCGCCCAAACCGGATGACGTACCAATGCAGATACATCATTTAAAGGAGCTGATGTTGATGTTGTAATTAGGAAATATTGTATAAATTTGTATAATGAAGCAACGCACCTACCGTATATTACTTACTCCCGAAGATGAAGGGGGATTTAGTGTTTCTGTTCCTGCGCTGCCGGGTTGTTTTACTCAGGGTGAGACAATTGATGAAGCAATAGCAATGGCGAAAGAGGCGATAAGCTTATACGTGGAAAGTTTGGAAGAAGACGGTGAGCCTGTTCCTGATGACAGTAAAAGCCTTGAGTATTCTTTGACGTTTGCATCTTAATACATGAAGTCTTACACTCCTGAAGAGATAGCAGCAATCATGGTGGCTCATGGATTTGAACTTGCCAGAACAAATGGGAGCCATCATGTTTATGTCAACCGTTCGAACAATAAAAGAACTGTAGTTCCAATGCACGCGAAAGATTTGAAAAAGGGTACCTTGCATGGGATTCTTAAACAAGCTGGCATTGATTTAAAAGACTAAATCAAATTCAATTTCCTGGTGCCATCTGACCATTCCACTTCGCGGATAGTTTATATGTGGAGAAGTTTAGCGCAAAACTTTGAATGAAAACACACTACCTTTAATACATGAACATCAACAAGGAACGTAAAGCCATTGATACGGCGCTTGATAAGTACCGGGCGCGGCTTGACCTTATCCCTGATGAAAAGTTTACCGAAACGCCGCCGGGTGGCGGATGGTCATATGCCGAGGTGTACAGCCATATCCTGCAGGCCACATTAGGTTCAACCATAGCGCTGGAACGCTGCTGCAATAATACCTGCGTACCTACTACCCAAAAATTAACCTTTTTGGGCATGCTCATGATGACCATCAACCGGTTTCCGCCGGTTAGGGTAAAAGTTCCGGAAAAGGTTAACGCGAAGATGCCTGCCCTTAAGATAAGTAAAGAAGACGCCAAAAACCTGGTGATCAAATGCCGCAAACGGGTAGATGACATTACCCCGCAAATAAAAGATGCACTGCCCGCATCCCGGCATAAACACCCGCGTTTGGGGATGCTGAATGCTCATCAGTGGTATAAGTTTATCAGGATCCATTTACTGCATCATTTAAAACAATTGGACAGGATCGAAAAAAAATTTAAAACCGGATGAAACCTTTTACATTTAACAGAGTCTTAACATTAGAATAACCTGATTTACGGATATTTGTAAAACATTTAAGATATGCATTTCGAATTTGCTTATTTGGTTATAGTTGGATTGTTATTCCTGGTAGGAGTATTTTATCTGAGCCCTTTTGATCTGAAAGTTAATCATGACGACGACGACGAGTAATCGTTGCTATATTTTTCTCACCTCTTTTTCCGGTATATTTTGCTGGTCAAAATTCTACCCCCTAAATTTTAATGGCTAAACGCGAAGTTGATATTGTAGTTATATCCGACGTGCATTTGGGCACCTATGGCTGTCATGCCAAAGAATTGCTTAAATATTTAAAAAGCGTCAAACCAAAAATCCTGATCCTGAACGGGGATATTATTGATATCTGGCAGTTCAGCAAATCTTATTGGCCCGAAGCGCACATGAAAGTGGTGCGCAGGATCCTGAAATTTGTGACCGAAGGCATCCCTGTTTATTATTTAACCGGCAATCATGATGAAATGCTGCGCAAATTTGCTGATTTTAACCTGGGATCCTTCCAACTGCTGAATAAGATCGTACTGAATATTGACGGAAAGAAAGCCTGGATCTTCCACGGCGATGTGTTTGATGTTACTATGCAGCATTCCAAATGGCTGGCTAAATTGGGTGCCATTGGTTATGATACACTCATCCTGATCAATAGCTTTACCAACCGGATATTAACCGCGTTTGGCAAACAAAAAATGAGCTTTTCACAAAAAGTAAAAGCAAGCTTTAAGGAAGCGGTAAAATTTATCAACCAGTTTGAACAAACAGCTGCCGACCTGGCCGTCGACAAAAATTACCAGTATGTAATATGCGGGCATATCCACCATGCCGAGATCAGGGAAATTGAATCGACCGAAAAAACAGGTTCTGTTTTATATTTGAATTCAGGCGACTGGGTGGAGAGCCTCACCGCGCTGGAGTACAATGAAGGTAAATGGACAATATTTAAATACGACCCCGATAACTTTAGAAGCGAGCCCGACGACGACGATAAAACGGATGCAGAAGACCTGGACGCCAAAATGGACGTAAATATCTTACTCGAAAGATTTAAACAGGAACCGGGGTGATTTTTTGTTGAAATGTTGTAATGTTGTAAAGTTGAAATGTTTAACATTTTTGGGCTTAAAAAACAGCCGATAGCTAAAACAACTTTACAACCTTGCAACTTTACAACATTACAACAGCACTACCACATGAAAATACTTTACGCTATACAGGGAACGGGTAATGGCCATATTAGCAGGGCGCGCGAAATCGTGCCGCTGCTACAGCAATATGGTGAGCTTGACTTGCTGGTAAGTGGTACCGAAGCGGAGGTGAGTTTAGCGCAACCGCTCAAATACAGGTTTCATGGCTTTAGTTTTGTTTTTGGAACGCAGGGAGGAGTTGACAATTGGGCCACCTTTAAATTGATGAACCTGCCCCGTTTGCTGAAGGATATCAAAAACCTCCCTTTGAAGCAATACGACCTGATCATCAATGATTTTGAGCCCGTAAGCGCCTGGGCATGCAAGCTGCAAAAATTACCCAGTGTATCGTTAAGCCATCAATGTTCCTTTGTTTCACCTAAAACGCCGCGGCCGGCCAAACGGAGCTGGGCCGAATGGCTTTTTAAATATTATTCGCCTACAACAGATCATATTGGCTTTCATTTTGAGCGTTATGATGATTTTATACATACCCCGGTTATCCGCAGCGAGATCCGCAATTTAACAACCAGCAACGCGGGGCATTACACGGTTTACCTGCCGGCATATGACGATAAACTGCTTGCCGGGCTGTTAAATAAAACGCCAAAAGCAGATTGGCATATTTTTTCAAAACGGCAAAAAACGCCGTACCAGCAGGGCAATGTACAGGTGTTTCCGGTAAATAACGAAGCATTTAACACTAGCCTTGCCGCCTGCGAAGGGTTGCTTACCGGTGGCGGTTTTGAAGGCCCGGCCGAAGCTTTATTTTTACAAAAAAAAGTAATGATGATCCCGATGAAGGGACAGTATGAGCAGCAATGCAACGCCCTGGCAGCTTCAAAACTTGGGGTGCCGGTGATATATGATATTGATGAGCAGTTTGTTTACCACATTAATAACTGGATCAGCAGCGAAAATAAGATCACCGTTAATTTCCCTGACGAGACCGCGCAGATCATTGATGATATGATAAAACGGTATGCTAAAAATAAGTAGTTTTACCATAAAGGGTTTTTCTGCTAATTTCGCCCCCGGATATTTTCAATAATGATCAACTTTTTCAAAAAGCTTAGCCCTTTTAGTGTTTTATGGCTTGTACTTATTTTGTTCGTGCTGCGGTCGGGCTATCTTTTTTTTGCGCCTGCAAAAGGGGTATCATTGTTTATGGGGCCGTTTTTAAGCCTGTGGTTACCGGCCGGTTATAGTTCAATTTCGCCTTCATTAAATGTTTTCCTGGCCGCTATTATGGTGCTCGCACAGGCACTGTTGCTCAATCACCTGGTTAATCATTTTAACTTATTGGGCAAACCTTCATTTTTGGCTGCCCTGATGTATATCACCTTATCAAGCCTGTTTACGCCTTTCCTGGTGCTAAGCCCGCCCCTGATATGTAACTTCCTGGTGATCTGGATGCTTTTTAAACTGATCAATTTTTATAAAAACAAGGATGCCAAATCAACGGCATTTGACCTTGGGATGATCATCGCATTAGGCACCCTGATATATCTTCCCTTTGTTTTTCTTTTATTGGTGATCTGGATAGGACTGGTGATTTTTAAATCTTTCGACTGGCGCGAATGGGTTGCCGGCATTATCGGGTTCATAACCATCTTTTTTTTCCTGGCCGTTTATTACTATTTGAACAACAACCTGGCACATTTTGCAGATATATGGCTTCCGCTGGCAACAAAGTTCCCGCAAACCATCGCCATCAACTATTATAATTACCTGGTGCTTGTACCGGTTGTTATTATCCTGGTGCTCTGCTTTATCAAATTGCAGCAAAATTTTTATAAAAGCTATATACAGGTACGCAAGTCACTCCAGCTGCTGCTGATCGTGTTTTTGATCACCTTGTTGTCATTTTGCGTAAAAGCCGCTTTTCAATTACCGCATTTTTTGTTGTGTGTGGTGCCCGCATCTGTGTTTTTTGCCTACTATTTTTTAAACGCCAAACGCAAATGGTTTTACGAAGCGCTGTTTGGATTATTGGTGCTCCTGATCGTTTATTTTCAGTTTAACACTTTTTAACTTTTAGTTTCGTTCAATTTACAGCTGTTATGTTAGTTTTGTAACATGAAACTGTTATGTGTTTCATGATCATAAATGAATACCGGCCTGTCAGCCCGATAACCATCAGGCCGACAGCCATAAAAATAATTCTGATGAAATTTGGAGTAGTTATATTTCCGGGATCCAATTGCGATGAGGACCTCATCTACGTATTGGAAAAAATAATGGGCCAGCAAGTAGTTCGTTTATGGCATAAGGACCATGACCTGCAGGGGGCTGAGTTTATTGTATTGCCAGGTGGTTTTTCTTTTGGCGATTATTTGCGCTCCGGCGCTATTGCGCGTTTTTCGCCGATAATGCAGGAAGTTATCCGTTTTGCAGCAAACGGAGGATATGTTTTAGGAATCTGCAATGGTTTCCAGATCCTTACTGAAGCAGGCTTGCTGGAAGGCGCCCTGTTGCATAACGAGAACCGGAAATTTATTTGCCGCAACATTTATATGAAACCGCAAACGTCAAACTCATTGATTACCGCGCAGATCGATCCGCAGCGGGCACTGAAAATACCTATCGCCCATGGCGAAGGTAATTATTTTGCCGATCCGGAGGTGTTGCAATCACTAAAAGACAACGACCAGATCTTATTCAGGTATTGCGATGAATCCGGAAATATTACCCCTGAAAGTAATCCTAACGGTTCGCTGGAGAATATAGCGGGCATTTGCAATAAAGAAAGAAATGTATTTGGTTTTATGCCACATCCTGAACGCGCTGCTGATGCTTTGGTAGCCAACGAAGATGGCCTTGCCATTTTTGAATCTATATTATCAATGGTAAAGGTGTGAGTTTTTTAAGTCCAAAATCTTTAATCCAAAGTTGTAAGTCAATAGCTTTCTGCTTAAAATAGCAAGTGTTACGTTAGTGAGAAATATAATTATACTTGAAATGAATTGCTTTTTACCTGACTTAAGACTTACGACTCAAGACTCCGGACTCAAAAAATGAACCTCGTCATCGACATTGGCAATACTTATACTAAAATTGCTGTTTTTAAGCAGGATGAACTGGTTTTTAACGCACAATACCAGCAAGTTGATACAGCGCTCATCGGTGATGTGTTGAAGGATCATCCTGTAAGCCGGGCCATCATATCAACCGTAAAAAATAAAAGTGAAGAAAACTGGCAGCAGGTTTTGGCACGAAGCACCCGTTTGGTTTACTTTAATGCGGCGATGAACAGGCTGGTTAAAAACCATTACCTGACCCCGCAAACATTAGGAGCCGACCGCCTTGCAGCGGTTACCGGGGCCCACTATTTATACCCCGGTAATGATAACCTGGTGATAAGCGGCGGTACCTGCATCACTTATGATTGGGTTGATGCCGGCGGGAATTATTTTGGCGGCAGCATATCGCCGGGCTTAAATATGCGTTATAGGGCATTAAATAATTATACGGCCGGGTTACCGCTGGTAGATCCGGATGAAAGCTTTGCCGGTTACTTTGGAAACAACACTTCCTCATCGATAGTCTCGGGGGTGCAAAACGGGATAAAATACGAGTTAACCGGTTTTATTGAAAGCTACCGGGCTAACGAAAAAGACTTGAATATTATACTGAGCGGGGGCGACAGTATTTTTTTTGATACGCTGTTAAAAAATAGCATCTTTGCCCCCTGTATAAAAATTGAGCCTTACTTGGTTCTAAAAGGATTAAATGCAGCCATACACAACAATAATGATTAAATATACCAGGGTTTTTATAACAATTTTACTTGCTTTTTTTGCTTTTGGAGCGCAGGCACAGTCAACCGCTACTACCAGTACACCCTATTCACAATTCGGGTTGGGCGACATCGACCCGGGATACCTGCCGCAAAATATAGCCATGGGCGGCATTGCTACCGCCATCAACAGGATCAACTTGTATAATAATATTAACCCGCTTAACCCTGCCTCATACGGTACCATTAATTTTACCACCATTGATGCCGGTATTTATTCAAATTTTCAAACGTTTAACCAAACAGGGCAACCAACTTCAAAAAACGCAAACTTCAGGCTCAGCCATGTTGCTTTTGCGGTGCCCGTATCCAGGCGGTCGGCCTTGAGTTTTGGTTTGATGCCGTATAGCCAAATGGGATATAACAATGTGCAAACCAAAACAGGGTTTGGCACCGGCTCATCGGTAGATACCAACAAGACAAATTACATCAGCAGCGGCGACGGCGGTTTATCCAAAGCCTATTTTGGTTATGGCTTTGGTTTGGGCAAGCATTTGCTGATCGGTGCTAACGCTTCTTATATTTTCGGTAATCTGCAGCAATCAAATTCAACCGAATTTCCGAATTTGTATGGAGTGTTCGATAACGAGGTACAGAAGACCCAGAGTATCCGTGGCGTGAGTTATGATTACGGGATCCAATATTCATTTGATTTTGGCGAATTTAAAACCAAACACCTGGTGCTGGGTTATTCAGCCTCGGCAAACAGCAGCCTGAGTGCAACTGACACTTACATAGTAAGCCAGTACACTTATGGCAGCAGTGGTTCAAAAAATGTGGCCGTTGATTCTATAAAAAATGAGCAGGGCGCCAAAACCAGCATTAAACTTCCGCAAATCAATCACTTTGGTATTTCGTTTCAAAACGACGGCCATTTTTTAGTGGGGGCTGATTACTCAACCGGCAAATGGTCGGCCTTAACCATAGGCGGCGTAAACCAGGGTTTTGAAGACAGTAAAACCTATAACATAGGCGGGCAGTTTACTCCCGACATTAACTCCCTGCGTAACTATTTTGCCAGGGCCGATTATCGGTTGGGTTTTATGTACAACCAAACGTATTTAAATGTATTAAATGCTAATTCAGGTATTTATACCAATATCAAAAGCTACGCGTTAACCTTTGGCTTGGGTTTGCCTTTGGCGCCTAACAGCGTGGGTACCGCTTTTTATAAGATCAATGTAGCAGGCGAGTTAGGCCAGCGCGGAACCACGGCAAATGCCATGGTTAAAGAGAATTATTTCACCCTGCATTTAAGCTTTGTGCTTAACGACAGGTGGTTCCAGCAGTTTAAATTTGAATAAAGGGTTTTATGAATAGTGGGGCAAAGAAGTTTTTATACCTGGGTTTGCCGGCACTGTTTAGCTGTATGCTGACATTAAACTCATGCGAAAACTCTTTGAACGATATTGAAAAGATAGCCTCCAAAGAAGAGAATAAACCAATCTCCAGATCAACAGACGTTGATGTAATCTACAGCGACTCGGCCAAGGTGAAAGCGCACCTGATTACCCCTTTGATGATTCACTTTGACGATCAGAACAAGGGTTACGATGAGATGCCCAAAGGGGTTAAGGTGATTTTTTATGATGACAACCTGGGCGAGAAGGGCACCATTACCTCTGATTATGCCATCCGCCTGGTGAAAGAAAATACCATTACTTTCCGTAAAAACGTGGTCGCCACCAATGCACAGGGCGAAACGTTTAAATCAGAAGAATTGGTTTACGACCAGACCAATAAAAAACTATACTCGCACAAACCCGTTCAAATTAACATGAATGGCGGCACCGTGATGTACGGCACCGGCTTTAAAAGCAACGAAAGCCTGTATCCATGGACCATCGACAGCTCGACGGGTGTTTTTCCAGTTGATGAAAAAAAGGAGCAGGGAAAATAGTTTTCGGAATTTCGGCTCCGACTTTGATTTCATGTTTTGGGGTTTTTACACACACGTCACGGCGAAATAATTAATGATTTCTTAACATGAATATCTCGCCTTAAGGGTATTTAATGGATAATTTTACGTAATACTATTCCCCTTAACGTATGGACACTCAGCAAACAGCGGCAGTTACTTTCAGTAAAAAAAAGGTTTTCTGCCGCCGCTGCAATACCGAAATGGACCGGATACACCGAAGTTCCCTGGTAAGGACGGTGTTGTTTTGGGTGCCGTTAAAACGGTATCTATGTTATCGCTGCAAAAGAGAGAGCTATTCAATAGGCAGGTAGCGGCTGTCTGGTTTCTCTGCCCGTTCGGGTGTTTCTGACCCGCCTGTCCAGGCGTACTGTGGCTCTTGCTCGCGCCAGATTGGGGCGGATTTTTTAGATTTAGGATTGATCTCGCAAAACTGGCGAAGGGTTTGCAGTTTAAAATTGCGCCCGTAATGTTTGGCCACCATGCGGAGGCGTGTTGGGCCGCAATCCATTTGGTCTGGTTGTTTATAATAAGGAAATCTCATTAATAATGATAGGTAATTATTTAAGGACGTCAGGTTGTTTGTAATAAGAAAAACGCATAGCCGACAAGGTTTTAAATTGTTGAAGTATCAATTATTTAGCGAGCCTGGATAGTATTAGCTCTAGTCTTGAATCATCCGGACGGGGTGCATCCGGGTTGATTACCCTGCCGTCCTTACCAATAATTAAATAGTGAGGTATCGTGTTTATATTGTATTTATTCGAAAATTCCACAAAAGCATTATTCTTCAAAACAAGAAAACTATTGTTGGACTGTAACTGTACTGCTAATGCCTTATTCTTCCATGCTGCCATATCCTCATCTTTGGACAGGTACAGAAAGACGATATCTGGATTTGTCTTTTTTAATTTATTGGATAGATTATACGAAGATGGCATTTCTGCAATGCAGGGAGCACACCATGATGCCCAAAAGTCAAGGTAAATTATTTTGTTTTTATGTCGCTTTATTATAGCATTGAGACTGGTTGTATTACCTGTTTCCTGGGATATTAATTCCACGGCCTTTATATTTTGTGCATCAAGACCTTGCTGGTATTTTTTTAAGTTGATGCTTAAATAGTTAGCAAGCGCTTTAGAGATTGCCGTTTTAGCAAACATACTTGTCAGATTATTAAGTGTGTCTAATTTACTTTTAGAATCAGGTTGATAATCTTTAAGGAATGAAAAGACAGCATAATCCTGGATGGCGGAGGGCAGGTTTTTTCTTATATACTGGATATACTGATCAGCTTGATTAATATGGTGGCATGTACTAATATAAGCTTTGTATCTGACCATCACATCTCTAAAGGGTAAATAATTCCATGATGTACTGTCAGCTGTTTTCAATACATTAAGAATGCTGTCATTGGGGGTATTAAATTGCTTTTGTAAAGTAAGCAAACTGGCTAAATGATCGAAATTGATAAGTCTTTTGGCCTGTAGCAATGTTCCTTTTTCTACCTTATTGGTATAGCTATCAACAATATGCCTCTTATTCATATAACTATCTTCAATAGATTTCAGTGCTGTGGCATAATCCATTTTAATGGAATAGTTAACCGAACCCGCGTTAAATTGCAAAGAGCGCATGAATTGTAATTTTTCATTAAGAGAAGCATTTTTGGCGGCGGGATAACCCACAGAATCTATATATACTGTATCACGGGGTGCAAGAGTAAAGTAGGTCAAGTCACTAAAGTCGGGTCTACTGGTTTCATAAGCAACAATAGGTTCAACACTTTTTATCTTTAAAGTATCATTATTCGGAAATCCTGGTCTTTCAGAGTTACCGAAGTAACCGAAATATCTGAACTGATAGTTTTTATTGCCGGTTTGGTTGATTACCACAATTAAGGAATCCTTTTTAGCATCAACATTTAGCCGTTTTTTTGTTTTAGGGTTGGTATTGCACGAAAAAATAAGGAGAGCCAAGCTAATCAGTGAGAGTTTATTCATTTTATATGATAGTTACTACGGTTATATTCTTATTGTTAAAGTATTGTGATTTATAATAAGCAGGCGAATGCTTTCATAAGATTCGCCTGCTTATAAGTTATTTATGGACAGCTTGAACAGCACCATGTAGCGGTTGTGCAACGCCCCCCCCGCTGACAGGTAGCCACATACCAATGTACACGTTTTTTGCATTAAACGATTCAATGACGTACCTTTAAAGTACCATGAGCCGCAAATACAAATTCAACGACCAGGACCAGCTTTACTTAATGACGTTAGCTGCAAAAGGATTTAAGGAAATTTTATTTTGCCCCGGGATACAATGAACAGGCAAAGTTTATTACCTGTCAGCGGGGCACGAGTCGCCCAGCACTTCGGGCCTTTACGCGGATTCTCACGCCAGATTGGTAGCAATTGTTGGTATTTAAGCAAGTGTTACGGTAACAATAGTAATGCAAGCTAACACGCGAAACAAAAGTAATAATTATATTGCCCTGAAAAAATTTATACTTTTGGTAGGTAATATGGGTTAAAAGCCTGACGCTCGCTGGCCAAGTGCCGTCCTTTATCTTACTTTTTGTTAAGTCTTGCAAACTGCGAGCATTGTAGACCTAATTCAGAGACATTTAGCACTATAGTCCATGCAAACGAGCAACTGTAGCATTTCGGCAAACTAAGTACAACAAATTCGCCACGGGATGTATAACAATCAAAATCTACATTCTCATTAAACTAAAAAGGGTACCAGGCTGTAATGATGTGCCATATTCGACAGGAGTCATTAGAATAAGGTATAAATTCCTTCTTTTTTTAAAGAACATTATTTCAATTGGAATTGTTACCGTACTCAAGCTATCTCTGGTTAATCCAAAAAAGTCTTGTTTACCATCTTTGTTATATTTAATTGAGAAATTTTTAAACTTAAAATAATAGCAAACTATACTATCGTTTTTTTTAATGGTTTGGAAATTGTCGCCATATGCATTTAGATAAATTTTTGATATCTCATCCTGGCCACCCACTTTATAACTTATTTCGCATTGCCTGAATTTATATAGAACTCTATATGGAAAATAATAAGTAATATGCTGATTCTTATGACTTTCCAATACTGTCTGTGTGAGCAACAAATTATTCAAAGTATCAATTTCACAAACGTCTATTCGGAATTTACCCATGTATGTGAGTTGTGAAATAGGTCTCCTTGTATTACTTACTACCGATTCATTAAAAATTAAGTTATCGTTTTTTTTGAACAATTGTAAGTAATTTTCTGGCAGATTTGAGACAAGGCTAACTGAGTCCATTTTTCTGGCTTGGTTTATCTCCTCAGTTGCACGTATGATATAATAGATAAACCAACCGATTATAAAGAATATTGTTAAACTTATTATTATTATCCCTTTTTTCATTTTATGTTATTAAATTATTTAATGAAAATGTAATCTCAAAAGTGTTATTGCATCAAATAGTACATGAAAAATGACTAATATCATAATATTTCTATACTTACAGTAAAAAACCGCACCAACAATCCCAAATAAAAAAGTGTAAATTATCTGCTATAGGCTTCCATAGTTGAAATGAATGAACGAAAACACTATTGAAGACATAATTACGGCCATAAAATTACTATTAAATAATTTTTTTAGACGCGGCAAAAGGTAGCCTTTGAATACCAATTCCTCGTTTACTCCCGAGGTGATAGCCGTGAATACTAGTATCCATATTTTTAAGTGTTGGCCAGTATTGATTAAGTTGTTTGCCCACATTCTGGCGCGAGAATGCAGCGCAAAGGCCAAAAGCGCTGAGTTCTCGTGCCCCGCTGACAGGTAGCCGCTATGCCATCGCACAATTTTTTTTGCATTATATAAGGCAATAACGTATTTTTAAAGCACCATAAGCCGCAAATACAAATTGAACGACCAGGATCAGCTTTACTTAATGACGTTAGCTGCAAAAGGATTTAAGGAAATTTTATTTTGCCCCGGGATACAATGAACAGGCATAGTTTATTACCTGTCAGCGGGGCACGAGTACACAGCCGCACAGGCCTGCGCTGCATACTCGCGCCAGATTGGGGGTAGCTAACATTTTTATGGTTAATGAACCATTGGCCGGGCAACGACACGTAAAAGTTACCGAAAGGAAAACAAAGAAGGATTGGGCCCTATTTATAAAAGAGATCGCA
>JARLHA010000015.1 GCA_031292485.1 Mucilaginibacter sp.
CCAAGACAAGAGGGATAAGAAAAACGGCAATTGCTATCGACGCTAATAGAATCTTTTGCGAAGAATTGGGCATTGCCATGAAAGCCGCTTTTTATATGAATCCCTTTCGCATAGACGATGATATTATTTAGCGTTGCAGTGCTATCAATATTAACGATGGTATCTGACAGCAGTATCACATTGCCGCTGAAGTTGACATTGCTGAGTGTTTGAACTTTCTTTTTAAAATTGAAATATTTCGCAGGCAACAGAAATGAATGTTTAAGGGTATCAATGCGATTGAAGGAGCTATCTCCGGTATGGTTTGCAGTTATAAATTGTTGGAACGCTGCCAGGCGACCGGCGGCTAAAGGCGGGAGCGTTTTGTCGCTGTTGTTTTTTTTACCGGTTACCAGGCGTTTATCGCCCTGGTAGGCTTTATTGTCTACATAAGCCGTAGTTACACCAGCTTTCGGAATATATACATCTCCGACGATAGAAGTTTTGCCGCTGAGGGACAAGGGGCGGTCTTCATCAATGAGGTACAAGGCCGCCCATTTGGATGAATCTATGGAATAGGCGATGGAAAAGGTTTTGTATAAAGTGTCTCTTTGAATAAATGCAATGGAGGTGCCTATATCATACATGCCCCAGAAAGTTCTTTTTAAGGACACGGAATCTTCGCCGTTATTAAACAAACTGATGGTGCTACCGTTATTAAAGGAGGTATCACTTCCTGCCAGTAAAATGTTGACCCCGGAATTAAGGTTGTTGTCCAGCTGGTCATACCGGAATTTCTTCTGGTACTCCATCCTGTAAAAGAAAGCTGCCACGATCAAAGAGGAACACAATAACCCTATTACCAGGGCGATAATGATCACAATATACATGGCCGATGCTTTCAGCATAGTGGATCTTATGGTTTATTTTTAAGGATCGTATCGCCGGAGTTTTGGCTCTTTTTAAAAATGTTTAGCTTCCGCCATATCGGGACTTTCTCCCCGGTGACCTCAGTACCCTTTTGCCAGTTGGTAGCCTGTTTTAGCGTGCCGTCTTTATCCCAGCTCTTCCATACGCCATCTTTCAAACCTTTTTTAAATACGCCCTGTTCTTTCAGGTTTCTGTTTGGGTAGTATTCCGTAAATAAACCGTTAAGCAATTGCCCGCTATAGCCGCCTTGTGTAGAATGTACCTGGCCGGCGTTATACCAATAGTATAACAAGCTACTTTTTATCGCAGGAGGGTGTTCTATGGGGTTATACTCAACCTCAATAGTTTTGCCGGAGTCAGTAAGCCGGGCCCTGTAAAGGCCATAGTCCGGTAAACGTTGTGCATATAAATGGCCCGAAAATAGAAAAAGCAAAAGGATGAATATTTTTCTCATAAAGCGGAAGACTTTATAGCTATAAATTTAGTTTTACCGGCATAACTGATCTTGATGGAATCGCGCAGGTTCCTGATCAGCTTGACATCGTTTTTTGTCTGTCCTTCAGCCAGCGTTATATTTTGTCCGTTAACGCTCACCAAAGCGATCATCTTTTTTGTGGCCGGGTTTAGCATATAACCCGAATATCTGATAAATCCCCAATCCATTGGTTTTACCTGGATAGGGATTTTTCGTTCGCTAACCTTTCGGATAACTACTTTGTCAGTATCCTTTTCCCTGGCTATACCGAACGGGTCACGGTAATTTAGCAGCAAATGGGTGGTGTCTTTTGGGATACTAAAATCATTGTAGGCCTCTTTCGCAGTTTTCAAGGGAGCAACCGTCGCAGTGTTGTCATTGCTGTTAAGCCCATTAAAAACCCTGTAGATAATCATACCCCACACCACCACTACCACCAATCCTAATAAATACGTTAGCTTTTTATTCTTCACCGTTATCTAAGTTTTATTGCAATATAAAACTATTTTTAGCACTCGCCTGGCTTTCATTGCCTGCGGCATCCACAGCAGTTACCATCCAATAGATAGTATTTCCTGAGCTTCCGAGCGTGAAACTATAGCTCGTGCCCGTCAGCACCATTGGGAAGCTTGAATTGTAAATAGTAGTTCCGTTGCTTTGGTAAACATACAATTTATACTTAACCGCAGTAGCCACAGAGTTCCAGGAAAGCGCAACAGGTAAGCTTAAGGTGGTTCCGCTGACAGGTGCAACCAGGGTAACCTGTCCGGGCGGTGTATGGTCATAAATGACCATATAAACCGGCGACCATAAAGCCTGCGCCGTATCATTTTGTGCCCTTACCCGCCACTGGTAAATTTGATCTTTGGGAAAGGTAAAACTGATTTGCTGGCCCGGTATCGTTTGATTGGATATAACAACATTTCCATTTGCGAAATTGTTGGTATCAATCTCGAACTGGTAGGCCGTTGCGCCATACAAGCTACCCCATTGAAAAGTATAGGAGCTTTGATTGGTGACAATATTATTTGATGGGGAAATGAGTTGAACGGCTTGCTGTTTGATGGAACTTGCTGCAACGGTAAAACTTTTTGGCGAAGACCATGCCGTTTGTGAACTGCCATTCTCCGCCATTACCCGCCATTGGTAACTCCCCGGATTGAGTGTGCAGGAAAACCGGTAATTATGAACAACCGTATCCAAAACCAAAGCGCCAGGAGCAGCAAACGTAGGGGATACTACCTGTAGATGGTAGGATAGCGCGTGGTCAACCGCATCCCACCAGAAATTGATCGTATAACTGGTACTTTGATACTGATCAACCGGCGCTTCTAACTGAACCTGTTGTTTGGATAGTGATGGTTCGATGATATCATTGCAGGAGGACAGCACATTCGTTAGCGCCAAAATACCGAATAACAGGTAAACAAAAGGTCTTGGTTTCATTAGGGACCAATTTACATCTTTAAATGATAATAAAAACAGGGAAATAGCCTAATGTGAATTTTTTATTCACAGGTTGTAAAAATGGGTTTAGGGCAACTATTTTTTTCTTTAATTTGACTGTTTTATAACGAAGTCGTACCTTTACTTTTAATTCATAAGCAATCGTGTTGTTTGATTTATTTTGAAGGTGACCTAATCGGTGACCTGACTAAATTAAAAAAATATAAAATGTTGATATAGAGGGCACGAGCAGTTAAGCGTCGATCCCTCCCTCTCCGCAAAATTCAATATCAAAAACAGATAAAAGCCTGCAAATCAAATGATTGCAGGCTTTTTTTTGGACTAAAACCCGTTTTACCCATCAATTCGCTACAAAAAAGTGCGTAATTCGGTGAGTCATTTCAGGAATTTCCTTACTCACTAAAATGTGCTTATTTATATGATTATCAGCCTGTTCAATGGTTTAACATCTTGTATTTGCCGGTGGCGCCACAGCGCCCTTTCGGGCTGTTTAGTGGGAACACCAGTTACATTGCTGCGCTTAGTTATTTCCTTTTACGCGGTTTTTCTCATCGTCGGCGCCGGTTTGGTGTTCACGGACTTTTATTTTGTTGTTGCCGAAATTCCAGGTAAGCGTTAAACGGGTGATCCGGCTTTCGCGTTTCTGGGTGATAAACAGGTCGGTGTTTTGATATTGGCTGTTTACATCGTTCCTGAGTGTATTAAATATATCGCTCATGCTTAGCTTTACATTCAGCTTTTTATTGGCAAAAGAGTGGCTCACCCCTGCATCAACCGAGTAACGTGGCTTTACATCATATAGCCCATAAGTAAGGTCCGACTGGTAATTGGCAGTTAATTCAGCCTTATAAGTGGCTATCGGTGTAAAAGTCTGTGTGGCCCTTATATTATAAGCAAACTGGCCCCTGTCTAAATTGCCGCCTTCCAGGTTATTTGACTTAAAGCCGAGGTAGAAAGCGGTTGCATTTACATTACCTTCCCACCATTTGGTGATGGTATAGGGTGCATACAGGTTGGCGTTCCAGGCGTTTTGTACCTGTAAATTCTCCTGGGTAATAAAGGATACTTTGGTGGCAGGGTCTGTTCCGGGCACTTCGGTAATCACGTCGGTAGTTTTGCTATAGCCCAATGTTAAGGTGATGCTTTTATTATAGGTGTAATTCAGCTCATAATTATTGGTATACTGTGGCCTTAAATAAGGGTTGCCCAATTGATAGGTATATGGGTCGAGCCGGAAGATAAAGGGGTTAAGGTTATCATACTGCGGCCTGTCGATGCGGCGGCTGTACGAGAAAGTCACCCCGTTTTTATCGTTAAAATCATGACTGATAAATAAGCTGGGGAAGAAGTCAAGATAATGTCTTGGAATGATAGAGTTAACATTAGCCGAATCGCCATGTGCATTTGAGCTGGTGTACTCGGCCCTTAAACCTGCTTGTACCGAGTAGCCTTTAAAATCCTTGTTTAGATTGACATAACCGGCGTCAATCTTTTCGTCGTAAACGAAATGGTTGGTGCTCAGGTACGGGTTTCCGGGTGCATCTTTTTCCATCAGGTCGTTATCTGTTTTTACATCGCTGAACTTCAAACCCGATTCAAACTTCAGGGTTTTGGTGATTGGTTTTACATAATCAACCTTCCCGGTGCGGATATTAATAGTTGACGGGGTGTGATTGCCCAAAAACCATTCAGGATGCTGCATGCTGCCGTTAGGCAGGTAATAGTCTGTAATATATTGTGCAACGGAGTTGTTTTTAAATTGCGAATAGTCCAGGTCGGCGCTTAACTCCTGGCCCGCGGTATCTATTTTCCAGCTGTCATTTAAGTTGAAAGCGATGTTATGGAAAGTTTGATGAATGCCTGACACGGTGCGCAACGATGAATCAACCTGGTTAAAGCTTTTGCCGATATACGTATGGTCGTCAATGTTATCCTGCTCGCCGTTAAAGTAGCCGCTTGCCACAAAACCAATAGTGTTTTTTGACGACAGGTCATAATCTGCCCCCAGGCGGTAGCTGTTATTGTGGTCGGCTTCAAGTAAAGGGCTGGTCTGGTTGAAATAGGCAGGGGCGCCTCCGGCTGTATCCGGGATGATCCGTTTAACACCGATGTTTTGTATGCGTTTATTATCGTTATGGCTAAAGGACCCAAATACATTCAGTTTGCCTTCTTTATGGTTTAAAGTTAAGTTTTCGTTGTCCTTACCGTAGGCGCCATATCCTGCACCGGCGGTTAAGCTGCCGTTGGTGCCGGTCTGCTTGTTCTTTTTCAGGATGATATTTATAATGCCCGAATTGCCTGCGGCATCGTATTTTGCTGACGGGTTGGTGATGATCTCAATAGATTTTATGGTAGTGCCGTCGGTCGAGCGGAGCAGGGTGGCCAGCTGGGCTGAAGTGAGGTAGGTAAGTTTGCCATTTAACATAACAGTTACCCCTTGTTTGCCTTTCAGGCTGATATTATCATCCTTATCAACCGAAACACCAGGTGCTCTTTCCAGGATATCCATTGCAGAGTTGCCCGCGGCCAGAATGCTGTTCTCCACGTTCATTACCGTACGGTCAACCTTGTGCTCAATCAGCGGTTTTGACGCGGTTATATTTACCGCATTTAACGAATGGCTGGCTGGCATCAACTTTAACGCGGGTACTGTAAAATTTGCAGCGCCATTGTTGAGGGTAAAAACTTTACTGATGGCTTTGGCATAGCCAACAACACTTGCCTTAATTATATATAGGCCTGAATTGATATGATCAAATTTATAGGCGCCATTCTGGTTGCTTAAAGTACCCTTTACAACGGTTGAATCCTGCGCTTTTAGTAAGCTCACCGTAGCAAAATCCATTGGTTTGCCGTTTTCATCAAGCAATTGGCCGGAAATTGCAGCGGCGGGCTTACTGGTTTGTGCAACAGCAAAACCGCTGCTTAATATAAACAGTAAAAATATTTGTATCGATTTTTTGTAGACGTTTTTCATTGTTTTTCTAATTTTTGACAATAGTTTTCCCAATAAGAATTTTCATTCTTTTTTTAGTGATAGTATAATTTGTTTGATTTTCCCGCGGTGAGCCGTGCGGCCCCCTCTTTATTTAGCCTGGCAGGGCGGTGTGTTTATATTTATATTGATGTGTTGTCTTCATTGTTTTCATTTTCTTGTGTAAAAGAACTTCTCCGCATTTTATTCCGGAAATTTTTTTGACCAGGGGTTCAATATCGGTGACCTCCGGGCCTTTTGTTCCCTAATAGTTTTCAATTTTTTTTCGGACAATAAAAATAAACTGAATGGCTTTCGCCGGTTTTTAATTCGACAACCGGAATAAATGTTGCCGTTGCGTTTGTTTTTTTATTGTTGCTTATAAGATGCAAAAAAAGACGCGAAGGTTACACGGTTTTTTGCTTTTTCGGTGAACAGCGGTGAATTGTCGGTCAACAGTCTGAAAAAACAGGCGGCCAGCAACAGCGTAGGGAATTGACGCTAATGCAGGCCGCTTATATTAGGGATCGTGCTGTTTGACTATTCTTTTTTTAACGAACTATCGGTTCTAAGGCTATCCTTTTTTGCGATAACCAATGTGTCAACTTTACATTGCAGGCCGTTGTCGGTCATCATAAATGTTGAGGTATTCGGGTTGTCTTTTTTATTGGCCTGGTTACAATCATAAAGATTAATATTTCGCAGGTAGTTATCCAGTTTTTGGTCTATCACTACTTTTGAATTTAATGGAACCTTTAATGTAAGTTCAACTTCTTCGTCGTGCCATGAAATCCCGGGCCTTTTGCGTAATGAATAATCAAATTTTAAAACGGAGTCCTGCTGGGCAAATACATAACTGGTGCTGCGTGCGTTAAAAAGTGCATCATCATAGTTGCCGCCCTTTGCACTATAAGTTTCCACCAGTACCGGGTATTTTACATCGCTTTTTTCAATTGCGATGCTAACACTGCGTGGTTCATCACTCGGGCTATTAAAGTGATCGTCTATAACTACCATGTTGCGGAAATGGTCTTTAATGTCAAGCCGTAAACTATCATCGTGCGAAAAATATTTGATATCATTCAGGTCTAAATAATAAGTGTTGTCTTTGGCAGGTTTTAAGCTGATGGTTTGTGTGAAACTGGCCGACTCCCTGAAGTTGGATGATATTTTAACTGCATAGTAAGCCAGCATTCCCAATGAGCATAACCAGATCACCAAAAAAACCGTCCCGGTTGATTTGCCGATACTTCCTACATTAAATATACCTTTCAGCGTGATCAGAATAATACTCAGCAAAGGAATAAATGCCGCAAAAAATGCGCATATATAAACATTGTCGGCATGTTCGTTAGAGATAATGGTGAAAGGGAAAAAAGCATGCGGGTTTCCGGCGTTAAATCCAAGTATAGCTATCAGCATTACAATAAGTGCAACGCAAAAGCCGAAGCAGGCCAAAAGGATCAATACGCCCAGCATTTTTATAAACACTTTTCCTGCTCCGCCAATGAATTTACCCAGGTGGTGGAAAAAGTCGCCTGCAAAATCGCGGGCCTTATAAACAAAGGGCCGGGCCTCGGTACCAAAGTTCGAAAGGTTTTGTTTCATGGAAGTTAGCTCGTCCTCAAAATTCTTTTTAAAGCCCTGCAGGTTTTGTTTTTCACCTTTCATAGCCATCCTGTCCGCGCGGGTCATCGCTTTTGGTACCACTAACCATAATATAATATATAATATCAAACCTGTTCCGGCAAAAACGATGAAAATAGCGAAGGCAAGCCTGATCCAAACAGCGTCAATGTCAAAATAATTGGCTATGCCCGAGCATACCCCTGCAACCAGGTGATCGTCCGGGTCGCGGAAGAGCCTGCGGGTTTCCATCGTGTAGCCAAACGGGTTCGATTCGTGCTTTGCGTCCTCTTCAGCATTTTCAAAATCCGCAACGGTTCCCATTTGCTCAATCACCGAATGCACATCCTGGTCAACTATTACCTGCTTATTGTCTTTGGCCAGTATTTCCGAAAACATTTCGGCAATACGGTTTTCAATATCGGTTGTAATTTCAAGGCTGTCGGCCGAGTTGGAGAAATGACGTTTAACATCCGTCATATAATTCTTTAAAATTTCGTAGGCATCCTCTTCAATGTGAAAAACGATGCCGTTTATATTGATGATAATTGTTTTATTCATGATGATTATTTCTTAGTTCATTGGTTCAATAGTTCATTTGTTCATTGGTGGTTTACCGGTGCGCCAATGCAAAGGCAAACTGCTAACTAATAACTGCCAGCTGCTTACTGTCTGTCCCCGATAGCGGTGTTAACGGCAAATGCCAATTCTTCCCACGTTTTATCTAACTGGCTCAGCACGTTCCGTCCTTCGTCAGATAGTACATAGTATTTTCGCGGCGGCCCCGAAGTTGATTCGACCCAGTTATAGGTAAGCAGGCCATTGTTTTTTAAACGGGTTAACAGGGGGTATAAAGTACCCTCAACAACAAGCAGTTGGGCCTTTTTTAGCTCAGCAATAATATCCGAGGCGTAGGTTTCCCCCTTTGCTATAATGGAAAGTATGCAATACTCCAGTATTCCTTTCCGCATCTGGGTTTGTGTGTTTTCAACAATCATACGGCAAAGATATATGTTTTAGATTGTATTATGCAATACATAGTACTATATTTTTTTATAAAGTTGTAAATGGGTTTAAAAATTTAACTTTTTTTAACTTTTTTAACATTTTATTTGTGTTTTTGATAAGCTAACACTACTTTTATAACTAATTAACTATTAACTGATCTTATTATTAACAAACATGAAAAAACTTCTACTAGTAAGTTTGTGTTTCCTGATGTTATGCATTACACAGGTATTTGCACAAAACCGTACAGTTACTGGTACGGTTACGGCCTCTGACGATGGCCAACCCATCCCGGGAGTAACAGTAAAATTAAAGGGGACTTCTATCGGTACCCAAACCAGCGTGGCAGGTAAGTATACATTGTCAGTTCCGGCAGGAGCCACGCTTGTATTCACCTTTGTAGGTTACACCCCACTTGAATTACCGGTGGGCACGGCTGCAGTGCTAAACGCCAAATTGGTGCCTGCTTCAAGGCAGCTGACTGAAGTTGTGGTTACCTCATTTGGTATTCAAAGGCAGGCGGCTTCTCTTGGTTATTCAACTACCAAAGTAACCGGCTCTGACATTAATACCGCAAAGCCAATCAGCGTTGCCAATGGTTTAACCGGTAAGGTTTCAGGTTTGCAGATCAACACCGTTAATGCCGGTATTTTTGCGCCAACCCGTATCACCCTGCGTGGTAACAGGTCGTTATTAGGTAACAACCAGCCGCTGATCGTTGTTGACGGATCTATCTACTACAGTGATATCAGCACGCTGAACGCTGAAGATATAGCGTCAACTGATATATTGAAAGGTTCTTCTGCTTCGGCTGTTTACGGTTCTGATGCATCAAACGGGGTTATCGTTATCACTACCAAGCATGGTGCAAGGGCAACAAGCGTAACCTTGTCATCTACAGCTGACATTGAAACGGTATCCTATCTTCCGCAATTTCAAAACCAATTCGGCAGTAATGGTGGCGAGTATGCTGTTAACGATTTCAGCAAATTTGGCTTTTATGACGCATCCGGCACCTATCATGCTTACTATATTCCATATGAGAACCAAAGCTATGGTCCGTTATTTAATGGTAAAATGGTTCCTCTGGGTCGCCCTCTTCCTGATGGCACAGTTGAAATGGTTCCTTATGCCGCAATAAAGAACCAAAAAAGAGACTTTTTTAACACTGGTCTTACTACACACCAGAACTTCTCTTTCGATTCAGGTGATGAAAACGGAAGTTTTCACATGTCAGCCCAGGATATCAACAGTGCTGGTGTAACCCCACATGACATTGGCCGCAGGGATATCTTCCGCATCGGTGGCGACAAAAAATACGGTATATTCTCAGCTACCTATTCAGCTACCTATACCTATATCAACAAAAATACTACCAACAGCGGCGGTGTTTATGATGACTTATTAGAGTCTCCTTTAATGGTTCCGGTTACTGACTTGAAAAACGTTAACAGCAAATATGGTAATCCAGACACCTATTACAATGACTATTATTATAGCCCCGGACAGATCATAGCCCAAACAAGGTATCTGGATATTGAAAACCACATTAACGCAAACGTTGCTTTAAGCCTTAAGCCATGGAAATGGGTTAACTTAACCTATCGTTCTTCAATTGAAAACATCCAGCAAAGAACTGAAACAAAAGATGCAGGTATTACCTACAGCAATTATTCATTCACTGGCGATACTATAGATTATGCAAACCCTCTGGGTACAGGTATAGTTAAAGCGGAGGATTCTGGTACAAAATATTCAGCAACCAATACATACCCATCTTATGCGGTTGGCGATTTTGATAATTTGCTGTTCACATCAGACTTCCTTGCCAGCTTTAATACCAAGTTCGCAAAAAATTTCAGCTTTAACGGTACCGGTGGTATCGCTTATATTGAAAACAAAATCACCAATACACCTATCAACCAGGGTGCGCTAACTACGCTGCCGTACAATACGCAAAACTTTTCGGGAACTCCAAGCGTAGGCGGACAATATGTATATGAGGCCCGTAAGATCGGTTATTTTGGTGAAGGTACTTTCGGGTACAAGGATTATGCCTATGTACATGGTTCATACAGAACCGACCTTGACTCAAGGTTATCAAAGGCTAACCGCTATATCCCTTACTACGATATTGACGGATCACTTGTTTTAAGCGAAATGTTCAAAAGCATCACCGACAATAACATCTTAAATTTTGCAAAAATACGTTATGCGCATTCGTTAACAGGTAACGTTTCGGCACTTGCCAACGGTTCACAATACATCGCATATGGTGCCTACAAAACCGATCCTACTTTGGGTGCTGCTTACGCCTTCCCTTATGCAAGTTCAGGTGTATCAGGTTATACACTTAATACAACGATCGCGAACCCGAATATTAAACCGGAAAAAATCACAGAGGATGAAGTTGGTTTGGATTTAGGCTTCTTTAAAGACCGTTTAAACCTTGCTGTATCTTATTACCAGTCAACAACTAAAGATGGTATCGTAAACGCTAACGTTTCAAGCACTTCAGGTTTCACCACTGCATTGGTAAATGCAGCCAACTTAGCCAACAAAGGCCTGGAACTTGATTTGAACGGTACTGTTATTAAAACAGGAAGCTTTAGCTGGAAAGAGGGTATTAACTGGACCCACCAGACAAGCGATGTTCAAAGTATAGTTTCTGGTGTTAACGCGCTTCCTATCGGTAACTCTGCCTGGGCTGTTGTAGGGCATCCATACCCTGAACTTGAAGGATTTGACTGGACCAGGGACCCTGCCAACGGCAAGGTAATTGTTGACCCTAATACAGGTTTTCCAACCAGGTCAAGTAAATTAAGCATCCTCGGACAGGCAACCCCTACTGACCTCATCGGTATCACTACCGCATTAACCTATAAGAGCTTTAGTTTCCACATGACAGTTGATTATCGCGGTGGCTATAGTATCTACAACTCAAACCTGGGTACAACACTTGACCATAGCGGTACCAGCATCACTTCTGCGATAGCCGGCCGTCAGCGCTTTGTATTCCCGAATTCAGAGTATTTAAACGCTTCGGGTCAATATGTTCCAAATACAAATATTGAGGTACAGGACGGTAACTTTAACTTCTGGCCAACTTTATACCAGAGTATAGATGCTAACTATGTTACCAGCGCCGCTGCCTGGAAATTAAGAGAGGTTGCAATATCTTATTCACTGCCAAAACAATTAATAGATGATATAAAATTTGTGAAAGCTGTTACACTTACAGTTTCCGGACGTAATCTGTTAATGTTCGTTCCATCAACCAATAAGTTTACTGACCCTGAATTTAGCAATGATACAGGTAACGGTGTAGGTACAACCTCATTAAGCCAGTTGCCACCAACAAGGATATTCAGTACAACATTGTCTGTAACTTTATAAGATTAACAAAAATGAAAACAATAACGATATTTAAACGAAAAGTAAACATTGCCCTGCTATCTGCAGTAGTGGTGTTAGCGGGAGCGGCTGGTTGTAAGAAAGGTACATTCGACATAAATGGTACTAATCCGAATAGTCCTTCAACCGTTCTTCCGAAATATTCACTGTCGGCCAGTTTATCAGGTACCGCCAACCTGATGTATTCAGCAATTGGCACCTTCAATAATGGTAGTACTATTCCGGTTGGTGGCAACCAGGATATGATCAATAACTGGATGGGCTACTGGACACAAAGCGGGGCCTACACGCCAAGCAACACGTACGTTCTTTACCAGCTAACCAGCAGTACAGCATCAGGTAACTGGGACGCAGCCTATAATAACCTGAGTAATTACCACACGTTAATTACTTCTACTTCGGCAGATGCTACCCTGGTAAATTACAGGGCCATTGCCATGATGATGACTGCGTTTGTGTACCAGCGGATTGTTGACCTTTATAATAAAGCGCCATACACCGGAGCACTGGTGGCAAACAGTACCTTCTCATACAAATATGATGACGGTGCTACCATTTATAAAGCTTGTATAGCAAAAATCGATTCAGCTGTAGCATTGATCAAAGCTAACCCGGGAGCTACATCGCCAGGTGGTTATGATGTGATGTTTGGTGGTGATATGAGCATGTGGGTTAAATTTGGCAATACACTGAAACTTAAAATGTTGATGCGCCAAACGGCCAGCTCGGCAAACGGTTCATTAGGCGATGCCGGCGTGGCTGCTGCGCTTTTGAATAATCCGGGTAATTCTGGTAAACCATACACTGCGGCAGACTTTTTAGGCGCCGGTGAGGATGCTACTGTCAACCCAGGGTATTCTTCTGCGGCCGATAACCAGGAAAACCCCTTGTTTATTGATGTGGTTACAACTTCAACCAATAATCCGGGTTATAACGAAAAGTATTTCAGGGCAAATGCTTACGGAGTAAGTTTTTACCAGAACCACAACGACCCGCGCCTTGCAATGTTATATCTGCCAAACAACGCAGGCGTTATTCAGGGCCGTGTTTACGGCAGCACGCTCGGTACCGAGGCCAACAGTGTTATCTCCGGCCTTACCGGTTATGGCGCTAACGCATCTGCTAAAGAAGGTGCTCCGATCATCCCGGCTTTTGAGAGCTTGTTTTTGGTTGCAGAAGCGCAACAGCGCGGATATATTAAAACCGGTTCTGCTGCCGCTTCTTATAAGGCGGGTGTTGAAGAGTCGTTCCGCATACTTGGTTCTGATGCTGCAACTGCCGATACTTACATGGCTCAAAACGACGCCGTTGCGAATTTTACACTGGCATCTGACCCTATTACTGCAATTATCACTCAAAAATGGGCTGCCTGCAATAGCTTAGATCCACTTGAATCATTTAGCGACTGGAGGAGGTTAAATATCCCGGCTACATTACCGGTATCCAAATATCCAGGTGTAACGGTTACTCATATTCCATACCGTTTGCCTTACCCTACCAGCGAGTTGAGCTATAACAGCGCTAATGTACCTGACGGTGGAACCGGAACGGAAGCTTTATCCATGGGTGTATTTTGGATGCCTAATATAAGTAGATAGACAATTTAAATTTTAAAGAAATGAAAAAAACAATATTTATTTTAGTTTTGGCAGCGTTTTCGCTATCGCTATCCTCGTGCTTAAAGGATAAGCCAAATACGGATTTTTCCGGGATCGGAACGGTCATAGAATTGCCTTACAGCGGGCTGCAATATTTTTCTCTGGATGCTATTACTGATGCCCAGGATACTATTGTCAGGAAGTTTGGTATCAATATAGCGTCTGCTAAACCGCTATCAACAGCAACAACTTATACCCTTGTAAATAGCCAGGCGTTGTTAACTGCATATAATACCGCCCATACAGCAATTGATTATCAGGCAATGCCAGCGGGTTCATACGTGCTTTCTAAAACTTCGGGAACAATTCCTGCAGGGGGGCGCCTTGACTCCGTTACAGTTACTATTTACAAAAACATGCTTGATCCCGCAAAAAGCTATATGCTGCCTATCGCATTAGCTAGTGCAAGTAACGGTATTTTGAGCGGTAATTTTAATGCACATTATTACCACTTTATTGGTAATGATTTTGCTGGTACTTATAAGCAGGATTTCTCAAGGTTCAATGAGGCTGACTCTTTGGGCAGTTTCTCTTCCGGAGCTTCGTTTACCGGTGCTTCTGCAATCATTCAACCCGTATCGCCAACAGAACTCAATGCTGCTACCGGTTATGCCGGCGGTGCTTACACTTACGACATTACCTTTACTAAAACAGGTTCTGGTGCCAGTGCATCTTATACTAACTTTGCAGTGTCATTTACCACTTCATCTATTGCAGGTGCTGTTGGTAGCGGTATTACCTTAACCCAAAGCCCTGTATTCTTTGTAAATGGAAAACCGGGTACAAGTACGCTTCCTGGGCCATATACTTATGACCAGGCCGTGAAATTGTTCCATTTCCAATATCAGGCCCATACAAGTGCTGACAGGTATCTGTTAGACAGGTTTTACAAATAAGTATTCAGGTGATATTAATCATGCAAGGGCTGCCAAATACGGCGGCCCTTTTTGTTTGTTGGTTATTTGAAAATAAATTGTTTTGCTATTGTAATTTCTAGTATTTTTATACGTAATAACGCTATAACCTTTCACGGGGGTACATAATTTTTCTGGAATATTTG
The DNA here is from genome assembly GCA_031292485.1 of Mucilaginibacter sp. Taxonomy (GTDB): domain Bacteria; phylum Bacteroidota; class Bacteroidia; order Sphingobacteriales; family Sphingobacteriaceae; genus Mucilaginibacter. Next base: position 14,592 of record JARLHA010000015.1, read on the forward strand.
TATTTTTATCTTAATTAGTAATTTTATTGTATAATTTTTATTGTCATGAAAAAAACAACAATACTTTTTTTGCTGTCTGCATTTGTTTGTAAAATAGCAGCGGCACAAACAATAACCATTAATGGCAGTGTGAAGGATGATACAGGCAACATGGTGCCGCTGGCCTACGTGCAGGATAAAGCCGATAATACGGCTACCCGTACCGATTCATTAGGCAAATTTACCCTGAAGACTAATCCTAATGCAACACTTTTAGTTACTTCAGCAGGGTACGAAAAGAAGGTTATTTCTATAAAAGGGAACACTGATATTATCGTTGTTTTAAAAAGTGAGAAAACAAACTCAAATATTCCGGCCCAAACGCCATCGGCATTTAATACCTATACAGCGTATAATGGTACGGCTGATGCCTTACTTTATAACAGCGGAATGTCAGGAGCGTTGCTGCCCGTATTTCACCCGGTAGATGAAACTAAAGGCAGCCGCTATCTTTTCACCGACTGGGCGAGCGGTTTTGTGGTTGATCCGAAAGATTCGGTTTATAAGAACCCCAAATACGGCTTTAATTACGACAAAATGAATGGCGGTTTATTGCTTACCATGGATAAACGCACCGCTATCGAAATTGATCCTTCGAAGATTAAATCATTTACGCTGTATGATAATTTGAACCAGCCCCAGGTTTATGAGTACGTGCCCGAGATCAATAAAACCCATTACCCGATGTTGCTTTCAGAAGGCAAGAATTACAAGATCTATAAGTTGACCAGTACCAGGTTTGTTAAAAATGATTTCCACAGCGACGGTATGACCTCAACCGGCAATAATTATGATGAATATGTAGATACCTACACTTATTATGTTTACAACGTTCAAACCAAACAAGTTCAGGAACTGGCCCCCAAAAAGAAAGCTATAAAAACAGTATTCGCAAGCGAAGGGAAAAAAGTTGACTCCTTTTTCTCTGCCTATGATGGTTCTATAGATGACAGCTACATCCGCAGCCTTGGTGATTTTATGAATCAATAATTATATCCTGTGTGCCCGCCGTTTCTTTGAAGCCGCAATGAGGGTCTGGTCGTAAAACACATAATAAAATTAACAAAAGCCGTTATTAGATTAATAATAACGGCTTTTTGATTGGGATTAGGCCACTCGTGTTTTTTAATATACTTTACCCCGGGCAACTGGTAATACCCGCAATAACCCAGCTGTTTACAGCGTTCCATATTCGAAGGATTAGGGCGTTTTGCACTGAGGTCTGGTCAAAAAAATAATATCGTTTTATCATATACCCATCAACTGTCAGCCTTATGAAAAAAATAAGCTTAACAATGATTGCCATGTTTGTATTCGTTTCCATGGTTTTTTCGCAATCCGGCAATGCCGATTCCAATCCTATACTTTATAGCAGCGGCACATCGTCGTCAATCGTGCCTGTTTTTACACCTGTAGAAGCAACCCATGGCAGCCAGTATCTTTTTGATGGCTGGGTAAAGGGCGCTTTGACAGGTGTTGATGGCACTGTGTATAACGATCCGTCATATGGGTTTGATTACGATAAGATGGCGGGCACTTTGTTGTTCACAAAAGATCGAAAATCGGCGATCCAGGTTGATAACCCGAAAATCCGGTCGTTTACGCTATTTGATAAGCTGGATAATCCGGAAAATTTTACATTGGTGCCTGCTATCGACCCTGCCCATTACGTACAAGTGATAGCAGAGGGTAGCAAATACCGGATTTTTAAACTAACATTAACCCATTTTGTAAAAAACAATTACCATAATGATGGGATGACCTCAACCGGCAACAATTATGACGAATATGTGGACGACTATACCTATTTCGTTACAATAAATGGGGCCGCTCCTCAAAAGCTATCGTTAAAAAAGAAATCCTTACGCGAGGTTTTTAAAAATGATGTGGATAAACTAAATGGTTTTTTTGGTACCTATGATGAACCCATGGATGATAATTATTTGCTGAAGCTTGGCGATTATATGAATAAATAACTGGTTAAATAGTATTGACAGAGGTCCTGAGATTTTTATCCCGGGGCATTTTTCTTTCGTAGCCACGCCGATTTTTTAAGTCGAATAATGTAGTTGGTATATACAATAACCGGGTTGGTGTAATAAATTATTTTTAACCGATAATTATCGCGAACTTATTTTAAAGTTAAATCCTCTGACTTAAATAGAGGGAACATTAAACCAAACTTACATTAGTATGAAAAAAGAATTGAAACCGCTTTCGAGAGCAGAAATGAAACAAATTACAGGCGGCGTAGGCCAGAAATACATTTGGCATTGCCGCGATACCGCCACTTCAGCGTATTTAACCGCCGGCACATGTGCATCCTCAGATCCATCGGCATTTTGCGGTGAATATTCATGCCTTAATTCAGGGGTAACCTGCACCGGCGGCGAGTATTGCCCATAATTTCAATTGCAACATATAAAGCAGAACAGCGTGTAAGGTTATATCCCCTTGCCCTGTTTTTTGCCTTTTGATGTTTTACAGAAAGCTAAACCTTAAAGGCAAAGCCTCTGCCTGTAAACGAGGTATTCATAAACTTAAAACTTGTTATTATGAAAAAGGAAATGAGCCCACTTTCAAGAGCGGAAATGAGGAAAGTATCAGGAGGTGTCGGTCAGTTATATGTGTGGCACTGCCAGGATACCGCAGGCGGCCCTTATATTAGTGTTGCATGTTCTTCCGGTGATCCTGCCGGGAGGCCAAATTGCCCGGAATATTCTTGCTTCAACACCGGGGTTACTTGCACAACCGCTACGGGGTGTTCATAATTAATGCAACTCAAAGAGTTGAAAATAATTAGACGTATGGAGCAAAAGAATACTCAAATATTGCATATGATTAGCCGGTACGCAACGTTTCTGGAATCACTTGACCGCAAAATTACTTGTTGCGTGTGATTTTTTCCAATTATCCTGGATATAGATCCGAATTAAGACTTAGGAAGTCCAAACCTTCTTAAGTCTTTTTAATGGGTAATAAAGCTACTTCTTATCCACGCTATTCCTCCCCGGCCCCACAAACAACAAGCCGGCAAAAACAATAGCATCCTCAATTGCATGTGCCGCCCCCTCAAGCCCATCGCCTTTACCAAGATGCATGGCTGCAGCTACTAAAAGGTTGATCAGTAACAGCAGGCATACCGGCCGGAAAGCCAGCCCGATGATCAGTAAAAAACCGCCGAATGTTTCAACAGCGGCGCTTAATAACCCCCATACTACAGGCCAGAAATGGATGCCGACATATTTGGTTGAACTGCCTAATTCGGCCCACATTTTTGGGCCGCCACCCAGTTTTGGATACCCGTGATAGATAAACATGATACCCAAACCAACCCGGATAACCAGTAACCCGAAATTTTTGTAATTGCCAAGACCGTTGAAAAGTGCCATTGTATAGTGATTGGAGATTAGTTAATTAGTGATTTGTAAAAGACAACATTACTTCGTCGCTGTTTACTTGCAAATCTATTATTTTTCCTAAAATAAGGCTGCAGTTATCGGGAATATGGCCGGAAGGGAAATCAAAACAAACGGGATAATCATAATCCTTTACCACTTCCATAATAATTTCGGGGACAGTTTGCCCAAAGGGAATATCATTATCCTTTACATCTGTAAATCCGCCAACGACCAGGCCGGCAATGTTTTTTAACTTACCGGCGCGTTTTAAGTTACGCATCATCCGGTCGATGGAATATAAATACTCTCCAACATCTTCAATAAACAATGTCTTACCGTTGTAGTCAAGATCTGAGATGGAGCCTGAAACAGCAACCAGCAGCGACAGGTTACCACCAACCAAGGTGCCCGAAGACTTGCCCGCACGGTTTAGTGGGCCGGAGTTAAATTTATAGCTCAATTCTTCGCCAAACAAAGCCTTTCTTAAAGTCTCCAGTGAATGGGCCGATGCATCCGGGATATTTACCGGCATCTGCCCGTGGATGGTTTCTGCGCCAAAATTGGCAAACAAATGGGTATGCAGAACAGTGATATCACTAAACCCAACCAGCCATTTCGGATTAACGGCAAAACGGCTAAAATCAACCTGGTCGATCATCCGGATGGTACCGTAACCACCACGCGCAGCTATAATGGCTTTAATGCTATCATCGTCGATAAAACGTTGCATATCCTGAGTCCGCTGCTCATCATTGCCGGCAAACTGGTGATAGGATAGGTCAAGCGTTTCACCCAAAATAACTTCCAGCCCCCATGATTCCAATAATTTTATGGCATCGGTCATGGGTGCCGGCAATTTTTTTGCCGGGCAGGTGATCGCTATTTTGTCGCCTTTTTTTAAGGGAGGAGGGGTTTTGGAGTCATGAGTCGGAAGTCTTGAGTCAGAAGTCTGCCTTGTGTTATTCATGACCAATAATAACAAAAATTTAGTAATAACGACTTAGGACTTTAGACTCAAGACTTCAGACTTTCAAAACTTTCGGACTAAAACGGTATCTTTGCATCAATTACGCGATTACATGTCCAATCTGAATAAATATAAACGTTTTACAGTTACATCGGCCCTTCCCTATGCCAACGGCCCGCTGCATATCGGCCACCTGGCAGGGGCATATATTCCTGCCGATATTTTTGTACGCTACCTGCGCCTGAAGAAAAAGGATGTTGCATTTATTTGCGGATCTGATGAACACGGCGCTGCTATCACCATCAAAGCAAAAAAAGAAGGCACCACCCCCCAGGCTATTATTGATAAATACCATAACCAGATAAAAAATAGTTTCGAGGAGTTCGGGATCGCCTTTGATATGTATCACCGCACCTCGTCGCCCATTCACCATGATCTTTCGCAGGAGTTTTTTTTAAACCTGTATGAGAAAGATGAGTTTATCGAAAAATTTTCGGAACAATATTTTGATGAAGATTTTCAGCAGTTTTTGGCCGACCGTTATATTACCGGTACCTGCCCCAACTGTAAGCACCCCAACGCCTACGGCGACCAATGCGAAAACTGCGGTACATCTTTAAACCCAACCGACCTGATCAACCCCATATCGACGCTTAGCGGCAAACCGCCCGTATTGAAGCTGACCAAGCACTGGTTTTTGCCTTTGGATAAATACCAGCCCTGGCTGGAAAAATGGATAGATACTAAAGAAGGCGAATGGAAAGTAAATGTGTTCGGGCAATGTAAATCGTGGTTAAAATCAGGATTACAACCCCGTTCGATGACCCGCGACCTGGATTGGGGGATTGATGTTCCGCTGGAAGAAGCTAAAGGGAAAAAATTATATGTGTGGATGGATGCGCCGATAGGCTATATTTCGGCCACCAAACAATGGGCGCTGGATAACGGAAAAGACTGGAAATTATACTGGAAAAAACAGGAAAATGAAGCGGACGACACCTGCCTGCTCCATTTTATCGGCAAGGACAATATTGTGTTCCATTGTATCATTTTCCCGTCTATATTGCATGCGCATGGCGAGTATGTTTTACCGCAGAATGTGCCGGCTAATGAATTTTTGAATTTGGAAGGGGATAAACTATCCACCTCCCGTAACCATGCCGTATGGCTGCACGAATACCTGGAGGAGTTTCCGGGCAGACAGGATGAATTGCGTTATGTATTAACATCTATCCTGCCGGAAACCAGCGACAGCGAATTTACCTGGAAAGATTACCAGGCCCGTGTAAATAACGAGTTGGTGGCTATCTTAGGCAATTACGTAAACCGGGTAATGATACTGATGCATAAATTTTACGATGGTAAAATTGAAAGCGAAAGCGGGAAAATAGTTTTAACCGATAAACACCTGGGCGCCGAAACCGGCCGCTTATATGACGAACTGGAGGCAACCCTCGAAACCTACAAATTCCGCCAGGCGCTGCAATCGGTAATGGAAATAGCCCGTTTGGGTAACCGTTACTTAACCGAAAACGAGCCCTGGAAAACCATCAAAACAAACCCCGATGGTGCAAAAGATACTTTGCACAATAGTTTGATACTGATAGGCCATTTAGCTACCTGCCTGCAACCGTTTTTACCAAATACGGTAAAAAAGATATTGGGGATGCTTAATCTGCCTTATAGCGCTATCGCATTTAACGAGGAGATCGCCTTTGAGAGCGGCCACCAGTTAAACCCGGCGGCATTGCTTTTTGAAAAGGTAGAGGATGATGTGATCGATTTCCAGATGCAAAAGTTGTTCGATAAAAAGGAAGCTAACGCCCCTAAACAACAGGTAACCGTAGCGCCAGCAAAGGAGAATATCAATTTTGAAAGCTTCGCCGCGATGGACATCCGTACCGGCACCATTTTAACGGCCGAAAAAGTAGCCAAAACAAAAAAGCTGCTCAAACTAACCATTGATACCGGCATCGACCAGCGCACCATTGTATCCGGTATTGCCGAATACTTTGAGCCGGAAGCCATTGTCGGCCAGAAAGTGAGTGTTTTGGTTAACCTGGAACCCCGCGAAATAAAAGGGATCCTGTCGCAAGGCATGATCCTGATGGCTGAAAATGCCGAAGGCAAATTGAGCTTTGTTTTGCCAGGAGAAGATATGCATAATGGGTCGGTGATACGGTAAGATTTACGAAGTTTTTAAAACTTCGTAAATCTGGAATGTGCACAACTCAACCAACCAATAACTGCACTTGACTAACTCAATCAAAATTTGCACCTTTGCAACGATTTCGCGAATTGATAGGATAAATCTAAAAACGTAATTCTAAATTCGTAAATCACCCTGGTCCCGTAGTTCAACGGATAGAATAGGAGTTTCCTAAACTCTAGATATGAGTTCGATTCTCGTCGGGACCACGTTTAAAAGTCAAAAGCCTCAAGTCGAAAGTCTTGAGGCTTTTTTGTGGAATTTACTCACGATCTGTGTAGACGCAATCTACAGGCATAATCGTCCGAAGTTACAAACTTCGAACAGCGGAAGGATTGCTTTTTATAGAACACAATTTTTTAATTGAGCAAAGAATCCCTCTTCTCTGTTTTGTACATCTACAAAAACAGAAACTGGATTTTTTACTCTAAAGGTGTTTTGCTTTTCTTTAGTAGAACGAATATTGCCTATTAAAAAATTGCCTGTTGTTAAGGCAATTGGTATTATGCTTATTGGATTAGTAATCATAATTGGTATTGCTGCAGCACTGATTGTTAGATGCTGCTTAACGATTTCCGATTCTTTTTTAATCGAATTCCATTCAGTTTGAGCTTTTTTTATCTCATCAACAAATCCTTCATATAGATAAGATATTTTAGTCTCTGATATCTTATCTATAGAGTTAAGTTCGCTAAAAACTTTTTTTAATTCTGTTCTAACCCCTGCTAGCCGCCCTTCTTTTCTAATACTTAAAGCAAAGTCTGTGCTAACATTATTTAAAAATTGTAATTCTATTTTTGAGTAAATATGACTAGCCTTTAACCAGAAATCATTATCATTGAGTTGTTGAAATTGTTTCCACGTGCTTTTATTGGGTGTAAATATATTGCCACCGATAAGCTCTGATATTTGAAGAATAGATTCTAATGGTCCCCCACTCTTTGATGTAGAAATCTGATTTTTTATTAAATGGCGAGGTATCTTTTGAAATAAAGGGTTTACTTTTGGTATGGCTGACTTAATTATCTGCGCAAAATGTTTAGCTTCAGATTCTGTATATACTGGAGTTTTCATACCAACAAGCCAATTGGTAATTTCTTCAATGCTTTCATTTCTCTTTAGATTAGACGCAAATTGTTCCGCAAGTTCAATTTCTGCTTCTTCTTTCATTGATTCAATAAAGGTGTCATCATAAGAGTTCACTCTTGAAGTAGCTTTCGCAATAATTTCGTTGTACAATTGTGAGTCATAGTCCACAGGATTTATTATCAAATTTACGATGCCAGCCCTAACCCATTTTTGGATAACGACATAAAAATATAATGCATTAAGAAAATCAGGTAACCATAATCTGGGGTTCTTACCAGGATTCATTAATTGATTAGTAATAGCCGGATTTTGAATGGGGTGAAAAACAACTATGACATCTGAATAAAGGGAAAATCTTACGACTTCATCTATAATTGTAGTTCCTTTAATTTGTCCATAATGGATTGTCTTAAATCCGTCTGGTAATTTAGCAAGCTCTGAGGAATAATCAAATTTGCGGGGGAATAGTTCGGCAAATTTCCTGTAGGTACGTTTCATTTTGAGCTCAGTTATACTTTGAGCGAGATCATCCCATGTTTTAAGTTTTTTAAACTCAAATAAGTCATTTAGGAAATCAAAGAAAATTATGTTTTGCTTTTGAAAATAATCCATCATGTAAGGTAGATAGTTTATTTGGTAATAGTATGATGTTTCGTGCTGTATGTTTATAAGCGATTTATATCAGGAAAGGGCTAATGATTAATTCATTATACAATTAATTTTCAGCCTTTGATCGGTATTATCACTGAGCCATATTTATTTCTCCATCCCCATGCTCCCACTAGCAATTTTTCGCTGCCCCAAGCCTCCCGGCTTGTGGCCCGCATGCTAAGTAAGCGCCAGAAAGGCTAACCATGTGTTAGTTTTCCGATATCAAAAGGTAGGTATAGTTTATTACCTTTCAACGGACCACAAGCCGGGAGGCTTGCGGTAGCGGGGGCATTGGGGCGGCAGCGGGAAAAGTTTAAAAGTTGTATTTTTTTAACAGCCCCATCAAAAACGCCCGAAACGATTTAGATGGCCATCCGGCTAAATAATCATTATTGGCCCAAAATTTATCGTGTTTTTGAGGATCGAGCGGAATGCTGGAAGTTACCACATTGCAGCTGAGGCAGACGGTTATGTGTGCAACAATTTTACCTTTCAAATAATAAACAAAACCAAGGCCCGGTTCGAAGCAAGCTGCCGTAGTATCGTCAAATGATTCTTTTTCTCCCAGTTTCCTGGTGAGGCTAAGCGCACTTTCGTTATCAAGAACCACTTGCTTCTTCATCGATTTGGCTATATGTCCCCTGGCGTCGACAATGCTCATATCTGAACCTATCCCCCCGTTAAAATTATACATCATTACCTTGTCGTACTTTAACTGCAGCGGCGAGTTTTTTATAATTTTAGGTGTGCCGGGTAGTAAAAGGGTCAACAAAACAAATGCAAAAGCTTTCATAAAAAGTCTCCTCTAAAAATAAAAAGTGTTCATTGTCAGGTTTCGATTTTATACTACCCGGCATAAGTTACTCTATCAGTCTCTTTGGGTGTTAAAGCTACCTCATATTTGCAATTCCATTCTTTTATATTTTCTAGAATTGGCAAAAAAGCTAAGCCTTTTTCAGACAACTTATATTCTACCCTTGGCGGTAGTTCCTTATAGGCCAGTCTTTCTAATAGTCCGTCTTCTTCCAGCTCTCTGAGCTGTTCGGTCAGCACTTTCCTGGAAATGAGGGGTATGATGGTATCGAGCTGACCAAAACGAACGGTACGGTTGCCGATCACATTGATAATGATCGGCTTCCATTTATTGCCAATCATGCCGATAGCCCTGGTAAACGGGCAATTCGAGTTGCAAAATCTTTCGTCTTTCATGTTTTTTAAAATTGTAGTTACCCGATGGTAACCAGAATAAACTATAATAGTTACAAATATAAACTATTGATAGTATCTTTGCGAAACAAATTTAAATATAAATTAAAAATGAGTAGATTAAAAAATAAGGTAGCTGTGATTACGGGTGGCAATAGCGGTATCGGGTTGGGTATTGCCGAAGCGTTTAAAAACGAAGGTGCTGTTGGTGCTATTGTCGGCAGAAATCAGGAAACCTTAAATAGTGCTGTGGCTAAGCTTGGCGATAATTTTATAGCCATCAATGCCGATGTAACCAACCTTGCCGATCTGGAAAGGGTGTTTGCAGCAACAGCTGAAAAATTTGGTAAAATAGACGTGGTCGTAGCTAATGCGGGTGCCGGAACAGTAGGAACGGTGGCAACTATTGGCGAAGCCGACTTTGACAAAGCAATTGATCTGAACCTGAAAAGTGTTTACTTCACCGTTCAAAAATCACTGCCCTATATAAATGATGGTGGTTCTATTATTTTGATCGGGTCAAATGCTGCACATCGGGCATATGCGAATTTTACGCTTTATGGCGCTGCAAAAGCGGCCGTTATCTATTTTGCAAAAGGCTTTTCAAGCGACCTTTTAGATAGAAGGATCAGGGTAAATGTAATAACACCAGGTACAACAGATACACCGGCATTTGAAAAGTTTGTTCCCGCAGAACAAATTGAAGCTGTAAAAACACACTTTGCAAGTGTAATGCCGACAGGCAGAATCGGGCAACCAGCTGACATTGGTAAAACCGCGGTTTTCCTGGCCTCTGATGATTCTTCTTTTATGCTTGGTGCCGAACTCCTTGTTGATGGGGGTATGACTTATCTGTCTAAATAATTGACCCCACACCGGCGCGGGTTTATAAACGTGCCATTAAATAATTAAAATAATTTCAAAATGAGTAAATCAGAAAACAACGTAGCGAGCTATGCAATAATCGGCTTCGGCAAGATCGGCCAGGCCCTGGCCAGGGCGTTTGCCCGCAACAGCATCGAAGTATCCGTTGCAACCACCCGCGACCCGGAAAGCTTTGCATCCGATGCGGCCGGGATCGGCCCCGGGATCATTCCCACAACACTGGCCGAAGCCGTGAAGGCTGACGTCATCTTTTTGGCTGTGCGTTTCGGGTCGCACCCGGATGTCGCTAAGGCGCTGCCCGCCTGGCAGGGGAAGATCATCGTGGATGTGACCAATGCCTACGGCGTGCTCCCTGAGCAAATGGGAGGACTGCCTTCTGCCAGGTTCGTGGCGCAGTCCTTCACCGGCGGAAAACTGGTTAAGGGCTTCAACCATCTGGGCGCTGCCATCCTTGGCCAGGATCCGGCCGTACATGGTGGCAAAAGAGTAGTGTTCCTGGCGAGCGACGATGACGGCGCAGCAGCGGAGATTGGTGCGCTTGCGGAAAATCTCGGTTTCGCGCCGGTCAAACTTGGCGGGCTTTCGGAAGGCGGCCTGCTTGTGCAGGCGCACGGAAATACCTGGGGTAAACTCATCTTTCAGGACTTAACCAAGTTCGACTGATAAATTGTGATCGCAAATTGGGATACGATCCTGCCTCGTGGACAAAGGGAGCCATAGTCTCAAATCTTAAATAATGGAAAATAAATAATAGAAACAATGAGTAAATTAAAAAACAAAGTAGCGGTAGTTACCGGTGCTGCAAAAGGAATAGGTGCATCTATCGCAAAACACTTTGCGGCAGCAGGTGCAAAGGTAGTTGTGAATTATGCTTCAAGCAGAGAAGCCGCAGATAGCGTGGTTAAGGAGATCACAGATAATGGAGGTATAGCCATTGCGGTACAGGCCGATGTATCGAAAGAAGCCGATGTGACCAGGCTGTTTGAAGAGACAAATAAGGGTTTCGGCGGCTTGGATATATTGGTCAACAACGCTGTTTATCAGGGATACGCCCCTATAGAATTGATATCAGCAGAAACGTTTCATAACAGTTTCAACGTGAATGTGCTTGGTCCGATACTTACTATACAGGCTGCTTTGCTGCTGTTTGGCAATAAGGGCGGCAATATCATCAATATCAGTTCGGGTGCGAGCAAAATGCCGCTTCCGGGAGCTTCCTTGTATTCGGCAACTAAAGCGGCATTAGATGCCATAACGATCTCATTGTCGAAAGAACTGGGTGCAAAAAACGTTCGTATCAATTCTATTTTACCGGGCGCTACGGCAACAGAAGGTGCAACCGCAGCGGGGGTGACAGTCGGCAGTGATTATGAGAAAATGTTTATTGCCAATACCCCGCTTGGTCGCAGAGGCCAGCCCGAAGATATTGCGAAAGCTGCCGTATTTCTTGCATCCGATGATGCAGCGTGGATCACGGGTGAGCAAATTTCAGTCTCGGGTGGTATGTATGGTTTTTAAAAATAGTTTGAAACACGTCTCGTCGCCATTTTTAAAGTCTGTGTTTATTATGCTATCGGGTCAATTAATAGCTGTAAATCTTCAATGAAATTATTGGAAATTGGAGCCTTTGAGGCCACGTTTTAAGTCAAAAGCCTCAAGTCGAAAGTCTTGAGGCTTTTTGATACTGCTGCACTTAATTTTATTTTGATGCCTTCAACAAAATAGCCGCTAATTTATTAGGCATCGATATAAAAGGAGTATGGCTGCTTGCCAATGAATATTCCTTACTGATATGGCCATTATTTTTCACCATTGTTTTTTGGAGCGTAAAGCTAACGGCATGGTCATCTGCAGTATGGATATAAACCTTCTTTACACTGCCGAATTTTCTATTGGTTAGGGTAACCGGTGTTGCAAGGGGCGCTAATGGTTCCGGTTTAATGTTGTTGACCAAATAGTCGCCGACTTGCGCGGGTGCATCAGCAGCAAATACGTCTATCACACCGTCTTTTGCAACATTTGCAGCACCGGTGGCCTGGTCGATTTGTAAATATTTGCCTATGTGGCTGTCTGCATCCTGTTTGGCAAGCGATAATAAGCTTTCACCGTTTTGTGGTAAATAAGCAGCCAGGTAAACCAATTCTTTTATTTGCCCGGGTATCTCTTCTGCCACCTGGCTAATCACTATACCTGCCATGCTATGCCCTACTAAAACTACATTTGTTCTGTCACCAATGGCGTTTTTTACTGCATCCACGTAGGATTGCAGGTTAATGTTCGCAAATGAAGTTACATCGCCTCCGTGGCCGGGCAGGTTAACGGCAATCACTTCATGCCCCTGTGCTTTTAATAAGGGCTCAATTGCCTGCCAGGCTGTTGCGTCAGACCAGGCGCCATGAACAAGGACGATGGTTGCTGAATTTTTGTTGTTTGTTTTTTGGGCCTGAGTTGTAAATCCTAATACACTCATTGCCATTGCTAATATTGCTGTTTTCATTTTTGTTTGATGCCTAATTGTTTAGGACAGCACAAACATCGGGGTAAGCTACTGTGAGAATTTTAACCCAGGTTAAAATCGAAAATCAGTATGAAAAAAATTGTAAGGAAATAAATAACAAAAAACGGAATGGAGCAGGCCCTCTTTATTTGCCAACCATTCTTTTTCGGATGCGGCTTAGCGATGGCCCCTGGATGCCCAGGTATGAGGCAATATGATAAAGCGGTACTGAATTAAAAATATCAGGGTGTTTCTGCATCATATCCCGGTAACGGTCTTCGGGGGTTTTAAATAAGAAGCCTTCGGTGCTTCGCATAACCTCATGAAAAGCGGTTTCGGCAATTCTCCTGCCAAACCGCTCCCATTGATGTGACTGGCCGTAAAGATGGTTCAGATGATCGATATGAATATATAAAATATAGGAGTCGGTCATTGCTTCTGTGTAATATTCGCAGGCGGTTTGGCTCAAGAAACTGGTAAAAGAAGTGACAAACTGATGGTCGGTAAAAAAAAGCATATTCTTTTCTTCGCCGGTGGTTTCATTTACGCGATAGATCCTGAACACGCCGCTGATGATGAACCCAAGATGTTTACAAACGTTTTTATATTCGTTATAAAACTCGCCTTTTTTATACTGCTTCAATTTCCAATGCGGCAACGACAGATCAAACGCCTCGGCTTTCATTCCTGTGGAGCACATTACCGTGCGTAACAGTTCCATCTCTGTTGTGTCGTCTACCATGCTATAAAAATATCTATTTTAAATAATGCGGCGCAATCGTTTGTTCGGTTATTTAATGGTTGCTGCCAGCCTGAAAATCAATTGCCTTAATAAACTTTGCAGGCACGCCGGCAACAATAGTATTGGCGGCAACATCTTTATTAACTAAAGCACCGGCTGCCACGATCGCGTTTTCCCCGATAGTTACGCCTGGCAATATAGTTGCGGCGGCACCTATCCATGCATTTCTTTTTATGACGATGGATTTAAGATCAAGCGTTTTTCGTTGTGATGGGTCAACCGGATGGTTTTCGGTGATCAGGTTTACTTTAGGGCCTATTTGCACATCGTCTTCAATGGTTATTCCGCCAAGGTCAAGGAAAGTGCAGGCATGATTCACAAATATATTGCGGCCAAGTTTAATATGGCGCCCGAAATTGGTATAAAAAGGCACAAATACGGTGGTGCTTTTATCTATTTCAGTTCCAGTAATTTCACTCAAACGCCCGCGGGTCTGTTCCACACTGGTTGAGCAATTGAGCGCTGCGGATAGTTGGATGGTTTTGGAAACAACGTCCCATAAATGCGGCAATTGCGGGTCATCAGTCGGGATAATGCCGCCGGCGAGCATCCGGTCAAAAATGTCGATTGTATTTTCACTCATATTAATTTAGCATATTTATATTTTTCGGGCACATCCGGTGATTTTTCGCGGGTAAGTCCCGGCGGATATTATCGGAATGCTAAGATAAAGAATGCTTTTTTATAAAAAAGCATTCACTGCGTCAGCTTGATCTCACAGGGCGAATTATTAACCCGGATATAAAATGATTCGCCGTTTTCTTTTTCGATCAGCCAAACGTGCGAAATAAAGGTAGGCTGTATGATGCTGCTATTGGCGTTAATAGTTGCATAAAGCTTCTCCCCGCCGCTCCAATCCACCCAAAATAATTTGACTTTCCCGGAGGTGTTATTAATTACAGACAGATCAGCTCGCTCAGTTGAGACGCCAGACTTTGCTCCTTTCGAAACTAAAATGGATTCTTTTTGCTTTTCAACAGCGGGTTGAATTATCCCTGTGTACAAAGAATCAAGTAGTTTATAACCGTCAGCGTCATAATCGCGCAAACCCTGCACCCCGGCAGCCGGCAGGTTTGTTCCTTTCAAAAATTCACCATGAAAACCAAAATACCACATGGACAGCTCGGCCCAATACTCCTGTGGGTTTGAAGAAGCATACGCATCTTTCCAAAGCCTTTTATTTAAAGCCCTGTGATATTGTGTTTCGATTTTTTTCCTGATCGCCGCATCAAATCCATGATCCATAATGGTATGCGCAAACTCATGGATGCAAATATCCGAACCTCCCCTGTATCTATCTGTGGGTAAACGCAGCAGGTTTTCTTCGCCGCATGATGCACAAACGCCGCCCATTCCACGGGTACGCTTATCAATATCGGTTAAAACACCATTTTCTGTATAGCTTACCCCTTTTTTATCCCTAAACTCAGGTAAATCTGATGTTTGCTGATCTTTGCCGATGATATGCAACTCTGATCCGTTTTTAACAAGATTTTTCCTCGTATTGGGCATTTGGTTGAGCATAAGCCAAACTTTTGAAGATGCAATAACCAACGCACTATCCGCTACAATATTTGCCGAACGGATGATAATACCATCGCAGTTAATATATTTAGCGTAAAAGCCGGATAAGGGCGTATCAAGATGAACAATAGTATCCGCTGGTTTTTGCGGTGAAGAAAAAGATGTTTGCTTAACCGCCTGGTTTGTGGTTTGCGCATAGGCAATATTGATGCCGGCTATGATAAATAACAGCGCATTTTTAAAAATCGGGTGGAGCGTCATTTTTTATTTTTATTCGCTGCAATTTAAGCTAAACAATTTCATAGCCTGCAATGGTTGTATAAATAACAGCATATAAAAAATCCGTTTCAGCAGAATGCCGGCAGGCATTCGTTAATCCGCAAAAAGCGTTGCGTTTTTAGCCTATGCCTGTCAGCGGGGTATGAGTTTTTATTGCGTTTTTGGCTGGCAGGTCAGACTATTTGCCTGAAGGAGTTCAGGTTTCAGTAAATCAGGTATTTACCACATCGTAAACAAGTAGTATTACGCTTGTACCCGCACAGGCCGCTTAATATTTTTACATTAATATTCACATCCACAGTTAATTAAGCGCAATTTTTTCACCCGGCCGGCTTTTTATTCCGACAAAACATAGAAAAGTTTTATAAAAGGACAGGGAAGATGAAAAGACTACAGGCAGCCCGGATTTAAAAAAAATGGAAGAAAACTTTGTTAAAAAGCCCTGTAAAGGGGCATTGAACGGGATTTATGATTAGGGGAGGTACGTCGGGTTTTCGGCTGATGAAATTATTGGATGGGAAAGTTGCGCCAGAAAAAACATAAAAACAGTAACCAATAAATATTAATCATTAAAATCCATTGTTATGAAACAACTTAACTTTTACTTTTTTACAGGAATTACTGCGTTATTCATTCTTGCCTCATGCGGCAAGAACGGCGCTGTTGGACCGACCGGACCATCCGGTGCAACGGGAGCTAACGGCGCTGTTGGTCCCGCCGGTCCCGCTGGCGCAAATGGCGCCAACGGCAGTGTCATCTATAGCGGCACCACCACACCTCCGGCTTCTACGGGTGTAACAGGCGATTTTTATATTAATTTGAGCACCGGCTTATTGTATGGGCCCAAAACAGCATCAGGGTGGGGAACTGGCATTTCACTGATAGGCGCTACCGGCGCTACTGGTTCTACTGGTTCTACTGGTGCAACGGGTGCAACCGGCGCTACTGGTGCAACGGGCGCTACTGGTGCAACCGGAGCAACAGGTACTGCCGGTGCTAAAGGGGCTACGGGGGCGGCAGGTAGTAAAATTTACAGTGGCAGCGGTTTGCCTTCGGCCTCTGCAGGTGTAAACGGTGATTATTACCTTGACATCACCAATTACTTGTTATACGGACCTAAAACCGCTGCAGGCTGGGGTGTCCCTATCAGCTTACAGGGGCCGGCCGGCCCGGCAGGACCAGTCGGGCCTGCTGGTCCTGCCGGAAATGCGAATGTAAAAACCGATGTATTCAGTATTGGCGGCGCCGATTGGTTATGGAACTCGCAATATGTTTACGAAACCGGGCCAGGCAGCTATACCGAATATTTCACCCGGTATTATACACGGCTGAACAATACTGTTACGCAGGATGTACTGGACAACGGCATGGTATTGGTATATTTTCAGCCAAGCCCTGTAAATAACCCTAACCAGTGGGCCCCGCTTCCCTACCAGTTCGACTCATCATTTGGTTATACTGATAATTACGTTTATGTAACCGCATTGGGCCAGGTAACCTTACACTATTTCTTTATTCAAACAAACTCTTCAGCTACCTTGCCGACATTAAGTACTTACAATGATGTAGTCCGCAAATTTAAAATTGTAACTGTAACCGGAACAACGGGTACCTTTATGTTAGCCCACCACATCAACCTGAAAAATTATGCGGAAGTAAGTAAAGTTACCGGTATCTGGATGCAGGACAAACAAAATCAATAAGATTATTATGCCGATGCTTCTAGCCGTTGCGGGTTCGCCCGTAACGGCTTTTCTATGTGCGCCCTGGTAAGGGCGCAAACGATAGGGTGATAGTGCCAATATGCCTTGATAGCTGGAAGCGTTAACCAAAGGCGCAAAACGCCCGCAATTGTCATCCACGATATCCGACTGCCCTAATCCATAGGCTATCCTAAACCGGACGGAAAAAAGCCAAATATGTTGATTCGATCTTGCACTTCGCAAAGTACACTCAATCCTCCTAATTAATTAGTATTTCTTGTAACACGCCGGCCTAAACATGCGTCTTATGTCTATGAAACTGATACCCATACTTTTTTTTAGCGTATGCGCAATTTTACTATTCAACTTTGCAGGTGCGCAAACCGCCGGAGGTAGAATTTCCGGCTCGGTTTTGGATGAGGCCAAAAAACCGCTCGATGGCGCAACAGTGATTTTGCTTGTCGCCAAAGATTCTACGTTGGTAAGCAGCCAGCTGGTTAACAGGGATGGCAGCTTTGCTTTTCAAAACTTAAAAGACAATACCTACCTTATCAAAGCCACTTATATCGGCTATAAAAATTATTTAAGTGGCAATGTAGTGCTGGGCGGGCAAAAGCCGCTTGATCTGCCTGCATTTATTTTATCTTCAGCCGGGAAAACCCTGAATGAAGTTGCCGTAACCGCTAAAAAGTCATTCATCCAGCAAAAAATTGACCGCACGGTAGTGAATGTGGGCGCGCTGATCTCCAATACCGGCACCAACGCATTGGAAGTGCTGCAAAAAACACCCGGGGTACAGGTAGATGCCGATGGCAATATTACCTTTAAGGGGAAAAGCGGTGTGTTGGTGATGATTGATGATAAGCCCACTTATCTTTCGGCTGCCAACCTGGCAACTTACCTGCGCTCGTTACCGGCTTCATCATTGGACCAGATCGAGCTGATGGATAACCCGCCTGCGAAATACGATGCGGCCGGAAACGCCGGTGTGATCAATATCAAAACCAAAAAAAATACCGTCAAAGGCTTTCATGCCGTACTGGGGGCCAACTACGCTCAGGGCTTTTACGGCCGTAACAGCGAGAGCGCAAACCTGAATTACCGCATCGGCAAGGTTAACCTGTTTGCTAACCTGGCCTATGATGAGCAACGCACCTGGAGGCGGCTGGAAATTGACAGGGATTATTTGGATGCGAACGGCAACCAAACCTCGTCACTCAAAGATATTTCCTATTTCAGACCGACCAGCTATAATACTAATATAAAGGCGGGGATGGACTTTTACGCATCGCCCAAAACCACCTGGGGCATAGTTTACACGGGTGATATCAGCCGCGACCACGACAACAGCCCCGTATACAGCCTGCTGTATGGCCAAAACGGTGGGCTGGATTCAACCATTACCACGCTCAATACCTCCAAAAATAAATTTAGCAGCAACGGCATCAACCTTAACTATACCCATAAGTTTGATAGTGTTGGCAGGGAACTGACATTTGATCTGGATTATATCCGCGATATATCGGGCGGTAACCAGTTGTTTGTAAACAATAGTTATTTGCCCGATGGCACCTTAACCAATTCGACGATGCTGAGTGATGATTTGCCTTCTACCATCAACATTTACTCGGCTAAAGCCGATTACGCGCACCCGTTGAAGGGCAAGGCCAAGCTGGAGGCCGGCATCAAAAGTAGCTATGTAAACACCGATAACGCCGCCAATTATTTTAACGTGGTGAATAACGTAAGCACCATAGATGATAGCAAAACCAATAGGTTTTTATATAAAGAGAATATCAATGCCGCTTATGTTAATTTTAATAAAAACTTCGGCCGCTGGGCTATCCAAACGGGCCTTCGGGTAGAGAATACCAACGGCAACGGGCACCAGCTGGGTAATGCCCAACGGGCCGACTCGTCTTTCATCAACCATTATACCGACCTATTCCCAACGGCTTATGTTTCCTATAACCTGGATACGGCGGGGCATAACGTGCTGGTTGCTTCCTATGGTCGCAGGGTAGGCCGTCCGAATTACGGGAGCCTGAACCCCTTTACATTTTTTGTGGATGAGTTTACGCAATTCTCCGGCAACCCCTTCCTGAAGCCGCAATTTACCGATAATTACAAATTGGCCTACAGTTTCCGCAGCCTGTTTACCATCGCGCTGGCCTACAATCATACGGCCGACGTGCAGGGTGAAACGATTCATAGAAACGGCGATGTATTTATCAGCACCCAGGGCAATATCGGGCAACAAAAAACGCTTGATCTCTCGGTCAATACCAATTTTCAGCCAACGAAATGGTGGTCGGTTAACCTGTATGCCGAGGTATATAAAAACACCTACCAGGGCGCATTTTATACCGGCTATCTTAACCAGTCGCAGGTTACTGTATCCGGAAACGGCAATAACCAGTTCACCATATCACCCACCTGGAGCGCCGAATTAAGCGGCTTTTTTGATACAGGTGGCACTTACGGGCAGTTTGTTACTTTGCCCAAAGGCATGCTTAACGCAGCAATTCAGAAGAAGATATGGAACAACAAAGCCACCGTCAAGCTCACCATGCAGAATATTTTGCAATCCTTTAGCCCCAGCGGTACCATTACCAATATTGCGGATGCCAGAGCAAGCTTTCATAACACTTTAGATACACAGGTGGCGAGGTTGGCATTTACCTATAGTTTCGGCAAATCAGCCAACACACCGCAAAAACGCGAAACCGGCGGGGCCGATAGTGAGCAGAGCAGGGCGCATTGATTGGTGAAAGGTTATATGTTACTCAAATGTCCGAAACAAAAAAATTGCCGCTACCCTCTTTTTTGCCCGCAAAAGAGAGGGTGAACGAGCGCAGCGATGTTCGGGTGAGTAAAGCCCGGCGGCCAAGATCACCAATGCATGGCGGCGGTAAAGAGGGTAGCAACAATGATGTTTTGGCATTAATTTGCAGACCTCCCGCAAATATCCCTATTTTAATGCCATGAAATTTTACCGGCACTGCTCATTGCTTTTTACCGTGTTGGTCCTTTTGTTTGTACCCAAAATCTACGGGCAACAGCACCAATTACATGATACCACCTCACGGCTGGCACACATCCAAAAATACGGCATTTTACGTATAGGCGTTCCCGGTGATTATGCCCCTTTTGCCATCACCCGGGGCGATTCGCTTTCCGGTGCCGACATCAGGCTGGGCCGCGCACTTGCTTCAGCAATGGGCGCTAAGCCAGTATTTGTAAAAACAAGCTGGGCTAACCTGGCTGCAGATATGCGGAATGATGCCTTTGATATTGCCCTCGGCGGTATCAGCATCACACCCGAACGGGCTGCCGTCGCAAGTTTTTCTGTTTCTTATCATTCAGGCGGAAAGACTTTCCTTTGCCGCCGGGCGGATAGTGCCCGGTTTTCAACAATCGAGGCCGTAAATAAACCTGGCGTCCGTTTGATCGAAAACAAAGGGGGAACAAATGAATCAGTTGCGCGATCGTTATTTCCTGCCGCAACATTGCAAATATATCCTGATAATATTGGCATATTTAACGAGATAGTAGCCGGCCATGCCGATGTAATGGTAACGGATGATACCGAGGCAGACCTTAAAGCCCGGCAATATCCACAACTTTGCCGCAGCTTTGCGGGGACAATAACTAAAAGCGATAAGGCCTTATGGATTCACACGGATGCCACTTTGGTTCGCTTCGTAAATAACTGGCTGCAAAAGGAACTTGCAGAAGGAATGCCCCAACAGTGGCTAAAAGAAGCGATGGCACCTGGCCATTAATAAAATGAGGGTGGAAATATTTGATTGGTTTTCTAATAGAAAACCTTGTATATTTGTGATCAATAGCAATTCAGATAAATTTTCATGTTTAATATCATTAACAGAAAAACATTATTGGCGTATACTGAAAAATATCCTAAGGCTAAAAATGCATTGCTCGAATGGTATTATGAATTTCTATTAAGTGATTTTAAAAACTTTCAGGAGTTGAAGGCGGTGCATGGCAATGCGAGCCTGGTGGGTGATGATCGTGTGGTTATAAATATAATGGGGAATCATTATCGCCTTGTTATACGCGTGATATTTGTTTATAAAACCATACAAATAAAATGGTTTGGAACCCACAGTGAATACAATAAGATAGATGTAGTAACAATTAAGTTCAAAAATTAAAATTATGGAGCTGCAAATTATTAAAACAGAAAAAGAGTATGAGGATCTGTTGGATTGGGTTGACAACCAATTCGATTTAAATCATCCTCCGGAAAGTAAGGAAGGCGGGAAATTGCAAATTGCGTTGTTGTTGATCAAACAATATGAAGACGCTCATTATCCTGTGCCATTACCCGATCCGATGGAAATCGTACGGCAGAAAATGACAGAGAATGGCCTTATGAATAAAGACCTTGTAAACTGGATAGGAAGCAAAGGGTACGTTTCCGCATTGCTTAGTGGCAAAAAACCGCTTACTTTACGGATTGCTAAAGTATTGCACAAAAAGCTGGGCATCCCGGCCGAGGTGCTTTTAGCCTGATATTATTTCCCATCCGCAAAACGGATTTTAAAACTCATTTCATGCCTTCAGTTCCAAAACAACAACCCGCCGAAAAAGAAAACCTGCACCCCCGTAATTCGCACCGGCAAGGGTATGATTTTAAGCAGTTGATGAAAGGTACGCCCGAACTGCGCCGCTTTGTTAAGCTGAACCAGTTTGATACGGAATCCATCAATTTTAGCGACCCTGATGCGGTGAAAGTGCTTAATAAGGCTTTATTAAAACAGTTTTACGGCGTCAATAGCTGGGACATTCCGGCAGGGTATCTTTGCCCCCCAATACCGGGAAGGGCAGATTATCTCCACTATGCCGCTGACCTGTTAGCCGAAATAAACAATGGCGAAATCTCCCGGGGTAAAAAAATAAATGTGCTGGATATTGGCGTCGGCGCTAATTGCGTCTATCCCTTAATTGGCGCCAGTGTGTACGGCTGGCGGTTTGTGGGAACGGATATTGATCCGGCGGCCATCAGGGCGGCCAAAGAAATCCTGGCAGCAAATGAGGGGCTTAAGGATAAGATCATTTTCCGTTTACAAACCAATAAAGCCAATATTTTTAAAGGAATTATAAAAGAAGGCGAGGGTTTTGACATTACTATTTGTAACCCGCCCTTCCACGCATCCTTACAGGAAGCACAGCTGTCTGCCGCTACCAAATGGAAAAAATTGGGGATAGCCAAACAAAACGCAGCCTTAAACTTCGGCGGACAGAAAACGGAGCTATGGTGTTATGGCGGCGAAGCCGGATTTATACGCCGCATGGTGGAGCAAAGCGCCCTGGTGGCGCAGCAGTGTTTGTGGTTTTCGACCCTGGTTTCCAAAAAAGATACGCTTCCTGTTATTTATAAAGCACTGAAAGCAGTAAATGCGCTGGATGTAAAAACTATCAGCATGATGCATGGGCAAAAAACAAGCCGAATAGTGGCCTGGACATTTTTAACCCCGGCAGAACAAGCGGACTGGCGGAAGAAATTTTGGTAAAAGGCCTGTTTTATACGATTTTCAATCATTCCTATTATTTGAATTTTGCAAACAACCGATTGATATTTGCAAATACCCCGCCTGGTTTTTGCTGCATCTTTGTATCATAGAAAATCAAACAAAATGAAACTATCAAATAACAAAATACTGATCACAGGCGGAGCAAGCGGTATCGGCCTGGGGCTTACTGAAAGATTTATACAGGAAAACAACACCGTAATTATATGTGGCAGGCGCGAATCGGTTTTAAAAGAAGTTGCTGAAAAATATCCGTCAGTAATCACAAAAGTTTGCGATTTGGGTGTTGAAACGGAGCGCGTTGAATTATACAATTGGGTAGCCGCAAACCATCCTGATTTAAATGTACTGGTAAACAACGCGGGCATACAACAATGGATGGACATCAGCGATAATAATTTCTTTCAGCGTGCTAAAGACGAGATTACCACAAATATTGAAGCTCCCGTTCACCTGACAGGCCTTTTCAGCAATTTGCCATCTTTGAATACGATCATCAATGTAAGCTCAGGCCTGGCTTTTGTGCAGTTTGCCAAAGTGCCGGTATATTGTGCCACCAAAGCATTCTTTCATTCATTTACGCTGTCATCGCGCTACTTGCTAAAAGCAAAAAATATTGAGGTTATCGAATTGATCCCGCCTGCGCTTAATACAGATCTTGGCGGCAAAGGCCTGCATGATACACAACCCCCGGTAAGCGATTTTATCGATGCCGTTTTTGCGCAGTTAAAGGAAGGAAAAACCGAAATTACCTTCGGCTTTAGCGCTGCAATGGCCAATGGAACACAGGAGGAAATACAGGCTGCATTTAACCGGCTGAACCCAGCTTAATAGCATTAGCAGAAATAAACAAACTTTTTGTGCCTGATCAAAATGGGAACAATCGGCATGATTTTGTGTTTAATTGACTTATAATTGTAAGTAAACAATTTGCAGCTTATGTTAAACAACAATGCACGGGTAACTAAATTAAAGGGACGCTTTTTTTTGAAAAAGTATTGGAGTTTATTTTTGACATTGGCGGGTGTATACCCGCTTTTGTCGTTTACAGCTATAGGCAAGCACCCTGTAATAGTCGCTAAACCCGATGATCATCCCAAAATAGTAAACATCGTAAATTTTATCCGGCTGCTGGAACCCCGTGACCCAAAGATCACCGAAGACGTACTTTATCAAACGGTGGTAAAACAGGTGGAGATGATGAAAAAGTATAAGCTTGGCGGTACTTTTTTGTTGCAATACGATGCCCTGCTTGATCCCCGTTATCAAAAGCTGTTAAAAGGCTTGCCGCGGGATTCCTATGAAATCGGCGCATGGTGGGAAATTCCGCAGCCACTGGTCGAACGTGCCGGTTTAAAATGGCGCGGACGTTATCCCTGGGACTGGCGGGCAAATATCGGCTTCTCAACAGGATATACCCCTGCCGAGCGCGAAAAGTTGACCGATGTGTACATGCATGATTTTAAAAGGATCTTTGGGTACTACCCCAAGTCGGTAGCGTCGTGGTTTATTGACGCGCATACGCTTAATTATATGTATCAAAAATATCATATCGTAGCGTCGGCCAATTGCAAAGACCAATACGGTACCGATGGCTATACCTTATGGGGCGGCTATTGGAACCAGGCTTATTATCCCAGTAAAATTAATTCGTATATGCCGGCCCAGGATGAGGCCAGCCAGATCCCTGTTCCCATTTTCAGGATGCTGGGCAGCGATCCCATCAGGCAGTATGATAATGGACTGGGCAGCACCAGGCAGGGCGTTACCACGCTTGAACCGGTATATGAACATGCCGGCGGCGATTCAACCTGGGTAAACTGGTTCTTTAAAGAATTTATTAATGGTGCATCGATGGAATTTGCCTATACACAGGCCGGGCAGGAAAACTCATTTACCTGGGATGCCATGGCAAAAGGGTTTGAAATACAAATGCCCCTGATTGCACGGTTAAAGGCCGGGCACAAAATAAAAGTTGAAACGCTGGCCGCATCTGGTATGTGGTTCAGGAAAAAATATAAAGTAACGCCGGCAACATCAGTAACGGTAACCAAAGATATTGACGGCAGTAATCTTAAAACGGTTTGGTTTGACAGCAGGTTTTACCGGGCCAATTTGCTTTGGGAAAACAATACCCTAAAATTCAGGGATATTCATTTGTTTAATGAAAAATTCCCTTCAGTTTACGAAACGCAAGCAGCTACTTCAAACGAATGCACATTTTTTACACTGCCGTTAGTTGATGGCTATATCTGGAGCTCGCCGGGAAAGATTGCAGGGCTCAGCTTTAAGGCCATGAAGGATGGAAAAGAAATTTTGCTGCAAGGAAAGGACCTATTGGTAGATGATTCTACTCCCGGCAAACTGAAAATCGCCTGGCCCTTAACCTCTTTTGATGCAACGCTTAAAATTGAGTTGACCGGACAGCAGATGAAAATTACAGTTTCAGGGGATGGCTCCGCTGACTGGTTTCTGGACCTGGCAACCGGAGTCCATATTAAACTGCCTTTTGAAAACATCTCCGCGCATACTATCAATGCCCGGTTTGAGGGTATGAAATACAGCATAACTGCCCGGGCAGGTTCTTTCTCAACACCCGGTAATGGTTCGGTTCTCAGAATGCATCCGGAAAAGAATTCGTTAATATTAAAACTTTAGGGGCGGCTTTTACTTTATATTAACGCATGTTATTGATAGTTAAAATACTTTAGTCAAAGTTTTAATCAGAAATTAAGCGCTTGCATTGGTTTAAAGTGTCGTTTATATATCATAATATTGCCCGAAAAAAAACACTTATTTTATGCTATCTAACGATGAAATCTTCGGCTACGCAGCTGATCCAAAATATAATAAAGCAGTTGCCTACTTCTCCATGGAGTTTGCCATCGACCAGGCGCTAAAGATCTATAGCGGCGGTTTGGGCTTTTTAGCCGGTTCGCATTTACGGAGTGCTTACGAACTGAAACAAAATACCGTGGGCATAGGGATGTTATGGAAGTATGGTTATTACGACCAGTTTCGAGAGATGAATGCTGATATGAAGCCCATGTATGTTGAAAAACAATACGCCTTTTTACAGGATACCGGCATTATGTTCACCGTACCTGTGCATGATTCGCCTGTACATGTAAAGGCCTATTTGTTAAAGCCTGAAACGTTTGGTTCCGCGCCTTTATTTTTGCTGACCACCAACCTGAACGAAAATGATGAAGCCTCGCGTTCTATTACTTACCGTCTTTATGATTCTAACGAAGCGACGCGCATTGCGCAGTCCATTATATTAGGTATCGGCGGCGCCATGTTGCTGGATATACTTGGATTAGAGCGGGATATTTACCATATGAACGAGGGCCATTCGCTGCCCCTGAATTTCTACCTGTATTCAAAATATCAAAATTTGGATGAGGTTAAAAAACGGGTGGTATTTACCACACATACACCCGAAGCTGCCGGTAATGAATCGCACCGCTATGACCTGCTAAAAGAGATGTCGTTTTTTTATCACCTGCAATCGCACGAGGTAAAGCATATCTTAGGAATGGATGGCGATTACCTTAATTATACGGTTGCTGCTTTGAAATTTGCACATAAAGCCAACGGGGTATCCAAAATGCATGCCGGAGTAGCCCGGGATATGTGGAAAGATAATAAGGGGATCTGCGATATTATTGCGATAACCAACGCGCAAAATAAAACCTACTGGAAGGATGAGCAGCTGGAAAAAGCCCTGGCCGGAAAATCAGACGCAGCTATTGCAGCCCGTAAAAAGGAAATGAAAAAAGACCTTTTTAAAGTAGTGGCTGACCAATGCGGAAAAATTTTTGATGAAAATGTGCTCACCATTGTTTGGGCGAGGCGTTTTGCGGGCTACAAACGCGCCGACCTGATGATGCGCGATTGGGACAGGTTCATCAAAATGATATTTAACAGCGAACACCCGGTACAGGTGATCTGGGCGGGGAAACCGTACCCCGAAGATTTAGGTGCGATAGAACAGTTTAACCAGATCATCCGCAGGGCCAAACCATTGGCCAATTGCGCGGTGCTCACCGGGTATGAACTTGGGCTGTCGGCGCTTGTAAAAAAGGGCTCGGATGTTTGGCTGAACAACCCAAGCATGTACCGCGAGGCTTCCGGCACCAGTGGCATGACGGCTGCATTTAATGGCAGTATCAACCTGTCATTACCCGATGGATGGGTGCCCGAATTTGCCGTTGACCAGGTAAATAGTTTTGTGATACAGCCCGCAACACAAGGCCTTTGGCACGATGAAACTAATCATATTGAGGCTAAAAATCTGATGGATACGCTTGAAAATGTAGTGTTGCCAATGTACTATGAAGATAAAAAGAAATGGCACGCCATCATCAGAAAAGCTGCCGCCGATGTCGTTCCTGAATTTGATTCGGGCCGTATGGTGGATGAGTATTACGGGAAAATGTATAACTAAACTATAAAATGAAGAAGAGCCTTTAGTCGGCAGGGAAATCGTGTTTAGAATCAAGCCGCGGGAGGGGGCTCCGGGAGAGCCGCCTTTTTTAAAGCGATTTCCCTGCTTTTGTCGGAAGATTAAAGGCTTTTTGTCGAATTTTTTCTACCTTGCCTTATTAACCAATTGCCAACACGCTAAGTAATCCAGGACTAGCCGGACCAATATCGTTTATGAAAAAAGGGGCATACCTGTTATTTTTAATAATTGTGGCCATAGTTTGCTGCCGCAAGCCCTATAACCCACCGGCAATAAGTGCCCCCAATGGTTACCTGGTAGTGGAAGGCGTGATCAATAGCGGCTCCGATTCAACTTTTATTAATCTTAGCCATACCGTTAATGTTGCTAGTAAAGTCACCGTAAATCCGATTTTAAATGCTACGGTTACTGTTGAGGGCGATCAAAATACTTCATATCCGTTAATAGAAATGAGTAATGGCAAATATAGCTGTGCGGGTTTAAACCTGGATAATTCGCACCGCTATCGTTTACGCATAAAAACAGCTGATAATAAACAATACCTGTCAGACTATATGGCGGTATTAAACTCGCCGCCGATTGACAGCGTAAGTTACGACACCCAGGGCACCGTTTTCAGCCCTGGGTTAAATGTTTATGTAAGCTCGCACGACCCAAACAACAGCGTGGTTTACTACCGCTGGGATTACCAGGAAACATGGATCTTTCATGCAAATTTTTCTTCCTTTTTCAAATCAAATGGCGACACCGTATTGGGCAGAGATTTGCTTAACGATAACATCACTTATTGCTGGCGAAGTGATACTGCAAGTACAATTTTATTAGGGTCGACAGCTAAATTATCAAAGGACGTAGTTGATAAGCAGCCTTTGATTTCTATTGAATCTTCTTCAGAGAAAGTGGGGGATGAATACAGCATCCTGGTACGGCAATATGCCTTAACAGCCGATGCCTATACTTTTTATACCAACCTTAAAAAGAATACAGAGCAATTGGGAAGTATTTTTGACGCACAGCCCTCGCAGCTTATCGGGAATTTACATTCGGTTACCAACCCGTCAGACCTTGTTATTGGTTATGTGAGCGTTGGCAGCACATCAAGCCAGCGGATCTTTATCACCAACAAGCAGTTGCCCGGCTGGCATACGGTCCCACTTTATTCCGATTCGGTATGTATGCTTGCGTTTGGCCCGAATGCGCCCTGTTGTTATTATGTATATCCCCCCGGCCCGCCAAACCAGGTTGATGCCTATATCAATTATTTGAAAAACAACGACGCTGACCCGTTAATCCCCATTAATGCAATTGGTATACCAGGCCACCCGCCCATAGGCTACACCGCATCCGAAAGAAAATGCGTGGACTGCACCTTAAGAGGCTCCAATAAAAAGCCAGCCTTCTGGAAATAAAAAAGATTCCAAACAGCAGATCTGCTGTTTTTCTTTTATTTATGATGGGTATCAGTTTTATCGCTGCCCGCGATCATATTAAAACAATCGTTATTGAAAGTACTTTGTAATGATAAAGCGAAGCCGTTTATAACGTGCCGGTTTTTTTCCTGGTTTTAGATTCGGTTTAGGCTCTTTATCATTAACTCATGCGAATTGCCTGGATTTCTGTATTGGTTGTTGTTCTTTCCTTAAAGGTATCTGCGCAAACCGCAATGCTTGCCGGAATCATTTCTGATGATAAGGGTAAGCATTTAACTTTTGTTTCGGTTTGGGCAGATAGTATCCACAAGGGCACTTTTACAAATGAAGAGGGTGTCTACAGACTGAATTTGGGTCCCGGTATTTATACTGTTGATTTTCGCTCACCTGGTTATATGCCTGTAGTGAAAATTATAAAAATTGAAGGAAGTCAGGTCAACCTTGACATTCAATTGCCGCGCGTGCCTGTCACCAATCTTCCCGCCGATAATGCAGATTCAATTATCAGCAGGGTAATAGCGAGGCAAAATACTCCAGGCAGTCCTGCTGCCTATTCAGGTACGCTTTATACACGCGAATTGCAGCGGTTAAACGCAGTGCCCAAAAAACTGATAAAAAATGTGGTGGCTTACCAAATGCACATGGCCCCCGACAGAAAGGGTATTATTAACTTTTCGGAATCGCTGGCATCGTTTAAAATACCTTCAAAAAATTACAACGGCTCGCAGATAACTGCGGGTATAATTACTAAAAATAGCCGGGATATTTTCAATTTCAATAAGGTGCCTGAGTTGCACATCGACTTTTATCAAAATAACCTATACCTGAACCGATTTAATGAACATGCCTTCATTTCGCCATTATCAGCCCGGGCTGTAAAATACTATCGGTACAAATTAATAGCGCGGTTTGCTGATCAAAGCCATTTGATCGACAAGATCAGCGTATCGCCTATTAAAAAAAATGAACATTTATTTAGCGGTACACTTTATATTGTTGACAAGGAATGGCAGCTTTATGGCGTCGAGCTGCGCTTGTCGCTTGATGCCCATATTGACTTCATTGATTCTGTCAGTATTCATCAGCAATATATACCTGTTGCCGATGGTAACTGGCTTACCCAGGCAATGCAGTTTAATTATTATGGCAATTTTTTAGGTTTTAAATATTCGGGTTTATTTTTGCGCGTATACCAGGATATTCATCCGGACACGCTAAATAATGAAACTTCGATGGCGAAGTTTTATTTTCCTGTTAAGGATTACCGTAAAGACAATAGATTCTGGGAACAAAACAGGCCGCTTATACTTACGCAGGGCGAAGAAAAGCTTTTTAATTCAGGTAAATCTGCCGCCGGTTTTCAAATGAATACCGCTTTAACAGACTCTCTGCAGCACGAAAATAACCGTTTCAGGCTATTGCCTTATTTGCTTTGGGGGTATACCATTAGTAATTACAATAACAGTACATCCCTTGCTATTCCATCGCCCTTCAATACCTTCTTTTATAACACGGTTGAAGGCTGGGGCGCCGACTTCAAAATTAAGTATACACACGTTTACGAGAGGCAAAAAAATCTTTCTATTATACCTGATTTAAGGTATGGATTTTCAGATCACCAATTCAATGCCAATGTGTTCACCAATTACATATATAATTCCTTCCGAAAGGCTTCCGTTTATATGCGTGCCGGCACTGATTTTCTCGACCTCAATAATACCGGCTCATTAAGCCTGTTCTTAAATTCATTAAGCACGCTGTATTTTGGTAACAACTATCTCAAACTTTACCAGTCGAGATTTGTGATGGCCGGAACAAGCGGCGAAATTGCAAACGGCGTTTTATTGAACGGGGAGTTTGAATATGCCGACAGAAATTCGTTATTCAATACTACCACGCATACTTTCAATAAGGACAGTGTAGATATCACATCAAATAACCCCATTGATCCCAATTCAAAAACACCGTTGTTTCCGCGCTACCGTGCCCTTACCCTGCGTGGTTCGGTTACGTTTACATTTGATCAGCAATACGCAATAACACCCGAGGGCAAGTTTATCTTATCAGCTAAATATCCCATTTTGAGGTTGAATTACCGTAAAGGAATACCCGCATTTGGATCTGTTTTGAATTACGATATGGTTTCGGCCGACGTCTTCATGAACAATTTAAAAATGGGGATTTACGGTTATACTGCATTTTCAATTTCTGCCGGTAAATTTTTAAACACCCGGAATCTTTATTACCCGGATTATTATCATTTTCACGGCGGGCAAAGTTTTTTTTATGATGCTTCAACCAGTGGTTTTCATTTTTTGAATTACTATACCTATAGCACCGATAAGGCCTTTTTTGAGGCCCATGCTGAACATAACTTTACAGGGATATTATTAAGCAGGCTTCCATTAATCAAAAAACTTCACCTCGAGGAGATTATCGGTGGCTCTTATCTTGCCCAGGGGACTTTGCCTGCATATGAGGAAGTTTATGTGGGAGTAAAACGAACCGTTATAAGGCTGGATTATGGCCTCGCCTTTGGCCGGTTTACTAAAGTTGTCCAGGGTTTCAGGCTTACTTATAATTTCCCCGGATTTTAAAAGGCTTAAAGGTTATTATTTATGTCGTTTATTACTGCCTTGCGCTTCCATATCCTGAAAGTCAGCATAAGCTTTTTCTTCTGAATCAACGAACGCCAGTCGATAAATAAAACAGCGCTTATTAACAGGAGTCCAAGTGCCAGGCTTGTTATCGATTGCCAGGAGAATCCCCCCTTAAGAATGGATTCCATATTTTCTGAAGCATATTTTCCTAAATGAACCGTAATAGCATCGCTTGTAAACTTACCCACAAAAAACACAGGGATAATATAAATACCTTTTATCCGGGCCATGCCGCTGGCCAAAAATAAAGGTGTGGTAGGCAGGGGGAGTAAAGTATAGGCAAGTATAGCCATCTGGCCCTTCCACCCGTTTTCCTTCATTTTTTCGCCCAAAAACTGAACGTCCTCATTTTTTGATTTCTTAAATATTCTGCCGGCCAGCAACGGAATATACAAAGTCAGGACATACCTTCCCACTATTGAACCAATTACGCCGATGACGATGACCCACCAGATATCCAGCCCAAATTCTATCTGCAGGAAAACCATAATGGTAAAAGCCGGCGGAAAGGGTATGGGTACCACGTCAAATAAGAATGATCCCAAGAAAACCAGCGTATATTGCCACCACATATTTTTATTTATAAAAGGCTAAGATACTAAACCATATACGTTGGTAAATGATGCAGGTCATCCGGCTAATTGAGTTAGATCACATAGTTGATCAATTTTGTCAGCCATCCGGGTGAAATGGCCTTCTTTTTACGTCCAATTTGAAAAGCCCATCCCCGTGCGTTGTTAAGTGACCAATGTCACTATTATACGTGACGTTATACACATAAAACGAATGTGCATTCCATAAATTTATATTATGAATGATATTACTTACCCTCCTAATCTCAGGAGCCATGGTGAGGGTACTGG
This sequence comes from Mucilaginibacter sp., assembly GCA_031292485.1. GTDB lineage: Bacteria > Bacteroidota > Bacteroidia > Sphingobacteriales > Sphingobacteriaceae > Mucilaginibacter. Next base: position 46,823 of record JARLHA010000015.1, read on the forward strand.
TCCGGTTAGAAAGCAACATCCTGTTTATACAGACCTGCTACCTCCATGTAATAAGATATGCCCCGCCGGCGAAAATATCCAAGCCTGGTTGTCACTGGCCCAGAGCGGAAACTTTGAAGCCGCCTGGCAGGTATTAATGGCTGATAACCCCATGCCCGCTGTTTGCGGCAGGGTTTGTTACCACACCTGCGAAGAGCAATGCAACCGTGCCCATATCGACAGCACGGTGAGTATCCATGCGGTAGAGCGTTTTTTAGGCGATGAGGCCATTAAAAACAAATGGAAAATTGAAGGCATTGCTGCGGCGACGGGTAAACGTGTGCTGATTATAGGCGCCGGCCCCAGTGGCTTATCAGCTGCGTACCACCTGACGCGTTTGGGACATTATGCCGAAATCCGTGAAGCGGGCCCTATGGCCGGCGGCATGATGCACTTTGGCATCCCGGCATACCGGCTGCCCCGTAAAGAGCTGGAACAGGAAGTGGAGCGCATAAAGGAAATGGGTGTTTCCATGACTTTCAATCATAAAGTAACCGAAGTTTTAAGCGAAAAAGAAGAAGGAAATTTTGATGCAGTGTTTATCGCCATCGGTACACAGCTTTCAAAGAAAATTGATATACCCGGCCGGGATGCCGGCAAAATATTGGATGCTGTATCTTTCCTGAAACAGGTAGAAGAAGGCAACGCGCCGCAACTTGGCCGCCGGGTAGCCATATATGGCGGTGGCAATACCGCTATGGATGCAGCCCGCACAGCCAAAAGACTGGGGGTTCCGGAAGCCATGATCATTTACCGCCGGGACCGCGAAAATATGTCTGCCCATGATTTTGAAGCGCAGGAAGCGTTGGATGAAGGTGTTAAGATCAACTGGCTCCGGACCATAAAGGAAATGGATGGGGAGACTTTCACCGTAGAGGTAATGAAGATTGTGGATGGTAAACCTGTACCTACCGGTGAATTTGAAACATTGGAAGCCGATAACCTGATCCTTGCCTTAGGCCAGGACGCAGATACCGGCTTTTTACGTGATGTACCCGGAATAGAATTTAAGCCGGATGGTACAGTAATAGTTGGCCCGGATATGATGACGGGCAGCCGGGGCATTTTTGCCGGTGGCGATATGGTCCCGGGAGAGCGGAGTGTAACGATTGCAATAGGGCACGGTAAAAAAGCGGCCCGGTACATCAATGGTTTTTTAACCCGCGAACAATATGTGCCTGCGCCAAAGCACGAGGTGGTTAATTACGAACGTTTGCACCGCTGGTACACCACCCAGGCCCCGCAAAAGGAACAGGCAGAACTGCCGGCAGAACTGAGAGAAGGCAATTTTGATGAAGTAAAAGCGGGACTAACCCGGGAAGAAGCCCTCTTTGAAGCACAAAGATGCATGTCCTGCGGAAATTGTTTTGAGTGTGATGGTTGTTTCGGCTCATGCCCTGAAGGAGCGATCATAAAGCTGGGCAAGGGCCAGCGCTACCAGTTTAATTATGATATATGCACGGGCTGTGCCACCTGTTACGAGCAATGCCCTTGTCATGCAATTGAGATGGCAGAAGGGTATTAGTATCCCAAACCTTTTAAAACGAAATAAAGATGTCAGATAACCAACCTGTTGTAAAAACCCTTGACGGCAATGAAGCAGTTGCCCATATAGCCTACAGGGTGAATGAAGTTTGTGCTATTTACCCCATCACCCCTGCGTCAACCATGGCGGAATTTGCCGATGAATGGAGTTCGGGTGGCGTTAAAAATATTTGGGGTAATGTACCCGAAGTAATTGAAATGCAAAGCGAAGGCGGCGCGGCTGGTGTGGTACATGGTGCGCTGCAAACCGGGGCGCTTACTACCACCTTTACTGCTTCGCAGGGATTATTGCTGATGCTGCCCAATATGTATAAAATAGCCGGAGAGCTTACCTCAACTGTTTTCCATGTGGCGGCCAGGTCGCTTGCCGCGCAGGCACTTTCTATTTTTGGCGATCATGCTGATGTGATGGCTGCCCGGACAACTGGCTTTGCCATGCTTGGGTCAGCCTCCGTACAGGAAGCGCATGATATGGCTTTGATCAGCCAGGCGGCTACTTTAAAATCGAGGATTCCGTTCATCCATTTTTTTGACGGTTTCCGTACTTCGCACGAGATCAATAAAATCAGCATGATCCCCGATAGCCAGATCATCGAAATGATTGACGACGACCTGGTATTTGCGCACAGGGTGCGTAGCCTCAACCCCGATCACCCTTTTATCAGGGGAACAGCTCAAAACCCGGACGTGTATTTCCAGGGGCGCGAAACCGTAAACCCCTATTATTCGGCAACTCCCGGTATAGTTCAGGATGAGATGGATAAATTCGGCAAACTAACCGGCCGTCATTATAAAACCTTTGATTACTTTGGCGATCCGGATGCTGAAGGGATCATCATCGTAATGGGATCAGGCGCTGAAACGGTTATCGAAACCGTGAAAAGGTTGCAGGCCGAGGGGGAAAAGATAGGGATGATTCAGATCAGGCTGTTCCGTCCCTTTGCTTTGGAGCATTTGCTTAAAGCGCTCCCCATTTCAACAGAAAAAATAGCCGTACTTGACCGTAATAAAGAACCCGGGGCCGGTGGCGAACCCTTATACCAGGATATTGTCACCGGCTTATATAATGCGTTCAGCAATGGGCTTATCTCAAAAATGCCGAAGATTGTTGGCGGCAGGTATGGCTTATCCTCCAAAGAGTTTACGCCGGCAATGGTAAAGGCGATATTTGACGAACTGAAATTCAATTCGCCCAAAAATGGATTCACCATCGGCATCAACGACGATGTTACCCATACCAGCCTCAGTTATGATGCCAATTTCAGCATAGAACCTGCTGACAGGGTTTGCGCTTTGTTCTTTGGCCTTGGGGCCGATGGTACTGTTGGCGCCAATAAAAACAGTATAAAAATTATCGGCGAGGAAACCGACCTGAATGCCCAGGGATATTTTGTTTACGATTCCCGTAAATCTGGCGCACAAACTGTTTCGCACCTGCGCTTTGGGAAGGACCCTATTCGGGCGCCGTATTTAATTGAATGTGCCGATTTTATCGCCTGCCATAAATTTAATTTTGTAGGCAAAACCGATATGCTGCAGCGTGCCAAAGAAGGTGCTGTTTTCTTGCTCAACAGTCCGCACGATAAGGACGCGGTTTGGGATAGCTTGCCCCAAAATATGCAGGAGCAGATCATCCAAAAGAAAATTAAATTCTATGTAATTGATGCCAACGCGGTAGCCGATGCCTCGGGCCTTGGCCAGCGCATCAATACGGTGATGCAAACCTGTTTTTTTGCACTTTCGGGTGTGTTGCCTTTTGATGAAGCGATCACCCAAATCAAAAAAGCAATTAAAAAATCATATAAATCAAAAGGTGAAGCTGTTATAAAGAAAAACTTTAAAGTAGTTGACGATAGCCTCGAGAATTTATTCGAAGTAAAAGTTCCGGATCATGTTACCAGCACGATAGCCATTGAGGCCATTGTTCCGGCAGAAGCGCCTGATTTTGTGCAAAAGGTAACCTCGGTTCTTTTGGCAGGTCATGGTGATTCGTTGCCGGTGAGTATGATGCCGGTTGACGGCACCTACCCGAGCGGCACGACCAAATGGGAGAAAAGAAATATTTCGGATGAAGTTGCAGTTTGGGAACCGGAGGCCTGTATCCAATGCGGCAATTGCAGTTTTGTTTGTCCGCATGGCGTTATCCGCTCCAAATTTTACCATAAGGATTACATCGAAACCGCTCCGGCCGCGTTTCAATCGGCCCCGATCAATGCGCGCGGTTTCCCTGAAACGCGTTATACCTTACAGGTTTATTTTGAGGATTGTACCGGCTGCAATTTATGCGCCCAGGTTTGCCCGGTTATCATTCCGGGGACAAAAGATGAAAAAGCCATTAACCTCAGGGTAAAACCTGATGCAATATCTGAAAGAGAAAATATTAGATTTTTTGAAGAACTGCCCGTAAATGACAGGGCCGCCGTTGATTTTTCTTCGGTGCGGGGCTCGCAATTCCTCGAACCGCTGTTTGAATTCTCGGGCGCTTGCGCTGGTTGCGGCGAAACCCCGTATATCAAATTGATCACCCAGTTATTTGGCGACCGCCTTTTAGTAGCCAACGCTACTGGCTGTTCATCTATCTACGGAGGCAACCTGCCAACTACACCGTGGACAGTTAATAAAGATAATAAAGGGCCGGCCTGGTCGAATTCTCTTTTTGAAGATAATGCCGAGTTTGGCCTGGGGATGCGGATCTCAACCGATAAACAACTGACAGTGGCAAAAATGTTAGTAGAGGAAATGAAACCATTTATCGGGGTTGAACTGGCAGATGCCATATTACATGCGCCACAACAGCTGGAATCGGAGATCAAGCAGCAGCGTAAAAGAGTAGATGCATTAAAGGCAAGATTAACGGCTTTGAACAACCCGCTTGCCCGAAAACTGTTGTCTGTTGCAGATCAACTGGTCCGCAGGACGGTGTGGCTGATCGGCGGGGATGGCTGGGCCTATGATATTGGCTCATCTGGTTTGGATCACGTCCTATCAACCGGGCGTAACGTAAACGTTTTAGTGCTTGATACTGAAGTGTATTCCAACACCGGCGGGCAAATGTCCAAAGCAACACCTACCGCCGCAACTGCCAAATTTGCGTCTTCAGGTAAAAAGGTTGGAAAGAAAGACCTTGCCCTGCAGGCGATATCTTACGGCAATGTTTATGTGGCGCAGGTGGCTATGGGTGCAAACCCGCAGCAAACTTTGCTGGCCATGCGGGAAGCAGAAGCTTACAACGGGCCATCGCTGATATTGGCTTACAGCCATTGCATTGCCCATGGCATCAATATGGAAAAAGGCCTCGATCAGCAAAAACTGGCTGCCGACAGCGGTTACTGGCCGTTGATCAGGTATAATCCTGCACTGCGCGAAGCAGGGAAAAATCCTTTTGTTTTGGATTCTCCACGCCCAACGGTTGCATTTAAAGATTATGCTTTGAATGAATTGCGGTATACAGCGCTCAAGGCTTCACATCCTGAAGAAGCAGAACATTTGCTGGGGATCGCACAGGAACAGGTAAACCTGCGCTGGAAGACTTATGAAGACATGGCGAGCTGGAAGGCCGAAGCATTTATGCCTGTAGGTTAAGGCGTTGAAATGAAAAAATTAATGTAACAAAAACAATATTTTGGTAAAAAGGCGTGTGACAAATCTGGTAAATTGCTAAGTTTACATATTGCTGATCTATCAGGATTTTCACCATTATAAGCCTAACTTTTTAAATTTTATGGTAATAGGAATATTAAAGGAACCATCCTTTGAAACGAGGGTTTCACTGCTGGCCGTTGAGGCTGCCGCTTTAATAAAAAGCGGCCACACAATTTGGGTTGAACAGGGGGCCGGGTTAAAGTCGTTTTGTTTGGATGATGATTACAAAACAACCGGAGCCGAAATAAAATCAAGAGCCGATATTTTTGACGGAGCGGATATGGTATTGGGGATCCATTATAAAGATGTGCCTGAATCAGTAAAAAACAAAACATTCATCGGCTTTTATCAGCCAATTTACCATCCCGAGCTGGTAGACGAATGGCTTCAGCAAAATAATACCGTATTTAGTTTGGATATGCTGCCGCGTACCACCAGGGCGCAAAGTATGGATGTATTAAGTTCACAATCAAATATAGCCGGCTACAAAGCGGCTGTATTGGCCGCATCCTTATATCCCCGCTATTTCCCGATGATGATGACCGCCGCCGGGAGTATCCCCCCTGTAAAAGTATTGATTTTGGGTGCAGGCGTTGCCGGCTTACAGGCCGTTGCCACCTGCCGCAGGTTAGGCGCTGTAGTTGAGGTGTTTGATACCCGCCCTGCCGCTAAAGAAGAAGTTTTAAGCCTTGGTGCAAAATTTGTGGAAGTTGAAGGCGCGGCCGATGCCTCCAAAGCAGGGGGCTATGCAGTTACGCAGACGGAAGACTTTCAGCAAAGGCAAAAACAAAAAATTGCCGACAGTATAAAAAAAGCTGACGTCGTAATTACCACCGCACAGATCTTCGGTAAAAAGGCGCCTGTTTTGATTACGGCAGAAATGATTGAAAACATGAAGACGGGTTCGGTTATCATCGACCTTGCCGCTGCAACGGGAGGTAATACGGAACTTACAAAAGATAACGAAACAGTTGTTCATCATAACGTAAGTATCATCGGTAACTCAAACCTTGCGGCCACCATGCCTTCGGATGCCAGCAGGGCCTACGGCCGCAACATGCTGAACTTTCTGAAGCTGCTCATCAGCAAGGAAGGCAGCATCAATCTCAACCTCGAAGACGATATCATCAACAGTACTTGTATCACCAACGATGGAAAAGTTATTTCCAAAATCATAAACGCAAATCAAATTCATGGAAACGTTACTCAGCTTCATACACAACAATCTTGAACAATTTTACATCGTCATCCTCTCTATCTTTTTGGGGATAGAAGTTATTTCAAGGGTTCCTTCGGTACTGCATACCCCCCTGATGAGCGGCGCGAACGCGATTCACGGCGTGATCATTATCGGCGCCATTATCGTTATGGGAGAAGCATCTACCGACAACTACCTGGCCTTAACATTGGGCTTTTTAGCAGTCATCGTTGGTACGCTGAATGTTGTTGGTGGCTTTGTGGTTACCGACAGGATGCTCGAGATGTTTAAAACTGGAAAAGGGAATTCAAAAAAACAAGGCTAATTCATATGGAAACTTATATTTTATCAATTTGCTATCTCATCGGTTCCGTATCGTTTATCCTTGGGCTAAAAATGTTATCAACCCCGGCTACAGCACGTAAAGGCAACCTGGTGTCGGCAGCCGGCATGTCTATCGCAATTTTCGGAACACTCTTTTTTTACCAGTCAAACGGCGAGCACCTGCATAATTATGGCTGGATCGCCGGAGCATTGGTTATCGGCACCGTCATCGGCACCTTAGCGGCCCGAAAGGTAAAAATGACCGCCATGCCCGAAATGGTGAGTATTTTTAACGGCATGGGCGGCTTATGCGCAGCACTGATCTCGATTGTTGAATTTGGCCGGATGGCCGGCGAACCCGAACCGCTGCGCCTGCTGGTTATTGTTGCCGGTATGATGATAGGCAGTATTTCTTTTTCGGGCAGTATGGTTGCTTACGGCAAACTCAGCGGAAAAGTTAAAGACCATTCCTTCCCGGGGCAGCACATCTTTAACCTGGCAATTCTTGCTATTATTATAGTACTGGGAGGGATGTTAAATTATGGGATCGGCTTTTCTCCGCTCACCTTATTCTATATTATTTTGGCCCTGTCACTAAGCTATGGTGTGTTTTTTGTACTGCCGATAGGTGGCGCAGATATGCCGGTAGTTATTTCACTTTTGAACTCATTTACAGGTATAGCAACCGCTTTCGGAGGGTTTTTATATAATAACCCGGTAATGCTAACCGGTGGTATTTTGGTAGGATCAGCCGGGGCTATTTTAACTATCCTGATGTGCAAAGCGATGAACCGTTCCCTGCAAAACGTGCTGATCGGGTCTTTCGGTGCCACAAGCGCCGTTGCCGGTGGTGATAAAGGGCCGCAGGGTACCTATAAAGAAATTAGCGCTGCCGATGCGGCGATGGTAATGGGCTATGCCCATAAGGTGATCATCGTTCCGGGATTTGGTTTGGCCGTCGCCCAGGCACAGCATACCTGCCACGAACTGGAGAAAGCGTTGAAGAATAATGGTGTTGAGGTTAAATATGCCATCCACCCGGTAGCAGGCCGTATGCCTGGGCACATGAACGTATTACTGGCTGAAGCAGATGTGTCTTATGATGATCTGCTGGAACTTGAGCCTGCCAATGAGCAGTTTAGTACGACCGATGTGGTGCTTGTTTTGGGAGCAAATGACGTGGTAAATCCCGCGGCAGAGAATGACCCGTCAAGTCCTATTTACGGGATGCCGATATTGCAGGTAACCAAAGCAAAAATGGTTATTGTAAACAAACGAAGCATGCGGCCCGGTTATGCAGGTATTGAAAACGGCTTGTTTTTTATGCCGAACACGTCTATGCTTTTTGGCGATGCAAAAGATGTTTTACAACAATTGATCGCCCAGGTAAAAGAATTATAAAAAATGGAAACAGATTTAAGCTTTGATGATACCAGTGAGATCTTAAAAGGGCTGCTGGAAGAGATTAGGGCAAAATCTGCCATGACGATGGGCTATCCTGTTTCCAAAGATTTTGATTTCAGCGAACTATTGCCATTTATCAACTATCCTTTAAATAACGTGGGCGATCCGTTTATTCCATCCACTTATACCGTCGGATCAAGGGAACAGGAAAAGGAGGTTATTGGTTTTTTCGCGGAACTATTCAGGGCGGAAGAAGATAACTGGTGGGGCTATGTGACCAACGGCGGTTCAGAAGGGAACCTGTATGGCCTTTACCTGGCGAGGGAGTTGTACCCCAAAGCCATTGTTTATTATTCGGAAGCAACACATTACAGCGTGCAAAAGAACCTGCATTTGCTGAATATGCCCAATATTACCATCCGGTCGCAGGAAAGCGGCGAGATAGATTACGATGATCTGGAAAAAACCATCAGCATTAACCGGCAGGTGCCGGTGATCCTGCTGGCGAATATTGGTACTACCATGACTGAGGCCCGCGATGATGTGGGAAAAATGAAAGCTATATTTAAAAGGCTTGCTATCCAGCATCATTATATCCATGTTGATGGCGCATTGGCAGGCAGTTATGCCGCCTTTATTGAACCGAGACCCGCTTTTGATTTTGCCGATGGCGCCGATAGCATTGCTATCAGCGGCCATAAGTTTTTCGGAACGCTTATACCCTGCGGAATGGTGATCGCCAAAAAGAACCACCGCGACCGCATTGCACGGTCAATTGATTATATTGGTACCATGGACACCACCATATCCGGCTCCCGTAATGGGCATACACCGCTGTTTTTATGGTATGTGATCAAAAAGTTAGGCATAGAAGGATTAAGGGCGAGAACCAAAAAATGCCTGGATGTAGCCGCTTATGCCGAAAAAGTTTTAAGAGAAGTTGAACCGGCTGTTTGGCGAAACCCATCGGCCCTTACTGTAAATATCCCCAAACCAGGTAAAGCCCTCATCGCCAAATGGCAGCTGGCTTCCGGCGCTGATTGGGCGCATATTATTTGTATGCCGGGGATGGATAAAGCGCAAATTGATGCGTTTGTAAAGTACCTTAAGGAGAGCAAAATCAGGACAGTTGCTTTAGTTGACTGATGTCACCGGGTGTTGTGCGGCAGCAACCGCCAATAATAGTTGAACCTGCGGCATGCCAAATCCTTGCATCATCTATAAAATGAGCATGATTTGTTGTTGAGGGCCTCCATACTTTATCCACAGCATCATATTCCTCGCCTTTATTTGGATAAACCAAAATAGGTTTTGCGGTATGGCTTTTACCGATTTTTATCAGCGATTCTATATACTGTGGCGCAGTACAATTGACACCAACGGCGACTACCTGGGTGGATTGATCTAAAAGCTTAACTGCATCGGAAAAATCCTCGCCACTGCTGAGGTGGCTATCATCTTTACAGCTAAAACTGATCCATGCCTGCGTGCCCGGAAATTCTGCCAGCACTTCTTTTAAAGCGATGGCTTCATCCAGGCAGGGGATGGTTTCGCAAGCCAAAAGATCAACGCCGGTGTCAATCAGCACTTTCATGCGCTGGCGGTGAAATGATTTCAGGAACTCAATACTTACGCCATAATTGCCGCGGTATTCTGAGCCATCGGCTAAGGAAGCACCATAAGGGCCAATGGAGGCGGCTACCAGTGGTATAATGCTGCCGGGCCTTACTTTCATGGCAGCTTCGCGCGCTTCAAATGCCAGTTTCGAACTTAGCTGCATGAGTTCAATCGCTTGTCCGGCTGAATAACCATACTGTGCAAATCCTTCAAAACTGGCCTGGTAACTGGCAGTGGTGATCACATCCGCGCCTGCCACTAAGTAATCATAATGCACTTGTTTGATCAATTCAGGCGCTTCCGTCAATAATTTTGCCGACCATAATGAATGGTTTAAGTCGGCACCCCTTGATTCTAATTCGGTAGCCATTGCGCCGTCCAGGATAACAAAGCCTTTTTCGTTTATAAATGGTTCAAACTTATTTTTCATATACCCAATAAGGCCCGCAAATTAGCAATTAATGAGGTGCAAAAATAATAGCGTAGTGCACTTATCAGCGTAAATACGCTAAAATAATATCTTTTTCATTTCCCCGGATCGTAATGAATTTGTTCTCACTTCCCCTTCCGTTTTTTCTGAATGTCAAAAAGGAACAGGCTGCGTTATTGTGCGCATATTATTTGTATGCCAGGGATTGATAAAGGGCAAATTGATGCGTTTGTAAAGGACCTTAAGGAGAGCAAAATCAGGACAGTTGCTTTAGTTGACTGATGTCACGTCACTAATAAAGCGACGTTCAGGCTTTATCAGAATAGCTTAGAAATACTGGGAGGGGGTTATGTAAAATAGTGTAAACCCCATTTTAATGCATAAGTATGTAAATCACTTAATATGAGGTACTTACAAGATGTAAACTTTTAAATGTGTAAACCTTCTGTAAACCCTTTTTGTGCTTTTTGCGTTCAATGAACTTGTAGATTGACGATTCAATGTCGTTTACTTAAGAAGAGGGTAAATCTTAAATGCCGTTTTTCGCCTCACCCCAACCCCTCTCCAAAGGAGAGGGGCTTTGAAAGCAGAAATATTTAACCTTGCATCGAAGTCTTCTCCTTTGGAGAGGATTTAGGTGAGGCCAAAATGCAGGTGAGCCCATAAGTAAACGGCTTTGATTGACGATTGGTCGATTTATGGTTGACACGACAATAGTATCGCCCGGCGTTGCGAAATTGGCCGGGATAATGGAAGGGCTTTATTTGAATTCTTTTCTAATTTAGCAGTGCAATAATGACACACCCCAACGGCTAAATAACCTCAATTGAATATAGGAATTTTCACTTACGGATCACGTGGCGATGTGCAGCCATATATCGCCCTTGCATTGGGGCTTATTGCAAAAGGGCATCAGGTAACTATAGCAGCGCCTGAAAATTTTGCGGCGCTTGTAGAAGGATTTGGTATTGCCTTTCATCCGCTTTACGGGAATGTAGAAGAGGGGATGAATTCGCAGGAAGGGCAAAGCGTATTGCAAACCGAAAATACCATCAAATTGATGAAGTATTTTTTTAAAGTACTTCGTAGCATAAAAACACCTTTGCGTAAAAGCTACCTGGACGGAGTTGATAAGGTGGATTTTATCATAGCAAACCTTGCAACGCTCCAAATTACAAGCGCTATTGCCGAAAAACAAAACAAAAAAATTGCCTTTACTTATTTCATGCCGCCGGTTGTCCCTACGGCCGAATTCCCTCTGGCCGACTTTGATTTTCTTAATTTCCCCTGGTATAATAAACTGACTTATAAATTGACCTACTTCTTTTACTGGAAATTTATAAAAGAAGAAACGGTCGAATTCAGAGAGGAATTAGGGCTGCCGGTTTTAAAGGAAAGCCTTATCCGGCACATCGGAAAACAAAAGCTGTTAGATTTATATTGCCTGAGCCCGGCATTGATACCACAACCAAAAGACTGGGACGAAAACCATAAAATAACCGGCTTTTTAACTGTCCCAAAACAGTATAGAGAAAATCATCCGCTCGATGAAATTTCACCGGCCTTAAACAATTGGCTAACAGCGGGCGAAAAACCAATTTATATGGGCTTTGGAAGTAATGGCATTGGCAACACAGCGAAGTTTGTATCTATATTAAATGACATCCTGGCAAAAACCAATGAACGGATTTTGTTTTGCACAGGCTGGGGTTTATTTGATAAGCTGCCTGTTCACGAAAATCTTTTCGTGACAAAATATATAAATCACGAAGCGATCTTACCAAAATGCAAGGCAGGTGTATTTCATGGCGGTGCAGGCACACTGGCAGCGATGTTAAGAAACAATTTGCCGGTAATTATTATTTCGTTTTACACCGACCAGCCGACCTGGGGTAAAATAATTGAACGAATGAATTTGGGTGCTCATATTCCAATTAAAAAGCTCAATTCAGCGAAACTGCTGTCAGCATTGGCGGCAGTTCAAACCGACGAAGTAAAAAGGAACGTAACCAAAATTGGTCAACAAATCAACAATGAAAACGGGCTTGAAAATGCTATAAGTGAGATCGTAGCGTATTTTAAATAATATGTTTAGAGGTAAAAAATAGAGAATAAGGCTGATTTAAAGCCAGGCCTGTGCGAGTCCCCTCTTGAGAGCGGTGGAGGGGTGTGTTGACGGGTATGCTCGCTAACACACCCCCGCCACATCACAGGCCAGCGCCCCCCCCTCTCAAGAGGGGAGTTGCAATAACCCACATATTTTCAATTGGTTATCTCAATGGATGTTCGTTTTTTTAGCACTAAACACATTTTAACTATTAAAATGAACGAGCAACGTTGGATGAAAGAGACCTTCGATGTGCATTTTTAGTATCTTAGCCAAACGCCTTTATGTTATATAAATGAGTGCATCTTTAATTCTTTTCATTATCCTCGCTTATTTCGGCCTGTTAATGGTTATTTCCAGGCTCACGTCCCGGCATAATAAAGCAAATAGTTTTTTTGACGGCGATAAATCATCACCCTGGTTTTTAGTAGCCTTCGGGATGATCGGTTCCGGTATTTCGGCCGTGTCGCTGGTTTCTATCCCCGGCAATGTGGGCAATAATAACCTGTTCTATTTTCAATTTATCCTGGGCACTATTGTTGGCTATTTATTTATCGCCTTTGTGCTCGTCCCCATTTACTACAAGCTAAAATTGGTTTCTATTTATACCTATTTGAACATCCGTTTTGGCAATGTAACTTATAAAACCGGATCGCTGTTTTTCCTGGTATCACAAAGTTTTGGGGCGGCGCTGCGCTTGTTGTTATCCATAAAAATTCTGCAATATGCTTTTTTCGACAGCCTGCACATCCCTTATTTTCTAACCATTATTATCGTATTGATCCTCATTTGGTTGTACACCAATAAATCGGGTATCAAAACCATTGTATGGACGGACGCCCTGCAATCGCTGTTTTTAATTACGGTGATGATCATCTCTATCATCACCATCAAAAACTCACTGGGCCTGTCTGCTGGCGGCATGGTGAGCACTATCGTTCATCACCCCTACGCCAAACTTTTTGATTGGGATGTGCACTCTGGCTCCAATTTTTTCAAGCAGTTTATTTCGGGATTACTCATAACCGTTGCGCTGGTGGGCCTGGACCAGAGCATGATGCAAAAAACATTAACCATCAACAATGTAAAAGGCGCCAAACGAAACGTGCTGGCCTTTAGTTTTTTTATAGCAGGTGCGCAAACCCTGTTTTTGGGCCTGGGTGTTTTGCTTTATATTTTTGTTGAACGGCATGGTATCAAACTCGACAGGGCCGATGGGCAAATCGTAAATACCGATGGCCTGTACCCTTTTTTAACGCTGCATTATTTTGGACAGATCGGCGCTATCGCCTTTTTTATCGGGGTTATCGCTTCCACCTTTGCCAGTATTGACGCCTGTATCGCCGCCTTAACAACTGCCTTTAGCTATGATTTTATGGATATTGAAAACCAGCTGGCTGAACAAAGAAAAAAGATTAAAAACCGGGTACTGCTGGGCGTCAACATCGTGATGTTTTTTATAGTGATGGCTTTCTGGAGCAGCCAGGGTGCTATCATTAATACTATTTTTAAAATTGCCGGTTATACATATGGGCCTATATTAGGCCTGTATTTAACGGGCCTTTTTTCAAAGATCCAGTTAACAGAAAAATTTGTACCGCTGGCCTGTGTGGGTGCGGCGCTGGCTACCTGGGGGTTAAATGTGTTTTTTATAAGTGAATTTCAATTTGATTTTGGTTTTATGAATATCCTTGTAAATGCGGTGCTGACCATTTTATTTTTGGTGCTGATAAAAAAGAAGAATTATGTCGCCGCATGATAGCCCGTTCAATATAGAACGTACTACCAATCCGGCTGATTTTGCTGTTTGTGCGGGGATCATGGCGGGAACTGATCCGTGGGTAACATTAGGCATAGGTTATGATGATTGCTTAAAAGCCTTCGGTGGTTCTTTCCGGGAAGTCTTCATCATGAAAAATGAGAAAGAAATAATCGGGTTCGTTATCATGCAGTCGCAAGGAACTTTTAGGGGCTATATCCAAACATTAGCCATTGATAATAAATACAGGAGCCATGGATATGGCACGCAAATACTTCAATTTTGCCAGGATCGTATTTTAACCTATTCACCGAATATTTTTATCTGTGTAAGCTCGTTTAACAAAGGGGCGATTCAACTTTATACTAAATTTGGTTTTGAGTTGATTGGCGAACTGAAAGATTTTATAAAACCGGGGTTTGACGAATTGCTGCTGCGGAAAACAGCGGGACCTATTACCGGCTATCAACCCAAACCCACTAAATAAAAATGCGATCAAGAAAAATTTACACGATGTTATCAGCTAAATTGAATTATAAACTGAGCGTTTTGGTTATCAGCTTAACGCTGATCGCAGGCGTTACAAATGGGCAGGTAAAAAGTGCCGGTAATTTGCAATCGGAACTCGTTCACCGCATTGACAGTATCCTGCAAAGCCAGGTGGATGACAGCAAAATTCCCGGGGCGGTTATCGAGATTAAGAGAGGGGACTCGGTAATTTATAAGCAAGCCTATGGCTTTGCCCAAAAATTCAACTACCAGCACCGCCTTTTGGCTAATCCTGAAAAAATGACGACGAAGCATATGTTTGACATCGCTTCACTAACTAAAGTAGTTGGCACTACAACATCAATTATGTTGTTGGTTGACAGGGGTCTTATTAAAGTGGACGATCCGGTGGGAAAATATGTTAAAGCATTTACTACCCCTGACAAAGCGGCGATTACCATCCGCCACCTGTTAACGCATACTGCAGGGCTTTATGAGTGGTACCCTCTTTATTATCGCGCCAGCAACAAACAGGAAACTTTTAAACTGATTGGTGAATTACCGCTTGCTTTTCCGGTTGGCGCGCAGCGCAAATACAGCGACCTGGGTTTTACTATTCTGGGCGAGCTAGTGGAAACGGTATCTGGTCAATCACTTGATCAGTTTGAGGAGCAAAATATATTTAAGCCATTGGGGATGACGCATACCATGTACAACCCGCTTCAAAAAAGCAAGGATTTTAAAATTGCTTCAACCTCTTTTGGCAATCCTTATGAACATAGAATGGTATATGACCCCGAACTCGGCTTCCAGTTTAAAGAAATTAAACATGATCAATGGAATGGCTGGCGGCATTATATTTTAAAAGGTGAAGTAAACGATGGCAATGCCTGGTACGCCGAAAAAGGTGTTGCAGGTGCAGCAGGCATATTTTCGACCGTGGATGATATACAGAAACTGGTTGATATGCTGAGAAATAAAGGAAAAGTTGGCGATGTTCAGTTTATCTCGGCAAATACCATCAATACCTTTTTAACAAAAGATAAATTTAACAATGGTTTAGGCTGGATGATGGATCCTGAAAACTCGTTTATGAAAAACGGCCCTGAAGGAACTTTCGGGCATACAGGTTTTACCGGCACAAGTATCTGTGTAGTGCCTTCAAAAGATGTTTCTATTATTTTACTCATTAACCGCCAGCAAATGGGGCTGATTGATAACAAAGAATATTACAATGTTAATGCCATCCGGGCACAGGTGTTTAAAGCAGTTATGGCGTTTTGTAATGCAAATTAGAACAATGAAATAGAATGTTTTTAATTGATCACCGGACTTTTCTGGGCTCTTAATATTTCGCGAAGTTTGTAAAAGGAGTTATACGGGCCCACCGTTATTGTAGCATTTACCAGCCATGATGGGATACTGCCGCCAGGGTCTACGCTAAAAGTATAATCAACTTTTAATTTATTCGCCGGGGTTTGGGTTACTTTCCAAACGGCTAATGAGTATGGCACACGCACATAATCTTTTTCTTTGGGAAGGTAATCGGGGAGGCTTTTTGCCTGTATATTTAAAGCATCCTGGCCCGGGGCAATCGTAAGTTGAACAATAAGATCGCGGTCTTTTATGGGCCATGGTAAACGCGATTGTGAATAATAAATGATATTCATGGGGTTTACCGTTTTAATAATTTCTGATTTTTTGTTCGAATAAACCCAGCTATTATAATCTCCAATATTTTGCAGGGTGTTTATCAGCTGTGTTTTTGTAGCCTCCAGTTCGCAAACCACCCGCAATTCTTTTAAATTGCCCTTTGCCGGTTTGCGGGTATAAACAGCAATTCCATCTTCATCTTTTTTTAATTCCCATTTTCCCTGGCCAATAGCCTGCGTATACCAAAGAAGGAATAAACTTAGGATGAAAAAAATTTTTTTCATGAACAAATTTTCGGGGTATTTAAATAACATTAAAAATCACACAGTGTTTAAATTATCTTTTTCAATCGTGTTCTATTAAACTTTAAATATTATAAAAGCGTATCAAATAGTAAAAATTTTAATAGTTAAAATCCATAAAAAAACCGTCAGCTACTGTTTCTGACGGTCGATAAAGTTACATTAATATTACAATTTGCTGTATTTATGTTGGTTTAAATTTTAGCTGTTTAAATAACATTTGTTAATATTCCACGCAAAAGCAGTTGTTTTTAAAAACAATAAATATATTTCTTATAATAATGATACTTATTCAAATTTTTTACCTTCCGTTATTCCCTTCCAGTTATCTGAACGGAATGGACCAACCGGAAAGCCCTCTGTGCTATACAGGTTTGCCTCAATCGGCGCGTCTGTCCATGCATAACGAACTGCTACGGGCTGCGAAACCTGGCTGCACCAAACTTTAACTTTACTTCCATCAATGATGCTCGCCTGGGCGTAATAAAACTTGTGGTCAGCACCGGCAAGTTCAAATCCTTTAATATATCCATATTTATCCCTGGCCATCAGCCCGTTGGACGCGTTTTTAAAGCTGACAATTGCATCGCCCGCTGAAAAATCTACTGAATTATATAGAGGGCTTTCGGGAAATCCCGGTAAATGATATACCATGGTTAGCGCTTTGCCGGCGAGTCTCAGGCCCACATCTGCTTTATCCCGGGGATGTATATTTAGTGCGTCACCGATATCAGTTGTTACCACCATGCCTGTATTTGGCAATTGCAGCGTTGTTGTTTGTGCTTCCCTTAATTCGGCCCAGGTGCTGCCTGTGTTACTGTTTTGCATGCCGCCAAATGAGGACAACTGTACAAACAGGAACGGAAAATCTCTTTTCCATTTATTCCTCCAATCGTTGATCAACAGCGGAAAGGTGGTACGGTATTGAAAAGCTCTATCTGCATTTGATTCGCCCTGGTACCAGATAACTCCCGCAAAAGCATAAGGTATTAATGGGTTGATCATAGCGTTATATAGCGAAAAAGCAGTATTATTTGGTAAAAAATCAAAATGATAAGGTTTGCTCAGGTCGGGCATAACACGCCAGGCGTTATCAGCCAGGTTAATAGTTGTATCTGCAAAACGGATAAACAGATCATTAGAGTTTCCTGTTAAGCCCATACCAAACCACGCCGGGTTTTTTTGCCGGGATTGCAGGTTAAGCAACACACTGTTATCGCCCGGCTTCCAGGTGCCGACGGGCAGTTCAAGCTGGAAGTTGCCCGATAAAGCACCTTTTTTTATCAATTTACCATTAATATACAGCTCCATGTCTGCATCAGTTTGCCCTAAGCTAAGTACCGAGTGGCGGCCTATATAACTGCTGTCGAGTTTGATACGGTGCTGCATAAAGCCTTCGCCGCGGTAGGAATACAGTTTTCCCGTCCATTCCCATGAAGCAGGTGCGCTTCCTTTTTGCCAGTCGTCAAAAAAGGCGGCGGGCTGGCCGGCAAGCTGCTCAACAGAATAATTGGTAACCGGTTTTTTGTTATAAGCCCATTCCTTCAATTGTTTATCAATCCTTTGTTTTACCCCATCCCAGCTATCCGGAATGTTTTTAGCCGCTTCGCCCAATTCGGGTGAATTCAGCATTGCATCCCTGCTGATCCAGTCTTCAGCGAGCGTTCCGCCCCAATTGCTGTAAATTAATCCAATGGTAACATTTAATTGTTTGCTTAGCTGTTTGGCGAAAAAGTAGCCTACGGCCGTAAAATCGCCCACGGTATTGGAATCCGCTTTCACCCAATTGCCTTCCTTTAGCTCCGTTTCGGGTTGAAGACTCATTTTATCCTCTACCCTGAACTGGCGGATGGCCTGCCCTGAAGAGTTCTTTTGTTCAAATTTGTATCCCAATGCGTTCTTTAACTGGAATTCCATATTTGACTGCCCGGAGCAGATCCAGACCTCACCAACCATGACATCGTGATAGACGAGGCGCTCTTTGCCTGAAGAAATAGTCATCACATAAGGGCCGCCTGCTGTCATGGGTTTCAAAATCGCTTTCCATGTTCCTTTTTCATCCGCCGTTGCGTTTACCGCCTGTCCATCGATCGTTACTTTTATTTTTGTTTTTTTCGCTGCCTGCCCCCAAACAGGAATATCCTGCCCCCTTTGCAAAACCATGTGGTCAGCAAATATCCCCGAGGGCCTAACCTGGGTGTGTGCCTGCCGGAATATGCATACTAAAAACATTGTTGCTATTAATATCCTCATAAAAATTAAATTTCGTTGGTATGTCTTTTAAAGTTTGTTTAACCAGCAGCAAAATGGCTGAAGGTGTACTGGAATTATGAACTGCTGAATTTCTTTAGCCGGTTTATTTTCGCCAAATTAAATATTTTAAAAGCAAATTATTTATTTGTTACAATAAGTTTACAACAGACCCCGGCAAAAAAAGCGATTTATTGCGGAATTGTGTTTAATCTTTTAATAATCAATTTGTTATGTAGAAAAAAAGCAGGTTTTTATTAAAGAATCATTTTTTTAACGCCTGAACATTTTTCCTGTTTTTTGCGTTAAAATAGTAGCTTTACAGTTGTAAGGCCTGTTATTGCTATCATTCTACCAGAGGCCCCAATGAAAAATACCCGTCAAAAGAAAAATTCATCACTTTTTTTGACCGGTATAATATTGAAAAACATTTTAAAAACCCGCTGAGGTTTATGAAAATACGTTTATTATTATATTCGTTTTTATTGTTTGCAATAAAGGGATATGCCCAGCCCTGTACTTTAAATGTTACCATAAGTCAGTCAGCACCAAGTATTTGTTCAGGTTATAATGTAACACTTACTGCAACAACTTCAGGCGGCACCGCTCCATTCACTTACATTTGGAATACGGGGGAAACAACTTCCTCCATCGCTGTAAATAAAGCCGGTACCTATACGGTAACTGTAAGTGATAATACCCCTGGCTGCCAGCCGGTAAAAAAAAGCGTAATAATTGCAGTTACAACCACCCCAAACGCGCCAACGGCCAGCGGGGTAACCGTTTGCGCCAATACGCCGGCAATACTTAACGCGACAGCGCCGGGGGGGAATTATCAATGGTATGACGCACCTAAAGGTGGAAATTTTTTAGCAAGTGGCGCCACCTATACAACGCCTCCCATAACGGCTTCAACTGTTTTCTTTGTAGAAACAACAATTGGCGGATGTACAAGTCCGAGAACTGCCGTGGGGGTAAACTTGCCTGTTAGGCCGACAGTAGCGGGCGTAAGGGTGTGCGCGGGAAATGTTGCAACCTTAACGGCAACCGGAATTGGCACCCTAACCTGGTATAATGCGCCGGGCGGCAGTGTGTTGGCGACCGGAACAACTTTTACAACACCGGTATTAAATACAACTACCACCTATTATGTTACTTCTACCGCCAACGGATGTGAGAGTACCCCTACGGCGGTTACTGTAGCCGTAACCCCCGAACCTCAGGCACCGACTGCTGCTGCTGTATCGGTTTGCTCGGGGGCGTCAGCTAACCTGCATGCCAGTGCGCCCGGCGGAATATTTAACTGGTACAATACCTCCACTGGTGGTAATCCATTGATTTCGAGTCCGGATTATACAACGCCGCCATTATTTGTAAATACCGTGTACTATGTTGCTACATCAATAAATGGTTGCGAAAGCCCACGTGTACAAGTCCTGGTGACCGTTAACGCACTCCCCACTGCTCCTTCGGCACAGACGGTTAACGCCTGTTATCAAAGTAGCGTAATTTTAACCGCCCAAGGATCTGGAGCACCGGGTTTTGACTGGTACGATGCACCAATTGGCGGCAATCTGCTGGCAACCGGCGCCACCTTTACAACGCCAGTTCTAAGTAATTCAACCACTTATTATTTAGATGCCAATAATTTAGGTTGTATAAGCAGCCGGTCTGCAGTAAATGTAATCGTAAGCCCGCAGCTTCCGGCTCCAACAGCCGCAGGCGCTGTAATTTGTTCAGGTTCAACAGCTACTTTAAACGCAACTTCGCAGGGTGGTACCTATCAATGGTATAATGCAGCAGTCGGCGGACAGCTACTGGCAGCCGGAGCAAGTTTTACAACGCCGCCACTACTTAACACCACAACATATTATGTACAAAACACCATTGCGGGCTGCGTAAGCCCGAGGGTTGCAGTTACGGTTACAGTAACCCCCGCGGTAGCTGTTCCCACGGCGGCGGGTACGTCAATTTGTGAAGGTAGTTCTGCCACCCTTTCGGCTACAGGTTCACCGGGCGGTTATGCCTGGTACGATCAGGCGGCCGGCGGAAATTTATTAACGACCACCCAGGTTTTTGTTACCCCCGCTTTAGCTGCCGGTACTACCTACTATGTCGAATCAACAACTGCCACATGCAACAGCGCACGCACCGCAGTAACTGTTACTGTAACCCCTATTCCTGCCACACCTGTTATAAACCCGGTATCGGTTTGCCCCGGTACCTCTGCTATTTTAACCGCTACAGGAACGGTTGGAACTGTGAAGTGGTATGATGCGCCTGCCGGCGGGAATTTACTTGCCAGCGGCTATACTTATCATACACTGGCATTAAATGCAAATACCACCTATTATGCAGAGAGCACATCAGGACAATGTACTAGTCAAAGGGTAGCCGTTACGGTTTCCATAACTAGATTATTTGACCCCCAATTTCAATATTCTTCGGGTTCATTTTGTTCGTCGGGGCCAAATCCAACGCCTGTTATAAATAATCCTAACGGGGGCGTCTTCAGTGCTGCACCTGCCGGGTTGGTATTTGTAAGTACCACTACAGGCGAAATTAATATAGCCGGAAGCGCACCGGGAGTTTATACAATATTCTTCGCCGGAAATGGATCCTGCGCGGGAGTTACTACCGCCCGGATCGTGATCGGATCATCCTCACCAAATTTTTCCTATAAACAACCGTTCTGCCAGTTTGGCGTAAACCCTTTGCCGGTTTTTCCTGCAGGAGGAGGCGTGGGTAATTTTAGTTCATCACCTGCCGGGTTGGTTTTTGTAAATACGAGCACAGGCGAAATTGACCTCACTAAAAGCCAGCCCGGTACCTATACGATTACAAATACGATCGTGGGTTCAGCCAGTTGCCCGGGTGGTACGGCAACGTTTGATGTAACGATCAATCCATCCGCCATTGTTACTGCCGGTCCGAACCAGAATGTTTCTTCCGGAACTAAAGTTCAGCTTGCCGGAAGTATTATTGGAGGGGTTACTACAGGAACCTGGACGGGAGGTGCCGGTTCTTTTTCCAACCCGGCCCTGCCAAATGCCGTTTATACCCCCGGGCCTGGTGAAAGCGTTGCCAAACTTACTTTAACATCCACTGATCCGCCGGGGCCCTGCGGACCAGTGTCCTCATCTGTTACGATCACTTTCAGCCAGCTGCCGGCGGCCCCTACCGTGCAAAGTGTTAATGATTGTGCAGGAAGCAGCGCAACGTTATCTGCAACAGCACCCGGAGGTGCCTATCAATGGTATGACGCGCCGGTTGGAGGTACCCTGCTTTCCACCGGGCCAAATTTTACGACTCCTGTTTTGAATGCGAACGTAACTTATTACGTACAAACTACCATCAATGGGTTAACGAGTTCCCGTACGGCGGTAACGGTAACTGTTAACACGGTGCCGGTTGCGCCAACGGCTGCATCCGCACAAACATGCATAGGCACTGGTATTGCCCTTATTGCAAGCGGTTCGGCCGGTACTTATCAGTGGTACGACGCGGCCATCGGCGGTAACCTGTTATGGAATACGAACACATATACCACGCCAGCATTAAACGCCCCGGCTTCCTACTATGTTCAAACAACCGTTAACGGTTGTATAAGCCCCCGCACCAGGGTTGACGTTACTGTAACCCCGGTGCCGAATGTGACGAGTGTTGCCGCAGGCATTATTTGCAGCGGCGTGCCACAGAATTATACCATCACTTCGGATGTGCCAACGGCGACTTTTAGCTGGAGCCGGGCGGCGGTTGCTGGTATAAGTAACCCGGCAGTAAACAATCAAACATCATCAACCATTACAGAAACCCTAATCAATACAAGCATTAACGCCATTAATGTAACCTATGTGATTACACCAATTTCCGGCGCCTGCCCGGGGCCGCCATTAAACTATGTGGTTACTGTTTATCCGGCACCTGTAGTTACCAGCCCGTTAACTGCTGCAGTTTGTGATAATAAGACAGCTGATTATGCAGTTACGTTTAATGTTCCGGTAGCTGGTTTTTCGTGGAGCCGGGCTGCTGTGCCAGGGATCAGCAATGCGGCAGTTTCGGGCCAAACAGCAACTACTATCAGGGAGGTTTTGTTTAATATTACCAGTAGCCCTATTGATGTAACGTACGTATTTAATTTTAACACTGCTACCTGCGATGGTGCGCCCACCAGCCTGGTAATGACGGTTTATCCGCAGGCCGTCGTCACCAGCGCTTCATCAGGAATTGCCTGTACGGGTTCGCCGCAAGGGCACGTTTTGACATCAAATATACCCACAGCTACTTTTAACTGGAGCCGGGCGGCTGTAGCCGGAATAAGTAACCCTGCGGTTTCAAATCAAACAAAAGGCATTATAGATGAAACCCTGATCAATACAACGTTTAGCCCGATAAACGTAGCGTATGTGATAACGCCAATAGCAAACGGTTGCCCCGGCACCCCATTCAGGTATACGGTGAGCGTAAATCCGCCGCTCCCGAATGCTATTGCTGCCAGCAATTCTCCTGTTTGCATAGGCAGTACAATACATTTAAGCACGCCGCCGGTAAACGGTGCTACCTATTTATGGACGGGGCCGAATGGCTATACCTCCACCAGGCAAAATCCGGATATTACCAATGTTACCGGCGCCGACGCTGGTGTGTACACGATGACGTTTACAGTTAGAGGTTGTTCGAGCATACCTTTTCCGGTAGTGGTTAATATCGACGATCTGCCTGTGGCAAATGCCGGCCCAAACCAAACAGTATGTATTGCTACTCCGGTTGTTTTATTAAACGGGAGTGTAACAGGCGGTTCGACAACAGGGATTTGGACTACTGCCGGGAGCGGTACTTTCTCTGTACCGGATAACCTGCAAGGCCAATACGCCCCTTCAGCCGCCGATAGAGCAGCAGGTTCGGTAGTGCTTACTTTGACCTCTACGAGTAAAGATAATTGTAATATTTCTACCAGTAATATGACAATAACCTTTGACCCAGGTCCGGTAATTAGCAGCTCAGCAACCGGGGTGGCATGTACCGGGGTGCCACAGGATTATCCGATCACTTCAAATGAACCTGCCGCCACTTATACCTGGAGCAGGGCCGCAGTAGCAGGAATAAGTAACCCGGCAGTTAACAATCAAACAGGCGGCACGATAACTGAATCCTTAATTAATTCGACTGCCAACCCTATAGATGTAATTTATATCATAACACCAACAGGAAACGGATGCCCCGGCGTTCCTTTTAAATATACCACAACAGTAAATCCGAAATTACCGCTTGCGTCAGCATCCAGCAATACGCCGGTTTGTGTTGGCAGCGACATACAGTTAACGGCTACTTCCATACCCGGAGCTACTTATTCATGGACGGGACCGAATGGATATACATCGACTTCTCAAAATCCGGATATTGCTAATGTTACGCATAGCAACGCGGGTGCTTATTCCATGGTATTTACACTTAATGGTTGTACCAGTAACCCGGTACAAACCGTGGTAGCGATTAATGACGCGCCTGTCGCCAACGCAGGCGCTGACCAGTTGGTTTGTATTATTGCCCCGAATATCTTTCTTCAGGGCGCTATAACCGGCGGTACAGGCACCGGTATATGGAGCAGTGCAGGCACCGGTACCTTTTCACCTTCAGCAACCGATTTACAGGCCCAATACCTTCCTTCGGCAGCGGATAGGGCCGCCGGATCGGTAACCCTTACTTTAACAACAACAAGCGCCAATTGCAGTGTTTCTACCAGCCCTATGACCGTAACTTTTGGTCCGCTGCCTGCTGTAAATGCCGGGCCTGACCAGAGTGTTTGTTCGCAGGATTCAAACATACCGCTGGCAGGAACGATCAGTATACCGGGAGGTGGGACCTGGTCAGGCGGGACAGGTACGTTCGGCGCTCCCGGGCAATTAAATACCACTTATTCGCCTTCAGCAGCCGATGTAAAAAATGGCTCTGTAACGTTGGTCTTAACGGCGAATAAACCGGGACTATGCTATATCGCTACCAGTGAAATGAAAATAAATTTCATTCCTCCACCAACGGTTTTTGCAGGCGGTACTGTGTATGTTTTAACCGGATCGACCATAACTTTAAACCCAATCGTCAGCGATCCCAATGTAAAGTACCTATGGTCACCAAATATCGATATTAATGACGTTACATTAAAAAACCCGGTAGTTACCGGCAATGTTGATCGTACTTATACTTTAACCGTAACCGATGTAAGAGGCTGTATTGCCCGGGATACTGTTTTTGTAAAAGTGACGCCCACCATAAAGATCAATAATACTTTTACACCTAATGGCGATGGAATTAATGACTATTGGGAAATTACCGGTTTGATTGCCTATGTGAATGCGACTGTAGATATATTTGACCGCTACGGGCAAAAGGTATTTCATTCAATGGGCTATCCAAAAGCGTGGGACGGTACGATAAACGGAAAACCGGTACCTACGGGCGTTTATTATTATGTTATCAATCCCCACTTTGACCGACAACGCGTTTTATCCGGATATGTGACGGTGCTTCGATAGCAGATACTATAAGGTATGCTGCCTCAGGTTGAACAGCTTCGGTGGATGACCGGGATCCTTATAAAACGAACGTTATTAATTTGGCATATCTTCGGCTTAACACATAAGAAAAGGCGTGAAGAAAAAAAACGCAGGTTTTGGGGAAGAGCATCGATTACGATCAAAAAATATTCCTGGTCAAAATTTCACCGAGCTGTTGCCAGCTGCTTACAGTTTCGTTAAGTCCCATGTTTGCGGCAATAAGCATGCAGATATCAGCCGGGGTTTTGCGGTTTTCGCGCAAGTGTTTTATTGAGGTGGCCCCTGCCGATTTGGAAAGTTTAATACCATCCGGCGCTTTTAATAAAGGATGATGATAAAAGGCTATATTGTTGAAATGATCTTTCCCCAATGCAAAAGCCAGTTGATGCTGCGCAATGGTTGACGGCCACAGGTCTTTGCCCCTGATCACCAGGCCGACGCCATAAAAAAGATCGTCAATGACAGAGGTGAGCTGGTAAGCCGGGAAACCGTCCTTTTTTTTTACAATAAAATTCTGCATTTCAACCGGCAATTCAGTTCGGATACCTTCGCCTGTCATACTTTTAACGGTCAATTCCTTATTATTCGTAATCAGCCTCCATGCAGCGTTTTCAAAATTTAGCGGCACATGTAGGTTAATACAGTTGCAGGCGACGGTGCTTTGCAATTGTTTTCGGGAGCAGGTACAGGCGTATACTTTTTCATCAGCGGCCAATTGGCTGAGTGCGTCTTGATAAAGTGCCATCCTGTGCATTTGCGAATAGCCGGAATCAAATTCATCGCTATCCTGCGGGCCTTCATCCCAGGGGATCTCCAAAAAATTAAGCGTATCAAAAACATCCCCGATGTAAGGTTGATTTACCCTTAACCGGTCGAGGTCATCTATCCTTAATAATATTTTGGCCCCCGCTTTTTGAGCGAGTGTGGCGGTTATAATAAAAGACAAGGCGTTGCCAAGGTGCAAAAATCCGCTTGGGGTTGGGGCAAGCCGGGTTTTATTGAAATGGAACAACGGATTGAGCAATGGTTTTTAATTTAGTGTAAAAGTGCAATATTTTTTAGTAAAACATCAAACCGGTAACTATAACCGGCATTTCGTGGCAATCACTTTGCTACACAGCTGAAACAGCACTGGGTGTAATTTTTGCTAAACGCCATTGAAGTAGTATCCATCCCGCGCTTGGTTGGGGGTTTTTAATTAAGTTGTTAAACCTATATGCAATTATTTTACCAATCTAATGCTAAAATGTAACTCAAAATGATAGAATTGAGCCGGTGAATCAATTTTTGATAAAAATAAACCACATTTTTTTGACATTTTTAATGTATTATATACATTTCATTAAAATCTTCATATCAAACATGGTGTTTTTTTTGATTAAATGATAAAATATTAAAAATATTTCCTACTTTACCGATTAATTAACAAGAATGTTTTACTAAATAACCAAACTATGCTGCAATATTTACATTTTTTCTCCCGTGACCGGCCATTCTATTCTCCCGGCGGTGTTACACTAAAAACTTAGCATGCTTCGATAAAATACACTGCCACTTATTAAATTCCCCGTGCCTGCTATGCCAATAGGTAAAATTTAAAAAAAGAAAAATGTTTTTCTATTGCTGAAAACGTCGATTTATTAAATGAATAATTCAATTCTAAACCCCAGGAAAAATGAAACAACTTTACATTAAAACTCTCAAATTAATTGTACTGCTGCTGCTGATATCAGTAGCGGGCGTACAAGCACAAGCTTTATTATCAGGAAAGGTTTCGGATAAGGAATCAACCCTCACCGGTGTTTCTGTAAGCGTCTCGGGCGTTGGCGGCACCATCACCAATGTTGACGGAAAGTATTCCGTTAAATTGGCTAAAGGAAATTACACGGTTACTTTCTCGTACATCGGTTATCAAAAATTAACAAAACAAGTTACCATAATAGATGCCGATGTGGTACTGGACGTGGTACTGGTTTCTGAAGCATCAGCCTTAAATGAGGTTGTGGTTATAGGCGGACGCGGAGCCGGACGCACTAAAATGGAGTCTGCTGTGCCGGTGGATGTAGTTTATACCAACCAGGCCAACCAAACCACAGCAAAACCCGACCTGATGAGCCAGCTGAACCAGGCGGTGCCATCGTTTAACTACAACAAACAGAGCGGCGGCGACGGAACGGACGCAATTGACTTTGCCAGCTTACGCGGTCTTGGCTTCGACCAAACGTTGGTGCTGGTGAACGGCAAGCGGCGTCACCTTTCTGCTTTTGTGAATGAAGTAGGTACCCGCGGCCGCGGCAACAGCGGCACTGACTTAAATGCTATCCCCGAAGCCTCTATCGATCATGTTGAAATTTTGCGCGATGGCGCTTCGGCACAATATGGTTCTGACGCGATAGCCGGCGTTATCAATATCGTTTTGAAAAAAGATATTAACCACCTGAATGTAACCGGAGGCTTTAGTGGTTACGATGATCAGAAATACAACACACTGAACAACGTTGACCCGTATGGGTATTATACAGGCAGTAAATTTGACGGTAAAACGGTCAATATTGGAGCCGACTATGGTATTGCCATCGGCAAGAACGGCGGCTTTTTAAATATCGGCGCCAATTATGAGAACCAGGGTAAAACCTTCAGGGCTATACGCGATACCAACTGGCAAACCAATCCAAATACATTGGAAGCACAACCGGTAGCACGCGAGCGCCGTGCGTTTGGCGATGGATCGGTTGTATCAGGCGGCGGTATGTATAATATGGAAATCCCGATAAAAGGCACAAAAACAACCTTTTATTCTTTCGGTGGCTATAACTATAAACACTCCAATGTTTATGCCTATACCAGGAGCTGGAACTACGACAATGGCCTTAGGTCTAATCCAACAAAATTCCCTACCGATGCAAATGGCAACCTTGTTTTTGTACCGGGCATCATGAAGGTTGATGCGGCCCCTGGAACACCATATGACCCGAATAATGTTTATTATGATCCGCAGGAGGACGTTTATATCAAAGATCTCTCAGCAGCCGTTGGTTTCAGGGGAACAACCGAAAGTGGCTGGGATTGGGATATCAGTAATAACCTGGGCAGAAATGATTTTCATTATTGGGGCAATAATACCTTTAACGCTTCATTGCCCTATGTTCCCGGTCAGCCTATACAGACCCGTTTTGATGATGGCGGCTTTAACTTTTTGCAAAACACTGCAAATGCTGATATAACTAAAAGGATTAAGGGGATAGGCCAGGGCTTGCAGCTTTCGTTTGGCGGCGAGTTCAGGTACGAGCGTTACCAACTTTATGCAGGCGAGTTGAATTCTTATTTGCAGGGTTCCGCTACACTTCCCGATGGTACTACTAAGGCGTCAGGATCAGAAGGTTATCCTGGTTACCAGCCGAGCGATGCATCAATAGCCCACCGCACTAATGAGGCCCTTTATGCGGAAGGCGCTTTAGATGTAACCAAAGACTGGCTGGTTGACGGAGCTGCGCGCGTTGAAAACTATTCGGATTTTGGCGGCGTGAGCACATTTAAGCTTGCTACCCGTTATAAACTTGCCGGCAATTTTAATGTTCGCGGTTCAATCAGCACAGGCTTCCGTGCGCCTTCGCTTCAACAGCTTAACTTCAGTAATACCAATACCACTGTAATTGGCGGTAATCTGGTTTATACTAAACTGGTTCCAAATTATTCTGAAGTCGCCAGGACGGCAGGCATCCCTAAATTAAAACAGGAAACCTCAACGAACTATAGCCTGGGATTTACCTGGCAGCCGGTGCCGGAGTTGGCAGTAACGGTTGACGCCTACGAAATCAAAGTAAAAAACAGGATCGTTATCTCCGGCTTATACGCCCAGGGTGATTCAGCTCTTGGTTCACGATTGAATAGCATATTGGCTTCCCAGGGAATCGGTGACGCGCAATTTTTTGCCAATGCGGTAAACACAACCAATAAAGGCATTGATTTCGTGATCGATTATAAAAAACGATGGGAAAGCAGCCACTTTACTGCTTTGTTAGCCGGTAATATTCAAGGCTTGACCATTGATAAAATCAACATTCCATCAACCTTTAAAGGTTCGGCTTATGACAGCGCTACTTTCTTTTCAGACAGGGAACAGTATTTCCTGAAAGCAAGTGCACCAAAAGCCAAATTTACGCTGAACCTTGAATATGGGGTTAAAAAGCTTTCGTTCGGCACCCGCTTTACTTATTATGGCGATGTGAAAGAATTGGGCTTTGGCGAAACCAGCGCCCCTGCAAATGCGCCTGATCCATTCTTCCCTTACGTAGCATTGGATGCGACAGGTGCGCCAGTGCCGGAAATTTTCGATTTTTCGCCGAAAGTAACGACGGACTTATATGCATCTTTAAAACTTAACAAAACCGTGTTATGGACGGTAGGTGTAGATAATTTATTTAATGTTCACCCCGATACCAACGTGATTAAAGGCTCTGTTAACCCGCTTACCGGCAGTTCATTTGGCGATAGCGAATCAGGCGGCCCGTTTGAAGCCGTGCAAATGGGTTTCAACGGTATGCGGATATTTACCAAGCTGACATTAAATTTTTAATGAAAGTAAATATAAAAGGCAGTTAATTCAGGCTTCATAAATGTAAAAAACCAAGCCTTCGGCGTTTTGCTGAAGGCTTTTTTATGCAACCGGATTTGGGTTATCACCCGGCCACATTAAATTGAAACAATCCTTTAAAAAGAAGATCAGCAATAATTTCTGCAACACTTTAAAATATTATTTATTTGCAGGCGTTTTTAATAGATTGAAAATTGTAACGTTTCAATAGCCAGCCACGTAATCCAATAAACTAAATTATATAAATACTTTTGTTTTAAACGTTAAAGCGTTAAACACAAAAGGATTACCTTTATTCAACTAATATTAAAATATGAAAAGATCTTTTATCTTAATTTTAACGTACGCATTTTTCTTTTCGGCTTGCAGTAAAAAAAGCGATAACACTGCAACAAACACTGGCCCTATAGATAATACGCCCGCGGTGTCCACATTTGCAGGCAACGGTACTGCCGGCGCAATTAACGGTACAAAAGCGCAGGCTGCTTTTAACTTTCCAACAGGAATAGCGGTGGATGCTGACGGTGTTATTTTTGTTGCTGATAAACAAAATAACCTTGTACGGGTAATCTCAGCCCAGGGAGTTGTAAATTCTCTGAATAATACAACCAGCGCGGGCTTTTCTAATGTTAAGGATTCAGTTACTTTTAATTTTCCGACAGGTGTATGTACGGATGCAAGCGGTAATGTGTTTGTTGCCGACCAATCAAACGGGGCTGTTCGTAAAATTACTACTGCGGGTGTTGTGAGTACCTTTGCCACCGGTTTAAATGCACCTGCGGGTACTGCAGCAGATGCAAGCGGTAACATTTACGTAGCCAGTAGCGGCGGCAACGTTATCTTTAAGATAACGGCAAAAGGTGTAACGAGTGTTTTTGCAGGCACCGGCGTAAGAGGTGCAATTAATGGCCCCGGTAATGCAGCAACATTTAACCAACCCCAGGCGCTGACTATTGATGCCGGCGGTAATGTTTATGTTGCAGATGAAGGCAATAACCTGATCCGTAAAATTTTGCCTGATGGCACGGTAAGCACATTGGCTGGAAGCGGTGCGGCGGGTGCGGCTAACGGTGCGGGAGCCTCCGCTTCATTTGACAAACCGGCTGGTATAACGGTTGATGCCAGTGGAAATTTATATGTAGGAGATTCAAACAATAACCTGATCCGCAAAATTACACCTGCGGGTGTGGTAAGTACCTACGCAGGTACGGGGGCCAAAGGCTCCGAAAACGGAGCGCTAACTGCAGCTACTTTTAACAACCCCCAGGGCGTTGCCGTGGATCAGTACGGAAGGGTATTTGTAGCTGATACCGGCAACAGCCTTATCAGGATGATCAATCCATAATGGCAATATTAGAAGAAAACAGATTTGGGCTTATTAGCCATTAGGTTTTAAAGGCCGGTAAGTTAAATTTTGCCGGCTTTTTTGTGCAACTCCTTCGTTATTGTGCGGGTGTGTGGATCATAACTTATCAGAAGAGGGTACCAGCTTAGCCTTAAGATCAGGGTCGGCCATTTTTTTATCGAAAGGGAACATTGGCCGCTGAATCCGCTTATAAGGTAACCGCTCCAGGTTTTGATCCACACCGCCTGGCGTCAGCGCCAATATCCAGTCGGCGCGCATAGCATACAATTCGGGTTCCAGGTAACCGATTTTTACAACCACAATATCCGCTTGGCGGGGTTTAAGACCGAGCCGGGTAAAATCTGCTTCATGATGGTATGGTTTTCTTTTTTGGGTGACGATGATGTGTACGCTGCCAACCTTTATTGCAACTTCAACCTCTGCGTCTGTATCTCCATAAACTATTGATTCTACCGCGCCTGAAATAAAAAGTGGGGGTGCGTAGCGGGCGTCTGCCTTTGCTCCCGCATAACCTTCCACCTGTTTGCCCACGCCCGCTGCAATAGCTTTTTTTACCAGCTCCGGCCCGGGTATAGAAGCGTAAATGAGCGACGGGCCATTTACGGATTTAAATTCGGGCCTGGCCAGAATTTCTTTTAAGGTCCAGGTAACATCGCCGGCACCTCCGGCAGTAGGGTTATCGCCGGAGTCGCTGATGTAAAAGGGATGTTTATTGCTTGCCACAGCTTTGTCAAGCGCTTCAGTTAATGTACCCGTGGGTGCTACAAAGGCGAAGCCATCCCGGGCGTTCCAAAAGTTTCGTGCCAGCTTTTCTGCAGTTTGCGTTACCATTTTTTTGTCATCCCCGGTTACCATTACTACAGCATGATTACGTGGCTCATCAGCCCAGGCATAACCAACCCAAATGGCGGCGTCAATAACACCTGGCTGTACCGATGCGGGCGCCACGGCCGCATATACACTTTTTGCAGGTTCAATTCGGGTACTTGTTTTTTCGCCCGGTAATAAAACAGGGATGGGGATATACGCCTTAAAGGCAGGCTTGCCTTTGCCGCTTTCAATTCTTCCGATCAGGTTTTCCACGGCCCTTTGTTTGGTTTGCATGGCGTCTTCATGCGGCGCCAAACGGTAACAGGTAATCAAATCGGTGTTTTCGGCCAAACGCCAGGAGACATTGCCGTGCAGGTCCATAGAAGTAGAGATGATCGTTTTTTTGCCGGTCACTTTTCTGATCCTTACAATAAAATCGCCCTCCGGGTCGTCCAGTCCCACAACGCTCATTGCGCCGTGAATATCAAAAAACAGACCGTCATAGGGTGCGTTCTTTTTTAGCCTTTCGAGTGTTTGGTTAACCAGCGACTCGTAAGCTTTGCGGGTTACCGCGCCGCCCGGCAGGGCGTGACCAACCAATGCGGGAAACCAATCGACACGATGGCGAAGCGGCGAATCAGCCGCTAAAAAAGGGTAGGTGGAGAAAACATCAACACCGTATTTCGCGTGAAAAGCGGCCTCATCCGTCAATGCAGGCGAAAAGGTACTCGATTCAATTCCGAGACCAGCTATCGCAATACGTGGCAACGGCTTTCCCGCAGGGTTACCCTTAAGAGGAATGGGTTTTGCGAAAAGCAACCCAGTTATTGCAAAAAAGAATATCAATGCAAGGAATATGCGTTTCATAGGAAGGCGATTTTAAAGCGGTTCGATGACACAATCGAAAGCCTGTATCAAATATATGAAATCGCACACGCCATGTCAAAAATACTCGAACCCCGGGAAAACTATATGAAATATGCACCACCAACCGCCCTCATAGGTCATATATAACTTAAAGGGGCCGCCAAATGTTACAATTTCACCGTTTTCTAAAACACCATCGTAACGCACACCGCCTTCTGCATGTCCTATACCGGTGTCATCATTAAGCTGATAGCCGATATCAATGATCTTGTACTTCTCGTTCTTAAAGGCAGTATAGGAATCAAAGACCCGGCTTAATTGTGCGGCGACGGTGGCTTTGCTTAGTATTTGCCGGTCGGGTAAAATAAATTCGTTTGCCAGTTCCCAGCTTTTTTCGTTGAGGCTTTTTTTAAACCATTCGGACAAAAATTCCATCGCCCTGTTTTCAATATCCTTTTTGTGATTGGGATGAAATTCTTCATAATCAAAACAGGTCGTCATGCCAGGTATCGGCATAAAGGTGGTTTCGTGATCAAACAGCTCTTCGGTAATGAACAGGTATTTGGTCCGGCCGTTATATTCATCCGCATCGCCAAAATAAACCTTGATGTTGTTTGCAGTTAACAGATCAATAATCTCCGCCAACGCCGCTTCAACCTGCGCATCGGTCAATTCGTCTGCTTTTTTAAAGGAGGGCTTTCCAACCAGGTCGTATACGCTGGCTTCTTTTGCATTGGAGAAATTCTGTTCGAAAGCTAATACGTTTTTCAGGAACTCGTTTTCGATCCCCGGATCGATATTGGAAATATGATGCGATTCGGCGCCAAGTTCAGCCTTTAATTTTAGGCGCAGCAATTCATTTTCCATTCGCAGATTTTCCTCAGGGTCATCGCTTAGTGGTTTGTCAGGCAAATCATCGTTCTTCATGGGATTTTAGTTAAGGTTTAGCCCAAATTTAAAAATTTTGTTTGAATCTGTTGCCTGACCCCGAATGAATTGAATTTTTTGAATTGATAGAATTGGAAATCATCAAACGAATAATTCAATAAATTCAGGCAATTCGAAAAATTCGGGTTCAGACAAAAATGTTTTGTATTATCTTTCTTACGAATGTTAAATTCACATTTTATTATCTAAATTTAATTTTTGTTATAAACCGATAGTATCTCATTATTAAACTAAATTATGCGACGGCATTTATACTTGTTGTTGATTTTGTGTGCTGGAAGTATTTTGTGCATGCTCTGGGCCTGCAATCATCCCGCAACTATTGATGAGCAGATGCCGGATGTGGTAAGCTACAATTTTAACATCCGCCCCATACTTTCAGATAAATGCTATAAATGCCATGGGCCCGATGCCAGCAAACGCCAGGCCGGTTTGCGGTTGGATATGCCCGAAAGCGCATTTAAGGCATTAAAGGATGACCCCAACGCGCATGTGCTGGTGCCAGGCAGCCCGGCGATGTCGGAATTATTCAGGAGGGTATCTACCAATGATACCGCCGAAATGATGCCGCCGGCAAACTCAAACCTGAAAAGGCTAACACCACACGAGGTTGACCTGGTAAAAAAATGGATAAAACAGGGCGCCAAATTTGAAAAGCATTGGGCATTCGTCCCCCCAAAAGTCGTCCCCCTGCCTGAAGTTAAAGATAAAGCCTGGCCGAAAAATCCGATAGATAATTTCATTCTTCGAAAACAGGAGCAATACGGCCTTGAACCAAACCCGGAGGCTGACAAAGAACGCCTGTTAAAGCGGGTAAGTTTCGACCTGACCGGTTTGCCTCCCAGCCTGGATATGATGGACAGGTTTTTGGCTGATAAAAGCGGCAATGCTTATGAGAAAGTGGTTGACGAACTGATGAAAAGCCAGGCCTACGGCGAAAAGATGACACTGCATTGGCTGGACGTTGCCCGTTATGCTGATTCGCACGGATACCAGGATGATAATTACCGCACGCAATGGCCCTGGAGGGATTGGGTGATCCACGCCTTTAACGAGAATTTGCCTTACGATAAATTTGTAACCTGGCAGCTTGCCGGCGATTTGATGCCGAACGCTTCCAAAGAGCAATTGCTGGCAACCGGCTTTAACCGTAACCACAAGATTACGGAAGAAGGCGGCGTGATTAACGAAGAATACCGCGTGGCTTATGTTACCGACCGT
The DNA here is from genome assembly GCA_031292485.1 of Mucilaginibacter sp. Taxonomy (GTDB): domain Bacteria; phylum Bacteroidota; class Bacteroidia; order Sphingobacteriales; family Sphingobacteriaceae; genus Mucilaginibacter. The sequence continues at coordinate 81,942 of JARLHA010000015.1, forward strand.
ACTAATACATTTGGCAAAGCGCTACTGGGCGTTACCATTGAGTGTGCCCATTGCCACGATCATAAGTATGATCCTTTTTCGCAGAAGGAATATTACCAGCTGTTCGCATTTTTTAACCAGGTGAAGGAACCGGGGATACAAAGCACCGTTGGCGGGCCCGAAACCTATGCTAAAAGGCCTATGATGCAGGTGACCAATGATGATGTAAAAGGCATACTGAAATTTGTAAATAAGCAGGATACCGGGAAACTTATTGTTTCGGTGATGGGCGACAGCGAGGTTTACCGCAAAACCTACATTTTAAAGCGCGGTAATTATGATACCCATGGTGATGAAGTGCAGCCCGGTACGCCAAAAGCTATATTGCCCTTTGATAGCAGCCTCCCTAAAAACAGGCTGGGTTTGGCGGAGTGGTTATTCAGCAGGAAAAACCCGCTTGCCGCCCGGGCTTTTGTGAACCAAACCTGGCAGGAATTTTTTGGCAAGGGGATCGTTAAAAGTTCAGGGGATTTTGGGATGCAGGGCGATTTGCCATCACACCCGGAATTATTGGACTGGCTTTCGGTTGATTTTATAGACCATGGCTGGGATATCAAAAGGCTGGTAAAACAATTGGTGATGTCAGCAACCTACCGGCAATCAGCAGTAGTGAGCCCTGAAAAATTAAAAATCGACCCGGAAAATACTTATTTAGCGCGTGGGCCACGATCCAGGCTCCCCGCCGAATTTGTGAGGGATATGGTGCTGGCCAGCAGTGGCTTATTAACAAAAACAATTGGCGGCCCCAGTGTAAACCCTTACCAGCCGGCTGGCTTATGGGAAAACGCGACTTCAGGCCGAGGGATATTGGCTAATTACAGGCAGGTGCATGGTGTGAATTTATATCGGAGGGGAATGTACACGCTGATCAAGCGCACCGTACCGCCGGTGGAAATGGCCATATTTGATGCCAGCAACCGCGATCAGTGTGAAGTGAAGCGGTTAAGGACGAATACTCCCCTGCAAGCCCTACTAATGGAAAACGACCCTACCGTACTTGAGGCGGCGAGGGTTTTGGCCACCAAATTGATACAGGATAAAAGCAGTTCAAAGGAAAAGGTTTACAAGGCATTCAGGTTGATTATTTGCCGTAAGCCCAACGAAAAGGAACAGGCGATACTGGATAGTTATTATAACGAGGAACTAAAGGCAATGGATTTACACACTGCCGGGAAAGTGCTGAACGTGGGCGAATATCCCTTGCCGGACAATGTAAATAAAGTTAACCTGGCAGCGATGATGAAAGTGGTGGATGTTATTTATAATTTAGAAGAAGCGATCACAAAAACCTGATCTATGGAAAAAGATTTTTTAGAGCATCGCCTCAATGTTAACAGGCGGCGTTTTTTATCAAGGTTGAGTTTAGGCCTGGGCAGCATGGCGCTGGGTTCATTGCTGATCCCTGATCTTTTCAGCGGGATAGGGTCAGATAGTGAAGCCGATTTTGTGCCCGGCATTCCCAACTTTGCTCCGAAAGCTAAACGGGTGATTTATCTTTTTCAGGATGGCGCGCCCTCACAGCTGGAGTCATTTGATTATAAGCCGAAACTAAGGGAAATGATGGGGCAGGAACTGCCGCCATCCGTTCGGGGTAACCAGATCTTAACCGGTATGACTGCCCAACAAAAGTCTTTCCCGCTGATAGGCTCTTTTTATGATTTTAAGCAATATGGCGAATCGAAGGCCTGGGTGAGTGACCTGTTTCCGCATATAGGTAAAATCGCGGATGATATTTGTATTATCCGGTCGATGTTTACCGAAGCAATCAACCATGACCCTGCTTTAACTTTTTTTCAGACAGGCGCTCAGCAAGGTAACCGCCCCAGCATGGGTTCGTGGGTGAGCTACGGGTTGGGTAGCGAGAATAAAAACCTGCCGGCGTTTACCGTTTTGCTGTCAAAAGGCAAAGGGAACGGGCAGGGGGTTTATTCAAAGCTGTGGAGCAATGGTTTCTTAGATTCCATACACCAGGGCGTGCAATTTAGCAGCGGCGAAAACCCGGTTTTATACCTGAACGACCAGGATGGCATTGACCGCCGCGACCGCCGCAAAATGCTGGATAAACTGGCCGAACTGAACGATGTTTCTTATAAAGAGTTTGGCGACCCGGAGATAAGCACCAAAATACAGCAATACGAAATGGCCTACCGCATGCAGTCGGCAGTGCCTGAGATTATGGATGTATCCAAAGAGCCGGATGATATTGTAAAAATGTATGGCCCGGATTGTTTGGTGCCGGGTACCTACGCAGCTAATTGTTTGCTGGCGCGCAAATTGTCCGAAAACGGTGTGCGCTTTGTGCAATTATATCACCAGGGCTGGGATCAGCACAGTAACCTGCCGCAGGAAATGGCCGGCCAGGCCAAAGATGTTGACCAGGCGTCGGCGGCGTTGGTAACGGACCTGAAACAACGCGGCCTGCTGGATGAGACGTTAGTGATTTGGGGCGGCGAATTTGGCCGCACCAATTACAGCCAGGGCAAACTGGAGAAGGCCAATTACGGCCGCGATCATCACCCGCGCTGTTTCAGCATCTGGATGGCAGGCGGCGGCATTAAGCCGGGTTTGGTTTACGGCGAATCGGATGAATTTGGGTACAATATTATTAAGGACCCGGTGCATGTGCATGATTTTCATGCAACGATATTAAATCAATTAGGTATCGACCATAAAAAATTAACCTTTAAAAGCCAGGGCCGCAGGTACCGGTTAACGGATGTGGCAGGGAATGTGGTGAAGGGAATATTAGTTTAGGGGATTTCACCGATTGATTTCTGATTACACCGATTTTAAGAGTTTCAAGCAACCAGAATCGTGTAATCACCACAAAATTGGTGTAATCATCAAAAAATAAATCGGTGTAATCAAAAAAATAATCGGTGTAATCCTAAAATTATGGAAAGAAGAAAATTCATCAAACAAACAGCGGCATTTTCGGCGGCATTTTTTATTACGAAGGATTTGCTGGCAAAAAACGATGGACCTGTGTATGGTCACGGCAATATGCGTTACCGCATGGATACTGCCTGGGCAAAGGCCGACCCAATGAAAAACCCGGTGAATGACTGTCACGAAATGGTGCAGGACTCAAAGGGGCATATCTTGCTGCTCACCAATGAGACGAAAAACAATGTGCTGATTTTTAATAAATCGGGCAAGCTGCTGGATACCTGGGGGCATGATTTCCCGGGCGCGCACGGCTTGACTTTGGTGAATGAAAACGGCACAGAGTTCCTTTTCATAACCGATACTGTAAAACACCAGGTTTATAAAACTACCATGGATGGGCGCATTTTAATGACTATTGATGTGCCGCTGGAAACGGGAGTATATAAGAAAGCGGAAGAGTTTATCCCAACGGAAACCACTATTGACACCAACGGCGATATATTTATTGCTGATGGCTACGGCGCGCAGTACACCATGCATTATGATAAAAATGGCAAGCTGATCAATTTTTGGGGTGGCAGGGGTGATGGCGACGAACATTTTGATAACGCCCACGGTATTTTGATAGATCGCAGGCAGGCAACGCCAACCCTTTTAATTACCGACCGTACGCGTAATTGTTTTAAAAGGTTCAGTATGGGTGGTAAACTGATAGAAATCATCAAATTACCCGGTGCCTGTGTTTGCCGGCCGGTAATAAAAGGCGATCATTTATACGCCGCGGTACTGCGCTCGCCAGATTTGAACCATGAAAACTCGGGTTTTACTACAATTTTAGATAAGAACAATAAAGTTATTTCAAATTTAGGCGGTACCGAACCGGTTTACAAGGACGGCGTATTGCAGCCAATGGCCCAGGCCGATAAGATATTTTTGAACCCGCATGATGTTTGTGTGGATGATGACGAGAATTTGTATGTGGCCCAATGGGCATCAGGCAAGGTTTATCCTTATAAATTTACGAGGGTGTAGTTCGCGAATTTGGCTAAAGCCGTTCTCGTGTTGATGGTAACCCGTTGGCTAAAGCCAACGGCAATGAAATGAAAATAAATTTATTGCCGTCCCTTTTAAGGGACGGATGAAGTGAAATGCAGGTAGAGGCTTTAGCCGCAATAATACGAAGGCTGTTTGATAAGATTTAAAAAATACGCCAAGATTTAAGCTATAACTATAAGATGATAAAAACCCGTTACCAAGGTTTTGCTGAGAACCTGTTATTTGCCCTGAATATTTTTATCATCTTTTTCCTGCTGTTTGGCGACGGCATTGTTATTCCGCAATGGCTGCAGCCGGCGGGCAGGATGCACCCGCTCATCATCCATTTTCCCATAGTGGTACTTATTATGGCCATGGTGCTGGAGTTTTTCAGGTTTAAAGAAAGATTCAGTACCGAAAAATTATACCAGGAGTTTACTACTTACCTATGGTTAACAGGCGCTTTGTTTGCGGCCATAACGGCCATTATGGGCTTGTTCTTATCAAAGGAGCAAGGCTATGACGGCGATACGGTACAATGGCACAAATGGTTTGGCGTCACCGTTGTTTTTATATCCACATTAATTTACTGGTGCAGAAGTAAGGGATGGTATAGCCAAAAAATTGCCAGGTCGGGTGCGGTTGCAGCGGTACTTTGCCTGGTTGTTGCCGGCCATTATGGCGCAGACATAACCCATGGCGAGAATTTTATTTTGGCCCCGGTTTGGCATCCTGAAAAGAAACTGGTACCGATTGATAAAGCATTGGTTTTTAGGGATGTGGTTGAACCCATATTTGAAAACAAATGTAATAGCTGCCACAACCCAAACAAAACAAAAGGCGGCCTGCGGCTGACAGATGAAAAAGCATTGCTGAAAGGTGGTAAGGATGGCAAACTGTTTGTTGCGGGCCAGCCGCAATTGAGTTTGTTGCTGCAGCGCATCCACATGCCCGATGGTGAGAAAAAGCACATGCCACCATCCGGCAAACCCCAGTTAACTGCGGATGAAATGAATTTGCTGTACCTGTGGATAAAAGAAAATGCTGATTTTAAAAAGAGAGTGATCGATCTGCCGGCCAGTGATTCTTTGCGGGTAATTGCTGCAAATTATTTAAAACCAGCTGAAGAAACAGAAGAGCAATATGATTTTGCGGCAGCGGATGACAAACTCATCAAAAAGCTTAACAATAATTACAGGGTGATCTATCCCCTTGCCCAAAACTCGCCGGCTTTAGGCGTCAATATCTACAATAAAAAAACCTATCAGCCTAAAATGCTGGAGGAGTTAAGCAGCATAAAAAAACAGGTAGTATCACTTGACCTGAACAAAATGCCGGTGAAAGATGCAGAACTAAAAACCATTGCCGGGTTTGAAAATTTGCGGATATTAAATCTCAACTTTACGGATGTTACGGGCGCCAACCTGAAAGTATTATCATCACTCAAATACCTTAGGACACTTTCACTGGCGGGTACAAAATTAGATCCGCAAGGTATCAAAGCGATCTCTGATTTGAAAAGCCTAACCAAAGTGGCCTTATGGGATACGGGCCTGCCCGAAAATGAAATTGCCGGTCTGCAAAAAAGCAACCCCAAAATTGATTTTATAAAAGGGTTTAAGGATGATGGCAAGCCGATCAAACTGAATGATCCGCAGGTTAAAAACACGGCATTTGTGATCACCAAACCGGTGCCGCTGGAGCTGGTGCACCCGATAAAGGGGGTGGAGATCCGTTATACCACGGATGGTACCGATCCGGATAGTGTAAAATCTATGCTGTATAAACCGGGGGTAATCATCTCCCAAAACACAAACATCAAAGCAAAAGCCTATAAACCGGGCTGGTATGGCAGCGATGTATTGCAGGTGAATTTTTATAAAAGCACCTATACGCCCGACAGCATCAGTTTTATAGTCGGCCCAAATGAAAAATACAGCGGCGATGGGGCCAAAACATTAATAGATAAGGACCTTGGAGGCAATAATTTTGGTAACGGCAAATGGATCGGCTCGCAAAAGGACCTGGTGGTTTATTTGCAATTTAAGCAACCTGTCGACCTGCACACCGTTACGCTTAACTGCATGCGGAATATGGGCAGCCAGATATTTTTACCTGTTGGGATAGAAGTTTGGGGTGGTAAGGATGCTGCACATTTAAAACTATTAAGTACGGTAAAGCCGCCTGCTCCTCAGAAAAATGATCCCTTTTTAGTGAAAGGAATGGAATGTAAACTGGCAGTATCGGGTAAATTATCCTCCTTAAAAATCATAGCAAAACCTATACAAAACCTGCCCGTTTGGGACCCTGTTAAAAAACAACCGGGATGGGTATTTGTGGATGAAATATTTTTGAATTAAAAGCAGTCCCCCCTCAGGCCGGCCGGCAGCGCTTAAAAGTCCGCTGCTTAAAAAGCGAAAGTTGAAGCCTTTAGCTCTACGGAGGAGTGTTCAAATAATATTTGTATTTTAACGGCGTCCACGATGGCCTTATCATTTAGGTTAGGCCGGCGGATGTTTTTAAACAACCGTTATTTAAAACTTACCTGATCCCCCCAATAAATGAATGAAAAACAACTCAAAATAAAGATCAGGATCTGGCTGGTGCTATTCATCATCGGTTTAGCATTGAGTGGTATTACCGCTTTTCCTATTGAAACAGAGTTGGCGTTTTTATCGCGAAGCTCGGGTGCATTTCCGGCGGTATTGGGTAACTGGATCAATACCGTTTATAACGCTGTAAAAGCAACTAATGCCAGCTACCCCTACCTGGCTTATGGTACCGACTGGCTGGCATTCGGCCATTTGGTTATTGCAACGGTTTTTATCGGTCCGCTCATCAACCCCGTAAAAAATATCTGGATATTACAATTCGGGATGATTGCCTGTGTAATGGTTTTTCCGCTGGCCTTTATTGCCGGGCCAATCCGCCATATCCCCTTTTACTGGCGGCTGATTGATTGTTCGTTCGGCTTTTTTGGTTTTTTTCCGCTGTTTATCTGTTACCGGAGCATCCGGCGGCTGGAGAGATTGCAAAAATAACGTAGGGGCAACCGCATGGTCGCACTGTGTTGGAGCGATTACAAAAATAACGTAGGGGCAACCCTTGTGGTTGCCCTTCCCTTTTTTTACCGGTGTCCTTTTTTGCGGTATGGATAGCAAGATGCAATATGATCGTTATTTCGTTATTTTATCGGAAATCAGGGCGACCACAAGGGTCGCCCCTACGGTTTTTCATTTTTTTTTAAATAATTTGTGGAATCCGGCCACCGCCTGCATCTTTATTTCAGAATTATAAAGAATTGAAGAAATGCACGTTATTACATTAAGATAAACCTGAACGATTATGCCATTAACCTCCATTAAAATAGTCAAATACCTGCTTGTGTTTAGTTTACTGTTTTGTTTTTGCAGATCGGGCGCACAGGTAAAATATGATACCTTAAGTTTTCGCATCGACTCACTGGCGAATATCGGCCTGCCGAAATCAGCCTTAAAAGAGGTGGACAAACTGGATGAACTGGCGCGAAAAAACAACAATGCACCGCAGCAAATCAGGGCGGCACTTTACCGGATGACCTTTCAATCCTACCTGGAAGAGGATGCTTTGGCGGCTATCATCAGCAGGTTGAGAACAGATGTCGACAAAGCTGGTTATCCCGTTAAACCGGTATTGCAATCGCTGCTGGGGCAAATGTACTGGAATTATTACCAGCAAAACCGCTACCAGTTTGGCCAGCGTACCCGGCTGGAAAAACCTGATACCGATTTCACTAAATGGGACCTCCAAACCCTTATTACCCAAACCGGCCATTTGTATGATCTGTCCTTAACCGATTCCGCCAAAGAACAACATACCCCCATCAGCGTACTTGATGGTGTTTTGGAAGGCGACAGCATCACCCGCTACCTGCGCCCCACTTTGTACGACCTGCTGGTTCAGCGCGCTTTTGATTTTTTCCTGACGGATGAGGCCGGGCTAACCAAACCCAAACTGCCATTCTCGTTAAACGACCCAAGGTTTTTCAGCGACAGCAGGACTTTTGCGGATCTGGCAGTTAAAACAACAGATACCGCATCAACGGCATATAAAGGCATTAAATATTTGCAGCAGGCAAGTAAATTTCATCTTGAACATCATGATGATGAAGCCCTGGCTGACCTGGACCTGCAGCGGCTAAAGTTTTTATACGCCAGATCGAATGTAGAACATAAGGATTCGCTATACCTATCAGCTTTAAAACAAATTGCGGAACATTTTTCGGCAAAACCAATCAGCAGCGAGGCTTTGATATTAGAAGGGCAATATTACCAGGGACTGGATAGTTTGACGATGGCTTACGATTTTTTTAAGAAAGCCAATGCGGCATATCCGAATAGTTTAGGCGGCAAAAATGCGGCGACCCTGATGCGGCAAATCGAAGAAAAGGAGCTTTCGGCAACGGTGGAAGAGGTGAATGTGCCGGGTAAGCCAATATTAGGATTAATAAGTTACCGTAATGTTAAAGAGGCAAGCGTTACCATTTATAAATTAACGGCTGAACAGGTAAAAAAATTTACGGATAAAGATGCCTGGTACGAAGGCTATAATTTAACCCCGACTAAAAAGCTGCTGGAGTTTTTGAAGGGATTGCAGTCGGCGCAGGATGGGAAATTGTTGTTACCCAATCCGGGCGATTACAGAATGCATAGTGCAGAATTTAAGATCAATCCACTTGCAGTGGGCACGTATGTTATTCTGGTTAAAGATGCTCACTCAAATAAAGGTAACCTGATCCAGTCAACCAGTTTTACGGTCTCCAACTTATCCTATTCCGCAAGAGTTAACCCGAATAAAGAAACGGAATTAAGGATATTGAACCGGGAAACAGGCGCTCCTTTACAGGGCGTTACCGTTACCGTGTTTAAAGGGAATGAGAAAAATGGAAAAATGATAAAAACCAATGTTAGTTCGGGATTATCAGATTCCAATGGAAAATATCTTTTTCATACGACCCAGGAACAGTATACGGTTATGCTTTCAAAAGGGAATGACAGGTATACCGATAATGAAAAGTATTTTAACGGTTTTACAGAAACCAACGGGGCAATTTTGCCACAGGTAAGCACAATTTTATTCACCGACAGGCAATTGTACCGACCTGGGCAAGTTATTTATTTTAAAGGATTGCAGGTAAGTACGCTAAATGGTAAAAGCAGCATCCTGCCAAATACTCCGTTAACAATTAAGTTTAATGATATAAATTATAAACTCATTAGTTCGTTGCAATTGAATACCAACGAGTTTGGTTCTGTGCAGGGTTCATTTATAATCCCACAAAACATCGGCAATGGCCAGTTAACCATAACTACTGAAAATGGCACCTGTATGGTGCTGGTTGAAGAATATAAAAGGCCAACTTTCCAGGTTACATTTACCCCTGTAACGGAAACCTATCGCCTGGACGATTCTGTAACAGTGAAAGGCAAAGTGACCGCTTTTTCCGGGTATGGATTGTCGAATGCCACAGTCGCCGTTTACGTTACGGGCCAGGGAATACCAAGGTTTGAGCCGGATTTTATTCCCAGGAAAGTCGGCCCGCTTTTGACGCAAATGCAAATGACAGAAGTAAAAACCGATACTGTTCATACCAACGACTCTGGTGAGTTTACGATCAATTTTAAATCAAACGCAGACATGCAGAGTTTAAACGGCGGAGTATTTACCTATTATGTTAATGCAGGGATTACTGATGCAAGCGGGGAAACACAGTCGGCAAGTACTACAGTAGCTGTCAGCCAGACTCCCCTTCAAATGGATGCAGATATACCCCAGCGAATTATTTTTAATGACAATGCTGTATTTCCCCTAAAACTTACCAATAGAAATGCGCGTCAGTTAAAGGGTATAGTGTCTGTTAAAATATTTGCATTACATGGAAGCGGGCAAGTGTTTAAGAATCGGTTATGGGACAGCCCCGACCAGTATATTCTGAAAAAGGAGGAGTTCAAATCCTCTTTCACGGATTATTCATGGAAGAATGAGGCGGATTATAAGAAATGGAACCAGGCTGAGAAGATCAGCGAAACTAGTGTCAGTACAAATGATTCCACAGCAAGCGAAATCAACCTCAACCTGCTAAAAAATCAACCATCGGGCGTTTATAAAGTTACCCTTAGCGCAAAAGATGAAAAAGGGGATACAACTTCTTTAACGCAATTTGTAAGTGTCGTGGCCGAAAAAGGTAAAGCATTGAAGATGGACGATTGGGTAATTCCTTTGGTTACAAAAGTAAAACCCAATGGTAGTGCTGAATTTTCATTGGGGATAAACAAAGCTGCAAATGTTTTAGTGGAAGAATATGTTGGACCAAAACTACTTTCGTCTTCCTGGCTGGTGTTGCGTGACGGCGATCAGCAAAAAATAAAGATAGGTGTACCGGTAACAGCAAAAAATGATTTCAGTGTGCAGTTTTTAATGGTTGCTGATAACCGTGCATATTATTATTATCAAAATATTAAAGTGGTTGACACGGTTAAAAACTTAAATATCCGGTTTCTTACCTTTCGTAATAAACTCCAGCCGGGCGAAAAAGAACAATGGAAATTACAGATAAAAGCAAGCGACAATAGCACGCTCCCGGCAGAAATGCTGGCCGATTTGTACGATGCATCATTAGACGATATAGCCCCTGCCCAATATTGGAGAACGGATTTTAATTATGAGCCTATAAATCCCGAATATTATGCCTGGAGCAATGATGATTTTGTTAAAGAGGATGCTACGAGTGCCTACCGGCCGCGATATTATAATTACGATTTAGATGAGCGTAAGTACGAGGTATTGAAAATGTTTGGTTATGGTTATTATGGCGGATATAATAGTGGGTATCAAAATTATTTACAGCAAGTTCAAGATTTAAAAGCGGCAGCAAAAAGTGATAAAATGATTGCTGATAAATATCAAAAAAATGCTGCATTGGTTAAAAATGGCTATGACGTAAGCGGAAGAGTTATATTCAGCCGGGATAGTAGCGCGATCCCTGGCGTAAAGGTTAGTATTAAGAACACGAATATTTATACTATTTCTAATTCGCTTGGTTATTTCAGGATAAAAGTCCCCAAAAACGGTATCCTGTTATTCGCAGGAAAGCATTATCTAAAAAAGAGCTTTATCACCAAAAATGGTGGCAGCGTGACCATCGCACTTGATTTTAAACCGCTCAGAATTTATGGCATGGCCGACCCCGGCCAAAAATCGTTAAAAGGGGATGCAAAAGAAGATGCTACAGAATATGAGACTGTCGGTAATGCAGCTGCGGTAAAGTTCCCGCCGCCGGTTGTTAAGGCAGATATGGAGGTTCGGGAATCAAATAAAATTTATGGGTATAGTTCCGGGAATTTTACCTCGGATAAGCTAAGCAAGGCGACTTTTAAAAGCGAACCCGATAACAGCCTTTTTGTGCGTAAGATCGCAACTGCCAACCCCATCATACCCCGCACCAATTTTAACGAAACCGCTTTCTTTTACCCGCAATTGCATACCGATGAAAAAGGGCAGATCCTGATTGATTTTACCATCCCCGAGGCGCTTACCCGCTGGAAATTCAGGGGTTTTGCGCATACACAGGATTTGAAGACCGGGTATATTGAAAATACCGTTGTCACCCAAAAACAATTGAGCATTAGCGCCAATACGCCAAGGTTTTTGCGGGAGGGCGATACCATTACCATTTCGGCGCGCCTGGCCAACTTAACGGCGGGCACTTTAAAGGGCAAGGTACAAATGCAGCTGTTTAATGCGCTGAATATGCAGCCGGTTTCGCTGTTTGTGAATAAGGCCGATGCGGAACAAGCTTTTGAGGTTGCCGGGAATACCAATCAAGCAGTGTCGTTTAAGCTGGTGATCCCCGCAGGTTTGGACGCTTTGGATTATAAACTGACCGCCGATGCAGGCGAATTTACTGACGGTGAAGAAAATACTTTACCGGTGCTGCCCAACCGTACGCTGGTGACCGAATCGATGCCGATGATGGTACGGCCGGGGCAGACCCGCAATTTTACCTTTGATAAACTGGTGAGTCAAAGCAGCTCTACTTTAAAAAACAAAACACTCACACTGGAGTACACGCAAAACCCTGCATGGTACGCCGTGCAGGCCTTGCCTTACATGATGGAGTTCCCGTACGAATGTTCGGAGCAGGTTTTCAGCAGGTATTTTGCCAACAGTTTGGCCACTAACCTGGTGAATAAAATGCCGGTTATCAAACAGGTCTTCGACCAGTGGAAAATGAGCAACAGCGGGGAGCTGCTATCAAACCTTGAAAAAAATCCGGAACTAAAATCCACCTTATTGGAAGAAACGCCCTGGCTGCGCGACGCAGTAAGTGAATCGGAACAAAAAAAGCGCATCGCCCTGCTGTTCGATCTGAATAAAATGAGTGATGAACTGAAGTTGAACCTGGATAAACTGCAAAAAAGGCAACTGCCCGATGGCAGTTTCACCTGGTTCGGCGGCGACCTGGGCGACCGTTACATTACCCAGCATATTGCCGAAGGCGTGGGCGAGCTATACCATTTAGGGATAGGGGTTGATGACGTCGAACTAAAACAAATTTCGGATAATGCCCTCAAATATTTGGATGATCAGCTAACCGCAGATGAAAAACTACGGAAGAAAAATAAAGATGGTATTTGGTTTTACGGCGACCTGGAGATCCACGCCTGGTTTACCCGCAGCTATTTTTTAAACAAACCGCTGGACAAGGGTTTGAACGCAGCCCTCGCCAATTATTTAAAATGGGCAGCGGAAGAATGGAAATCCCGCAATGTGTATGAGCAGGGGATGATCGCCTTAACCATGCAGCGCTATAAAAAGGCTGACGTTACCGCGCAGATCGAACGGTCACTGCTGGAGACCGCGCAGCAATCCGACGATTTGGGCATGTGCTGGGCCAAAAACCAGCGGGGTTATTTTTGGTACGAATCGCCCGTTGAAACACAAAGCCTGCTGATTGAGCTGTTTACCGAAGCCGGCGATAATACCAAAGCCGTTGACGAAATGAAGGTCTGGCTGTTGCGCAACAAACAAACCAACTACTGGAAAACCACCAAAGCCACTGCGGCCGCCTGTTACGCGCTTTTATTGAAAGGCAGTAACCTGCTTGCCGACACAGGTCAATCGCTTATTAAACTGGGCGGTAAAACGCTTGAAGAATTAAAACCGGATACTAAAACCGATGCCGGAACAGGATATATCAAAAGCAGCTGGGTGGATGACCAGATAAAACCGGCACTGGGCAAGGTGGAGATCAAAAACAACAGTACCAATATCAGCTGGGGAGCCTTGCACTGGCAATATTTGGAGAATTTGGACAAGATCACTTCATCGGAAACAAATATCAAGCTGGAAAGAAAATACTTTATCCAGAAACAAACGGATGCCGGGCTGGTATTGACCGCGGTTGACGCCACCCATCAACCCAAAACAGGCGACCTGCTTAAAGTAGTGGTATACCTGAAAGCGGACCGTGATTTTGAATATGTGCAGCTAAAGGATATGCGTCCTGCAGGTACTGAGCCTGTGGACGCTTTATCCACCTATAAATACCAGGATGGCTTGTACTATTACCAGGTGACCAAAGATGTGGCCACCAACTTTTTTATCAGTTACTTAAACAAGGGTAATTATGTATTTGAGTACCAGTTACGGGTAGCACAACCGGGCAATTTTTCAACAGGGATAACCGGGGTGCAGTGTATGTACGCTCCGGAATTTAATGCACACTCGCAGGGCGGGCGGATGGTGATTAAGCTTTAAAGTTAAACGGATTATAAAAAAACGTCAATTCGGGGTGTTTTAAAACCCGCGTGCTATTACGGATTCTAATGCGTAAAACTACGTAATATTACGCTGTTGTAAATCTTTGCCGAATTTATTAGTTGTTGAAAATAAGGGTATTGCGAACTTTTTGATGGTTGTCTCAATTGCGCTTCCGCTCTTCGATGGTTTGAAATAATGACTAATTAACATTAGTTTTAGCAGACTATTTTAAACCACAACAATTTAAAACAATGGAAAACAGAAAATCACACATCACCGGCAAAGAAGGCAGCCCAATCGATTTGAAAGTGGCCGCCAGCTGGACAAAACATTACAGGGACAATCACCCGGGAGAAACGATCTCCCAGTTTTTTGGTAAAGAGATCCTTGAAAACATCCTTTCACAGCCAGGCTGCCTAGGCATCAGGTTTTATTATGCTTATGATGAACCTCGCGGCGGAAAAAAACATTTGATTATTGCGGGCGCCATGGCTGATGGTACCGACCAGATCCATACCGAAGCATTTGAAGCAGATGCTGCAGTTGCACCAGGCGCCGCACCGCTGATGGGCGGAACTGCTCCCAAATTGTATACCGTAGGCGAAATGTCAACCCCATGTCCTGGCTCTCCCGGTTGTCCAACAAATGCTTTAACAGGGGCAACAGTTTAACATAATTTTACAGAACCAGGCGATGTCAGCAGCTTCTATTTTGGATGATTTTTCTACCTATTCAGGTGTTTTACCAGTAATAGCCTGGTTGTACAATTACAAAAGCCTGAATAAAGTATTGAAAATAGCAGGTGTATTTTTCCTGATAGCATTTTTAATTGATCTCATTCTTGAACTAATGACAATGATGAAGGGGGTGGTTAACAACATGCCCCTGATACATCTTTTCGTAGTAATAAATATTTTGTTTTTCACAGCTATTTATTACTACGCCTTTTTTAAGCCATCAGTAAAAAAAGCAATTATCCTATTGGCGGCATTGGCCCTGCTCATCGTTGTTTTCAATATTATTTTTGTTGAAGGGATATGGGAATATCCATCATTATCTATTACGGTATTGAGTGTATTGCTTATCTGTTTTTCGCTGGCCTATTTTTACCAGCTGCTAAATCGACAGGAGTTTATTCATATAGAAAAACAGGGCTTGTTCTGGATAAACTCCGGGGTGCTTTTCTACTTTGCTATAAATATATTTTTGTTTATGCTTTTTAAACAGTTTAGTGTTGAGGAGAAGCAGGAATACTATATGATACACAGCATCAGTAATATTATTGCTAACATTTTATACACAGTTGGACTGTTTTGCAAACCTCAGAAAATAACGTAATACTGGTGCTTGTTACAAACGCGACCGAAAGTAATTTGGTACCGGTATTGATTACCGGTACCCTTGTTATTGTTATCCTGCTTATTTTTTTATTTTTTTTCGTGATCATCTATCAGCGGAAAATGATCAAGAACCAGGTGGAGTTGCGAAAACTGCACGACGAAAAGCAAAACAGCTTGTTAAATGCGGTTTTTGAGGCGCAGGAAGGCGAACGTAAAAGGCTTGCCGAGGACCTGCACGATAGCGTAGGGCAGGTCTTATCAGCCATTAAACTTAACCTGCACCGGCTAGAGAAAAGCTGTACCACCGAAAGTACCCAGCCCCTGATGGCGGACACCCGTAAACTGGCGGATGAATGCATCAGCGAGATCCGCAATATAATTCAAAATGTGCTTCCGCCGGTGCTTACTGATTATGGTTTGCTGGAGGCGCTCGAAGGGCTTTGCGTTAAGATCGAACAAAATACAGGTGTAAAGGTAAACCTGAAAAAAAAACTGAACGGGACGCGCCTTAAGCCTGAGATTGACCTGGCATTTTACCGTATTGCACAGGAGTTATTTGGCAATGCCATCAAACACTCAGGTGCAACGGTTATCCATTTAACGCTTACTATACAGGATGGCTGGCTGGTAATGGAGTTTAAAGATAACGGGAGGGGTTTTGATATGGCCAATGTAAAACATGGTTACGGCTTAAAAAACCTGGAAAGCCGCGTGAAATTGATCAACGGAGAAATTAATATTTATACCAAGCCACAAAGCGGCTCCATTACGATCATCAGAGTGATGCTGCCAAATGAGGGTAATTAGTTATATTTATTGAATTCTTTTTTATTACGATATGACAAAGATCAGGTTAGCTATAGCAGACGACCATAAAATCTTCAGGAACGGGTTAAAGGCCACGCTGGAAGATTGTGCCGATTTCGATCTGGTAATGGAAGCATCCAATGGCAAGCAATTAATTGCCCAGCTCGCTGCCACAACTCCGGATGTAATTTTGATGGATATAAAAATGCCCGAAATGGATGGCATACAAACCACCACCTACGTTAAGCAGCATTTTAGCCACATTAAAGTGTTGGCGCTATCCATGTTTAACGAGGATAAATATATTGTGGATATGATGAAGGCCGGCGCATCGGGCTACCTGCTTAAAAACGCCGAGCCGGAGGAGATCATAGAAGCGGTATCAACTGTATTTACAAAAGATTACTACTTTAACGAACATCTGTCCATCACCCTGATCAAACAGCTGGCAGGCAATACACAAACAGGCAATGCCCCGCAATCACTGGCTGACTTTAATGAACGCGAGATAGAGGTTTTAAAACTGGTTTGCCAGGAATACTCCAACCAGGAAATTGCCGATAAAATATGCCTCAGCGTTCGCACGGTTGAAGGGTACCGCGCACGCCTCTTCGAAAAAACCCGCTCAAAAAATCTTGTCGGCCTGGTGATATTTGCCGTGAAGACGGGGATTATCAGTGTTTAAGAATTTTAATAATATTGAATATCGAACCCCGAATGACGAATATTGAAGTTAACTTCGGTATTCTATATTCAACATTCGATATTCGTTATTTAAAAGTCCCGAATTTTTATTTTTCCCTCAGACTTCCAAAGAAACCTTCTCCCCAATCTGCTGCCGCCACATGGCATAATATAGTCCTTTTTGATTCAACAGGTCGTAATGCTGGCCCGATTCAATGATATGCCCTTTTTCAAGCACAAAGATCTTATCGGCATGCATTATGGTAGATAGCCTGTGGGCGATCAATATGGTAATATGACTTACCGACTCGGACACATCGCGGATGGTATCGGTAATTTCTTCTTCGGTAATGGAATCCAGCGATGAGGTAGCTTCGTCAAATACTAATATATCCGGCCTGCGCAGCAATGCCCGTGCGATGGAAAGCCGTTGCTTTTCGCCGCCGGAAACTTTTACACCACCTTCGCCGATGACGGTGCTTAAACCTTTATCGGCCCGTGCCAGCAACGTTTGGCAGGCGGCACGCTGCAATACGTCCATACATTCTTCGTCGGTTGCGCCGGGGCGCACAAACTGAAGGTTTTCGCGAATCGTACCCGAAAACAGCTGGGTATCCTGGGTTACAAAACCAATTTTTTCGCGCAGCTGATCAAGGTCGATTTCCTTGCTTAATGTATTGTTATATAAAATATCACCTTCAAGCGGTTGGTAAAGCCCCACTAAAAGCTTAACCAGCGTAGTTTTGCCTGATCCTGACGGCCCCACAAAAGCGATGGTTTCGCCTGCTTTGGTTTCAAAGTTGATATGATTAAGGGCGTTGCGGTTAGCCGTTAAATGTTTAAAGCTTACGTTATCAAATGCCAGTTTATGCACTCTTTCCAATAGTACTGGTTTTTCGGGTTTGGGGTCGATAGGGGTGTTCAATATCCCTTCGAAATTAGCCAGGGAAACCTGTGCCTCGCGCCATGACTGGATCACGGTTCCTAATTCCTGCAAAGGGTTAAACAGGAAGAAAGAGTAGAATAAAAACATTAAATAATTGCCCGGCGTTAGCGTGCCCTTAAAAATAAGAACCAGCAAAACCAACACCATGCAGCTGCGGACAAAGTTTACAGTGGTACCCTGTACGAAACTCATGCTGCGTACATATTTTACTTTTTTTAATTCAAGGTCGAGGATTTTATAGGTAGTATTATTTAAGCGTTCGATTTCCTGTTTTACCAGTCCCAAACTTTTAACCAGTTCAATATTTCTTAATGACTCGGTAGTCGAGCCGGCAAGTGCTGTAGTTTGGGATACGATGTTTTTTTGAATGGTCTTTATCCGCTTGCTTAAAGCCATACTCACAAACATGATGATGGGAATAGCGGCAAAATAAACCACCGTTACCATATAGTTTACCTTTAACGAATACACGATGACGAACACCATCCCGATCAGGCTCACAAAAAGAACGCTGATGAAGGAGGTGATGAATTTCTCGCTGTCTAAACGTACCTTTTGCAAAATGCCCAGGGTTTCGCCGCTGCGCTGGTCTTCAAAAACCTGGTAGGGTAACTCAAGGGAATGTTTTAGGCCGTCGGCATACATTTCGGCGCCCGTTTTTTGAGTGATGATATTGGTAAAATAATCCTGGAAATTTTTGGCAATGCGCGATACCATAGCAGCACCTACGGCCAAACCAATCATACCCAACGCGCCATAAAAACGATAGTCGAAAGTGTGGGTCTGGTGATCTTTCGGGACAATATACTTATCCATTATTTTCCCGGTGATCATTGGGTCGAGGAGCGAAAAACCGATGTTAAAACCCGCAAGAACCAGGGCAAGGACAACCACCCAGCGGTGTTTTTTTAAATATGATAGGAGTATATTCATGCTGATTATAAGTGTTTTTGAACAAAAATAAAAAAGCAAACGGGTAATATGGAATGTTCGGTTTAATTTGACATTTTGACTATTTTTTGGATTGAAGATAATTGTTTAACTACCTAATATATTTTTAACACAAAGAGCACTGAGGAGGCACAGCGAAACACAGAGTTTTACTCTTAATCTCCGTGGTCCTCCGTGCCTCCTTTGCGACCTCTGTGTTAAAAAACAAACAAACAGGAGAATAATGAATTTCAGAAAGAACTTGTTTTTGGTTACTTAATACGATAATTATTGGACACAAAAAAAGCCATCTCAATTACGAAATGGCTTTTTTATAACATATTTTTACAACAGCTTTATACCGTCATGATATCTTTTTCCTTTGCTACCGAAAGATTATCCACTTTAATAATATATGCATCGGTTAATTTTTGAACTTCGGCTTCGCCAACTTTCATCTCATCTTCTGATACGCCTTCAGTTTTTAGTTTCCTGATCTTTTCATTCGCCTCTTTACGGATATTGCGGATGGCAATTTTGCCGGTTTCGGCTTCGGCTTTGGCTTTTTTCACCAGGTCGCGGCGGCGTTCTTCGGTTAACGGCGGTACGTTGATGCGGATGATCACCCCATCATTTTGAGGATTTACGCCCAGGTTGGCTTCCATAATGGCTTTTTCAATAGGGCCGAGCAACGACTTCTCCCATGGCTGCACCACAATGGTGCGGGCATCAGGGGTGTTTACGCTGCCCACCTGGCTCAGCGGTGTTGGGCTGCCATAATAATCAACATAAATATCATCCAGCATGGAGGGGCTTGCCTTGCCCGCGCGGATCTTTAATAATTCGCCATCGCAATGGTCAATGGCTTTGTCCATATGCGCTTTGGCATCAGTAACTTGTTTTTTAATGAGTTCGCTCATCGCTGTAGAATTTTGACAAAAATAGTAAAAAGGTTCAATTTACAATTACTATTTGCTGAACGGTTGAATAAGGGAAAAAGTGTACCTAATTGCTTGCTCAAAAATTAATCCCAACATGACCAATAAAAAACTTCACAGTAATGTTGCCTGGGATACTGGTAACTATTATCAAAACCCCATGTTTTGAACTAATATTTGTAAATTTGCTATTATGAATAGCGTTGTAGAAGCCAATTTGCCGGAAATTAAAGACTTAATGCGCAGCTATGGGGTTGTCAGAGCGTATTTGTTTGGCAGTGCCGCTAAAGGAACAATGACCGCAGACAGTGATGTGGATTTTTTGGTGAGCTTTAACCCTGAACTTAGTTATACAGATTACGGCAACAATTATTTCAAATTGATATACGCGTTGCAAAGCGTGCTTAAAAAAAATGTGGACATTGTTGCAGAAGAGACCATCACTAATCCCTATCTGCTCCAAACAATAAACAGTCAAAAAATAGCTGTTTTATGACCATCGAAGAAAAAAAACTTCTTACTGATGTTATCGTATGTGTTTCATCAATAAATGATCATCTTGAGGGTCGCAGGGTTTTTGATGAATATGTTAAGAACAAGACCAAAAGACGGGCTGTGGAAAGAGAACTCGAAATAATTGGGGAAGCTATCAGCAAGCTATTGAAAATCAATCCAACAATTTCAATTTCATATGCAAGACAGATTGTTGATCTGCGGAACAAAGTAATTCATGCCTATGATAATGTAAATGATATTGTTATCTGGAGTATAATAATGAATCATATACCAACTTTAAAATTGGAAGTTGAATTATTATTAAACCGCGGTTAGATTGTCAATTCTGTTTATTATCATTTGAAATTCTCATCTATTGGTCTACTTCGACATTGGCCTTTAACAAAATAGGCACAAGATCTCAAAGTTTTTTAAGCCAAACAAATAAACCACTCATCTCCAAACACTTTCGAAACATTATCCGCTGCCACTGGTTGTACAACCATGAGAAGTTTAGTTTATATTATAGTGGTTGTGCTGATCATCAGCTGGCTGCTCGGGGGCTTTGCCTTCCACGTTGGCGGCGATGCCATCCACATCATTATTGTAATAGCTGTTATTTTATTATTATTTAACTTGTTTGGAAACCATTCAGAGTCGTACAGGCGAAGGTGGTGGTAATAATCAAAAATCTGTTTCAAATCAATATTTTCCTTGTGCCCATAGTGATGCCTTCGTGCACTTAGTGGTTAATTTTTACCACTAAGTGCACGAAGATTTCACAAAGATCACGAAGAGGGGGCGGATATCTTATTTTAATATAGTTTTCAGTGCATCGCACAAAAACTCTATCTCTTCTACAGTATTATAATAGTGTACCGATGCCCGCACAATGCTGGTTAGGTGGTGTTTATTCATATAGATAAGGGTTGATACCGCTTTGCCGACGGATACGTTGATCTGTTTTTCGGCCAGCAGGCTTTTTACAGTCGCGTTGTCTATTCCTTTTACCGAAAAGGTAACAATGCCGCATTTTTGGTCGCCTGGGTCGTGTACGGTTATGCCTTCGATATTTTCGAGTTCGTTACGTAGCAAGCCCGCTAAATACTGAATGCGCTGCCAAATCCTGTCTACACCGATATCGCGTGCATATTCAACCGCTTTGCCGAGGCCCAGTATCAGGGCGCGGTTTTTTTCGTAAAGCTCGAAGCGGCGCGCATCATCGCGCACTTTAAAATCATCTTCCGTAACTACGGCCGCAGTGGAGCCGTCTATAAAGGTAAGTTTCAACTGATCCTGAACGGCTTTTCGCACAAACAAAAAACCTGTTCCCCTGGGTGCGCGCAGGTATTTGCGCCCGGTTACGGCCAGCATATCGCAGCCGATCTCTTTTACATCAACAGGTATTTGCCCGGCGCTCTGGCAGGCATCTACCAAATACAAAATACCATGTTTCCGGGCTATTTGGCCAATTTCCACAATGGGGAGCATACCACCGGCGGTGGAAGGGATATGCGTAACCGCGATGAGTTTGGTTTTTGGCGAAATGGCGGCTTCCAGTGCCATTAACGAAAAGTTTCCCCGTGCATCATTCGGTATTACCTTTATTTCGATACCCAGTGTTTTTTTAGCGTTTAATAAACCGATAAGGTTGGTTACATATTCCATTTCGGAGGTGAGCACCACGTCGCCGGGCTTAAAACAGATACCGTTAAAAGCCAGGATCCAGGCGGTGCTTGCATTTTCAACCAGCGCAATTTCATTTGTTTCAGCGTTAATAAGGCGCGCTACCAGGGTATAGGTATAATCTAATTGCTCTTTATATTTGGCTTCGGTTTCGTAGCCGCCGCATGCCGCTTCTTCATTTAAATAGCGGATAACTGTATCCACCACCACATCCGGCGGCAGAGAGGCCCCTGCGTTATTGAAGTGGATCTTTTGCGCTGTCCCTTTGGTTGCAGCCCTGAATTGTTGAATTTCATGTTCGCTGATTAAAGTAGGTTCCATTTTGATTATTTATTCTTTACAAAGTAAATGGGTATATCAATAGTAAAACAGATGCAGAATTTGCAATTTAAGGCATAACAGATAATCTTTTATTGCCTTAATACTTAACGAGAAAGACTTCAGGCTTTTAAATAAAGATTTATTATTTTTGACCCCATCAAACAAAAAAATATATGGATTTTCCAGCTGGATTAAAATACACAAAAGACCACGAGTGGATTAAAGTAGAAGGCAATGAAGCTACGATTGGCATCACTGAATTTGCGCAGCGCGAATTAGGCGATATTGTTTATATCGATATCAACTCGTTAGGTAAAGCAATAGCCAAAGATGAGGTTTTTGGTACTGTTGAAGCGGTTAAAACTGTTTCGGACCTGTTTATGCCGGCTGCCGGTACTATCAATGAACTTAACCCCGCACTTGACAGGCAGCCAGAACTGGTTAATTCTGACCCTTATGGCGAAGGCTGGATGGTAAAAGCAACCTTGAATGACGTTGCTGACCTGGGGAGTTTATTATCAGCCGAAAGTTATAAATCACTGATAGGCGTTTAAAAAGGCGTTAGAAATATTACAGGCCCGCTATTTTGCGGGCCTTGTTTGTGTTTTTAATTTAGATTGACCGGCGCGGTAAATGGTAGCCCATATGCCTTTCATTATCGGGAATAAGGCAGGCAACAATTCGCCCATATAGTATCGTATAAACAGTTGATAATAATTATGGGCCTTGTGTATAACATTGGATGACCGTAATTAGTTATAAAATTGGGCGGTTTTACAACGCCAACCCGATTTTTGGGATATTAAACGACATTTAAAGCAATAACCTGTAACGGTATAAATTATGGTAAAGAACGCGTTAATTATCATTGGCTTACTGGGATTGATCTCGCTGTCGTCATGCGGCATTTTTAAAGGCTGCGGATGCCCGAAATTTGGGTCGGTAAAAAATCATACGCCTGAAAAAACCGTATATCACAGTTAAAAAAATGACTTTGGGCACATTTAAATGTGACGAAGATCACGTAATCTTATTTGGATTAAATTTAAATAAGCTCTATCTTTGATTAAGATTTATATTAATTATGACGCTTTCAGAACTTGTACCAGGCCAAATGGGAATTGTAAAAGAGTTTACAGACCTTGAAATGTCAGTAAAATTGATGGAAATGGGATGCTTGCCCGGTGAACAGGTTACTGTAGCGCGTATTGCCCCTATGGGGGACCCTATTGCGATTAATGTATCGGGGTACCAGTTAAGCCTTCGTAAATTTGAAGCATCGACCATTGTTTTGCAGTAGTTTTTAGCCTCTTGAAAACCGATCTGAGAGTTGCACTTGTAGGAAACCCAAACACCGGTAAATCAACTCTTTTTAATACATTAACCGGTTTAAATCAAAAAATAGGAAATTTTCCCGGGGTAACTATTGATAAAAAAACAGGCTATTGTACCCTGCCTGACGGGCGTACTGCCGAAATTATCGACCTGCCCGGCACTTATAGCCTCTACCCTAAAAGCCAGGACGAATCTATTGTATTTTCGATATTGGCCGACAAAGCCAATCCACTTACACCTGACCTTGTTGTGGTAATTATTGACGCGACCAACCTGAAACGGAACCTGCTGCTTTATACACAGGTAGCCGACCTGAAAATACCGGTCATCATCGCGCTGAATATGATGGACCTGGCACGAAAGAGCAGCATCGAAATAAATATCGATTTTTTTGCCAAAAAATTAGGTGTGCCGGTTGTTCCGCTGTCAGCAAGGAAAGGCGAAGGAATTGAGAAACTAAAAGAAGCAATCACTTTTGCAAATAAAATTGCTTTACAGTCGGAATCAATTGATATTGAAGTTATAGCGCCGGAGTTGATAGCGAAGATCAGCAATGAGTTTAATATTGAAAATCCGTATTACGCACTGCAGCTCGCCCACCAGCACGAGACCATAAAATTTATCTCGGCCAGTGAAAGTGACCGTATAGAAGAACTTGAACATGAATTTTCTTTCCATTCACAAAAGGCGCAGGGTAAGGAAACCATCGCCCGGTATAATTTTATAAACGAGCTCCTTTATGATACCGTAAAGATCCCTGAAACGGCTAAAGATGAAACCGTAAGCAACAAGATTGATAAAGTACTTACGCATCGTGTTTTCGGGTTGTTCATATTCCTGGGGATTCTTTTGTTTATGTTCCAGTCCATTTTTGCGTGGTCGGCGTACCCGATGGAGCTCATTGCCGATGCTTTTGTTTGGGTGCAAAATGCCTTGCACAGCCTGCTGCCTCCCGGCCCGTTAACTGGTCTGGTGGTTGACGGCGTTATCGGCGGTTTAAGCGGCGTAATGGTATTTATCCCGCAGATCGCCATCCTCTTCGCGTTTATTTCCATTCTGGAGGATACCGGCTATATGTCGAGGGTTACGTTTATGATGGATAAGCTGATGCGTAAGGTAGGCCTTAACGGCAAATCGGTGGTGCCGCTGATCGGCGGTTTTGCCTGCGCCGTGCCTTCCATCATGAGCACCCGCACTATTGAAAACTGGAAGGACAGGATGATTACGATAATGGTGACCCCACTGGTAACCTGTTCAGCCCGTTTGCCTATTTACACATTATTGATAGCGCTGGTGGTACCTCACCGTAATGTTTGGTGGATTTTTAATATGCAGGGCCTGGCCCTTACGGGGATGTATATTTTTAGCCTGATCTCTGCAGTAGTGGTTGCTTTTGTATTTAAACTGATTTTAAAAGGGCGCGAACGGGGATATTTTATAATGGAGTTGCCCGTGTACCGGATGCCCCGCTGGCACAATGTAGCCTACAGCATGTACGAACGCTCCAAAGCTTTTGTGGTGCAGGCCGGTAAGGTCATTATCGCTATTTCCGTGATATTATGGGTTTTGGCCTCTTACGGCCCCGGAGATCGCTTTGCCAGGATCGAACAAAAATATAGTCAGCCGCAATACCGGCATCAGTTAACTCCTGATGAACGGGTTAAAGCAATTAATTCAGAAAAGCTCGAAAACTCCTACGCCGGAGTGCTCGGCCACGTTATTGAACCTGTGATACGACCCCTTGGCTTCGACTGGAAAATAGGTATAGCCCTTATCACCTCATTTGCGGCGCGCGAAGTATTTGTAGGCACTATGGCCACCATTTACAGTGTGGAAGGCAGCGCCGAAAAAATGGAAACGGTACAAAAGAAAATGAAATCAGCTAAAGATCCGCAAACTGGGCAACCTGTATTTTCATTGGCGGTAGCTTTTTCATTGATGATGTTTTACGCCTTCGCCATGCAATGTGCCAGTACGGTAGCTGTTGTTTATCGCGAAACCAAAAACTGGCGCTGGCCCGCCGTTCAGTTTGCCTACATGACGGTTTTGGCTTATGCAGCAAGTTTCATTGCTTATCATCTGTTGAAATAGTATATCTCCAAATCTGCATTGGTTGGGGCCGGGTTTAAAAACTAAAGTCCCCGCCGGCGTTATAGGCCCAGGCGCCTTTATCGTTCACCCTATAAAACTTTATCGTCCTTCCATTCAGAACGCCCATTGTGCCGGTGTTCAGATAGCAGATATCATCAACATCATCCGGACTGGTAAAGTCCCTGCCGGCAATGTAAGTCCAGCTTCCCTGGCCGGTGATTGAATAAAATTTAATGGTTCTCCCATTCCTGATGCCGATATAGTTGCTAAGCGGACTAAATGCCCCGTCAACGTCCGTTGGGCTGGTAAAGTCTTTAAAAATACCGGGGCTCCATTTGCCGTCTTTATGCGTTTCAGCAAACCTGATCGTCCTGCCTTTGCGTATTCCAATGGCGTTGCCGCTAAAATGAAACACATTGTCGATGTCGGCCGGGCTGGTAAGGTCTTTTCCCGTGGCATAATCCCAGGTGCCTTGTGCATTTGTTTTATAAAATTTTACAGTCCGGCCATCCAGTGCGCCAATGTACGGGCCAATAAAATGAAATACCTCGTCAACACTTTCCGGGCTTACAAAATCTTTGCCCGGGCTGTAATTCCAGGTTTTTTGGTCTTTTGTGTCATAAAATTTTACGGTACGGCCTTCCCTGATGCCGATGTATCTATAATTAAAGTAAAATATTTGTGGTTTTGAAGAATTGTTGCATCCGGTAAACAACATTACTGAAATGAGTGATAAACTGGCAATAAGAATCTTTCTCATAAAATGATAAATCAGGGTTTATATCTGATGGCAGGCGCAAATTTTTGCAGGCAATGCGCTTTGAAAAAATCTGCGTACAAGAATAGGTGTTTATTTAAAAAAATTATAATAGGTTTTACACACTTTTTAATGACGTTTTATCCTTTCATGTCAAACCCCTATCTTTGTATTGAGGTAAAAATTGGATAAAGTAAAAATTCTGGAAACCTATCTTCCGCCCGATGCTGCCCCGCTCATCAGCCGGTGGATAGACTACTTTAAATGTGAATTTAAAATTTCACGCAACCGCAACAGTAAATTTGGTGATTACAGGCCCCCTCATGACGGGAAAGGGCATCGCATATCTGTTAACTATGATTTGAACCAGTATGCTTTTCTGGTAACTACCGTACACGAATTTGCCCATTTGCATACATGGAACGAACATAAGCACAAAGCCAAACCACACGGCACTGAATGGAAAAACAATTTTAAAAAAATGATGCAGCCTTTTTTTGAAAAGGATATTTTTCCTGCTGATATTAAACATGCCATCACCAGCTATCTGAATAATCCCGCTGCGTCAAGCTGTTCAGATCTTACGCTATACCGGTCACTGCGCAAATATGATGCGCCGAAAGAATCTGTACATACGGTTGAAAAGCTGCCCATAAAAGCCATCTTTAAATTAAAGGACGGACGCGTGTTCCGTAAAGAAGAAAAGCTCCGCAAGCGCTATAAATGCGTTGAGGTAAGCTCGAGGCGCGTTTATTTATTCAGCCCGGTGGCCGAGGTGGAGTTGATAAATGAATAAAGCAGGGTAATGCCCGCGGAGGATTCAATATTATATTATGGATAGCATAATTATTAATAAAACAGCTGATTTTGTACAGGAAACGCTTAAAAATGCGGAAGGCGGGCATGACTGGTGGCATATTCACCGGGTTTGGAAGAATGCAAAACTTATTGCAGAAACAGAGCAGGCTGATATGCTGGTTGTTGAACTTGCCGCACTCCTTCATGATATAGCCGACAGTAAATTTAATGGTGGCAACGAAGAAATAGGGCCTTCGATTGCCGGTGATTTTTTGCGCAGTATGGGCGTCACCGAACCTGTGACTGAGCACGTACAGCAAATCATCAGGCATATTTCTTTTAAATCAGGGTTTGAAAAAAGTAATTTCCGGTCGATGGAGCTGGATATTGTACAGGATGCAGATCGTCTTGACGCCATCGGCGCTATTGGAATTGCAAGGGCTTTTAGTTATGGCGGCTTTAAAGGCCGCGAGATTTACAACCCCGAAATAAAGCCAAATTTGAATATGACGAAGGAGGAATATCAGAATTCAGCTGCCCCTACGATCAATCATTTTTATGAAAAACTGTTACTGCTTAAAGATAAAATGAATACCGAAACCGGCAAAAAGTTAGCCGGGCAACGAAATAGCTTTATGGAAAGTTATTTAAAACAGTTTTATTCAGAGTGTTAATTTGCATTTTTGTAAGGATTAGTTGCATTGCTATTTACAATCAGCAACTTTACTTGTATGGATAAAATAACAAAGCAAAAGCTGGTAAATAAAAACATCAACCCTACGGTTATGCGCTTGCTGGTACTTGATTTTTTATTAAGCCAAAACGCTGCTATCAGCTTAAGTGATATAGAAAAAGGATTAAGCCCAGCTGACCGCATTACAATTTACCGCACATTAAAAACCTTTGAGGAAAAAGGGCTTGTCCACGCAATCGATGATGGAACCGGCTCACCTAAATATGCTTTGTGTTTAGATGAATGCAACCCGAATGCGCACCACGATTTGCATGTTCATTTTTTTTGCGTTAGCTGTAAGGAAACCTTTTGCCTTCCCGACTCCAAAATACCCGGTATAACCTTACCCGTAAAGTTTAGCTCACTGGAAATGAGCCTGCTCGTAAAAGGTGTTTGCAGCAATTGCGCCAATTAATGCAATTCCATTGCATTGTCTTAAAACTTACCTTCGCAGGAAATAATTTTTGGCAAAATAGATGCTGGTCATGTAAGATGATGATTTAAGTTTTCATCTCCGAAAATTGTCAGTTTGCCACTGTGCAATAAGTGGTATTGCCAGGAATATTTGATTAATAACAGCCTTTCCGTTAAAAAGCATCTTTTGTAATAATTTTTTAGTCATGTCTAAAAAAATTATTAGTTTTGCTTAAATTTATGACAGCCACCGGCTGTTGTATTTACACTGAAACAATATTCAGTTTAAATTGATTAAGTAATTTGCACCATTTTGATATGAAAAAATACCTCATCCTATTTATATTTTTGCTTTCTATTGGTCAAATCACTTTGGCCCAGGACACCGTTAAGCAGGAAAATTATAGCTTTCACTTTCAGCAAACTATTATTGCACAGGATAAACCCGGATTTAGCGCTGCTTATAGCGGGCGCAACAGTTTGTCGCCGCTGGCCGAAACGCAAACATCTATTACCTCCACTTTTTTTGGGACTGCCCGGTTATGGAAAGGCTCCCAATTTATTTTTGATCCGGAGCTATCTGGTGGTGCGGGTTTAAGCCAAACTCTTGGCATTGCCGGTTTTCCTAACGGAGAAACATTCAGGGTCGGAGGGGTTCAGAACAAAATTTATATCGCACGGTTGTTTTATCAGCAAACCTTTGAGTGGGGCAAGGAAAAAGATACGCTTGAAAGTGACCAGTTGCAATTGGCAGGCTTAAGAAGCAAACGATATTTTTCTATCGGTATGGGTAAATTTAATATGGGTGATTTTTTTGATCAGAATAGTTTCAGCCACGATCCCCGTTCCCAGTTTATGAACTGGGCACTGATGGATAATGCCGCCTGGGACTATCCCGCCAATACGCGTGGTTATGTTTTGGGGGCCTATACCGAATTAGGACAACCGACCTGGACATTGCGGTTTGCTTTTACCATGAATGTTACCCAGGCTAATTCATCTACCTGGGATGCCAAAATAGGTAAAGCCAATACGCAAACCGTTGAATTTGAAAAGAGGTATACTATAGGCGGCCAAAAAGGTACTTTACGCATTTTAGGCTTTTTAAATAATGGCAAATTTGGAAACTACGAACAGGCCATCGCATTGAACTCTGCCGCACCGAACGTTGATACGACGCAGGCCTACGGACGCCATAAAGTCGGATTCGGTGTAAATGCGGACCAGTACCTGACCAAAGATTTTGGCGTATTCGCCAAAGCCAGTTACAACGATGGCCATACCCAAACCTGGTTTTTTACGGAGATTGACCGCTCTTTTACTTTTGGAGGAGTTTTAAAAGGAACCAGCTGGAAAAGAAAAGACGATGAAATGGGCTTGGGTTTTATTATCAACGGCTTGTCAGCACCACATCGCCAATATTTGGCAGATGGCGGCTACGGCTTTTTAATTGGGGATGGAAAACTAAATTATGCGCCTGAAATGATCGCCGAATTTTATTACAAGTTCAATGCCTATCAAAATAAATTCTTTCTAAGCCCTGATTACCAGTTTATCATGAACCCGGCCTACAACAAAGACCGCGGGCCGGTAAATGTGTTTTCGATAAGGGCGCACGTGGAGTTTTAGCAGGTTGGCGCCGGCTAATAACAGGGGTTAAAGTTTCTATAATAAAATTCGGACTACCGTATCATCAGGTGTATCTCAAAACTTCATTATTATCTTCATGCAAATATTCCTTCCCATATTATAAATCCCAAGGTGTCCATTGGGCGAAGCCATATAATATTCAAAATATTGCAGCCTGCTTAAATGCGATTGATAAGCAGTATCGAATATATTATTAACCGCCACCTGAAATTGTAATACATTGTTTTTGTTATAGTTGATTTCTGTGTTGACCGAGGTATCCAACAACGTGTAAGCAGGTGTCGCGGTTTCTGTGTTATATAAACCCAAATAACGGTTTTGGGCAAGGTTGTTATCCGCTTCCGCCTTTAAGGTGACCACTCGTATTAATTTACCTTTTCCAGGAAGATCATAATTGACGCTGCTTAACCATCTGGGCGGGGGAATAAACGGCAGGTACTCGCCGTTTATTCCTGCATTTCTATATTTAGGGTTAAGATTATAGCCGTAAACCACAGAAAAAGCATTGTCGAAATGGAGTGCTTTCCAAGCCTCCGGATGGATGTTGAGGGTAGCATTTATACCATATAACTGTGCATTGGTTTGCTGAAATTGAAAAGTTTTATTACCGGGCACCACTACCACAGGATTGCCATTTTTATCTGCCTCCTGAGCCTCGTAGATGTAATTTTGAATATAGTTATTAAAGGCACTAAGACTTAAATACACATCTGTAAATGCCGCAATGATACCGGCATCCTCCTGTAAACTGAACTCAGGTTTAAAGTTGAGGTTGCCTTCATACACAATATGCGCCCCTGGATCCAAGCCATTGGAAGCTATTTCAGTAATATTGGGCGAACGGTAACCTCTGGCAATATTCGCTTTAAGGCTAATTTGGTCATTCAATTCGTAAGTAGTACCTATACTGCCCGATATTCCCTGGAAATTAAGATGGAATGTTTTAAACTGTTGTATGCCCCCGGTGGAATCACTTAAAGCCACCTGCCGGAAAAACCCTGTGGCCGGATTGGATTTTATGTACATTTCGTCCCCGTTTTCGGTACGCTGATCATACCGCAGCCCCCCTGCTATTGTCCACTTGTCGTGCTTCCACTTAGCATAAGCATATGTCCCGGCATCAAACAAATTATAGTCCGGAATCGGGAAATCTGTCGCATTTTTGTTTGTATTGGTTTGGTACATACCATTAACGCCAAAAGTGGGTTCAATATTCCAAATAGCAGGTGCATTGTAACGCAGTCCATAGTCAATTGTATTCAAAAGAATATATTCACCGGCCTGGTCAGGGTCTGTCGGATGGTTATATTCCCTGCGGATATTTTGCTCGAAACCCAGAGACGCTTTTATATCACCTTGTCCGAGTTTATAAAAATTATCTGAATACAGGCGGTAATCCTGTATGCGCTGCGATAAAGGGCTTATGGCGTATGAATTAAGCACATTATTGGGTACAATAGGCCTGTTCCTGATATTATCTACGGATGACTGTATCGTATTTTCTCCGGGAGCCTCATAAACCTGGTAAGTGAATTTTCTTGTAAGCGAATCCCTGCTGCCATCTGGTATGCCCTGTCGGTTATCATAAAAAGTTGCATTGAAGTGCGAATAACCTTTTTCACTGTGATAACCCACAAAAGCAGAAGCATTGGCCATTTTAAATCCTGTATTGTAAACCCGGCCATCTACCGGGTCGGTATAGCCCCTGGCAATTCTTTCCGAGCCGCGTAAGGCCCAGGTCCAGTGTGCATTACCGGATGAAAGAACAAGGCTGTTGCCAATCAGTCCGTTATTAGTTTGGTATTCAGATAAAAACCTGCCGTGAATAAGCCTATCCGTATCTTTTGGAATCGCGGGAAATAAACTTAATACACCGGCTATGGCGTCAGAACCATACATCAAACTCGCAGGGCCCTTGATGACTTCTGCCTTTTCAATAATATAATCATCCATAGGTACACCATGCTCATCACCCCACTGCTGTGTTTCTACGCGAAGTCCGTCATAGAGTGTCAGCACACGGTTATAGCCCAGCCCATTAATAAATGGTTTGGAAACATTCGGCCCTGTTTTTACGGTTTGCAGACCCGGCGCGTTTTTGGCGATAGCATCAATCACGTTGCTTTCTGCCGACTGTTCAATTTGTTTAGTGGAGACGGCTTCCATTGCCAAAGGGTTTTCCCGGATCGACGTCGCTTTTGAAACACCTGTGATCACAACCTCATTTAGTTCAGTGGCCTCTTTTTCAAGGGTGATGTTTAAGGTTGTAAAATTCGTGTTAACAGGCACTTTTAAATGCCGGGTTTTATAACCAACAAGCGAAACAATAACTTCACAGGTATCTTTCTGCGTACAAGCAATGCGATAATTGCCATCCTTTGAAGTAACGCTACCCAATGCAGTGCCTTTAATTAATATCGATACATATTCAAGTGGTTTATCATCCGAGGTAACATTACCGGTAATAAAATGGCTTTGTGCAACAACTGTCAGGTTTAGTAAAACAAGGGATAGAAGCAGGTAGAGTTTTGTTGGCATATCTTTATATTTTTACTTGCAAAAATATAAAGTTAGATTAATCTAACAAAAATATTTCACAATAAAAATATCTGATTGCTTGAAAAGAAAGAATTTTGTATTTTTGATAAATGATCTCATTAACTGAAGAAAACTATCTAAAAGAATTATTCAACCTTTCCAGTGAATCGGGAGAAGTTAATGTTAATGAACTTTCTAAACGGTTGGAAATAAAAATGTCGACAGTTACCAGCATGATGAAAAAACTGGCTGAAAAGGAACTGGTACATTACGAAAGCTATAAGCCACTAAAGCTAACAGAAAAAGGAAAAATAGAAGCTGGACTGATCATAAGGAAACATAGGCTCACGGAAATGTTTTTGGTTGAAAAGATGGGGTTTGGCTGGGAAGATGTTCATGAAATTGCCGAACAGATTGAGCATATACAATCAGTTGGCTTTTTTGAAAAGATGGATGAACAGCTTGGTTACCCCACCATTGACCCACACGGGTCACCTATACCTGATAAAAACGGCAAGATAGTTTGGCCAACTTACAGTAAGCTTTCGGAATGTAAAGCAGGTGAAACAGTCAGGCTTTCGGCAGTAATTAACACCTCGTCGGAGTTTTTAAAATTTTTGAATGTCCGCGAAATGAAGCTTGGCCTGAAAATAAAGATCAAATCTATTGAGATATTCGATAAATCAATGGAGGTAAGCTATGGCAAAAAGCCGTCAGAAACACTGAGTAATATTGTTTGCGAGCGGTTATTGGTGGAAAAGGAAGGAAGATTTTGAAAACGCATAAGTGAATCAAGAGGAAAGATCAGGAAAATTTTGCACTTGTCCGCAAACTATCGGACACGAACAGATAATCTTTACGACGATCATTTTGCTTTGAGGCAAAGTAAAAGTTTTTTTGAAATACAAGCGGCGAGAATGAAAACTGCGATTTCTTATTAACATTTTGCGTTTTTCTACGTCAAAATGTAAAAAATTGACATCCCGTAAGTTATTTTGGTCAAAACTTCGTTATTTGGCAATATGAAGAAATTCCTTTCCCCCCTGGTTGCAATTATTATTATCAGTAGCTTTTTTGCCCATGGTCAAAATTCAGCAAGCCGTTCGGCTATTACCTTTAAAATTAAAAACCTTGGTATTTATACCGATGGCACCATCGGCGGGTTGCAGGCCGATATTCATTTTAGTCCGGCAGACCTATCCTCAAGTTCTATCAACGCTACTGTTGATGCCAATACACCAAATACCGACAATTCCGGCCGTGACGAACATGTAAAAAGTGCGGATTTTTTTGACGTGGCGCATTACCCTGCCATCACCCTGAAATCGGTTTCTATTAAGCATAAAAGTGGCAATAATTATTCAGGGCGGTTTAGCCTTACCATTAAGGATAAAACCAAACTTATAGAAATCCCGTTTTCATGCATCGACAAAGGGAGTACATTGGCATTCAATGGCGCTTTTAAATTAAACCGCGAAGATTACGGCATAGGTGGCAGCAGCATGATCCTTTCGGACGAAGTGATCATTGCTATTGATGCAGAAGTTGTTAAGCAGAAACCGGAAGTCTCACGTTAGGCATCGCCAGCAACGTCAATTGGAAAACTGTTGAACCCAACCAAAAAACTAACCTCCAATTAACCAATCTCTAACCGCTAAACATTAACTTTACAAGTATGAAATTCAGGATACTTGTATTGATCAACGCGGGTGCGGTGGCTGTCACCCTTTCAGCAGTTAATTATTATTTTCAGCATAGCTGGTATTATGTGGGCATCACTTTTTTTGTTACCATTATTACCAGTTTTATAGTTTTCTATTACCTGATAGAAAAGTACGTTTATTCAAAAATCAAACTCATCTATAAACTCATCCATAATTTAAAACTTGGCCGCGACCTGCGCGATGCTCTTGGTGAGCAGCTGAGCTCCGACCCGATCAATGATGTTGAAAAGGAAGTGAAAGAGTGGGCCAAAGAAAAGAAAACCGAAATCGACGAGTTGAGAAAACAGGAGAAATTCCGGAGGGACTTTTTGTCAAATATTTCGCACGAGTTTAAAACCCCGCTGTTTGCCATACAGGGATATATTGAAGCCCTGCAGGATGATGAATTTGAGGATAAAGAACTGGCGCGGGATTTTTTGGCAAAGGCTGCAAAAAATGTTGACCGGCTAAGTTATCTTATCAAGGACCTTGACGAAATATCGAAACTCGAATCAGGTGAGATCCCCATCAACCTAACAAGATTCAAAATAAATGACCTTATTAAGGAGGTTTTTGAGTCGATGGAAATAAAAGCCAGGCAACATAACATTAAATTAATATTCAAACAAAAATATGATGAGCCGATACTGGTAAATGCTGATCGCGAGAAGATCCGCCAGGTGCTGGTAAACCTTATTGATAACTCATTTAAATACGGAAACGAGGAAGGAAATACGTCGGTGAGCCTCTTCGAGTTGCACGACCAGGTGCTGGTTGAAGTAACTGATAATGGCATCGGAATTGAAGAAAAATACCTTCCCAGGCTATTTGAGCGCTTTTTCAGGACGGATAGCAGCCGTTCGAGGCAGATAGGCGGCTCTGGTTTAGGGCTGGCCATCGTTAAACATATTATTGAGGCTCATGAGCAAACCATTAATGTGCGAAGCACTGAGGGATTAGGGTCGACCTTTGGCTTTACGCTTCAAAAATCCAAGCAGAGTTTACCTTTCCCTAACATACCTGTTCTAAAAACTTAACATTAACTTAACGTTGCAACGTTACCTTTGCGCAAATCCACTTAAAAAATGTCACTTAACAGCATCTTCCAGTACTTCACCCCGAAAGATAAAAAAGTATTTTTTCCATTGTTTGAGCAGGCAGCAAATAACGCTGTTGTGATGGCAACCATTTTGGTTGA
This sequence comes from Mucilaginibacter sp., assembly GCA_031292485.1. GTDB lineage: Bacteria > Bacteroidota > Bacteroidia > Sphingobacteriales > Sphingobacteriaceae > Mucilaginibacter. The sequence goes on from JARLHA010000015.1 coordinate 117,070, forward strand.
AGCTGTTAATACCACAAACCCGGCTACCCGCGAGGACCTGATACGACAAATTGATAAGTTAGAAAATAAAGGTGATGAGATAACCCATCAACTGTACCTTGAGCTGGGCAAAAACTTTATCACTCCCTTTGACCGTGAAGATATACATCAGTTGGCATCGGCAATTGACGATGTTGCCGACAATATCCAGGGCGCTGCAAACAGGATGAGCTTATACCGGATCGATGATTTTAATGAGCACATTAAAAAGTTGTCTGACCTGATTTTGCAGGCGAGCATTGAACTTGAAAAAGCCGTCAGGGAATTAAGGGACCTGAGAAATAAACGCAATATAGCAGACTCGTGTATTCGGATAAACAGCGTTGAAAACCAGGCCGACCATGTTTTTGACCGTGCCGTTGCTGATCTGTTTTTATATGAAACAGATGCGATCCGTCTGATTAAATATAAAGAGATCCTGTCTTCGCTGGAAACGGCCACTGACATGTGCGAAGATGCCGCAAATGTTATGGAATCTATTTTAGTTAAAAACGCATAAGCAGTAAACGATGACACCCATACTTGTAGTTGTTATTTGCCTTGCCCTGCTGTTTGATTATACCAATGGTTTCCATGATGCTGCTAACTCAATAGCGACCATCGTTTCAACTAAGGTGCTTTCGCCCTTCCAGGCGGTGATGTGGGCGGCTGCCTTTAATTTTTTGGTTTATTTTTTTGTTAAAGACCATAAAGTAGCCAATACCATATCAAAAATTGTTAACACACATTATGTAACAATGAACGTGATCCTGGCGGGACTGATAGCAGCCATTAGCTGGAATTTAATTACCTGGTGGTTTGGGATTCCTTCCAGTTCCTCACACACGCTTATCGGCGGTTTTGCCGGCGCTGGTATTACAAATGCCCTTTATATGGGTTCAGGTGTTTTAAACGCGGTAAATACGGGTTATATTTTAACCATCCTTGCCTATATAGTATTGGCTCCTGTAATAGGCCTGGTAATAGCCTATCTCGTCACCATATTGATCCTGCATATCTGCAAAAGAGCCCGGCCGGCCACCGCCGAGCGTTGGTTTAAACGCCTGCAACTACTATCGTCGGCGGCGCTAAGCTACGCGCATGGTGGTAATGATGCTCAGAAAGTAATGGGAATTTTGTATGTGGCGGTTATTACAGCCCATGTTATTAAACAGGGCGACCCGATGCCAAACTGGATACCATTGGCCTGTTACTCTGCTATTGCACTGGGAACAATGAGCGGCGGCTGGAAGATCGTAAAAACAATGGGGTCAAGAATTACCAAAATCACTCCCCTGGAAGGCGTAAGCGCTGAAACCGCCGGCGCATTGACCTTGTTCTTTACCCAATATTTTGGCATTCCTGTTTCAACTACACATACTATTACGGGTTCAATAATTGGTGTTGGCTTAACAAAACGTTTATCTGCGGTACGGTGGGGGCTAACACTCAATATTATTTGGGCATGGGTAATCACTATTCCGGTTTCGGCGCTTATCGCGGCGATAATTTTTGCCATTTTAAGGGTGTTTTAATTACGGTGTGATATCTTGTTGAAGCGTGAAATTGTTAGGGTTGATATAACTAATCAAACCAAATTGCTATTATTGCAGTAAGATAAATAATTTACCCGCTGACAATGAAAACACTACTACTGCTTGTTCCCGCCCTGTTTTTTTCGTTTACTTTTTCCGGTAATACTGAAATCCGAAACGCTCCGGAGAAATACCAGTTTCAATTACCCTCAACTTCCGAGATCGGCAAAGGGCTGAAAGGCGCCTTGCTTCAGGGCACCTCGAAAAGTACCGATCAACTTTCTGCCGTGAATGGGTTTTTTGGCAACGCCGCAATAAAGATCGTCTTTCCGCCGGAGGCGAAAAGCGCGGAGAAAACACTCCGCAGCCTTGGCTTTAATAAATTGTGTGATAATGTTATTCTTTCATTAAACCGGGCGGCGGAAGACGCCGCCAAACAGGCGAAGCCTATATTTATCGACGCGATCAAAAAAATGACACTACAGGATGTTAACAAAATTTTGTTTGGCCCGCAGGATGCCGCAACGCAATATTTTAAACAAACTACTTCGGCAGAATTAACCCTGGCTTTTAAACCGGTGATAAATGCAAGTTTAAGCAAAGTAGGCGCCACAAAATACTACGGCGATGCTGCCGGAGAATACAATAAACTTCCGTTTGTTAAAAGATTAAATCCGGACCTTGGTGATTATGCCACGCAAAAAGCAATTGACGGTTTGTTTTACCAGATTGCCCTGGAAGAATTGAATATCCGGAAAAATATCGGCGCTCGTTCAACTCCGTTATTGCAAAAAGTATTTGCTTTTGCCGACAGCAAGAAACACTAAAAAAACTTAGTTAACAAACCTGATTCGTAAATAAACCAACTCGGGCCTTTTGCCTGAATTCGCCACCCATTGCGGCCCCTCTTTAATCAGGGCGGCCGATTTTTTATCAGTGGCCGGGCTGATCCCTTTTATCACTGTAATAGCGGTAATTAGGCCATCGCTCCCGACAATAAAGGAAAGTTTTACCACACCGTTTTTGTGATCGGGGGAAACAGCATTTGCTTTTAAGTATTTTTTGAATTCGCTCCAGCCATTTTTTGGGTGGGCGTTCACCACAGTCGCTTGTTCATCCGTCTCTTTATTTTGTGAAGTATAACCCGTAACCACTACCTCGCTTAGGGAACTGCTGCTGGGCGCTAACGCTATGTTTTTAACGGAATCGCGGTTATTGGCACTCACCTGGCGTGTCTGGTACCCAGCTCCTGCGATAACCAGCTTATTGCGGCTGCTGTCGGCTTTTAATTGAAATCGCCCTTCAGCATCCGTTTTGGTAACTTTATTGGTGCCTGCAACCTTTACAGAGGCGCCCTGGATAGGCAGACCGTCGTCCTGCGCGATCACCCGGCCCTGGATGCTTTGATTGTTTAAAAGCTGGCTCATCGCCAGCCCGCCCGTTACCCCGCCACTGCCGGCAAGTTTATTCAAATCGGCCTCCCTGGCGTTATTATTGTGAATAGTTACGCCGGGTGCTTTAGCCGGTAACTGTTGTACGGTGAGGTTTTTATCGGCACTCGTTACCAAAAGGGATTTCCTGACGAACGATGACGTATCAGCGTTCTTCTTTGCCTTATATTCCATTACAATCATTTCGTCCACCGGTGTAGAATCGGCCGGCGCGTTATTTCCGGTTTTGCTGCCGGCCACTGTTGGCTTAACCACCAGTTCCTGAAGGGTTGGCGGTTTTTTAGCAACGGCCTCGTCTGCTGCAACAGTTGACCGCATTGTGTGCGTTGGTTTTTTGGAGATGCTTGCCGTTTTATCTTTTTCAGCTGGTTTTATGGGGGGCGCAACCGGAGCTTTCGCTACGTCAGCAGGTGCGCCTGCTGGTTTTTGCAAATCGAAATTGGTTGCCAGTACTTTTTCTTTACGTGAGCTGCTATTGTTGCTGTAATACCACCATACTCCCGCCGTACAGAACACCAATACAGATGCAGCAATGCTTAAAAACCTGAACGGGAACACCCTTCCTTTTTTGGGTTCCATGCGGCTTTTTAATCGCGCCGATAATTCGTCAAGCTGGTTTTGCTGATCAGCCTTTGCGGATGCGTAGCCCTCAAGTGCATCCATTAAAAACGGATCGTCCTGTGCACGCCGTTCAAGCTGGTGCATAGCCTTTGTATCAAGCTCCCCGTTCAGGTACTTCCTTATTTGCAATATATCGGCGTCTTTTTTATGCACTATTCTTCTCCAGGCAAATTTTAAGGTTACGTTTCCCGTTTTGGATATAACTTTTTACATCATTTAAGCTAAAACCAGTGCTGTCGGCTATTTCCCGGTAGCACTTTTCACTAAAGTAAAACAATTTAATACTTTGTTTTTGATTCGCGGGCAGTTTTTTCATACACAATTCCAGCGCTTTAAGGGCTGCTTCGCGATTATCAGTATCAGGATGCAAAACAGGGGTAAATTCCATAAAATCATCCAAATTTACCATCTCCATCTTTTTTCCAGACCGTAGCTGCATTAAACAATAATTTCGGCTTAATACATACAGCCAGCTTCTAAACTGTTTGATATCGTGCTGCCTGGCTTTACCTATTATTTCTTCAAAAATCCCCATCACTGCGTCTTTCGCCAACTCTTCATCCTTTAAATATTTCAGGCAAACACCGTAAATTAACGGCATTTGCTTTTCAAACAATTGCCCCAAAACCGAAAGGTCACCACGTTCGCGGTAACTATTCAGTAACTTAACATCGTCTGCGTCATGCAGGTTTTTTGGCCGGGTAAAAAAAGTCATTTATAGGGGGACTAAAATAAATGTTTTTAATGGTTTATGGAAATGGCATGGGATGTTGAATTAGCGGGATTAGCATTTTCCCAATGTGAAACAGAATTTCCACATACCGTTATGCCCCCGACTCAAATAGATACCCTGTAATTAATTTAAAAGAAAAACAATATCTTAAAGCAAAAATTATGCAGCAAGTGTTAATGATTAAGTACTATGGCATACTGTTTGCCTTACCATTAACAAGTATTTGAAATTGCATTTTATAAAATAAAAACGTTAATTTTAACAAATCAAAGACCCACAATTCAAAACCCTGATTAACCATGTGCAAACTTGTTGTTATTGATGATAACCCCACAGATCACTATATTATGCAGCGGTTATTGCATAATAATTATAACTGTGAACAAGCCACGTATACGTATGATGGCCGGTTGGTTTTAGATTACCTTGAACAAAATAAAGAAACAGGCTCACTGCCGGATTTAATTTTACTTGACCTTGATATGCCGGAACTCACCGGCTGGGAATTCCTTGACGAACTGGAAACATTTAACACAGGCGCCAAAAAAAGAGTCCAGGTACATATTATGAGTTCTTCCATTCGCTCAGCAGATGTTTTTCATTCAAAGAAATATGCCTGCGTAAATTCGTTCATGACCAAACCCTTATCAAGGGACCTGGTGAACAAGATTTGCGAAGAGGCGTCACCGGGCCGCAATGTTGCCTGATCATTAAACCAGAAAATTATTTTTGAGCAATACCTTAAGCAAGGAGGGCTGTGCTAAGCCTTCCTTTGCTGTTTTTATGATTTCCGGATCCTGATTCTTCCCTCTTGGCTCTTACCTCTTGATTCCTCATTCTTTTCCCTTATTTTTACAGCCGCAATGGCCATCCGAAATAAATTATACTTCGCTTCCGACTTTCACCTGGGTACGGGTACCTACCAAAAATCCCGCGAACGTGAAGATCGCCTGGTGCGCTGGCTCGATAGCATCAGGCATGACGCCGCTGAAGTGTTTTTAATGGGCGATGTATTTGATTTCTGGTTCGAATATAAAACGGTAGTGCCCAAAGGATATATCCGCTTTTTAGGCAAACTTGCCGAATTGGCCGACGCCGGCGTAAAGCTTTATTTCTTTAAGGGCAATCATGATATGTGGATGTTTGATTATTTTGAAACCGAACTGGGCGCAACCATCATCAGCAACGAACTTGAAATAGAGCGTAACGGCAAAAAGTTTTACCTGCACCATGGCGACGGCCTTGGCCCCGGCGATAACTTTTATAAAATACTAAAGAAAATATTCCGCAGTAAGCTTTGCCAATGGCTGTTTGCCAGGATACACCCTAACCTGGGAGTGGGGATTGCCAACTACTGGTCGCGTAACAGCCGGATAGCCAACGAAAAAAAGGACGACCATAAACCGGGGGAGCAGGAATGGCTGGTGGTTTATTGCGGCGAAGTGCTGCAAACCCATGTTTATGACTACATGATCTTCGGGCACCGGCATATGCCTTTGGATATTCAGCTAAGCCCCCAAACCCGTTACATCAACCTGGGCGAATGGGTGTCAAATAACACCTATGCCTCTTTCGACGGCGAAACCGTTACCCTGCATTACTTTGAAAAATAAAATTTAAAAAATGCCCCTTTTGTTTTTGTTCCCACGCTTAAAGAAAAAACACAAAGCATAATTGCAGCTACCCTCTTTATGGCTTGCCATAGAGAGGGTGGTCGAGCGTAGCGATGACCGGGTGAGTCACCCCCCGGCGGACATTACCGCCAATGCGTGTCGGCGAGTCTACTCACCCCAGCGTTCCGCCCCTTCGGCGGACGCTGACCCTCTCTTCGGCAAGCCGAAAAGAGGGTAAAAAAAGATTACTCATATTATTCCAAATCTGCATTCACTCCTAAATAAAATTATTTACCTTTCGCCTTGAACAAACTTTATCAGCGTGTTGGTTAAAACTTTTGGCAGTGCAGTATATGGTATCGAGGCGATCACCATCACCATGGAGGTAAATATCAGCGGCGGCGGCAAACCTTTCTACCTCATCGTGGGTCTGCCTGACAATGCCGTGCGCGAATCCATGCAGCGGGTTGAAGCCGCCCTGCAAACCAATAACTTCCGGATGCCGCGGCAAAAAATCATTGTAAACATGGCGCCAGCCGATATCCGCAAAGAAGGCTCGGCATACGACCTTCCCATAGCCATCGGCATCCTCGCCAGTTCGGGCCAGGTGGAGAACGAGGACCTTGATAAATACATCATCATGGGCGAACTATCGCTTGATGGTGGCCTGCAGCCCATCAAAGGCGCCTTGCCCATCGCCATACAGGCCCGGAAAGAAGGTTATAAAGGTTTTATCCTGCCCAAGCAAAATGCCCGCGAAGCGGCCATTGTAAACGACCTGGAAGTGTATGGCGTGGAAAGCATCAGCGAAGTTGCCGACTTTTTTAATGGCAAAACACAGCTGACCGCCGAAGTGGTTAACACCCGCGAAGAATTTTATAAAAGCCTTACCAGCTACGACAGTGACTTTAGCGAAGTGCGCGGCCAGGAAAACATTAAACGCGCCCTTGAAATTGCCGCAGCAGGCGGGCATAACGTGATACTGATCGGTCCGCCCGGCGCGGGTAAAACCATGCTGGCCCGCAGGCTGCCCTCTATTTTGCCGCCTTTGAGTTTACACGAATCGCTGGAGACCACCAAGATCCATTCGGTAGCCGGTAAGCTGGCCGCTGCGGATGCGCTGGTGACTACGCGTCCCTTCCGTTCCCCGCACCATACCATTAGTGATATAGTAGTTTTTAATGTGGAGGTGAAAAATTTAGTAAACATTACAATTTAACAATTAAATAACCCTCAGTAACCTTTGAAATTGAAATTACTGGTTTGTCTGAATTTTTACGAAGTTTATTATAGTAATAACTTGACGGACTTGATTTTAGATTGGTTTTTTTCCAGTCGTCCTCAGTTATAATTAATCCCTGATGTTGTTTTAAACCATCTATTTCGGATTTAAAGACAATTGGTTTTTTACCACCTTTCTGTTGTTCTAAAAGGACTTTAACTTCTTGTTGATTGATAACTTTTAACATGACAATTAATATTTAAGTATCGAGAACCACTCCCGATATTCAATGGTAAGGAGGATATTTAAAAATTCGGAATTATTTAACGATAAGTTCCCCACATCCTAAAAAACATATTTCAATTCTAATATATAAGAGTATGAACCAACCCAAATCGGTTCAATAAAACCTAATTACTCTTATGAGAAAAACACACATTAAAACTGATTTCATCAATTTTATCATTGAGAAATACTCTACAACCAATGACGACGATAAGGATGAGGAAACACCAAAAAAGAAAGATAACGATGAGGACGATGACGAAAAAGACACTTCTAAAAAGTCCACCGAAGATGATGAAATTATCGAAAAACTCTTAAATGAGTATAAAAATCTAAAAAAACAATATGAAAATCGTAGAGTATCGGATAGACGGAAGTAAACCATTTTATGACTTCATAACAATACAAAACATATTAAAAATTGACAGGTCAAAGTTACAACGACACCTCAAAAAGTTTACTGAGACTGAATATGTTGAGTATAAAAATCAATACCTCTATAATGAAAAAATCCTATTTCAATTAATGGAAACAACTTTATGGAACAGATTGAATAAAATGTCACACGAAATAAATGAACTTCCAAAAGATTAGAAAAATTGAAGATAGGATATCAAAATACAGACAGGACTTAATGAAGGAAACCGAACCTAAAAAGAAAGAAATTTTGAGACTTAAAATCGGTATTGAAGAGTATAGAGTGAAATTAGAGAGATTAAAGAAATAAAAAAAATAACGGAAATAAACGGTAAGAACATGGTCGGGAAATTCCCAATTACTAAGGGGGTCTTAAATTGGTTCAAAATTTAAGTTCAGTGTGATATAAAGTTGAAAGTGTCACTAACTCTAAGAGGGTTCATAGTTAAACTTCTAAAAAAAGGTTTCATCAACAATTAGAATAGATAGTCCAGATTTCTGATGACTATGATTGTCCTATTATATAAATCCAGTATAAATATGAATAAAACCTTACCAGTAATGGAACAACCTTTTAAGTCAAAAGGTCTCAATAAAATAACCACTAATTATTTAACTCCCCGACCGAATACCTATAAGTATGAAGAAAGAATTTATGAGATTAGTCCCTCACAACTCAAAATACTGAACTGTATTAAATCATTACCCAAAAAGAACCTTCATTATTTGGTTGGTCAACAATCTAATACACATCGGAACCTAACCCTTAAAGAAATGAAAAAACTCATTAGGGACGGTGTAAGACGATATGTTGACCAGGTCACACTCATGTCTAACAAAGGGATAGAAAATGAATTGGTGAAGTATTTCTGTGTCTTTGAAACAGTAAAAGACTTTTCTCTTTCACAATTTCAAAATTCAATTTTCGATAAAGACATTTTTATGGGTATCCACTTCCATTTATTTATTACAAGTGATTTAGGGTGGATATCATTCCCGTCCATGTTTCATTCAATTTATAATGAACTAACCCACCTTGAACATAATTACAGATGTATTTCAAAATTTGATTATGACAGGTTAGAGGTTTTAGACGATAATTTCATTCTTTATCACACCAAACAGTTTCAATATAATCTATCCTCAGAAATGATTATGACTAATTTGAAAGATAATCAAATTCATCATAAATAACGTCCCCTATGTCAATTTCGTCCAGAAGGGATTTGTTTTTTAACTTTTTTTATTCTGATGATATAATGTAAGAAAGGTATGTTAAAGTTCAACTTACACACAAGTAAGAGACCTTCCAGATTAAACCTACTAAAATTATCGGGTGACAAATTAATGAATAACCGACATACGTAATTAAAAAACCCTTAGTGTCGATAACATCCTTTTCTTACGAATAGTAAAACTAATGTTAAATTCTTAGTTTTACTATTCTTTTAAGTCTTTTAATAAATCAAACATATCAATTTCCAAACCTTTACAAACTTCCAATAAATACAAATACGTTGGATTAATATCACCCATCTCAACCCGACTGATGGATTGTGGGTCTTTGTCTATCAAATATCCCAGTTGTTTTAAAGTGAGACCTTTATCCGTTCTAAAACGTTTAAGTCGGTCACCTAAACGTTTTAAATCTTCTTTCTGTGTCTCATTGATACCCATGTATCAATTTTGTCCACATTCTATAAAAATTCAATCAACGGATACGTTGATATTTGGAAAATCTTTTTATACTTGTCTAATCAACAAAACGTTAACCTTTAAATCAATTAATTATGTCATGGGACACTAAATACTCCAATTTCGGAGTAGTAAAAATTTACTCATCTAATCGCTTACAAATTTTTAAAGACAGTAATAATTACGAATTTTTAACAGTTGGTAATGAGACTATTACGGACGCAAGATGGACAGGAGACATTTTAACAGTCTATCTAAAAACAGGAAAAGTAAGACGATATAGGGATAGTAATAATTATACTACTATTTAAATCAAAACTTGGAAATAGAAGAAATCAAACTACAAGGGAGTGATGTTTTTTTGGAATGTGATGAAAAATACAATACTCAAACATCGTTTAATATTACTGAATGGACTGATGATAGTTTTGTTTTGGAAATTTTCATCACTAATCAAACGGAAAATGAGAGTAATAATAAACTCATACTGGATATTGATTATATCATTGAAATACTCAAAAAGTCAAAACGACTGGGTGGATTGATTGATTATCAACCAAATTTTAAAAAGATAACATCAACCGAAAATTTCTTTTGGTTTTTTGAAATTTCCTTCTTTTTCGTTTTTGAAAAGTAAACTATTTGTATGAGAGTATTATGTATTAAAAATGGGTTTAGTTCCAATAAGAGTATCACTGTGGTAAAACGTGGGTGTATATACAATGTCACCAATGTTATAAAAGGTAAATACAACAAACAGTATCAAACGGACATTTGGTATGAGTTATTAGAAACTGGGAATAACACTCATTTGGGTGTTTTATTCGTTTTATGTCCCGAGGAAATGGAAACTTCTATCAATAGTGAAACTCTGTAAATATTAAAACAACGAAAAATGAAATTAAGAATTATAGTTCCTGACCCTGACGACAAAGATTGTAGTAACAGCTATAATGTTGAATACCAATGCGTTCCAAGGATAGGTGAAAGTATAAATACTAAATTATTTCCAAATCATTCTACCTATCCTTATACTGTAATTGTTTATAGTGTTACCTATTATCCAGATAGAGTAGAAATAGGTGCGAATTGATGACAGTTGTGTTAGATTAGTCGGTCTAAACTTATCTTCCTGTTTTCAATCCTTCGTATCTTATGAATATCCATTAAACCATTATTAAACTAACATTTAATAAAAGAGACTGTCTCAAAAGGATGGTCTCTTTTATTTTTAGTGTATCAAAAAATAAATGTATCATTTTAATCTGTTTGTGAGGTTAAATCGATATGTTTTTTGTATCTTTATAATATAAAAGGTTTTAATGATACAATTTATGAAAGTAGTGATTTTCTCCCGTGTCTCAACTAACAGTCAAGACTATAAACGTCAAACTGAGGAATTAAAAGAATATTCAACAAAAATGGGTTATGAAGTCGTAGGGACTTATGAGGAGAAGATTTCAGGTGGTAAAGAAAATGAGGAAAGACCCATATTAATGGAGATGGTAAACTTCATTAAAAAAAATAAAATTGATAAGGTTCTTTGTTGGGAGTTAAGTCGTATCGGGAGAAATACAATTGAGGTATTAAAGACAATCAAATTACTAAATGACAACTGTATATCACTTTACATTAAAAACTACAACATAGAGACCCTGAATGATAAATGTGAGATGAACGGACTATCCCAATTCCTTATACAGATTTTATCATCCGTTTCAGAGATGGAGAAAACAACCATTCGGTCGAGAGTGAAATCGGGATATGAGAATTTCCGTAAAAACGGGGGTAAAGTTGGGAGGAAAGAAGGATTTAAGAAAGACAATGAATTAATACTTTCGGAACATAAGGAAGTTGTCAAGTTGTTAAAACAGGGTTATTCTGTTAGAAAAGTGATGAAACTAACTGATAAAAGTAGTGGGACCGTTCAAAAAGTAAAAAAACTTATTGAAGAATAATACCCGAAGTAAAAACGGAAGTAAACATCAAA
>JARLHA010000016.1 GCA_031292485.1 Mucilaginibacter sp.
GTTTTATAGGCAAATACACTTGCCACGTCCCTGTTTTCTATAAATGTTTTTGCGGTCCACAAAATGTCGATCACGGCGGATACTCCGTTAAGCATCTCTTTTTCGCTGAGCATACTGGTTTGCTGGTTGGTCCCTTTTGATTGCTCCACATTATCCAGTAAATATTTCTCTGCCATATCAAATGAGCTGGCAGAGAATGGGAAGGCCATGTTCAGCCGGGCAAAATGTTCAATAATGCTGCTGCGCTGATTGATCGCATCCCTGTCAGACAGCGGGTTGCGGAACATATCTTTCAATATGGCTTCGCCGCCCCTTGTATTTGCTGCATTGTAAATATCATAGATCCCGCCGTTATTACGGTTGCCAAAAAGCCCCAGGTCTTCTATCGTTTGTTCGTCTGTACTTAAAAACATAGGTTCTATTTTCTTTTACGTCTGATTAATAATATAGCGGCTAACAGCACCAATGCGCCCGGCAGTATCCATACAAAAAATATTCTCTGAAATGCTGCCATCGGTGCCGAAATAGTCATTTTGTTGTCGTGGGTGTCAAGAGGCTCAATATAGACCGGATACCTGCAGTAGTCCAGCCAGCTATAAAAGACATTTGTTGTACTCCCATCACCACCATGATTGCTTAAGAAATCAGCATCCCCGCATACCATGATCCGTTGCTGCTTCTTGTTCAGCTGCCTGGTTAATTGAACCATAGTAACGAAACTGGAATCTTTGATGTCCCCTTCCTGCGGCCTGAATACGGGCGGGACGGAGTCGGTCACCAGCCTCCCTGCCTTGAGCCAATCCCTTTGCGGCATGGTATGTAAAAGTGGCGTAATTTTAAAGGGGCCGTTGGCAGCGTAAGCAATAGCTGTGGCTCCGGCCATTGTATTAATTCGTATAACATTGGAATCAATAAAAATTTTATCTTTTCGTGCTTCTTTAAGCTGCCGAACATCCCGGGTATCCGCAAGATCATCCCACGCATCGGTCTTATACGGGACTACCTTGTCTGGCGTCTCCATTTTGCTAACCTCAACCAGCGTCCCGTTCCTTAACTGAACCCCCAGCGGTTTTAACAGCGGGTTAAGTATAACCTGCTTGCCCGGCTCGCCCAAAATGAGCATATTACCCCCCTTATTGATATATTGCTGCAGCTTACCCAGGGTTGTAGCGCTAAGCTCGGTTTTAGGATCGGCAATGACCAACTCATTAATATCAGCAGGAATATCATGGTTTTCTATTGAGCCGGTATCCAGGCTAAACCCAGTGTTGACTAATGCACCGCGCTCTCGCTGGGCGGTAGAATGCCATTCATATCCGCGCTCACCTGTTATATAGATGTCACGCTCCAGGTTGCCCGTCAGATAAAATACTTTAGTATTACTTCTTGTTAAAAGCTGTTTGAATGCGACCGCTACGTGCCTTTGGTCGGGCCAGAATTCCGGATCATCAAAAGTACGGAGATGGGCTACACGGTCCCTATACTTCACCGCGATAAAAAGCTGGGCACGTTCGGCGTAGGGGTCAATTATCTTCCGGATCTCATCGGGCCCCATAAACATCGATAGGTCCTGTCCCGACAATTTAGCAACTATCCCGGCGATTTGCTTTTCCGTTTTGTGGGGGAATGTTTTGTACAATTGCTTGTCGTCCGAACGACCGTCATTGTCATAATAGTAAACATATTTAAAAATAATGTCCGGTTTAAAGCGCAAATATTGATCCCATAGCACATCTAAATAAGGATTACGTCCTTCGGGGAAGCCGGGCCCGGCGTGCGCACCCAATAAGTTGGTATAAAGCGTTACTTCCAGCGGTTCCTTACCCATCTGCTTCAGCATTTTTTGAATTTTTACATCAATGGTATTTACTTTATTCGCCGTTGTATCCCAATAGCCTACCAGTCGGGGGCGCGAGCTGATATAACCAAGCAATACGCACACTACCAATATCGTGATATACCTTGCCGCCTTCACCGGCCAGGGTTTCACATCTTTTTCCCCTTTAAGTTTGAAAAGCGTAAAACTCACGAACATGGCAATAATGATCAAAAAGTAAAAGACGTCCCTGGTGGTGATCAATCCAACCGCCATTCTTGACACCCGGCCGTTCATCGATAAAAACCAGGTAAGGTCGCGTACAAAATCATATCTCTGCCATAACGCGCCAATACGGCCAAATATAAATATGAACAGAAAAGTCCCGATCCCCGCTACGACCTGGTAAGTAGTGAGGCTGGACATAAATAAACCAATGGCTGCATATGCGCATATCATCAGGAAAAATCCCAGCTCGGCAGATAATACCAGTCCGATATCGATGGATTTAATATTGAACACGCCCAGTAAGACAAATATGCCTACTACGCCTATCAGTGCCAGGTTATAGATTACCATTGCCAGGTATTTCCCTAAAACAATTGCGCGCAGTTTAATCGGGGAGGAATATAAAAGCTTGATAGTGCCATTGTTTATTTCGCGGCCAAGCAAACCCATCGTAAGGAGCGGAATAAACAGGTACAGGTTTTGCATCACGCTATTAAAGATACTATCACCGCCTAAGAAAACACGCCTGGTATTACTAGTATCGCGTTCCAAAAATTTATAAATTGGTGGCAAGTTGCCAGATAGCGTATCCTGGTAGAGCGCAAGTTGATGTACGACCGACGTATAAAAAATAGCGCATTGTACTAACAATGCTATAACCAAAAACCAGGCCACGGGCGAATAAAACAAGTTCCGGAGTTCGTTTTTGGCGATTTTGAATATAATCTTCATTTTTTTAAGTTTATGAGTTGGATTGAGGAGAAGATAAAGATTTGAAAATGTCGTCAAGCTGGCCTTTTTCAATAGTGATCTCGCGCAGCTGCCAATTGAACTGTACGCCTGCAGCGATCAGCCGTTCAGATATTCCCTCGTCACCTTCAAAATATATACGGGCCTTTTTCTCGGTAAGAAAATCCACCTTCGAAACGCCCTCTATTTTCAGGATATCGCCCATAGCCGGCGGATTTTCCATGCGCATCAATAAACTGTTCGACGGCATGTAATTATCAAAGGCGTCCATCGAGTCGGCAAATACAAGCCTGCCGCCTTCAATCATGATGATCTCTTTGCAGAGGATATGGATCTCTGATAAAATGTGAGAGGATAACAGCACGGCATGGTCAAGAGAAATTTCTTTGATCAACTTTCTTACTTCAATCAATTGGTTTGGGTCGAGCCCGTTGGTCGGTTCGTCCATCACTACCAGTTTTGGTTTGTGGATAATGGCCTGCGCGATACCAACACGCTGCCGGTAACCGCCAGACAGGTTACTGATGAGCCGGTTGCTGAAATGAGCTATGCCACACATCTCTTTTACTTCTTCCACCGCAGCCCTGATTTTGCCCTTTTCCATAAACCGCAGCTCGGCGCAATAGCGCAGATATTCATCGATGGTAAGGTCCTTGTACAAGGGAGGAATTTGCGGCAAAAAACCGATCTCTTTTTTAGCTGATTCGGCCTGGGTCCTGATGTTGAATCCGTTGATGAAAACATCACCCTCAGTTTGGTTCAATACGCCGCAAATAATATTCATGGTGGTCGATTTTCCGGCGCCGTTTGAACCCAGTAAACCCACGATACCATTTTGGGCTATTTCCATATTGATATCGCGTATGGCCCAGGTACTGGTATATTTGTGCGAAAGCTGTTCGATTCTTAAAATACTGCTCATTATAGTTAATAATTTGAAATGTGAAGTGACGTACAGGCCGAAAGACCCTGATTAAATATCTAATTATCAGAAATTTACATAAATACGGCTTGTTATCAGGCAGGATTTACCTGTAGGCCTGATACCAAATTTTTAGTTAATGCCCCCTGACATTTTCTTAATAACTGGCACTTTGATCTTCGCTGATGAGGAGCCCCCTGTCAGGCGCCTGCCCGCCGGAAGCACCTAAAAACGCAATCGTAAAGTTCCGGTTGCGAACGAGGTTGGGTGAGTTCTGGGATCCGTCATTGTTTACACCATCAATGACGCAGCTACCCAATAAAGCGCCGGTGGCCTTGTCCCGAAATTCAAACGTATAGCTGCTGATGGCCGAACGCGCGCTATAATTCTTAAACGGCGTAATGCCTTTATAGGCAAGGCCGTCGGCCTCAGAACCATTAGCCTGACCCGCAAGATTTACGCTTACCGGGTCGCTGCCTTGTGCAATATTTACAAAGCGGATGCCCATGGTTGAATCTGAAACGGGGTGATAAGGCAGCAGGTCAGTGGTAAATAATTGATCGGGAGCCTGAGGCGTGCCCATCAAAAACAGGGTATGGATCGTATTTACCGGTAAATTAAGTGTTAAGTTATACAAGGGCTTGCTGGTGGCGGTTGTGTCAAAGTCCTGGAACAGCCCCAATTTTTGCTGACCGCTGTAATAATCAAAATATGCACTGCTGCCGTAGTTAACCACTGACATAAACCAATACGACACGCCTTTTGGCTTATTTACGCCGTTAAAGTTTGTGTACATAAAGCCGTTGCCCACCACCCCATCTACTATCGTCAGCGACGAGGCCCCGCTCGGTTTAAAAGTCAGTTCCTTTTTGCAGGAGGCCAGGGCCAGTGAACAAATCACCATTACTAAAAGATTAATATATTTCTTCTGCATGTTTTTTTAATTTAGTGTTTTACCCGCTTTTTTGTTGCACCCCAACCCTAAATAGCAGGTCTTGTTTTGTTTGACAATTAATTAATAGCCGGGGTTTTGGGTTAAAAAATGATCCGCTTGTATTTCCGTTAGCGGAATAGGGTATAATAGCTGATAATCACCAGCCCAAGGCTGCTTTTCCGACATCACCGACAGCACGGCGTGCGCCTGCCCTGTCCTTTTCAGGTCAAACCAGCGGTGCCCCCATTCCGCAAAAAATTCAATCCTGCGTTCCTGGGCAACGGCGCCAATCGCCTGCTGCTGATTTAACCCGGTATTTAAATTGGGCAGGCCGGCCCGGTTTCTGATAACGTTTAAATCAGTAATCGCTGCGGCAGTTCCCCCTGCTGCGCCATTAGCTTCCGCCTCCGCGCGTATCAAATATGCCTCAGCCAGCCGGAGCGCCATATAATATTGCGGGGGGGGGGCGCCCGAATTCCTGTTTAGAAGGTCAGTGATATATTTACGAGGGTAATAAAACCAACCGGGCGGTATTGATGGGTAGTCGGCATGATCCAAACTATCCACCCATTTTACACGCCGCTGATCGCCGGGTTCAAAGGCTGATAATAGCTGAGAGGTCAGGATATCACCCGGTATTCCGTGCCCGTCCGCATCGTTCGACCCAAAAGCCAAGCCCTCAGACGTTGCATTTTCCATGATAGCGTCGCTGCTGGTCTGTTTTAATTGCCAAACGGCTTCCCTGCTTGTTGTTGAGAAAACATTATTCAAATCAGGCTCCAAACCGAATAGCGAACTATTATTGATGACGGCGCTCGCCTGCGCTGCCGCATCGGCATAATGATTGCCTGTGTACAGGTAAACACGGGCCAGCAATAGTGCAGCTGCCCATTTATTGGGTATTATCCGTTCGCCATTACCCACCGAAAAATCTCTTGCAAGGCCCGCCTGGGCGTCTTTCAGATCGCTGATGATCTGCTGGTAAACCTGTTGCCGGGGCATTCTCGGCAGGTTCTCTGTCTTATTGAAATCAACGGTCAGTACCATGGGCACGTCGCCAAAAAAGTTGGTCAAATAGAAATAGGAAAATGCCCGGGTGAATTTAGCTTCGGCGGTCAGTTCATTCCTAACGCTGTCGTGCAGCAACGTCGACGTCGATGCTGCGACCCCCTGGATTACCGAATTCGATTTGTAAATGATATCATACGCTGAATTCCAAATACTGGTCGTCGATCCGGGCAGCAAGGCGGTAAGATGATCGGAAGCAACTACATCCAAAACTCCCGCGCTACTATAAACGTAAAACTCATCAGAAGACTCGCCGCCGAGTAACGTGGAAAGCCCTGCGCTGTAAATTGACCCGGCAGCCCCGGAAGCTGATCCGCCATTGGGCCCATTGATCATATCTGAATAAACGCCCGCCATCGCAGACGTAGCGGTAGCATCAGTGCTGAATATCTCAGTAGTAGTAAGCGTGTTAATTGGTTCACCTACTTCTATGAGCTTTTTGCATGACATCTGGAAGGCACACAAAAACAAGCAGAGCAGAAGGTAAATTGCTTTGGTTTTTACACTATATATTTTCATCGTCTTTATATTTAAAAAGTAAAAGTAACCTGGCCGTTAAACGTTTTGGCTTGCGGCTGAGTGCCAAAGGGCAATTCAGGGTCTATGCCAGGATATTTGGTAATCGTAAATACGTTTTCCATGCTAACCATGAAACGGATCCCGTGCATACCGATTTTTTCTGCCATTTTTTCGGGCAGCGCATAGCTTATCGCCACATTTTGCAAGCGGAGGTACGACCCGTCGGTATAATCGCCATCGGATTGCGTAAAATATTGATCGCTGGTTGCGGGCTGCGTAGTAAAGCGCGGATTAGGATTCAAATCGCCGGGTTTTTTCCAGGTATTGTTAAAAACCGACAGCGGTATATTGGCATCAAATACCCCGCCCGCACTATTATAAGGTATCTGCGCCATCATTTTTCGATAGGAAAACATAAAATCAAGCGCCAAACTTTTGTAGTTAATACGATTGCTCAGCGATGTTTCGAATTTAGGGCTCATATCCATTGCAATAACTCTATCGTCGCCGGCAGATCCCGGCGGGTCATTATAGTTCCTGTCCAGCACCCCGTTACCGTTAAAATCCTGGTAGGTCCGTTGTCCCGTTTGCCGGTCGATGCCTGTGTAATGCAGCAAATAAACTGTGTTAAGGGATTTACCTATTAATTCTGTCGAATAATACGGTGTATATTGTATCCCGGGAAACGCCAGCAGCACATTTTGGTTGTGGCTGAAATTAAAAGCGGCCGACCATGAAAAATCTGTGGCTTGAATTAGCCTCGCATTTACACTTATTTCAACCCCGCTGTTTTGTACATCTGCCCGCGAATTGCCTTCCACAGTGGAAAATCCGGTAAATAAAGGGGTAGGCAATGATGACAATTGGTCGTCGCTGCGTTTTTGATAGAAGGCTGCATGCAGCACAATCCGGTCGTTCAGGAGGCCCACATCCAGGCCAGTATTCAACTGCTTATCTGTTTCCCAGTGGTAATCCTGGTTTACTGCGTGAATGGGTACCTGCGGCACAACCCCATTATAACTAAAAAGCGGGGTGGAGGCGCTATTGGACCATTGCGAAAGGTATTGATAAGCAATACCAGGGTAACTGCCGGTTGTTCCGTAAGAAACTTTAAACTTAATCAGGCTAACCCACGCCGGGAGAACTTTTTTTAACCATTTTTCTTCGGATGCGATCCAGCCAGCGCCGGCTACGCCAAAATTTCCGAACTGGCGCCCCGGGCCGAAGTTTGAAGATCCGTCCCTGTTTCCTGAAACTTCGACAATGTATTTGTCCTCCCAGATATAATTCAGGCTTCCATGCAGGTCGACATATTTGCTTTGGCTATAATTTTGATAATTATGAGTATATGTGGCATTATTGATTGACCTGAGGAATTCGTCGCTGGTATAACCGAGCGTAACCATAGTTATGCCGGTAGCCATTGAACTATTCAGGTTCGCCCCGATCAATGCCACCAGCTTTCCCTTGCCGATATGCCGTACATAGTCAAGCTGGGGCGTAACATTCCAACCGTCCGACCTGCTATTGCCCAAATAAACCCCACCGGTAGGATTCCACGCCGGATTTTGAGAAGCGATGGGGTAAGTTTCCGTGTTACTGTTTAAACCAAGATTGTAGCCCACTATTACGCTGGCGTTTAAGTCCTTGATAATCTGGTAGCCTATCTTTAAACTGCTGTTTAAAAAGTCGGAATTTGATACTGAAGGCTGAAGCAACCCGCCGAAAGGAAAGCTATCGCCAACATTGGCATTATTCCAGGCACCAAAATTCAGGTTCCCCTTGCTGTCAAATATTGACGGTGCATCGGGAGCCAGCAAAAAATTTCCGCCGATGTTTATCTGGTCCGCGCTGGTATATCCGTATACGGCTGAAAGATTAAGGGTGAATTTACGGTCCGAACTCAGGTGGTTGAAATTAAAGTTTATATTAGATGATTTATTGGTATTTGCGGTTGCTATGGGCGATACATCCTGTGCTGCCACATAAGAACCGCTGATACGAAACGTACCAAGTTCACTCCCCCCTGATATGGTGGCCCGCACAGCGGAGTTCCTTGCTGTATGATACAATACTTTCTGCCAGTTAGTGTAACGGGTGGTATCCCATGCTACCATGTCAGGCGCAGTGGCAAGCGACGGGCTGAGCCCGTCGTTACCTAACGCCTCGCGCCGCATCTGCAAATATTGGGCAGTATTTAACATTTGATATTGGCCGATCACCATATTGATCGCCTGGCTGGCAGACGCGTCAACCTGCGTTTTTCCGGCCTTCCCCCTTTTTGTGGTAATAATGATCACCCCGTTGCCGGCCCGCGAGCCATACATGGCTGTCGCCCCGGCATCTTTCAGCACGGTAATGCTTTCAATATCATTGGGATTAAGCATGGCAAAAGGGCTTTGACCACCAGAATAACTTACTCCCGCCTGCTGAAGCCCGGGAGAACCGGTAGTATAGCCCGTCTGCTGCAAGCCGATATTTGACTGGATTAGTGGTACGCCGTCTATAATATACAGCGGATCGGAAAGCGATGAGGGGTCAATCGAATTTCTCCCTCTTATTTCTACTCTGACCGGGGCATTACCGAAACCGCTGGTAGGTGTTATTAATAAGCCCGGAACTTCGGCTTTTAAAGCAAGCATAGGGTTTGATACCGGCTGCTCCTCAATCGTTTTGGCGCTTACCTGGCTTATCTCACCTATCGCAAGGCGCTTGGTGGTGGTTCCGTAAGCTTGCACTTCCACAGCATCCAGCTCGTTTTTTGTCTCTTTCAGGTGAACATTAAATTCTGTTTGGGATGATACCGGTACATATTGAGCGTCATAGCCAATGAAACTTACCCGGAGCGTATCGTTGGTTCGTACTTCTCCGAGCGTGAATTCGCCGTTTGTGTTTGTAGTGGTTCCCAAATGGTTGCGCTTAATAATTACATTGGCGCCCGTTAACTTCTCGCCCCCGGCATTGGATACAAAACCATGCACGCTGCCTTTTGAAAAAAAACTGCTATCGATAATTATATTACCATTACTATCCGCGTTTTTTTTGGTGGATAATACTACCGTATTCCCGTACACGGTAAAGTTAATTGAGGTATTATGAAAGAGCTGTTTTAATACGGTTTGCAGATCTGCTTTTTCCGCCTGAACGGAGACCTTTCCGGCTATTTTTAATATATCCTTGTTGTAGACAAATGTAATCCCGGTCTGCTTTTTGATTTGGGAAAAAACAGTTTCAAGCGGCACATTTTTCAAAGACAGCGTAATGGTTTGCGATTGTTGTGCAAACAATGTTACGCTCATTAGCAAGCAAATAAAAAGAAGTAAAAGTCTAAATAATTTCATACGCATTAGGTTTTTTAGTTTAAATCAATTAGTTCCAGTCAAAATAATTAGTTAAAAATCAGGCAAATAACACCCCTGTAAGCTTTATTCTGTAGTCCAGAATAAAGTCACGCTATTTTTATTCCAATAAAATTATATCGAATTCCTCTTACCAGTCCGGCTGGTACATACCGGTTACATACTGCCGAGAATCTCCTTCAGTTTGTTTTGCAGATCCTCGCCGAAAATGTTTTTGGCAACAATTTTTCCGTCCGGATCGATTAACAGGTTTTGCGGGATAGCCCGCACTCCATACAACACCGCCGCGTCATTGCTCCAGAATTTCAGGTCGGATACGTGGTTCCATTTAAGGCCATCGGCATGGATGGCATTCAGCCAACTGTCCTTTTTTCCCGGCTGATCAAGAGATACGCTCAGTATGGTGAAGTTTTTTTCTTTAAAGTTGTTATAAGCTTTTACCAGATTGGGATTTTCATTACGGCATGGGCCGCACCATGATGCCCAAAAATCAAGCAATACGTATTTCCCTCTGAATGATGACAATTTCACGAGCGTTCCGGTAGTGTCCGGCTGGGTAAAATCAGGCGCTATGGCGCCTATAGCAACTGCATTAAGCACATCGAGGCGTTGCTGAAAAGCTACTCCGGCTTTGCTTTCACGAAGGCTTTGGGAAAGTTTCGAAAATTGCGCCTGCAAATAAGTTGCATCGGGATATGACTCCGTATTAAGCCTGTCAATTAATGATTGGAAACCGATCAACGCATCCGGGTTTGCCGCAATAAACTGCTCGTTCAGTTCATTTAACTGTTGCTGGATTTTAGCCCCTTTTTTACGGATATATTCAGCGAAAGCCTGTGAATTTCTTTTTCCCTCCGGCGCGGAATAATATTCCGCCTGTAAAGCCTTTGAAGCGTCAGCAGCAGGCTTTAACTGCGTCTGATAATGCAAAAGATCTTCGTTCGCCCTGGTTCCGCTCAATGTTGCTTTGGACAATGAATCGGTGCCGGATATTACAGTAGTGCCTTGCTGAAGAAAAAGCATTATCCTGTCCGCATTTCCGGTATTAAGGGCTTGGAGACCGGCGCCTTTATAATCTAATGTTAAGGCTGCGATAACAATATCATCCACCTGGCCAGAAAATTCAAACACCCCGTCTTTTATCGTCGCAGAATCGGTTATTGCTGTGTTATTTTCAGTGTAAGACAAAAACACTTTGGCAGGCGCGTTAATGGTACCTATCTTGCCCTTGATTATATATTTTTCCTGGGCAAACAACAAGGCCGGCGTAGCTACCAGCATAAACAAGATCGTTTTTTTCATTTATTTTCTATTTGATAAATAAGCTTAATTATGGTGTTACTGTTACCTTTTTCCCCTCTACAATAAAATGAACATTGGCAACCTCCAGTATTTTTAATGCTTGCGAAAGTGTTGTACTGCGCGAAATTTCACCCCCCAATATTATATTTGGTATATCACCCTTAAATTCAACTTGTATATCATACCATCGCGACAGTTTACGCATGATACTTCCAATATTTTCATCATTAAGGCTGAAGTAACCGTTTCTCCATGCTATGACTTCTTCTGTGTTGACATCGGATACGGTTAATTTATTGTTTTGCAAAAGAGTTTGCTGCCCTGGTTTAAGAATGATCCCGGCTGTTTCCACAGGCGTCTGCGCACCTGGATTGGAAACCCTTACTGCACCTTCCACCAGGGTTGTCTTTATAGCCTGTTCATCATCATAGGCATCGATGTTGAATTTTGTGCCTATATCTTCAATAACCTGACCTTTTGTAATAACCCGAAAAGGTTTAGCCGCATCATGGATCACTTCAAAATAAACCTGGCCGGTTACCTCTACCTTACGTTCATTGCCAATAAAGTCCACAGGGTATTTGATTGATGATGCGGCATCCAGCATCGCTTTTGTGCCATCCGGTAATACGACCGACCATTGCCCACCCCGTGGCGTTGCAACCGTATTATAAGTCAATTGCTGATTTTTTCCTGCTGAGCCATTGCCTTCATAGCTTACAGCCCCATCACTTGTTTTTTTGATAAGCTCGTTTCCTTCTTCTGACAGGACACCCTTTTGGGCATCAGTCAAGCTAATCTGTTTACCGTTAGATAGCGTTAATATGGCTTTATTACTTCCGGGTGCAACGTCATTATGAATTTGATTTTGAGCAGTTTGCAGTGGCGATTGCTTATGCAATAAGAAATATCCGCCTACAGACAGGAATATTAATATGGAGGCTGCGGCGGCAATACGAGTCCACAAACGGCGAATAGGGCGTACGTTACCGGTCTGCTTTTCTATCTTTGCAAACAGCATTGCCTCATATTCCTCATCACTGCGGGCAGATGACGATATTTCCAGGGGCTCGTCGGCTACCTGGTCGAGCCATGTCTCAAACTCCTGTTTTTCCTCAGGGCTGATCTTCTTTTCGAGCCATTTATAACCCAGTTCTATTAAACGTTTCCGGTCTTGTGCTGCCATGCTTATTTTCGGCTTTATAACAACACATACCCTGAAACAGGCAAAAGAAACATCAAAAAATAAAAACAACGCTAACCTGTTGAAATACAGGCAGAAAAAATCACAGCAGAAAATTGTGCAAAAAGGAATTCAGGCCGACACGCAAAGTTTTTCTGATCCTTACCAGCTGGGTATTGACTGCTTTTTCATTCATGCCGAGCTGATCGGCGATCTCCCGGTGGCTCATGTCGCTTTCTTTATTCATCCGGTAGATGAGTTGCGCCTTTTGTGGCAAAGCATTGACAAGGTGCTCCAGTTGTTCTTCCAACTGGGCCAGATCCAATTGTTCACGGGTAGAGTCGTCCAAAAGGTCGTAATTCAGCGAAGCATTTTCCTCATAAAGCCTCTTGGCGTGCTGCTTGTGAAACAGTTTAATTACGCGGTACTTAACAGATACAGTAAGATAACGGGACAATTCGCCGGTGAAAGTCAATTCTGCCCGGCGGTTCCAGAGCGAGACAAAAACATCCTGTACCATATTCTCCGCATCCATCGGGTCGCCTGACTTTTGAAGGGCATAGTGTACAAGTTTTTTCCAGTAACGCTTATAGATTGTTGCGAACGCAACATGGTCGCCAGTCTTCAGTAAGTCTGTCAATTCATGATCAGAAAGCGAACTATGGGCTTCCATTTTTGAAATCCTTCAATTAAATTTACGAGTTTTCTGCGCAATTATAATTATTTTTTTAAAATGCAAGTCAATTTTAAAAAAAGATATAATGTTTTTGTTAAGAAATTATAAATCACTGGATATCTACCCTTAATGGAAATCATGCGCACATGACTACCCAGTTGTTAATTTGAAGAACAAATAATTCCGTTACATTCTGAGGCCATTAACCTCATTGTTTCTTATTGGCGTTTATTTCATATCTAACACAAATCGATACGCTCCTGCGCCCGGACCCAGATGGTCAAATGCCCCGTAATTGCGCCGTTTGCTCGCTTCATTATATGGAATATGATAACAAAAACACAGCCTTATAGCAAAACTGAAGTTCAGTTAAATAACGAAAAATATAGGAAAATAAAACCGCGCCAGGTTCAAAAAAACATTAGTTCGCTTCAATTAAATCGAGATGAATTAACTAAGTTATTCGAAAGAGCCTCAATATTAAACTATTGAAGGGGTGTTGTACAGAAAATGCTTTTGGAGCAGTCTTGCTCACGTAAGGTTTGGAATAATCACAAATTGAACCGATAGTTGGCTGACCTTTTAGTAAAAGGAAAGCACCAATATGAAATCAAGAGCGCGCGTCGAACATGTTTTGGGGCCTAAGCAATGAATAGCATATATTTGTACCTCACCGAACAAAGTGGATCAAAGCATTGATTGGCCTTTTGAATTTGCCTGGGAAATATTCAGAAATTGGCAATTGGTATAACTAATGGATACTTGTGCTCAATAATGAACAAAAACTGAAGTAAAAAATAAAAAATCAACCGTTTTATGTAAATAAACTAAAAGCTCATTTTTTTTAAAATACAGGAATCAGCGCTTTGGAAAAACGAAGTTTTTAGAAATTACTTATATAAAATTAACGAGAATTTCTTTCCCGCTGCACATGGATTATTTTTGCTATTAAAATTAAGATACCCCCCCCACCTAAAAGTACAACGAATAAGGCATCACCAATATCGAAGAATTTTCCAAACAGGCTTATTTCAGTGGTTCCAAGACGTCGTAAATATTCCAAAAAAACAGCAGCAATTACAATTACTATTTCAAATAATAAGACAGAAATAAAAAGGGGATTTGGTTTCCTTCTCAACTTGGTTTTTTTAACTTATGGTATTTACACTACTAATATAAATTATCTATTAAAAAAACTCATCAGATAAATGACTTTGCAATGATCGTTAAAAATGAAAACCCTTTATCTAAATAAGTCTAAAAATATGATGTGAACTGTTACTATTTCAAGAACACACACCATTTGATATTTAAATTTCTTCATCCAAATGAAATTGCTGACGATCCGGTTTTCCTGCTTTACGGAACAAGATTATAGGCAAACCCGCAGTTGAACGGAAGGCAAAGAGTGGCTCTCATTGGAAAAATGATTGTTTACCAAGGCAAGCTTGAGATTATCATCGCCAAATTGAGTGTCGTAAATCTATTGGAATTAATTTGATCTACTCGACTTAATCATTGTACATACTGTGGTCAAAAGAGTGTGATGTATCATAGGATACAGAATTGTCATCTGATTCGCAGCTATCATAACTGATAGATCCACCAAAAGTCGCTTTTGCCTGGTCTATGCTAAGGATATCTGGTTCTCCAACTGATTCCAATTTGGCTAATAGTTTTTTCATAATATTTGTGTTTAAAGATAAAATTGTTTCTTTTTATAATTAAGCTACCATTGTTTTTAATCAAAAATAATGTGAAAATATATTCGAAAGTGGGTAAATAGGTTCAGAATCTATTCACGGTCTGTGAAGTAAAGAATGGAGTAAATTTAGCAACATGCAAATTTATAACACCAACACGCGTTTTATCCGGACGAACGACCTTATTCGCCTTAAACAACTTGGCTGGATTCTATTATTACCGATACATCTGATGAATTTTAGATACAATTTATGTCGTGTACCTGTCTGCCAAGGTTTTTCATATAACGTAAATATGTGTCTTTGCCTAAACGAGCTTTAAAGGTAATAATGAATTAATTCTGCCTGCAATAGAAATGTTAATCTTTACTGTTTATTCTTTTAGAGATATCGACTGTAATAGATGCATATTTTGTAACAAATAATTAAATTTTATTGATATTTCGAGAAAATAAACCATATTTGATAAACCAGTTTTAACCTGCTATATAAATAAATTTTCGAAATATTTGCACCTAAGCCTATAATTGGAAAAGACATTTCAAACCCAAAAATGCTGCTTATTATAAGTCTATATTGGATTATTGTATCTGAAGAATGATACTGAACAGCTTCAAAAAAATAACGCCTATGGCTATTTTTTAACTTGTATAAATGATATCCGCTTTAAGGCCCATAAAAAACCTAACCGTATGAACAGACAAGTTACTGTACCTCTACCCTTAAACATCTTTTCGAATGAGCGCTCACTATTCGATCCATATGTTTCCTACGAACTTGCGCCTCAAAAAGTAAAGACATTTAAGAATGTCTTCGTCACTGCATCTGGATTATGTCTCAATCATAATGGTTTAATAAAAGAAAGTCACCATAATTTTCCTGATCAGTATTCAGACTATATAAACGAGGCTGCAATGTATGCTAAGGATATAAAAGAAAACCCAGAAAATTTAATTGTCTTGGATGATGATAACATTTATCTAGTTATCCATCATCCTTGGTATAACTATTACCATTGGATATGTGAAGCTATATTTAGATTATGGATGGTTCGAAAAAAAACCGATAATTTGGTTTTGTTGTTACCTGAATTCTATAGAAATGCTGATTTTATCATGGGTTCGTTAGAGCCTTTTAAGCTAAAGAATATACTTTTTGTTCCCAATGGAAAAAGTGTGATCGTAAAAAATCTCTGCTTACCCCAAATCAAACCTGTTTGCGATTCTTATAATAAAACGCATATAAATGGAGTCAGGGCACTTTATCGGAATTATATTACAGAAAGGAATGGAAGTATTACGCAGGACGTGGAAAAATTATATATCAGCAGAGAATTTGCCGGAAGACGACGTGTTGTTAATCAAGATAATTTGTTGGAAATTCTCAAACAATATGGATTTACAATTTTCCATCCGGAAAAATATTCTTTTTTGGACCAGGTTGCCATTTACGCACAGGTTAAATATTTAGTCGGTGAACATGGATCTGGTTTGACAAACTTGCTGTTTCTGTCGAAAGGTTCTTCAATTTTAGAATTACACAAAAATAAAACAAACAGATTAGATCACCCTAGTCCTTTATTCTGGTACATGGCAGATGCGCTAGGAGTTAACTATTATCGGCAATCTTGCGAAACCCACGGAAAGGAAGATTACTACAAAGGCGAGTATATTGTTGACTGTGAATTGTTTGAAAAAAATTTAAAATTAATGTTGTCACGTTAGCCTTATCAAAAGATTAGAACTATTTTTTTATCGTTAGTATTAATCTTCTTCGCCGAACAATACAACAAATTCAGTTTGCGTTTGCCCACAACAAAAATTAATACCGGGCATATTATTAAAAAACAATTAACTCGAAAAGACGTTCTAATACGAAAACGAAGATTTAAAGTAACGCTATTTAAAAAATATCCCCGAATTGGTACTTTCAACTGTTATCTTATCATCTGAATTATTGCTGCCGACATATCCCTTATAGGTTTCGTCTGGAGACCATCCACTTGGAGTGACGGGAGGGGATTTATATGTCACCTTCACATATTTTTTATCGAATACAAAACCACCGGTTGACGTTTTAATGTCAAAATTAATCCCTTTTGATTGGTTGATGCCAAGATTGAGGTCACTTTCTGACGAGGTAATGAAAATCCTCCGTGGACGCCTTTTATTTACGGAACTGGCTTTTTCAATTTGCAGCAAACTTTCTTCATAAGGACGATCAAGCATGTCGATAGTTATTGTCGAAGAATTTAATTTCACATTCATGTTGTTGACTTTGCCTATTTTTATTTTGCCATAGTCCATCATAATCGCACCTGCATACAGATTAATAGTTGAAACTTGTTGTTTTGTAAAACTAATACTTAAATCGTTGTCCTTGTTATCAATGCATTTGGCAAAAAGATTCCCAAATTCCAATTTAAGTGACACTTTTCCAGACAAATCTGGCAGTGTAACGTCACCAAATTCATTTTCAATCGTAATCGGATTATCTTTAGGCATATAGATAATATAGTCAATTGTATTTTCTTGGTGCGGGTCGTTGCCTATTTTTTTACCGTTATTTGTATTAGTGCGGAACGAAACGATGTTCCCATTTTTGTAATTCTCAATTTTCGTTGTATTTATCATTTCATCGACATCAGATTCTTTCTCAGATAGAAATTGCATATGAACCTCAATTTTAAATTCGTTTTTGCTCCAGGTATTTACCACAATATTCCCAAACTTATTTTTGATCTTTAATTCATCACCCGGATCAACTTTATAAGTCGCAGAATAGTCTTTGTACTTTCTAACCGCAGTCACAACTTTCGCTGAAATTGGCAAATATAAAATTTTGCCGAATGAAGCAGGTTGATTTATCACCAGAGGGTCTTGTGGTGTCAACTGGTCAGCGAAGTCACTAGCGAATTGGAAATAACTACCGTCAGAATCAGGAAATTGATGCTGGTGTTTCGAAAAACAGCTTCTAACCAATTTGGGATGATTAAAAGATTCAATTGCTTGTGTATCAAAGCAATGCAACATAAATATCGCTAAAAGCATGCTGTTCATTATTTTGGTTTTCATATTTTTTGATTTTATCAATGATTCATTAGATACTGGTATTTTAGATGTTACACTATCTGGAAAGGGCGTATTAAACTAACACATTTTATTGCAAGTGAAAATATATATTTCTTAACGGTATCAATGTCCGCGATTTAACTCGTCCGAATTTCCTTTGCTAACTCTCTTTGCCCTGAACGATTTTCCTGATTTAAAATTATAATTTAAGTTAATTTGGAAGGATCGAGAATTCCATTGACTTTTATAATGCGTGACCTCTTGCGGAGTAATTATGGAATATTTTTCATTATTTATATAAAATGGATCGTCGACCCTAAAACCTAAGGTAATGGTTTCATTCCATGTTTTGGAGAAATTAAAAGTCACATTACTTCTAGAACCATATATCAATTGACCATTGATAGTGGGACCGGTATAAAAAGCATCTATCCGGGTAACAAAATCATTTTTAAACTGATACGCCACTGACAGATTAAAAGCAAGGTTTGATTTCGTAGTTTTTACTACCTCATTATCGAAGGTGCCGGATTGATCTGTTGTATTGAACTGAATACTGCTATTTAAATGAAGTTGGTTGATATCTACTGGCAAATTAAGTGTAGCAGAATAACTATTACTGCTGCTGCTATTATTAAAAGTGGTGTAAGTAACCAAGTTATTGGAATTTTCCAGTTCACTATTTACATTCCTGGTATTTGACGTGACGTCAAATACTATAAAGTATTTCTTTAAAAAGCTCAGCGTAGTTTCTAGTTGATTAGAATAGCCCGGTTGCAAATAAAGATTCCCGACATTGTAGGAAAATGTGGTTAAATATTGTGGGATAGGATTCAGATAATCAAATCTTGGACGAAAAATTCTCTTGGAATAGGAAACGGTTAGTTTATTTAGAAATTTATCCCCCAAGTCCTTTTGGACAATTACATTAGGGAAGAAGTCAAAATAACTGCTATTTTCCCCCAGAGACGATATACTTGATAAAGTGGTGGTGTTGGTATTTTCCATTCGGAGGCCAGTTTCAAAAGACCAGTTGTGAACTTTCGGAAAGACTTCATCGACGTACAGTGCATTAATATTCTCCTTATAATTTGAAGTAGCATCTGTTAACGCTGATAGTTGGGTAATTAATTCCTGATAATTAATATTGTAACTCAAATCGGTGAAAGTACTTTTTAAACCAATACTAAATTTTGAATCATTTTTCCCGGGTTTATTGTAATCAGCCTTGAAAGAATAATTATCAATAGTACTTCCACTTTCGTCAATAATATTATCGGTAACATCAGTATTGTTTGACAACGATAATAGAGTTTGATTTAGATTCCTACGGTCTGTCCAATAATCTAATTTCAAATCGATGGACGATTTATTTTTAAAATCCTTATGGAAATATGAATCAACATTAATAACATTTCCTGGATTTGTATGCTGATCATTCAATAACACTGATGAATCAGCACTAGTACCGTTAATTTGCGTGAGGGCTCTGCTATTGTTGTTTGTATTTAACGCCGTATAGCCAACACCGACACCGAAGTAGCTGTCAGCAGATAAATCATAATTGACGGTAAGCGATGAAAAGAAAATATTTTTCCGGCTAAAATCGGTTCGGTTTAAATCCAGTTGCGGACCAGAAAAGAAATCTTGATTAGTTTTCGAAATGATATTTTCTACATCTGAGGCCACCCCTAGAGTTAAATTCACCACGGTTTTTTTATGTTTAATGGACGAAGTTGAAAACAATGACCCTGCGCTAAATTTGCTATAGCTATAGCTGCCCGATACGCTTCCTTTAAGTCCATCATCAGTAAGTTTCTTGGGTATTATATTAATAATCGCCGAGGCTCCTCCAGCATCATATTTAGCCGAAGGGTTCGATATAATTTCAATTTGGCTTATTGAGGTTGCAGATATTGTGTGCAGGTAATTTTTGAGTGCTTCCGGACTTAATGATACTGTTCTATTATTGATCATAACCAGCACAGATTTGCCATTCACCTTAATGGTTTCTTTGCCGTCGACCGTGACTCCAGGCCCCATGCGTAACGCATCCAGGACGTTGTCTCCACGTGAGAGAACATTTCCGGCAATATTCATAACAATTTTGTCAAGCCGTTGTTCTACAAGTGGCTTGCTGCTTTTAATACTCACTTCCTTAAGTAATGTGATTGACTGTTGCAACGTAATCAATTCAATTTTTACGTCGTTAACAGTATCCAACAGATCTATTTCCCGGGTTGTATGACCTACATATCCCAGTTTTTTAAGTTGTAATAAGTAGTTACCCTTTTTACTCAAGTTAATAACATATCTTCCCGAATCGTTAGTTTCGAAGCCATTATAGATTAGACTTGAATCGATGCGACTGAGAATAGCGATAGAAACATGAGCAATTGGCAGGCCGGCTGTGTCAACTACCTTTCCTGAAATTCGATAGGTATTTTGTGAAAAAGCGCTACTGGCATGAAAAGACAATAAAGACAGTATAATAATAAAATTCAACACGAAGTCTCTTTCAAAAAAAATACGAACATTGAAGTTTTTTTTCATATAAATAACCTTTCGGCCCCCTTTTGCGATATTAATGACATCATTTAGGCAAACAACAAAACTTTATATTTAGGCAGGTTACGGTGCTTCGGTGTATAATTGGTTTTTATAAGCGACGCATGTTTTCTACATATGTTGCATGTTTATCAGCTTTTTTCACTTTGGCTGCGTTTTTTAGTTTATACCACTACTTGGATTACTTGCATAAGTGGCGAAAAACATTTTTCAGCCGAGAAATTTTCGTTAGTGTATGTAATTGCGTTTAAACTCAACCATTTTCTTAATGAATAATCGTCTATAAGATTTAATAATTGCGACGTGAATTCTTCATTCGTGCTACCAACAAGAAAAGCAGTGCCCTCACCTTCGTACATCCCCCTTGCCCCGTGTTTTGTCGTTACCAGCGGCTTTCCTTTTGAAAGCGCCTCAACGTTCTTTATTTTTAGCCCTGCTCCAAATCGAACCGGATTAATAATTATATCGGCATGTTGATAAACACCCGTTAAGTCCGCAACGAAACCAAGCAAATTTATTTTATCGCTTTTAATGGATAATTCCTTACACACGTTGCCGACAATATTTAGCTTAACGTCATGTTTTTTATAAATTTCCGGCCAACAATTTATCACGAAACTATTAATCGCATCAACATTTGGAAGATATTCGCTACCGATAAATGTTATATTTTTCACATCTTCCCGAATGAAACCAGGAAATGTTACCACCGCATGAGGACACAACAATGTTTTTTCCTTTGAGATAATTTTTTCAATTTTGTTAAAGTCTGGCAGGCAAATTGCAATCACATAATCGTATAGTTTAAAGAGTTTAAATTCTTCTTCCTCCACAAGGTCATAATACCTATTAGGGTATTCAAACCTTTTAAACTCTTTTGAACGCTCGCTAACTACATCATGGCAATCCAATATAAATTCGGCCTCATCGTTCACAAATTGCAAGAAATAGGTATTGTGGATATATTCAACAATAACAGCATCAAATTTCAAACCCGTTAAAAGAGTTCCGACTTGCATGGCATACTGATCAGTTGGAACCTTCCTGAGGTTGTTTGATGCGATTACTCTGCAACTATATCGTTCTAGAAAAGCATTTTCCGATAATACCTTGGCTTGACCAACATATAGGATAGTTAGCGCTGTATTAGAGGAAAGAAAACTTACAAGGCTTGAAATCCTTGCGCGATGCCCAGCTCCACCCTCCCAAAAATTCACATCCGTTATTATTAAGACTTGTTTTATTTCCATTATTTATTGAATATTCTAATACCGTCTATTTTGTTGTTATTTGCCCATTCATGAATTCTAATATTGTCTCTAAGCGACATCGCTTTATTTGCTTTTTTTAACAGTTGATCGCAATTATCTTTTTCCAAACTTCCCCGTAAACCAATCCCATGAAATACAACCCTTGCAGCATTCCCTTTTTGGTCGAAATTGGGATTTACCGGGTAAACAAGCATCGGCACTTTAAAGTTGATGCATTCCATAATAGTATTCAGCCCCCCGTGGTTTATCATCAAGTTGCTCAACTTCAAAACGCTATGTTGTGGAATGCGTTTTCTGATAAAGGCATTATTTTGGGTTTTAAAGATGTGCATAGGAACATCACCGGTGGAAAGGATTAATCTGTATTTCGCGGGATTGTCAAAGGTTTTCAAGAAGACTTTATAGAACTGGATGCATTTTTTTTTGTAACGCGACGTCATTGTACCAAGGGCGCAATAAATGAGAACGACTGAGTGATTTTGCTTTTTCAGTTCTAAAAAATCTTCAATGAATTTGTTAAGATTCGGATACGAAGAAATATCCTGTAAATTAACATATGGAGGCATATCCAGATACAATTCCTTAATTCCAGGCTTTTTCCAGGGATATTCGATGCAATTTGTTCTTGTTATGTAATGTTGAAACGGAACCTTTTCCATATTCAATTCATAATGAAAAAATGCTTTGTATGCGGGTAAAAAAAAATCATTGTATTCAATTTGTTTCTTGGCCAAGGACCTCTTAATGAATTGATGTTCATCGTATCCTTTCAACACGATTTTGTTGAGCAGTTTGTGTGTAAAGGGGCGGATGTATTTCAAATACCACAGGATATTTGCACCAACTATGCCTATAAGATTGCGGGATGCAATAAAGTTAGCATTCAATGGAGGAAAACCGTTATTCTTAGCGGTATAAAGCTTCGTGTTAAAAATGATCGTATAGGGCAATTGTTCTAAAAAGAAAAGGCAATAAAATGATAGATGAGCATCTAGTACAATCTTTTCGATACCGTCCCCTGCCGCAATAGCTGCAATTTCATTTGAGAATTGTAGATAATGCCTGAATCTTTTCTTCATGAATTTGGGCGATAACCACGAATTGACGAAAAGAGTAACAGCAATTCTAAAGCTGGAGATATCATAATTTTGCAGGTAGCTACAGGCTATAAAATTCATACCCCATCCCTCAATTAAATCTTTATGCGCTTTAGTTCCAGTGAAGGATACTTTATATCCCATCGACTGATATTTTTTTGCCAGGGGAACCATAGATACATAATGGCTAAAGGTCGGAAAAGCTATAAGGAGAACTTGACGTGGTTTATCCATATGGTTTAGCACTAGGTGCAGATTACTTTCTATTAATTTGTAAAAAGCATGTTAAACATTCGCCGTTGATCCGTTTCGAGATTCAAAAAAGAAGCATGTTCCGCCCAAAGAGGAATATCCTCGCTCTGTGTGGAAATCACTAGGTTAAATCCAGAATAATCTTTGTCAATTACCTGATCAATGTTGCACGTAATAGTTTTGTTTTCGGGGCCAACGATATAAAGGCGTTTTTGCCTTTGCAGTTTGATCATCTCCGACAGTTCGATTTTTAAAAATAGCTTTTTGTTTGTATGTTTTATATTTTGAGCAGTTAACCTCGACGGGTACTTTAGAAATGCTATAGCGGTGACCGCAATTAAAATGATAAAGAAATATATCAAGATACTTTTTACAATTAAATTCCTCGTTTTAATTACCGAATCAATCTGTTTCATAAGAATTAATTTCCAAGTTCGAGCTGATTTTTTACAAGTTGATAATATGAACCTTTGCTCACTATTAAATTTTCATGGGTATCCTGCTCCTGTATCTTTCCGTTTTCCATCACGATTATTTTGTCGGCACTTCGGACTGTGCTTAAACGGTGAGCGATAATAATTACAGTCTTATTCTTAAAAAACGAATCTAGATTTTCATGAATACTTCTTTCATTCGTTGCGTCAAGCGAGCTTGTTGCTTCATCAAAAATTAATATTTTCGGGTTTTTGTAGACCGCCCTTGCGATCAGAATTCTTTGTTTCTGGCCTGTGCTTAAGCCGGTTCCAGCGCTTCCAATTTTAGTAGCATACTGCATTGGCAACGCATGAATAAAACTATCCGCGCAAGCAATTCTTGCTGCATTAAGCATTCTGGGCCGATCAATATCTTCGGTTGACATAGCAATATTGCTTTCGACCGAGTCGGAAAACACATGCCCTTCTTGCATTACAACCCCGCAATAGCTTCTCCACAAATCTGAAGGAATATCATAAAGATTCGTATTCCCGATTTTAATGGACCCTGATAATGGTTCGTAAAACTTAAGTAGTAGTTTAACTAAGGTAGTTTTTCCACTTCCACTAAGACCAACAATCGCGGTAACTTTTCCTTTAGGTATTTCTAAATTTAAGTTTTTGAAAAGCAAATCGTCCTCGGACTCAATATAGCTAAATGATAAGTCGTTTATTTTTATGGAATCGAAACTGTCAATAACGTCTGGGAAATCGTCGGCTACCCCAACTGGCAATTTATAATCCTCATCATTTTTTGACTGTATTTCTGACAACCTCGCGAAGCTGATTTTCGCATCCTGAAGATACTGCGCAAAGCCGATCATCTGGTTTACTGGCACGTTAAGTTGGCCGGTTATGGCTGAAATACTCAACATTTCACCTAAAGTCAAATTTCCGGCTATGACCTGTTGCGCAGACAAAAAAGTAATCAAAAGGTTTTTAAATGTATTTAAAGCAGCGGTTCCGGAATTTTGATATTGTTGCAAAGCGAGGATACGCCTATTAATATCAAAAAGCTTAATTTGAATATTTTCCCATCGATTTTTTTTAATTTGCTCGGCGTTATTAATCCGTATTTCGGGCATTGCTACAATAGTTTCTATTATATTATCAGTAATTTCTGTGGTTGCATCAAACCGTCGATAATCAAGAATTTCTCTTTTTCTGATAAAAGCCAATGCCCAGGTCACACTACAGGTTGTCACCGTTAAATAAACCAGATAAATTTTCAAATTATAATGTAACATTAGCACCGTTAACGAAATAAACGTTGCAATTGAAACCACAAAATCTAGAAGTTGATTTTTTATAAACGCCTGAATCCTGGAGTTATCGCTAATACGTTGCATTAAATCCGCAGCCACTTTGACATCGAAAAAGTATAACGGCAGTTTCATAATCTTACTTAAAAAATCATACGTTAGATTAAGCTCTATTTTTGCACCGATATGTAATAGAATCCATGATTTAATCACGTCAATCACCATCATGCTGATAAAAAAACCTATTTGGAATAAGAAAATCAATTTTATAAATTGAAAGCTTTTAAAATGAATTCCTACATCAACGATCCTTTGAGTCAGGAGAGGAAAGGCCAGCGAAAGCAAACTACTCAATACCATCCCGAAAAGCACTTGGAATAATCCGCCGCGATAATTTTTTATAATCTTCTTAAAGCTTCCTATATAATTTTTGCTGCTATCCCCATTAATTGAAGCATTTTCATTCTTGGTATTAAAATCGTCATCAGGTTCAAAAAATATACAGACGCCCTTGTCCTCGTTACAAGCCCATTTTTTGTTAAGCTCTGCCTCATTAATTGTAATTACCCCAAAACCGGGATCAGCAATTGTGTAGCTGGTATTTTTTCGAAAGGAATATTTTCTTCTGTTTAATTTATCATTGACACGAGTTAGTATCACAAAATGTTTCCCATTGAACAAAAGCACACAGGGAAGCGGCAATTCAGAAGTAATTTTAGAAGGTTCCAATTCTATAGCCATTGTTTCCAATCCTATTCTTTCGGCGCCACTCGTAAGGGAATAAATAGAAGTACCCAACTTGTTGGTTTTACAAACCTCTCTCAAATAATTCAAGCTTAATTTCTTCCCATAAAACCCTGCTATCATTTTTAGGCATGCTGGTGCGCAATCCAGGCTTTCCAGTTGTCGATAAAATTTAAAGCGATTATTCATGGTTCTTATACACTTATATGCGTTTATTCTGCAACTGTTTCGGCCTGAGGTTGCCTTGCAATATATTTCACTGGAGCCGGGTTATATAAAGCGTATCTAAGGGGAGAGTTTTTCAACCAAGGTTTTTTCTCCCATTCACATTGCCATAATTTCTGAAATTTTCTTGATCTGACAATTTCTTCAATGTTTGTATCGTTTATGTTTCCAAAACTGCTTTTTTGAGAAGCATGATTTTTAATCCTTCCAAGCTCATCAATGTATACCTGCTGGTTGTACAGTGGATTGAAAAAATGCGATTCCATAAAGTAATCTAAATTGACAAGAGGGGTATTTTCAGGAATGCGATATTTAATTAATTCCTGATGTGGAAGTGGTAAAAAATTCACACTGCAATTATCAATGGTTTTTCGTAGGGTAGTGTCTGCCAAGCAAAATGTTATTGAATTGAGCTTCCTGTTTGATTCAATAATTGTTTCTAATTCTCGCTGTCGATAATTGAAAGGGAAATTTATGAAAACATCAATATGTCGAATGGTAGTCTTTTTGGTATCTTCCAACAAATAATTGAGTTGTGCGAGACTATCGATCCTTGGCCCAAACCTTAATTCAATTAGTTTACAGTTAAGATTATTTAGAGACCCAATTAATTGATTGAATGAGTAGTGCCCATTATAATTAATGATGGCGCTTTTTATAATTTCACCAATCGGAAATGATATCTCCATTGGCGGAAATAACTCAGGAGTATCCGTAAAAAATGCTAGATTCTTACTCAACAAGAAATCCACGTATTCCCTGTAGGTTTCCATTTCTTCGAGATAACGGAATTCTACAACGTCGAAGGGATCTTTTTGCCACTCTTTTATCATATTAAAAAATGAGTTCGGAATATGAAAAACAGCGCCCCGGCTCAAAGCATAAATTGCTGAGCTCTCTTTTCCCTTGACGGGAATATTACACGCATATAGTAGCAAAAAGTTTTTACCCATTTTTTTCGAATAAAAGATCTGGGTCAACGTTAGATATCGGTTTATGGAATGGCATATTCATATAACTTTTTGAATAATGCCGCTCGCTTGAGCTGAAGCGGCTTGTCATTCTTAGCTCTCCGACCTGCTCCGTCTCCAATTCGGTAAAAAATCGATAGAAAAGGGGCACCTGCTTTAATGTACTGCTGCCAAATAGACTATCTATATTATTTTTCATAAATATTGTCCTTATCAATTAAATACTGAGCTATTTTTTTATCTAAATGAAAATTCCCCTGATGAGAAGGTGCACCATATTGACCGACAGGATTTACTTCAATGAACACGTATTCGCCTGTCTTAGTACGCAGAACATCCACTGATCCGGTATTAAGATTGATGCTTTTAAAGAAAGTGGTCAGTTGTTGTTTTAAAGTTTCCGGCAAGTTATATGGCACCCAAATGGCATCTTCTGCAACCGACCTTTGTTTTACGTCAACCAGGCTTTCTTGCCCCTTAGTGATAAGTGCAACGCTGTAGAAATCTCCATCGAGGTAAAAAATGCGTACCTCGTAATCTTTCTCCACGCACTCTTGAAAAAGTGATGGAAAAAAGTTATCCTCTAAGTCAGCTATAAATTTTTCGTCGATTTTATTTACAAAAACAAAATAAGTATATTTTCCTACCGTATAATATCCGGCCTTATTGATCGGTTTGGTGATGATAGATCCGGTGCATAGAGTATAAAATGCCAATAAATCCTTTTTATTATTGACTATGACGGATTTAGGCACGATTAATCCGGCATCCACCGCTTTATTTAGCATAGTCAATTTGTTAACATTTGCTCGATCTGGGGCCGGCAGCCAAGTTTTATCTTTAAAAACATAAAATAAGTAATTTATCAGTGTTATGGTTTCATCAGTAATTTCCCGTTCCAACTGGTCTTTGAAAATGTTGCCATCAGCATGTAACGAAAAATTGGCAAAAATGCGCCTGTAAAAAAACACATTAATGTCTGCTGTTATATCAACATTTTTAAAGAATATTTTTTTTTGATTTATATCTATTCTAATATTGCTTTCACTTTTGAAAATGTCTTTAATAGTTACTTTAATAAAATTGGCATTTAGATTTATCAGCCAGTCAATTACCGGTTCTGTTCCTTGCTCAAATTCGTCATAGGATAAAACTACTATCATAAATAAATCCTTGCTTTTTTAAAAAGGATCACAGCCGGAATGGCTGTGATCCTAGAAATACTAGGAGTCGTGATCATTACTATGATCAACATAATTGGATGTGTCATAAGACGTAGAGCTGTCATTTTGTAGTGAGTCATCATAACTGATGGACCCCCCAAAAGTCGCCTTTGATTTGTCCAGACTTAGGATGCTCAGTTCGCCAACTGATTCTAATTTGGCTAATAATTTTTTCATAAAATAAGTATTAGTTTTTTTGCCTACTCTATTATCGGTTTTCGGCATCCCCGTCTTTATATAAAAAACATAAAGTCAAAGCCGTGCCCCCAAATCATTAACTGCTATTTGTCCTTCCTTCTTGAGCCTGGGAGGCATTATAAGCCCCTGAATTGTGATATCTGTCACTAGTGACTTCTGGTTGGTAAGTAGCTTTTTGATAACTCTTGTCATTGTTTTTACTGCTTACGCTATTTTGGGTTTATCCCGGTATGTTATAAATTGGTCAAAATAAGTATCCCCAGTTAGGGGTTTGAAATAAAGGGAAGTTGATTAACCGACATCGAAGGCTTGACTATTATCGTCACTCAACGACGTGTCATACTTCTGCGAAATGTCTTGGCTAACCGAAGAGTCATAAGCGACAGATCCGCCGAAAGTGGCTTTCGATTTCTCTATGCTCAAAATACTCAGTTCTTCTACTGATGCCAGTTTTTCAAGTAACTTTTTCATAATGCTTGTTTTTGTTTAGTTTGCCTACTCTATTATCGGTTTTCGACATCCCCGTCCTTTATAAAAAAATATAAAGTCAAAAAAGATCCAAAATTTCGGAATTCGTATGTAATGAGTAGGCAATAATTATGTTCGTCACAGACACTATTTTGATTTTTTGGCTTGTATACATAACAAACTGTATTGGTACCAGTTACGTAAATCTGACAGATGTGTGGGAAAGTTCTCTTCCGTCAAACAGTACGTTTAACTTATTAATATCCAGTCTATTAAAATCAAATTCCCAGGTATTTCAGTTCTTAAGTGACTTTTGTATTTAAGGTTCTAATTGGCTACCTCTTATAATTAATCTAGGTTTTATTTTAATCTAAAAATAAAGTGTAAACATTTCGGACAGGGAGGTAAATCGGTTTAGAATCTATTCACCATCTGTGTGGTAAAGAATGGAGTAATTTTAACAGCTTGCAAATTTATTACACCAACGCGCGTTTTATAAGTACGAACAACATTATTCGATATACATTTCTATTCTATTAAAGTCGAAATTCAAACTATTCTTGGCACATTGAGGTGATTTTGATTAGTATATACGAGGATAGCTGTTTTTCCATTTGAGTGGGCCAAAATTGGTGTCCGTAGCTGTCCTGTGAATCGAAAAGAAAACAATTTTAAGATTATGTTAACCGAACCTACTTAATCATATTCTCTATTTAGAGAGCGCCGGGCAAACGTATTTTTAAGATGGAAAGCTATTATCCAGGTGGTAAAATATCTACGAAAGACATTTTTATGAGCGTGGGTGTTTTGTTTATTCGGTACTTAATATCCACTGCTTGTAAACGAGTGTTCTCATAATATCCCTATTTGTTAATTCAATTCAGAACAGCCAATCCTAATATTGTTTGTGTGCTTTTTGTGGAATTGTGTGAGAAATGTGTGAGAATAAAAAAACCCCACTTGCCGAAGTGGGGCTAAATCATTGATTTTGATGCTCCTGAGGCTGGGCTCGAACCAGCGACCCTCTGATTAACAGTCATATTTTACACATTACTGGTATTTTGCAATTCATTGTTATGTATTGATAATCAACATTTTATATATTTTTCATTATTGGGTAATTTGTGATGTTTTGCGATTTGTTGTCCATTTTTCTGCAAATTTTCTGCAAATAATTCAATCGTTTTTCTTATATTTGTATTAGTAAATCGGACTATAAATCAGCATTTTACCTCATTTATTGCGATGCTTACATTTTGTTTGTTTCTGCAAATTTATACATTTAATTATTAAAATCATGAAAGCAGAGGTTTCTTTATATCTGGACACAAGGCGGGCATTGAAAGATGGCACTTACCCTTTAAAACTACACGTTTATTTTACCGCAAAAATGGAACGGTGGTATAAAACTGATTACAAATTGAGCAATGAACAGTTTGAACAATCTTATTTGGCTGCCAAGCCAAGAGGAGAACTTAAGGAACTTAAAATTGAGTTGGATGCTATTATACAAAAAGCGGCAGAACTGGCTAAGGATTTAGGTGATAGCTTTACTTTTGAAAAATTTGAACGCAAGATGTTCCGTACCAAAGCAAGCGCCAATAATGTTATTGACCATTTTGCTGCTTATGTAAAGGTACTGGACAAAAATGAGCAGATCGGCACAGCTTCCAGTTACAATTGCAGCATTAATTCTATTACGGCTTATTTGAGTGAGGGTAAAAAAAATCCGGTTACGTATATTCCTTTTACCGCACTTTCAGCCGAAGTTTTAAATAAATATGAACAATGGATGATTTCCAAAAATAGTTCCAAAACAACAGTTGGCATTTATATGCGTAATTTAAGGGCGATCTTTAATAAAGCAATTGCAGCCGGGGACATTTCCCCTGAACTTTATCCCTTTAAAACCTATAAAATCCCTAACGGTAAAAATGTAAAAAAGGCGTTGGAAACACCTGATCTTAACGCTTTGTATATCGCAGATGCCACAGATAGCTTTATGCTAAAGGCCAGGGATTTCTGGTTTTTCAGTTACCAGTGCAACGGAATGAATTTCAGGGATATTGCTGAATTAAGGTTTAAAGATATTCATGACACCTATTTTTCATTTTTAAGGCACAAGACGAAAAATACTACAAAGGAAGACCCGACACCTATTGTTGTTCCCTTGACCAGCTATATTAAAGATTTTATTAAAAAGTATGCCAACGAAAAAGGCAAGCCTAATGATTACTTGTTTCCCATATTCCAGACAGGCATGTCAGCAAAAGAGCGGCATCGAGTCAACCAAAATTTTATCCGGTTTGTAAACCAGCACATGCAAAAATTGGTCGATCAGTTAGGCTTATCATTTAAATTAGGCACGATGGTAGCCCGCCATTCATTCACTACCCAGGCAACCCGTACAATGGGGCTGGAATTTGCACAGGAAGCTTTGGGGCATACAACCATGAATACAACACAGAACTACTGGAAAGGCTTTGAAAATGATGCTAAAAAGAGCATGGCAGAAAAGCTTATGGAATTTACAGTAGCAAAACCAACAGTAACTCAAGAGGCCGTTTGAAACGGCCTCTTATCAATACCAACCTACTTGCGACATATCGAAAACAAACAGGGAAGGACGCTTTTGACCCGCTATGCAATACGCCATGCAAGTCAAGAACACACCATTCCATTTTCACCATGTAAGCAACCAAAAGCGGGAGCCGGGTAAATAGTCAAGGCCGGGCCACCGCTAAAAAACAAAACAAAATGGCCCGCTCTGCATGGCCTTTACTTTTTACCCGGCGGTGGCTATCTTCGCGGTACTGGTGAATATGGGATTTGGGAATTTTTACTACACCCAGTTTATCGTACCATCCATAAGAACTCAAAACTCAAACCCCTCAACAAAAAAATCAAACTTTGCATAGGAAAGCCGAAGAGTTGGCTTTGGACAATCAAAGTCAATATCCGACTCATTATAATCTTCTGCTATTTCTTTAGAATTTAGCACCTTTAAATGATCCTAAAAATGGCCAGAATAGAATTTGCAACTATCTCACAATTAGCTACATTCAAAAAGCAATAAATAAATAACACTGCGATAAAA
>JARLHA010000017.1 GCA_031292485.1 Mucilaginibacter sp.
AAATTCCTTAACCCAATTCCTACTGACGAGGCTGGGTTCAGTAAGATGATCCCGATCTTGAAAGAATACTACAACAATAAGGCCGAAAATAGCCCCGCACAAACCATCGGTCCGTTTAAAACGGAATTATCGGTTTACCACGACCTGCCTGCAAACGGTTTGCGGGTTACCCTGGTAGGCCATTCAAGTTTATTGATTGAGATTGATGGCAACCGGATACTAACCGACCCTGTTTGGAGCGAAAGGGTTTCGTTTTTATCATTTATGGGTCCAAAAAGGTTTTTTGAACCACCAATAGCTTTGGAAGACCTGCCGCCACTGGATGCAGTGATCGTTTCGCACGACCATTATGATCACCTGGATAAGGCAACGATTAAGTTTTTTGCCGGTAAAAACATCCCATTCTTTTGCTCGCTTGGTGTAGGCCGGCACCTGGAAAGATGGGGCATGTTAAAAAATTTTATTACGGAGATGGATTGGGGGGACAGCGTAATGATAGGCCAGGATTGTGTGCTTACCGCAACGCCCGCGCGTCACTTCAGCGGCAGGGGCATCATCGGTCGAAACGAGACATTATGGTCGTCGTTTGTGATAAAAGGCAATAAACACAATATATTTTTCGGGGCGGATTCGGGATGGTTCCCGGGATTTGAAGAGATTGGCAATTTATTTGGGCCTTTTGACTTGACCATGCTTGAAATCGGCGCATATGGCCAATACTGGGCTGATATCCACATGGGGCCCAATAATGCCTCAAACGCACACCTTGCCTTAAAAGGGAAGATCATGATGCCGATCCATTGGGGAACCTTTAACCTGGCCCCGCATGCCTGGTATGAGTCTATTGAAAGGTTGATAGGCTATGCTAAAGAAAAAGATATTCAATTATTTGTTCCTGAGCCGGGTAAGCCGACTGAGGTGAAACCCTATGTTTCCGGTTGGTGGAGAAAGTATATAGGCTAGCCACTGGGGTGAGTGGCTTTAAGTTAATTGAGTTCGAGATAAGAAAAACCATTGCCCCATCGGGGCTACCGCTTTGTAGCATTATGTTCAAACGTTATTTTTGCCGCGTCAGCGGTTACCCAATTCGCGAAGGGTAGCCACTGACGTGGCAATTATCCCTGGTATTTGGTTTCTACAAAGCGGTAGCCCCGATGGGGCATTTTGAAATTGTATGCTAAATTTCTTAAATCGAACTCACGTTATGTTAAGAGTTTTAATATCGAACACCCAATATCGAATGTTGAATAATGAAGTGAAAAACTTCGGAGTTCAGTATTCAACACCAGCCTACCGGCAGGCAGGTCCATTATTCGATATT
This sequence comes from Mucilaginibacter sp., assembly GCA_031292485.1. Taxonomy (GTDB): domain Bacteria; phylum Bacteroidota; class Bacteroidia; order Sphingobacteriales; family Sphingobacteriaceae; genus Mucilaginibacter. Next base: position 1,322 of record JARLHA010000017.1, read on the forward strand.
AAATTTCTACAATTATTCCCTACAAAAAATGATCAAAGGTATCGCTCCTGATACCCAGGCGTAATGTTTCCAGCGGGATAACTTCTGCAGGGGCAATATTGCCCAAATTTACGTTGGCGCCGATGAGTTTGATGAACCATACCTGTTGCGCTTTTTGCGGCGCTTCCCAGATGATGGTTTCTTCGGGGATCTGGGTTAGTATTTCATCTACCAGGCCCTGGCGTACTTCGCCTGAATCGCGGTAAATGCCTACATTCCCGCTCTCACGCGCTTCGGCAATCACTTTCCATGAGCCCGCCTCAATTTCGGCCTTCATCAGTTTGATCCATTTGTAAGGGGCAAATATTTTTTGAACATCCTTTGAGCCTACTTCCGAGATCACCGTTACCTGCCGGCTCAGCTTGCGGATGTATTCACATTTTAATTCATGTTCAATTTCAATAGAGCCATCGGATACTTCCACGTGTTCCATTTTGTATTTATCCAGGATGCGGCAATAGTCGTCAAACTGGTTTCGTATCAAAAATGCTTCAAATAAAGTACCGCCAAAATAAACCGGGATACCTGCGCTGCGGTAGATATCCAGTTTCTCCTGTAGCTTGGGGGTTACAAAGGATGTGGCCCAGCCCAGTTTAACAATATCGGTATGTGTACCGGCTACTTCTATAAAATCTTCAACCTGTCGTAAACTAAGCCCTTTATCCATAACCATAGTTATGCCGCCGTTTCGGGGTTTAACAGCGCGCTCAGGAAGGTTATTCATCTGGTAATTCATAAATTTGGTTTAGTTATAGACTATAACTAAAAGTTTTAATGGCAGCAAAGGTCATGAAAAAAGCCGAAAATTTGAAAGAAAATTTTCGGCTTTTTTCGGTTGATTAAGTTAGATTATGTTGATCAGGTGATTGGTTGTTTTTCATAACTACTCACTTAATCAACTCAATCAACCACTCACTTATTTAGTATACCTGTTAATAATATCTACAATTACTTTGTTCTTCTGTAATTGCGGCAAATAATCAAACAGGATATAATGTTTTTCCGGATCGGCTGACAGGGCCATTTCCAAATGGGTGAGGGCTTCGTTATAATCGCCTTTGGCAAATAAGTAAGCCACCATCCTGTAATAAAGTTCTGCTGCGTCAGGATTGCACTTTATGGCTTGCGCAATCACTTCTATCGCATCAACCAGGCGCTGCTGTTCATATAATATCGATGAATAATCAAGCCAGGCATCCACATCAATAGGATTAAGCTCTACTACTTTTTCGTAAGCCTGTTCCGACTCTTCCATATGGCCGAGTTTGTATTCCGCATCAGCAATGGCAAACCAGTAATCGGCGTTGGCAATATCAAGGTCAAGTGCTTTTTTATAGAAATGCAGCGCCTCAAAATAGCGCTCTTCAAAATCAAGCGTTACGCCAATCCCAAACCAGGCATCAGCCAGTTTTGGATCCATCTTCACTGATTTTTTGTAAAAAGCCCGTGCGTCATCCATTTGCTCCAGCTTTTCGTAGCATTCGCCAATAGCACAATAGGTATCGGCATTCGGCTGTTCATACTCAAATGTTTGGCGATAAACTTCTATCGCGTCAGCATATTTCTCCAGGTTTACCAGCGCATTGCCTTTATTAAAATAGGCTGATGCAAAATTATCCTTTATTAAAATTGCATAGTCATATGCATCTATCGCCTTTTCAAATAAGCTTAATTTAGTAAAGGCGTTACCAAGGTTATACCAGGCAGCATAGCTGTAAGGTTCGTTATCAATATATTGCTGATAAAACGTAACGCTTTCCTGCTGGTTGTCCAAAACGTCATAGCAAAAAGCCAGTTCGTAAAGGGCATCCTGGTTTTCCATGTTTTGTTTTAAGCAAAGCTTAAGGTAAGTGATGGAAGTTTCGTAATCGCCCATGTTTTGATATACATAAGCAATATGAAGCAATACTTCATCCGTATCTTCGGCCAGCTCCAGCGCCTTTTCATAATTTTCCAAAGCTTCACCATAGCGTTCCATACTTTCGTACAGGTTGCCGCGGATAATATAGATGTCCGGGTCCGAAGCTTCCAGCATGGCGGCTTTTTCAAGCGCGGCAAATGCCCCGGCCACATTATTGGCCACTACTAAAAGCTGGGCTTGTTTAATTAAAAAAACTGCGGCAAAAGGATGCTGGTTTCGGGCATACTCTGTTACCTGCAGGGCTTTAGGCGGGTCGTTCTTTTCGATATAATAGTCGATGATGTTCTCAAACGCCTGGGCATCAAAAAAGTACTGATCATGATTGCGAATCATTTCTTCGTACCGTTCTACCGAAAACTTTGCATCTTCGGTATAACCAAATTCAAATTCTTCTTCCATTCAATTTTGTTTCAGAACATATACAGTTAAGCCTTTAAACTCGCTCTATTGAACTTAACTTGAGATTAAATTACAAGTATTAAACCTCCATAATACAATTTAGTTATCAACATTCAAACATTGTCAACACGATTAATTGCAATAGCCTGATAATTAATGCAAATGATTTTGCTGGCAAATGACGAGTTGATATAAATTGCCTTAAAGATTTTTACCTTTGGCAAAAGTAAACATATGAACTTTAATATTTCAGAAATTCTGAATCGTTTACACATAAACGACATAAATGAGGCTTTTAGTACGGGAAGCAACTGGGGAAGCAGCACTTCGGCCTCCATAAAAGAAATTGTATCCCCCGTTGACGGCAAAAAAATAGCCTCCGTAAAAATAGC
>JARLHA010000018.1 GCA_031292485.1 Mucilaginibacter sp.
ACTCCCGCAACTACAGCTACTTTACGAAAGCGTTTTTAATACCGCAATTGATAAAAGAAACTTTAGCAAAAGAGTTTTGGCCACCGGCTTACTGATCAAACTAAACGACAAGGATAAAGCAGGATCAAAACGCGGCGCGTATTACTACCAACTTAATATGCAGAACTATTATGCTAAATTTCAGGCGTTTCTGAATTTCATCCCCAATCCGGACACACTTCATCTTTAGCAGCTTTATCGCGTTTACCTGTAATCATTTAAATGTTTTTACATTTTATTTGTTTATATAAAAAAATAAGTGTTGCTTTAACACTAATTATAGAACCGATTATGAATAAGGACCAATTTGTGATTGGAGTGGACTACGGCACCGACTCCGTTCGCTCTGTACTCATCAACGCCACCAACGGCAATGAAATAGCTTCATCAGTATTTAATTATCCCAGGTGGCAGGATGGGTTGTACTGCAACGCAGCCGAAAACCAATTCAGGCAGCACCCGCTTGATTATATAGAGGGTTTGGAAGCTACCATTAAAGACTGCCTGGCAAAGGCCGGGGGCAGCAATGCTGCCGGGGCCGTTAAAGGGATATCTGTAGATACTACCGGGTCAACACCTGTAGCTGTAGATATCAATGGGACTCCCCTCGCTATGACGCCGGGTTTTGAGCAGAACCCCAATGCAATGTTTGTTTTATGGAAGGACCATACTTCGGTTAACGAAGCAACCCAGATCAATGAACATGCAACCAAATTTGATATCAATTACCTTAAATATGTAGGCGGCATTTATTCATCCGAATGGTTTTGGGCAAAATTACTCCATATATTAAGAGCCGATGTGCAGGTGCGCAAAGCATGCTACTCATGGGTGGAACACTGCGACTGGATACCCTTTCTGTTAACCGGCGGTAGCGGAGCAGGTGATATAAAGCGGGGCAGGTGTTCTGCAGGGCACAAAGCGCTTTGGGCCGAAGAATTCGGGGGTTTGCCTCCCGATGAGTTTTTCTCATCGCTGGATCCTTTATTAAAAGGGTTTACCACAAGATTATTTACTGATACGTTCACCTCTGATCAAAAAGCAGGCTATTTAAGTAAAGAATGGGCAGATCGGTTAGGTCTCTCAACTGATGTTGCCGTGGGCGTTGGTGCGTTTGACGCGCACATGGGCGCTGTAGGCGGACAGATAGAGCCGTATCACCTCAGCAAAGTAATGGGTACATCCACCTGCGATATTTTAGTGGCCCCGGCAGCCGAAATGCAGGGTAAATTGGTAAAAGGGATATGCGGACAGGTAAACGGCTCCGTTATACCCGGAATGACCGGCCTGGAAGCCGGCCAATCAGCATTTGGCGATACCTATGCCTGGTTTAAAAATGTAATTTCATGGCCATTGAATAATTTGTTGAAAGATTCAGCAATTATAGATACTAAAACCGCCGAAGCTTTACGAAATGAAATAAGCGCCCGCATTATACCTGAATTGAGCCGGCAGGCCCAATTACTGCCGGTAGATACCAACAATGAACTGGCGATAGATTGGCTTAATGGCCGCCGCACGCCGGATGCTGATCAAACGCTAAAAAGTGCAATTACAGGTTTAAACCTTGGCAGCGATGCGCCAAAGATCTTTCGCGCGCTGGCCGAAGCTACCTGTTTTGGCGCAAAAAGCATTGTTGACCGTTTTATACAGGAAGGCATACCTGTTAAAGGGATCATAGGCATTGGCGGTGTAGCCAAAAAATCGCCATTCGTGATGCAAATGATGGCGGATGTATTGGAAATGCCTATCCGGATCCATCAATTTGAGCATACCTGCGCTTTGGGCGCAGCCATGTTTGCCGCGGTTGTTGCGGATATTTATCCCACGGTTGAAGATGCCATGGCAGCAATGGGCAGCGGCTTTGATGTGGAATATTATCCCGATAACCAACTCAAAGAAGTGTATACAAAACGCTACCGGCAATATAACGACCTTGGTAAATTTGTAGAGTGGCAGGTCGCGGTTAAATCATCAAATAATGAACACAAAACATACCAGCTGTAATCATGAGTATTTATCAACATATAAAACACGAAGCTTTTGAAGCAAACATGCAATTGCCCGTGCTGGGGCTCGTACTGTTTACCTTTGGCAACGTAAGCGCAGCCGACAGAAGCCTGGGCGTTTTTGCAATTAAACCAAGCGGCGTTCCCTACCAGGACCTTTCGCCTGAAAAAATGGTGATCGTGGATTTTGAAGGTAATATCATCGAAGGCAGTTTAAGGCCTTCATCTGATACCAAAACGCACGCTGTTCTCTATAAAAATTGGGAAAGTGTAAACGGAATTGTGCACACACATTCTACCTATGCCACTGCCTGGGCGCAGTCGCAAAGAGATATCCCGATATATGGCACTACCCACGCTGATCACCTTACCGTTGATATCCCATGTGCTGCCCCAATGGATGATGAAATGATACAGGGTGATTATGAACACGAAACCGGCCACCAGATTATCAATTGCCTGAACGAACGCGGCCTGCATTACCGGGAAATTGAAATGATACTGGTTGGCAACCATGCACCTTTTACCTGGGGGAAAACAGCTGATAAAGCGGTGTATAACAGCGCTGTCCTGGAATCGGTAGCGCAAATGGCCCTGCTTACAGAACAAATAAACCCAAAAGTACAGCGGCTTAAATCGTCATTGATAAAAAAACATTTTGAACGAAAACACGGCCCGCGTTCATATTACGGCCAGTAATGAATTTGGCCTGCTGTCGCCTTTATAAAGACATATTAAAACACCATTGACAAACACGGAGCGGCATTATTGTGAGGGTCTCCGTCAAACTGAATTATAATTAAATAAACTAAGAGTAATGATCGATCTGAAAAAATTTGAAGTTTGGTTTATAACCGGCAGCCAGCATCTTTATGGCGAGGAAACGTTAAAGCTTGTTGCTGAACATTCGCAGCAAATAGCCAAAGGTATGGATGCCTCCGGCAAAATACCCGTTCGTATCGTCTATAAGCCTATTGTAAAAAGCACGGAAGAAATTTACGAAACACTTATGGCGGCCAACAGCTCCGAAAACTGTATAGGAATTATTACCTGGATGCACACTTTTTCGCCCGCTAAAATGTGGATCCGTGGCTTAAGTATCCTGCAAAAACCGATGCTCCACCTGCATACCCAATTTAACCGCGATATCCCCTGGAGTTCAATTGATATGGACTTTATGAATTTAAACCAAAGCGCACATGGCGACCGTGAGTTTGGATTTATTGTTTCGCGCATGCGCAAAAACCGGAAAGTGGTTGTTGGCCACTGGCAAGACAATGACGTATTGACGCAAATTGATGCCTGGACAAGAGCGGCAGCCGGCTGGCACGACTGGCAGGGTGCAAAGTTTGCCCGATTTGGCGACAACATGCGCTTTGTAGCGGTTACAGAGGGTGATAAGGTGGAAGCTGAACTTAAATTTGGCTATGCCGTTAATACCTACGGCGTAGGCGACCTGGTGGCTGTGATCAATGTGGTAAGCGAAGAAGCAATTGATGCGCTGGTTACCGAATACGAAGCAACTTATACCATGGATGCGGCACTGCGTAAAGGCGGAGAAAAACATTCATCGGTTTACGAGGCTGCCAGGATTGAGATTGGCCTGCGTACTTTTTTAGAAAATGGCGGCTTTAAAGGTTTTACCGATACGTTTGAAGACTTGCATGGCATGGTGCAGCTTCCGGGTATTGCTGCCCAGCGCTTAATGGAGGCAGGTTATGGATTTGCAGGTGAAGGCGACTGGAAGACCGCGGCCCTGGTACGCGCATTTAAAGTAATGGGCAGCGGGCTTAAAGGCGGCAATGCTTTTATGGAAGACTATACCTACCATTTTGACCCGGATAATAACCTGGTGCTGGGCTCGCATATGCTCGAAATTGACAGCTCATTAGCAAACGGAAAAATCGCGCTTGAAGTTCACCCGCTGGGTATTGGCGGCAAAGCTGACCCCGCCCGCCTGGTATTTAATGTGGCCGGAGGACCTGCGTTAAATGCTTCGATCATTGATATGGGCAACCGCTTCAGGTTATTGATCAACGAGGTGGAAGCTGTTGAACCGCAACATGAATTGCCTAAACTGCCCGTGGCTCGTGTACTCTGGAAGCCGTACCCGGATATGAAAACAGGCTGCGCCGCATGGATCTATGCAGGGGGCGCCCACCACACCGCCTACAGCCAAAACCTTACTGCAGAACATTTACAGGATTTTGCCGATATGGCCGGACTGGAGTTTTTAAGGATTGGCAAAGACACCAGGCTTGATCAGTTCCGAAATGAAATCCGGTGGAACGAGGCAGCCTATAAATAAGCCCTTTAACAAAACAGGCATACCGGGTAAAACCTGTATGCCTGTTCTTTTTAAGCTCTCCCTCCTTCAATAAGAAGCAAAAAATATGTCTGGTCAGCTTAGCTATATCACCCAGCAGCCTTAACCAACTGCTTTATTTAAAGCTATGATCGCGGTTTTAAAATCCTCCCGCGCTATCAGGAACTGGATGTTCACTTTCCTTAACGCCATGCCGACACTTTTTATGTTGATATCATGGCTGGCCAGCGCATCAGCGCTTTTTGCCAATAAACCCGGTTGATCCATGTTGGTGCCCAACAGGCAAACCATGGCCACTTGTTCAACGGTAACTTTTTCAACGACAGCTTCAAGGTCGGCTATCAGCGCGTCATTAAAATCACTCTCCCATATCACTATCGAGATGCTGTTGGCGCTGGTGGCCTTAAATGTATAACTAACGCCGTGTTTATGAAACAGCTTCATAATCTGCAGGTCACTACCCACATTACCTACCATCAGGGGATCATACGCATCTATCATTACCAGTTTATCCATCCCGGTAATTACCTCTACCCTCTTCTGTTCCGAGATATATTCCCTGGTGATCAATGTACCCGGGTGAGATGGTTCAAAAGTATTTTTAATCCGCAGGTGGATCCCGTTGATCTCAAGCGGTTTTGATGCTTTCGGGTGAATGGCCTCCATGCCCACATCTGCCAGCTGGTCGGCGATATCATAATTGGTAAATCCTACCGGTTTGCAGCTTTCAATCCCAACCAGCGCCGGGTCGGCGGTGGAAAGGTGGTATTCTTTATGGATAATAGCCTCCTTCGGTTTCAGTATCTCCGCGATCTTACTGAATGTAACTTCTGAATAACCACGGTCAAATTCCCGCATAATACCTTCTGTACCCTTGGCATAACCGGTGGCAATGCAAAGGCAGTCTTCAAGGTTCACTGTCGAAAATGCTTCCTTTATCCGTTGGTCTATTGTCAGGGGCCGGGGGTCGTCAAACCCGCTCAGGTCGATCAGTTTGGCGCGGATGCCTTTGTTTTGTAAGATATGGGTAAGGTTAAACGCCGAATGTGTTTCGCCGATAGAGGCCAGGATTTCCCTTGCCGCCAGCAGGATACCCTCCTGGCTCACATAACCCGAAGCCAGTATATTTGATAAATTTTCGAGGTACACCTGCGCGCGGGCCACGTGGTTTTCAATAAAGCGGTCGGCAACATCCGGGTCGAGCCCCAGCCCGGTATAGCGCTTATTGATAGCCTTTAATTTTAAAACAAGCTCTTTTAGCGGGCCATGAAAATCCTGGTATTTGGCCAGCTGGTGGTAAACACCCGGCGCGCCGGTCTTCTTATCTTCAAGCAATATATTGGTAACCCCCGAAAAAGCCGACACCACCAGCACCCGGTTATACAAACGCTCCGCAGCGCGTTCAAACAAAACAATATTATCAATTACCTCACCCAGGGCGCTCATGGACGTCCCGCCAATTTTTTCAACAGTTAACATGCTTAAATCCCGATCTATTTTTTTCGCCTAAGCTATTAATTTTTGGCCTAATGTGATAATAGAACGGTAATTTTTGGAGGGTGAATATTAACAGTTACTGATTTATCCGTTGTTTTTAAGCTTTTGGCATGAAACACGGGAACTTTTAACCACGCGGCGTCTACAGCATGTTTATTATTTATTTTTATTTAGATTAATTACAAATAATGCTTTGAAGTATTAATCCCAATTCTATCTTTGCGATTAATTAGAATTAATCTAAATAAGATATGAAAAAAATATACCGCACCATCGCCAAACTCATTTTCCTGGTTTTAACCATCTCCAACATCGTTAGGGCCGACGATCTCACGACTGGTAAAGTCTCCGGAACAGTTAAAACTGCTGACGGCAAACCCGCCGCATATGTTACCGTAGCTATTAAAGAATTGAACAGGGCAACCAGTACCAAAGAAGACGGCTCCTACCTCATCACAAATATCAATCCGGGCAATTACACACTGGCTGTTTCTCTTGTCGGAATGCAAAATCAGGAAAAAACAGTTACTGTTTCGGCATTAAAAACAATAACGGTAGATTTTATCCTGACAGAAAGCGCTTCGCAGCTGAACGAGGTAATCATCAACGCTAATAAAACCACCAAACCGGTAATGCTGGATAAGGCCGGGCTGCGGGCCCTCGACCTGCCGCAAGGTACCGGCACTGTTAGCGCCCGTGTTATTGACGACCAGCAGATAAACCGCCTCGGAGATGCAGTTAAAAATGTAAGCGGCGTATCACTAACACAAACGCGCGGCGGTGTGGGCGAAACATTCTCAGCCAGAGGGTATAGCATTGGCATCACCGGCGCTTCGGGCAGCATTTTTAAGGATGGCATATTAACCAATACTGCCGGTTTTCCGGAAGCAAGTACGCTGGAATCTGTAGAAGTATTAAAGGGAAGTGCAGCGCTGCTTTATGGCAACGTATCCAGCGGACTTATTATTAATATGGTGACAAAAAAGCCCCTGTTTGAAAGCGGCGGCGAGGTATCCATGCGGTACGGAAGCTATGATATGTTTAAACCGAGTATAGATATTTACGGGCCGGTCAGCGAAGACGTAGCCTTCCGGCTCATCGGCGTGTACGAAAACGACGGCAGCTACCGCAATCATGTTTACACCATCCGCAAATATGTAAACCCTTCAGTACTGTTCAACCTTGGTAAAAAAACAACTTTATTGGTCGAGGGCGATTACCTGCGTGAAAGCCTTACCCCCGATTTTGGTATTGGTTCCCTCAACAACGGACGGGCCATCCCCACCATGGTGCCGCGTTCGCAATATATTAACACCTCCTGGGCATACAGCCATATGAACCAAATTTCGGGCATGGCAACCCTCAACCACCAGTTTAACGATAACTGGCATTTAAATGCTATTATTTCAGGCCAGGGCACCGGTATTGATTCGTACCAGGCCAGCCTGCCCAATACCGTAAGTGCAAGCGGCGATTGGAACAGAGGGCTGGCACGTGCCAATACTATTGAAAACGACTACGCCGGCCAGGTGAATTTAACAGGCAAATTTAAAACAGGTGCCATAAGCCACCAGGTATTAATCGGCACCGACCTTACTAAAGTGGTCAATGTTAGCAACGGTTACAGCGTGGCGGGTCAAAATATAAGCACCTATATTTATGACAAGATCAACACCATGGACCTGACAAAATACACCCAGCGTACGGATGTACCAACAGCAGTTGATACCGCACGCATCACTGCGCCGGTTTACCGGTTAGGCACCTATGCACAGGATTTGGTAAGCCTAACCGATAAATTTAAAGTACTGGCAGGCATCCGCCGGTCGTGGCAGGAAACTGATCAAACCAGGATTAACTACCTGCTGAAGGGAACATCAGGCAGTGGACCTGCCATCACCCGGTACGACCGCGCGTTTTCGCCAAAATTTGCTTTTATATACCAACCCGTCAGTACCACTTCAGTCTACATCAGTTACAGCAACAATTTTATTGTAAATACAGGTACGGATGTAAACACAGGCCAGGGCCTGAAGCCATCGCTGGTAAACCAATATGAGCTTGGTTCGAAAAACGAATTTTTTGATGGCAAAATAGTAGCAAATGTCAGCATATACCGCATCATCAACAGCAACCTGGCCGTAGTAGCGCCGGCCAAAGCTGATGGCACTGTTAACAGCGATAATACCATTAAAGAATTAAGCGGCGAAACCACCAGCGATGGTTTTGATATCGATGTAACCGGCCATATCTCCAAAAACTTTTATTTCATCACCGGCTATTCCTGCAACAACGCGCGGTACACCAAAACATCAGGATTAAAAGGCTCGCCAATATTGGGTGAACGGCTGGTGATCAGCCCTGTGAGTACTGCCAATGCTACACTGTTTTATACATTTGACGCCCCTGCCCTAAAAGGATTTAAAGCAGGCGCAACGGCATTTTACACCGGCAGCAGGATGGCCGGCTATAATAACACCGTTGGCCAAACCCAGGCATACAGCCGACTGGTGCCCGTAGGCGGTTTTACCACGCTTGATCTTACCGCCGGGTATACCTATAAAAAGATCTCGCTGCTGGCAAGCATTACCAATATTACCAATACCATGAATTATTTGATCCATGATAACTACAGTATTACGCCCATAGCGCCACGTCAGTTTTTAACTACGTTGGCCTATAAGTTTTAAGGATAATAACTTTAATTTCATTTCGCGCAGCCATTCTTTCAGAAATAGCTGCGCTTTTTTATACCCCCTATTTCCCCATTATTTCTTTCGATTGGTTTTTGAGTGCATCAAATTTCTCAAGCAAGCATTTATATTCCTTTACCAATTCACTAAACCGATTGGTTAAATTGATTAATCGCTCTCTGTCGGTATTGCCAACAGAGTTGAATCCATTTGTTAGTAAACCTTTCACTTCTCTGATCCATTTTTAACCTGTTTCATTATCAAAATTTACAGTGCTGATTTTTTGAACTAAAAATTCAAGAACTGAATGTTGATTCCCCTCTACTGTTCCACTAACACAGGGCGATATAAAATTGACTTAGCGAGCGATAATTAACAATGGAGGAATCGTAAATTTAGTAATCATTTGTATCAACTTATTCAAATCAAAAGGCTTTTCTAAGTAAGCATCCGCGCCGCACGTTTGCGAAATATTTTTAAGGTTAGGATGAGTCGACATTAAAATAACAGGAATTTCCTTTGTGAGTAAATTTGATTTCAATGCTAAACAAAGCTGGCTGCCATGCCCATTTGGTAAATAATAATCCAATATGATGACGTCAGGATTAGTTTTGATTATATCTATCGTTGATAGTATAGAGTCAGATTGTTCATATTTAAAACCTAAATCATTAATAAGATAATTAATGCATTGGGCAGTATCAGCATCATCTTCTATCACAAGGACCTTTTTCATATAATCAAAAGTTAAAGCGCCTGATAATTAGGCTATTAATTAATGAGGATTATAAAGGTATTCAGGTTTAAATAGTAAAAAAATGATTCCGGGCATATTTGTTATATTTATACGACGATCTTCATCAACCCAGCATTATAACTGAAGAATATCTACGGAATTACGGAAGTGCTTCATCAACAAATAAAACACCACTATAGCCGCCACTAACATCGCAACTAAAAACCAAACTTCATTCTGCTGTTCTTTCCAACTATATAATATCTGTCTACCCCGTTCAAGCTGGGAGACATCTTCCAGCATACCCGCGCTCATTATCTTTAGCGCCTCAGTTGGATAATATATCGTAACAAAATCGCCGGCCTTAAGTTCAGCCGTTAGTTTTTTCCTTTCAATATTGTTCTGTATGTCATAGGATTGGTTATTATCAAGGTTGATAAATAATGCGTAATTCGGATCATCATGACTGGAAAATCTTGAATGGCTCCACGAAACAACTTTGGTATCCATGTCGACTATATGGCCCGATACTTTACCCAAATCAGATAGTGGTACCAACATCGATAGCAACTGACCAACTAACACGCATGCCAGAAAAAATATCAGAACAGGTACAGTATATTTCGCATTAAATTTTCTTTTAGGAAGATATGTAAAGTCGTCGTAAAATTGCTTAAACATATTGATTTAGATAGTAGCTGTAAATATAGCACAGATATATACTTCACCAAGTTTCCGTCCCCGCAGGGTCTCTCGCAGAGGACCCTGCGCCGCGTGCTAAGTTTTCCAACTTGTCAGAGAGATTATTTATATTTAGCCTATGGCAATACGCACCCGGCACGAAGTAACCGAAAACACATGGTTCATTACCTTTACCTATTTCCGTCCCCGCAGGGTCTCTCGCAGAGGACCCTGCGCCGCGTGCTAAGTTTTCCAACTTGTCAGAGAGATTATTTATATTTACCCTATGGCGATAC
>JARLHA010000019.1 GCA_031292485.1 Mucilaginibacter sp.
AACAATGAAACAAGAAGTTAATGCCTGGCAACAAGACCGGAATAATAAAGAAGCAACTATAAAATGGCAGTTCACCAATGATAAGGCCAGAGTAAAACTAAAAAGGCTTTATCCGACAATTTGCAATTGACATGACACTAGGCTATAACCCACGCGGCGCAAGAATTGACCTTGAGATAAATTATTTTGGAAATTGCCTGGTAAACCAGGAAGAAGATAACGGGCAATTAACAAACACGCACAGGTTTTACCCCATTGACGATGACAGCTATTTTGCAAGCATTGAAGAACCCTGCATTAAACCCGATGCAACATACTGGCTGGTACGGGACATAAAAGTACCCTTAAGCACTAATAAGCAGGATTACCTGGATAAAGATATTGAGTTAAAAGAATACGAACCGGGGGAGATTAATATTGAAGAAGCAGGCAGGTTGGTAATAATTAGTTACCGGGATACTTTTAGGGCGACTGACGAAGAACTATACACCTCTATCCCGGCAGATCTAAAAAAGATATTAGTGCTGGATGAATGGCACCATAAGGATTTTTACGAAATAAACGAGCCGGCAATGACCGATGAGCAACTAAAATCAATTTGGGAACTCAACCGCAAAAACTATGAAATTATGGGGATGACATTGGAAACATTAACCTTTATGACCCGTCAGCAGGAGAATAGTAAAACGGATTATAACAAGCAACAGTGGGAAGAAAACAGGCCAGGCTCCTACGAAACCTGGCCTATGCTGGCAAAAGTTATTGTTACCGGAGATACCTCTCATTACAAGCCAACGTTAGCACCAAACACACATTGGTTAAACTGGCCTGATTCAGGATCGCTGTAAAATTTGACAGGTTGATTAGTCCTGTTCCATTCCTCTAAGGGTTTTTTTCAGCTCGCTAACCGCATCTGAATCACTTTTTCCCATACCAAAAATATCTTCGGAACTGATATCAGAGCCGTAAAAGTTGGCATTAGCCTTTTTATCAATGCCTAAATTTGAGCCATTGATACTAATGCCCGCAAACAGGCCACGGCTGCGGGAATACGAATAAACTTCAGCTTCCATTTTATAATCGGTATTGGCCGAAGTACTGCGGCCAACCGGGCCGGCTGCTGCTGATGCATCGCCGCCGATGGTAAAATCGCCATTCTTAACTTTGGTTAATACCCCTTTGTGGCGGAAGATCATTACCAGGTCAACCGACTGTACGCCTATCTGGAAGCCGAAACTGCCGCCGGTTAGGGTAATAAAAACAGGGTCGCTCCATTTGCCATTGCCAAGTTTAACCATAGCAATACCCCTGCCACGTTTACCGCCAACCACAAAGCCGGCGTTTAACAGATCGGGTACGATCACTATCCCCTCACAATCCTGTATAAGGTCGTGCGGGATACTTTCCTTCATCTGATCAAAATCTTTTAAAACATTAGCAGCGGCATGAATTTTTTCAGTCTCCTTGCTGCCATCGTTCTGCGCGGAAGCAGTTAACAAAAAAAGACTAAAAATAGCTGGTAAAAAGAGGAATTTTATCGTTTTCATGGATCGTTTTATTTTAAAACCGGATGCAAAATTAATTTTTATGTCGATTTAACAACCTTATAAACGACAATATGTTTGCATTTATTGGTTTAGAGTTAATTAAATTTTCCCTTTCACAAAGCGTTATAGTGCTATAAAAAAATGCCCGGCGGCAACACCCCTGTGCATCTCATTTTTCACTATTCTGTTTTAAAGGCTCCTCAATGTTTCCTTCAGTATCCTAACCGCCTCGGTATTGCTTTTTGATGTCTCGAATATGTCCCGGGAGTTTTTATCTGGTCCGTAATATTCGGCGTTGGCCCTTTTATTAACGGATAAATCAGACCCGCTGATACTAATGCCTGCAAACAGGCCCCTGCCGCGCGAATAAGAATAAACCTCAGTCTGCTGGTTATAGCCGGTAACGGTGGTTGAATTTTCCCCCACCGGCCCTGCGGTAGCCGAAACATCACCGCCTATTTTGAAATCGCTATGTTCTACCTTTTCAAGTATGCTTTTGTGCCTGAAAACCAATACAAGATCGACAGACCGTATACCGAACTGAAATCCGAAACTGCCACCGCTAAGGTTAACAAAAACAGGATCGCTCCATTTTCCGTTGTTCAGTTTCACCATGGCTATCCCCTTGCCAAACTTACCGCCTACCGCAAAACCTGCGTTAAACAGTTTAGGAATAATGATAATTCCCTGGTAGTTTTCAATCAGTTCGTGCGGGATCCTATCTTTCATCTTTCCAAAATCCTTTAACACATTGACGGCACTGTGTATCTTTTCTGTTTCTTTACTCTCTTCTTTAGTTGCCGAAACAAGAATAAACAGCGTACACAATAAAAAAGGAAGCATTAGCAATCGTAAGTTTTTCATAGGGTTAGTTTAAAATTAATGATATTCAAAAACAATCGCTGAACATCAATCTAACAACCCCAACATTAACCAGTTGTTTTATTTATTTAATTATTAATCAGTTAGCTCTTTCAATTTTGCAGATAAAACAACAAGCCTGCGCATTGCGCGCATGAAGGTATTCCACCTCGGGATGGGCATCAAAAACAGCGCAGATCAAGTCATCTGCATCGGTATCGCCCACAAGTTGTGTAAAGACCATCTGCTGCGCTGCGTTATAGCCTATCAGAGTTAAAGGGAAGCTCTCTTTGTTCGCCTTAATTTCGGGCGGGAAGCGATAGATATCGCTGTATTCCTCTACGTCATCGCTGTTAATAAATACCGGGCCGGGCTGGTTAAAGGCATTATCAACTGCAAAAGGGCTGTGGGTAAGCAGCATCCGTTTATCAACCCCTTTAACAAAGGGCTTTAACGATACCCTGCAGGGACCGGAGCCGGTAGCCACCTTTTCAGTTACCGGGTGCCCGAAATCGTCTTTCATGGCCTGCCTTATTCTTTGGGCGTAAGCCCTGGATAGCGGTACAATTTTAAATTTATTCATGTTTTTTATGTTTGATGGATCAAAATTCAGGATAAAAAACAGCCGCTAAAACCCGGAACTTGCTAACAATGTCAGAATCAGAATTTACGGAATTTAAGAATTTGCTGAATTTCAGTGGGGCATTTTGAAAATAACATCATGAAAATTCTAAAATTCTGTAAACTGCGTAGCATTCTTGAACACAAAAAAAAATAAAACTACAAGTGAAAAATTCTGATCCTATCTTTGCGCCAATGAACAGGCAGCAGGTATTTTCTATTAATAATGAGCATCAGTTTAATGAGGCTGCCTTACAAGTGTTTCAATACCAGGCAAAAGCCTGTCCTGTTTACCGGAGTTTTATTAAGGGCTTGAATATTGATCCGAAAGCAGTTAATGCTGTAAACGATATTCCCTTTTTGCCGATTGAGTTTTTTAAGTCGCACGCCGTTTTAAGTTCCGCCGAACCGGTTGACGTTACTTTTACCAGTTCGGGCACTACCGGAGTGATCACCAGCAACCATTATGTAACAGATGTAAGCTGGTATACTGACAGCTTCAGGGCTGCTTTTAAGTTGTTTTATGGCGATATTGAGCAGTATTCCATACTGGCACTGTTGCCCTCCTACCTGGAGCGCGAAGGATCATCGCTGATTTACATGGCTGATGACCTCATCAAACAATCAAACAACCCGGATAGCGGTTTCTTTTTGTATGACCACGATAAGCTGTATCAGCAATTAAAAAAGCAACAGGATGCCCATAAACCAACCCTGCTTATCGGCGTAACCTTTGCCCTGCTTGATTTTATTGAAGCGTATAAAGTTAATTTCCCCGAACTGATTGTGATGGAAACCGGCGGGATGAAAGGCCGCAGGAAAGAAATGATCCGCGAAGAACTGCACGAACAACTATGTAAGGGCTTTGGCGTTAGCGCCATACATTCGGAATATGGGATGACGGAGTTATTGTCGCAGGCGTACTCAAAAGGTGAAGGCATATTCAATTGCCCGCCATGGATGCGCGTTATTACCCGCGATACCAACGACCCGATGAGCATACTCAACGGCGACAAAGCCGGCGGCATCAATGTAATCGATCTGGCAAATATCAATTCGTGTTCCTTTATCGCCACCCAGGACCTCGGCAGGATTTATGCTGACAACTCGTTTGAGGTGCTGGGCCGGTTTGATAATTCGGACATCAGGGGTTGTAACCTATTGGTTCAATAACAGCACATTCAATTCGTGTAATTCCAAATAATTGGTGAAAATTAGTGTTTAGATAACTTAACGTTCAACTAACATAATATTCTTATTTTTGCGCCAAGCATTAAAACAAAACCATGATAGATAAATTTTTGACCGAAGAACAGGACCCCAAGGCAGTTGAAAAAGTTTACTTGCGCCTTACCGACCTGCTAACTACAGGCGAAGAGATCATATACATAGCGGTACAAAAAAAGCCCATCGTTAATTTATTTCCGGATTGTGTGGCGTTAACCAACAAACGCATCTTAATTTTCACACCCGGCAATCTGGGCCTCACTATAAAATTTGTTGATTTTGTTTGGAAAGATATTGTGGATGTTTTCACCAAGGAAGAGATCATCGGGGCTATCTTCAGCGTACGTACTACAAACGGCGCCGAAATGGGTGTTGATTACCTGCCTAAAGTACAGGCCCGTAAACTGTACCAATATGCCCAGGAACGCAAAGAAGCCGAACGTGAAGCCCGCCGCCTGCGCGACCTGGAAGAAAAACGTGCAGAATCAGGCTCCGTACAGTTTGACAATGCCGCACGTGCTATAGCGCAGCAACCTATAGCACCCGTTGCTCCTGCACCAGAACCTGAACCGGTACACATTCCCGCACCGGTAGTACAGGAAGCGCCAAAGCCAGATGAGCTAACCGAAAAGTTAAAGAAATTAAAGATGCTGTTTGATAACGGCCTCATCTCGCAGGAAGAATATAACCACAAGAAACTTGATTTGCTGAGCGACTTGTAAGCCCCACCCAACCCTCCCCGGTAGGGAGGGCTTTAAAAAACAGCATGCAGCTAAAGTCTCCCCCACCGGGGGAGATTTAGAGGGGGCTTAGCCTTGAATCAAAGTCAAAAGGCTCTTTCTTCAATACTTTTACTTTTTTTATATCCGGGTGCAGGGGGTTAAGCAGGTAATTGTATTCCATCGGAACAATAGAAGAAGGCACCTTCATTAATAAATGATCCCGCTTTTTAAGAAACTCGTCACCGGTTTGTTTTAAGGCCAGCGGAGGTGAAATATCTTTCCAGTTATCCGGCAAATCATTTATCAAAATTTGAGTTATGCTATTCTCCGGCACTTCAATTTCAACAAGGCAGTAATCATCAGGTATCATTAATGGCTGTAGGTGCACCAATACTTCCAGCACTGCCAGCGCCCGCGATGATGCAAGATAAACAACAGGCTTCCCGATACTATTCCATCTGCCGCCATATAAACGGCCCCCGGTACCGCTAATGTCTTCAGCATAAATGCACCTTGTAATCCGATAAAGTACCATCAGGCAAAAATACCGTGCTCAATGCGGCCCAACTCCCTGAAAACCATATCAAAACCTGCCGAAGTATCCAGCACTGAAACCGGCGCCTCGCCATTGAAAATAAGGCTGGGAGCCTTCATCCATAACTTAAACTTATCCATATTGCCGAACACTTCCTGGCCACGGGTATAAAGGCGGGCAAGCTCGACGGCCTTTTCGGCGTACTCAGTTTTTATGATCTCGTTATCATCATAACGCTGCAAAGTGCGCTCAGAGATGTGGAGAATATACGCTAACTCCTGAAGGTTTAGAGATATTTTTTTTGCTAATGCCAGCAAAGTACTTTTAGGAAAACCCTCACGCGCAAATTTTATAATATCCAAATCATTGGAAAGACTTATTTTATTACTGCCCAATAAATTATAAAACGGATTTGAAGAACCAGCGGTAACATAAGCTACCATTGGCTCACTCACTATATTTGGGGTATCTGCTTTCTTGTACGACATATATACAAATATAAATACCATTTGTCGTATTTGCAAATTATTCGGCAATAATTAAAAAGTAGTTTTTCTTCCCTTTCTGGGCCACCAGGTATTTGCTGTTGATCAGTGTATCTATATTGTAAATATCATCAACCGTAGCAATTTTAACTTTATTGATAGATGCACCACCAGCCTGTATCATCTTTTTAGCTTCGCCTTTTGATGGGAATACCGAAGTATGCACCGCCAGCAGGTCGGCTATATTAATACCTTCTTCCAGATCAGCCAGCCTGATAGTATGATTAGGCACCCCATCAAACAAGGCAAGCACTTCCGCATCACTTAATTCATTTAAAAATTCGATGCCGGTATTGCCGAATAAAAATTCAGACGATTTGATTGCCTTTTCGTATTCAGCTTCGCCATGTACCCTAATGGTAATATCTTTTGCCAATGCTTTTTGCAGGGTACGCAAATGCGGCGCGGCATCCTGCTCAGCTTCGAGGGCCTCAATGATTTCTTTGTTAAACAGCGTGAATATTCTGATATAGGTTTTGGCATCATCGTCGCTGGTATTGAGCCAAAACTGGTAAAACTTATACGGCGAAGTTTTTTCAGCGTCCAGCCAGATATTGCCGCCTTCGGTTTTACCAAACTTACTGCCATCTGATTTTTTAATCAACTGTGTGGTCAAAGCATAAGCATCACCAGCGTCTTTGCGGCGGATCAGTTCGGTACCGGTAACAATATTGCCCCATTGGTCGCTGCCGCCCATTTGCAGGGCGCAGTTATGGTTTTTCCATAAATAGTAAAAATCATACCCCTGCACCAACTGGTAAGTAAACTCGGTGAACGACATACCTGTATCGCCGCTAATGCGGTTCTTTACCGAATCTTTGGCCATCATATAATTAACGGTGATGTGTTTGCCTACATCACGTATAAAGTTCAGGAAGGTAAATTCTTTAAACCAATCGTAATTATTTACCATTTGGGCACTGTTGGCGCCACAATCAAAGTTCAAAAACTTCTCCAGCTGGCCTTTAATACCCTGCAGGTTATGCTGCAAAGCCTCTTCTGATAATAAGTTACGCTCGGCAGATTTTCCCGAAGGATCGCCTACCATACCGGTTGCACCGCCAACCAGAGCAAATGGTTTATGCCCTGCCAGCTGAAAATGGATCAGCGTCATGATCTGTGCCAGGCTGCCTACGTGCAGCGAATCGGCAGTGGGGTCAAAGCCGATATAGCCCGAAACCATACCCTTATTCAGCAGTTCTTCAGTACCGGGCATAATGTCGTGTAGTATGCCCCTCCAGCGTAATTCTTCAACAAAATTCATATAAATATCTTTTCCCATCCCGATAGCTAACGGGACGCCAAAGATAAAAGAATATAATATTTGATTTCACCGATTTTAAAATGATTTCACCGATCCTGATAAGCAATGATTACAAAATCCAACCGATGCTCGTCTATCGTTATTTCGGCGGAATAAAATACGATCGGCATATTCCTCAAATTAAAATCGGTGTTTTCCTATAATATTCCGAGTAATCAATTTTTAAAATCGGTGCAATCAAAATAGGAATCGGTGTAATCGCAAAATTAATTCGGTGTAATCATTTTCAAATAATCGGTGAAATCATGTCAAAATCTTAAAAATTTACTATTTTGCAAAAAAGGCCTATGAATTTTTTGTCGCACTTTTATTTCGACAGGGATACCGTCAACTGCTATATGGTGTTAGGTACCGTTATGCCCGATCTATTAAAAAATGCAGACAAAACAGCGATCATTCATCCCGAAAAACTTAGCCACCAGGATAGTAACATTAATTCCATCATCAACGGCTGGAACAAACATTTGCTGGTTGACCGTTATTTTCATTCGTCAGATTTTTTTCTAACCCACTCGCACCAGCTAAAAATACAACTGCTTCCAGCCATGGTAGATTCCCCTGTTAAGCCATTCTTTTTAGGCCATATCGCCCTTGAACTGATTTTAGACAACCTGCTACTTACCACCGGAAAAGTTACAGCTGATGGATTTTATGATCATCTTGACGGCTGCAAAACACCTATTGTTGATGAATTTTTAACTTCGTCAGGCTTAAAAAACACTGCTATTTTTTTTAAATTCTATAACGATTTTAAAAAAAGCAAATACCTGTACAATTATGCTGACACAAAACAAATTGCGTATGCCTTAAAAAGAATTTGCATGCGGGTTTGGAACGACCCCTTTACGGCAGAAAATGAGATTGCGATGAACGGCATTTTAAGGGCTTACCGGGCTAGCCTTGCGGAAGATTTTATGTCGATTTTTGAAGAAATAGAAAACAAAATGAGTTTTTCTTATTAGCCGCCTGATGCTATTTACAATGAAGTAAATAAATTGAAATTCACTACACCTGGTACAATTTCGATGGCTATCGCTGTTTCACTCCTGAAAAACGGTGACAAAAGCTGAAAAAATGGTCAAAATCAATCAAATATCCCTTTTTAACATTAAATAAATTTTTATCAAACAAAATTATATCTCTACCTTTGCAGTCCCAATTAGAAAATTGGGAAAAGGAGAAAATTTATTTAATGGCAAAAAAACAGGAAGCAGAAAAAGAACTTAAAGCTAAGGAAGCTGAACTCGACGTAGTTACAGCTACTCAGGAAAAAGAAACTATTGAATCAGAGGCTGATTCAATTTCGATCGAAGAGATCAAATCAAACGTTACATCCTCAAATGTTGACTTTGATTGGGACGCCGATGAAAAAAAATTCGGCAATTACAGCGACTCAGACCGTGAGCAACTTGAAAAAATGTACGACGGAACTTTCAGTTCTATCACAAAAGGCGAGATCATCACCGGTACTGTTGTAAATGTAAATAACAAAGATGTGGTATTGAACATCGGATTTAAATCTGACGGTTTGGTATCTGTATCTGAGTTCCGTGATACACCAGATCTGAAGATCGGTGACACTGTTGAGGTTTACGTTGAATCGCAGGAAGATGCTAACGGTCAGTTAGTATTATCACGCAAACGCGCTAAAACTCAAAAATCATGGGAACGTATTAATTCTGCACTCGACAATGATGAGATCATCACTGGTTTTGTTAAGAGCAGGACTAAAGGTGGTCTGATTGTAGACATAATGGGCGTTGAAGCCTTTTTACCAGGTTCACAGATCGACATTAAACCTATCAGGGATTATGACGTTTATGTGGGCAAAACAATGGAATTTAAAGTTGTTAAGATCAACCACGAGTTTAAAAACGTTGTGGTATCGCACAAAGTGCTGATCGAGGACGATTTGGAAAACCAAAAAACAGAAATTGTTGCCAAACTTGAAAAAGGCCAGATTCTGGAAGGTACCGTTAAAAATATTACCGACTTCGGTGTATTCATCGACCTTGGCGGTGTTGACGGCTTATTACACATCACAGATATTTCATGGGGCCGTATTGAGCATCCGCGCGAAATTTTATCATTGGATCAAAAGATCAACGTTGTTGTGCTTGATTTTGATGATGAGAAAAAACGGATCGCTTTGGGCTTAAAACAATTAACTCCTCATCCTTGGCAGTCACTTTCTGAAGAAATTCAGGTGGGATCGCATGTTAAGGGTAAGATTGTTACTGTTGCCGATTATGGTGCATTCCTTGAAATCATCCCTGGTGTTGAAGGTTTGATCCACGTATCTGAAATGTCATGGTCTCAAAATCTGCGCAACCCTCAGGAATTCCTGAAAGTTGGCAACGAAGTTGAAGCACAGGTATTGACATTGGATCGTGACGAACGCAAAATGTCATTGGGCATTAAACAATTAACGCCTGATCCATGGCAGCATGCCGCTGAAAAATATGCCGTAGGCACTCAGCACGTTGCTACCGTTAAAAACATGACCAACTTTGGTGTGTTTGTTGAACTGGAAGACGGTATTGACGGCCTGATCCACATCAGCGACCTTTCATGGTCTAAAAAGATCAACCATCCAAATGAATTCACTAAAGTTGGTGAAAAACTGGATGTGTCAGTATTGGATCTTGATGTTGACAATCGCAAATTAAGCTTAGGTCACAAACAACTGGAAGAAAACCCATGGGATACTTTTGAAACCATCTTCACTATCGATTCGATACATGAAGGTACCGTTATCAAAGTAACTGATAAAGGCGCTATTGTTGCTTTACCTTACGGTGTTGAGGGCTTCTGCCCTACCAAACACCTGGTTAAAGAAGATGGCAAAAGCTTAAAAGCTGAAGAAGCTGCTGAGTTCAAGATCATTGAATTTAACAAGGAAAACAAACGTATCGTTATCTCTCATTCACGCATCTGGGAAGAAGCCCGTGCAGAAGCAAGGGTACAGGAATTTGAAACCCGTAAAAAGGAAGCAAAATCTGCCAGCAATGCAGTGAAGAAAGTTAAAGAGTCGGTTGAAAAATCAACTTTAGGCGATCTGAGCGTATTGGCACAGTTAAAAGAGCAAATGGAAGGCGCTGAAAATAAAGCCCGCAAGGCCGTAAAAAAACCAGCATCTGAAGAAGAAGCTCAATAAGCTTTAAATAAATTTCCCTTTAAGCCCTTCCGGAACTATCCGGAAGGGCTTTTTTTATATCTAAACTTTATACTACACTGAGAATTATTCGTAAATTTGATTAAACAACAAGGCCCCATGGAAACGCTCACTATAAAAATAAAAGACATTAAAGCCTTAAAGCTGATTCATGACCTTGAAGATTTGAACCTTATACAAGTGATAAATCCTGTAGTAAAGAAATCTAAAGCAAAATTATCTGAAATACTAAGTGGCAGTATATCTCCTGAGCAAGCCGATAATATGCAAACTGAGTTAAAACAAATACGTGCTGAATGGGAGCGGGATACTTATTAGATACAAATACAGTAATTGATTTTTCTTCTAAAAAACTACCTCAAAGCGCAGATAGACAGGTGGCTTTTATAATTGATGATGCTCCCCAGATATCTATTATTAATAAAATTGAGCTGCTAAGCGTTGTGAATGTTCCCCATCAAATTGTTATGTTTATTGAAGCAGCATCTATAATTTATCTGGATGAAGCTATAGCAGAAAAAACTATCGATCTGCGAAGAAAATATAAAACCAAACTGCCGGATGCAGTAATTGCTGCAACAGCAATAGTTAATGATTTGATCCTCGTAAGCCATAACACGTCTGATTTTAGAAAAATTAACGAACTGAAATTAATAGACTCGTATTCAATGAAATCAGAAACCACATAATGTTTTCACACATTAATGCCAGCGGAAACCGATCTTAATAAACTATTAAAAACTATGCATCCTATCTTAAACGATGGCGACTATGTTTTTTGTACGATACCCACTACCCAGACAATCGATCCATCCAAAATCATCGGTTCATTTAAAGAAAAAGAAGGCCTGACGGTTATCCTGAATAAAAACATTGCAGATAGTTTGCACTTAAACTATACCTTTATCGCTGCATGGATAACACTAACCGTCCATTCCTCCCTGGAAGGCGTCGGATTTACGGCAGCATTCTCCAGCGCATTGGCCAAAGCCGGAATAGGTTGCAATGTGATAGCTGCTTATTATCATGATCATATTTTTGTAGCGAAGCAGGATGCGGAACGGGCGATGGCGGTGCTTGATGATCTGCATAGTTAATGCTCGCTTTTGATAGCTTTTTACATTTAGAACTATTAAATAAATTTTCAGTAAATTTGTTTAAACGAAAGCATATTGGTAAATGAATAACAGAAACACCAAAATATCAGATGAAATCCAGGCATCGTTTCCTGGTCGCAAATCATATTCCATAGCCGAAATATTAGCCGCTGGTGGTGCAACTGCTTTTGCCAGTAAAATGGGCAAAACCCCTGAGTCGATTGAAGACCGTTTAAAAAAACTACCCAAAGACGCTTTTCTAACTAAAGATGAAGCTGCAGACGCAATAGAAACGCTGAATGAAAGCAAATGAATCTATTGTTTGATACCAATATTCTGATTCATGTGGCCAAAGATCCGAGCCGCAGGCTATTAACGACAATCATCAATCCCGACAATCAAAAAATTTTTATCTCCGTCGTATCAATTTCAGAGTTGAAATCCATCGCCGTACAAAATAAATGGGGCGTCAGAAAGTGGGATGTTGTTAATGCAATATTGGACGAGGCCGTTATCATAGAAATAAATGAGGGACTAACCGACACCTATGCGGAGATTGATGCTTTTTCTCAACGCCGAAACCCGTCATATTCAAATTATTCTTTTAACACACCGAGAAACATGGGCAAGAATGATCTCTGGATTGCGTCAACGGCGGCATTGCTCGGCTTGAAACTCGTAACCACCGATGCCGACTTCAACCATTTGAACCAAATATTTATTGAGGTCCAATATATCAGACCTGAATTTCTATAATTCTTCTTTCACATTAAATAAAACGCTTTTTTGATTAACCATGAATAGATAAGTTAGGTTAGTACAGCCTCTACCATCTTATTATTTCTATGATGGCATTTCAGACAAAAAAACTATTCTCTAATCACTATTTAACTAATCACAAAAATAATTACCTTTGCCCAAATCCACCCATACGATGCAAAACCCAACAC
Organism: Mucilaginibacter sp.; assembly: GCA_031292485.1. GTDB lineage: Bacteria > Bacteroidota > Bacteroidia > Sphingobacteriales > Sphingobacteriaceae > Mucilaginibacter. Next base: position 12,605 of record JARLHA010000019.1, read on the forward strand.
TGCTCGACGGTCAAAAGTTTCAAATTACATTACAACGTTTATGTCGTCAGTTGATTGAAAATCATAATGATTTTTCAGAATCTGTGCTTATTGGCATACAGCCAAGGGGTATTTACCTGGCCAAACGCATAGCCGAAGAACTCCGCAAAATACTGCCCGGCAAAACTATTCTCCAGGGCGACCTTGATATTACCTTTTACCGGGATGATTTCCGCCGCCGCGAATCGCAGCTGGTGCCCAATCAAACCAAAATTGATTTTATTATCGAAGGCAAAAAAGTGGTCATGATGGATGATGTGCTTTGGACCGGCCGAACTATCCGCGCCGCCATGGATGCACTGCAGGCCTTTGGCCGGCCGGAAAAGATAGAATTATTGACACTGGTTGACCGCCGTTATTCAAGGCATATCCCGGTATCGGCAGATTATGTGGGGATTGAAGTAGACTCCATCGCATCGCAAAAAGTTGTGGTAAGCTGGAAAGAAACTGATGGCGAAGATAAGATTGTACTTTTATCAGATGTAAAATAACTTGAAGGGAAGAAATAACGAATAATGAATTTTGAATGTCGAATATCGAAGTATCGTTAATTAAAAATCGATATAAATTTTAATACATGACAAAGGACTTCAAATACGACCTGGAAGAAAGACTAATTGATTTTGCAGTCATAATTGCTGATATAACCGAGGCCTTACCCAATACAAGGATGGGGAACTACATAGCTGGTCAATTAGTACGTTCAGGCTGCTCACCCTCGTTAAATTATGGGGAAGCGCAAGCTGCCGAATCAAGAAATGATTTTATTCACAAGATGAAAGTCATTTTAAAGGAATTGCGAGAGTCAATGATCTCATTAAAAATTATTGAAAAAAGAGCCATGTATGATTTAAATCAAACGGCAGCAGCAAAAGATGAATGCAATCAGTTGATTGCCATTTTTGTAAAAAGTATAGAAACAGCGAAAAAGAATAACACAAAATAATATCGAATAATGAATTTCGAATGTAGAATATCGAAGTATGCAATTGACCTTCTCAATTCAAACTTTAACCACTTCAACATTCGATATTCGACATTCGATATTCGATATTAATAAACCCAATGGCAGGACTTAGCACACGACATCTCTTAGGCATCAAAGACTTAAACCCGGCAGATATTCAACTCATATTTGAAACCGCCGATAATTTTAAAACGGTATTAAACAGGCCCATTAAAAAAGTCCCGTCGCTTCGAGATGTCACGATTGCCAATATATTTTTTGAAAACTCAACCCGTACCCGCCTGTCGTTTGAACTGGCTGAACGGCGTTTGTCTGCCGATACCATCAATTTCGCTGCCTCTTCTTCCTCAGTAAGCAAAGGCGAAACCCTGATAGATACGGTAAACAATATCCTTGCCATGAAAGTAGATATGGTGGTAATGCGCCACCCTTATGCCGGTGCCGGTATCTTCCTTTCAAAACATGTAAAGGCACAGATTGTAAATGCCGGCGACGGCGCGCATGAACATCCTACCCAAGCCCTGCTGGATGCATTTTCCATCCGCGAAAAATTGGGCGATGTGGCAGGCAAAAAAGTAGTGATTGTTGGTGACATCCTGCATTCGCGTGTAGCACTATCAAATATTCTGTGCCTTAAACATCTGGGCGCCGAGGTGATGGTTTGCGGGCCCACCACACTGATCCCTAAATATATCGGCTCGTTAGGTGTAAAGGTTGAACATAACCTGGTGAAGGCTCTTAACTGGTGCGACGTGGCCAATATGCTGCGTATCCAGCTGGAACGGCAGGATATTAAATACTTTCCTTCCCTGCGTGAGTACACCATGCTTTACGGCTTGAATAAACAAATATTGGACTCACTGGATAAAGAGATCATCGTAATGCACCCCGGCCCTATTAACCGCGGCGTGGAAATTACCAGCGATGTGGCCGACAGCAAGCAATCTATCATCCTCGACCAGGTAGAAAATGGGGTAGCTATACGTATGGCGGCACTGTTTCTGCTGGCTGGACAAAATCCTTAATTGGCCACGGGAAATTTGCATTTAGGTTAATTATTTTACCATCAGCTTTGTCAATATTTCAGGTAAAAAATCTTAATATTGATCTATGATCAGCAAAGTCCTAAATCTCATCAAAACAAATCTGCTTGGTATCGCCGTGGCTCTTGGCATTATCACGTTTTTATATGAAGGTTTGGTTAAGTATAATTCGTCTTACGTTTTAACAAAATATGCCGCCGTTTTGATTGTATTTGTTGCTATTTACAATAAGTACAATGATAATCTGATTGATCAAAAACCGTTGCCGAAAGGCAAATACGATCTAAACTGGGGTATTTTAAAGCGATACCTTATAAAACGGTTGAAGGATATGCCAGTGCAAATATTGATCTTCGCAGTACTTTATTTCGTTGTCGACAATAAATCATACGCGTACGAATATACCGGTTTATGGTTTTTGGGCTTTGTAGAAGGTTTTTTGGGCTTTGCGAAAAGGCAAAACTACCTTACAAGCCTTGCAGAAAAAGGCTTAACTGAAAAACAAGTAAATGAACAGGAATTTGTAAAGCAATGGGAAGAAAACAGGGAAAGGGGACTGATAAAATACTGTATTGTTGATGGAGGTATTATTGCAGGTGCCTTACTGTCTTTTCCCGTTAGCGCGGTCTATTATATGATTTTAGCCCAAAACAATCAAAAGCCCTTTGCGGACGGCCCAGGCGAAATGTTTCAACTTATTGGAGTAACTTACCTCATTGGAGCGGCTATTGGCTTGATATCATACAGAATTACCTGGTCAATCAAACAAAAAAAGTATGGCCAATTAATTGAAGTCTCGCATTAATTTACCAATGCAAGCGTTATATCCGGTATCCAATCATCATGAGATCATCCATCTTAATTCTTTCTTTCGTTATAATGGTAACAGCAGCCTCAGCTCAAAGCCGCCAGCAGCAAAAAGTGGATTCTGTTTTCCAGCAGGTAAAAAAGTATTTTAACCAAAAAAATGCTGATGCAATTTACAACATGGCCGGGGATGCGTTTCAGACAGAACTAAGCATCGACGCGTTTAATGTCGTGGCCAACAAACAGTTATTCCCATTAGGCGAAATAAAAGAATCAACCCTGATCAGTTTTGTAAACAACAACGTTGCCACTTACAAACTAAAGTTCGATGCCATCACGCTGCAATTGCTGATGAGCCTTGATAAAAAAAACAAGCTGGAACTTTTCCTGTTTCAGCCATACCAGGAACCTGTTGGCGATAAAACCGCTTTGGTTCCTTCAGGTAATCCTTTAAAAACGAATACAGACAGGAAGGTTGATTCGGTAGCACGTAGGTATATCCAAAAAGCCAATACCGTTGGCCTGTGTATCGGCGTGATCGATAACGGGAACATCAGTACCTATGGTTATGGCGAAACTGTAAAAGGCAATGGAAAGATACCGAATGGGGACATTTTTTTCGAGCTTGGCTCCATCACCAAAACATTTACGGCCATCCTGCTGGCTTATTATGTGAACGAAGGAAAAGTAAGCCTGCGGGACCCTATCCGGAAATACCTTCCGGATTCGGTTGCCGCCAATCCGCAATTGGCATCTATAACATTACAGGAATTATGCAACCATACTTCCGGACTTGAAAGGCTGCCGGATAACCTGATCCCGCATGCAACTGATCCTTTAAACCCTTACAAAGATTATACAAAGGAATTACTTTACGAATACCTCAAATCCTGCAAAATAAAAAGCCAGCCAGGAACGCAATACGCTTATTCGAATCTCGGCGTTGGCTTACTGGGCAGCATTTTGGAAACCATCAGTCAAAAACCTTATGAAGAAATGGTAAGGGAGATTATTTGCAAGCCACTGGGAATGTATAGTACCGCGCAATTTTTAAACCCGCTGGCTATGCCGCGCTTTGTACAGGTGTATAACGCCGGCGGCATGCCAACGCCACCCTGGGATTTTGATGTACTGGCACCCTGCGGTGCGCTGCGATCAACATTAAACGACATGCTGTTATATGCTAAAGCAAATTTGCATCCCGGCAATGACAAGCTTGGAAAGGCCATTGAATTAAGCCATCATATTACCTTTACAAAAGAGGTGAAGATAGCTATGGCCTGGCACATCATCACCGTAAATGGGGTCGACTATTTTTTTCACAATGGCGGCACCAACGGCAGCAGCAGTTTTATGGCTTTTAAAACTGCAAAAAACATCGCGGTGGTTGTCCTGTCAAACGCGGTGGAAAGTACCGATGAACTGGGGACGGATGTCTTAAAGAAACTTCAATAATAATTTTGTCATTGCGATCCGCCCATTTGCGGAGGCAATCGCGAACTTTGTTTAACCGCTGTGTGTCCTCATTTGACATTGTAATGAGGTATAGTTCGCGATTGCTTCGTGCCTCGCAATGACAATTAGGATAAACTAATATTCCTCGTGTATCCCCTCTGCAAATTCCTCAATCATTTTTTTGTTAAATGCATCCAGGTCGGCGGGCCGGCGGCTGGTAACAAGGCCATTGTCAACCACTACTTCTTCATCAATCCATTCTGCGCCCGCATTTTTCAGGTCAGTTTTTATGGAAGGGTAGGAAGTTAATTTGCGGCCGTAAATCATATCGGTTTCAATCAGTATTTGCGGACCGTGGCAAATAGCGGCGATAGGTTTGCCTTCCTCTAAAAACGAAGCGACGAAGGCAACAGCCTCTGCATTTTGGCGTAATTTGTTGGGATTCAATACACCGCCAGGTAAAACCAGCGCATCGTAGTCATCCGGGCTTACATCGCCTACCTGGCGATCGACATCAATTTCGATTCCCCAGTTAGTTTTATCCCAGGCTTTAATTTTACCTTTTTTTGGTGATATAACGTGCACCGTAGCACCTGCTGCCTCAAGGGCCGCTTTCGGGCTGGTGAGTTCTATTTGTTCAAATCCTTCTTCGGTAAGGATCGCCACTTTACGATTACTTAAAGTTGCCATGATATATAAATTATTGATTAAAAATTAGAAAATTTAATCTTTATATAAAGACAAACAGGCTTTGAAATGGTTTTAAGAATTTGGCGGAGTACCGTGGCTATTTATTTTCATCCATAAATAAAGGATCTCAGCGTTCAGTCCCTGATATGCTTTAAAGCATACTCGATGAAATTACTGGTAAGCCCATAATCTTCCGTACCCTTACGGCGAATGAAAAAGAAATCGCGGGTTATTTTTAAGCCTTCAATAGGTACTTCAACCAGATCCCCTTCGGCAAGTTGGCGAACGATAGAAGGCCGGGGCATAAATCCCAGGCACTGATCGGCCAAAAGGAAATTTTTCAATGCTTCCGTACCGCCCAGCCTGATTTTTACAGAAAGGTCGGCAGGTTTAATGTGCAGGGCCGATAGTGAGCGCAATAAAGCGTCCAGCGTTCCCGAACCCCTTTCCCTTAATGCAAGCGGCGTCTTTACAAACTGCTTCAGCGTTAATGACCTCCCGGCCAGCGGGCTTTTGGCGGAGCATACCGGGATCACCTCATCGCTCATGAACGGTTTATAGGAAACGGTGGTTAACTTATTATCTGCTTCAATAATACCAATATCCACTTCGTGATTGAGCAGGGCGTTTAAAATATATTCGGAGTTACGGTTCACGAGCTGAACATCCACATTGGCATATTCCCGTTGAAAACCTGATAATATCGAAGGCAAAATATAAAGGGCGATGGTAGTACTGGCACCCAGCCGCAAATGCCCTGCAGCATGCGAAAGGCTGCTTAATACCGAGAGATCATATTCAGCTTTCCGTTCAATCTCTGTCGCCTGCAGCAGGTACTCGTTTAATTTTTTACCGGCTTCGGTTAATAGGATGCTATTTCCCTTCCGTTCAAATAAAGGCACTTTATATTGATCTTCCAGCGCTTTAATATGCTTGCTAACGGCCGGCTGCGTAACAAAAAGCGTTTGCGCCGCCTTGCTGAAACTTAAATTGGCAGCAACCTGCATAAAAACACGGTGAGAGAAAGAGATCATAGCGTTATACTGTTTTCAAAGATAAGGAAAACAGTATAATTAAAAGTTATAAGGGGTTTTTGATTTTGTAGAGACGCAATATTTTGCGTCTCCCGCAAGCAAGTCACCTCAGACAGACGCCTTATATTGGCACGTTGGATCAAAGACGCAAAATATTGCGTCTCTACGGGAATTTTATTCAGCATGCAGGAGACGCAAAATATTGCGTCTCTACGGGAATTTTATTCAGTTTTTTATCTTTTCAAAATACTGCCCGGTGAATTTATAAACAATGTGCCCTAAGGTAACCCTGCCGCCTTCGTCAACAACAGGCAAAGTTATCGTTTGCGAGGCTGGATCATAATGGATATCAGCATCTTTTATATTTTTTGTAACAGAGAATGAATTATAATCATAATAAAGCTTATTATGTAATCCGCTGTTGGTTTTGATAAGCTTTGCATCAACCAGCTTTCCATTTTCAATTGAAAAAATCCTCATGCCTTTTCCCTTGTCTTTCCCGGAAAACACGCCATAATAGACGGCGAGATAATAGACATGATTATTGGCACTCATATTATATAAATCAGCATAGGCATAAATATATTTTTCGCTTTCTCCTGAAGCAGTATCCAGAATGGAATTTACTTTCTGCCCTGCCTTATATTGCATTACATTAGCGAAATCATGCATGGTTCCTCCCATATGAGTATCCCAGGAGTATATTCTGAATTGCCCGTCGGCAGATTCAATGGTTGCCAAGCCAATGTCTGCAAAGCTTGAAAATTTCTGACTAATTGTAAATGGGTATTTACTGGTATAATGCTGCAATTTTCGTCCAAAAATATCATTGGCTTTTGCGAGCGAATCAGACACTGCTAAAATATCCGATGTAGTGTCGCCTTGCTTCCCATACCAATAGTCAATCCTGTTAAAAGCGTTAACAAGATCTGTTTCGATGGCCTTTGGAGTTTGGGCAAATGTAATAATAGGAACAAAGAATAGTAAGTAAACAAGCAGCCTAAATGCTTTCATCAAAAATAATTTTTTAATAAAAATAGGGATAATCTCCCGATCATCCCTATTTTAAAAGTGGATTATGTTGATTGTGTGAGTGGTCGATTAAGTTTAGAAAAGGTTAACTCAATCAACCTAATCCAACTTATTCAACCCAATCAACTAAGCTTCAACCGCCTGCCCTATCAAATGATTGGCATACAAATATTCAGCAATCTGCACGGCATTGGTAGCAGCGCCTTTACGAAGGTTATCTGATACGATCCAGCAGTTTAAGGTATTCGGCTGGCTTTCGTCACGGCGGATGCGGCCTACAAATACTTCGTCTTTATCATGCGCGTCAAGCGGCATTGGATATTTTAAGTTAGCAGGATCATCTACCACAATAATACCCGGCGATTTTGCAAGCAGTTCGCGCAGTTCAGCAACATCAAAGTCGTTCAAAAACTCAATATTTACCGATTCAGAATGGCCGCCCATTACCGGGATGCGCACAGTAGTAGCAGTAATTTTAATACTGTCATCACCCATGATCTTGTTGGTTTCATTCACCATTTTCATTTCTTCCTTGGTATAGCCATTCTCGGTAAACACGTCGATATGCGGCAATACGTTAAGGTCGATCTGGTATGGGTAAGCCTTAGGGCCGTCGATGCCTTTACGCTCGTTAAACAGCTGGTCGACCGCTTTAACACCTGTACCGGTTACTGATTGATAGGTTGATACTACCACCCTTTTAATTTTATATTTATCGTGCAATGGTTTTAAGGCCACTACCATTTGTATGGTTGAGCAATTTGGGTTAGCTATAATTTTATCTTCGGCGGTTAATACATTGGCATTAACTTCGGGCACTACCAGTTTTTTGGTAGGGTCCATACGCCATGCGGAAGAATTATCGATAACGGTGGTGCCGGCTGCTGCAAAAAGAGGCGCCTGGCTCAATGAAGTGCTGCCCCCCGCCGAAAATAAGGCTACATCGGGCTTCTGTTTTATCGCATCCTCAACAGAAACTACCTTGTACTGCTTACCCTTAAAAGTGATTTCCTTACCTACACTTTTCTCTGAAGCTACCGGAATTAATTCTGTAACGGGGAAGTTGCGTTCTTCAAGAACCTGCAACATTTTGGTGCCTACTAATCCTGTAGCACCTACTACTGCGACTTTCATTGTTTAAATTGTTTATGAATAAAATATTTTAGCTACAAATATGCGGTTTTTTGTTGAAAAATAGGAATGTTAGATGTTAAATGAAATCAAAAGTCTGTAAAATCCATAGATTTTAATGATGAAAATATTGCTCACCATTGCAACTTTCCAACATTACAACCTTTCAACCCTACAACATTTACAAGCAATTTCCTACATTTGCAGCCTCAAACCGGCTTTGCATGAGCGAAAAGATATTGGTTATTGGTGCTAACGGACAAATAGGCACCGAACTGGTTGCTATATTAAGGGGAATACACGGGGCAGACGCTGTAATTGCTTCAGACCTGAAAAGCCCTATCTATAACTTACGAAAAAACAGCGGCCCTTATGAGATCGTCAACGTTTTGGATAAGGATAACCTGCACCATATTTTTGAAAAACACCGCCCTACCCAGGTTTACCACCTGGCGGCGATATTATCAGCCGTAGGCGAACAAAAACCAAAACTTGCCTGGGACCTGAACATGACAGGCCTGCTGCATGTGCTCGATTTTTCAGTTGAGTTTAATGTAAAGAAAGTTTTCTGGCCAAGTTCAATAGCCGTTTTCGGGCCACACTCGCCGCAATGGGACACGCCGCAGTATTGTGTAATGGACCCTAACACCGTTTACGGCTTCAGCAAACTGGCAGGTGAGCGCTGGTGCGAATATTATTTTAACAGATATAACCTGGATGTACGCAGCCTCCGTTACCCCGGCCTGATCGGCTGGCGGGCCAACCCCGGCGGTGGAACCACGGATTACGCCGTGCATATTTTTCACCAGGCGCTTAAAACAGGCACCTATGAAAGCTTCCTGTCCGCAAACACAGCGTTACCCATGATGTATATGGAAGATGCCATACGGGCCACTATCATGCTGATGGATGCCCCTGCTGACAAAGTGCAGATCCGCTCGTCGTACAACCTGGCAGGCATCAGTTTTACACCAACGCAACTGGCGGAGGAGATTAAAAAACATATCCCGGGGTTTGAGATCAGTTACAGTGATAACGATCCGCGCCAGCAAATTGCCGATAGCTGGCCGAAATCAATTGATGACAGCTATGCCCAAAATGAATGGGGCTGGCAACTGGAGTACGACCTGCCAAAAATTGTGGCAGATATGCTGCAGAATTTGAAAGAAATTGTTTGATGGACACGAATTGTCACGAATTATATCGAATTTCACGAATTGAATTTATAGCGAATGCTTTTTAATTCGTACAATTCGCGTCATTTTAATTCGTGAAATTAGTGTTAATTGCATTCGTGAATATTAGTGTTAATTATATATGGGAAGAGCATTTGAATTTCGTAAGGAAAGAAAACTAAAGCGCTGGAGCAAAATGGCAGTGCAGTTTACCCGTTTGGGTAAGGAAATTGTAATGGCTGTAAAAGCCGGAGGCGGTGACCCTAACACCAACTCACGTTTAAGAACCGCTATACAGAACTCAAAGGCAGTAAACATGCCGAAAGACCGCGTTGAAGCGGCTATCAAACGCGCTATCAGTCGCGATGAAAAAGACTACGAAGAAATTGTGTACGAAGGCTATGCACCGCATGGTGTGGCCATACTGGTAGAAACTGCTACGGATAATATTAATCGCACAGTGGCTAACGTTCGCAGTTATTTTACAAAATACGGTGGCTCATTGGGTAAAACGGGGTCGCTTGATTTTATTTTCAGCCGGAAGTCTGTTTTTACATTTGAACCCGGCGACCGCGACCTGGAAGACCTGGAGTTTGAACTGATAGATGCCGGTTTGGAAGACTTATTTGTGGAGGCCGATGAAAACGGCAACGATATTGCTGTAGTACATGCAGCTTTTGAAGATTTCGGAAAGATGCAAAAGGCGATGGAAGAGGCTGGCCTTGAAGTTAAATCGGCCAAGCTGGAACGGGTAGCACAATCATTCCACGAAGTAACCGAAGACCAGGTTACGGACATTATGAAACTGATTGACCGTTTGGAAGAGGATGATGATGTACAAGCGGTTTACCATAATATGCAGGAGTAGGGTGATTTCGGATATCGGATTTTCGATTTCGGATTAAAAAAAAACAATATATGCCATTGTTGAGTACACGTAAAAACGATAAGAAAGTTAAAGTAACGTTTGGCAATGGCTTGCTTTTTGTTGAAAAGGAGAATGGCAAGCAGCAGGCCTTCCCGCTGGAATGGTTTCCTGAATTGCAAAAGGCGACGGATGAAGAGCGGGAAGACTGGATACAAACGGAAAAAGGCTTACATTTTAATAAGCTTAACCTGGATGTTTTGCTATAGATGTGAGATTTGAGACGTGAGATTTGAGATTGATCAATACATAATATAACTAAATAGATAAAAGAATTAGATTGAGCTTAGTCTCATATTTCATATCTCACATCTATTATCTGTCTATGACCTTCGAAGAATTTTTTATAAAGAAAAGAATCAACCTGCCGGCTTTGGAAAAAGCTGAGCCGGGATTATTTTCTGAATTTAAAACTCATTTCGTACAGATGGGCGAAAAAAGCTTCGATCATACCAAAAAATACTGGTTCAATAAATTACGGCACCAGTTTCATTTGGCGCCGGAAGTTAAAGTTGAAAAACCGGCTGTTACTCCACCCGTTGCTCCGCCGGCCATCAGCGAAAGCTTAACCGAACCTGCACCTGCGCCCCAACCCGCAAAACAAGGGTTTGTTCCGCGATTTAAAGCAGCCAACATTGCTAAACCTCCAGTTAATGAGGGTGAAACCGTCGAAAAAACTACTGAAGCGGAACCGCCTCAAACATCAACCCCGGCTAAGCCTGGATTCACTCCAAGGTTTAAGGCTGCTAATATGGCTAAGCCAGCTGTCACCGAAAGTAAGGCCGAGGAAAAACCTGCCGATTCTGAAGGTGCTGAATTACCCGCACAGGCAAAACCAGGATTCACGCCAAGATTTAAGGCCGCTAATATGGCTAAACCAGCTGGTATGGAAGATAAAGTTGAGGAAAAACCCGCGATGGCCGGGCCGGCACCAGAAGAAAAATCAGTTGAAGTTACGGTGCCCAAGCCTGCTTACAAGCCTAGGTTTAATATGAAGAATATACCGCCGAAAAAAGAGGATTAATCGCCCCAACCTGGCTGGCCGCTCTCTCATCTTATTAAAGTTAAACTACCTGAGAGGACGCTGCAACCGGACTTTAAAGCGATGATGTAATAATACACCCCTGACGGCAGCGCCGCGCCATTCAATTTCCCGTCAAAAGGATGAGCGTATCCGGTTGATTCAAAAACCTTCTGGCCGTTCCGGGTGAAGATACGGATAAGCACATTGGGGTAATTTTCTAACCCTTTTATCTCCCACAGGTCGTTTATGCCATCGTTATTTGGCGTGAAAGCACTGGGAATATTAACAGATGTTAAACCCACTACTATTTTAACTTCAATACGCTGACTTTCACAATCTCCGCTAAATTGGGTGATATAAAAACTTTCCGAATTGCTTACGTTAAGTATAAATACCCCCGACATTTGTTCGTCTAAAGCCTTATTGTCAGTTGCGGTAGCATACAAACGATAGCCATAACCGGACAACGGATTTTTAACCATCACAACAGCCTCGCCGGGGCTGCATATTTGAACATTATCAGCAACCGGTTCATCAACCACAACACTTTCATTCGTTATCGTGTATCGCTGTGTTGCCAAACTGCAGGAAGTTACATCCTTAACCTGTAAGGTATAGGTGCCATGGCCTACTTTGATCAAATTCGGCGACGTGTTGATAACTTGCTGATTTGAATTCAGCCAACTATAAGAATACGGGGGCACTCCACCTGTTATGTTGACATTCTGAATACTGCCAATTCCGCGTGAGCATCGATCGCTGGTGATCAGGGCTAAGCCGGGGCCTATCTGCAAAAGCGGTGTGGAATTAACCTGATAGCTTTTATAAAGGCTTTCACAGCCATTATCGTCGGTTACATATAGTTCGTATTGACCAGCGGCTGCGTTGGTAAGCGGGGCATTTTTAATTAAATCAGCGCCGCTGGCATCAGCCCATCGATAGGATTTTGGCGCGTTACCCGTATTGAAAACAACTGCGATCTCCCCATTGTTTAAACCGCACGTTGCGTCAGATATCGCTTCAGTTGATGGGTAGTTGCTGATTGCAGGTAAATTGCTGACTGCATACAACTGCGTTTGTGCGCTGCAACTTGCGTTGGACGCAACAAAGTAATAACTTCCGGAGGGAACGTCTATGAGGTCATTTGAATTACCAACAATATTGTTTTTATTATCAAACCATTGATAGCTTGTTGCTCCTGTAACGACAATTCCTTTTATTGCGCCGTTACTGCTGGCACATGTAGACGGAGTTATTATTAACGAGGAGGCATCTAAATTTATTCCATTTTTTCCTTTAACTGTAAAAACGCGGCTGACCACAGGCGAGCAGCTATTGTCATAATCAACATAAAAAGAGTATTGTCCGGCCGGAACATTTTTCAGATCAAGCTGGCCAATAGCAATTTGGTTGCCGGCGGCATTCATCCATCCATAATTAGAATTCGTGCCATTTGTTAAAGTGATGCCAATAACCGAACCATCTGAAAAGTTGCAATTTGCACCTGTAACCGTTACTTTACTATCATCGATTAAAGGGGCGGCCGGTTGCGGCAACACATCGTATTCCACCTTTGCTGAATTACAGCCGTTACTGTCAGTAATATATAAATAATAAACTCCCGCAGGCAGATCGGTAACAGTGCTATTTGTTGAAATGATTTTTCCCTGGCTATCTTCCCAGTAATATTTTGCCACTGTAAAATTTGAAGCTGTTTGGAATATGGCAGTAAAACTACCTGTAGCATGGTTACAGTCAAGTTGAAAAGTTTGAGAATAAACATACGGGGTAAGGTCGTTTATCGTAAACTGACCTGAGGCAAGTAATGTACAATCACTACCTTCATTTATTTGAAGGTTATAAACTCCAGGGGGTAAATTATCAATTTCACGGCCTGTACCAACAACCTTCCCTGTGCCATTGTCAAGCCATACAAACTGTATCCTGCCCGTTCTGTTTTGATTCACGAATATTGAGCCGGGGTGATGGCAGTCGTAATCCTTTATAACCACATCGCCCGGATAGATAAGATAACGCTGAAAACCAAACGTATTATTATCTACCGTGGCCGAAACCAGCACATTTTGCATCGTATTGCCATTGTAAACCCAATTACCATTTGCATCGGCTGTTACGTTTGCAAACCAGGTGGTTGGATTACACTTCGGGCAACCCGCTGCATTGGCGTAATACAGCTGCATAAGAGCGCCGGGCGCTGCAATTCCCGAAATGGAATTGTCCGTAAGATTTGTAATGGTAGCAATACTATTACCGATTAAATTACCTACGCTAACATGGTCGTTGCAATAAAATGAGTTTTTTATAACGAGCATATTTGCGTCATTGTCGGCAAAAATCGGGTTGTAGTAATTGGTAAACACATTTTGATCCGCGGCGGCATCTCCGCCAATGGTTGCAATAACACCCGTAACAACCTGAATAGCCTGGTATCCCTGTCCTAATTGGTGTGTTTGAGTTCTGTCAGTTCCAAAAAAATTTCCTTTTACGGTCAAAGTCCCCCGGGTTAAAATATCGATATCGGGACTGGCGCCGATAAAAACATTATTGTAAACAAGGAGATTGATCTCCGGGTCTTTTATTTGAAAAATAGAAGTAGCAGTCCCCGGAAGAGCAACGGTCCCGGTGTAATCTGTCCCAAAAAAATTATTTTCTACTGTCACTGATTGGGTAGCGGTTGCATTTACCCCTTCTAAGTGAATACCCTCATCAATTCCACCAATTATCACATTTCCGTCAGCTGCGCCAGGCCCCCCGATCAGTAGCGTACCTGAAAGATTGAAATTGGCTTCAGTGGAATACAAATTGTAAGCATTATAGTCCGTTATTAAACCATCTGCTGCTAATCCGATAAAATTGGCCTGGATTTTCGCTTTTTGAAAATAGCCAAAAAATGCGTACATATTTCCACTGATCACATTCCCTTTTCCAGCAGAACCTACAACTAATTGGCAGTTCGCGTTTGTCACAATACCATTTCCCAGTTGTCCATGGTTTGGCGAGAAATCTTTTATATAAAGGCCGTAAAACTCCACTGCATCATTAAGGCCCACAAGGGACGAAACGTTGAAGGCATCAAAATTCCGTGCTGCCACTGCCGGAGTGATGATTACTTTCGCATTGCTCACACCCAAAGCCGGGCCGGGCTGGGTGGTACCATCAATAACAACATTTGAAGTTACATCGGGCAGTTGCGTTTTTAAAATAATAGTTATATCAGCCTGTGTGGAGCCTGGTAAATTAAAGTAAATGTAGTCTGTTGTTGCGATACCATTTGCAGCGGCATTTAATAACGCCTGTCTTAAACTGCCCGCTCCGGCATCAGCGTTAGTTGTAACCGTAAACGTTGCTGCAAAAAGTTTGTCACAAATAAAAAAGGTTAGGAATAGTAAAAATAATTTGCGACGGCGCATAACGGGTTTAATTGCCCATTAAAGTAGATATTTTAAACTGTAAAATAACATTAAATTAAAAAATGGCCAATTTACTTATACGTAACGCATGAGCATACTAACTACTGATAAGTGGCAAAAACTTCAAATACTCCCCTTGTACCGTTTTTGAAATCATTTACTATGCGAAAACAGCCAGGGCATAAAATCCGGTTCGGCAAAGGCGTCGTCCCAGCAGTTATGGTCATCATTCGTATAGAGGGTATAACGGGGCATGCCGCCTTCCTGTTTAATAGCCGCAACGATTGATTCTGAATGGGAATAGGGTACAATACTGTCCTTTTCACCATGAAACACCCAAACAGGTACTTTTTTGGCATACTTCTTCGCGTTTAGCGTATTATCGCCACCGCACATGGCAAATGCCGCTGCAAATATATTTGGCCTGCGGCCGATGATCTCAAAAGTGCCCATCCCGCCCATCGATAATCCGCCGACATAAACTTTGTGCTTATCTATGTAGGGTTTTTCTAAAAATTCGTCAACCATGGCCAATAAAGTCTGCATTGAACGTGTTGGCGGAGCATCGACCAGGAAAATAAATTTCGTCTTTTTAGTGGCAGAATCATTTTCCATTTTCACGTTGGACCAAAAGCCGTTTGCCGGGCATTGCGGGTACACTACTATTGCCGGATATTTTGCCCTTATGGTATCATTTAAAAACAATTTTGGCCCGTATTTAAGCTGGGCTTCGTTGTCTTTCCCCCGTTCGCCGGCACCATGCAATACAAATATCAATGGGTATTTTTTAGCAGGATCAAAATTAAGCGGGAACAAAATACGATAGGGCATCGTATCGCTTTTAGCGATATATGACCCACTTTCAAAAGCTTTGTTGCTTTGCGCGAACGTGAAAGCCGGTAAAACAAAGCATACAAATAATATAAATGAGTAGATTTTTTGCCTGATCATAAGTTAGATAGATGTTGATTATTTTAAACGGGGATTTTTTAAATAATGTATCCTAAGCGATATAACTTCAAAGAATAATTATTGTTTGCCGGCGTGAAACAGAAACTCACCTTACCAGTGTGATACTCCCGGAAAGCAGGCTGCAGTTTGAGTTTAAGTTGATAATATAATAGTAAACCCCAGGCTGAAGCAATGAACCTCCGATTTTGCCATCAAATGGCTGGGTATATCCTCTTGACTCGAAAACTTTTTGTCCATATCTGTTAAATATCCTTACCATGGCCTCCGGATAATTTTCAATCCCTTTCAG
Organism: Mucilaginibacter sp.; assembly: GCA_031292485.1. Classification (GTDB taxonomy): domain Bacteria; phylum Bacteroidota; class Bacteroidia; order Sphingobacteriales; family Sphingobacteriaceae; genus Mucilaginibacter. The sequence goes on from JARLHA010000019.1 coordinate 28,619, forward strand.
CAGCCAAAAATCATTTACCCCATCATTATTGGGTGTAAATGTATTCGGAATATTCAATGCCGATAGTCCCACTGTTATTTTCACCGCCGTGCGTGAACTTTCGCAACCGCCGATATATTGACTTATATAAACACTTTCCGAACTGGCTACGGGGATCTTAAAGATTCCGCTGCTTTCCTGGTCAATTAAATCAGCTCCGGTTGCTGTCGCATATAGACGATAACCGTAGCCCGGCTGTGGGTTTTTCACCATAATCATTACATCGCCTGCATAGCATAGCTGTACATTATCTGCGACAGGGGCTGCAACAGTAATGGTCTGGTTGCCGATCGTATAATCTTTTGTAGCTAAACCGCAAGCGGTAGCATCTTTTACCTGCAATGTATAAGTCCCGTTAACCACACCCGTTAAATCCAATGAGGTGCCCGCACTTTGCTGTGATGAATTGATCCAATTGTAGGTGTAGGGTTGCACCCCGCCCGTAACCAGGACATTTTGAATACTGCCCACGCCCTCAGAACACTGGTCGCTGGTGATTTGTTCCGAGGCCGCCGCAATTTGGATGACGGGTATGGCGTTAATGGTAAATAATTCACTTTTTACAGGTGGGCAATTAAAATTATAGAGCGCGAAAAAATAATATTGCCCTGCCGGTGCATTTTGCAGATCCATTTGACCGGCTGAAAACAGCGTCCCGTTCGCCCTGTTCCAACCGAAGTTCGCATTTCCGGCATTTGTGAGGTTTATTCCCGTAACTGATCCGTTCGGAAGACCGCAGGTAGCCTCTGTTTTAACGGCGCTGCCAGCATCGATAACCGGCGTCGCAGTTGGTGGAACTACTACGAATGTTGCTTTATTTGAATTACAACCATTGCTATCAGTGATATACAAATAGTAAGTTCCCGGCGCCAGGTTGCTGATGGTATTCGAATTTCCGTTAGGAATGATGTTACCGCTGGCATCCTCCCAGTAATAATTTGCTACTGTAATCCCCGGGCCGGTACTTGGGAAAGTGGTGAAATGACCTGTTGGATTAGTGCAATCCGTCGTAAACTGTGATGAGAAAACTTTTGGGGTTAAATCAATCACCGTAAAAACACTTGACGTTACCGAAGGACAGCCCCCGTTTTCACTTATTTGCAGGGTATAGTTGCCGGGCTGCAGCCCGGTGGCGTTTTGGCTGGTACTTACCGGAACATTATTGCTGTCCGTCCAGGTAAATTGAAAATTACCCACCCGATTTTCGATTAGCGCAATTGAACCTGCATGATGGCAATCAAAATTGGTTATGTTTACATCGGTCTGCGTGATCGCGTCAAACTGAAAGCCAATGGTGTTGTTTGCTACAGTAGATGAAGCCAAAACATTTTGGGTTATACTGCCTGTGTAGGACCACCTTCCGGCCGCATTAGCAATTACTGTCGCAAAGCATGAATTTGGATTACAAGTGGTACATTTTGTTTGGGTAAAGTATAATTGAACCGTTGCCCCTATGGGTGCATCGCCTGAGACTGTGGTATTGGTAAGCGTTGTTATCCTGATGAAATTTTGTCCCGTCGGGTCATTTAACTGCACATTGGTATTGCAATAAAATATATTCTGTACCACATCGGTATAAGAATTATTATAGGCGTCAATCGGGTTTTGATAATTGGTAAAAACATTCTGGTCGGCCGGAGCAGTGCCGCCAATAACTGAGTTTACGTCGCTGTTTTCTATAGCATAGGTACCTGAACCCAGGGGAAAAGCTTGCGTCCTGTCAGTTCCAAAAAAATTTCCTTTTACGATCATCGCCGATTTATTTAGCCCCACCACCGCAATTTCGGTAGCGCTGAAAACATTAGCGGTTACAAATAATAAGGTATTTGGATCATTAACAAGGATGCACGAATTGGTCACGACCCCTATTGGTTTAGTTCCGGTGTAATCAGTATTAAAAAGATTATTTTCAACGGTGGCTATTTTAAATGTACTTCCTGCAATCCCTCCAAAATTTATCCCGCTGATGCGACCGCCCAATATTACATTGCCATCCTGTGGGTTTGCACCGCCGATCATTAAACCTTGATAATCCTGCCCTGAATAAAAAACAGATGAATTATTGAAAGCAGTAATGCCATCGGGCTGAATACCTATAAAATTGCTTTGAATTACTGCGTTTTGAAAAAGCCCGTTAAATGCATAATCGTTGCCGCTGATTACGTTTCCTTTACCCGGCGCCCCAACAACCAGTTTGCAATTGGCGCCTGATACTATGGCACTTCCCAGACCCGACTGGTTAGGCGAAAAACCTTCGATATACAAACCGTAAATTTCAACTGCGTCATTAACGCCAACCAGGGTCGATACCTTAAGTGCGTTAAAATTTGCAGCTGGTATGGTTGGTGTAATGATCACCTTGGCGCCGCTCACTCCCAGTACTGAACCTGGCTGAGTAGTACCATCAATAATAACATTTGCCGAAATATCGGGTAGTTCCGATTGCAGGGTAATGGTAATAGCCGCCTGCGTGTTCCCGGGTAAATTAAAATAGATATAGTCGGTAGTAGCGGTACCATTACCAATGGCATCCAACAGGGCCTGCCTTAAAGTTCCTGCCCCGGCATCGGCATTACTGGTAACTGTAAAAGTTGCCGCGAATAAATTACCCCCAATAAAAAGCAACAGTAAAAACAGAAGTAATTTACGGATAATCATAGCGGCACCCCGGCAAAACGATTCTAAATTACAAGAAAATTACTTAGCTCTATAAATTAGGGGGCCGGATTTTATTAACACTGTCTATTCCACCTTGATAACTTTTGTGGCTGCGGATACACCGTTCTCATTTATAGCTTCAATCCTGAAGTAATAAGGCTTTTCCTTATCCATCGTTTTTAAATAATATTCGTTGGCGGAGTAGACCATTATGCAGTTATACAGCTTATCAGGAGCCGTACCTGTATAAATATTATAAGCAAAAGCGTTATCAACCGTTTGCCATTTTATCCAGGCGCTGCGTTTATCCTTTTCGGTACGTAAAACCACAAAGTTCTGTACGGTATCTGGTTTACTGCCGCCGCCATTACCAAAAACCCGTAATCCGCTTATGGCAAATTTGCCAGTTGGCATAAGTACATTTTCCAGTTTGATATACCGCGCCTTTACGGGTGTTGGTAATTCAATATAATCATGCGGCACATCAGTTTTATTCCGGCTTTTATCTGCCAGGATATGCCACTTTTTGGCATCGGATGAATAGTATAACTTATACTGCGTATAGGTGGTGGTTGATTTCCCCAATATCGTTGCGTCCTGGTCGGCATAATTAATTTGAACAGCATTTACAGTGCTTTCTTTACCCAGATCACTTTGAATCCATTCACCCGGATTGCTTGTTTCGGCGCTCCAGTAGGTTTTTATATTTTCATCCACGGCATTGTTGGGCATATACCCACCCAGGGTTGAAGATACCTGTACCGGTTTGTCATAATTCAGCAGCATCCAGCCGGTAAAGCGGCTTTGTAAGTGATCTTCCTTTCCGTCAGGCAAATAAGTTGGGTAATCGCCAAATGCGGTGTTGCAATACAAAACGCCATCCTTGTCAAAACCAGTAGGCCAGATGCCGAGGCGGCGTTCAAAACTATTTTTTACAGCGATAGTGATCGTGGAGATATGCCAGTAATTACCCCAGGAATCCGTATAGGTGCTGCCGTGGCCCGCTCCCCTGGCGAAGCCGCCCGGTTTAAAACTAAACGGCATTGATTGCGGTGTAAACGGACCGAGCGGATTGTCCCCTACCACTACGCCATCGCTATACCCGCTAAACTCCGTTCCCGGGGCACCGTATTGCAGGTAATATTTGCCGTCGTGTTTTGTCATCCACGAGCCTTCGATAAACGGATCAAGAAAGATATCGTCCATATTTTCGCCGAAACGCTGCCAGCCATAACGGTAAGGCTGCAAAAAATACATCTCTTTACGGTATGCTTTTAAATGAAAGGTTTTTGGGTCGATCTCCGCGCCATATAATGGATATGTATTGCTGCTGCCATTATACATATATAATTTGCCATCGTCATCCCTGAAAAAATCCGGGTCCCAGCCGCCGGGTTCAAATTCATGGATGGCTTCTTTCCACTCATTAGCCTTTGGATTGGTACTCATCCATATCGGGAAGTTTGATGAATAAGTTGAACCAAATACCATTAAAGTATCGCCCTGTACCCAAACTGCGGGCGCGCAAAGATCATCATAAACATGATGCTCAGGCCGCAAAAATGACCTGGAAACAAAATTCCAGTGGTACATGTCATGACTCCACCAATACCCCCACTGGTTGGTTGAAAACAGGTAATAATCACCTTTGTACATGGTGATCACAGGGTCGGCCGTGGCACGGTGCTTGCCTTCCGTAGCAAAATTGGGGATCGGAGTGTAACCGTAATCAATATTGATCGGGTTGCAATAGGTGAGTTGTTTTTGCTGTGCGACGGAGCTGTTTGCAATCAGCAATATGCAGTTTGCAATGGTTATAAAAAGTAAAGTTTTCTTCATTTCAAATTTCTGTATTGATCAATTGACTTTATTGAATTTCTATCCAAAATGATTGCGGTTTATAAATTCATTCAAAGATAACAGGAAGCCTTCAAAAAACGATCAGGCGCGTTTACCATTCGCCAAAGTTCAAACAACTTAAACCAGTGTCTTGTCAACCTTAAATTAACCAATCGTCAATCTACAAGTTTATTGACGCAAAAAGCACAAAAAGGGTTTACAAAAGGTTTACACATTTACAAATTAATATTTTATAAATATCTGATAGTAAGTAACTTATACGGCTTCGCATTAAAACAGGGTTTACACTTTTTTAATGCAACAGCCCCGGTATTTCCAGGTTGTTCTGATAAAGCCTGAACGTCGATTTATTAGTGACGTGACGCACACTAATATAAACCAGCATTGTTTCACTTTATCATCGGGCTTTCAAAATCAAGTTTTTTAAGCCCGTGCTGAACTTCAGGACAACTCATAAATAACTTCCATAGTAAGCCGCTGCGGTAATTTTCTATCATCACTACAATCGGTCCTTCATCAATAGCCAGGTACGATTTTGCATACCAGTTGCGCGATTCGCTAAAGGCATCCACAAAACCATAATCGCCCCAAATCTTGTCACCCATATCATAATAAAAATGGCGGAGGGCTTTCATCGAATATTCGGGCGTATACGGAAATGCCGACAATGCAGCTGTAGGGGTAATAACGCCCAAATCATTTGTTGGAGAGTGCGCATTATAACCTTCAAAATTATCGCTGGCCGTTAAGCCCCAGCAATTTTCGCCATAGCCTTTGTATTTTTTAGGGTTATCAACGCAATAATCGTGGTTAATGAGAGTATGATTGGTATTTTGTTCCCAATAGTCAGCATACTGATCTTTCAACCCTTTCGGATCGAGGCCAAGGAATGAATATTGTGAAAAGAACAAGGGGCCGCCATAATCAAAACCCAATGGCAATTTATGGCCGTAAAAGGTTTTTCCATTGGTGAAAAAATTACTTTGCGCCCAGCCGCCATGATATACGTTGGCTCCTACAGGATACCGGTCGGCTGATTCAGCCAAAATATAGGTTATCAGGCATTCGTTAAAACCACGAATCGCAAAATTCATGGCCCAGCCGTTGTTTGGCGACCAGTGCCAATAAAGGTTATCCCGGCCATCCCTGGTAAACCAGCTCCATTCAACGTCACCCCACATTGCATTTATCCTGTCCCTTATCTCGCGTTCCTTTTGGTTATCACCGTTAAAATATTGCCTGGCACATAACAGCCCCTGGAAAAGATAAGATGTCTCCACCAGGTCCGCACCGTCATCCTTTCGGCCAAACGGAATAATCTTCCCGGTTTCGCCATTTAGCCAATGCGGGAATACACCGTGATAGGAATCAGCCCGGTATAAAAAATTCACCATTTTGAGTAGCCTGTCAACGGCCTGCTGATGGGTAATCCATTTCCTGTGATCGGCGACTATTAAACTCATCACGCCAAAGCCCGAACCACCAATGGTTACTACTTCGTTGCCATAATCATAGGCTACATTATTCCGTTCGCGCGCAAGGCCGCTTACGGGGTGGCCAAAATCCCAAAAGTAACGGAATGTCTGGCGTTGCACCACATCAAGCAGCGCGCTGTCGGTCAAGTTTTTTATTATCCCAACGGGTTTTATACCTTCCGCAGCTTCCCCCTTTGCTCCGTTTTGTGCCTGGCTGCAATAGGTAAGTAACATTAAAAGGGGTAGTAATATCAGCTTTTTCATTAGTTTGTTCGTGTATTAAATTCAGCCGCCACAAAATCTCTGGCCGGGTTGGAGGTTTGTTATAAATTAGGGCTTTGAAAGCCCAGGTTTTTCATGCCTGTTTTCACTTCGGGGCAACTCATAAATAAATTCCAAAGCAAACCGCTCCGGTAATTTTCAATCATATCAACAATTGGCCCTTCGTCTATGGCCAGGTCCGAACTGGCAAACCAGGTGTTATCCAGGTCGAAAGCATCATAGAAACCATACGGCCCCCATGTTTTATCGCCGAGTTTATAATAAAAATACCGTAAAGCCTGCATGGATTGCGTTGGCGTATAGGGTAATGAAGCAATGGCAGCAGTCGGCGCGATGGTGCCCACGTCATTTGTAGGCGAACTCGCCGTATAGCCATTTTCAATATCGCTGGCTGTTAACCCCCAGCAATTGGCGCTGTAGCCGTAATGACCGGCCGGGTTAGCAACACAATAGTTATAATTTATTGTAGCATGTGCTTTATTTTGAACATCATAACTGGCATAGGTGTCTGATAATCCATTGGGGTTTATGCCTAAAAAGGAATAATGCGCAAAAAACAGCGGACCACCTTCTGCAGGTCCTAACGGCAGTACTGTATTGAAATAGGTATTTCCATTTTTCATGCTGCCATTGCCTGCCCAACCATTATCATAAACCGCTTTTGTTATGGGATGAGTGGTTGACGAAGCTGCCATAACGTAAGTAATAAGGGCCTCGTCCCATCCATTGATCTGCATATTGGATGACCAGCCATAGTTGGGGCTCCAATGCCAGAACAAAACATGCTGACCACCGTTGGTAAACCAGTTCCAGTCGACGTTATTATAAAGCGTGTTGATATCCGTCCGCAGCTGCGTTTCGGCAGTACTGCCAGCATTAAAATATTGACGTGCTGTTAGTAAACCTTCCATTAAATAGGCGGTTTCCACCAAGTCGGCGCCATCATCCTGGGTACTGAAAGGCACGACAGCGCCTGTGGCCCCATTCATCCAATGCGGAAATGCGCCGTGAAAGGTTTGTGCTTTTAATAAAAAGGCTACAATTGTCTGCAACCTTGCCAAACCCTGCGCACGGGTAATAAACTGGCGGTTAACCCCGGCAACCATGGCCATTATGCCAAAGCCGGAGCCGCCCATGGTAACGATGTCACCCGAAGTATTGCGTTCGCGGGCGAGGCCGCTTACCGGGTGGCCAAAATCATAGAAATATTTCAGTGTTTGTTTTTGTACCAAATCCAGCAACTGGTTATCTGTTAACACCGGAAATTTATTGGTGGTGTCAACTGCCGTTGTTAAGTTGATCGCTATTGCAGATTGCAAAATGCCACCGGCGGCAGATTTTAAAGCGGTTGAGATATTTAAAGTGTACTGTGTAATTGATTGCAATGCTGTTGGTGTGATGACAACGGTACTGTCGTTGTTTAGATAAGAGGTACTAAAGTTTACCCCAGAGCCTGCTTTATTGTTAAATGAAAAAGCACTGGCAACTGAAGTATGGCTAAGCGGCGCCGAAAAGGAGATTTTTATAACAGGCGTATTATTTACGCCAAGGTAATTAAAGCCGTTATAGGTGCCATTAACTTTTAAGCCGCTAAAGCTGAGTGACGGCGGAACAGGCGTAACCAGTGTTGGCTGTTTACTTTTACTGCATCCCCACAAAACAAAAAATATGGCTGCAATTAAACAGAGTTTTAAGCTTCTTATCCCCATCACTTTTGAATTAAACTAATTGTACATCATTCACAAAAAAGGCTGCCTGATCCGCCGTCTGCCTGTGGAGGCAGACGGACGGACAAACAACCTTGTAACCAAACTCAATCAATCAAATATTATCTTCCTAATTTTTCCAGGTTGTATAAAGCAGATGCTTCTGATGACGACAAGACTTTATTGTAAATCCTTACCTGGTCTAATACTCCTGTTAAATAACCTGCCCAGCCCTGCGCACCGGTAGCTGATGTAAGAGACGGTGTAGTTTGAAACTGTAAAGTCCCGAAAGCTATTTTGTCAGCAGCTGACCAATTAAGAGGTGCAAATCCCGCAGCAGTATTTGTTCCCGCCTGGGCTCCGTTGTAATAAACAATAACCGTAGATGAACTGTCATCGTAAGTTACTTCGATATTTACCCAGGCATTCCAAGGATTGGCAACCGTATAGCCACCTTCCCACGCATCTGAACCAGAAGTACTTGTACTGTTATTAAACGCGTGTACTTTTAATACGCCTGTTGTTGCGGTTCCGCCGTTATCAAAGAATATATCAAGGTTACCCCAAAAATTCTGGCTATGAGCAATACTTATAAGCCCAAGAGCGCTGGTGTTTTGAGGCATTTTTACCCATAAACTAATCGTAAAGCTATGTAATGCTTTCACGGCTGCGGGAGTATTTGATACTACATAACCGTTATCGGCACCTTGTAATCCTTTTCCGATAACGCCCGTACCAAAGCTTGTTCCTGTTGCAACTCCTGTGGTAGCTGATAAGCTATCAGCAAGGCTACCGTTAAACGGCCAGTACGCAACCAAATTACCCGGTTCAATATCCTTTGAACTACTGTACCCTCCAAAGGTTGGCAACGGCTTCGTTGGCGCATAAGTCTTTGGGTCGAAGCTTTTCTGGCACGCTGATATTGATAAAATTATAGCAGAGCCAGCCAGGCCCGCCATAAGTGTTTTTTTAATTGATTTCATCATTTCTTTCTTTATTAATTAAATTAATAACCAGCATTTTGGGTTAAAGTACCCGCGCTCAGATCAATTTCATTTTGAGGGATCGGCCAAACTTCATTTTTGCCGGCTTTCCACCCGCGTGAACCGAATACAGCTGTACCACGGCCCTGGCGGATCACGTCAAAATAACGGTCAAATTCCATAGCCAACTCCACGCGGCGTTCGTTATAGATTGCGGTACGCAATGCACCCTGATCTGTTGTCGTAATTTTTGGCAAAATAGCAGCATTACCTGCTCTTGCGCGTGCCCTAACCATTTCCAAAGAAATTAAAGCGGGCCCAGCGTTACCCAGTTCGTTATTTGCTTCTGCATTCATTAACAGAACATCTGCATAACGCAAAACGATCTTATCCTGCTGGCAACCTTCGTTAAAGCCAGACACATACAGGCTGAAGGGCACATATGATTTTTGGTTGTACATAGGGTTATCACCTGATGCAGGGATCACATCACCTTCGGGTGTTGTTTCACCCCTGAAAATAATAGTAGCATCCCTGCGTGGGTCGCCGGTTTCATAAGCTGCTGCTAAATCAGCGCTCGGAACATTAAATCCCCAGCCGCCACCGGTTGAGCCTCTTACGCCCTGTACCTGTGAGTATTGTGAATTTGACGCACCGGGGTTATTTGGGATCAGCATACACTGGATCTCGAAAATCGATTCAGAATTATTTTTGTTATTGGTCCTGAACATTTGTTCATAGTTCGGAAACAATGTATAACCCAGCGCAGTAACTGCATTTGTTAAGGTAACCACATCGGCCCATTTCTTCTGGTATAAAGCCGCTTTTGCGTGAAGTGCCAATGCAGCGCCTTTAGTTACATGGCCGATATCTGCAGCACTGTATGATTGAGGCAATACCGATGCAGCATCTGTCAAATCAGTTTCAATCGCAGCCCAAACCTGTGCCTTGGCTGTACGTGGAATATTATATTCGCTTGCGGTTTTAGGTACATGCAAACGCAGTGGCACATCTCCGAAAGCCCTTACCAGCCTGAAATAGGCATAGGCCCTGATAACTTTAGCTTCTGCCAGGTATCTTGCCTTTAAAGAGGCATCCATGTTAATTCCCGGTACATTGTCCACGATCTGGTTAGCGAAGTTGATGGTTTGATACTCACCTGCCCAAAAATCGGCAATTTGACCCTCGCCTGAATTCGCAGTGAAAAAATGAAAATCATTCATAAACGATGCATCCGTCGGGCTGCTGCCCTTTTCAGCATCGTCCGATCCCATGCTTTCAACAGCGATGGGGGCGAAAGCAATATTGTTCCATGTGTGCAGGTTAGCGTACATCGCATCCACGGCTGAAGTAGCATCAGCCTGCGATTGCCAAAATTGGGTTGAAGCAACCGTCCCTTTGGCGGTTACATCCAAAAAGCTTTTTTTACAGCTTTGAATTGATATAAGGGCAAGGAGTAAGAAAATACCCGCGGCGCCTTTTAAATACTTTTTCATATTTGTCATCATTTATATGTTAAAATGTTAAGTTAACGCCAAAGTTATAGGTAGCATAAAGTGGATAAACGTTGGCGTCCAATCCCTGGCCCAGTACATTGCCGCTATTTCCAACTTCCGGATTAAATCCTTTGTAGCCAAATATATTAAGGGCGTTTTGCGCGTTGGCAAATATTCTTAGTTTTTGTATGCCCAATGATTTCAGGCCCGCTGCTGGAAAAGTATAGCCCAATTGAGCGTTACGTACCCTGAAATAAGCACCACTTTCAACATAAAAAGAATTTGGGGCCGCATTGGCATTTGAACCTACATTTACTGACGGATAGGTATTGGAAGTACCCGCACCATGCCAGCGATGATCATAAAAATCCTGCGTAAAGTTCTCATTACCATAACGGTAAGCAATATTGGCATTATAAATACTCACATCAGCAACACCCTGCATATCAAGCTCAAAGTCAAATTGCTTGTAGGTGAAACTTGAATTGATGCCATAACTAAATTTAGGATTCGGGTTGCCTAAAACAACGCGGTCGCGGGTATCAATTACACCATCATGGTTTACATCCACATATTGAAAGTCTCCTGCCTTTGCAGTTGGCTGCGGGCCCGAAGTCTGATCTTGTTGAAATATGCCTGCAACTTTGTAGCCGTAGAATTCGCCAATCGGCTCGCCTGCAACGGTACGGGTTGCCAGGGCGCCATTGGCAATACCATTGCCGCCTGAGTAAATCGGGTTTTTACCTGATTGTACACTCAACACATCGTTGGTATTGATACCAAGATTCGCGCTTACAGCGTAAGAAAAACTTTTTGAAGGCTGATCTTTCCAGCTCAGTAAAAATTCCGCGCCCCTGTTCTGGATCTTAGCCTGGTTCCCTTCAATGTTGCCGCCTGAGGTGCCAACAGATGATGGGATCGGGATAGCAAAAATCGCGTTATCGGTGGTCCTGTTATAGTAGTCGGCTTCAAATGATAACCTGCTATGAAGGAACGATGCTTCGAGGCCAATGTCGGTTGATTGTGCGTTTTCCCAAACTGTAATTGGCGGTACAACCGTATTGATGCTGGCTCCTAAAGCAGGCGCCTGCGGATTGCCGAAAACGGCTGTGAGATAGGACGGATCGCTTGTGACCACCAGGTTTGAAAGGTTGATGGGTACATTCCTGTTACCAACTTTACCCCAGCTTCCTCTTAGTTTTAAATCGTCAAAAATATGCTGGTCTTTCATAAATGATTCATTGCTGATTACCCAGCCACCGCCTACCGATGGAAAATAGCCAAACACATTCGCGCCGTTTGTGCCATAGTACGGCGAAGAGCCATCCTGGCGTATCGAAGCATTCAGCAGGTAACGATCGTTAAACGAGTAGTTAACCCGCGCGAAATAACTAAGGTCGCGGATATGTGGCTGCTGCGATGGCACCACGGTTTGCAATACGTTTTTAGCCGTATCGGGGAATGATCCTGTCAGGCTGCCATTAGCCACATAGGGTACATTCTTGGCGTATCCGTGTGCATAATAAGTGGTATAATCCTGTGCTGTCATACCTACCAGGCCGGTAATCTTATGATTGCCGATGGTTTTGTTATAGGTCAGGGTATTTTCCCAAATCCAGTTGCGTGTTTCGGTGTGTTGTACATCAAGGCTGCTCGAAGTGCTTTGCTGTGCCACGGTTGCATAATAAACCGGGCTATAGCTTCTTACTTCCGCCTGGGCAATATCTACTCCATAGCTGGTCTTAAATTTCAGATCTTTTAAAATAGACAGCTCGGCGTATACATTACCGGTTACACGTTTGTTTCGGGATTTCTGATTGAAAAAGTCGATGGTGGCTTGCGGGTTGTAGTTGTTGCCATCGCCTGTGTGGTAATCACCCGGGTCGCCATACTTGCCATCAGCATAAAATACCGGCAAAGTAGGTGCGGCGCCAAACAGTTCGTGAAATATACCGCCGTTAATATCATTCGACTCGCTTGAAAGGCCGCTTAATGTAAAACCAATTTTCAGTGCTTTTACAACAGTCCAGTCATCCGAAACGTGAAGGGTGTAGCGCTGGTATTTGTTCGTTTTCACCAAACCGTCCTGGTCAAGGTAACCAAACGATACATTGTAAACGTTGCTTTGCGAACCTCCGCCTATTGAAAGTTCATGATTGGTAACCAACGCGTTGCGCAGTATCTGGTCGTACCAGTTGGTACCGGTTCCAAAACTTGCCGGATTGGAAAACAGTGGTGGCGTAATTCCATTATATTGATAGAGTTCATTTATCGCGGTGGCATATTCGGTACCATTGGCCATTTTTACCAGGTTGGTAGCTTTTTGCCAACCGGCATAACCGGTATAGTTGATTACCGGCTTGCCTTTGGAGCCGCGCTTGGTTGTAATAACCATTACGCCGTTAGCACCGCGGATACCGTAAATAGCCGTGCTTGACGCATCCTTTAATACCGAAACATTGTCGATGTCGGCGGTATTAAGGAAACTGATATCATCGTACCAGTTACCGTCAACCACATACAAGGGGCTGGAGCTGCCACCTATGGTGCCTAAACCACGAATGGTAACTTGTGGCGACGCACCCGGCGAGCCACTGTTGATGATATTTACACCGGCAACTTTACCCTGTAAAGATGAAAGCGCGTTTTGCGAGGCTTCCTTGGCAATATCCGCACCTTTTACCGAAACTACAGAGCCGGTATTGTCAACTTTACGTTGTGTACCGTAACCAATCACTACAACTTGTTCAAGCAGCCTCGAAGCAGGCAAAAGTTTAATGGCGATAGCTGTTTGCCCCTTGAGGACAATATCCTGGCTTGTATATCCGAGATAAGAAATTGTTAATGTTGCGTTTAACGGAGCCGTAATGGTGAACGCTCCGCTAACGTCGGTTTGTGTACCGTTTGTTGTTCCTTTAACAATAACGCTTACACCTATCAGGCTCTCGCCAGTAGTGGCATCAGAAACGGTACCTTTAATGGTAGCGTTTTGTGCAAATGCAGCATTAATAAAAAAGAAACAAAATAGCACCAACCCTGAGATCGTAAAAATTCTCTTCATAGTGGTTAATTAAAATTTAAGAAGTTTGTTTATTAAATTGGTTTTTTAACAATCCGAAGTTGGGGAGATAATACAATTTTAACAAATAATGTTCCTCTACATTATTACATCATTAAAAAAACACTTTCTCAATCGAAAATTAAATTATTTTTAATTAATTGATAATCAATAATTTATATTCAATCAATGGTTGATGTATATACTACACCTCATCAGGTTGATATACTACAGGGAGCATTAGGTATGAGAGGTAATGATGTAGCGTTAAAGCTCAATGAGAAACTCAACAAGGTTTTTACCGTGTTCAAGGTTTAACTTTTTACGCAACCTGTAATGGATTATTTCAAGAATTTTGAAAAAAAAATGAAGGAGATAAATACAGAATACTTTCGGCGGCAATTTACCGAATCAGCAGGCACAGCTGCGTTTGAGTTTATTTGTCACTGTAATGCCCTTTAGCGGAAACTATTGTAACAGTGACGATATTATCTTCAATTGTATAAATTAGTCTGTCCTTTTTATTAATTTGCCTTGACCAAAATCCAGATAAATCAAATTTCAATTGCTCGGAGCCTGTCGGACTTAGGTTTTCACAGTAGGTAAAAAATGCATCCGTGTTTATTTTTCAGCGGCATATCGATATCTGTTAAACACATATTATCATAGTCACAAACTCGCATTAACAGATTGTAGCTTGCTGAAGCATACCGATGGTTAACTTTCTTCCGCTGTTTAGGCTAATGATAATTTGAAAAGCCTTTTTAGGTTATAAGCAAGGCATACAAGTGCCCA
>JARLHA010000020.1 GCA_031292485.1 Mucilaginibacter sp.
CCGTCAATGAATATTCTCATCAAATTGATGTCGATCGTTTCACTGGTGATTGCACCTCATTTACATAAAGAGGCCGTTAACAGTCCGCGCATTCAAAAAGAATTGCAGCAGCGATCAATGATCACACATGTGATTAAGGTTGATAAAAGAGCCTAACAAAAAAGGGGTACTGAAAAGTGCCCCTTTTTTGTGTGTGAATAGAAAGGTATTCTGACTAAATTTGTTTTATGACGGTTACCATCAATATAAATTCAGCGGAGCAGGAAAAGCTTTTATTTGATTTTCTGGAGAGAATGAATTTTGATTATGAAAGTGACCAGGACAGGATTGCCCTTACTGAAAGCCAGAAGGAAGAAATTCTCAGGCGCGATAACGATTTTATTAACGGAAAGACAACTGCACGTAATTGGGATGAAATAAAAAAAGATTTGGAGCGTGTTTACCGTTAAGCTATTAACAGAAGCTGAAATCGAAGTTGCTGAATCTTGCTAATGCTATGAGAAGCAACAAGCGGGCTTAGGAAAAAGGTTTCTAAAGGAAGGTGATCACTACCTTAATTTAATTGCTAAAGACCCGTTTAAATTCCCCATGCGTTTTTCAAAAACATATCGTTTTGCGACCCTAAAAGTATTCCCTTATCTTATAGCGTTCAGAATTGAAGATGATAAAAAGCTGATTTATCATTTCGATTTTTCATACGAGTCGTAACCCGATGAATTTTTGAGCGCAAAAACTTTCGCAGGTTAATATTAGCCCAAAACATAAATCAATTTAATCAACCTAATCCAACTCAATCAACCAACAATATTCCGAAATCCCCACTCATCCCATTGTTACATTCTGCACTTTATGTTTTCAATAAATTTAAGTACGTTTGGGGAGAAACTGAACTCATATTATTATAACTGATCTTATTAATTAAAACATGAAGCTATTTGTAAAAAAATCGATTCAACAACTGCTTGCTTCGGCCAGTGAAGGTGAGCATACCCTGAAACGCACCCTGGGTGCAGGTAACCTCATTGCCCTTGGTATCGGAGCTATAATTGGCGCCGGCCTTTTTGTGAGAACTGCCGCTGCCGCGGGGGGTAATGCAGGGTCCGCTGTAACCATTTCTTTTATTATTGCAGCTATTGGTTGCGCTTTTGCGGGCCTTTGCTATGCGGAGTTTGCCTCCATCATTCCCATTGCCGGTAGCGCCTATACTTATGCTTATGCCACTATGGGCGAAATTATTGCCTGGATAATTGGCTGGGCTTTGATATTGGAATATGCCCTTGGCGCTGCTACTGTGTCTATTAGTTGGAGTGAATACGCGAATAACCTGCTCGGGCATCGAATACCGTACGAGTGGTGCCATTCGCCGATGGAATCGATCATTACAAACGGTGTATCGCACCACGGCATTATTAACCTGCCTGCCTTGTTGATATTGTTGCTGCTATCTGCGTTATTGATAAAAGGTACACAGGAATCAGCTACAGTAAACAGTATTATTGTAATTTTAAAGGTTGCCATAGTTTTGATATTTATCGCCATCGGATGGCAATTTATCAATCCTGCCAATCATACACCTTATATGATCCCCGCTGATGCAAAACCTGTAAAATTGCCTGATGGAACGATGTATTCATTCTCCTCATTCTTTACGCATGGCTGGGGTGGCGTTGTCAGAGGGGCAGGTATCGTGTTTTTTGCATTTATTGGGTTTGATGCCGTATCAACTGCGGCGCAGGAAGCAAAAAACCCTAAAAAGGATATGCCGATCGGGATCCTAGGATCATTGGTTATTTGCACCATCCTTTACGTTGTATTCTCGTGGGTACTTACCGGCGTAGCGCCATATACCGATTTTATGAAAGCCGGCAAAGAAGCCTCTGTAGCGTATGCTATCAGCCATTATATGGCAGGTTATGCGTGGCTTTCTACTTTGGTAACCGTTGCTATCCTGGCAGGTTTTTCATCCGTAATTTTGGTGATGCTGTTAGGGCAGTCAAGGGTATTTTATACCATGTCGACTGACGGCTTGCTACCAAAAGTGTTTTCTGATCTTCACCCCAAATTCAGCACTCCTTACAAAAGCAATATTATCTTATTCATCTTTGTAGGCCTGTTTGCCGCATTTTTACCCGAAAGTGTAGCCGGTGACCTAACTTCAATCGGTACCTTATTTGCATTCGTGGTAGTTTGTGTTGGTGTAATGATCTTGCGTAAAAAAGATCCGAACCTTGTAAGGCCGTTTAAAACACCGTTTGTGCCGTTGGTCCCTATATTGGGCATATTAATATGCGCGGGGATGATCATCAGCTTACCTGGAAGAACGCAACTAAGCGCACTTGCCTGGATGATATTCGGCTTAATCATCTATTTTGCATATAGCAGGAAAAATAGTAAACTGGGCATCGCAGCGGATATTTTGCCAAAAGCTTCTGATTTTGAAGGTAACAAGTAACACAAGATGTTATTGAGATAACATGGATATGTAACAAAAAAGGTTCTGCATCGTCAGAACCTTTTTTGTTGACTTAAATTTGCCTCGCATATATGCTCTCCAAACGCCGATATTTCGGTACATAGTGTATTCTTTTTATCGTCTTTCTATATTTTAGTTGCAACTTTGCTTTGTTTCCGGTTAAAGTCAAAATCATAAAAACCTAAAAGCTATGCATCCATTAATTTTCAGGGAAGTCCTCTCCGTAACGATGATTCTGTTCGCCATTATTGATATTCTCGGCGCGATACCTGTTATTATCGAAATGAGGCAGCGTGCCGGCCATATCCAAAGCGAAAAAGCAAGCATAGCCGTATTGGTGCTGATGATCGGTTTTTTATTTGCCGGGGACGAATTGTTATCCATTATAGGCCTGGATGTGTCATCGTTTGCCATTGCCGGCTCGCTGGTTATCTTTATCATAGCAATGGAAATGATACTGGGCGTAAAGTTTTTTAAAGAAGAAATGCCGGAAACGGTTTCTATAGTCCCCCTGGCGTTCCCCCTCATCGCCGGCGCCGGAACCATGACCACCCTGCTCTCCCTTAAATCCCAATACCAGACACAGGATATAATTGCAGGCATCGTCATTAATACCCTGTTTGTTTACCTGGTGCTGAAAAATGTGAAATACATTGAAAGGCTGTTAGGTAAAACCGGGCTGAATATTTTAAGAAAAGCTTTCGGGATAATATTATTGGCTATCGCGATAAAGTTGTTCAGGAGTAATACGCATTTGTAGGTTCAGCCCCCTAACCCCCTGGAGGGTATAGCCTTCAATTTAAGGATTTTAATATCGAACACCGAATATTGAATTTAGAATAATGAAGTAAAAAACTTTGGCGTTCGATATTCAACATTCATTATTCGATATTTAATTTCCCATTTCTGCTTAAATTGACGGCAATTCCCTGAAGGGGAAACAAGTTTATAAATTTGCCACATCCCGCTAAACAGCAGAACGCCGGCTAGAAAATCCAGTTTATTATTTATATTAGGGTCGTCAATCCATCAATTATGCTGCGCAATATGTTGCTGGTTACTTTTCGTAACCTTAAAAAGAACAAGACTTACACGCTAATTAATATTATTGGCCTCGCTTTAGGCATAGCTGCCTTTGCGCTGATCCGCGCGTATGTACACTTTGAAAAAAGCTATGATCGCGTGAATGCCGATTCCGGTAATATTTACCGGGTTGAAAGCCAGTTTTACAAAGGCGACAGGCTGAACGACAACTGGGCGACAAGCACCAATGGCTACGCCCCGGCAATGAAGGCCAATTTCCCGGAAATAGCATCCTTTACGCGTATCAACTGGAATAATTCTGAACGGGTGGTGCGCTATCAGGACATCAAATTCAGGGAAGAGCACGTTTGTTTTGCTGATAGTAATTTCTTCCAGTTCTTCTCCTATAAATTATTAAAAGGTGATGCAGCCTCGGTTTTAAAACAGGTGAACACCATCGCAATTTCCCAATCGTCGGCACAAAAATATTTCGGTAAAGCCGACCCCATGGGGAAGTTTTTAGAAGTTGCTACCTTAAACGGCACATTGCACTGTATGGTAACCGGTGTTTTTGCTGATGTACCGCCAAATACCACCATGAAATTCAGTTTCCTGATCTCGTGGTCAACGTCCCCCGAATTTTTGAGGAACTTTTGGTACCTGCATGAGAGTTACACTTTTGTAAAACTAAAACCAAATACCAATATACCGGCGCTCGAAGGAAAATTCCCCGCACTGGCTGAGCATTATAAAACCGGCCCGGCGCTTAAGGATTTAAAGTGGGCTATTCAATTGGTTCCGGTTACTGCAATGCATTTGAATCCAGCCAAACCGTATGAAATTGAAACAAAAGGCAATGCAAAGGCCGTTAGTTTTTTAAATATTATCGCTTTTGTAATATTGACCATCGCCTGTGTAAATTATATCAACCTGGCCACCACAAAAGCTGCCGACCGTGCCCGCGAAATCGGGATCCGTAAAGTAAGCGGGGCACGTATAAGCCAGTTATTGGCGCAATTTTTAATAGAATCGGGCATTATTAACCTGGCTGCCTTGCTTATTGCTTGTATGCTGATAATGACATCCGTTTATTATTTGCCCTATTTAACGGGGAAAGACGCGTCCGAAAGTCTGCTTTTTGATTTACCCTTATACCTGCAAACCGCAGGCGCGCTATTGATAGGTATGTTTTTCTCAGGCTTTTACCCTGCTATGGTTTTGGCTAATGTAAACCCTGTGACGGTACTAAAGGGTCGGTTTAGCTTTTCAAAAAGTGGTGTTTTATTGCGCAAGGGCTTGGTAGCTTTTCAGTTTACTGCTTCGCTGCTGCTGATTGCGGGCACCATTGCTATATACAGGCAAATCCATTATATGAGCAGTGTAAACACGGGCGTAAATATCTCGCAAACCATTGTAATGAAGGGGCCGGTGAATACCAGTAATTACGCCTCAAAAGTACAAAGCTTTAAGGACGCGATAAAAAGATTGCCTGTTGTTAAAAGCTTCACCGCATCAGGTGCTATACCCGGTAAAGAGGTTGGGACGTTTTCTGCCGATAGAAGGTTCGGCGCTTCAAAATCCGACGAGCATTTGTTTGAAACACTTAGGGTTGATTTTGATTTTATTAAAGCCTATGACTTACAAATTATTGCCGGAAGGGCATTCGATAGTGCCAATCCATCCGATTCAACCGGTATCATATTAAATGAGTCGGCTGTAAAACTGTTTGGGTTTGCTTCAAATGAAGATGCCGTCGGTAAAAAGGTTTGGATGGAAACCCTCGACAAAAAACCAAATCAAGTGATCGGTGTAGCAAAAAATTATCACCAGCAATCGCTGCAGCGCAACTATACCCCCGTAATCCTTTTAATGGACCCAGCCCTAAATTGGGTGCCGACAAATTATTATTCGGTTAAAGTAAATACAGCAAACATGCGCCAGGCCGTTGCGGGGATCCAAAATATATGGGGGCAATATTTTCCTGAATCCTCTTTTGATTTCTTTTTCCTGGATGACTTTTATAACAGCCAGTACCAGCAGGAAACACAATTTGGAAACATATTCCTGCTGTTTTCATCATTAGCCATCTTCATTGCCTGTATGGGCCTGTTCGGACTCACCGCCTATGCAACCGCCCGCCGCAGAAAAGAGATCGGTGTGCGCAAAGTATTGGGTGCATCAGTGCAAAATATCGTCACCATACTCACACTTGATATTGTCAAACTGATCCTCACTTGTAGCCTGATAGCCATCCCTGTTGCTTATTTATTGGTAACACAATGGCTCCAGAATTATGCCTTCAGAGTACAGCTTAATATATGGCAGTTTTTTATGCCGGTGTTAACGCTTATTTTAATAACCCTGGCAACCATCAGCTACCTCACCCTTAAAGCAGCACATTCAAACCCGGCCGTAACTTTAAAGGATGAATAAATTTGAGCGGAAGGCAATGATCAAGCTTTAAACCCTCAAGTCACTATCTCAGACATTGTCTTGCCCCATAGGGGCAAAACGTTTGTAGAAAAAAAACAACAAGAAATATTGCCACATAGTGGCTACCCGTCACCCGTCTAACAAGTCGTGGAAGATGTATTTTTCATCATATTCAATGGCGTAATCGTTCAATATATCCAGATATTCTTCGCGAAATGTCTTTTTGGTGTGATGTTGTTTTTGATTCATAATGTATTTAACCACGCCGTCTATTTGTGTCCGGCTGTTGCTGAATGCGCCATAGCCGTCCTGCCAATAAAATTTTCTTTCGGTGAATTTTTCTTTGTTGATAAACTCCGAACTATCACCTTTTGCAACGCGCATCATTTCCGAAATGGATTGTTTGGGGTTAAGCCCGACAAAAAAATGCAAATGATCGGGCATCGAATTTATGGCCAATAATTTATGACCATTGTTTTGCAGGATGCCCGTAATATATTGATGAAGGCGTTCTTCCCATGTGGGTTGTATTGCCGCTTTCCGGAATTTTACAGCAAAAACGCAGTGAATATAAAGTTGGGTATAGGTATTTGACATAATGATAAAGGTATTTTCAAAAATAACACTTTAATGCAAATAGGCAAAGGGTAGCCGCTACGCGGCAATAAATGGGTGCTGGTTCGGTGCTACAAACGTTTTGCCCCGATGGGGCAATGGGGTTAATTTAAAGCAACGTATCGTCCGTCTCAAAAAAAAGTTTGCAAAATGTCGTCACTATACATTGCATTGCCCCATAGGGGCAAAACGTTTGTAGAAAAAATAAACAACAAGATATATTGCCACGTTAGTGGCTACCCATGATGCGCCAGACAGGTAGATAGTACCGTTTTTACTTTCGTGATAATTTTATAGGCTTTCGCGATAAAGTTGTTCAGGAGCAATGCGCACCTTTGATTTGAAAATGTATTGATTTGGAGATTTGAAAATGATGGTTATTATTTCCAAATGAATTGTGAGAGGTATAAATCAATGTCAGTTTTAATGGTTAAATAGGCGATATGATTTTGATCTCTTAAGCTTTTTAAATAGCTACCAACCATTGATCCTATTTCTCCACCAGTTGATCCGCTCCTAATTCTGAGTTTAATTTCTTTTACGATATCTTCATTTTTAGGGATTAAATTATTTTCAGCAATTGCTAATATTTCGGTATAGTCCATGTTTTTGCTTTTCATTTTCAAATCAACAAATCAACACATCAACACATTGTCAAATTCCTGCTAACCGTGCTACAAACATCGTATCCGCCTTATTTCCATAACCTTTTAAAACCGTTTGTTCCTCCAGTTTCAACCCCAATTCCTTCACCATAAAACTCACCATATCCTCGTTCTCCGCTTTAAAAACAGAACAGGTGATATAGATGAGCGGTTTGCCGGGTTTTAAGTATTTAACCACGTTGCGCGCTATACTTTGCTGCAGGCGCTGAAAGAATTCAATTTTATGGGTATCAAACTGGCTGATCATCTCCGGGGTGCGGCCCCAGGTGCCGGAGCCACTGCAGGGGGCATCAAGGATAATGCCATCGAAAGCATAATCATGCAGGAGCAGATCGTTGTTTTGGGTAAGATCGAGCAGCTTTTTTTGATATTTGGTAAGACCGGCCTGCTGAAAACGTTCATCAAGATTGGCTAATATAGATTCCCGGATATCGGATACCACCAGTTTTACTGTAGGCTCCTGGTCGTGCAGTAAAAGCGATTTGCCACCCGACGCCGCACAGGCATCCCACCAGTAATCCCATTTATTGGGCTTAAAGTATTGTGCCGTTTGTTGTGAGGAAAAATCCTGCACCTCGTACCAATGGGGATTGTTAATAATCGTTTCCAGCCGGGTGCCATTAGGCAGCGCGAAACAACCATTACCTTCCTCCTTAAAAGCAACTTCGGCAACTGCCAGGGCTGCTTTTACCTGGTTTTCAAAACCTTTATATACCCTGATAAACAAATCCGGCTGAACAAAAAAGGACTTTAGAAATGCATCTTTATCAATCCCTGCGGAAAGCTGGCCTGTCCAGGGGAAAACGTTATCCAAAACAAAATCCGGGTGTACAGCTTTTACCATGGCGAGCTTATCGTTCAGGGTAAAATCAATACAGGCTGCCCATTCGGGTTTAAAATGCTGGAGAAAAGAGTTGAGTTGGGTATTGCATAAAAACTCCGCGATGAAAAGTCGTTCAGCTACAGGTAAATTGGGTAAGGCCCGGCCCAGGCGAAAATAATTATATACCAAACGGCTTGCTACACGCCGGTCGGTTGAGCCCATCTGCTTGTTTTGGCGGTAAAAACCAGGTAGAAATTTGCTTAGAGGCGTTTCTGCCGGATATTCATCCAAAATACGCTGAAACGTTTTAAGCTGGTTAATTGCCTTCATTCTACCTTTTTCAGCTCAAAGTTAGCATATTTATACACGGATACGTGGGTATTTATCAAGCCGAGCCCCGTTTTTTTCTCGAACTTAAAATCATTGTGCAAACCCGAAAAATCTGTTTGCGCTAAATTTTTAATGTTTCCTTCGGAGAGCTGCCGCCCAAGGTACATACCCTCATCAAAACCCTTTATAGCAAAAGCGGTAGCTTCGGAATGGTAAGTTTCGCGGTAGCGGCGCATAAATGCGACAACGTTGTCTGCTTTATAGTTGATCCGGTCTGACGACGTGATATAGGTATCCAAACGTTGCAGCAACTCGGCCTTTAAAAAGGAAAGATTGACCCAGTTGGGATGCCCGAAAACTGTTATAGGGTAGGCGTTATGCAATGAATCCAGGGCCCGCAGCGTGATGCTTAAAAAATGCTGGTCGGTTGCCGGTACGATAAACACGTTTGTGCCGGTAGTAGTCAACTGTGGGAGCAGCGCATTCAGCTGGCCGTGGATCACCGTTAGAGTAATAATTTTAATATGTTTTTTCCCCAGGCTATCAATCGCTTTTTTTAAGGGGATGAGGTACTCGTTTTCTTCATTAAAGCCCGAACGGAGGACAAACACTTTCTCAGGATTAATTTTTTCTTTAATATATTTTGCAGCAGCCCAGGCATGGTACTCCAGGGGAGGTATCATAGTGATCACTTGCTGGTTTTTGTAGGTAGAGGGCGACGCCGGCGACAGCGGAGATACTACTGGCTGGCGCATACTTGTAAAGTTACCGGTAAAAGCTTTTATATCATCCGGAAACACCGGGCCCACCACCATGTCGCTTGCTCTGATGGCCGGATTATTGGCAAAGCTGTGCGCCTGTGCTTTATCGCCCCGCGTATCATAAACCATCAGTTTGTAATTATAGCCTTGCCCGGCAAGCGAATCAAGCGCTAATTTAAAGCCCTGATAATAGCCAAGGGCTATATCAGCTTCATGCAGACTCGATGAGGTATAAGAAGCCCCCGGCGCCAAATGGTCGAGCCCAAATGGCAGCAATAAAGCAATCGTCGGCGTTTTTGGCGCGGCCGGCTTATTTTCCTTTTCGGGCTGTGCTTTGTTGGTGGACTTTTCAGGTTCCTTATGTACAGGGCGGACAGCTACAGGCTGCAGTTTTGGTGAACAGGCAGCCCCCAGCAGCGCTATAAATAAAAAGATGAACCACCTATTCCCACTCAATGGTTGCAGGCGGTTTACTACTGATGTCATATACTACCCGGTTAATTCCTTTTACATTGTTGATGATCTCGTTACTGATCTTCGCCAGCAGGTCGTAGGGCAGGTGGCACCAATCGGCTGTCATCCCGTCTAACGATTCCACTGCACGCAGGCAGATCACGTTTTCGTAAGTGCGTTCATCGCCCATAACACCTACCGATTGTACCGGTAAAAATATGGACCCTGCCTGCCAAACTTTATCATAAACACCGGCCGACCGCAAATTGTTGATATAAATCGCATCGGCTTCCTGTAAAATAGCAACTTTTTGTGGTGTAACCTCGCCTAAGATCCTGATAGCCAGCCCCGGACCGGGGAAAGGGTGCCTGCCTAAAATATTAGGATCAATGCCTAAAGCTTTGCCTACACGGCGTACTTCGTCTTTAAATAAGGTATTTAAGGGCTCAACTACCTTCAATTTCATGAAATCAGGAAGCCCGCCAACGTTATGGTGCGATTTGATGGTAGCCGATGGTCCTTTAACCGAAACGGATTCGATCACGTCAGGGTAAATGGTTCCTTGTCCCAGCCATTTCACATCTTCCACCCGGTGCGCTTCGTCATCAAAAACTTCGATGAACACGCGGCCGATGGCTTTGCGCTTTTTCTCAGGATCCGTTAAGCCAGCCAAAGCAGCATAAAAACGCTGTTTGGCATCAACGCCCTTTATATTTAAACCCATGTGCTGGTACGAATCCAATACCGATTGGTATTCGTCTTTGCGCAAAAGGCCGTTATCTACAAATATACAATGCAGGTTTTTGCCGATGGCGTGGTGTAGCAGTACTGCCGCAACGGATGAATCCACCCCGCCGGATAATCCTAATACTACTTTATCGTCGCCCAGCTTCTCTTTAAGTGCGGCAATGGTGGTTTCCACAAATGAATCGGGCGTCCAGTCCTGGCTGCAACCGCAGATATCCACCAAAAAGTTAAACAGCAATTGCTTGCCGTCAACGCTGTGCGTTACTTCCGGGTGGAACTGTATGCCATAAGTTTGCGT
Organism: Mucilaginibacter sp.; assembly: GCA_031292485.1. Lineage (GTDB taxonomy): Bacteria > Bacteroidota > Bacteroidia > Sphingobacteriales > Sphingobacteriaceae > Mucilaginibacter. Next base: position 10,622 of record JARLHA010000020.1, read on the forward strand.
GTTTTTTACGTGGAAGGCGGCCACCTTTACGGTATCTGTACTGGCAATCACTTCAAAATCATCGCCGATGCTGGCGATGGTGTCACCGTGCGACATCCACACCTGCGAGCCGGGTAATATCAGCTTAAACAGCGGGTTATGCTCACTGATGTATTGCAAATTGGCACGGCCATATTCGCGGGTGCTGGATGGCAATACCTCGCCGCCATTATTGTGCGCTATATGCTGCGCGCCATAACAAACGCCCAAAACAGGCAAAGTGCCATGAAATTTTTTGAAATCGAAATTGGGGGCGTCGTCCTGTCTTACAGAATACGGGCTGCCCGAAAGGATGATACCCTTTACACTGCTGTCAACTTCAGGAAAATGATTGAATGGGTGGATCTCGCAGTAAATATTGAGCTCCCTGACACGGCGCGCGATGAGTTGCGTAAACTGCGAGCCAAAGTCAAGAATAAGGATTTTTTCTTGCATGGGCAAAGATAGGTTTTTGATTTGAGATGTGAGATATGAGATGTGAGAATTTCGGATTTCGGATGTTCGATTTCGGATTTTTTTGGTGGAAGAGTGGAATGTTGGAAGATTACGAAATCATGTAAATCCAAAAAATCTGTTAAATCCCGGTTCAGACAATAGTGGGATTGTTGTAAATTGCATTTGTTTAACGGCTATGGGATATAAATAAAGATTTGACAACTCCTCAAGAATTGTCAAATCTAACCGAATATAATAAAATATGATGAACAGTAATAAACGCGATGCCAACGGGCAATTACTACATGGCCCGGTAAAAGAGTATTTTAAAGATGGCAAAGTGAGCGCCGAAGGCGAATATGTACATGGCAATAAAACCGGCGAGTGGAAGTATTATTTTGTAAGCGGAGGGCTGAGAGCCATTGGCAATTTTGTTAATGACCAGATGGATGGCCCCTGGAAATGGTACCGCGAAACCGGCATTCTGATGCAAACCGGTTCCTTTAACCATGGTGAAAGAGCCGGCATTTGGGAACGCTATCATGCCGAAGGTGGTTTATTTGATTCGGGTGAATATGTGGGCGAGAAGAAAATCGGCGAATGGAAAACCTGGGATAAAGCCGGGGGTTTAACGAAAACAAAAAAATATAATACTTAATACCTTTATAGCGATGGGTTTCAAACAGGTTGCTTTCAAAAAAATTGAAGCTAACCCTCGTTTTTGCCTGCAAAAGAGAGGGTGAACGAGCGTAGCGACGTTCGGGTGAGTCAACCCTGCGGACATTACCGCTAATGCATGTCGGCGAGTTGACTCACCCCGACTACGCTACGCTGGTCGACCCTCTCTGCCGAAATCGGCAAAGAGGGTAAGAAAGTTCCAGCCAATCACAACTTTAAGTAGGTCCTTAGAAAACCAAAGTATATGCCATTCACCACCCGCCCCGCCACTTTTGCTGATATCCCTGCGTTGAATGAAATGATCGCGTTGTCAGTCCGCGGTTTAAGTACGTCTTATTACACCCCCAACCAGATTGAAAGCGCCATCAAATATGTTTTTGGGGTGGATACGCAGTTGGTTACCGACGGTACTTATTATGTTGCTGAATTGGACGGAACGATAGTGGGCTGCGGCGGATGGAGCAAGCGCAATACCCTGTACGGCGGCGATCAGCACAAAGAAATTGAAGATCCTTTACTCGACCCAAAAACAGATGCAGCCCGCATCCGCGCATTCTTTGTGCACCCGGATCATGCCCGGCAGGGGATAGGAACGCTGATCATCAACGTTTGCGAAGCCGCCGCAAAGGAAAATGGCTTTGCCAGTTTTGAATTAGGTGCAACCTTACCGGGTGTGCCGCTTTATGCCGTAATGGGGTATGAGGCCATTGAAAGAATTGACGCCCCCTTGCCTGACGGCGAGGTGTTGGGCATTGTGAAGATGCGAAAACTGGCTTAATTTAAAATCGGGTATCAATATCCATTTCCGGGAAACTATCTTTACAAAAAAATAAAACGATGATCAAACACAATACATATTTTGAAGGCAATGTGCAAAGCCTGGGCTTAGAAACGGAAAAAGGGTATGCCACCGTTGGCGTAATGCAGGCAGGCACTTACCAGTTCGGTGCAACTGCTAAAGAAACAATTAAGATTATATCAGGTGTTTTCGGTACCAGGTTACCCGGAAAAGATTGGGTTAAAACAGGGGTTGATGAAGTGTTGCATATCCCTGCGGATACAAAATTTGATGTATTGTGCGAAAGTGACGTAGCCTATATCTGTTATTACGGATAGTGCCAGGCTTTTTTTAATGTTTATTTAGGTTGATAATTAATGCCTTCAGAAAAAAAGCAACTTGCTGATTTAAAGATCGGCATTATTGGTGCCGGTCACCTGGGGCTGACCATGGCACAGGTTTTTGTTAAATCCTTTTTGCCTGTTCAAAACCTGCTTATTTCCTTTAAAGGCAATCCTCAAACAAAAAAATTAATTGAGGAACTCGGCCTTTCGAATCAGGTTGTGCCAATAGCGGATTTATGCAAGACTGTTGATATTGCATTTATATTCATCCGCCCGCAAAGCTTTATTGATTTTAAGATAAAATCAACCGGTGTGGATACCTTATTTGTATCGGGGATGGCGGGTGTTCCGTTAACCAGCCTGGAAAAAATTTTCGGTAAAAACGTTTGCAGGATTATGACCAGCGGGCCCGATACCATTCGCCAAAACAAAGCGATGGCGGCTATTTACCCGTTTAATGAAACGGTGAAGCTGATTATGACGGGAAGCGGGTTTACACCGATGATCTTAAACGAAGAACAGGAAATGCATTATTTTACCGTTGGCGTTTGTTTGCCCGCCGCGTTTGTCCTCGCTAAAACGCTGGGAATTAATATCGAAATTGCCGCAACAGATCTAAAACCCGGTTATGCCATCATCCGGCAGCTTTATGTATGGGCGAAAAATGTGGTTCCTGTGTTTAAATCCGATGAAGAGGCAGATGATTATGTGCGCAAAATGGCTACCCCCGGCGGAATTACCGAAGCAATATTAATCAACCTTGAAAAAAGCAGGGATTTATTGTTGGCAGTGGAAGCAGGGGTGGAAAGAAGTATGGCTATTTCGGGTGGGCTTGAATAATTAATATTAATGTATGCCAGATGATCGAGAATTTATTAAGTGTGCAGATGTCAATGAATAAATTGGCGAGATATTGGGAGTGTAATTTAAACTGTGTCAGTTGTTAATTTCATTATATTTATCAGGTCAGGTAAAACGGAGAGAGGCTCTGCTGGGGAGCAACCAATCAAGGGATAACCTGTCCCGATAGAATAAGCCAATTCAAGTTTAACTGAATTGGCTTTTTTACAAATATATGCGATAATATTCATTCGGTAATGCCTAAAAAAACCTTTATCAATGAGCCCTTCTTTTACATCAGTTTCAACCGGCCTTCGAAATGGATAGAAAGTTGTGAAACGGTGAGACTCCAGTTTTGCAGCGGCTGAGTCCATTTTTTACTGATATTCCGATAAGCTAAATACACCAGTTTGAGCAAAGCGTCATCACTGGGAAAAACGCCCTTATTCTTAGTAACCTTGCGCACCTGGCGATGAAAACCCTCGATGGTGTTAGTGGTGTAAATAATGCGCCTGATATCTTCAGTATATTTGAAATAGGTGGATAATTTGTGCCAGTTATCCTGCCATGATTTTATAACTACCGGATATTTCTTACCCCATTTTGCAGCGAAATCAGCCAGGTTAAGTTCTGCCAGTTCCTTGGTTGCAGCTTTATAAACAGGCTTTAGTTCTGCCATGAATATTTTCTGGTCTTTTGATGCCACATATTTCAATGAATTACGGATTTGGTGCACAATACAGCTTTGAACTTCTGTTTTGGTGAAGATGCTGGTAATTGCCTGTTCAAAGCCGGTAAGGTTGTCTATGCAGGCTATCAGTATATCCTTAATCCCACGGTTATTTAAATCGGTAAGGACACTGAGCCAAAAGTTTGCACCTTCATTTTCAGAAACATACACGCCCAGCAAATCCTTATAGCCTTCTTTGTTGATCCCCAGGATATTGTACACCGCCCTGCTTTTTGCCTTCCCTTGCTCTTTGACTTTGTAATGGATGGCGTCCATCCATACGATGCAATAAAGTTCATCTAACGGTCTGCTTTGCCACTCTTTTATCAAAGGCATTACACGTTCGGTAATACTGCTAAGCGTGTCATGGGAGATGTCCATATCGTACATCTCTTTAATGTGGTTGGATATATCGCGCAGGCTCATGCCAATCCCATACATCCCAATAATGCGGTCCTGTAAACTGTCTGCAAGTATCGTTTCCCGCTTTTTGATGATTTCCGGCTCAAAGCTGCCATTCCGGTCACGGGAAGTTACCAGCTCGATTTGACCCTCTGCTGTCTTTACCGTTTTGCTTACTTTGCCGTTTCTCCGGTTCGGTGAGATTTCCTGATCCGCTTCCGACAGATGCTGTTCCAGCTCCGCCTCCAGCGCTGCTTCTAAAAATTGCTTAAACAACGGCGCGAATGCGCCGCCTTTGCCTGTTAAACTTTTGCCCGAACGAAATTGCTCAAGGGCTTGTTTCTTGATCAACTCATAGTCAATCGATTCTTCTTGTCTCATTTTTCTGCGTCTTAAAGTTAAAAATCCTTCTTTGATTTTTAACTGACACAGTTCATTTTACAGCCTCGAGATATTAGCCATTTGCCGGATTTATACTATGCTGATAGGCTATTAGTTTTAAACTTTCTACGGTTTTAAATTGTTTATCGGCGGTAATTATAGGCATATCAAATGCTATAGCAGTGGCTGCAATAACTGCATCCGCCAATTTTAAATTAGATTTCTTTCTTATTTCAACATATTTATCTTTTATCAGATTATTCATCGAAATGATGGAACAATCCTTCAACAGTTCTGCAATTTGTTTCTCTTGCTTTGGAGTAGTGCCTTTATAACCAATCAATTCCAACTCTGTCATAAAAGACATGTAAACATCTTTGCCTTGAAGGACTTTTTCTATATCGTCACTCCCATTTAAAAGATATAACACGATGTTGGTATCAACTAAGATCTCTTTCCCACTCATTTCTTAAGTTTTTTTGAATGGTCAATGGATCTTCTTTCAAACTCATAATACCGTTATATTTTTTCGCATTAAACCCCCCGGAAGATTTTTCTTTATATAGAATTTTTTCAATTTCTTCTATATCTTTTTTAGTTGCGCCTTTCTTTAATACCAGTACCATAAAGTATTTTTATATTCACAAATTTAACATAAATGATTGTTATTTTTAAATTATGCCCTTTGGTAAAAACTAAATTAGAAAATTCGCTCCATTGCCCCAATTACCATGAATGCTAAACAAAGCAAGAACCGGGTTTTATCCCCCGAGGCGCACAGGTACATTTGTGTTGTTAAATAATAAGATCATGAGCACACAGGAAATTATCAATTACGAGCGCATTGCCGAGGCAATAAATTATATAAAACAAAATTTTAAGGAACAACCCAACCTGGATGATGTGGCCGAAAAAGTAAACCTAAGCCCCTTCCATTTCCAGCGGTTGTTTACCGACTGGGCAGGTATCAGTCCCAAAAAGTTCCTTCAGTATTTAAGCCTGGATTATGCCAAGGGCATCTTAAAAAACGACCAGGCCACCTTATTTGATACTGCCTTTGAAATCGGGCTTTCCGGTACCGGCCGGTTACACGACTTGTTTATTAATATCGAGGGGATGACCCCGGCCGAGTACAAAAACGGCGGCAAATCGCTGCTTATTAATTACAGCTTCGCCGAAAGCCCGTTTGGCAATATCATCGTGGCATCAACCCCCAAAGGCATTTGTTACATGGCATTTGCCGATGACAGGGACGATGCCTTTAAACAACTACAGGCGCAATTCCCTAATGCCAGTTACAGCCAAATGGTCGACGCCATTCAGCAGGAGGCTTTGTTTATTTTCAAAAACGACTGGTCGCATTTATCCAATATCAAGCTGCATTTAAAAGGTACCAATTTCCAGTTGAAAGTATGGGAGGCATTACTGAATATCCCGGTTGGCGGTTTAACAACCTATTCATCGGTAGCAAAAGCCATTCATCAGCCCACTGCAAGCCGGGCGGTTGGCAGCGCCGTGGGCGATAACCCGGTAGCTTTTTTGATCCCGTGCCACAGGGTCATCAAATCAACCGGCGAATTTGGGCAATATCATTGGGGTGCTACCCGGAAAACGGCCATTATTGGCTGGGAGGCGGCAAGGCTCCATACTCCCAAATCTGCCTGAACGCGGTGTTACCCCCTCTGTCTCCTTCGTCGACATCTCCCCCTAAGTTTAGGGGGAGAAGACTTTTTTATAGGACATTCGCTGCTTTTCTATCTCCTCCCTTAAAATTAGGAGGCCGGGAGGGGTAAATGGAATGAGTAAACAAAAACGATAATAAATGGAATTAAAAGAAAGAATTAATCTGCTCGATTGGGGCAGATTAACGGAAGATATAAACGAAAAGGGCTATGCCGCTGCATCCAATATTTTGACAGGCGATGAATGCGACGAACTCATCCGGCAATACAATAACGAAACCCTCTACCGCAAAACCATCAATATGGAACGATATCGTTTTGGCTTGGGCGAGTACAAATATTTTCAATATCCGCTGCCCGCTTTAGTGCAACAACTTAGGGAAAACGTTTACCCAAAACTGGCGCCCATCGCCAATAACTGGATGCGCGTTTTAAATATAGATATGCGTTACCCGGGAAGCCTTAATGATTTGCTGGACCTTTGTCATTCTCAAAACCAAAACAGGCCAACGCCGTTGATTTTACAATATGGCAAAGGGGGTTATAATACCCTTCACCAGGATCTTTATGGCGATGTATATTTCCCGATGCAATTGGTTTTGTTTTTAAATGAGCCGGATGAAGATTATGAGGGTGGCGAATTCGTACTGGTTGAGCAACGACCAAGGGCGCAATCAAAGGCTATCGTGCTAAGACCCCGAAAGGGTGATATGCTGCTGTTTACCACCAATTTCAGGCCTGCAAAAGGGAGCAAAGGCTACTACCGGGTAAACATGAAACATGGAGTAAGTGAACTCGCTGGCGGGAAGCGGCATACGCTGGGTATTATTTTTCATGACGCGGCATGATCAGGCATACTTCTTTAGGGGATACGGCGTTTAAACGCAGACGGAATTTAAAAGTACTGATCGATAAAAACGAAATAACCTTTGCCGGGAACGCAAAACTAAAAATATACGGAACATTGAATTGCTCATCAGGTAAAAGGATGAAGCCGGAGAACCGGGTTTTCTTTAGTTCAGAAACCGAAGCAATTGAACTTGGATACCGGCCATGCGGGCATTGTATGCATGGGTTGTATGAGAAATGGAAAGATGCTTTAAATAGGTTGATTAAGTTGGATTGAGTTGATTAAGTTAAAAAAATATAAAAAGAACTTTTAACTTTCGCAATCAACTTAATCAACCATTCACTTAATCAACCCAATCAACAAAAAAATGCTAAAAAGGTATTTTATACTCATATTTCTTTGTTTTACCGGTTTGCTCGTGCATGCACAAGCTCCATCAGCTGATTCCGTTTACAGCAAATACCTCGATTTTAATTTGGCGCGGTTCCAGGGTGAACAGGATAAGGTTATGGAGCTGGGCGAGGCCATTATCCCCTATGCAGATAAACTCCCCGAAAAAACAAGGGTCAATTTTTATTTTGGCGCGGGGAAAATGTATGAGGATGATAACCAGCCGGATAAAGCCCTGCCGTTTTACGAAAAGGTAGCTGCGGCAGTCCCCGATTATTACGTAGCACACCGGGCGCTGGGTTATTTGTATTTGGATAAAGCAAAAAAGATAGAAGGCAGGATGAATTCAGCAAGCGACAAGGCAACAAAGGACAGCCTGTTTGCCGATTACGTGAAAGTGGTACAAAGAGCCCTGCCGCACCTGGAAAAAGCCCAGGCCTGCGACCCAAGTGATGATACCCTGAACATCATTAAAGACCTTTATACAAAGAGCCATAACACCGCCGGCCAAAATTCGTTAAATAACCGGCTAAAACAATTGAATAAGGATTGTATGGATGTTTTGAGCGACAATTAAACAAATTGTTTTATTTTGGCGACAAAATGAGAGTCAGTAAAGTTGTAACAAAAATTGTTCTCAGGATTTTTATCATCCTGTTGGTCGCGGCGATGGTTCCCCTGTTCCAGGGCGATCAGTCTAAATTGCAGCATATTTATTTAACTTTCCATTACTCCTGGCAACTGGTATTCCCGGCGATTATCATTATATCCTTCCTTTTCCTGCTGGTTACTTGTGGTCTCAAAAAATTTAACGAACCTGAAATGAACTGGTTGCTGGTGGTTAATACCATCGTGCTGCTGGCCTATGTTATCGCTATTTTTATAAAGGTAATGCATGTGGTTCGGTGAGAAAGGTGAAAGCTTAAAGCTTAAAGCTTAAAGCAGAAAGCGGAATGCAGGATGCCAAAAAAAGCTTTCAGCTTTGGTCTTTCAGCTTTAGGCTAGAATCAGGTTTTATCTTCCGTAACCGCCTTCATTTTTTTGGTGGCCGATTTGCTGTCTTCCTGGCCGCTGCCCAATAAATAGCCCCAGGGTTTCAGGCTGTCAACCCTGTCGAAGATAATCTTGATGATAGCCAGCATCGGAATTGAGAGGAACATACCAGATAGCCCCCAGATCATTTCCCCTATAATAATTCCCAGGAAGGTAACCAGCGCATTCAGTTTTACCTTCGATCCAACAATGGTTGGCAATAAAAAATTTGAATCCACTACATGTATAAGCAGTACACTTCCCGCTACCAGTGCAGCGTCCCTTACGCTCCCGGTGGCAAACGTTATGATCGAACTTAGCAGCAACGCAGTAAAAATGCCCAGGTAGGGGATAACATTAAAAAGCGCTACAATAATGCCAAGCAATACGGCATATTTTATGCCGATAAAAAAGAAAAACGTGCAGGCAAGGCAAGCCACCACAAACATCTCAAGCAACAATCCCAGGATATACTGTCTTAAAATACTCTGGATATTTTCAACAATATCATGTACCACCGCAGAATGGTCATCGCTGAAAACCCAAACAATAAAACGGATAAGCAGGGCGCGGTACAGCAAAATTAAAAAAGTGAATATGAGGATAAAAACATAAAATAACATAAGAGACGATACTGCGCCAAAAGTTTGGCCCACCACTTCGCCGCCTGAGGCCATAATCTTTTTGGAGGTATCTTCCAAATAAACCATCTGTTTAGAGGCGTTGATATGAAACGCCTGTTGCACCCATTCAGAAAGATCTTTTAATGATTGGGCCACCTGGCTTTTTAACATCGGCCAGTCGCTGGCAAGGCCCCCGATCTGCGAACCCACCAGGTAAAGGACGCAGCCCACAAATGCTAAAAGCATAACGATGGAAAACAAGGAAGACAGGGTGCGGGAAAGCCTTAACTTTTTTTCAAAAAAGGCGGCTATGGGCAGCAGCAGGATGGCAAACAGAAAGCCGAAAATTAAAGGGTCGAGGATTTCTTTAGCCAAAATTACCAGGTATCCCAAGGCGATAAGGCCGATAAGTACCAAAGAAAGTTTTTCATAAAAAGGGTGCTCTGCTTTTTTTGCCGGCATATTAATTAGGGGATTTAAATATATAGATCAGTGAACACCAGTTTTATTTAATAGTTTGAAGATAAGAATAATCGGGTAAAATAATCTTTTTAATAAAAAAATCGTAGAGACGCAAAACTTTGCGTCTCCGTTGTTTTTTGGGTGATTGAAGATTTTTGGCAGTTATTTTGCTCTTCATGATAATTATTTACCTAATGGACAATGTTATGGCAAAGTATTCAGCAAAAGCACAGGAAAAGGTGCGTGAAAACATGCACGAAATGAAAGAAGGCAAATTGAAAAGCGGCCGCAGTGGTAAAAAGGTAACCGATCCAAAACAGGCCGTTGCAATTGGCCTGTCAGAGGCCCGTAAAGAAGGAGCGAAGGTGCCAAAACAGAAATAGCAAAGCAAAATAAACTTACGAAGTTTTCAAAACTTCGTAAGTTTTAATGGTGCGTGGTAAATGCATCCAAAATATCCATCAGCACCACCGCTTCATCAATGGAACAAGGATTAGGTCCTTCGTCGTTAAAAAAAGCAACAATTTTTTCGATCATGGGCTGCTGGATATGCTCAGGATGTACAAATGTTAGTGTTTGTTCTTCTTCGTCAGTTTTCCAGTTGATGTAATTACCAAAAAACGGAAACGTTATTTTTCCTTTGGTACCGATGATTTCACAGGTATCAGTAGTTTGGTTTTCGGCCACATTGAAGCACCAGGAACCATTTACCACCACGTTGTTTTTAAATAATATCTCCCCGCAAACATGATCGTCAGCGGGTGTAGCCTTTGATTGGTTTAACGAAAAGCCATGGTAACGCTCAGGTTCACCGAAATAATAAAGCATCAAATCCAACTGGTGCGGGGCAAGATCATGGAAATATCCCCCGCCGGATAAATCCGGCTGCACCCGCCAGTTGCTTGCAACGTCAGCAACCAGCGCCGGTTTTCTGCTTTGCCACATTCTGATCTGTACGGTGCGCACCTCGCCTATCAATTCACTATCCAGCAATTGTTTCACCTTTAAAAACATCGGCACTGCGCGGCGGTAATGTGCAACGGTTAGCTTTTGATTAGGGTGTTGTTTTACCGCATCAGCAATTTGCCTGGCCTCGGCGGCATTGCGGGTTACCGGCTTTTCTATATAAACATTAAATCCTTTGTTTAAGGCAGTTATAGCATAGTCCATATGCGATGCCGGCGGCGTCGCAATATAAATGGCATTGAGGCCTTCGTGGTTCATCAGGTCATCAGCATCGCTATACCAGTTACCTACACCATGCCGCAGGGCATAGTCGGCCGCTTTTCCGGCATCGCGGCGCATTACGGCAACCAGGTTGCTGCCGCCAATTTTATTAAATGCCGGACCGCTTTTTTTTTCGGTTACATCGCCGCAGCCAATTATTCCCCAGTTTACTGTATTCATTTTTATAATCTTTATGTAGAGACGCAATACTTTGCGTCTCTGAGGCGTAATGCTGTCATTAAAAGTAGTCACATCACAGACGCAATTCTGAGACGCAAAGTATTGCGTCTCTACAGGATCGCTTCAATTTTCCCCAATTCTTCCGCCGAAAACTCTATATTATCCAAACATTTTAACGAATCATTTATCTGCTCCGGCCTGCTGGCGCCTATCAATACCGAAGTGATGCGCTTGTCTTTGAGTATCCAGGCCAATGCCATTTGGGCAAGCGTTTGCCCGCGTTGCAGGGCAATATCGTTCAACCTCGAGATCTGGCTTATCCTTTCATCCGTTACATGGCTTTTTTGTAAAAAAACACCCGATTTTGCAACTCTTGAATCTTCAGGAATGCCATGCAGGTATTTATTGGTGAGCAGCCCCTGGGCCAATGGCGAAAAAGGGATGCACCCTACGCCATCTTTTTCCAGCACATCAAGTAAACCGCCTTCTACCCATCGCTCAAACATAGAATATTTTGGTTGATGGATTAAACAGGGCGTACCCGATTTTTTTAATATCGAAATAGCTTCATCCGCTTTATCGGCAGGGTAGTTGGATATGCCCGCGTAAAGGGCTTTCCCCTGCCGAACGATCAGGTCAAGGGCTCCCATGGTTTCTTCCAGCGGGGTTTCCGGATCGGGGCGGTGATGGTAAAATATATCCACATACTCCAGGCGCATCCTTTTCAGGCTTTGGTCGAGGCTGGATACTAAATATTTTTTGGAACCCCAGTCGCCGTATGGCCCGTCCCACATCGTATAGCCTGCTTTGCTCGAGATGATCATTTCATCGCGATATGCACTAAAATCCTCGCGTAATATTTGCCCGAAATTCGTTTCGGCCGAGCCCGGTGGCGGGCCATAGTTATTGGCCAGGTCGAAATGGGTGATACCGCTGTCAAATGCAGTGTGCAGGATCTTACGGAAGCTTTCGGCGGTATCCACCCCGCCGAAATTGTGCCACAAACCCAGTGAAACTGCAGGTAGTTTCAGTCCGCTTTTTCCGCAGCGGCGGTATTGCATGTTTTTGTATCGGTCTGTGGACGCCAGGTATGTCATAAAAAGGGAATAAGCTGGTTTTTAGGGCACGTAAAAATAGAATTTTATATAGATAAGCGGGCAAATACTTTGTGAAAAGGTGATATTTACTACATTGATTCGACGCCGTTGACTTGCATCTGTTCTTTGGCCCAATCCCGTAATAAGGATAAAAAAGGCAATAACTCTTTACCTGAATCAGTTAAAGTATATTCAACCTTTGGCGGCACTTCTACATAAACCCGGCGACTGATCAGGCCGTCGTCTTCCAGTTCACGTAAAACCTGGGTAAGCATTTTAGGGGTGATGCCGGTTACAGTCTTCCGTAGCTCTCCGTATCGCAAAACACCGCCGCGCAAACGCCACAGCACACGGCCTTTGTATTTGCCGCCGATACGCTGGAAGGCATAATCAATTCCGCATTTGGCTGATGGTCTTTTTGTTATTTTACTCATCATATAAAAATAATTTGCCTGATTAACAGATGGGTAACTTTTTAGTGTGCAGGTTACTTTTTTGTGCCTACTTGACAAATGTATATATCAGATGCTACTTTTGATACATGAAAAACATATTGATCCTCATTTTTTTCCTTTTTAGCGATTGCATGGCTATGGCGCAAAGTAGTGAAACCTATAAAACCGGCGGCAATAGTATCTCCGGAACATATAAACTGGTGCTTGTTGATAATATATCAGCAGATGGCAGCAGGGTACATCTCTACGGTGATAACCCCCACGGCCTGCTTGTTTTTGACGATAAAGGAAATTACACTCTGCAAATAATGAGCGACAGCAGGCCGAAATTTGCTGCTGGCGATAAAAGCAAAGGTACCGATGAAGAGAACAGAGATGCAGTAAAAGGCTGCAATACCCATTTTGGAACTTATATGATCGATAAAACCATGCATACCATCACCTTTAATATTGTGCATGCCTCTTTCCCCAACTGGGAGGGTACGCAGCAAAAACGCCCGTTTATTTATATAGATGGAGTTTTTAAATATACTGTACCCACACCTACAACCGGAGGGGGAGTAACAGGCGAGGTTGTTTGGAAAAGAATAGAATGATCACACCACCTCTGCCACAACAAACGTACTGCCGCCAACAAAAACCAGGTCGTTGCCACCTGCACTTTGTTGGGCCGCATGCAGCGCATCCTTAACCGACGGATAAACCTCACCCTCCAGCCCAAAGCTTTCTGCTTTTAGCTTTAAGCTTTCAGCTTCCAATCCACGGGGAATATCGGGCCTGCAAAAATAGTAGGTGCAATCCACAGGTAGCATCGCTAAGATCTTGCTGAGGTCCTTATCATTCACCACCCCGATCACAAAATGAAGGTGGTCATATTTCACTGCGGCAATATTTTGCAACACTTCCTGTATGCCTTCGGGGTTATGCCCGGTATCGCAAATGGTTAAGGGGTGTCTGCTTAAAACTTCCCAGCGGCCATGCAGCCCGGTTAATTCTTTCACATTGCTTAAAGCTGTCTGAATGTGCTCATCGGTAATATTAAAACCCTGCCGGCGAAGTTCCTCAATGGTACTTAAAACAGTTTTTACATTTTTAAGCTGGTAACTTCCTGTCAGGTCAAGTCTTAAGTCTAAAGTCTTGAGCCCTGAGTCTAAAGGGTAGGTAACAGTTACCTTCAGATATTCATTTGTTTTTTCATCCTGACTCTTGACTCCTGGTTTCTGGTTCTCAATAACGATCATCTCAGAAGCAAAGTTCATCCGGCTGTTTTCCTTTTTTGCTTTTGCGATAAAAATGTCCGCCAATTCCGGTTGGTATTCGCCGATGACCGCCGGGATGTTTGGTTTGATGATGCCTGCTTTTTCGGCGGCGATCAACTGTAGGGTATCTCCTAAAATATTCATATGGTCCCAGCCGATATTGGTAATTACCGATAGGAGCGGGGTAATGATATTAGTTGAATCTAATCGCCCGCCCAGGCCCACTTCCACTATAGCGATATCAACTTTTTCCCGGGCAAAAAAATCAAAAGCAAGCCCGACAGTCATTTCAAAAAAGGAAGGCTTTATCTCCTCAAAATCCGGCTGATGTGTGGCCACAAAATCAATTACTTCCTGCTCGCTGATCATTTGCCCGTTGACGCGGATTCGCTCCCTGAAATCCTTTAAATGCGGCGAAGTGTATAAGCCTGTTTTGTACCCCGCGGTTTGTAAAATGGCCGCCAGCATATGCGAAGTTGAGCCTTTGCCATTGGTGCCGCCGATATGAACGCTTTTGAATTGATGCTGCGGATCGCCAAGCCGTTTACAAAGCTCAATGGTATTATCCAGATTAGCTTTATAAGCCGATTGGCCCACACGGGTAAATAGCGGCAGTTGGCTGTAGAGGTAATTGATAGTCTCTTTGTAGTTCATTGTTTTGGCCCATGGTCGATGGTCCATAGACCATGGCAAAAATAGGTTTTTGAACGGAGAATAAACTATTTACGATGAGTGTTTATCCTGTTATGGGGTGTGAAAGCGCCAAAAACTATGGACTATGGTCCATCGACCATGGACTTGCCCTTACTCCACGTCAAACGTGATTTTCACCTGGCCTTGCTGTGTCCCCGAACCTGGCGCCGAGGAGGTAAGGTGGGAATTTTTTACCGCACTGATGCATCGGTTGATCAGGTCGAGGTCGCCCATCCGGGTTTTACGGTCGGAGTGCGCTTCAATGATATTGCCGCTGGCATCAATGGTAACATCTACATAAACAGTCCCGGGTGTGTTGCTTGGGTTGCGTACTTCGGGCAAACTAACAAAGCTCCATTGCGTACCTTTTACGCCGTTGCCCGAGCCGCCGTTGCCATAGTTAGCAGCTAATGGCGAACCGTTTTTGCTTCCCTGGTTGCCGGGTTTGTTGGTGGTGCCATCACCTCCGCCTGCTCCGGTTTTAGATGGACCATGGTACAACGCGTTTTGGTTTACCACTTCTTTATGTACCGGTTTTGCCGGCGTTGTGGCCACCGTTTTACTGGCTTTTTTCGAATTGGCAGCCACTTCGGGTGCATCCTCGTTATTTTGAGTAACCACCTTCTCGTTGCTGGTAGCTACCTGGCTTTTTTGCTCGGTTGGCTGTGGCTGGGTTACTTTGGTGGGCTGTGTATGATTGGCTTTGGGCGATACTGAGGGTTCTTCCACACTATTAAGATCATTCCCCATCCCGGCGTCTGTTGTGCCATAGTTAACCAGAATGCCACCCGTGCCATCATCCTGGAGCGGCGGATCCTTAAATATGATAAAATAACACAAAGCCATCATTACAGCAAGTATAATACCTGTTGCTAAAAAGGCTTTCGGATAGTTATTTTCTTCCTGGTAATTCATTTGTTCAGTTTGCAGTTTGCTGTTCGCAATTTGCAGTTGTTTGTTAATTAGCCGTTTGTATTTGCCAGCAGGCGCTGCAAAACTGCCCACTACCAACTGCAAACTACTCTACTTCGGTATCGTTGCTAAAACGAGTTTTATATTTAATTTATTTGATATATCCATCACCTCAACAATATCCTGTATCGCTACTGTTTTATCCACGTGCAATATAATGGTTAGATCGGGTGATATGTTTTTATAACTTGATAATGCAGCCGGCAGATCGGCAATCGCAATCGGTTTGTTATCGACGGTGTATTGCAGCTCTTTGCTGATGGTTACATTCAGTGTTTTTTTCGAGATCGGTTTACCCGACGATGATTTTGGCAGCAATAACTTGATCACATTCGGGTTGGTTAATGTTGCTGCTATCAGGAAAAACAGGAGCAGAAAGAACATAATGTCGTTCATGGCGGAGGTATGCACCTCAGCCGAAACTCCTCTTTGTCTTTTTCTTAAATTCATTTGCTCGGTTCTTCTAAAAGATCAATAAACTCAATGGCATCGGTTTCAAGCCTCAGGATCACTTTCTCCACCATAATGTTCAGGATATGATAGCCCACATAAGCCACAATACCCACCATTAAACCGGCCGCCGAAGTGATCATCTTTACGTATAATCCACCTGATATAACGCCGATACTTAAATTTCCTGTTTCGGATATATCATAAAAAATTTTGATAACGCCGATGATGGTACCCAAAAAGCCAAACATGGGTGCAATACCTGCTACAATGCCCAAAATGCCGATGTTTTTATCCAGTTTGGAAACTTCCAGTTTACCCACATTTTCAATAGCGCCTTCAATGTCTTTTATAGGGCGCCCAATGCGCAATAAACCTTTTTGCAGCATACGGCCCAATGGGGTATTGCTATTGCGGCAAATGGCTTTGGCCGATTCAAGGTTGCCCGATAAAATACTTCCGCGTACCTGGATCATCAAATTCGAATCATCTTTTGAAGCTTTACGGATAGTAAAATACCGTTCGAAAAAAATTACCAGGCCCAATAAAGCTAAAATGCCTATTGGCACCATTACCCATCCGCCTTTTACAAGGAGCTCTCCAAAATGAATTTCATGTTCAGCGGCTACTTGCTGGCCGGCGGTTTTTGCTGTATCAATTAGCTTATGTGCTGTATCGGTTATCTGCTCGAATAATAATGTCATTTCTGTGATTTTATTTCAATTGGGTTTTTACTTCTAATGGCTGGTGACGCCAGTTTTTGTTTATTCTCCCGGTTATCAATAGTGCGTTTATTAGTGAGTCGGCTTCATTATAAGTTTTAAAAGATCCGACGGATACCTTTATTAGCGGGCCGGGAGCATCGAGTATAATATAGGCGTTAAGCCCCATTGATTTAAGATATTTCACCCTTTCGTTCGCTTTTTCAAGATGTATAACTTTATCTGCGACTGCTTCAAACCTCGATGGTTTAACAGTATCTATCGGTGCTACCGTTTTTTTTTTATTCGTATCGGTTAACACTACTGTTTTTTTGCCAGTATCGGGTTTAACCATCGGCTTCACTGCCGGTGCTATAACTGCGGTTTTGCCCGTAATTTTATTGAAAGTGTCTTTTACTTTGTCAAATGCCGATGGATAGAATTTATAAAATCCAAACACAGCGAGCGCCAAAACGGCTACCGTTATCAAAACGATCAGCCATACGCTTATTGTCTTTTTCGGTTCAACGTCCTCTTCGTAGTATTGAGGCTGCGGAACAGGTTTAACATAGGCAGTGCTTACCTCAGCCGGCGGTGCCGGCGGCGAAGTCACAGATTGCGTTTGATTGAAGGCCGGTTTTTTAGTATCCGCAGAAACCGGCGCACCAATTTTTGGTATGTCAACAGGTGGATAACCATAAAAAGCAGGGTCTGCTGGTATGCGGTCGTTGGGTTTAAAAACAAGCTGGCCCTGTTCGGTAAAGAAGGAACCAAGGTCAGCGAATAAGTATTTGCCCCTGGCCGCATCCTCCTTTAATTTGCTGATAAATTTCTCGACAAAATATTTCGACGATGCCAGCGATATGTTTTTATTATCAGCAACATACTGGGCAAAGGTATCATCTTCTTTAATTTCAGGCACAAACTTTATCTGGTGATGCGGCGGGTAAAACCTGCCTTCGCTGTCACTATAATAAGCTTTAATACGCAAACGCACAAAATAGCCAAGGCCCGGAACGCTTACTTCGTCCTGCTGCCCTAAAAGTTCACTTAAATAATCGGCTAAATTCATTTTTGCTAAAGTACAGTTTATTATAAAATATTAAAACCCGGCATCGTCTCAAAATGCAATCGTTCAATTCCGGCAAATAATGCCTAAATAATAAATTCTTTGTGCTCTCTGTGCACCCTTAGTGCCCTCTGTGTTAAAAAAATAACCGCAGAGTACACAAAGAAACCGCAGAGATCGCGGAGCTTAAAAAATAATGTCGATTTTAATTTTATCAAACCCTAAGTATGCCGCTCAATTTTTTTATCACTCAGAAAAAAAATTTTTAAAATTGCTTTTTCTTTTTACTATCCTGATTCTTGACTCTAATTTATCAAAATTTATAGCCAACACCGCCAAATATATTAAATCCATAGTCAGGATAATATATCCAGGTTTGATTTGTTCCGTTTAAAATATTATTTATATGTACAAATACTGATAATCTTTTGGTTGCTTTATATTCCACTTCGCCACTCAGGTCAACAAATGAGGGTACGGTGGTCGGCGCGATGTTTACGGCGTTTACCGGGTTTGGATCCATAGCTGAACCACGGATAAACATCGAGCCGCTAACGTTAATCAGGTTGCTGATATGGATCACAGCACCCGCACTCATTTTAAAGGTTGGCAGGTTCCATGGCTGGGCAACGGTAGCCATCTGGTATTGCTTAAACTCTGCACGGCCAAAAATATCCACATCGTCTGACGCCTTGTAGTCCAGTTCGCCATTAAATCCGTTAACCCTTGATTTGCCGCCATCATAGATCACCGTAAACCGGTTATAACCGGTGGCAAAATTAAAATTGCTTACAAACAATGGCATATCTTTTACCTGGTTGCGGTAGATCGTCGCCTTAAAACCTAAGCCAGGCAATATCGTGCCCTTTAAACCTGCAGCGATGTCCAGTTGGTCAACAGAGTTTTTGATCGCGATATTCTGTCCGAGAAAGGGGTTGATATTTGAAAAATCAAGTAATGACGAGCGGTTTACATCGCCCTTTGCTTCTACAAAAATGCGGAGGTATTTAGGGATCAGTTGTAATTCCAGTTTCGCCGCCGGGAAAATGTGGAACGATGAAGTGAATCCAAAATTATCTACGATGTTTACCCCCGCTTCAATTTTATAACTGTCGCCCTGGAATTTTAAATAGGGGTTAAGCCTTACAAAGCTATTGTTATAGTTGTAGGCGCTGTCCTGCTGGGTGGCCACGTCGATGGAGCCTGCCAGCCCTGCATAAAACTGGTTAATGGTTTCATTTAAAAAGCCCGACAGCACTACATTGCTTTCCTTAGCCTGGTAGGCATCGTTATACATATAGCCGCTCAACTTAAGCGCATAGGTGAAATCGTTCGGGACGTCTTTATAATTTTTAGTCAGTTCGCCCTGCGCGCTTATGGTGCTGAAATGTTGTTTGTTTAGTTGCAGGTTTGCCGGCGGAGGGTTTGATTGGTCAAATCCATAAAAATAATTGCCCCTGTAATTATAATTGATGCTGCCGCTTAATGAGGTTACTTCGCCAATGCTCTTGCCGAATATGCCCGCTTCCTCGCGGTTCATTTTCTGATCGGGCAAGGTGCCACTCTGTGCAAAATGCTTTAAATAGCCGCCAAATTGCAGGCCCTGATCGCGGCCATTATTAAAATAGGCTTCGCCGAAGGTGGTTTTCAAACTACCCAGCCCGACTTTTACATAATTGTTGTTTAATACCGAATCCTGCTCCTTCGGCATTCTCATGGCGTTAAAAGGCTTGATATCCGTATTTAACTCCAGGCGTTTATCGATTGGAAAATAGGTTAGCGGCGCTTTAAAAGGGGTTTTATCCTCCAGGTCGGGGTTGATCCGGATCTTCACCGCATCAGCCAAAACCGGTTTATAAGCGGTGGTTACCACAATTTCTTCCGACAGGCTATTGCTGTTTGGCTGCGCCTTTTTGGTAGTGTCAATTTTAACCTTCGCCGCTTCATCTCCAAGGCTTTTTGCCGTAGCTTTTTTTATAAGAGGTGTTTTTGCTAGAGCTGGACGTTTTTTACGAATAACCTTCGCCGCGGGCTTCTTTGCTTTTTTGTGCTTTATTTGCGCATCAGCAGGAACAAAGTATAATGCTGATAGTAAGGTAAGCAGTATATAGATATATTTAAATTTCATTGCTTGTCTTATTTTATTCTTTGTTATCCTGTTTGTTAACTCCGATGGTATCCGGCCTCATTTGCTGTTTGTTAACTCCGGTGGTATCCGGTCTCATTTCCGTTTTATTTCCCGGGGATAACTTATCCAGCTTTTGTTTGGCGGTGGGTAAAATGTCGTCGTCGCCTTTATAATTATCAATAATACTTTGCAGGGTAGCTTTTGCCTGGAAGTTGTCCTTCAGCGCCGCATAGTTATCCGCCAGCAGGATAAAAGTCTTTGTTACCCAGTAGTCATAGTTTGGCAGGTCCTTCACCAATTCAAAACAGGTTTTCTGTGATGCTTTGTATTTACCTTTCAGGTATTCAACCCTGGCGATGTTATATTTTGCTTCCGCTGCTGCAACTGTTTTGGTATTGGTAACAGTATATTCAAATTCGGCAACAGCTTTTGTGGTATCGCCTTTTTGCAGGTATGCCTGGCCGGCGTACAGGCCCGTTCTGAATTTATCTTCCTGGGCAGTCTTTTCATTTTCGCGTACCAGTTTTACATAATTCAGGGCATCGTCGGGCATTTCCATCTGCGAGTAACATACCAGCAGGTTGTTGATAGCAAAGGTATAATCGGCTTTATATTCCGAATTCACTTCCAGTTTTTTAAGGAAAACAACCGCTTCATTATATTTCTTTTGTGAAATATAAAGCTTAGCCATGGCGATTAACGACTGCTCGGTATAGTTACTTGTCCAGTCGTTTAAAATAACGTTATAGTCATTAACAGCTTCTTGTGGCCGGCCCAGGTTTACCAGGCTTTGCGCCCTGATAAACCGTGCCCCTTTTTCGTAAATGGGTTTGGTTGGGAATTTGTCAAAATAAGCATTCACCGCACCAACAGTTCCGTCCCAATCACCCCTTGCATACAGGTTATTTGCAGATGTGTACATGATGTTTTCCTGGTCGGCCGCGGTGTAGTTTGCAATAGGCACAGTAGCAGCATAACTGATAAACGTTTGCCCGTCACCTTTATCTGTGTAGATTTTTTCAATTTGTTTAAGGGCCTGTTTGGCCTCGTCAGTTGAGGAATAATCCTGCACCACCTTTTTAAACGATTCAATCGCCAGGTTATCGTTTCCGGCGTTATAGTCTATCAAACCAATAGTAACCAAAGCCCGCGGCACATAGCTGCTGGTCGGATATTTCTGGATCATATCCAGCATGGCGCTTTTGGCTTTTAGGGTGTCGTTCTTTAAATAATAAGTATAAGCTATCTCGAACGATGCATCATCAGCATAATCGGATTTAGGGAATTTGCTTAACACATCATTCAGTGTACTGATCTTGGTATCAGGCGCACCCTGCAGTCCCTGTATCATACCGCGTTGAAATAGAGCGTAATCCTCGCCCTGGCTGCGCCGTTCAATGATCTTGTTATAATATTCCAATGCCCTGCTATAGTTCTTTAATACAAAATAGCTGTCGCCCAGGCGGGTGATGGCATCGTTTACCGTATTGGGGTCTTTTTCATCGCCATCCAAAAACTTAAGGAAGTAAGTGGCTGCGGTTTTATATTTTTCGCCACCAAAGGCCGCATAAGCCAGCGCGTAGTTAGCATAATTGTAAATGGGGGTCTCCGGCGCATCCGGCATATCCAGAAACTTCTGGAAAGTTTCAACCGATTCATCGTATTTGCGTACTTCGTACATGGATTCAGCCATCCAGTAAGTGGTTAAAGTGGCAATGCGCGAATCAACCGGGTGTGTTAATGAACGCAGAAATATGCCGATGGCGTTTTCAAAAGCACGTTCATTATAAAATTCAAGCCCGCGGTAATAGGTAACCTTTTGGTAGGCGGCCATTGCACTGGCTGATTTGTTGGTGATAGGCTCCAGTATATCCACTGCCTCGGCATAATTGTGCGAATTAAGTAATTCCTCGCCCAGCAACGTTTTTACTTCGTCGGTACGTTTAGCCCTGGGGTAATTTTTTAAATAAAGCCTTGTAGCATTCAGGGCCTGGTTATTGTAATCCAGTTCGTAGGATAACTTGGCGTATTGGTAAAGTGCATCTTCCTGTAACTGTTTATCAAAACTAAGTTTCGATGCCAGAAAAAAGGCGCTGCGGGCGCTCTGCTTATTGTTCAGTTTCAGGAAAACATCACCCAGGGTATAATCCCCGTTCTGGCTAAATACATCATTTTGTTGCTGTAGTTTCTCCAGTTCGGCAGCCGCTTTGGTATAGTTGGCAACTTTATAAAAAGTATAACCCATCTGATAGGTATCCTGGGTGTTTTGGGTTTTGCCAAGGTCTTCGTTTTCAAACCTGGTATAATATTTGGCAGCATCAGGATAACTGGCTTTCGCGAAATAGGAGGCGGCAATCAGGCGCAGCATTTCCCTTTCATTTTGCTGATGGGTTTTGTTGATGATGGGCACGGCGTAGCTAATCACATCATCATAGCGGTTATCAAGAAAATATACGGCTGTAATGTAATAAGGATAGCTGTTCTCATATTTCTTCGAGTTTTTTAACCTTTGAAAATTTACCAGCGCCAGGTGATAATCCTTATTCATATAAGCGATGTAGGCAAAGTAATAGGTAGCGTCGTCGGTATATTCCGAGCGGCGGCCTTTTACTTCGCTAAAAAGCTCCTGGGCATGTTTATAATCGTTAGTGGCAAAGTAGGCGTAGCCTTTACGGAATTTGTATTCCGTATTTTCACGGCCATTGAGTTCATTCGCCTGTACTTTATCAAACCACTCCAGTGCTTCGGCCCATTGTTCGCGTTTCGAATAGGATTTGCCAATCTGGAAGCAGGCCAGTTTGGTAAAGGGGTTTTCAGGGTGTTCTTTTATAAAACGAAGAAACATGCTTTCAGCATCGTCATTTTCCAGCTCAAGGGCACATAAAGCCTCATAATATTGAGAATTCTCCTTTAAAAGGGAAAGTTCCGATTCGAAACGGGATTGGGTACCTGTTTTAAGCTTCGATTGTTCAATCAGCCGGAATTGTTGCGCAGCAGCAACATACTCGCCCTTATCAAGCAGGTCTGTAGCTGCATGATAGGTATTATAAACCTGGAACGAGGGGTTTTGCTGGGCGTATAATCTGGTGGCAAGAAATAACGGAACAAGAAAGGCGACGTATTTATATCTTATCATAGGGCGCAAACTAACGATGGTCAAAAATAGCTAAACAGATAAGCGATTTCCACAATATTAATGCACATTCTGTGGAGAACATCGATTTGTTAACGGACAAAATTAAGGGGATGGTATGGGTGTGGAAAACTTTACGATTGTTAATATGATTGAATTGTTGGTTAAATTTGATAATTCTTCGCTTGTATTTTCGTTATTGGTTAACATAATGAACAAACTTTTTTTTCTCTTTTTATTGTCCGCAGTGCTGTTATTACCTGGCTTTAAACGCGCTGATATCCAAAGCGATCTGATTGTTTTGAAAGATGAACAAATACCTGTAATACCAAAGGAGTTTTACATAGAAAATGTTATTGATGAACGCCATGATAAAAGCGCAGTCGTTTGGTCGTCTAATATACCTGCAGAAAGCAATCCCCCGGCAAAGCGTTATGACTTTGAGGGTGGCGGCTTTAGGGCAATTAAAGGGTTTATTGACCATAACCTGCCCAAAAACAGGGCGCTTCGGCCAATAATTATCCGGTTAAAAGAGTTTAGAGCAGGTGAGTTGATCCTCCGGGACGGGCTTATAAACGGGGATGTTTCTGTTGTTATGTCATTTAACATAGTGAAAGCTGACGGCGATACCCTGCACCTGCTTGACTATAATGGCAAGGCAAAATATAGCCGGAATGGGGGGCTTCTGCAGGATATAGAACCAACACTCAGGCATTTGCTGGTGAACGGTTTGGTATACCTGAATACCTGGATGAATAAACAGGCTGCAACTAATATCAACCTGGCAAAAGCCGTAGAGGTTACCTTTACGGATCATGCGGAAAAAACTGAAGAGGATACGATTTATTATTTGTTTAAGCGGCCCCTGACCTGGGACGATTTCCGGGGGAAAGTGCCCCAAAGCAAGTTTGATGCTGAGGTATTTGCCACGATTGGCTATAACGAAAAAACTACAGTCACCAACGGTGCAATCAACCTTGAACTGGATATAAAAGTTTGTATTCCTAAAAATGATTGCTGGGTAAAAGCCGGTAAACAAAACGATTACGCTTTAAACCATGAACAACGGCATTTTGATATTGCCAGGATTGTGGCCGAACATTTTAAGCAGCGAATAAGGGCTGAAAACTTGCCTGTGAGCAATTACGACGGGCCGGTAAACGTGGATTACCTGGAGGCCTACCGCGAAATGGATAGTTTGCAAAAACAGTATGATGCAGAAACTAATCATGGTGGCGATCATGCGGCACAGGAAAGATGGAACGAACGGATTGATAAGGAACTGAAGGCGATTAAGTCATTAAGTCATTAAGTCATTAAGTCATTAGGTCATCTGGTCATTGGTCATTTGGTCAAATGAAAGAGGGCATGTAACTTAGTATTTTTACCGTTGTTAATTAATCAATCAAAATACCCCATGTCTACCCTGCACGAACGCATAACCAATTTTAACAAAGACCGGCTTCCCGAAATAGTACAGCTAAAATATAAGGCAATGGCCCAAAATGTGTTTGTTTTTTTGAGGGGGACTTGCCATTTGTTTTATGAAGACCTTTCGGCCACGAAGGAACTTCCGCCTTCGCCATTAACGTGGATCTGCGGCGACCTGCACCCCGAAAATTTCGGGAGTTTTAAAGGGGATGATCGCCAGGAATATTTTGATCTGAATGATTTTGATGAAGCCATGCTTGCCCCGGCTGCCTGGGAATTAGTACGAATGGTTACCAGCATATTTGTGGCATTTGAAAGCCTGGGTCTTAAAAAGGAAGAGGCGCTGCGTGTTGCAGGTCTTTTTTTAAAAACCTATGCAGCAGTTTTAAAAAATGGAAAAGCTTTGAGCATTGATTCGCGTACGGCGGCTGGCGTAGTGGATGACTTTTTAAACACCGTTAAAAAGCGCAGGCAAAAGGAGCTGCTTAAACGGCTGGCGGTTTTAAAAAACGGAAAATTTAAAGCGTTGTTATTGGATAACCGTCACCTTGTGTTACAGGAAAACTTAAAAAAGGAGTTAATCGCCCATATCAGCGGCCTCGTCAAAAATCACAGTTTTTCGGGAGATAATTTTAAGGTGCTGGACGGTGTTTTCAGGATTGCCGGCACGGGTAGTTTAGGTGTTAAAAGGTATTTGTTTTTATTGAACCACCTGGATACTAAAGGAAAATACCTGTTTCTGGATATGAAGCAGGCGTCATCATCGTCATTAAAGCCTTATTTAAAAACATCGCAGCCCGAATGGGCATCGGAAGCCGACAGGATTATTGCTGTGCAAAAACGGATGCAAAATGTACCGCCGGCCTTATTGCATTGCACAGTATTTAAAAATGAAACCTATGTTTTAAAGCAAATGCAACCTATTGCCGATAAAATTAATTTTGAACTGCTAAAAGATCACTACCCCGAAATTAATAAAGTAATTACCGATATGGCCATGTTAACGGCTTCGGCCCAGTTGCGTAGCAGTGGCCGGCAGGGATCAGCTATTGCCGACGACCTGATAGTATTTGGTGAAGATAACCATTGGGGAGAGGCTGTAATAAAATATGCGCAACGATATGCAGGCCAGGTGAACATTGATTATACTGCGTTCGTTTCGGGTTTTAATAAGGGGTTTTATCAATAGAAATGTGGTGAGCAGAATTAATGCCACACATAAAATTTACGCCGGCAATTGAGGCAAAAATATCTCTTTAATGGAAGAAAGAAAAGCAGGTTTTTAACTAATATACCGCGGTGTATCCGGTTGTCACAAACAGTGTTACACTTATGGCAGGTGTGAATTTTTCGTTCGGCCTTTACTAAATTACTCTTGTCATGCAATAAAGCAACCATTGTATTAGCTGATTTGATTATTAACGAATTTTAAGCTTATCAAATTTAAAAATAATTTTCGTCAAAATATAAAATAAATGTAATGTTTTTGCTTTAGGCGATGTTTGCTGCCCTTACAAAAAATATCAAAAAGCTTCGCCAAGTGCCAGATTAATATCCGAAAAACCCTTGCTTAAGCCGTAATCAATACAAATATTGGTATCAGATTTTTTGTTGAATTTTATTCGTAATCCGGTACCTCCTGCGGGGTTTAAATATGCAAAATTATGACTATTGGGTTGACTGGCCGAGTTTATATTGGCAAACAAAACAAATCCAAGTAATCCGTTTCGGGTGATATCCCTGCGGTATTCAGTTTCAAAGTAAGCCAAAGCTTCCCCCCGGTACCGGTTCTGGTTAATGCCGCGCCCCGAACGCTGGTAGGGGTCGTTACCGATGCTGGGCAGCAAAAGGTAAGGGGTGCCCGGCGAAAGGGTTGTCCAGTAATAGGTCCAGAAAGCGAGTTGGTTTTTTAAGCCGTAATTGCTTAAGGAAATATATTTCCGCAGGTCGATATAAACCGACTGCGAGTTATTATCGCTTCCTAAAAGCTTGGTATTACTGCGGTAGATGATATTTGCGAATGCGCCCGGCAACGGGTTAAATAAGTTTTCGCGCGTATCATATAAGGCATTAAAAGTAATGGCCGACGAAAATGAATTTACACCCTGGGCTGTTCCGTATTGATAATGGCTATAATTGGTTAGCGGAATGGCAGAGATGGTGTTAATGTTGATGAAATAATCCATATTATAACCAACGCCCGCATACAAATAAGGCCTTATCCGTTTAAGCAGGCTTTGGTAAAAGCGGATATAGTCATAATTTACCAATAGCTTGCTTACTTCAGGCTGGCCACCCCCCAAACCCCAGGTGTATTGGGGATAAACCAAAAAACGGGTGTCGCCCTGTATGTTATATGAATTGTCTGTAAGCCAGATACTTGAATGGATGGGTAACCCATATCGTCCCTTTAGATTGAAATACGGCGCAAAAGTGACGCTCGAAATATAGGTGCTTTTACGTGGGCCGAGGTAAAAACCAGCAGTTGTCGAGGTCACTAAGGCTTTACTTCCACCGGGCACTGAAGAGGATATAGGAAGGATTGAAAAATAGATCTGTTTTTTTTCATTGTAATTTTTCCTGGGTTTAAACCTGAAAAGCGAGCGGCCTATATCGATCAGATCCTTTTGACCCGAGGTATCAATGTCTGTTTTATTTGTGGTATCAACCGGCACCTGCGCCCGAAGCATAAGCGAAGAAAAGCAAAGCAGAACTGCCATTAAAAGTTTTTTCATTATTCATATAAGAAAAATTTTAACTTTTTGTTTGGGGGCGCATTAGCGCAAAAAGGATACAAAATAAATTGGGACAAAACCTAAAGTCGTGTTGTGTTTAAAAAGCTTCTCCCAGTCCAAATCTTACGGATGAATAATCCCGGCTGAAACCGTAGTCAATACAAATGTTGGTATCCGAATTTTTGTTGAATTTGATGCGCAGCCCGGTGCCTGCCGCGGGGTTCCAGTAAACAAAACGGTTGCTTTTTAGCTGGCTTGCCGAGTTTGCATTTGCAAATAAAACAAAACCAAGCAGACCATTGTGGGTGATATCGCCGCGATATTCGGCTTCAAGGTCAAATAGCCGTTTGCCGCGATAACGGTTTTGCTCAAAACCCCGGCCAGAGCGATTGTAAGGATCCATACCGATAGCAGGAAGGTCAAGGTAAGGAGCGCCCGTGGTAAGGGTTGTCCAGTAGAAGCTCCAGAATGCAAGCTCACTTTTGGGGTCGCCATGGTTAAGTGAAATATATTTACGAAAGTCTAAATATAAGGATTGCCAGCTATTATTGCTTCCGAACACAACGCCGCTGTATCGGTAAACCACGTTCGCATAGATGCCCGGAAGCGGGTTGAGGTCATTTTTCCGCGTATCATAAAGCAGGTTTACCGTGGGGCCTGAAGAAAATGAGTTTTTATCGGTAGATGTTCCAAATCGGTATTGTGTAAAATTGCTGATAGTATTGCCATTGTTAATGCTGTTATCGGAATTTTCGATATCAATGTAATAGTCAAGGGCATAACCCGCGCCAACAAAAAAATAGGGTTCAATTTTTTTAAGTACCGCCTGGTAAAAACGGATATAGTTATAATTTACTAAAAAACGGTCACTTTCTGGTTGTCCGCCTCCAAGCCCCCAGGTAAATTGCGGATAAACCATGAAACGGGTATCTCCCTGAATGTTCCATTTGTTATTATTTAACCAAATGCTTGATCGCACCGGAAAACCATACCTCCCTTTTATATTTGAATAAGGGGCGAACGTAATGGTAGAAAGATAAGTGGTATTCCTGTCGCCAAGATATACACCTGCGGTTGTAGTGGTTACCAGTGCTGTTCCGCCACCGGGTATAGATGTTGAAAAAGGCAAAAAGGAGAAATATACCTTCCTTTTTTCATCAGGCAGATTTGGCCTTGATTTTGATTTAAATAATGTTCTGCCAATATCGATAATATCCTTTTTTCCGGTAGTATCAACATTTAAATGCCCCTTGTCTATGGGGCCTTGAGCGAAAAGCAAGCCGGGTAAAAAACATAAAAACAGCAGTAAAAAAAACTTCCCCATCGCTCAATAAAAACCAGGCTTTCTTGTTTATAAATGAAAGAATTAAAAAACACTTAACGAAGCAATTTGTAAAAATGTATGTGACCGGTACAGTTAAAAAACTACTGCGCCAGGAATTTTACCACCGCATCCGAAAACGCTTTTGAATGAATAGCCGTGTTGTGATTCCCTGGAACATATGCGAGCCCCGAGCCGGGCACAAGTTTATTCAACCCGGTTTCTGATCCGTTTTCTTTGTCTTCAGTTCCACGGATAATTAAAACCGGAATTTTTACCCGGGAAAGCTCTTCGGGGCTGGTTGAAGGCTGGTATTTTTGCTGAAGCGCCAGGGCAAGTTCATCAAAATGCTGGCTATGGATATATTTTATCATATCGTCCACATCGTGAAAGGTGGTATCTCCCATTAACGCCCGGTAGGCATGCACCCGGCGCGGCCATTCAGGATTGGTATAGGCATCGCCCATGCCTCCCATTATCGCTTTATGCAGCCGTTTGTCCAATACCAACAGCCTTGAAGCAATGATTGAGCCGCGCGAATAGCCAACGGCGTCATATTGTTTAATATTTAAGTAGGTTATCAGCCCGGTAATATCTTTTGCCTCGGCATCGTTGGCATAGGCGCTTTCCTGATGCGGTTTGTCTGAACGCCCGTTGCCGCGCTGATCGATGAGGATTACCTTAAAGCCTGCTTTCAGCAGGTCGTTATAAAATACGCAGGTTTTTAACCCCTGCCCGGTACCCGAAAAACCATGGATCAGCAAAACAGGATACCCGTCGCCTTTTACTTCGTAGTATATTTTTGTGCTGTCGAAAGAAGTAAAGTAATGCCCTTCGTCTTTTGGCTGAGCAACTAACTTCACACTTAAAAAGAACAAGACACTGAATGCAACCAGGTATTTTTTCATTTCAAAAGATTTGCTTACTGTTAAACTCAAAAATTATTCGTCCTTCATAAATTTGTCCATTCCTTCTGCTGGTTTCCAGTCGCTTTTTGGTTCAAAAAAATGCCATAATAAAGCAGATACTTTACGGATCATCTCATCCGCTTCGTTATCCTGCGTCCAGCGCTGGTCCTTATTATGGTTGGTAATGATGGAAAATACATAGTCGCCATGCGGCCCGTTTACCAATACTGTTTCCGACCGGTAATCGTCAAGCGCACCTTGTTTGGATATCGTATGGATATACGGGGGGATTTGTGAAAGCGCAGTATTGTCCCAAAAAATCCGGCCCATATTCCTGATCATTCTTTCACTTGCGGCAGGGCTCACAGCCTCTTCATTGCCAATCATGGTAAAAAGCCGGCACATTTCAAAAGGTGTAGTAACACCCCAGCCGTACCTGGCGTGCATTGCATCGCGGCCTGTAGCCCGCGAGTTATCGCGCATCACTTTAAATCCGTTTGCATCCAGCCAGTTGTTTATAAAATCCGTCCCCACCAGTTTTTGCAGCCATAAACTTGCCGTATTATCGCTCATGGTGATCATCAGCATGGCAACTTTGCTTACCTCAATAGTATCGCCGTCCTTAAATGAGCCCAGGATATCTTCGCCTTTGTATAATAACGAATCGCGGTATACCAGTTTTTGGTTGTATTGTATCAGTCCCTTATCAATTTTATCCATCAACCCGCATTGTATACTCACCTTTATCATGCTGGCTGTCGGGAACAGCGTATCGGCATTTAAGGCTGCAGTTTTACCGGTTTTTAGGTTATGTACATATATACCAACCTGTCCGTTAAAACCTTTTACAGCATCCTGCAGTATGGCGGTTAGCTTGGTATCCGTTTGCGCTATTGCTCCGCAACAGATCAATAGCATAAGCGAAATGAGTATGTATTTCATGATAGAAGCCATTTAAAAAAACTAAGATATAAAAATGTTGCTGAACGGGGATTCGTGAGTTTTTTTAGGACGATAATATTTTAGGATTTTATGTAACCGGATTTTCAAGTAAATATCCAACAAACCTCAAACCTAGTTCAGACCACCCAAAACCGAACATCCACTGTATCAAAAACGGACATACTATGTACAAATAGAGTTACTTAACTAATTGATAGTCAATATATAAATTGTTTGGCATTTTATTAGACTGTTACTGCACAACGGCAAAGATGGCCTCGTCAATGCCTAATGACATAACTAGAACATGATAAAAAGCTATTTAAAAACTGCCCTTCGTTTTTTGTTAAAAAACAAGACGTTCAGCTTCATCAATATTTTTGGTTTGGCTGCCGGCACGCTTTGCTGCCTTTATATTTTGTTGTATGTACAGCAGCAATACAGCTACGATAAGCATCATAAGGATGCTAACAGGATTTACCGGCTGACCACCGACCTTGTGCTGACCGGAGATAAGCACCATAGCGGAGCCTCCTCGCCACCAATAACACCGGCTATGAAAAGTGACTTTCCGGAAGTAGAAAACTACACCCGGGTGGTAAAAACGGATATGTTGGGCGCCCGGGAGCATTTGCTGCGTTATAAGGAGCAATCGTATTATGAAACCGGCGCTTTATATGTTGACTCCACTTTCTTTGATATTTTCACCTACCATTTTGTTGAAGGCCATCCCGCACATGCATTGGACGATCCATACGACGTAGTATTGCTGAAACCGACAGCTGAAAAACTTTTCGGGCATGGAAGCGCTGTCGGAAAATTGATCAATATTGACGACGCTTACGGCAAACATGATTTTAAGGTTACCGGCGTGGTTGATGAAAGCCTGGGGAAATCGCATATTGAAGGCAATATGTTTATCACTATGAAGAGTGGTCAGACAGGTAAGGCCATAGCCAGCACAACCGAATGGGCCGGGAATAATTTTCTTTTTGCCTACGTTAAACTTCGCCCCGGTGCTGATCCGCAGGCACTTGAAAAAAAGCTGCCGGCATTCTTAAACAAGTACGCGGCCGACAGGTTGAAAGCCTTGGGCATGACAAAGCAACTGCATTTACAGCACGTTGCTGATATACATACTGCGCCGGCCTTTGAAATTGATTTCGGCAAAAACGCCGATCCGGCATTTCTTTTGATCCTGGTATTAATAGCCATATTGATACAGGTGATCGCCTGCATCAATTTTATGAATTTGTCAACCGCACGCGCTTCAAAACGCGCAAAGGAAGTAGGCGTGCGTAAAGTGATAGGCGCGGGGAAGTACGATTTGATAAAACAGTTTTTAGGCGAATCCTTTCTTTTGGCATTTATAGGGGTAATCATTGCCTTGCCGTTGCTGTATGTGCTTTTGCCATTTTTAAACGATATTACCCGGGCCGATATCCACTTGACTTTTTTTGCCGATTACCGGCTTTGGCTGATGCTTCTTGGCCTGGTGCTTGTAACGGGACTGTTAGCGGGTAGTTACCCTGCCTTTTATTTATCGGCATTTGAAGCGATAAAGGTGATCAAGGGCAACTTCTCTAATACAATTTCGGCAACAGGTATCCGCAAATCGCTGGTGGTTTTCCAATTTGTTTTGTCTATTGTGATGATTACGGGCATTATTATTATTTACAGTCAACTCAATTATATTAAATCAAAAGATCTCGGCTTTGACAAAGATCAAAAGCTGGTATTTAACTTTTACACTAATGATGCCCAAAAAAAAATGTCTTCCCTTGCAAACGACCTCAAACAGCTGGCAGGTGTAAAATATGTAACGAGTGCGGACAATTACCTGAGCCAGTTTGTGATGCACGACCATGGGGTATATCCGGAAGGTGGTAACCAGGCTACTGCAGTAGATGCCCAAAATATAGCCTGCGACCAGTATTTTGTAAAAGCACATGGTATTAAGCTGATTAGCGGCAGGGATTTTATGCATGGCGACTCAAACAAAGTATTGATCAACCAAACGCTGGCAAAACGGCTCAACCTTAACCCGCTAACGGCGCAGGGCGCCCGTCTTTATTCTAAATTCAGCGCGGCGCCGGCCACCTATGTTACTGTTGCAGGTGTGATGAAAGACTTTAATTATAACTCTTTGCATGCCGGGGTGAAACCTTTTATGCTGGTTTACGATGACGATCCGGGCGATTTATCGAGTATGATCGTATCCGCCAGTTCAAACGACTACAAAATGCTTTTGAGCAGCATTGCGGCCATCTGGAAAAAGGATATGCCATCTGTGCCTTTTCAATATGCTTTTCTTGACGAAGAGGTTCAAAAGCAGTATGAAGGCGAGGTTATTATTTCCCAGATCATTAATTCATTTACTTTAATCGCCATCCTTATCTCCTGTTTAGGTTTATTTGGCCTGGCAGCCTTCAGCGCCGAACAACGTAAAAAAGAGATCGGTATCCGTAAGGTGCTCGGCTCCAGCATAGGCGGTATTGTGGGCCTGTTATCCAAAGATTTTTTAATACTGGTGGGTATTTCATTTATTATCGCAACCCCCATTGCCTGGTACGCTATGAGCCATTGGTGGCTGCAAAGCTTTGCGTACCGTACTCCCCTTAGCTGGTGGATGTTTGCGTTAGCAGGTGTTTTGGCAGTGTTTATCGCATTGATCACTGTTAGCTCGCAAGCCATTAAAGCTGCGCTAATGAACCCGGTGAAGAGTTTGAAGACGGAGTAGGTTGGTGATTAGTCCGGAAGTTAGTAAAGTCTGGAAGTCCGAAAGAAGCTGCCACTGACGTTTCGACAAAAATGGCTAAGTTATATGAATAGAAAAGGTTAGTAAGATTTTAGGTTTTAGTTTTTTTAGTTTATTTTAGGACGAATCCCGGTGAGTTATTTGCCGGGATTTACTTTTTGTAAAGCAATTGCTAAAATTTATATATTGCGGCACAATTATACCCCTGCATGAAGAAGATCGGTTTTGCCCTTATATTTATTTCACTTTGTTTTACTGCTATGGCACAGGTAAAAAACAGCACAGCAGCTACGCGCACAATTTTTGCTTACGGCGGCCAGTTTACCAAACCATTTATGCGTTATGTAATCGCCTTAACAAAAAAACAAAACCCAAGGATTTGTTTTCTGCCTACCGCCACCGGCGATAACGCAGCCACCATTGTTTCGTGGTATGAGGTGTGCCAGGACCTGCCGATGCAGCCTTATGTGCAAAAAACGTTTATCGCCTCGTACACAGAGCCAAAAACGTTTGAAGAAAACTTGCTGAGCATGGATGCCATTATTGTAAGTGGTGGCAATACATTGAACATGCTGGCCATATGGAAAGCCCAGGGCATTGATACTGTGCTGAAAAAAGCCTACAATAAAGGGATCATCCTGGCAGGCGGCAGCGCCGGCTCGTTATGCTGGTTCGATGGGGGTACTACAGATTCGCGGCCAAAGGACTTAGCCATTATACATGGTTTGGCGTTTATTGCCGCCAGCCATTGCCCGCATTACCGCAGCGAACCTATGCGCAAACCACTCTATTTCGATAATATTTTAAGAGGCAGACTGAGCCCAGGTTACGCCATTGACGACCTGGCCGGCGTAGTTTTTGAAAATGAACAATTCGTACGCACCGTAGCCATTGACGATAAAAGCCATGCTTATTACGTATCTGTTGTTAATGGTAAGATCGACGAAAAGTTGTTGCCGGTGACAGAGATCATTAAGTGATGGCATTACCGCTTCGGTAATTGGCGCGCTGGTTGGCGCTGTTATTGTTATCGGTATGCGTTCCATTGTGGATATCCCAACCGCGCTGATTGCTTTGGCGGCAGTTTTAGCCCTCATCTACTTTAAAAAAATGCAGGAGCCTTATATTATTGGGGTTGCGGCGGTGATTGGGGTATTGATGAAGGCATTGTAGGTGTTTCTGCTTTCCGGCCTAAGGAGTTTTGTATTGGTTTGAATTATTGCCCCTGAATTATGTATATTTGTTTTACGCACTAGCGGAGAGAGAATAATGTACAAGCAAGCTTTAGTTCCCGACGAAAAAAATCACAGCATTGACATACCCAAAAAATTCTTTGGAAAAAAGGTTGAGGTGATTGTAGTGGAATTAGGTAACGCGAAAAAAGAGGGTCATCCTTCTCCGCCCCAGGGAAAGAAAATCAATGTAAATGAGTTGTTTGAAAGTTTTGGCGCGGCACCTGATTTTCCCTCAATTGAAGAAATAAGGGACAAAGCCTGGCCTTCCAAATGGTGATTTTTGATACTAATATTCTTATTGAACTTTACCGGGGAAATCTTGCCGTAAAGGAAAGCATCGAGCAATTAAAATCTGATGTGTTTTATATTAGCAGTATTACTACTGCTGAATTCATGGTCGGTGCAAAAAACAAGACTGATTTTATAAGAATTGAAAAACAGCTAAATAAATATACAGCAATACCCATCAGTTCAGATATAACAGATATTTTCATTGATCTTTTCAAAACCTATACTTTAAGTCATAGACCAGGCATCGCCGATACGCTTATTGCATCTACCGCACTATATTATAACCTTCCCCTTTACACGCTTAATAAAAAGCATTTTCAATTTATCCCTGGTATTGAGTTGATATAGTCCTATGTCTAATTCTAATCATCAATAAATCCCTTTTCCTATCTTTGCCACGAATTATGAAATACCTGCGCTGGCTTTTAATTCCTTTTTCGTTGTTGTACGGTTTGGTGGTTATTATCCGCAACTGGTTTTATGACGCTGGTTTTTTTAAAAGCTATCAATTTGATAAACCGGTGATTGCCATCGGTAACCTGGATGTTGGCGGCGCTGGTAAAAGCCCCATGACGGAGTACCTTATCCGTTTGTTAAAGGATAAGTATAAGTTGGCAACCTTAAGCCGCGGTTATGGCCGTAAAACCAAAGGGTATCTTACTGCTACTACTGCTGCCACTGCTACTACCCTGGGCGACGAACCCGCCCAGTTCAAACATAAATTCCCTGATATTACAGCGGCCGTTTGTGAGAAACGGGTGGAAGGTTTAAAGCAACTGCTTCCCGCACACGATGTTATTATTTTAGATGATGCATACCAGCACAGGGCCGTTACGCCTGGCCTGAGTATTTTGCTGTTTGATTATCACCGGTTAAATGAACCACATTTATTACTACCGGCAGGTAACTTGCGCGAACCATACAGCGGGCGGTGGAGAGCGCAGGTAATTGTTGTAACCAAGTGCCCGGCAACGCTAACCATCGATCAGAAAGAAAATGCGTATCAGGAAATAGCCCCGCTGCCCTACCAGCAGTTGTTTTTTTCGGACATTGCTTACCAGCCATTGGAGCGTTTAGATGGAAAACCTGCCGATAGTGCAATTGATAAGGATACCACCATTTTTTTATTGACAGGTATTGCCAATGCCCAACCACTTATACAGTATTTAAACGGGTTCACCACCCACATTATTCATCATAATTATCCCGATCATCATCCATTTACGTTAAAAAATATCGCTAAACTTGCCGCTGAGTTTGTTGCCTGTAAAACAGAGAAAAAACTGATCATCACAACAGAAAAGGACGCGCAGCGTTTAGAAGATTCGTGGTTCAGATCACCTTTGCCGACCGCCGAAAGTTTACCGGTTTTTGTGGTTCCCATAAAAGTTGAATTTTTGAATGAGAGCGGGCAACAATTTGACCAGCTAATAAACAACTATGTTAGAGAGCATACAACATACAACAGCATACATTAAAAGCCGCATCGGCGATTTTGAGCCTGAAGTGGGTATAATTTTGGGCACCGGCCTGGGCGGCCTGGTAAATGAAATTGAAGTTGAAAAACAACTGATGTATTCCAATATCCCGGATTTTCCGATCTCTACGTTAGAGTTTCACGCAGGTAAATTAATTTTTGGCAAACTTGGGGGGGTAAAAGTGGTTGCTATGCAGGGCCGTTTACATTTTTATGAGGGCTATACAAAAAAACAGATTACCTTTCCGGTCAGGGTAATGAAGATGCTCGGTATAAAAACCTTGTATGTGTCAAATGCCAGCGGATCATTGAACCCTGATTTTAAAAAAGGTGGACTGATGGTGATTGAAGACCATATTAACCTGCAGGGTGGCAACCCTCTGTTAGGCCCCAATCACGAGGAATTAGGCCCCCGCTTTCCGGACATGAGCGAACCATACAAACGCGATTTGATAGGAAGGGCGCTGGATATTGCTAAAGCAAACAATATTACGTGCCATAAAGGAGTTTATGTTGCTGTAACTGGTCCGAACCTTGAAACAAAAGCCGAATACAAATTTTTACGCACCATAGGCGGCGATGCGGTGGGAATGAGCACTGTGCCCGAAGTAATAGTGGCTAACCATATGGGTTTACCTGTATTTGCCATATCTGTGCTTACTGATGAAGGTTTTAATGAAGTTTTAAAACCTGTTTCGCTTGAAGAGATATTGGAAGTGGCCAGGGCTGCCGAACCAAAAATGACAATGATACTTAAAGAATTGATAGCCGGTAAAGATGCCTGAAAAGTTTAAATATATTATCTTGTTGCTGATTTGCATATCGGGTCAAATTGCTTTTGCGCAATCGCCGACAAATCCGAACAATCCTACTTATCCCGGGCAGCAGCGTAAACCCAATTTTAATGATACCACAACTTCCAAACCCGAAACCGCCGACCAGCAACTGGATTCGTTGCGGAAAAAAATGGATAATAAGAAGGATACGGTAGTTTTTAACTCGAAATTCATCAGGGTAACCAGCGAAAAGCTGTTGAGAGACAGCACCCAGCTATTCAGGCTGGATACGAGCCTTCTGAATTTTGAGAATTACAGCCCGCTGCTGCAACCCCGCGACCCCAGGATAAGCCTTGGCTATACGGGTGAACCACAAAGAAGCCTTTTATTTTCACCTTCAAAAACCATCGGCTTTGATGCGGGCCAACATGAGCTGGATCCTTATTTGTTAAACCCGGATGATATTAATTATTACCGTGCACGGGTGCCGTTAACTATACTTGACTTTGTAACGGGTGGTCATAAAGAACAGATTTTAAAGGTTACGCATACCCAAAATGTAAACCCGCAGCTAAATGTGGGTTTTAATTTGAACTTTACAGGTTCGCAGGGCTATTATGGCAGTGCATTGCTGGGCCAAAACGTAAGTAACGTAAATGCTGCTTTCTTTAGCTGGTACGAATCAAAAAATAAAAGGTATAATTTACTCACTAACCTGATATATAATAACTTAAAGTCGCCGATAACGGGGTCCATCTTATCAAACGATACTATTTTTGTCGAGAAAAATCCGCTTGCTACCACCGATGAGATTTCGCGTTTGCCAAATACCTATGAACAATGGACGGGCAGCAGTTTTTACCTTAAACAATTTTATTATATCGGCAGGATCGACAGCCTTAAAAAGAAAGGCGCCAATTCAAGTATTTTACCCACGCAGCGGGTAGCTTATACCTTTTTTGTCGAAAGTAAAAAATACAACTTCAGACAAAACGATGCGGATACCTATAACGTGTTCCCTGATTACTATTTCGACTCAAATTATGCCCGCGACTCGCTTACTGTGCATCATTTGCAAAATAGTTTTTCATACAGTTTTTATTTAAGAAGCAAAGGCGATAAGCCGGTAAAAAACGAGGCTAAACTGGATGTTGGTTTAACGCAGGATATTTATTCGTATAACCAGTATGTAGCCGACACAATTTTAAACCAGTATGGCGCAAAGATTAACGGCAGAGTGAAAGAGCAGAGTAACGCGTTCCAGGATATTACGTTGAATGGCAAAATCAGTTATCGTTTCAGTGACAGGTTATTGCTGGAAGGCAACGTGCAGCAAATAGCTGTAGGGCGTGATTTTGGAAATTTTTTATATGATGCCAAACTAACACTTGCGGGTGGTGGCAAAGTTGGTAAAATAGTTTTTGAAGGCTATACGCAAAGCAGCGCCCCGCCCCTGGTTTATACAAATTGGGTCTCGGATCATTTTATTTTCCACAATAAATTCAATAATCAAAAAACCAATAGCTTATCATTTAATTATATAAATGATGCCCTGCAGTTTGACCTTAAAGCGGAGTATTTTTTAATTGGTGATTATTTGTATTTTGAGGCCCAGCCAAACGGTATTGATGCCCACCCGGTTCAACTGGGTGCTGATATCAATTTGCTGAAGGTGAGCCTGGGTAAAAGCTTGTCGTACAGGCATTGGCATTTTGATACCTATGCCGTTTATCAAAAAACAGATTACCAGTCAACCCTGCGGACCCCCGAGTTTTATAATTACAGCAGCCTGTATTACAAGGGGATGTATTTTGATGTGCTGAATACCAGTATCGGCATCGACGTGCGGTATAATACTGCATATGTGGCGCCATCCTATGCGCCGGGCTTGGGTCAGTTTTATAACGGCCCCAATGTTACTTTTTCATCCTTCCCGGTGGCTACCGTGTTTTTGAAAGCCACTTTGCAGCGTACCAACTTTTTTATCATGTATGATTATGCCAACCAGGGTTTGCTAAGCCCCGGTTATTATACCGTTTACAAATACCCGCAACAGGACCATTTGCTGAAGTTTGGGGTGTCGTGGGCGTTTTATAATTGAGCGCCCCAACCCCCTAAAGGGGGAGCTTGTGATTTGCAACATTTTATTGAGTTGGTGGAATTGGAGAACTGCAATAGTTTTTCAAAGCATCTAATACCATATCAGTATTACCCCCAAGTTCAACGCTTTTATTCAAATCGCCGCAAATTTTGATTTTTTCTTCGTCAGGGATGTCAACTTTATCCTTTGCGGCTAAAATAGTAACTTCACTTGAACTGCTTAAAGTACGGCTGCCTTTAAATTCGTACTTTCTGATCCTTGTAAAGGCCCGGTTGCCGTAAGCCTCCATGTACAAAGGCTCCAATTCAATGGCTTTATTAAAATCAAGTATTGCATTGTCAAAATCAAGGGCGTTGAGCTTTGCTGTGCCCCGGTCGAAATAAATATCTGAATATTTGTCGTTAAGTTTTTCGGCTTCATTGAGCTTTTTGATCGCGCCTTTAAAATCTTCATCCTTCATTAACTCTTCCGCTTTCTGTTGCAGGTCATAAAATTTTTTCTCGTCTTTTGTCATGTCCGGAACGAAGTTCACAAAGTTAGTTTGTCTTTTGATAACCCCTGTGGAGTAATAATCTACCCACAAACCATCATCTTTTCCATCTTTAAAGCTTCCTTTTTGTTTGAGGTTTCCGTTTTGGAAATATTCTTCGGAATAACCATTAGCAACGCCATCAATGTAATTTCTGAAATAGTCCTTATTGCCATTTTGATAATAGAGCGTTCGGGTTCCGTTTACTAACCCGTCTTTTAAAGTTCCCTCGCCCTCAATTTTGCCATTCAGAAAATAGTCTATAAACTTTCCGCTATAGGGTTTTTCGGTTTTTTTTAAATACCACCGGCCATCCTTATGGGCCATTGACAGGGTGCCCGGTATCGCTCTTATTTCATTCGGGCGTTTTGCAAATTCCTTTGTTGTCACAAAAATAATCTTGTCGACCGTGTTGTACCCCAGCGCTTTGATCTTATCCTGGTTGGTAATAACTTCCAGGTGATCAATATCGTCATTCGTCAACGTGCCTGCACTTTTATCAGGGTCGTGAATAATCGGAATGCTGTCAAGTATATAAAGGACCCTTTCATTTTTTTTTACATCCTGCGCCAAAGAGCTGAATAAAGAAAGGGATAGTATAAGGCTTAGTATAAATTTCATCATAAAATTGGATAAATAAAAGTATGTCAGTATTGCGGTAACCTGGCTTAAGACTATCGACTCAAAACTTTAGCCTTCTCCTACGTCTTCTGCTTCTTCTTCCTTGCCGCCGGGAACAATACGTTATTCAGGATCAGCCTGTAACCCGGTGAGTTGGGGTGTAATTTCAAATCGGTAGGAGGGTCGCCCACAATATGCTGGTAATCTTCAGGGTCGTGTCCGCCGTAAAACGTCCACTGTCCTTTGCCATATTCACCATGGATGTAGCGGGCCTCATTATTGCTTTTCATTTCGCCCATAATGGTAACACCGGGCTTCAGCATTTTTTCGTTAAACGCTGTGGTTAAACCCATAAAACCTTTGATCACTTTATCATGGTTTTGGGTAAGCATACTGGGCACCACATCCCATTTGGCCGAGAAATCAAACAGGGTAAAAAAGTCTTTTGTACGGTCAACCTGCCTGGTGGCGGTAACGTCAATATTGCTGAACTGGTGCGACATGGGGTTCATATCCAGCGTAAAATTCTGAAAGGCGAAGGTTTGGGTAAAATCCAGTTTTGATTGAGCATCCGGGTCGGCGGCATCGCCGTCAAACATAGGCCCGCAGATATCTGTATTGGCCGAGGCAAGGGCGATATCAAAGGTATCTGTACCGGAGCACATGGCGAACAGGAAACCGCCGCCGGCACAAAACGACCGGATATTTTGGGCAACGGCCAGTTTCATTTGCGATACCTTTTTAAAGCCCAGTTTATGCGCCATGGCTTCCTGGATTTTTTGGTCCTCGTTATACCAGTCGGCAAAGCGGAAGGCGCCGTAAAACTTACTGTATTGGCCGGTAAAATCCTCGTGATGCAGGTGCAGCCAGTCGTATTTGGGCAGGTCGCCGCGGATCACTTCTTCGTCATATAAAACATCATAAGGTATTTCGGCATATTTTAAAACCAGGGTAACGGCATCATCCCAGGGCAGTTTGTTTTTGGGCGAATAAACGGCAATTTTGGGTGCTTTTTCCAGTTTTACCACATCCATATTTACGGAAGGGTCGCTTACTTCGGTAATGATCTGGTTTACTTTACCATCGGGGATCACCTCGTAGCTTACGCCGCGGATTTTACATTCATCCTCAATTTTCTGTTCGTATTTGGTCATAAAGCTGCCGCCGCGGTAATTGAGCAGCCAGTCGACTTCTTCGCCATTTTTGAGCACCCAAAAAGCGATGCCATAAGATTTCAGGTGGTCTTTCTGGTCTTCATCCATGGGGATGAGGATGGAGGCGGCCCTTCCGAAAAAAGGTAAAAGGTAAAAGGCGAAAGCTAAAAGGTATTTGGTGAAAGGCGAAAGGTGAAAAGTGAAGGACCAAAAGCGCTTTATATACTTCATATTCCTTATTATTTGCTTTGGATGGAAAGTACAGACGCTAACGCGTCCTGGATAAGCGTTAGCTGTACCTGATTAATGGAACCAGGTTTTTTTATAAAACGATCCTGCGAAACAGAACGGATTTGAAAGCAGTCTGCTGCCGATGTTTTTGTAAGATTATTATATTTATCAAGGTCGACTTTAATCATCCATACCGTCAAAGCATAGTGTTCTTTCCAATCAGTAAGCGGAACAATTATTTTTAAAGGCAATTTTCCGACTGCGTCGTCATTTATTACAACCACAGGACGTGTTTTTTTAATTTCAGCTCCGACAGTAGGATCCAGATCTATTAACCATATTTCACTTTGCTTCATAAAAATCTTCCTGATCTAAAATAGTAAGGGCTGTCAATTCAGGATCATTTATATAGTCATTGTATAGGATTTCGGCAGATGCGATTAACTGTTGCTTTTTTTCTTCCTGCCTTATTTTTTTTATCGTTAGCTCAATAAGTGTTAAACGCTGGCTTACCGGCAGCTTATTTATTTCTGTTATAATCTCGCTTGTTCCCACGTTCAAATATAACGAATAATTGGATAGGGTATTATTTTGAAATAATCTGGTTACATTAGTCTTATGAAAACCTGGACTATATACGCGATTATTATGATTACACTTTTTCAATCGTGCACCGATAACCATAAAAGTGAAATTAAATCCGCATTTAATGAACTCGTAAAGAGATATCCTGAATTGTATTCAAACGGTGTAATAAACAGCTATACCTTTAAGCGGGAAGTTTATAACAGTGAATATTCCATAAAAATGGAATTGTTTGATCAACCCAATTCGGAAAACGAAATAGTCGTTTTATCTGATGAAAAGGGTCAAATATCTGCCATACCATTTCCTGACAATGACCAGCGTTCCTATTGGATATTTCATGATGAAAAATTAAAACAAAGGGTTAGCAAAAAAAATTTTAATGCAGTCATGCACAAAGCATTTAACCTCTTGGCGATAAAGGAGGGGTATATTAAAGGTATTATATTTAATGATATGATGTTTTCGCTTCTACAGGCTACGCCGATATTTGAAGACGATTCCTCTGAAATAAAAAATACAAATAGATCATATCCAGACAGTTGTGGTGTGATTGTAAAAAGCAATTTCAAGGCGATATTTGATGGCATACATGAATCTTCATGGATATATCTGAATACATTTAACAATTTTCGCAGGGGTCGCTACTTCCAATTTATTGCTGATGAACCATACGGAAGCCCCGGGTTTAAAATCATAGTGTACCGTAGACCATGTGTAATTAAACCAATTTATCTTTAAATCACATTTTTTTATGAATAAACGCCTGACTTTATTGGTGCCCTCCATTATCTCACTACCGAGCGGGGCATTAGAAAAAAATAACCTTTCGCCTTTCGCCTTTCAGCTTTTACCTCTTTTCCCCTCTTTTACCTTTCTCCTTTTTTACTACCTTTGCCAACCGTTTTAAAATTAAAAAATGAGCAAAGCAATAATAAAGACCGAAAAGGGCGACATGACTGTTGAGTTTTTCGACAAGGATGCCCCAAACACTGTAGCCAATTTTAAAAAATTAGCTAAATCAGGTTTCTATGACAATGTGATCTTTCACCGTGTGATCCCTAACTTTATGGTACAGGGCGGCGACCCAACCGGTACCGGCGCAGGCGGCGCGGGCTACAAAATTGATTGCGAATTAACCGGCGATAACCAATACCATGATCGTGGTGTATTATCAATGGCGCATGCAGGCCCTAATACCGGCAGCTCGCAGTTTTTTATCTGCCATAATCGTACTAATACCGCTCACCTTGACAGGAAACATACCGTTTTTGGTAAAGTGATAGAGAATGTGGACATCGTTGATGCGATTCAGCGTGGTGATAAAATTTTAGGGATAGAGGTAATTGAGGACTAGTGATTAGAGACCGGAGATTAGAGATTAGTTTTAGGCTGCTCTTTAATCTCCGGCCATCGTCTGATCATTATTAAAAAATAAAGAATGAATTTACTGGGAATAGTTGCAGTATCAGGTAAACCTGGACTATGGAAAGCGCTGGCGCAAAATAAAACCGGCTATATTTTAGAAAGCCTTGATGCATTGAAAACCAAAATGGTTGCCAATATTTCAACGGCAAAAATTGCGGCGCTGAATGAAATTACGCTTTTTGGGGAAGACGAAGACATTAAGCTGGTGGATGTTTTTGAAAGAATGAAAAACGCTGCAAATGTACCGGATGCAAAAGCCGATGGTAAAAAGCTGAGGGATTTTTTCAGGGAAGTAGCGCCTGACCATGACGAGGAAAAAGTTTATGCCTCTGATATGAAAAAGGTACTGAACTGGTACTCCATTATCAAAGAACTGCCACTATTTGCAGAAGCTGATCCCACTGCCGCAGTCGCTGAAGAGCCTGTGGCAGCGGAAGAGCCGGTTGCTGTAGCAGAGCCTGCAAAACCTGCTGCTAAGAAAGCGCCTGCAAAACCAGCTAAAGAAGCTGAAGCTGAAAAAGCTCCCGCAAAGGCAAAAAAACCGGCGGCTAAAAAAGCTTAACAAAAAATTCAACATAAATAAAAACGCCCTGGTTCTTCCGGGGCGTTTTTATTTTATAATATCATTATTTTTTGTCATTTCGACGAGGAACGAGGAGAAATCTTATACATCAGATATTCCAGCCTGCAAAGTCCGGATGCAACGCATATAAGATTTCTCCCTACGGTCGAAATGACAGCGGGATTCTACTGCATAGCAATTTTCTCAGCAATCCGGCTGTTTACATTCCGCATCTGAAAATTCCGGCTCAAGGGTGCAATGGTTAATATCCAGGTGTTCCAAACGGTGCCTGAGGTCGCGTTTGATGGCATCGAAAGTTGTAATATATTCAGGGCCGATCACAATATGGGCCGTTAATGCGTTTTCGGTGGTGCTGAGCGCCCATACATGCATATGATGAACGTCAACAACTCCTTTGTTTTTTAACAATTCGGCTTTGATGTCTTCCAGGTCGATTTTGGTAGGTACGCCATCCATTTCAAGGCGAAGGCTGTCTTTCAGTAAACTCCAGGTGCCTCTTAATATCACGATAGCGATAATTAAGCTCACCGCGCTGTCTATCCAGTATAAATGCGTAAAATAGATGATGATACCTGA
This sequence comes from Mucilaginibacter sp., assembly GCA_031292485.1. Lineage (GTDB taxonomy): Bacteria > Bacteroidota > Bacteroidia > Sphingobacteriales > Sphingobacteriaceae > Mucilaginibacter. The sequence continues at coordinate 55,334 of JARLHA010000020.1, forward strand.
TATCACCACGCCGAATGACACGATAGCATCGATAGCCATGTGCATATAGGCTCCTTTTACGTTCAGGTCCTTATCCTTGTCTTTTACGAAAAGCCAGGCAGTAAAGGCGTTTATGCCAATGCCGATGAGTGATACCCATGCCATTGTGCCGCCATCAACAGGCTCCTGTTCGATAAAACGGGTGACCGCCTCATAGCCGATAAATCCAACTGCAACGAACAAGATAAGCGCATTGAAAAACGATACCATGATGGTTGAACGTTTAAAGCCGTAAGTATAGTTATTGGTAGAATTTACTTTGGTTAATTTAAAGGCAAGCAACGCGAGGGCCAGCCCTGCTACATCGCTTAAATTGTGGCCCGCATCCGTAAGCAGCGAAAGGGAATGGGTTAAAAAACCTGCAACAACTTCGATAATTACAAATGCCGAATTTAAGATGATACCGATGATAAAAGCCGAATTCAGATGATCGAGCTTAGGGGTATGATCGTGATGGTGGTGGTGCGAATGATCGTGACCGTCTGACATACGGCAAAATTAGTAAAAAACTGTAAATTAAAATATTGTCAAAAAAAGATAAGGTACAATATGACAAACAGTAACGCATATTTTACAGCATAATACACGTTATGAGCGCACACTTTAATGCGTTTTCCGAGAGCCAATTCAATATTTCTTTTTTGTACTGTATGCTACAAAGCGGTAGAGGCTGTCTCAAAAGTCGGTTTTATAAAAAGCTTACCAAATAATATTTGCCTCGGTGCTCTTTGCGTTGTTGTCTCCGTGACCTCTGTGGTTAAATTTCACCACGGAGGGCACGAAGAAGACACAGAGAGGCGCAGAGTTTTTACAGCGCAAAATATAATTTTGTATAACCCTTCTTTATTTCACTTATGAGACAGCCTCGTTTTTTGGCGATTGGCCACACTTGTGCTGTAAAGTCCGGGTGGCATTCGATTAGTTGTCGCGTTCTTACATGGATTACCGGGTTACCAGACAAAGATCACGACACACTATTCACTATTTTATTCATGGTGATAGGGTTCTCCTTTAATAATAGTATAGGCCCTGTACAATTGTTCAACAAAAAACAGGCGCACCATTTGATGGGAAAAGGTCATGGCCGAGAGAGAGAGCTTATCATTTGCACGCTGGTAAACCGATGCTTCGAACCCGTAGGGGCCGCCAACAATAAAAACCAGGTTTGACGTTGAGCTGATCGCTTTTTTATTGATATAAGCTGCAAATTGCGGCGAGGAGAGTACTGTGCCATTTTCGTCGAGCAGGATGACATGGTCTAAGGGCGATATTTTTTTAAGGATCAAATCCGCCTCTTTGGTTTTTTGCTGTTCGCGCGTTAATGTTTTGGTGTTTTTTAGTTCGTCGATTTCAATAATATGCAGTTTGATATAATGCTTTAACCGGCTGACGTAAATGTCGATACCGGTTTTCAGGTAGCTATCAACGGTTTTACCAACGGTTATAAAAGTGATCTTCATGAGGGGCTGTTGTAATGTTGTAATGTTGAAACGTTGGAATGTTGTAAAGTTGTAAAGTTGAAATGTTATGTTTGAATAATTATTGGGTTAAGCAAATAAAGTGATTTTTTAATTTGCTTTTTTAACTAACCTTACAACATTTCAACTTTACAACCTTTCAACAAAAGTGGACGAAAATATTATCAAAGACTATACCCAAAGGGTAACCAATGCACAGCAGCAGGCTGATAAATATAAAAAATTGGCAAATACGTATTCGCTTCTGCGGTTAGTGGTATTTGCTTTATTGGTTTTGGCCTTATATTTTGCCATTAAACAAGATGATTTTACCGTTCTGGCCATAGCATTTATTATTTCGTTATTCTGCTTTGCCTGGCTGGTATCGCGACAGTCGGTTTTTGAAAAACAAAAAAGATATTTCCTCGACTTGAAAACAGTCAACGGAAATGAAATTGAAAGCATATTAAACTATTCAAATATTTACGATAACGGCATCCGCTTTGCTGATGACAAACATTTTTACAGCGCCGACCTTGATGTTTTTGGAAATGCTTCGCTTTATCAGCTGCTTAACCGGGCGGCTACGCCTATCGGTAATGAAAAGCTTGCCGGCTGGCTGAGCGCCCCTGCTGCAAAGGGGATTATCCTATCACGGCAGGAAGCGATAAAGGAACTCAGCGACAAAAATGACTGGAAACCGGAAATACAGGCCCTATTGTTATTTGCCAATAAAGCCGGCACAGATCAACTCCAAAACCTTTTTAAATACCTGCATATCCCCTTAGATCTTCCGGGAGAAAAATGGCTTAATATCTATGCCAAGATCGCGCCTTATTTACTGGCGCTGCTGATCATAGCAGGCTATTTTTTCCCTGCGATAAACACGGTTGCCGTGCTTGCCGGCCTGTTTAACCTGGGTATTGTGTCGTCAAAGGCTTCTTATATTAAAAAGGCTGATTTAATTGCCGGAAAAATAGGTGATACTTTAAATAATTACGCTATTGTTTTTGAAAAGATTGAAAAGGAATCCTGGGCATCAGGCTATTGCAAAAAACTGGCAGAGCGTTTAGCAACCGGTAATACTTCGGCGCAGATCAAAGAATTGTCCGGCCTGATCAATAAACTTAATTATCATTTAAATTTAATTGTAGCATTTGTTTTAAATGTGTTTTTTCTGTGGGATATCCGGCAGATCATCGCCATAGAAAACTGGAAGCGCAATAACGATAAAAACCTTGAAGGAGCTTTTGATGTGATCGCCGGGTATGAAGCATTGGTTAGCCTGGCAAGTTTACACATCAATTACCCGGAATGGTGTTTCCCGGAAATTGCTGACGGTCCCGCTTATACGTTAACTGCCAAAGGATTGGCCCACCCGCTCATCAGCCAGGCGAAAAGGATTGAAAACGACTATGAGCTGGATAGTGCTTTTAATATCGACATCATCACCGGCTCAAATATGGCCGGCAAAAGTACTTTTTTGCGCACCGCAGGGATCAATACCGTGCTGGCGCTTTGCGGTGGGCCTGTTTGTGCTCAGTATATGAAAGTGTCAGTAATGACCATTCTATCCTATATGCGCATCAAGGACTCCTTAAATGAAAGTACCTCTACCTTTAAAGCCGAGCTTGACAGGCTGCAAATGCTGCTGAAGGCGGTTGAAAGCGATACCAAAATTTTCTTTTTGATCGACGAGATGCTGCGGGGCACCAATTCGGTTGATAAATACCTGGGCTCAAAAGCGGTGATTGAGCGGCTCATCAGTAAAAAAGCGGTAGGAATGGTGGCTACCCACGATTTGCAGATCGCCGAGCTGGAGAAAAAATACCCAGCCTATATCCGCAATTTTTATTTTGATATCCAGGTGGTCAATGGCGAAATGCTGTTTGATTATAAAATGAAACACGGGGAGTGTAAAACCTTCAACGCGTCGCTGTTGCTGAAACAGATAGGGATTGATGTGGAGGCTGAGTAGATGTGCAGATGTGCGAATTTTTAATGTGTAAATGTATCGGGGTTTTTGAATTGCCTATGGTTAAGTAAGTTTTACATGTTGGGTTTCGCACTTACAGTAAATGTGGAGATGTGCTGATATATGAAAATTAATTCATCATCTGCACATCTGCACATTTGAAATTTGCACATCAAATTATCTGCCACCGCCACCGGCCCCGCCGATTCCCTGGTCGCCTTGTTTCTCTTCATCAACATCGCCTTTCTTTCGGGTCGCCGGGGCAGTAAATTTGAGTTTACCAAAGCTATAGCTAAATGTTAAACCCACCGAACGGAACGGAAAAGCAAAATGACTGGTTTGTGAAAAACCGGGGCTGGAGGTGTTTGAATCGAAATTTTTGTATTTATTAAACGGTTCGAGCGTATTGATGCCTAATGATGCCTTTTTGTTCATGAACTGTTTTTTTACACCCAGGCCTAGCAGGCTGAAAGAGGGGCTTTGTCCCTGCAAGGTGTACCTGGGCGAATTCTCCAAAGCAAACAACTCAGCTACCCAATCTTTTGGCAAAGTAACCGACGCGCTCAAGAAAATGTTGTACTGGATTTTTGTTGACGTATTGGAAAAATAACTCACGTACGCTTCGTACGGTGTTGGCTCGTACGTATAAACGTTAATATTGGTGCGCAGCGTCAAAATCTTTATCGGGTTAATTGATGTAAAGAAGTTGAAGCCAAGTGAATTGTTTACATCAGCATTATGATATTGGGATAACGTACCAACTGCATTATCAATAGGAATGGGTGTGGCAATATTTTCAATAACTCCTGTGATGTGCCTGTAATAAATTGATGCATTTATAAGTGACGACTTGATAAATGTATTATAATTTAATTCAATGGTCTGCGATACTTCAGGCGACAATGAAGGGTTTCCCTGCGACTCGGCCAACGCATTTCCCGATTGGCTGATATACGGGTTCAGGAAAGTGTAACTTGGCCGGGTAATGCGCTTGCTGTAACTTAACTTTAAAGTTTGTGTTGCCGTAAGCTGTTTTTGAACAGTTAAACTGGTAATATAAATTTGGTAGTCACTATTAAATGGCGTTAAAAAAGTTTCTCCTAAACTTGCGGGGTTACCATGAATTGAGGTATTTTCAACCCTTTCGCCGGCAAGTATGGTAAAGCTTTTAGGTAAGGTAAAAGTAAAAACGCTATAACCTGCCGTCACATTCTGATTATAACCATAAGTGCTTGAATTAATAGGATCATAAACGAAACCATTGCTGCCGGGATCAAAAGCCTGCGAAACGCTGCTTAACCTTCTGATCACCTCTTTACCTCCCGCCTCTAATTTTAATGCCTTGTTTATAGGGAGCGTATAATCCGCCTGAACAGTATATTCATCATTCTTACCATTTATATTCTGTTTTGAATCTGTCAATTTTTCAGGCGTAAAGGTGTCAGTAAAATCAGTTACAATGCTGCTATGGCTCCATTCGCCTGATAGTATAATATTGGCACCTTCTTTTTTAAACTTGTGGGTATAATCTAAGGTCCAGTCAAAACCGCCCAACGAAAAATGCTGCAGCATATTGGATTGATATGAATAGGTGGAGTCAGGATTGGTTAAATAATTGTAATTGGTTTTGCTTGATTGTGTAGTCGCATCGGAATTGAAGCCCCCTTTGTTATACCTGAAGGTTGATGTGACGTTATTAAATGCATTAAAATCATAGGTAGCGGTTGCTGAACTAATGGTTCCGTAACGTTTAACAAGGCTGGTTCCGTCAGATGCCTGCGCGATGTGGGTACTGCCAAAATGGAAATCCTGGTTAAAATCAGTTATAGAAGTTTGTGGCCAGGTAAGGTTGCCGCCAGAGTTGATAGATAAGCTAAACCTGTTTTTGTTATAGTTCAAATTAAAGTTCCCGTTGTTTTGACGCGTACCAAAGCCACCGCTAACCGAACCGCTGATACCCGATATGTTGGTTTGTTTAGTGATGATATTGATAATACCAGCTGAACCTTCTGCATCATATTTTGCTGAAGGGCTGGTAATTACTTCAATTGATTTGATCTGATCAGCCGGGATTGTTTTTAATACGTCTGATAAACTTGCAGAGGTAGCACCCGACGGTTTCCCGTTAATCAGTACTTTAACATTCTGGTCCCCGCGAATGGCCACATTGCCGTTAAGGTCAACTGATACCATTGGCACTTTTTGCAATACATCGCTTGCATTGCCCCCTGTGGAAGTAAGGTCTTTTTCGGCATTATAAACGATCTTATCGATATGATTTTCGATCAAATTCGCCTGGCCGGTAACAGTAACTTCTTTTAACGTTTTAGCGCCCGGCGAAACACTGATCACACCGGTATTTTTATCAGGTTTTGAATCAGTCGTCGTAAACGGACCCACCGTTTTCGTTGGGTAACCAATGAAAGTAATCACCAGATTGTAATTACCGGGGTGTACACCGTCAATTCTGAAATTACCTTTGGCGTCAGTTATTGAACCAGATAAAGGATTTTTGCTGCCAACGCGGTATAAACCAACCGACGCATAATCAAGCGGTTTTTGGGAAATTGAGTCGACAAGGGAGCCCGATATTTTCCCAACAATGCTGGAGCCACCGCCGCCAACGCCAAACTGGGCGTTAGCCGTTATTACGGAAAACAGGAATGCAAAAAATATATAAAAACGTTTCATTTCGTGTGATTTTTTTAATTGGAGGCGAAAATAGCTGAAATGTTACAGGCTGATCAGCTATTTTTGTCATGATATGGTAATTGTAATTAATTCGTTACGGGCGTAGGTATTAGGCTCGTGGGAGATCGAAGATTGGGTTGTCGTTGCGGCCTTAGTGCCTCCTTTGTGGTGGTAAATTTTCTTACCACAAAGGCCACAAAGAAGAATTCACAAAGAGCACAAAGATAAAGCCCGCATCGATGCAAGTTATCCGTCAGTTATTGAGACGTGATGTGTTGGTATCCCGGTTACAAAACGATATTCACAATCCTCCCTTTAACCACAATTACTTTTTTGGGTGATTTATGATCCAGATATTTCTGAACATCAGCATTCGCCAGCACAAAAGCTTCAATTGCCGGAGGATCCAGGCTTAACGAAATATTGAGGTTCATTTTGGTTTTGCCGTTGATGGAAATAGGGTAGGCGTACTCGTCCTCAACCATGTATGCCGGGTTGAATTTCGGGTATGGCACGTAGGATAATGTACCGGCTTCGTTGCCCAGCAGGGTCCACAATTCTTCGCAGATATGCGGCGCGTAAGGCGACAGCACGATGACCAGATCCTGTAAGATGGCTCTTTTATTGCATTTAAGATCAGTCAACTCGTTTACAGCGATCATAAAGCTGGAAACCGAAGTGTTGAACGAAAAGCGTTCCACATCTTCTTCCACTTTACGGATGATCTTATGCAGCGATTTTAATTCAGCTTTGGTTGGCTCATCGGCTGAAACTTTAAAATCCCAGGCATCATTATGAAACATGCGCCAGAATTTACGCAGGAATTTAAATACGCCTTCAATACCGTTGGTATTCCATGGTTTGCTTTGTTCCAGCGGGCCCAAAAACATTTCGTACATACGGAGGGTGTCCGCGCCGTAACGCTCGATCAGTTCATCCGGGTTAACTACGTTGAATTTGGATTTCGACATTTTTTCAACTTCCCAACTACACACAAACTTCCCATTGAAATTTCCAATAAAGTCGGCATCAGCCTCAATATCGTCTCCTCGCCATTTTCGCCATTTATCAATATCTAAAATATCATTATCCACAAATTCAACTGGGACATGGTTTTGTTGAAACTGCAAATGATTAATATCAAAAGAAATATTATAATTCCTGTCGTAAGCATTGAGCAATTCATCTAGTTGTACTTGCAAAAGTTCATTGTTCCAAATTTTCTTGACGATATCATATGAAACAAATGTATGTGATATAGAAACTGCATCAGGATGAATATTAGGAATATTTATTCTTGAAACAATTCGATATATAAAATTACTCCGCCCCTGGATCATTCCCTGGTTGATCAGCTTTTTAAACGGTTCCTCCTCAACTACTTTACCGATATCCTTTAAAAACTTATTCCAAAAACGGCTGTACAACAAATGCCCCGTAGCATGTTCGCTGCCACCAATGTACAGGTCGACATCTTTCCAGTATTCAATAGCTTCTTCCGAAGCAAATGCTGCATCATTGTGCGCATCCATATACCGGTACCAGTACCAGCTTGACCCGGCCCAGCCGGGCATGGTGCTGTGTTCGTAGGGGTACGCCTCACCCCGACCCTCTCCAAAGGAGAGGGAGTTAGCTTCATCCCTTTTTAAAGTCCTCTCCTTTGGAGAGGATTTAGGTGAGGCTATGTAATTCCAGCCCGTTGCCCTTGCCAATGGCGGTTCGCCGCTTTCGGTTGGTAAATATTTGTCTACCTCCGGTAATACCAGCGGCAAATCTTTTTCATCAATTAAATAGGGCAGGCCATCTTTAAAATAAACGGGCACTGGTTCGCCCCAGTAACGCTGGCGGCCAAATATGGCATCCCTCATCCTGAAATTTACTTTTGCTTTGCCCGCGCCCAATTCTTCCAGTTTGGCAACTACAGCCGCAGTAGCCTCTTTATAAGTTAAGCCATTGATAAAGCCCGAATTGATATAATGCCCCTCTTTGGTTGGGTCGGCCTCGGTTTCAATATTTTGTATATCGATGATCGGGATGATGGGCAAATTATAATATTTGGCAAACAAATAATCGCGCTGGTCGCCGGATGGTACTGCCATTACGGCGCCGGTACCATAGCCTGCCAAAACATAATCAGCAATCCAGATCTGTACCTTTTCGCCGCTAACCGGGTTAATCGCAAAGCTGCCGGTAAATGCCCCGGAAACAGTTTTGGCATCCGCCATGCGCTCCAGTTCCGATTTCTTTTTTGCCTGGGCGATATAAGCATCAATAGCGCCTTTTTGTTCAGGTGTGGTTAATGATGCTACTAACTCATGCTCCGGCGCAAGTACCAGGAAGGTTGTGCCAAAAATGGTATCGGCACGGGTAGTAAATACTTCTATAGCCTCACCTAAATCCTCTCCAAAGGAGAGGACTTTAACAGCCTCCCTCTCCTTTGGAGAGGGCCGGGGTGAGGCTTCTATCCGAAATTTCACCGATGCTCCCACACTTTTCCCAATCCAGTTCCTTTGCATTTCTTTTAAAGGTTCCGGCCAGTCAATGGTGTCGAGGCCCTTTAGCAGGCGGTCGGCGTATGCAGTGATACGCATGCTCCACTGCATCATCTTTTTTTGCTCAACGGGGAAACCGCCGCGTTCGCTAAAACCGTCTTTTACTTCGTCATTTGCCAAAACAGTACCTAATGCAGGGCACCAGTTTACCGTACTTTCGCGCAGGTAGGTAAGGCGGTATTTTAATAGCTCAGATTGTTGTTCATTATGGCTTTTTGCCTTCCATTCATCGGCAGTAAAACTTAAAATTTCATCGTCACAAACCGCATTGATGCCGACTGAACCGTTTTGCTCAAAATGTTCAACCAGTTTGGCAATGGATTCAGCTTTATCCGCATCCTTATTATACCAGGAGTTGAAAAGCTGCATAAAGATCCATTGGGTCCATTTATAATAATCGGGCGAACTGGTGCGCACCTCGCGGCTCCAGTCGAACGAGAAGCCGATCTGATCCAACTGGCGGCGATAGGTGGCAATGTTGGTTTCGGTAGTAATAGCCGGGTGCTGGCCGGTTTGTATGGCGTATTGCTCGGCAGGCAGCCCAAAGCTGTCGTATCCCATCGGGTGTAATACATTAAAACCCTTCAGCCTTTTATAACGTGCGAAAATATCAGAGGCGATATAGCCCAGCGGATGGCCTACATGCAGCCCTGCTCCGGATGGATAAGGGAACATATCGAGTACATAATACTTGGGTTTGGCGGTTTTGTCTTCAGCTTTAAATGTTTGGTGATCGGCCCAAAACTGCTGCCATTTTTTCTCTATATCTTTAAATTGATAATCCATTTTATAAAACAGGCGTGTGAGGCTGCGAAATTAACAAAATCTCTATTAGGTTGGTAGTGATTTGGTTGGAATAAGTTGTAAGGGTTGAAATGTTTGAAAGTTGGAAGGTTGTAATGTTGGTTTCACGTTGTTTTGATAAATTCAATGCTTTCTTCAATAAATTGCTGCCAAACGGGGTCCGGTTGCCAGACATCTTCAATAAATGAAATAAGGCGATCTTCATCGAGTTGATGAATTGAAAAAAGGTAAAGGCCTGTAAATGCCGATGCCCGGTAATTGGCTGCGCAATGCACCAGCTTTTTGTCGCCTTTATGCCGGTTCATTAATTCGAAAAAGGCAATCAGTTCATTTATTTGCGGATCATCAAACTGAACGGGGATATGATGATAGGTTATCCCAAGCTGTTTAGCCGAGGCATGTTCATTGGTTAAAGCATATTTACCGTCAGCCAATCCTAAATTTATGATCACCCGGTAGCCTTCGGCGGCAATAATAGGTAGCTGCGCTTCGCGGGGCTGGCCAGAACACGCCAGCATGTTTGAAACCAGGTGGTAATTGTAGATTGAATTCATGAAATGAATTTATAAATAAATAAAACACAATGGGTTACTAAAAAATCATTCAAAAACAGGGGGGAAGATTTTCCCCGCTTTTAATATAACGAAATCATTAATTATCCAAGGGTTAATTTAGGAGGATAAAAACGTGTTTTCGATGAATTTATTTTAGAAAGTGAAATTATTTAAATAAGTTTAATTCGATTTGATAAATTATTTACCGCACTAAAACTATGCACAAGATGAAAACTAAATTTATGGGCGCATTAATATTGCTGTCGGGTATGGCATTATTATACACTTCGTGTAAAAAAGATGCTGCAAAACAAAATACAACCCAAAATCAAAGCACCGCCGCAAGCCCGGATGTGATTAGCCAGCAGGTAGCTGCAAACCTGGCCAAATCATTAGCAGGTACTTATGGAGGCGTCAATTTAAGCAACGGCTTAAGCGCCCCTTCTGTAATTCAAAGTGATTTCGGACATCAGGGCGGTAGCACCCCTAACCCCTTATGCGGATTTACAGTTGACACTGTATTACACTACACCACTAATGTAGGCGATACCATTAAGTCGACCAGTAACGGCAGAATCATCTTTTATTTTAATTGTTTTAACGGGCAGCCAGCCGGCTTTCTTGCCAGTGATTCTTTAAAAACGGTAGGTACCGCTCCCGGTTATTCATTCCTTTTTGATATTACGCAGTATTACGTAATTAAAAGCTTAAATTCTGCTAATTCGTTGCTTTTGGTTAACGGTGCGCTTAAATCATTTGTTGACTTAACTTATAGCAAAACCGGTATAAAACCAACTACGGATCACACTACCTACGTAATGCTCGGTCTTACTGTTGACCTTTCTAAAAATAACGATGTAACAAGCGGTATCGCCACCTTTATATCTACCGGAAGCAATAATTACGGCCCATGGACTTATGTAGGAACGATAAAATACCTGGGTAATCATAAGGCAGACGTTACCATAAACGGTAAAGTTTATCATATAACTTTTTAAAACAATTTAAATTTTATCATAGCAAGCCTTCTTCGGGATACCGGAGCGGGCTTTTTTTATAGGGATTAATATTCAAATACAAATCTTTTTTTAATCCGTTTTATTCAACTAATCTTATTTATCTTCGTACAGGTAAAAAAGTAATCTTATCATGAAAATAAAACTACGCTCTATCGTATTGGTATTTGCCGGGACAGCAATTATCTATTCAGGATGTAAAAAAGCAGCAAAAACAACGTCGGATCCGCAATTAGCGCCACAGGATGTTGCCGGCCAGGTTGCCTTAAATATCGATCAGTCGTTGTTTGGCGGTTTGGGTGTGGATATTTCCGGGGGGTTAAGTTCGCCAACCTCTTTTGCGGTACACACCAAAGGAAAAGTATTGCAAAGTTTAACCAACCCCGATTGCAGTTTGGTTATTGATACTACCATGACCTATACGGGGGTCGCCAATGGCGGGTCGGCCACCATAGCAGGAACATTTAAGTTTAGCTTTTCATGCGTTAATAACGTGGTTTCAGGGTTTACCACTAATGATAATATTACCATCAGTTTAACAAGCCCAACGCTTAACCTGAATTATAAAGTTGCTGAAAATTTAACGCTGCTAAGTGCAAATCCTTTAAACCAAAATGCAAATTTATCGCTTAACGGTTCATTAAACTCAAATGGAAGCTACCAGTACAACACCGGTACCAAAAGGAGCGGCACGGAAGTTTTTGACTACACGCTTACTTCTGTAATTTTTAGCCCTGCTGCAGGCGATGTTGTTAGTGGCGCTGCCACATTTAATACCAGCGGAAGCGGCCCTAAAGGCGTATGGAATTACCAGGGCACTATTACTTTCCTGGGCAACCATATGGCTACAGTTACTATAAATGGTAAAGCATATACCGTAAACCTGCAAACAGGCGCGGTAAGCTAACGGGAATGCATATCATTCAAATTATTAGATCTGCCCGTCTGCTACTTCAAGCAGACGGGCGTTTTTTTGCCTCACCCCAAACCCCTCTCCAAAAGGAGAGGGGCTTAAAAGGCCAATCTCTGATCAACCTAAATAATCCCCCTCAATTTTAAATATCTTTTATTTAATTGTATACTTGTTATGCATGAAGAAACTCCTTACCAATCTTAATTTCCAGGTAATTACCGGCATAGTTTTGGGTATCGTTGCCGGGTTTTTATTCCCTTCTTTCGGGCCGACGGCGAAAATCATCAGCCAAACCTTTATCAGTTTGATCACGATGCTCATCGCGCCCATTATATTCCTCACCATTGTATTGGGCATTGCCGGGATGAGCGATATGAAAAAAGTGGGCCGGGTAGGGGGTAAAGCGCTGCTTTATTTCGAGATAGTAAGTACCTGTGCTTTGGTTATCGGGATGATCGTGGCCAATATTTTAAGGCCGGGCGATGGCTTTGTAAGTAAAATTGCCGCCGATAGCTCCAAACTGGCGGTTTACCAAAAAGCCGCCGCCGATATGCACTGGCTGGATATTTTAACCCATATCGTGCCACCCAATATCTTTGAGGCTTTTGCCAAAGGTGATATTTTGCAGATCCTGTTTTTTGCGATATTGTTTGGTTTTGCACTCAGTCACCTTGGCGAAACCGGGCAAACTGTTATCAGCTTATTTGATAAATTCAGTAAAGTTTTTTTCAAGATCATGCACATGGTAATGCGTGTGGCCCCCATCGGCGCTTTTGGCGGGATGGCTTATACCATCAGTACCTTCGGCCTTAAAACGCTCAAGCCGTTGAGCATATTGATGGGGTCGGTTTACCTTACTTCTATATTTTTCATATTCGGTGTATTGAACCTTATTTGTTACCTATACAAAATCAGCTTATGGAAATACCTGGCTTTTATTAAGGAAGAGATTTTGGTGGTATGGGGAACATCTTCCTCCGAATCGGTACTGCCGGCCATGATGGATAAGATGGAAAAATTCGGCTGCTCAAGGTCTGTTGTCGGGCTGGTGATCCCGGCAGGCTATTCCTTTAACCTGGATGGCACGACGATCTACCTTTCCATGTCGGTGATATTTTTGGCGCAGGTATTTCATATCCCGCTAACACTGGTGCAGCAGCTCACTATTATCGGCATTTTGATGATCACCAGTAAAGGCGCGGCAGGGGTAACCGGCAGCGGTTTTATCATCTTAACCTCCACGCTGGCGGCTATAAAAATTATCCCTGCGGAAGGCGTCGCCATATTGCTTGGTGTGGATAGGTTTATGTCGGAAGCGCGGGCGATCACCAATATGATAGGCAACGGGATTGCGACCATTGTGATTGCGAAGAGTGAAGGGGAATTTAGCCCCCCGGCCTCCGCTATTTAGCGGAGGAGTTTTTGATTAATTACCTAACAATTTATGGTTTTTGTAATCCTGACGATTTTTAAAGTTTTGATCTGTTCAGCAGGCTTTGGTTTCAGTGCATATTACTTTTTTCCGGCAATAAAAAGGCGGGATAAAAGTAAAATGAAAACGGCGGGCGTTGTTTTCATTTCAACATTTTTGATGATTATTGTAATCACTGCAATAGAGTTCATCATCATTGCTAACAAATAATTTGATAGGTAGTTACGAATACATTGCCAACTTAAATAGCTGAGGGTGGCTAAAGCCCGTGCTGCTTTTCGATGGAGGCCGCCCCATAAATGGGACGGCAATGAATAATAACTTCTGATATTTTCATTGCCGTTGGCTTCAGCCAACGGGCGATAAGCAAAAAACATAACGGGCTTTAGCCAAATTAATCCGCAGGTTTCCGTTGGCTGTTCCTATTGTAAAATTATTATCTCTTTCATCAAATTCGGGGTTTGACATTCCGTCAAAAAACTTAGCTTTGCGCTACAAAATTTATTAACACAATGAGTGTACTCGTAAATAAAGATTCCAAAGTTATAGTTCAGGGTTTTACTGGTAACGAAGGTACTTACCATGCATCGCAGATGATTGAGTATGGTACCCAACTGGTTGGCGGTGTTACGCCGGGAAAAGGCGGCCAGAGCCATCTCGACAGGCCGGTATTTAATACCGTTGCGGACGCGGTTGCAAAAACCGGCGCCGATGTATCTATCATATTTGTGCCCCCTGCATTTGCTGCCGATGCCATTATGGAAGCAGCCGAAGCAGGTATTAAAGTAATTGTATGTATCACCGAAGGGATCCCGACAAAGGATATGATCATGGTGAAAGAATATTTAAAAGGCAGGGATAGCCGTTTGATCGGCCCTAACTGTCCGGGTATTATTACTGCTGATGAAAGCAAGATCGGGATCATGCCGGGCTTTATCTTTAAAAAAGGCCATGTTGGCGTAGTATCCAAATCAGGTACTTTAACTTACGAGGCCGTTGACCAGGTGGTTAAAGCCGGACTGGGTATCACCACGGCCATTGGCATTGGCGGCGACCCGATCATCGGCACCCCAACCAAAGATGCGGTTGAACTGTTGATGAATGATCCTGAAACGCATGGTATCATTATGATCGGTGAAATTGGCGGCGGTATGGAAGCTGAAGCTGCCCGCTGGATCAAAGAAAACGGTACCAAGCCTGTTGTAGGCTTTATTGCCGGCCAAACCGCGCCTCCGGGACGCCGCATGGGCCACGCCGGCGCAATAGTTGGCGGAGCGGACGACACCGCAGCAGCAAAAATGAAGATTATGCGCGAATGCGGTATCCGCGTGGTTGAATCTCCTGCGGAGATTGGCGCTGCAATGGCGGAAGAATTAAAAAAGGTGAAAGCTTAAAGGCGAAAGCTGAAAGGTTTTTGAATTCAATAATTCAGACATTCAATAATTTAATAATTAAAGTCCTGGTTTTGGCCGGGATTTTTTATTTTAACTATGCGAGGCCATGAGCATTAAGTTTAGTGGCCTTGTTTTTTGTTAGATTGATTTTGATGGTTAAATAACAGCTTCCACCATCGCTGGCATGTTGAATATGTGTTTTCCATGAATCGTGCATTACCGCACAATAGCAGTTAACCCATACTTCTTTTTCGCCCTTGGCATTTATTATTGCAATAAATTGCTTGAAATATTTTTCGGGCTTTTTAATAATATTGTATTTACGATTTCCGCTTTTATTGTAGTCTCGTACTCCTTTAGCAATCATTTTTTCAATATGCAAGAGCTCAGTTTTTGATAAAGTAGCCGGTTTGGATTTTTTATCAAAAATGTATTCATCGCGTTTTGCGTCGAATTTGAAAAAGGCATACCTTGATTTTTCTGTTGAATTAAGATAATAATCATCCGGCGGAGGAATAACTATTTTATGCTGGTTTGGCTGCGTGTGTACTGAAATGGCGATAAAAAAACTCATCAAAAGGATTTTCATAATATTTTAGATGAAAATGAGGCGATTAGGGATGAAATTAGGCATAATCGTTAAATTTTCAATTCAATAATTCAGTAAATCACTAATTCAATAATTAGACGGTGGTTTTGGCCGGGATTTTTTGTGCGCTGCAACGAAGTTCTTGCCGCTAAAATAATAAATGTCGTGTTGTCGTTTTTGTAGCGCTACATGTGCTACACCCCGCCACAAAGCGCTATATGGCTGATTATTAGAAATTTAACTACTGACAGATTTTGTCACTGACAAAATCTGTCAGTAGTTTTGGCAAAAATCGAACGCTGATTCTCCTGTCAAATTCCTTGTCAAATCCATGTCAATATCACTCTCCAAAACAAATTAAACCACCTATTTGTCGTATATTTATGTAAGTCTTGAAGAAGGCCGAAAGACAAGGCTAATCGGTGAAATAATAGAATAAGCTAATCGGTGAAATCAAAACACAATCGGTGAAATCCCAAAAACAAAACAATGAATTACAATAATCTAACACCCGATGAAGAACGGGTAATATTATACAAAGGAACAGAAAGGCCGTTTACCGGTGCTCTGTTAAACAACAAAGCGCAGGGTTTATATGTTTGCAAAAGATGCGATACGCCGCTGTATACTTCCGAATCAAAATTCGAATCGCACTGCGGCTGGCCCAGCTTCGACGACGAGATTGAAGGCGCCGTAAAACGCGTGCCGGATGCCGACGGCAGGCGGGTTGAGATTGTTTGTGCCAACTGCGGCGCGCATTTAGGGCACGTTTTTGAGGGTGAGTATTTAACACCCAAAAATGTAAGGCATTGTGTAAACTCGGTATCCATGAAGTTTGTTCCTGCTGAATAAGCGCCGTTTTGAGCTGGTTTTTGCCCTGTTTTTCACCTGATTTTTAGGTTATGAAGTTGTTAACCCAATATTAACACCAGCCTGGAAAATGGCCTGAAAAAAGGGTACTAATCTGCTCATTACTAATCGATAAAGTCGATTGTGTATAACTTATAGCTGATGTGTAAAACTTAAGCTATTACCGTAAAAATGCATCTCCTATATTTGATATAAGTTCTTGCAACGTTTTTACCGGTTATCGGTTCCCCGGGATCGTATTGGAATAAAGGACACTATGAAGATAAGTGGTGGCCGGCACAAAATAAAAAATTAGTTTGGCAGAGATTGGTGAGCAGGATGTTTAAGCATTAGGGTGATCAATATTTATCACACCGGGTAAAACTAATGCTAAGGCATAATTGTCTGCTAACGGGTAGTAATAAAAATTAACAGGATAGCGAAAAAGGCTTGCGATAAATTATAGCAGTAAATGGAAGAGACCGAATTATTACTAAGAGAGAACAAAGACCGCTTTGTTATTTTACCGATCAAATATCCCGCGATATGGGAAATGTACAAGAAATGCGAAGCGAGTTTCTGGACGGCGGAGGAGATAGATCTTGGTGATGACATGAAGCACTGGGACAACATGAGCACAGGCGAGAAGCATTTTGTTTCGCATGTACTTGCATTTTTTGCAGCAAGCGACGGGATTGTGAACGAGAACCTGGCTGTTAATTTTATGAGCGAGGTGCAGTTGCCCGAAGCGCGTTGCTTTTACGGTTTCCAGATTATGATGGAGAATATCCATTCGGAAACTTACGCGTTGCTGATAGATACGTATATAAAAGATCCGGCTGAAAAAGACCGTTTGTTCCATGCCATAGATACCGTGCCATGTGTTGGTAAAAAAGCACAATGGGCATTGCGCTGGATCAATAACGGAAGTTTTGCTGAACGCCTGGTGGCGTTTGCCGCAGTTGAAGGTATATTTTTTTCAGGTAGTTTTTGTTCCATCTTCTGGTTGAAGAAACGCGGCCTTATGCCGGGATTAACCTTCAGCAACGAGCTGATCTCGCGCGATGAAGGCATGCACTGCGAATTTGCCTGCCTGCTGTACAAAATGCTGGATAATAAACTCTCTCAGGAAGCGGTTACCGCCATTATTACCGATGCGGTTGAAATTGAAAAAGAATTTATTACGGAAGCGCTGCCGGTTAACCTGATTGGAATGAACGCAAAACTAATGAGCCAGTATATTGAATTTGTGGCCGACAGGTGGCTGGGCGAATTAGGTTACGATAAATTTTATGGTGCAAGCAATCCATTCGACTTTATGGAAATGATCAGCCTGCAGGGCAAGACGAATTTCTTTGAAAAAAGGGTAGGGGACTACCAGAAAAGCGGCGTATTAAACAGCCAGGACAGTAAAGCGTTTTCGCTGGATGAGGACTTTTAGGGGGTGAAAGGTAAAAGGTAAAAGGGTTTGGAAAGTTTACAATCCTACAAT
The DNA here is from genome assembly GCA_031292485.1 of Mucilaginibacter sp. Classification (GTDB taxonomy): domain Bacteria; phylum Bacteroidota; class Bacteroidia; order Sphingobacteriales; family Sphingobacteriaceae; genus Mucilaginibacter. The sequence continues at coordinate 73,091 of JARLHA010000020.1, forward strand.
CCAATAAATCATAGTTAAATAAATATTAATTAAATAAGGGGGTCAAGATGTTCGTTATTAAAAGAGACGGAAAAAAAGAAACGGTAAAGTTCGACAAAATTACCGCACGTATTGAAAAGTTATGCTATGGTTTAAACCCCGCTTTGGTTGACCCGATTGATGTGGCCAAAAAAGTAATTGAGGGTTTATTTGACGGGGTAACCACTTCCGAACTGGATAACCTTGCGGCCGAAACTGCTGCATCATTAACCACAAAGCATCCTGATTATGCTTTGCTGGCATCGCGCATAGCGGTATCCAACCTCCATAAAAATACGATTAAATCGTTCTCTGAAACGATGCGCCTGTTACACGGTTATATTGACCCTAAAACCGGTAAAGACGCCTCCCTTTTGGCTGATGATGTTTGGGCCATTATTGAAGAAAATGCTGAACTGTTAGACAGCACCATTATATACGACCGCGATTTTGGTTTCGATTACTTCGGTTTTAAAACGCTTGAAAAATCATACCTGTTAAAAGTTGACGGCAAGATAGCCGAACGCCCGCAGCATTTATTTATGCGCGTTTCTATCGGCATCCATAAAGAGGATGTGGAAAGCGCTATCAAGACATACCATTTAATGAGCGAGCGCTGGTTCACCCATGCTACGCCAACTTTGTTTAACGCAGGTACACCAAAACCACAAATGTCGTCATGCTTTTTATTAACCATGAAGGATGACAGTATTGATGGCATATACGATACCCTAAAACAAACCGCTAAAATTTCGCAGAGTGCAGGCGGTATAGGCCTCAGCATCCATAATGTACGGGCCACCGGCTCATACATCAGCGGCACCAACGGTACCAGCAACGGTATTATCCCGATGCTGCGCGTATTTAACGATACGGCCCGCTATGTTGACCAGGGTGGCGGCAAGCGCAAAGGCGCCTTCGCTATTTACCTGGAGCCATGGCATGCGGATGTTTTTGAATTTTTAGATCTCCGCAAAAATCATGGCAAGGAAGAGAACCGTGCACGTGACCTGTTCTACGCCCTTTGGGTATGCGACTTGTTTATGGAGCGTGTAGAAGCAAATGAAGACTGGAGCTTATTCTGCCCGCATGAAGCACCGGGTTTGGCTGATTGCTGGGGACAGGAATTTGTGGAACTGTATACCAGATATGAAAAAGAAGGCCGTGCCCGCAAAGTGGTAAAAGCCCAGGAACTTTGGTTTGCCATTCTGGATTCGCAGGTGGAAACCGGTACGCCATATTTGCTGTACAAGGATGCCGCCAACGGAAAATCAAACCAGCAAAATTTGGGTACTATAAAAAGCTCGAACCTTTGTACTGAAATCATAGAATATACTTCAGACAAGGAAGTTGCGGTTTGTAACCTGGCCTCGCTGGCCCTGCCACGTTTTGTAAGGGAAGGGATATTTGATCACGTAAAACTGTATGAGGTAACCTACCAGGCTACCATCAACCTGAATAAGATCATCGATAATAATTATTACCCGGTTATAGAGGCCGAATACTCCAACCTAAGGCACCGCCCCATAGGTTTGGGCGTACAGGGATTGGCTGATGCCTTTATTCTGCTGCGCTTACCTTTTGAAAGTGACGAAGCCCGGAAATTGAACAAAGAGATCTTTGAAACCATCTATTTTGCAGCCATGACAGCTTCAAAAGACCTGGCGATAAAAGAAGGCGCTTACGAAACCTTCAAAGGATCGCCATTGTCAAAAGGAAAATTCCAGTTTGACCTTTGGGGTGTTAAGCCTGACAGCGGCCGCTGGGATTGGGAAAACCTGCGCCTGGATGTAATGAACCATGGTGTGCGTAATTCACTATTGGTAGCACCGATGCCAACCGCTTCCACCTCGCAAATCTTAGGCAACAACGAATGTTTTGAGCCTTATACCTCAAACATTTATACCCGCAGGGTATTGAGCGGTGAGTTTATCATCGTAAATAAATACCTGCTCCGCGATTTGGTTAACCTTGGTTTGTGGGATAATAACATGAAGGACAAGATCATCACTGCCAATGGATCGGTCCAGGATATCGCTGAAATACCACAAGAACTGAAAGACCTGTACAAAAGCGTGTGGGAGATCAAAATGCGTAACATCATTGATATGGCTGCTGACAGGGGCGCGTATATTTGCCAGTCGCAGTCGCTCAACTTGTTCATCAACTCGCCAAATGCGTCAAAACTTACTTCAATGCACTTTTACGCATGGAAGAAGGGCCTTAAGACAGGTATGTATTACCTGCGTACACAGGCGGCATCGCAGGCGGTTAAATTTACCGTTGAGAACCAGGGCGGCAAAAACATGGATCCTGTAATTCCGGAAGTAGTTGACCAGATTGTTGACGAAATACCAGCTGGTCCAAGCTGCTCGATGGAAGAAGGCTGCGTGACTTGCTCTGCATAAGTTTTTAGTCCATGGTCCATGGACGATAGACCATAGTTAAAATCAGGAAATTATCCCGAAATTAGCTATGGTCTTTTTATTTCAGGTTGACCGGAATAATATAAATTTGAACAAATCAAAACTATCGACCATGGTCCATGGACTATGGGCTTCAACATGAACATCAAACACGAGATCATCAGCTGCGAACGTTGCGGCAAAAGCATGGAATGTAAAGCAAATTCCTTTACCAAATGCCAGTGCGCCGCAGTGCAGTTGAATTTGAACGAGGTGCAGTATATCAGTGAGAATTATGAGGGCTGTATGTGCGCGGCGTGTTTGATGGAGTTGAAGGAGGAGTATAGGGTGATGATAAGTTACTGAAAATTTTTCGCCTTTGTTGGAGTGAAAACACCAACAAGAGCGGGGTAAATCTAACGTTTATGTTCATAATAACGGCCGGAAATCTTTACCGGCACTCTCACGCCGACTCACGCCTTATAATAAAACAAATTAAGTTAAGCGAGTTTTCTTTGGTGTGCCTTTAGGCACATTTCGTGGGTAGAACGATTGTTTAATTTACCAAGCGTTCCCATAGGAACGCATCGTGCTTCTTTTGGACATTGCTACCCGCCAAAAGAGGCTGTCTCAAAAGTCTCTCAATGTAAAATGTCACCAAATTATATTTTGAAGAGTTAGGTCTTTGTGACCATAGTGTTTTTTCTTCGTGCCCTTCGTGGTAAAAAACAAACCACAAAGGACACGAAGAATTCACAAAGAACACGAGGTCCAAACATTATTTTGTTTGCTTCCCATTTTATACACTTTTGAGACAGCCTCTAACTGTCAGGTTTCGGACTTTCCGACTAATTCCCTATCTTCATCGCCCGAAATCATACGATATATTATGAAATTATTAGAAGGAAAAACCGCGCTGATCACCGGCGCATCCAAAGGAATAGGCCGTAAAATTGCTGAGAAATTTGCCGAGCATGGCGCCAATGTTGCGTTTACCTACTTGTCGTCTGTCGAAAAAGGCGAGGCACTTGAGCGGGAACTGCAGCGCTTTGGTACAAAAGTAAAAGGCTACCGCTCTGACGCTTCCAAATTTGAAGAAGCTGAAAAGCTGGTAAATGATATTGTGGCTGATTTTGGCACTTTACAGATAGTGGTGAACAATGCCGGCATCACCAAAGACGGCTTGCTGATGCGCATGACCGAACAAAACTGGGACGATGTGCTGGAAGTAAACCTGAAATCTATCTTTAACCTTACCAAAGCAGCTTCAAAAATAATGATGAAGAACCGCTATGGGGTGTTTATCAATATGAGCTCCGTTGTTGGGGTGCAGGGCAATGCCGGGCAGGCCAATTATGCAGCTTCAAAGGCGGGTATTATCGGTTTTTCAAAATCTATCGCCAAGGAATTAGGCTCCAGGAATATCCGTACCAACGTGGTTGCCCCCGGTTTCATTAAAACCGAAATGACCGAAGTGCTGGATCCAAAAGTGGTTGAAGGCTGGGCACAGGCCATCCCCCTAAAACGGGGTGGCGAACCGGAAGATGTAGCAAATTGCTGCGTGTTTTTGGCTTCGGATATGGCATCTTATATTACCGGGCAGGTTATACCTGTTGATGGTGGAATGTTGTAAGATGTCTGAACCCGAATTTTTAGAATTATTGGAATGATCAGAATTTTATTGTTTGCAAAGCGAATTCGTGCAATTCTGTAAATTCTACAAATTCGAGTTCAGACAATTTCGCCATCAAAACTTTTACCAATCATATCACAATAATTTCGCATTTTGCGAGTCATCTAATGCGGTGAGCGTTCGCGCAAAAAAATATGCAGCTATTATTTTCAATTACCTGGGGAGCGGTGTCGGGATGGTGGGTGCCGGGTTGCCTGGCGCTGGGTATATTGTACGGTTGGCTGCTGTATAAACAGCCGGTTAGTCTGGATAAAAAATTCCGTTACCTGTTATTTGCCGGCCGTGCTGTGGTTGTTACGCTGATTGCGTTGTTATTGCTTTCGCCATTAGTAAAAACGGTGAGCTATAACCCGCAAAAGCCGCTCGTGTTGGTTTTACAGGATAATTCGCAATCGGTAAATCTGTTTGCCCCCTCTAAATCTCTTCCGGTAGGGGAGACTTTAGACGCTCTTTCGGGCCTGAAAAAGGAATTAGGCAATGATTACGATGTCCGCGAATTTCATTTTAATAAAGATGTGGCCGATGGGCTTACCAAAGATTTTTCGGGTAAACAAACAGATATTTCCAGCGCCTTACACCAACTGAACGAACGTTTTGTAAACCAGAACATCGGTGCGGTGGTGCTGGCAACGGATGGTTTATACAACCAGGGCACTGATCCGCAATATGAGGCCAGGAATATTAAATCAACCATCTATACCATCGCACTTGGCGACACGATTGCCAAACGCGACTTGCTCATCGGCAACGTCAACTACAACAAAACCGCTTTTTTAGGCAATGATTTTGAGATTGAGGTTTTGGCGGAGGCATACCAGGCCAAAGGCGAAACGATGCATTTGGCGGTAACGGAAGATGGGCGGCAGGTATCGGCTCAAAATATAGAGATCAGCTCAAATGATTTCCATAAGGTGGTCCCCCTGAAACTGAATGCCGATAAAAAGGGGACGCGTAAATATAACATCAGCATTGCGCCCGTTAAAAACGAAATCTCAACCCAAAACAATAGCGAAACTATTTATGTAGATGTGCTGGATGCCAAACAAAAGATCCTGCTGGTGTATGATGGCCCGCATCCGGATATCAGCGTAATCCGGCAGTCGATCCAGAATAACAGGAATTATGAAGTGAAGACAAGTTTGTTGTCAGATCTTGCTTCCGTTAAACCCGGAGATTACAGCCTGCTGATTCTTTTCCAGGTATCGGCCACGGGCAATAATATCCTGCAGAATTTGATCAAAGCAAAAGTTCCGGTTTGGTATATGGTGGGCGCGCAAAGTAATTTGCAGGCTTTTGACCAGGGGCAGCAACTGGTTAAAATAAGTTCGGGACAGGAGCAGATGCAGGAGGTATTTGCCCGGCCAACCGCGGATTTTACCGATTTTACCCTGTCAGATTCTACCCGGAATAAAATTACTGCCTTCCCGCCGTTGCTGGCGCCTTACGGAAGCTACAGTTCGCCACCTTCCGGCAGCACTTTGTTAAAGCAAAAGATCGGCAGCGTTGAAACATCGTACCCTTTATTATCATTTGGCGATGAAGGGGGCGAACGCATAGCGGTACTCACCGGCGAGGGCCTGTGGCGCTGGCAGCTGGCAGAATACCAGAAATACGGCAATCATCATGCGCTGGAAGAATTGTTTGGTCAGGGCGTACAGTATCTAACGGCCAATGCCAACCGGCAGCGTTTTATTGTTTATCCGTCCAAACGGGTTTTTGATGAGGATGAAAACGTATTGCTGAATGCCGAGCTTTATAATGATGCCCTTGAGTTGATCAATACTCCGGATGTGAAGGTCAACCTTAAAAGCGAAAAAGGAAAAGACTATAGCTTCCTGTTTACCCGCGCCAATCAAAATTACCAGTTGAATGCCGGTACTTTGCCCGTTGGGGAATACTCGTATTCAGCTTCCACAAAAATCGGCGATAAAGTATTTAATTCATCCGGGCAGCTAACCGTAAAACCTTTGAACCTGGAAGCAAGGCAAAGCGCAGCCAACCACCAATTGTTGCGCACCATCGCTAAACAAAGCGGCGGGCAAATGCTGCAGCCATTCCAGATTGGTCAACTGGCCAACCTAATCCGGAAAAACGAGAACGTTAAAACTGTTGTTTATGAGGATAAACGTTACAGCGACCCGGTGGATGTAAAATGGGTTTTTGTATTGATATTGCTGCTGCTGAGCACGGAATGGTTTTTAAGGAAACGGGAAGGGGAGATCTAACCCTCGGAAATCTGCAAAAGTTGAGTACTGTTGTGGTATTGTTGTAGATGGTTTTGGCTGTTTATTGGGTCGGAAATGAAACCTTTGCGGATTGCTTTAAAATAACATTATACAAATACTAAATGCCCGAACAACTATTGGTTGTCAATGATATTGGCGATCAGCACAAATTGCATGGATTAGATCATTTGAGGGCCTTGGCCATCACCTATGTGTTATGTTTTCATTACCAGTTTTTCGGGCACCCGGATTGGGAGCGGGGGCGATTCAGCGGTTTTGGCTGGACAGGCGTCGACCTGTTTTTTGTGCTGAGTGGGTTTTTAATTGCCGGTCAGCTTTTTAATACAGTATCAAAAGGCAAAAATATCTCGGTAAAAAAATTTTTTATCAAACGGTTTTTCAGGATCATCCCACCGTACTTGCTGGTGATGATCATCTACATTGCTTTTCCGTTAGCCCGCGAGTGGGGTCACCTGTCGCCCTTATGGCAATACTTCACCTTTACGCAAAACTTTGGCCTCGACCTAAAAAAATACGGAACCTTCAGCCATGGCTGGTCGCTCTGCGTAGAGGAACAATTTTATTTGCTGCTGCCCTTAATTTTCCTTTTGTTCAATTATTTTAAGGCGGGAAAAAAAGCGGTTTACCTGGTGGTGATTTTGTTTATTGCCTGTTATATTGTAAGGTTTTTAAACTGGCATTACCTGGTTGCCCCTTATCTCAATACCGATGAATTTGGCGCCCGTTTTAACGAATATGTCTATTATCCCACCTATAACCGGTTGGATGGTTTACTGGTTGGCGTAAGTATTGCCGGGTTGTTTACTTTTTATCCCGGTTTTAAAGAGTGGGTAAACAAATGGAGTTACCTGGTTTTGGGCGCAGGGTTACTTATCGTATTTGCTGCCTGGCTGCTTTGTCCGCAGCGATCTACCTATAACACGGTTATTTTGGGTTTCCCGATGGTAGCTATTGGATATGGGTTGATCCTGGCGGCATTTGTAAGCCCTAATAATATTTTTTACCGGCGCAAATCAACAGTTACATCGTTCATCGCCACTTTGTCCTATTCCGTTTACCTTTCGCATAAGATCATCATCCATGTGGTTCAAAACCTACTGGAAAAGGAAGGCATTGATAGAAATAGCAATATAACTATGCTGATCTGTATCGTTTGTGTTATTGCTGGGGCATTGGGGATGCGGTATTTGATTGAGAAACCGGCGCTTGCTTCACGTAACGCCGCATTAACCCGATGGCGATAGGCAAAATGTCAAAATGATTTTAGTAACTTTGAGTATGACAACTTTGATCATCAAATCAAATTCGGATAAAAAAACGCGACAGATTATGCAACTGGCTGAAGAATTAGGCTTACCTGTGAAGGCTGGCAACTTTGAAGAACTTGATTTGGCTGCAATGGTAAAAGTGATTGGAAGAAAGGCTGCTGATGAAGAATTGATGGATTACCTGGCTAAAGATAACGGAGCTGAACCGCTATGCCTTGAGGAAGCTTTTTCAAAATATTCAGTTAAGAAGTAATAATTTGATTGTTAAAATTACCCCTAAGGCCTTAGTGTAATTGATGCCATTGCCGATTTTGTGGAATCCAAAAATACGAAGGGAAGTGGCGCGAGATACGCACTCAAATTCAAAGCGGCTTTAAAAAAATTGGCTCATCCAAACGTGCAATATACATTGTGTAACCACCCCGTTTTAGCTGCTTATCGATATTCGTGCAGTCATTTTAATGATTGGGTTATTGTATTTAGGGTGCAGGAAAACGAACTGGTAGTTTATGAGATCGTCCATGGTTCGTTACTTTTTTGACTCGAATGTAAATTACAAAAAACTAATCTCTAATCTCCAACCTCTGCTCAACTAACCCTAACTCTTCATCTTCTTCAGCAAACTCTCAATCACTTTTGGGAAATGCTGGTGTTCCAGTTGCTGGCCTTTAAATTTAATAACTTCGAGGTTATCATCCGGGTCGATTTTAAAACGCGACTGGTGGATCACCTCGCCTTCGTCGAACTGGTCGTTCACAAAATGGATGGTAATGCCCGATTCTTCTTCTTTGGCGGCAAGCACGGCTTTATGCACATGGTCGCCGAACATGCCTTTGCCACCATATTTAGGGAGCAGGGCAGGGTGAAGGTTGATGATCTTGTTGGGGAATGCTTTTAATAACGATTCGGGAACCAGCCATAGGAAACCGGCCAGTACGATAAGGTCTACCTGTAGGTTTTTTAACAGGCGGATCACTTCATCGGTTTCATAAAATTCGTGCCTGGTAAAAATGTGAGCCGGGATCTCGAAATTATCAGCCCGTTGTAATACGTAAGCCTGCGGATTATTGGTAAGTATCAGTACGACTTCTGCCTCGGGATGGCGCTTAAAGTGCTCCATTATTTTTTGAGCATTTGACCCTGATCCTGAAGCAAAAATTGCGATTCTTTTTTTCATTAAAACTATACTTTTTTAATGCCCGTTAAATTGTCAGTTGTTTTTCCCTGAGTTTTGACAAACAAAATTAAGACGCGCAAAAACAGGAAAAACCTTTATACTTACGTCCCAAATATAAAGATTTTGCGGCAATCTTGCTTCGTCAAATGCAAATGAAAACTTAATTTTATTCGAAGGGGGGGTAAACGCAAATTTATTATCACATAAATTAAGGGGTGGTGCCCTTTTGACGGATAAAGCCGTAAACAAATACTTTCCGCTTTGCAGTAAGCGAGTAATTTGGCTGAATATCACCTGTATTAAGCACCAGTGAGTAAATTCCGAGGTTCATTATCTGGGCATACGCAAAAGGGGTCGAGGTGCCGGCCTTCGTGGTATCCTTACAAACTACACTGGTTTGCAAAAAAAGCTGGTTGCCGGTAAGCGACCAGGTTGCAGCAGCTGAAGTTTGTGTTATACAATCAAAATTGGTATAAGTACAGGTGTTATTGGTATTAAAAGTAAAAAATTGGCTGTTAAGACAGGTGGAGCTATCGGTCACAGTTGAGTCCGCCTGATTGCCTGTATAATAAATAGTCTGAAACGAGGCCAGCTCCCAGGTTCCCCCCGTAAAGAGTTGCTGTATAGAGCTGATGCTGGTTTTTTTACAGGAATTGATCACCAGTGCGGTCACCAAACCGGCAATGATAAAAAGGGCACGTTTACATTTTATGGAGGAGAACATCGTCAAAAATAAAAATTCCCGGCCATATTATGGGCCGGGTTTATGTATAACTGATTAAAAGGGTTATTATTATTTGTTTGAGGTGATAATGATTGGAAGCCGTAAGTCCGGAGTCTTTAGTCTAAAATCGTAAGTTTGTCATGAAGATTTTATTGACTTTAGACTCAGAATTCAAGACTTTCGACTAAAAATGACCATCCCTTTTGAAAAACTCCAATCCGAATTTAAGCGGGTACTGCTTTCTATTGGTTTTACGCAAGAAAAGGCCGGCAATATTGCCTCGATTTTTGCGGAGAACAGCCGCGATGGGGTTTATACGCATGGGTTGAACCGTTTCCCGGTTTTTGTGGAATATGTGAAAGAAGGGCTGGTGCAAAAAGACGCCGGGCCCGAATTGTTAAACAAATTTGGCGCATTGGAGCAATGGCACGGCAATCTGGGGCCGGGAATATTGAACGCCTGTTTTTGTATGGGGCGCGCCATTGAACTGGCCAAAGCAAACGGTATTGGTTGTGTAGCCATCAAAAACACCAACCATTGGATGCGTGCCGGGGCTTACGGCTGGCAGGCTGCAGAGGCCGGGATGATTGGTATTTGTTTTACCAATACCATTGCCCACCTGCCGCCCTGGGGCGGGCTTGACCCGCGGCTGGGCAATAACCCGCTGGTGATCGCCATTCCGCGGGAAGGCCGGCATGTGGTGCTGGATATGGCCATTTCGCAATATTCCGTTGGTAAGCTCAATTTGTATAAAACCCAAAAGCAGCAACTGCCGTTGCCGGGCGGTTATGATGCTGAAGGTAATTTAAGTACCGATTCCGAGGATATCCTACAATCCGGAAGACTTTTACCAGTTGGTTTCTGGAAGGGCTCGGGCTTATCCTTAATGCTCGATCTGCTGGCAACGGTGCTCAGCCAGGGCAGCTCTACGGCGAAGATCTCCCAAAACGAAAAAGAAAGCGGCGTATCGCAGGTTTTTATCTGCATTAAGCCTGATAGCAGCGTACTGACCGCGCAGCTCATTGAAGAGATCATCAGTTATACCAAAACTAGCCGGCCTGTGGATGAAGGCGGCAGCATTTCTTATCCCGGTGAAAACACATTAAGAACGAGGGAGAAAAGTTTAAAAGAGGGGGTTTGGGTAGATGAAAAGATTTGGGAGAAGGTGCTGGGGATGTGAGGGGGAGGCATAACTGGTATTTAAAAAATTGAAAAAGCTGTATAATTGATAAATTAAAAAGGTATTTTAGCTTAAAATTCAATATTATGGATTTACAGGCGGAAAAGTTGAGTATTGTACAAACCATAGTGACCACTAAGGATGCGGGTTTAATTTCTGATGTAAAAGCATTTTTAGCTAATAGAAAAGCAGATTGGTTTGAAGAATTAGGCGAAGAACAACAAAAAGATGTTTTAGAGGGCCTGGCCGAAGCTGATCGCGGAGAGACGTTACCTCATGCTGAAGTAGTAAAACTATTTGGGAAATGGGGATTGAAATAATATGGACGAAAAGGGCAATTAAAACTTTCGGTAAAAGAATAGCTTATCTTGAAGAACATTGGACAGAGAAAGAGATATTTAATTTCACGGCCCGCGTTAATGAGTTTTTAAGCACACTGCAAACCCAGCCTTTGATGTTTCGCAAATCTGCCAGGGTAAAGTCTACACATATTGGAGTGATCATAAAACAGGTATCCCTGGTTTACCGAATCAAACCAAAAGCCCACACAATTGAATTAATCGCATTTATTGACAACAGGCAAAACCCTGAACGGCAAAATTATTAAGAGCTGAAAGTTCAAAAGAAGGGGTTTAGGTAGATGAAAGGATTTGGGAGAAGGCTTTAAGGATATAACTGACCCAATAGCAACACTAATACCGTCTTCATCGTTTGCACACGGCGGATTTTCATAAGAGTTTTTTAATTTGGATCGTATCGTCTCCTGAAAAAAAGAATGTGTATTGGATCACCTTTTTTAATAGCAGCCGTCATTTCTTTTAAAACAGGATGCCTTCATTTTTGTAGTTCAAGTATACCTACCAATTAACTAAAAATCATGGAAACATTAGTAAAAGAAGCAGTGGTTAATCCACCTGTAAACGGCGTGGCAAAAACGATGAAAGCATTGGTTTATCACGGGCCGGGTAAAAAGGCCTGGGAGAGCAAACCCAAACCCGGTTTAACAAAACCAACGGACGCTATTGTAAAGATCCTTAAAACTACCATTTGCGGAACGGACCTTCATATTATGAAAGGCGATGTTCCTGCGGTTACCGATGGCAGGATCATCGGCCACGAAGGGGTAGGCATTATTGAAGAAGCGGGAACTGCGGTAAGCAATTTCAAAAAAGGCGACCATGTACTGATCTCGTGCATTACCTCCTGCGGAAAATGCGAGTATTGTAAAAAAGGGATGTATTCGCACTGCGAAGACGGCGGATGGATACTCGGTCACCTGATTGATGGTACCCAGGCCGAATATGTGAGAATCCCCCATGCTGACAACAGCCTTTACCCTATTCCTGCCGGTGCCGATGAAGAAGCCCTGGTAATGCTAAGCGATATTTTGCCTACCGGTTTTGAATGCGGTGTATTAAACGGGCAGGTAAAACCGGGCGATACGGTAGCTATTGTAGGCTCCGGGCCGATAGGTTTGGCAGCGTTGCTAACCGCCCAGTTTTATTCGCCGGCCGAGATCATTATGATCGATCCGGATGAAAACAGGTTAAATACCGCCAAAACCTTTGGCGCAACCCAACTTGTAAACGGCGCTAAAGAAAATGTAGTTGAAAAGGTAAAAAGTTTAACAAACGGCAAGGGAGTCGACGTAGCTATTGAGGCGGTTGGCATACCCGAAACCTTTGAGATTTGCACTTCTATAATTGCGCCAGGCGGGCATATCGCCAATATCGGCGTTCACGGAAAAAGCGTTACGCTGCACCTGGAAACATTGTGGTCACAGAATATTACGATTACCACCAGGCTGGTGGATACCGTTACCACCCCGATGCTGCTGAAAACGGTAGGCGCTAAGAAACTGGATCCTAACCGGCTGATTACCCACCATTTCAGGCTCGACCAGGTAATGGAAGCGTACGAAACTTTTGGAAATGCAGCAAAAGAAAAAGCGCTGAAAGTAATTATGACAGCTGATTAAGTCCGAAGTCGAAAGTCTTGAGTCCAAAGTCAGATTTGACTCAAGACTCAAGACTTTCGACTTAAGACTTAAATTACTCTTCCATCATTCCCTCAAACTTCTCCCAAAAACCATCATGGGGGACAGGGGCCGTGATAATGATATTCTCTTGTTTTATAGGGTGAATAAACTCCAGCCGGCGTGCATGCAGGCTGATGCTTTTGCGCAAACTTCCCCGGGGGTAACCGTATTTATTGTCGCCAACAATCGGGCTTCCCAGGGTGGACAGTTGTACCCTGATCTGGTGCGGCCGGCCGGTTATCGGGTCAACCCTGATCAAAGTGTAGCCGTTCAGTTCGCCCACTACCCTGAAATTTAACTCGGCGCGGAGGCTGCCGGGTACTTCATGGTCATAGGCTTTGGTGATATTTTTTTGCGGATTTTTTACCAGCCAGTGTACCAGGTTGCCGGCAGGAGGGTAGGGCTTTGTGCGAACAACCGCGTAATAGGTTTTGTTCATTTCGCGGTTCTTGAACAGTTTGTTGATCCTGTCGAGCGCCTTGCTGGTTTTTGCAAAAAGGATCACGCCGCTTACCGGCCTGTCCAGCCGGTGTACCACACCTAAAAAAGCGCCATTGGGTTTATCGTATTTGTGAGCAATATACTTTTTGACTTTATCCTCCAGAGATTCATCCCCCGTGGTATCCACCTGCACAATATCACCAGCCCGCTTATTAATGGCAATAAGGTGGTTATCCTCGTAAAGCACATCCTTATCGGTTATAGGCAGGTTTTCGTATTTTATATTGACTTTGGTCATTTTTAGTTCATAGTTCATAGTTCATGGTTCATAGTAGAAGTGTTGAGATAATCCACTGCCGCGGCAATGAACCATCAACTATGAACCATGAACCAACTCAATATTCTTCCTTCTCGTTCGGAAAGCTTTTGGTTTTTACGTCGCTGATATAGTTTTTTATTGCGCTGTTCATGATCTCGTTCAGGTTAGCGTACTGGCGTAAAAACCTTGGTTTAAACTCTTTGTTGATGCCCAGCATATCATGGATCACCAAAACCTGTCCGTCGCAATATCGTCCGGCGCCGATGCCTATTGTGGGGATGCTTAAACTTTCACTCACCTGTTTGGCCAAAGCTGCCGGGATTTTTTCCAGCACGATGGCAAAGCAGCCCAGCTCCTGCAGTTTTAAGGCATCTTCCCTTAGTTTTTGTGCTTCCGACTCGTGTTTTGCCCGTACCGTATAGGTGCCAAATTTATAAATGGATTGCGGGGTAAGCCCCAAATGCCCCATCACGGGTATACCCGCCGTAAGGATGCGGCTAACTGATTCGGCAATTTCAACGCCGCCTTCAATTTTTACACTGTGCGCGCCGGCTTCCTTCATGATGCGGATGGCTGAATTTAAAGCCTCTTTCGAATTTCCCTGGTATGAACCAAATGGCAGATCCACCGTTACCAATGCCCGTTTTGCAGCGCGAACTACTGATGAAGCATGGTAGATCATCTGATCGAGCGTTATGGGCAAAGTGGTTTCATGCCCGGCCATTACATTGGAGGCGGAATCGCCTACCAGGATAATGTCCGTCCCGGCTTCGTCAACAATAGCCGCCATTGAATAATCGTAGGCGGTAAGCATGCTGATCTTTTCGCCGCGGGCCTTCATTTCCTGTAAAATGTGGGTGGTAATTCTTTTAACCTCTTTATTTACCGACATGGGATGATAGTTTGATGGCACGAATTTCACTAATTTATTCGAATTACACGAATTGTTTCGAATTAGGCGTAATTAACCGATGAGTAGCGACAGAGCGACAAGATTTGTGAAAATTCGAATTTTATTCGTGTAATTCGTGTCAAATCATTAGCTTTGCCCCTTGAACATGGGAGATTCTCACTTCAATTTTTTAGCCTGTTTTTATGGGGCGCCGCACCAGGCAAACCGGCATTTTTACCATTCATTTTATTTGATCAATGACATATTTAACCAAATTACCGGCAGTATTATTACTGGCTGACGGAACTGTATTTTATGGAAAATCAGCCGGCAAGATGGGCACCACTACCGGCGAGATCTGTTTTAATACAGGCATGACGGGCTACCAGGAAATTTTTACCGATCCTTCGTATTTCGGTCAGATTATGGTTACCACCAACGCCCACATCGGGAATTACGGTATTGCCAATGCCGAAGTTGAATCCGGAAGGATCCAGATAGCCGGCCTGGTTTGTAAAAATTATAACATTTATTATACCCGTAAACAAGCCAACGAATCAATCCAGGATTATTTCCAGGAAGAAAATATTGTTGGTATTTCGGATATTGACACCCGCCAGCTGGTGCGCCACATCCGCGATAAGGGAGCGATGAACGCCATCATCTCTTCAGAGATCCTGGATATTGAAGTGTTAAAAAGCAAACTGGCCGAAGTGCCTTCCATGGATGGCCTTGAGCTTTCTTCAAAAGTTTCTACAACCGAGACTTACACCTTTGGTGACGAAAGCGCCACATATCGTGTAGCAGTACTTGATTTGGGCGTTAAGAAAAACATTCTGCGCAATTTTGACGACAGGGATATCTATGCAAAAGTCTTCCCGGCAAAAACATCTTTCGAAGAAATGGAAAAGGATTTTGCGCCAACCGGTTATTTTATATCCAACGGCCCCGGCGATCCATCCGCAATGCCTTACGCCGTTGAAACGGTAAAAGCCATTTTAAAAGCTGAAAAACCAATGTTCGGCATTTGCCTTGGCCACCAGTTACTGGCTTTGGCGAATGATATCCCCACCAAAAAAATGTTTAACGGGCACCGCGGTTTAAACCACCCGGTTAAAAATGTTATCATTAACCATTGCGAGGTTACTTCGCAAAACCATGGCTTTGGTGTGGTACCTGAAGCGGTGAGAGCATCTGATAAGGTAGAGATTACCCACGTTAACCTGAACGACCAGTCTATAGAAGGTATCAGGGTAAAAGGCAAAAAAGCATTTTCGGTACAATATCACCCTGAATCATCCCCCGGCCCGCATGACAGCAGGTATCTGTTTGATGATTTTATTGAGTTGATGAAGTAAAAAAAACGCAGCATTCTTGTATATTTGATTAAATAAAAAAGATGTCATCTGCATTAAAATATATAATTGACGATAACGGGCATAAAACAGGTGTTTTAGTGCCTGTTAAAACATGGGAAAACCTAAACGAGAAATATAAGAAGTTAAATAAAAAACTGACTATTTTAACAGGTATCCAACAAGGGTTGTTGGAGGTAAAAGAAAGCCGGACAAATGGTAAAAGCCTGCAAACTTTATCATCCTTTTTAAGTGAAGATAATAGTTAAGATTACCTCAAATTTTAAAAAAGAGGCAAAACCGTTATTTAAGAGATACGTTTCCCTTAAAACGGATTTAGCCAATCTTGAAAAGGAATTATACTTAAACCCAACGCTTGGCACCTCACTTGGCAATAATACCTACAAAATCCGTCTGAAAATAACCAGCAAAGGCAAGGGAAAAAGCGGCGGGGTCAGGGTTATATCATATCTCGAAACTGAACTAATCGCTAATTTAGAAACCGATGTTTCGCTGACCATCGTAAATTTAATTTCAATTTATGATAAATCAGAAACTGAAATAATTACCGATAAAGAATTAAAAAGGTTGATAGCTAATTTAAGGTAGCCGGTATTTATTTGATGTTTTTGTTGAATTGATGAAATATTTATCCAAAGACTTCCGAAGTTTTAGAAACTCCGGAAGTCTGTTATTACCTCCCATTCATCGCCGTTTTCACGCCGTTTACCGGATATTTGGCATTCTTCGCCTAAATTAACTAACTGAATCTCTGCGCTGATAGCAACTTTGAGCCATAAATCAATTGTTATCATGAAAACTTTACTCGCTGTTCAAATTATTCACTATGCCATTCATCTGGCCGCTCAGGCACAGGCGCTGATACATACGCTGGGGCATTTAGTCAAATAAAACCCGCCCAAGCCCTTCGGCGATAGCCGGAGGGCAATAAGGGTGCCTGAATATTTAAATCTTTCGACAAAAAGATAACAGAAATTCCAAATTAGAAAACGATTTTTGCAGCATGGCAAAACAACCTATAATTACAGTAAAAAATCTTGTAAAAAATTACGGCGACTTTGAGGCCGTAAAGGGAATTAGTTTTGAAGTGTACGATGGCGAGATTTTCGGCCTGCTGGGCCCCAATGGTGCAGGCAAGACCACTACGCTCGAGATTATTGAAACCCTGCGCGATAAAACTTCGGGCGAGGTAACCGTTGATGGCCTTTCCATAGACCATGATGCCGATAAGATCAAACAACGGATCGGCGTTCAGTTACAATCCGCTGGCTATTATCCAAATTTAAATCTTTCTGAGTTGATCGCACTTTTCTGCGGTTTATATGGTATCGATAAAACAGCCAACGAGATGCTGGAAAAAGTAGCGCTGGTTGATAAAGCCAAATCAAAATATAAGGAATTGTCGGGCGGACAAAAACAGCGTTTTTCTATCGCCACAACGCTGATCAATAACCCTAAAATTATTTTCCTGGACGAGCCGACTACCGGCCTTGATCCGCAGGCGCGCCGTAACCTTTGGGACCTGATCCGCGAGATCCGTGACGCAGGGACAACAGTAGTGATCACCACCCACTACATGGATGAAGCCGAAGAACTTTGCGACCGTGTGGCCTTTGTTGACGGTGGGCGGATTGTGGGCATCGATACCCCCAATCATTTTATCGACCAACTTATAGATTCAGGATTCGAACGCAAGAAGCAGGTAAAACTGGCCAATTTAGAAGATGTTTTTATTAACCTGACAGGTAAGGAGTGGAGAGAGGGGTAGAAGAAGTTGGCAGTTTTGAGTTCGCAGTTTGCTGTACAGACAGACAATCCTGCGACTTCCTACCAATGAACTAATGAACCAGTGAACTATTGAACCAACAAAATGAAGAAATATAACAATATAAAAGCAACCATCGCTATCGCCAAAGCAAGTTTTCGTTCCATTATTCGCAGCCCCTCGGCTGTAGTGTTTAGTTTGGCTTTCCCTTTAATATTCATCGTCGTTTTTGCTAATATCGGGGGTGGGGCAGTAACTGTTGATGTTGCTTTGGCCAAGACTTGCGATACATCAAGCGCCAACACGCTTTATCAAAGTTTAAAACAAATTCCAATCATTCACTTTGTAAAAAATCAGTCTGCCGATGAAATGGCCAAAAACCTTTCAAAGGGCGATCTCGACGCTATTATTGATATTCAAAAGCACGATACCGCGCCCTACTATACGCTTAATATAAAATATACAACGGCTTCGGCGCAAAAAGATGGAGTGCTAAAGTCATTGTTAGATGGAATGTTCTTTCGGATAAATAGTAAGGGCAATACCGTACAACAACCAATTGCCGAGCTAAAGGAAGCAACTGTACATGGGCGCCAGTATAAATATATTGATTTTTTATTGCCGGGTATGCTTGGCTTCTCGTTATTAAGCAGCGGTGTTTTTGGTACCGCTTTTGTATTTCTTAGCCTGCGTTTAACCCTGGTGATCAAACGTTTTTTTGCTACGCCTGTAAAAAAATATAGTATTGTTTTAGGTGAGGCGATTGCGAGGTTGATTTTTTCGTGGATAGGTGCTTTGTTTATAATACTTGTAGGGCACTATTTCTTTGGCTTTACACTCATCCATGGTGTTGTTACCGTAATAAATATGCTGATACTTTCGGCATTGGGCTTAATAGTGTTTATGGGTTTTGGGTTTATAATATCCGGGATTGCCAAAAACGAAAGTTCCGTTCCGCCGCTATCCAATATTATTACCATGCCGCAGTTTTTGTTATCCGGAACATTTTTTGCGATAACAGTTTTCCCAAAGTGGTTGCAGGGCATAAGCAATATACTGCCGTTAACCTACCTGAATAAAGCGATGCGCGATGTCGCTTTTGAAGGCGCAGGCCTCGGTGATGTTACACACGACCTGCTGATTTTGGGCGTCTGGTTTATCATTGTTTACGCTGTTGCAGTGAAGACTTTTAAGTGGGAATAGGTGATGTGCAAATATGCAGCTGTGCGGATGCGCAGCTTTTTTTGCATTCAAATGTTAATACTGAGGAGATTGATTAACCATCATATTGATAATTCGTACGCGTAAACTAAGGCGGCAATTTAAAAGATTCAAAAATTAGCCCTGTCACTTTAAATTATTGTTAATAATCGGTGAAATCACAAAACAATCGGTGAAATCTTTACACATATATAGCGGAAGTTGTATATTTGAAAACTGTATTATATAGTGTACTAATTACACTAAGTATATTTAAATTGACAAATACCAATCCCAATGAGCTTAATTATTGACGTACATGCCCGCCAGATCCTTGATTCGCGCGGCAATCCTACTATTGAAGTAGATGTTTTAACCGAAAATGGCGCACTTGGCCGCGCCGCAGTACCTTCCGGCGCATCAACGGGAGTACACGAGGCGGTGGAGCTTCGTGACAATGATAAAACTAAATATATGGGCAAAGGCGTACTTAAAGCCGTTGCTAACGTAAATGATATAATTGCCAAAGAATTACAGGGACTCGACGTTTTTGAACAAAACGCCATCGATCAACTGATGATTGACCTTGACGGCACCGAAAATAAAGGCAAATTAGGCGCCAATGCTATTTTGGGTGTTTCTTTAGCCGTTGCCAAAGCTGCTGCTCAGGAAAGCCGCCAGCCGCTTTACCGTTACATTGGCGGTGTTAATGCAAATACTTTACCCATCCCCATGATGAACATCGTGAACGGTGGTTCGCACTCTGATGCGCCGATCGCATTTCAGGAATTTATGATCATGCCGGTTGGTGCACCTTCTTTTTCAGAGGCGCTGCGTTGGGGTACCGAAGTGTTTCATAATTTAAAAAAGATATTGCATGACCGTGGCCTTACCACCACAGTGGGTGATGAAGGTGGTTTTGCGCCAACTTTTGATAGCACGGAAGATGGTGTTGAAACTATTTTAAAAGCCATTGAAAAAGCAGGATTTAAACCAGGTGTTGATATTTGCCTGGCATTTGATTGCGCCGCATCTGAATTTTACGTAAACGGAAAATACGACTATACCAAGTTTGAAGGCGAAAAAGGCGCCATCCGCACCAGCGCTGAGCAAGCGGATTACCTGGCTGAATTGGCGGCAAAATACCCGGTTATTTCTATAGAAGACGGTATGGCTGAAGATGACTGGGAAGGCTGGAAATTATTGACCGACAAAATCGGCGATAAAGTTCAATTGGTGGGTGATGACCTGTTTGTTACCAATGTAAAACGTTTGCAAAGGGGTATTGATGAGGATATTGCCAACTCTATCCTGGTAAAAGTAAACCAGATCGGTACCTTAACTGAAACCATCAACGCGGTAACTTTGGCGCAAACCAATGGCTATACTTCGGTAATGAGCCATCGTTCAGGCGAGACTGAAGATTCAACCATTGCTGATTTGGCGGTTGCTTTAACTTGCGGCCAGATTAAAACCGGCTCGTTGTCACGTTCAGACAGGATCGCGAAATACAACCAGTTGCTTCGCATTGAAGAAGAATTGGGCGACAGCGCGAAGTTTATCGGTAAAAACTTTAAATACTTTAAAAATCGCTAATAATTTATAGCACGAATTGATTTAAGCACGAATATTCGCGAATTGAGTTAAGCACGAATATTCACGAATAGGTGCGAATGTTCACGAATGGAGTTACGCACGAATTAGTGCGAATGTTCGCGAATGGAGTTACGCAAGAATATTTATGAATTAAATCGAATTTCACGGATTTTTGGAAGCCGGCTTTGTGGTCGGCTTCTTTTTTGCTAAAAATCTGCGAAATCTAAAAATCAGTTCCAATCTGTGATTATATTTGCCCCCCATGAAATCGTCCAGGCTAATCAGAACTTTACTTATACTCCTTGTTCTCGCTTTAAACATCGGCTGCGATCAGTTGTCAAAAAGCTTTGTTCGGCATCATCTGGATGAATACAGCGAGTACACCTATCTGCACCAGCATATCAGTATCAGAAGGGTTGAAAACACCGGGGCGTTTTTAAGTCTGGGCGATTCGCTTTCCGGTCCCATGAAAACCATTCTGCTCAATGTGTTGCCATTATTGGCCGTGCTGTTCGGCCTCTATTATATCTTCGCCAAAGCCGATTTGAACCGGGTAACCCTGGTTGGTATCATCTTTATTGTCGGCGGTGGCATCGGCAATATTTACGACCGGATTATGCACGGCTCGGTAACCGATTTTTTGCATATCAACTTTGTGATCTTTCAAACAGGCATATTTAACGTGGCCGATATGTCCATCATGGCAGGTACCTTTATGATCTTATTGCATGCCTGGTTCAAGAAGAAGCCGGAAGAGGGCGTAAAGACAGATACGCCGACAGGCGAGCAGATTTAATAATATTTTCAAGATGGATAAGAACGAATCAATAAGAAATGCTAAAGATTTCGATGAAATTCTTGATATTCAATAAGGGAAGATTGGGGCCGAAGTTCGGGATGGGTTTGAAGAAAACGCGCAATATTTCATAATCAGCGAATTGTCGAAAGATGCGAGGCGCGAAGCCAATATAGCTTCGAAAAAATCAATCGATTAAAGGTACAACTTGATTATTATGATTTTTTGCGTTAGGGATGGAAGCGGATACCGGCCAATGTGTGTAAGGCCTGCAGGCGTATGAGCGTACAGCCCGGCCGCAGGCAACGCCCTAAATATAAAATAGAAAAAGTTTGACCCAATCTTAACATAGTTTCCCTCCATAAATCTTTCTAACCACCCTCATTTTTTAATAAAAAACATAACCTCACCCATCTCACTTTTATTCATTAAGCAAATCATCATCGTAATTTCCCCCTGTAGCTTTTAGTTACAAACAACAACTTCCCAAATAAAAAACGTATCTCTGCCGATAATTACCGTTTCGCTTGAGGTTGATCACCGATAAATACTTCAGATCCCCGCTTATGCTTCGCGTTAGCAAACATTTACAATAATTACATGTCATTCGAAGATTTAAAATTAATTGAGCCGATTTTACGTGCTCTGAAAACAGAGGGATATACCACGCCAACCCCTATACAGGAACAAGCTATCCCCATTATATTACAAAACCGCGACCTGCTGGGCTGCGCCCAAACAGGTACCGGCAAAACTGCTGCCTTTGCTATCCCTATCCTGCAGTTACTATACCAGGACAGGCTGCAGCATAAGGAACAAAAAACCATTAAGGCGCTTATCCTTACCCCAACCCGCGAACTGGCCATCCAGATCGACGAAAGCTTTGCCGCGTATGGTAAACATACCGGCTTAAAACATATGGTTATATTTGGCGGCGTTTCGCAAAACCCGCAAACTGATGCTTTAAGAAGAGGCGTGGATATATTGGTTGCCACACCCGGCCGCCTGCTCGACTTGATGAACCAGCGCTTTGTGCACCTGGAGCATATCCGGATGCTGGTACTGGATGAAGCCGACCGGATGCTGGATATGGGCTTTGTGCATGATGTAAAAAAGATCATCGCCAAAGTACCCGCCAAAAGGCAAACCCTGTTTTTTTCGGCTACCATGCCGAACGAGATCCAGCAGTTGGCCAATACCATATTAACCAAACCCGAAAAGGTGGAAGTTACCCCGGTATCATCTACCGCGGATACGATACAGCAGGCTTTGTTTTATGTAGAGAAATCGGATAAAAAATCCTTATTGCTGCATGTTTTAAAAGATAAAGCCATTAAAAACGCCCTGGTTTTTACCCGTACCAAACACGGCGCCGATAAGGTAGTAAAGGACCTGGTGCGCGTTGGCATCACAGCGGAAGCCATACATGGTAACAAATCGCAAAATGCACGTCAAAGGGCATTAAGCAACTTTAAGAACCGGACAACCCGTGTTTTAATTGCTACTGATATAGCGGCCCGTGGTATTGATATTGATGAATTAACGCACGTTATCAATTACGAACTGCCCAACATCCCCGAAACTTATGTACACCGGATTGGCCGTACAGGCCGTGCCGGGTTAAACGGCATAGCACTTTCATTTTGCGATGAGGAAGAAATTGAATTTTTACAGGATATCCATAAACTGATCGGCAAGCAGATTCCTGTTGAGGAAGCACACCCATACCCGATGAGCCCGCAAAGCATTGTGGCGAAAGCTGCAGGCGGCGCAAAGAAGAGTTCAGGCGGCGGCGGTCATAATTCAGGCGGCCCTAAACGCGGTCGCGGTTTTGGTAATGCCAACAGGGGCGGAGCAAGCGGCCTGAGCGGCGCCCGGAGCGGTAATCGCGACAGGAGGAGGTAGGGGTTAGTTAGTGCTTAGAGATTGGTGATTAGTGATTAGTTGATTAGGTTTATACAATAGGTGTTAACCTAATCAACCACTCACTTAATCAACTACTTGTTGAAAAGTTAATAATCCAACTTGCGTGAACCATCATTTTTAGATAGTTTTAAATAAAATTTTAAATTTGCTGCCATGAAACGCTTGTTTAACCTTTTTCGGAATAAATATTTCCTGGTTGCCATAGCATTTGTGGTATTTATGATATTTTTTGACAAGAACGACCTGTTCTCGCAATATCAATATTACCAGCAGGTAAGCAAACTAAAACAGGAGCGGGATTTTTACCAAAAGGAAACCGCTAAAGTGTACAAGGATTTGAATGAACTTGACTCAAACCCCAAAGAGCTGGAGAAATTCGCCCGCGAAAAATACCTGATGAAAAAGGACAACGAGGATGTATATGTGATTGTGCAGCCTAAGAAAGATTGAATTTTTTGAATCTATGATGTTTTGGGTGGTTTGGGATTTTTCCAACTGTCTCCTTATTTTTTTGTAAAGGCAGGCAAGCCCAATGAAAAAAATGCTTAATTGTTCAGCGAAAAAAATGCCGTTTGGTGTAAACCCATCCATTTTTCAATATGTTGAATATCAGTGTTTTAAGCTATAGATAATGAAAATTGTGTAAACCTTGTGTAAACCATCTTTTCCTTTTTTCTTACCACCTGCGGAATTATGGATTGCTTATGTCGCCCCAGTTAATTAACCGATAGGTTAAGCCATATAGATCTTTATAAAAGTCAATTTGTTCGGTGAATCTCAATTTTTGTCAGGGAGTTTATAGCCAGGTATGGGGGGGATATTTGTTTACATCCGCAAATTAGCAACCGGTGAAACGGCGCAGCCCTCTTGACACAAACAATTTGCGAAAAATCATGAAAAAACCGGTGAAATCCCTGTCGAAAAAAAACCAATGATCAATGACTAATGACTCAATGACATTTACTACCTTTGCGGCTCAAAATTCAGCTGTAGATGAGCCAATCTGTTCAAATAAAAAACGCTTTAATATCAGTTTATTACAAAGATAATTTAGAGCCCATAATCCATGAGTTAAACCGCCTTGGGGTTAACATATATTCCACCGGTGGAACCGAAACTTTTATCCGCAATTTAGGCGTTGATGTGATCGCTGTTGAGGATCTTACTTCATACCCGTCTATCTTAGGCGGTCGTGTTAAAACCCTGCATCCTAAGGTGTTTGGCGGTATTTTGGCCCGTAGAAATTTTGAAGGCGACGAACAGCAATTGACGCAATATGAAATACCCGAGATCGACCTGGTGATTGTCGATCTTTACCCTTTCGAAGAAACCGTAAAATCAAATGCCGAAGAAGATGAGATCATCGAAAAAATTGATATCGGTGGTATTTCACTGATCCGCGCGGCGGCCAAAAACTTTAAAGATGTGGTGATCGTTGCGTCGAAACAAGACTATTCGGAGCTGGAAAATATCCTGAAAGCACAGAATGGCGCAACCACTATCGGTCAGCGCCGGGCCTTTGCCAATAAAGCTTTTAATATTTCATCACATTACGATACCGCCATCTTCCAGTATTTTAACCAGGAAGAACAGCTGCCGGTATTTAAGGAAAGCATACAAACCAGCCAGGTGTTACGCTACGGCGAAAACCCGCACCAGAAAGGTGTTTTTTACGGCGATCTGGATGCCATGTTTACCAAATTGCACGGTAAGGAGCTGTCATACAATAACCTGGTAGATGTTGACGCGGCCGTTGCTTTGATCGATGAATTTACCGAACCTACCATTGCTATCTTAAAACATACCAACGCTTGCGGCATTGCTTCGCGCAATTTTATTAAAGAAGCCTGGATAGATGCACTGGCCTGCGACCCGGTATCCGCTTTTGGCGGTGTGATCATTGCGAATGACGAGATTGATGCGGAAACGGCGACCGAGATCAGTAAGATATTTTACGAGGTTTTAATAGCCCCGGCCTTTACTGATGAAGCGGTTGCTATACTAAAAGAGAAAAAGAACCGTATAATACTGGTCCGCCAGCAGGTGCTGTTACCCGCCAAACAATTTAAAACATTGCTGAACGGTGTAATTGAGCAGGACAAGGATGCAACGATAGAAGGACCGGAACTAATGACAGCAGTAACCAGCAGAAAGCCAACCGAACATGAAATGAAGGACCTGTTTTTTGCAAATAAAGTGGTAAAGCATACCAAATCAAATACCATTGTTTTTGCAAAGAACAACCAGTTAATGTCAAGCGGCGTAGGGCAGACTTCGAGAGTTGACTCATTAAAACAAGCGGTAATCAAAGCGCAAAGTTTTGGTTTCGAACTTGATGGGGCGGTAATGGCATCAGATGCTTTTTTTCCTTTCCCTGATTGCGTTGAGTTAGCGGCAGAGGCCGGCATCACAGCAGTTTTGCAACCGGGAGGATCAATAAATGATAAACTTTCTGTTGAAATGTGCAATGAAAAAAACATCTCGATGGTAACTACCGGGATACGCCATTTTAAACATTAAGAAGGATACGAATAAACACGAACAGGAACGAATTACACGAATAGAATTATACACGAATTACACGAATAAATTCACACTAACACGAATAATATAAGTAATTTACGGGCATAAAACCCGGATTTAAAAAAGAGCAGGCTTTTAAAAAGAATATTTATCGTTCGGCAGGAAAATATGATGTTATCACCATGAATTTGCACCGTTTAATTCGTTTTAATTAGCTTACATTCGTGAAATTCGTGTTACTATAAATTTAAAACCAAATGGGTCTATTTAATTTTTTTACACAAGAAATCGCGATTGATTTAGGTACCGCAAATACCCTCATAATACACAATGATAAAGTTGTTGTTGATGAACCTTCGATAGTAGCGTTCGACAGAACAACCAATAAAGTAATTGCCATCGGCAGGCAAGCCATGCAGATGGAAGGAAAAACGCACGATAACATTCGTACCGTTCGCCCGTTGAAAGATGGTGTTATAGCCGATTTTAATGCAGCCGAGCATATGATCCGCGGGATGATCAAAATGATCAACCAGGGCAAAGGATGGTTTTTTCCTTCTTTACGTATGGTGATCTGTATCCCTTCGGGTATTACCGAAGTGGAGAAACGCGCTGTACGCGATTCGGCTGAAATTGCCGGCGCTAAAGAGGTTTATCTGATCCACGAACCGATGGCAGCCGCCGTAGGTATCGGTATAGATGTGGAAGAGCCTATGGGTAACATGATCATTGATATCGGCGGTGGCACAACCGAGATTGCCGTAATAGCCCTTTCGGGTATTGTTTGCGACCAGTCCATCCGTGTTGCAGGTGATAACTTCGACTCGGACATTGTACAATATATCCGCCGCCAGCATAATATTATGATCGGCGACCGTACAGCTGAAAAAGTTAAAATTGAAGTTGGTGCTGCTTTGCCTGAACTGGCAGATCCACCGGCGGATTTCGCGGTACAGGGCCGCGACCTGATGACAGGCGTACCGAAACAGATTATGCTTTCCTACTCAGAGATTGCACATTGCTTAGATAAGTCTATCTCTAAAATAGAGGAGGCAATATTAAAAGCGCTTGAAATTACCCCGCCTGAGTTATCAGCGGATATTTACCAAACCGGTATCTATTTAACCGGTGGCGGCGCCTTATTGCGCGGCCTTGATAAACGTATAGCCGCAAAAACCAAACTTCCGGTTCACGTAGCTGAAGATCCGTTGCGCGCCGTTGTGCGTGGCACAGGCACAGCGCTTAAAAATATCGGTAATTTTAAATTTTTAATGCAGTAGGGTAGAGATTAGAGACCAGTGATTAGAGATTAGGCATAAATGATGGTTAGGTATTTGATTATTTTGACAACCAGCTAATTTTGTGAATTTTACGCATGAATTCTTTTACTGATCTCGAAGTTTGGAAGAAGGCCAGGATTTTGCGCAACAATATAACTGATTTGGTTAAATGTTTTCCTGCCGAAGAGAAGTATCGGTTGGGCGATCAAATCATCCGATCCTCGCGTTCAATAGGAAACAATATTGCTGAAGGCCATGGCAGATTTCATTATGCCGATGAAGCTAAATTCATGTTAAATGCCCGCGGATCGGCCGCTGAAACCATCGACCATCTGTATATTGCCATGGATAATAAGATTATCGAAGAAAAAGTATTTAATTCTTTTAAAGAAGACTGTGAGGAGTGTATGAAAATGATAAACGGATATATTAACTTTTTAAGAAAACAAGCAGACAATAAACCTAATCTCTAAATCCTGATTAATACGTTTGATTTTAACTAATCTCTAATTAACTAATCAACTAATCTCTAAACATGCGTAACCTCTGGATTTTCATCAGTAAGTACAACGCATTTTTTTTGTTCCTCATTTTCGAGGTAACCTCACTTATTATCTACGTAAAAAATAATTCCTTTCAGCGGGCTGAATTTATCAACTCAGCAAGAGGGGTTACAGGCGGTCTTTATGCCAGGATAGATGAGTTTTACGGTTACCTTTCCTTAAAGGAAGTCAATGATAGCCTTGCGCGCGAAAATGCCCATTTGCGAAATACACTGAAGTCTTCGTTTTACGCTGACACCGTTACAAAGCATAAGGTTGACGATACGGTTTATAAACAGCAGTATGATTACATCGTAGCCAGAGTAATCAACAATTCAGTTAACCACAATAATAATTACCTTACTATTAACAAAGGCAGCAAGCAGGGCATCGCAAAAGGCATGGGGGTTATCTGCAATAAAGGGATTGTTGGAAAAGTAGTATTTGTATCCGACCATTTTTCTCTGGTTCAGTCATTGTTACACAAAGATTCCCAATTTAGTGCGATGCTGGCCGATAACAAAGAAATAGGTCACGTGGAGTGGAGTGATGATATGGACCCGCATAAAGGTATCCTTAAGGATGTATCAAACAATGCCCGGCCCAAAGTTGGAGAATGGGTAGTAACATCGGGTTATTCACTTTTTCCTGAAGGAGTGCCGATTGGTAAAATAAGCAGCCTTCGTACAAAAGGCGGGGGGTATTCATTAAACATGGAAATAACCCTTTCAGTTGATTTTAGTAAACTGGAGTACGTTAATGTAGTGGATAATAAGTTTTCAAAAGAACAGGAGGCCCTGGAGGCCCAGCAAAAAAAGGATGAGTAAAAGCATTTTTATTAACCTGTTAAGGTTTTTTGTTTTAGTTTTTATACAGGTTTTTCTATTGAAGAACATGACGCTGTATAATTTATCTACGCCCTTCCTTTATATTTTGTTTATCCTGTTGCTCCCGTTCGAAATACCCAATGTGCTGTTATTTGTATTGGCGTTTATTACCGGGCTTACTATCGATGCTTTTTATGATACTCCGGGTCTGCATGCATCAGCATGTGTAATACTTGCTTTAGTGCGCATACTTTTTATCAGCGTTACCGTTCAGAAGGATGGTTTTGACAACGAACCGGAACCAACACTCAGTAATAAGGGTTTCAGGTGGTTTTCTACCTATGTAATAACGTTAACCCTGGTGCACCATTTTTTCCTTTTTCTCATTGAATCATTTAGCCTTTCAGGATTGCCATATATCATAGGCCGCTTTTTACTCAGTTCGCTATTTACAGTATTTTTGATTTTAATTACAGGATTAATATTTTTCAGAAGGAAAGAGCGGAAATGAATAGTTTTTTTGAGCGGAGGTATGTCATTACCGGGATTTTTTTAACCATTATTATCGTCCTTTTAGCAAGGCTATTTTATATCCAGGTGATCGATCCCCGTTATGCTATTTATGCCAGTAATAACGTTCGCAGGGAGATCATCCACAACCCAGCCCGCGGCCCGATTTTAGACCGAAACGGAAAAATCCTTGTTCAAAATGTTCCTTTTTACGATATTATGGTAACCCCCAAACTGGTAAAGCCATTTGATACTGTTGAATTTTGTAAATTATTGGGGATTAACAGGGAGGAATTTGATAAACAATGGCAAAAAGCGATGAAATACTCGCCCACGCGATCATCACCGTTTGAAAAACAGATTTCAGTAACCACTTTTGCCTCGCTGCAGGAACGGCTATCCGAGTTTCCGGGCTTCTATTCAACGCCACGTTATTTGCGTACTTATCCTGATTCCGTTGCTGCGCAATTTTTAGGCTATATCGGCGAGGCACAGGACAGGGATATCAAACGCTCGGGAGGCTACTACCATTCCGGTGATTATATCGGGATTACCGGTGTCGAGAAATCATACGAAACAGTTTTGAGAGGGCAACGGGGGGTTGAAAACCTGATGGTTGATTCGCGCGGTAAACCAAAGGGGCGCTATGCAAACGGTATGTTTGATACCGCAGCGGTAGCCGGTCAGCGTTTAACTTCGTCACTGGATATTGACATTCAGAAACTGGGCGAAAAGCTGATGAAAAATAAATTGGGAAGTATCGTGGCCATTGAACCTTCAACAGGTGAAATACTTTGCTATGTAAGCAGCCCGACTTATGATCCTAACCTGATGGTTGGCCGCGAACGTGGCAATAATGCTGCAAAGATTTACAAAAATCCGTTCGACCCGTTTTTTATCAGGCCCATCCAGGCCAAATATCCGCCGGGTTCATCTTTCAAACCCTTAAGCGCCCTTATTGCTTTACAGGAGGGTATTATTGATCCTAATACAACTTATTATTGCCCCGGATACTACAAGGCAGGAAACAGGAAAATTCCGTGCAATAATGGCGAAGCCCATGGCCTTGTGAATCTGAGTAGTGCGGTTGCGCTTTCATGCAATGGGTATTTTTCGATGGTTTTTCAAAAAATCATGGATCGTAACGGGGGCAAAAAAACCGATGCTACTTTTGCCAGCTGGCGTGATAATGTTGAAAAATTTGGTTTGGGCGGCAGGCTTGGCCTGGATATGCCCGGCGAAAGCAGGGGCAATGTGCCTACACCTTTGCATTATGATAATGTTTATAAAAAAGGGGGATGGCGATCAAGTACCATTATTTCCCTGGCCATAGGCCAGGGGGAGCTATTGGCAACACCCTTGCAACTGGCAAACCTTGAATGCACCATAGCCAATGAAGGCTATTATTATAAACCGCATTTAATTAAAGCGATAGGCGAACAAAATATAATTAAAAAGGAATATACGGTAAGAAATTATGTTGGGATAGATTCGCAATATTTTCAACCGGTTATCAATGGAATGCAGGCGGTAGTTGATAAAGGAACAGCCATCAGGTCGAAAATACCAGGTATTGTTATGTGCGGTAAAACAGGAACGGCACAAAATCCGCATGGCGAGTCACATTCGGTATTTGTTGCCTTTGCTCCGCGCGATCATCCTAAAATAGCCATTGCTGTAGTAGTAGAAAACTCAGGTGAGGGTGCGCATTGGGCCGCGCCAATTGCCAGTTTTATTGTTGAAAAATATTTGAAGGGAAGTATCAGCCAGCGGGAATCGGGCATTACAGTGGATTATTATGCGAATGCGACCCGTTTACCTGATTCTGCTACCTACCTGCACAGCAATTCTTTTAACCGAAGAAAAGCGCTAAAGGCAGATAGCATAAAAAAAAGGTTGCAGGACTCTGTTAACAAGAAGCTTAAAGGGCTAAAAAGTACGTCTGCCAAAAATAAAAAGGATTCGTTAACCCGGTTTTTAGCTGCACAACCCATACGTAAAGAAGATGAATAACCAGCGCAGTTTCTTTTTTAATGTTGATTGGGTAACGGTATTTATTTACCTGGCCCTTTGTACCATCGGTTGGTTTAACATTCATTCCGCTGTTTTTGATGAACGGCATCCCGGTATATTGGATTTTAAAACAGATTACAGTAAACAATTATTGTACATCCTTATTTCCCTTGTAATTGGAATTGTGATCCTGCTGCTCGAAAGCCGGTTTATAACCGCTCTTGCCCCGGCCTTTTACGGTATAACGCTATTATTGTTGTTGCTCGTGCTGGTGGTAGGGCGCAGCGTTGGCGGTAATGCCGCATGGATCTCATTAGGCGGCGGGTTCAAGCTGCAGCCATCAGAGTTTGCAAAGTTTACAACCTGCCTGCTGCTTGCACGTTACTTAAGCGCGACTAACGTAAGAATAACGGAATGGCGGTCGTTTTTAACTGCAGGCGCCATTATTGGGGTACCCATGGTACTTATCCTGCTGCAACCGGATATGGGTTCTACCCTCGTATTTTATTCGCTCATCTTTGTTTTGTATCGCGAGGGCCTTTCCCCATATTTCCTGGTCATCAGCGCACTGTTTATTATACTTTTCCTCACGTCAATATTATTTACGCCTTTATATGTTGTTGCAGCGATTTCCGTATTGTCACTATTGATCATTGCTTTATTCCGGAAGAACAGGCGGCTGGTAGTTACTATCCTTACCGGTTTGGTTATTTGTATTGCCTTTGTATTTTCTGTAAAGTTTATATACAATCACGTTTTACAGCCTCATCAAAAGGTGCGTATTGATATTGTGTTAGGTATAAAAAACGACCCGAGAGGCCAGGGCTACAATGTAAATCAATCAAAAATTGCTATAGGTTCGGGTAAGTTTTGGGGTAAGGGTTATTTGCATGGCACCCAAACCAAATACTCCTTTGTACCTGCCCAAAGCACCGATTTTATTTTTTGTACTGTAGGCGAGGAGTGGGGTTTTGTTGGTTCGGTGGTGGTTTTGGGCCTGTATTTATTTTTAGTATTGAGGATCATTTTTTTAGCCGAAAGGCAGCGATCGCCCTTTTCGAGAATTTATGGGTATGGGGTGGCCTCAATCATATTTTTCCACGTGATGATCAATATCGCCACCACTATAGGCCTCGCCCCGGTTATCGGCATCCCTTTGCCAATGATCAGCTATGGCGGCTCTTCCCTGCTAAATTTCACCATGCTTATTTTTGTGCTGGTAAAACTCGATTCGAATAGGATGGGGATAGTTTAGGAAGTTTGCAGTTGCCGGTAGGCAGTTTGCATTTTTTTACTGCCAACTGAAAATTGCCAACTGCAAACTATGCATACCGCCTCTTCAGCAGCGCATAAAATTTTTCCGTAGTGGCCGGTTTACTTTCCCAGTTATTTTTGGAGACATAATTGGTTTTTAAAAACCTGGTGGCTTCTTCAAACGTGTTAAAGCGGTTAAGTATTTCTATTGCTTCGCTGTAGGCCAGGTTATAGCCGTTAAACAAGTCTTTAACATAAAGCAATTTATCATTCAGGGTGATCGCAAGCTTTATGTCACTAATCGGTTTAATACTTAATTGTTCAGCATGTGCAATACCCTTTTCGCCCAGCTGCGATGACATTTTTTGATTAATGGTCAGTATTTCATCTCCGGCGTGCTGGCTAACCTCAGACGGTTCCGGTTTAATTTCAAACTGTTTTTCGTCGCCAATTTCGGCGACAGCTTCTTCATCGGCAGTCTTTTCTGCAAATGGCGATATGAATTTTCTTTTTTTAGGTTCCTTTACCGGTTCAGCTTCTATTTCTAAGCTTTCATCCTCATCCAGGTCCATCGTTTCATCCAGAATCAATTCATGCCTGATGGTCTCAGGTTCTTCTCTTCTAAATGAATAGATATCTGCCGGCGCGGCAGCTGTAAGGTCAATCTCCGGGGCCTCATTATTTTCTGGTTGTTTGCCATCGGAAGTCTCAGATTCCACGTTTTTTGCAGCTTCCTTTTTCGATTTTTCTGCCACTTTTCCCCCATGCGTATCTTCGGGCTCAGCCACTTTAAAAGTTTCTTTCCCGTTTTTATCTTCGTCCTTATCCAAACCGTGTTTCATTTGCTGAACCACAGGCTCAAAGTATTTTTGTTCGTATGCGATTTCCGGCTTTTCAGGTCTCTCGGGTTTCTCCGGTTTCTCCGGCTTTTCAAGGACTCTTTTTGGCCTGTTTTGCAAATTTAGTTTGCACAATACCTCAATATGGTCTGTCAGAAAATGTGCGTTCGCAACAAAAAGTTCAAGTTCCAGGTCGTTCAAATCGTCGGGTACCGTTTTCAGGTATTCGTATTGATCACTAAGCTCCTGTATAATTCCACCTATCTTTTTAAATACTTCCTTTTGCTTCATGCCTCAATGTTAGAAAATGCTATCCAAAAATAAGATTAAATTCTGATATTTGCCTTTAGTCATTGGTCATTCGTCATTAGTCATTGATATGTGAATTAGAGGCAATTGAACGGCAGATGGTTTAATTATTATTATAGGCAACGACAAATTTGCATCTGAAATAATAATATTTATCCGGCAACCAATGACTAATGACCACTGACTAATGACCTACGAATGGTTTTCAACGAAGATGTTTTTAAGCGGAAGAGTGAACTTGGCGGAAGTATCGAAGTGGTATGTGGTTCCATGTTTTCGGGCAAAACGGAAGAACTGATCAGGCGTTTGAACCGCGCCCGCATTGCCAGGTTAAAAGTGGAAATATTTAGCCCCAAGGCCGATACCCGTTACCTTGAAAATGCCCTGGTGTCCCACAATTCCAATTCCATTCCATCAACCCCGGTTGAAAATGCCTCTTCCATATTACTCCTGGCAAGTGATGTTAATGTAGTTGGCATTGATGAGGCCCAGTTTTTTGACGCTGAATTACCCGATGTGTGTAATGTTTTGGCCAACAAGGGCGTACGGGTTATCGTTGCAGGCCTCGACATGGATTTTAAAGGCCAGCCGTTTGGGCCTATGCCGCAAATTATGGCCATGGCCGATTCGGTAAGCAAGCTACAGGCAGTTTGTGTACGATGCGGCAACCCGGCCATGTACTCCTACAGGCTGGTGCCGGATGATACTAAGATTCTACTCGGCGAAAAGGAAAGCTATGAACCCAGATGCAGGATTTGTTACCATAGCCCTGCTTCATGAAACGCTGAAAGATACCCGTTTAATAATTCTTTTTGATACCCCTTTATTAATCTAAAGATAATTATATACTTTTATACCTTGAAACTATCAGGTCTTTTGGCTGGTAGTTTTAAACGCTGAATTTTATTTTTTTGCTCCATACAAAATTTAATAAATTCAGGGTAAGCTAAGAAACCAATTATATAAAAAGATATGAACCTCAGGAACTTGTACTTATTACTCGCTGGTATATTATTAATTAGTATTACCTCTTGCAAAAAATCTCCTTCTAACAATAGTTCCGGGAACGTTACCGGAAATACTACAGGGATAGATCCGCCGGCCAACGCCAACGATGGTGTAACCTTTATTAATTCAGGCAAATCAGTTATTTTTAACTTATATGCACCCAAAAAAACCAGCGTAGGGGTTATTGGCGAATTTAACAGCTGGCAGCCAACCGCAATGAAAAATTCAGTTGATGGGACACGCTGGTGGGTGCAGATAGATAACCTCGACCCAACCAAAGAATATGCCTACCAGTATTTAATTGATGGCAATTTAAAAGTGGCAGACCCTTACACTGAAAAAGTTCTTGATCCAAATAACGACCAATACGTAAATACACCGGCGCATACGGTATACCCTAACTTAAAAGCATACCCGGCTGGGGCAAGCGGTATCGTAAGTACTTTTTGGGCCAATCAGCCTGTTTACACCTGGTTAAATACTACCTTTAAACGCCCTGATCCCAAAAACCTGGTTATTTACGAAGCACTGGTACGCGATTTTGTTGCGACACATGATTATAAAACAATAAAAGATACGCTCAGCTACATTGCCAATTTAGGTGTAAATGCGATTGAACTGATGCCCGTGAGCGAGTTTGAAGGAAATGATTCCTGGGGATATAACCCGAACTTTTACTTTGCTCCGGATAAATATTATGGTACTAAAAACGATTTAAAAGCATTGATAGACGCCTGCCATGCAAAAGGTATCGCGGTGATCCAGGATATCGTTTTAAATCACTCGTTTGGATCATCGCCAATGGTGCAAATGTACTGGAATGGTACAGCACCATCAGCAGATAACCCTTGGTATAATACCGTGCCAACCCACCCCTATAACGTTGGTTTTCAGTTTAATCACGAAAGTGTGGCAACCAAATATTTTGTGAAAAATGTTTTAAAATGGTGGATGCAGGAGTATCATATTGATGGTTTCAGGTTTGACCTTGCCAAAGGGTTTACCCAATTTAACTCGGGTAGCGATGTTGGCCTGTGGGGCCAGTATGATGCCAGCAGGGTGGCGATCTGGAAAGACTATAATAGTTTTATGATGTCAATTGATCCCAAATTTTATGTCATCCTTGAAGATTTCGCAAGTAACCAGGAGGAAAATGAATTAGCTAACCAGGGGATGATGACATGGGGAAACATGAGTACTAACGGCGAGCAGGCAATGATGAGTTATAACGATAGCGGTGGTTCGTGGGATTTAACCGGGTTGTTTTATAATGCTTATAGTTTTACTAACCCGTATGCTTTGGTTTCCTATTTTGAGAGCCACGACGAAGAACGGCTGCAATTTAAAAATGGTGCGTATGGTAATTCCAATGGATCTTATTCGGTAAAGGACCTGGCAACCGGACTTAAAAGAGATGAAATGGGTGCGGTGTTTATGTTCTCGTCACCTGGCCCTAAAATGTTATGGCAATTTGGTGAGCGGGGATATGATGTAAGCATTAACGATGCGGGTACAGGCGGCCGGTTGGGTGATAAGCCACCACACTGGGAATATATGGCCGATCCAAACCGCCATCATTTATACCAGGTTTATTCGCGGATGATCAGGATGAAAACAAAGAACCCGGTTTTTACATCAACGAATTTTACCTATAATTTAAACGGGGCCGTTAAATATATCCAGTTGTTGGATGCAACAAATAACGTTGAAGTGGTGGGTAACTTTGACGTAGTAGCGGAACCTGCCTCAATTAATTTCCCTTCGACAGGCTCATGGTATGATAATTTTACGGGTACAACCATCAATGTCACTTCACTTCCGTACAGTATGCCGCTGGCGCCGGGAGAATATCATGTTTACAGTAATACAGCATTAACATATTAATACAGTATTTTAACCAAATTAAAAAGCTGCATCCTTAATTCAGGATGTAGCTTTTTTTATAATATGTTGATAATAAGACTTCTGTGCTGTGTTAAAGTGGTCGGCATAAAAAACAGCAACCCTTCTGCTTTAAAGCCATAATTCTGATCATAATATTGTTTATTTATCTTAGCTACCCACTAGGGGAATCAGATTTTTGATAGTCTATAGAGGAAGATTGTATGATGATGACTAAAATTTCATTCAGAATTATTTGCGGGGCCGTATTGTTCCTTGCATTATTTAATAGGTCTGTTTATGCACAGCAAAAGGATTACCCTATACAGCCTGTGCCGTTTACGCAGGTGCATGTGAACGACAATTTTTGGGAACCCAAAATGGCGGTGAATGCCAATATTACCATCCCTTATGTGCTTGCGCAGTGTAAGGCAAACGGCAGGGTTGATAACTTTTTGCGTGCCGCCAAACTGTTAAGCGGCGACAAGCTGAGCGAATTCCCTTTTGATGATACTGATATTTATAAGGTGATTGAAGGCGCATCTTACGCCATGGAGGTAAAGAGTAACCCCACGCTGGATAAGTATATCGATACCTTAATCGGCATCATCGGTGCTGCCCAGGAAAAGGATGGTTACCTGTACACCTTTCGCACGGTAAATGCTAAAAAGCCGCACGAATGGATAGGAAGCAAACGTTGGGAAAACGAAGAGGTTTTAAGCCATGAATTGTATGATGCCGGGCACTTGTACGAAGCTGCCGTTGCCCATTACCAGGCTACCGGTAAAAAAACGCTGCTTAATATCGCCCTAAAAAATGCCGACCTGCTGGTACGCACCTTCGGTTATGGCAAGATTGAAGAATATCCGGGTCACCAGATTGTTGAGATCGGGCTGGTAAAACTATACCGGGTAACCGGCAATAAACAATACCTCGACCTCGCTAAATTCTTCCTGGACATTCGCGGGCCTAAAGGCGAGAGTTATAACCAGGCGGATAAAAAAGTAGTCGACCAGCACGAAGCTGAAGGTCATGCCGTTCGCGCAGCTTACATGTACACCGGGATGGCCGATGTAGCTGCTTTAACAGGTAACCAGCAATACCTGCATGCTATTGACGATATCTGGAACGACGTGGTTGGTAAAAAGCTGTACATCACCGGCGGCATTGGCGCTACCGGTAATGGCGAGGCTTTTGGCGATGCTTACGATCTGCCCAATATGTCGGCCTATGCCGAAACTTGTGCAGCCATTGCCAACGTGTACTGGAACAGCCGCATGTTTTTATTGCATGGCGACTCAAAATATGTGGATGTGCTTGAACGTACGCTTTATAATGGTTTGTTATCCGGCGTATCGTTAACCGGCAACCGCTTCTTCTACCCAAACCCGCTGGCCTCAGTAGGGCAGCACCAGCGCAGCGCATGGTTTAGCTGTGCCTGCTGTATCTCCAACATGACGCGCTTTTTACCTTCGGTACCGGGCTATGTGTATGCGCATGATAAAAACGACCTGTATGTGAACCTGTTTATGAGCAACAGCAGCGATATTATGCTGGATACAGGCAAGATCAACATCATCCAAAACACCAACTACCCCTGGAGCGGTAAGGTAGATTTAACAGTGAACGCCGAAAAAAGCACTGGTTTCACCCTTCGTATCCGCATCCCTGGTTGGGCAATAGCCAAACCTGTACCCGGCGACCTATATACTTTTGTAGATACCAAAGCCGAACCGGTTACCATCAGCATCAACGGTAAAAAGGTAGCTTATCAAACCGAAAAAGGCTACGCTGTTTTAAACCGTACCTGGAAAAAAGGCGATAAAGTGACTATGGATTTGCCTATGGAAACCCAAAAAGTTATTGCCAACCAACAGGTAAAAGCCGACCGCGACCGTTTTGTGTTTGAGCGCGGCCCCATCGTGTATTGCCTTGAAGGCCCCGATAACCGCGACAGCACCGTACAAAACATTACCGTTGATAAAATGGCGGTGAGCAATGCTCTATACCGGCCAAACCTGCTGAACGGGGTAGAGGTGATCACCGCCAAAGGCATAAGCAGCAAGCGCCGCGTCAACTCTGACGCACTTTTAGAAACTGACCAGGATGTTACCGCCATCCCGTATTATGCCTGGGCAAACCGCGGATCGGGTGAGATGACGGTGTGGATCCCTTACGAAGCATCGGCATCCATGCCAAAACCTGCGCCAACCATTGCCAGTACCAGCAAGGTATCGGGCTCGGTAGGCAGCAAACGGATGCTGAAGGCGCTGAACGACCAATACGGTCCCGAAAACTCAAACGACCATAACATGCCTTACCTGCACTGGTGGCCAAAACATGATACCACCGAATATGTGCAATATGATTTTGATACCCAGCACACCGTATCGCAATCAAAAGTTTATTGGTATGATGACGGCCCCTGGGGCGGTTGCCGCATCCCGGTATGGTATAAAGTTTACTATAAAAAAGATGGCAATTGGGTGCCGGTAAAAAACACCACCCCCTACGATATCGCCAAAGACAAGTACAATATCCTTGAGTTTGAGCCGGTACAAACCACGGCCCTAAAGCTGGAGTTGCAATTGCCGGTTGATAATTCCGCAGGGATCCATGAGTGGGCGGTGAAGTAAAAAAACTTCCCAACCCGCTCATTGCGAGGAACGAAGCAATCTCTACACACGCTAATCAACTGACCAATATCTCTGGTTAACCTGGCAGCTGCACGCCGTTCATTTAAACATTTCGTTGTGCTGACTGTCTGTTGCAGAGATTGCTTCGTTCCTCGCAACGACGAAAAATTAAGAATAAAAAAGGCGTAAGTTTGTTTTAATATCTTATAAATTTATAAAATGAAAAACTTCGATAGCAGAACCTACAGTATTAATGACTTTTTAGAATGGTTTGATAATAAGCAATTGGAGTTAAACCCTAAATTTCAGCGTAGATCCGTTTGGACCGATATAGCACGTTCATATCTGATGGATACGATTGTCAGAGGAAAGCCTATACCTAAGGTATTTATCAGACAAAAATTAAATATTCAAACTCGACAATCTACTCGTGAAGTCGTAGATGGCCAACAGAGGCTAAAAACAATTCTCTCCTATTTAAAGGATGGATTTAAAATCAACAAAAAACATCATCCTACATATGGGGGGTTATACTTTTCTCAATTAGCCTCAATCGATGATAGTATACAAGCGAATATCTTAAATTATGAGATATCCACCGACTTGCTTGTTAATATGCCGGACTCAGAAGTACTAGATATTTTTAGTCGCCTGAATTCTTATTCCGTCACTCTCAACGAGCAAGAAAAGATTAACGCAAATCATTTCGGTCCATTCAAGACCTTGGCGGATCGCCTGGCACATACCTTTAATCAGTTCTGGATCGACAATAAAATATTGAAAGAGCCCGAAATATTAAGAATGGGCGACGTCACATTGGTTGCGGATTTGTTGATCGCGATGATTGAAGGCATAAAAAGTAAGAAGCAAATAAAACCTTACTATGATCAATATGAAAAAAACTTCGACCATGATGTGGAAAGACTCGAGGAAAACTTTAAAAACACGATTACTGCGATTGGTGATATTTTCCAAAATGATCTAAAGAATTCCGAATTAAGACGTATTCATTTATTTTATTCCTTATTTACAACGATATATCATTTTAAATATGGAATTCCAAATTTAGATATCGTAAGGCCAGATATTGAAATAACCTATACCAAAATTGCCAATCGATTAGACAGCATTAACTCATTATTTGACCCTGAAACGGATGTGTTTTCAACAACGGAGTTGCAATTTCTAGATGACAGTAGGCGTGCCACAACGGATACGAATGTCCGTATCAGAAGGACAAATTATATGATAAATTTGATTTTGGAGTAATGCCGTTAGTCGATACTCTAAGCAATTATCGAACTTCAGTTACTGAAGCAAATGGGTTTATTTCTTTTGCATTTCAAACGAATGCAACTGGAAGTCATTTATTGCCTCCAAATCAACGAAATTTTATTACGGATTCTGCCTTTTTAAAAATTTTTATTGCTTGGGAAACTTTTATAGAAAATGCATTTATAAATTACATGCTTGGGGAAACATCTATCCAAGGTAATAATGTTCCAAGGTATGTGCAACCAGTAGATCATATACACGCTGGGAAGGTTTTGATTGGCACTCAAAAATATGTAGACTGGTCTAATCCTGAAATCATTAAGAGGTTGTCTAATATTTACTTTGGTCCCAACAACATTATTGATAGTTATATAAGTTCAGCAATGGCTGACCTATTTGATTTGAAAACAATAAGAAACGCAGCAGCACACCTTACCTCTACGACGCAAAATCAAATGGTATCATTAGGAAACCGATTAATAAATATTAATAATCCTAACATTTCTGTTTCAGATTTAATTTTTTCTTTTGATCCTCAATCTTCAGGTTCAATAACAATTTTATCTTCTTATTTAACTAAACTTGATATTTTGGCAGAAGGAATTGCTAATGGCTAACCTTATAAAGTGGTGCACCTATCAACTGCCCGGTGTGTGAGATCCTGATATGCACCGGGACGACGAGGGGGGAGCTGCTGTATCACTGTATCGCCGTACAGGTCCATACAAACGATACAACGATGCAGCACGATACAGCACGATACAGCAATTCTATCAGTCAAATATGCATCGGGATGACGGAGAGATGTGGAATTTGTATCACCACTGTATCACTGTAACGTTTGTATTGACCGTACGGCGATACAACCCACCAAACGCATACCTAATCTTTAATCTCCAATCACTAACCCCTACCGCCCAAAATCATAAAACCGCCATTTGGTTACAAAATCGCGCTCCAGTTTTTGGTTGGTGAGGGTGGCGCGTACCATTTCAATAGGCATGGTATTTTCTTTGATAATGGCATCGTGGAATTGCTTATAGGTCATTTTTCCGCTGTCAACCAGTTCGTGTTTAAGTGCCATCAATTGCAGGCCGCCGGTAAGGTAGGCCACCTGGTAAAGCGGGCCGTAATCACCTTTAAAGGAACGGCGCACTTCGCCTTCGGCATTGGCACGTTCGTGGCCCACACGGTCGACGAGGAAGTCGATACACTGTTGCGGCGTCCAATTGCCCAGGTGATAGTTTAAGCTGAAGATGATGCGTGCGCAGCGGTGCTTGCGCCAAAACAGCATGCCTATGCGTTGCTCTGGCGTTTGGGCAAAGCCTTGCTGGTAAAGCAACAGTTCCCAATACAGGCTCCATCCCTCAATCCAAAACGGGGTATAAAAAGCCTGTCTGTATGATTTATAACGGCTGTTCATGAAATATTGCAGGTTATGCCCTGGCAACAGCTCGTGCTGTACCGTGCCGCGCGAAAAATAGGGGTTATTGCCCCGCATGCTCATCAGCTTATCCTCTTCGTTCATGGTATTGGTAGGGTAGCTGATCATAATTTGCGAGCCGCCTAAAAAGAAGGGGTTTACCAGTTGCGCCTCGGGGGTCAGCATGGTCATGCCCCAGGTTTCTTCGGCAAGTGGCGGTATGCTGATCAGGTCGCGTTCTTTAATAAAGCTCAGCGCGTCGTTGTATAGTTTTAAGATCTCTTCCGGCTGTTTCCCTGCCGGCACATAGCTGTTTTTTACTTTTTCCAGTGCCTTGTGCCAGTCGTTACCAAAGCCCATTTCGTTGGATGCTTTCAGCATTTCGGCATCGCAATAAGCAAATTCCTTATTAGCAAGTTTAATCAGTTCTTCGGGCGTATAGGGGATCATTTCGGCCTGCAGTTCCCTGATCAGCTCATCGCGACCAACGGGTACGCCTTTAATGCCGCTGCTATCGGGCTTTTGGGTGGTATTGATCTTGCCTTTGCTGTAGATGAGCGTAGCAAAAATATTTAAGGCGGAATCAAGGTTTTTATAAGGTTTTGGCGTCCACCAGGTAAAGTTTGGGTCGTAACCGATATAAAAATCATAAAAGCTTTTTAAACGACTGCGCAAGCCCAGCACCGCAGCTTTCCCTTTACGTGCCAGTGGCATATCAATAGACGAAACCGATGCAAACGAAGCCTTTGAAGTGTTTACAGCCTTTAAAATATTGTTCAGTTGCAGGGCAACTTCCTGCCCGTCGAGCGAGATGCCCCGGCGGCGTTTCTTTTCAAGCTGGTAAATATCATCAGCAAAAGGGATGTAAGTACTTATCTTATTGTATTCGTCCTCATCCTTTTTTAAGGAGCCCAGGTCGTACACAATCTCTTTTTTCAGCAGGGTATAATCTACCTTGCCGTAAATGCTCATGCTATCAAAATCCAGTTGTTTTAGTTTCTCCAAATAACCGTTGCCGATTTCTATCAGCCGTTTGCGTTCCTCGGGCGAGGTTTGTACCGATTGATCTTCGTAGCCATCAACTTTAGTATAGGGCGAATAAAAATCCCTGATGGCATTTACATCCTGCCCGTACTGAATTACCAGGCCCGAAGTCTCGCTGGCTTGTTCGTACATGGCGGTGGTACCGGCGCTGGTTTGTGCTATAGTTTGATTTGTTTTTAATATCAGGTATATTAAAGTTATCAATATTAGTGTTAAATGTTTTTGTAATTTTAATCGTACCATAGCTTCGCCGGATTTAAATTTATTTATGTTGAAATATAAGACAAATTAAACAGGGATAAAAATAGGGGAAAGGCAAGCCATTTTTAACTGTAAATTGACAGGTTATGGCAGATTTTTAACCGGATACATCGCCCGGAAAGATTTAATCCCCTAAATTTATGGCCTTAAACAACCATAAAATATGAAAAACAAGCTTTTTAAAGCCGCTATTTTGGCGATAGGGATCAACATCATCAGCATTGGCGCAGCACATGCACAAACCAACCCCGTAAATACCAAACAGGACCTTGAAACCAGCCGCCATAAAATTGATTCGCTGGATAACCAACTGATGAAAGTTTTAGGCGAGCGGGAACGGATAGTTAAAGAGATCGGCATCTATAAAGCAAAAAACCATATCCCGCCATTACAGGCCGCCCGGTTTAAACAGGTACTTGACAAGGGCATTGCAGCAGGCAGCAAAGAAGGCCTGTCATCTGAATTTATTACCGAACTATTGAATGCCATCCACAAAGAAAGTTTGCGGATTGAGGGTGATAGTACAACGATGAAACATTGATCTATTGATGTAGAGACGCAATATTTTGCGTCTCTGATGAATCTTCGAAATTAATGGGTGGTTATTATTGAATATCTTTCCTTTGATTGATCATCGTTCCCGGCAAAATCATCTTGAGACGCAAATCGTTCAGATAAACCACAATAACCGTGATAACAGCGGTTCAGAGACGCAAAATATTGCGTCTCTACAAATTGAACCTATCCAAACAAACCACAATTACCGTAATCACCGTAATTGTATGCAGCACAATGTGATTGGCATCCGGCGTTCTTTTGCCGGGTTTATGGGGGATGAGCTTTGTGGTGCGGCCAAAAAGCCTTTCATAATCAAAATTAACTTTTGATGCGGCAAACTTCGCTGAGAAATGAGGCAGCCACCATTGAAAAAATTCGCCGCTTAGCAGGAAAGGATAATAAATAAGCGGATAATAGTGATGAAAGCCGGTATTGCCAAATACAATACATAGCGTGCCGTTAGCCATCAATATGCCATTTGTACCCGCTTCGGCCAAAAGTTCCTTCCGGCTGTATTGCTTCACATCATTCCATGGAAAAAGCGGTACCCAGGTAGTCACCTGGTGATAGATCAGCAATAAAAGTGATAGCACAATGGCGAAAACGTGAAGGCTCATTGCTGTATTAGCATTGTTTTAGATAAAGATAACTTTTTATTTACTCATGGGGGCGGAAGCAAAAAACTATAACGAAAAGTTGTTTGAACGGAAAA
Organism: Mucilaginibacter sp.; assembly: GCA_031292485.1. GTDB lineage: Bacteria > Bacteroidota > Bacteroidia > Sphingobacteriales > Sphingobacteriaceae > Mucilaginibacter. Next base: position 117,046 of record JARLHA010000020.1, read on the forward strand.
TAGTATGATTTTTTTGCTATCAGGGTAAATGGGCCTGAATTTTGAAGGAAACCAAATGCATTATTAATTTATGAACGCAGAGACGCACGGATTCATCGTGAGTTTTTTTTAATAAGACATTCTTTTTTAAAGCTCATTTATTTTCACCATAATTACTTTCTTGTAAACCAATTATAAATGATTGTTAAAAAATGCCTGTTGGGCAGCCTTGCTGCTTTATCTGCTGTTTTTTTTATTGGGACGAAGACTATCGCGCAGCAAAAAAAAGCTGATTATACAAAATATTATGTGAGCAATTCCGGCAATGATAATAACCCCGGCACAATAGCAGCCCCATTTCGATCAATTCAAAAAATAAACAGACTTAACCTAAAGCCGCATAGTATCGTTTACTTTAAAGCAGGCGAAACATTCAAGGGGACATTGATTATAGGTGCTGACAAAGCAGGTGCCGTAGGCCAATGGATCGGCTTTTCCTCATACGGTAATGGAAAAGCAACGCTTAGTGCTGACAGCGGACGGTCGATAAGTATCTGTAAATCAGCCAATGTTGTGGTCAGGAAACTAAAACTTACAGGATTGGGCCGGAAGACAGGTAACCGTGAAAATGGTTTGGCTATTATTAATAGTGAAAATGTAAAGGTTGAAAACCTGGATATCAGTGGCTTTCAAAAATCAGGGCTGCTGATTGATTCATCTTCATCGGTTTATTGTGATGGGGTTTTTGTTCATGATAACGGTTCTGCCGGTATAACTGTCGAAGGGCGCAATAGCAAAAAAGATTCAAGGAATATAAAGATTTTTGATTGCCGCGCAGAAAATAACCCCGGCGACCCGACAAAACTCGATAATCACAGTGGTAACGGTATTGTGGTTGGGCATTGCACTTATGTAACGATTGAAGCCTGTACAGCCACCAATAATGGCTGGGATATGCCGCGGATTGGCAACGGACCAGTGGGCATTTGGTGTTATGAGGCCGATAGTGTAACCATCCGGTATTGTCTTTCCTATCAAAATAAAACTTCAAAAGGAGGGGCCGACGGCGGTGGGTTTGATTTTGATGGTGGTACAACCAACTCCATTATCGAAAATTGTTTTAGCTACGGTAACCAGGGAAGCGGCTATTGTATTTTTCAATACTGGGGCGCATCATCCTGGCACGATAATATCATCAGGAATAACATCAGCGAAAACGATGGAACGGTTTCCGATTCGCAGGCTGGCCTTTATATCTGGAACAGTTCCGACGATCCCAAACAATTTTACAACTGCAAGGTTTACGGCAATATTGTTTACAATTCAAAGGTGGCAGCGATCAGTTTTTCAGACAAAAGCGAAAATGGCGGTTTTGATTTTTCCCACAACGTTTTCGTTGCTAAAGATTCATTGATCAAAGGCCGCGATATTTTAGGCAAATGTAGGTTTGAAGGCAATGATTGGTGGAGTTTACAAAGTGGTTTTAATGCATGGGGGATAAAAAGCTTTAAAGCCTGGGCAATGAAATATCAGCAGGAAAAGAAGAACAGGAGATTAACAGGGTTCAATATAGATCCGAAATTTAATGAGCCTGATTTAACGAGGTTTACCGCTGTCAGCCAATTACATTCTTTTCCAGGATATCAATTTTCAAAATCATCAGCGTTAAAAAAACATTTTGGTGGAGATTTGGAACCGGCCGATTTTTTAAACAGAGGTTATCAATTTTAACGATTCATACACAATTTTGTGGAACAACGGTTGTAAAAATATGTCGCGAGTTTCTGCCTATATTTATAGTTAAATAATTTAAGATGATGCAAACACCTGCCTTAAAAATCGGTCTTTTTGGCATCGGCCTTGATGTTTATTGGGAACAATTTGCGGGGCTGGAAGACCGCCTGCGGGGTTATATCGGCCAGGTAGCCTCCGGTATTGAAAGATCGGGTGCTGCAGTAGTTAACCTCGGTTTAATTGATACGGTGGATAAAGCCTATGAAGCCGGCCTACGGTTCAAACAGGAAGATGTTGAACTTATATTTTTATACGTAACCACCTATGCTTTATCGTCTACGGTGTTGCCTGTAATTAAAAAGGCAAAGGTCCCGGTGATCGTTTTGAACCTCGCGCCCGATGCTGCTATTGACTATGCAACTTTTAACAAACTGGAAGACCATACCAAAATGACGGGTGAATGGCTGGCTTATTGTTCTGCCTGCCCGGTTCCTGAGATCGCCAATGTGTTCAGGCGTGCGAATATTCCATTTCACCAGGTTACCGGCGTGCTGAATAATGACCCGGCTGTTTGGCAGGAAATAGATGAATGGATAACCGCTGCAAAAGTGGCCCATGTGATGAGCTATAACCGGCTGGGCCTGATGGGTAATTATTATAATGGCATGCTGGATATTTATTCAAACCTAACCCTTCAATCTATCGTGTTTGGCGGCCATATGGAAATTATCGAAGTGGATGAACTTTCATCCCTTCGCCTTAAAGTTTCGGAGGGCGAGGTACAAGGGAAACTGGAAGAATTTTCCGGAAGTTTTGAGATAATCCCGGAATGCTCGATTGACGAACTGAAACGTGCCGCGCGAACCTCTGTCGCGCTTGATAAAATAGTGAAAAAATATAGCCTTGGTTCTATTGCCTATTATCACAAAGGAGCAGGTAACCCCCTTAATGCAGATACGATGAGTTCGATAATATTGGGTAGTTCCCTGCTCACCTCAAACAACATTCCGGTTGCCGGGGAATATGAAATAAAAAACGCCCAGGCGATGAAGATCATGGATAGTTTTGGCGCAGGGGGCTCATTTACTGAATATTATGCGATGGATTTTAAAGATGATGTAGTGCTGATGGGGCACGATGGCCCATGTCATCCGGCAATTGCTCAAGGCAGGATAAAGGTAAAACCACTGCAGGTATATCATGGTAAAGTGGGTGGCGGCCTATCGGTCGAAATGTCTGTTAAACACGGACCGGTAACCCTTTTATCGGTTGTGGAAACCGGCGACGGTAAGTTGTTTTTTTTGGTTGCCGAAGCAGCATCCGTTCCGGGGCCTATACTCGAAATCGGGAATACCAATAGTCGTTACCGGTTCGCCATCGGCGCAAAGAATTTTGTTGAACAGTGGAACGCACACGGACCGGCGCATCACTGTGCAATAGGAGTAGGGCATATGGCATCCAAAATTATAAAATTAGGTCAGTTACTCGGCATAGAAACGGTTAAGGTATGCTGATGCATAGCGACCGGGCGATTTAGTATAAGTTTTTTAGAATTTCATATAAACCAAAATAAATATCACATGAAAAGTTTTTCAGTTTTCACTTTATTCCTTTTTGGGCTCAACGTTTGCATGGCCCAGGGCCCCGCATTGAATGTAAAATGGAATCATACCGTAATGGTGTCCAAATCAACCCCCACATTACAGGTGGTTGGTAACCCCATGCTCCGGAGAGGCGCCTTAATACACGACGGAGCGTTCAACGCCTTAAAAGACCTTGGTGCCGACTATGTAAGATACGTGCCCTGGTTCCCGTATCCTAAACTGGTGGTGGCTGAGTTGGATGCGCCGGTGGCTGGAAAAACTTCGTGGGATTTTAGCCTGATAGACCCCATGACGATTGATTTTTTTGAAGCTACCAAAGGGCATTCCATCATCATGAATTTTAGTACCATACCGCAATGGATGTTTAAAACTGAAAAGCCGGTTACTTATGCTAAAGACCCTAACCAGGTTGATTGGGATTATGGGGGCGGTACACAATTAAGGGATGGAACCATGAAAGAGCTCACCGATTACTATGTACGCCTCATCAGCTGGTACACCAAAGGTGGCTTTACCGACGAAGCCGGTAAATACCATAAATCAGGCCATCGTTACAAAATACCATATTGGGAAGTGTTTAATGAACCGGATTTTGAACATTCCAATACACCGCAAACCTATACCAAAAAGTATGATGCAATGGTAACCGCCATTCGCAAAGTGTCGCCTCAAACTAAATTTGTAGGTTTAGCCCTTGCATTTGAAAAACCGGAATGGTTCGAGTACTTTTTAAACCCGGCTCATCATAAACCCGGGATTCCCCTTGATATGATCTCCTATCATTGCTATGCCAATGCCAATAATTACCAAAAGTTTGATGCTTATGAATACACTTTGTTTGATAAGGCTGATAATTTTTTAAATACCGTAAATTATATAGAAAGTATACGCAAAAGATTATCACCTAAAACGAAAACAGACATTGATGAATTGGGAACATTTGTAAGTGATGAGATGCGCAATCAGCCAATTTCGCAGGCCTACTGGAACCTTTCGGCAAGTGTTTATGCTTATTTTTTTATAGGGTTGACAAAAGCCGGGATAGATGTGATCGGCGAATCGCAGCTGGTTGGTTTTCCTACGCAGTACCCGGATGTTAGTATGATCAATTATACAAATGGTGCGCCAAATGCCCGTTTCTGGGTTTTAAAAATGATAAAAGATAACATTAAAGCCGGGGATACCCTGGTTGAAACCAATATTGATGCTAATAACGGCGATGATTTAACAGCACAAGCTTTTTCAAATGGCACAAGTAAAAAAATACTTATCCTCAATAAAAGAAACAAAGCCATCAGTATTAAAGTGCCAGCTGAGTTTAAAGGCGCCAAAATAAGTACTGTTGATGAAGGTTCGGGTGATAACGCGCCAACCCAGTCAATCATAAGTGCGGATACGATTGAAATGAAACCTTTTGCAGTATGTTTGATTTCGCCTAACTAATAGCCGAAGAAAAATCATTATACCTTAATGTAAATTGCTTAACTTTAAATATTTTCTTTTCAATTAAAGAGCTAAAACCGACCAATTATGAAACCAGTAACAGAACGAGCCGGCAGCTTTGCGGGCTATAACCGCAGAAAATTCATCTATAATGTTTCAACCGCAGTTGGGGCCGGTTTAATATTGTCTTCGCCAATTGCGGGCCTGGCCGCAGAGCCAGAAAAAAAGGAAGAAACCTATACGGTAAAACAGATCATGGATCTGTTTATTAAGGATGTCCCCGGTGGTGTTTTAAGCGAAACAGTGGATACCTTAAAGGCAGGAAGCCCGGACACCAAAGTAACTGGGATTGTGACCACCATGTTTGCTACCATTGCTGTTATCCGTAATGCTATTGACCTTGGCGCGAATTTTATCATCGCCCATGAGCCTACATTTTACAACCACGAAGATAAAACCGACTGGCTGCAGGACGACAAGGTTTACCGCTATAAGGCTAATCTTTTAAAAGAACATAACATTGCGGTATGGCGAAACCATGATTACATTCACCACCTGGTACCTGATGGGGTTACAATGGGTGTTCTTGATCAATTGGGATGGCAAAAATATGCCGATAAAGATTTGCCTAACCGTGTTAACATCCCGGCAATCCCTTTAAAGGAGCTTATTCGTCATACAAAAGCTAAATTGAACATCGAAAAGGTAAGATATATGGGCGATCCTTTGCAAAAGTGCAGCAAGGTTTTGCTGTTACCAGGTGCCGCCGGCGGAAGGACACAAATTGAAAGCATAGAAAAGTATAGGCCCGATGTTTTAATGGCCGGAGAAATATCTGAATGGGAAACTGCAGAATATGTGCGTGATGCCCTGGCTAAAGGTGACAATTTATCGCTGATCGTCTTGGGCCACATCGCCAGTGAAGAGCCTGGATCTGAGTATATGCTTACATGGTTGAAAAAGAACGTTCCGGGTGTTAAAGCAACACATGTGCCCAGCGGACATTCGCTGACTTATATGTAGTTTAATTAATTTATAATGCTTATTGATGTAATCGAATTAACTAAATAACCACATAACTATCTCACACAAAATCAAAAATGAAATTTAAATTGTTCTTGCCGGCCATAGCTGCGACCTTTCTTTTCTCGTGCAACAATAACAAAAAAACGGATGATCAATCCATAGATATCAAAGGGACCTGGCAATTAATTACCGGGACAACCATTACCAAAGGTGTTAGCGTTGTTACTGACTATACCAAAAATCAAGAGTTTTTAAAGATTCGTAATGATAGCCATTTTGCTTTTTTTACGCATAAATTAAATACCCCAAAAGATTCAACCAATCATTTTGATGCAGGAGGAGGCAGTTATTCACTGGTGGGTAATAAATATACGGAGCACCTTGATTTTTACAGTGACAAAAACTGGGAGGGTAAATCATTTGATTTTACGGTTAGTTTTAAAAATGATACGCTGATTCAAACCGGGCTGGAAAAAGTTGAGAAGGAAAATATCAACAGAACGATTATAGAAAAATATGTAAAGGTGAAATAATAGTCGGCTTATTTGACTATAAATTCTATTTTTATCACACCAATTAAAAATCCATGAGAATTATTTGCATTTCGGCACTGACTGTGCTTTCCATAACTTTTATTGCAAAAGCACAGCAAAGCGCCCCCAAAACTGATACTGTTTTTTTCGAAGATTTTAACGAAAATACGCTCGATCGTACAAAATGGAATGTGGAGGTAACCGGCAACACTGTAAATGAGGAGCAGCAGGCTTATGTTGATTCGGCCAGCACGCTTTCAATGGTAAAAGGAGTTGATGCTGAAGGTGCCCGAAATGGTGCATTACTGATAAAAGCGGTTTATCATCCTGGTTATACCAGCAAGGAAAACAAAAAATACGATTTTTTATCAGGCAGAATAAACACCCGGCATAAAATGGAATTTACCTACGGCACGGCTTCAGCACGCATGAAAATGACAGGTGGCGCAGGATTATGGCCGGCCTTTTGGGCGCTGGGAAACGGCAACTGGCCCGATTGCGGCGAAATAGATATGATGGAAACGGTGGGCGATCCGGCTTGGTTCAGCAATGCCCTGCACGGGCCAAATTATTTCGGTAACACCCCGCTGACATACCGGTACTTTTTTCCGAAAGGCACGGATGTTAGCCAATGGCATGTATATTCAGTAGATTGGTCGGCCAATCGTCTCGTTTTTAAGGTTGATGGTATCGTCACCTATTCGGTAACACGGGCTATGGTTGAGCATTATGGCCGTTATGCATTTGATAATGCGAAATTTATCATTCTTAATTTTGCTTTAGGCGGAGGTTACCCAAATGGTGTTAACAAAATAAAGGAACCCTATTTCGGCATATCCCAATCAACTGTTGATATGATAAAGGCCGGGCAGGCAAAGGTGCTGGTGGATTGGGTGCTGGTAACAAAGCAATCGAATAGATGAGTTGTTAATAATAAAAAAAGCTTCTGTGTTAACGGAAGCTTTTCAATTATAGCTACTATTCGGAAATACAATATCAATTGTACTGTTTACAACTCAATATTGGATAGGGTGCTAATTATGGTCATGACGGTCATTATCGCGATGGTCATTGTCATGATGCATGTGCCGCTGGCGATATTCAACAGAACAGCTTGAAATAGCTGAAGCGAATATCAGCAATGCGATCAATCTTAACAGGTGCTTTTTCATGGTGCTTAATTTTATATAAATGTATTAGCATTAAGGCAATTAAGATGCCAGAAACATCGGGAAAATACTTGTGCAAAAATTGCTGATACGGGCACCACAATTTACACGGGCGCAGGCAACTGCAAAATGTATTGTGACGTACCTTTATTGAACCTGGCAAATAGAGATTTTGATTTTTTAAGGGGTAAAATAGTATTAACAGACCGGTAAAAGCCGGATATATGAGCTATATTAGGTTCATCTTTTGAGCTAAATAAACCTTCATTTCTTTAATTGTTTACTAAAGCAGCAAGCATATGAACAGCAATAAGCATGTTCTCAGGTTATTTATATTGATCTTATTTTATTTTAAGACAGGAACTGCTTTTTCTCAAATGCACCATATTTCTCATCCTGCAATAAAATATGCCGTTAATAATACAGCCTTCTTTTTAACAGCCCCCAATATCAGCTATCAAACCCCTCAAATTTATAAAGTAAACACCACCGTCACCCCGTTGGCGCCAAAAAATACCGGCGGTGCGGTGCCGCCAAACCATTATGGGCAGGTAATAACCTTCGCCGGTACAGGTAAGGCAGGAATGGTGAACAACACCGGCACAAATGCAAGTTTTTCGGCGCCTTTAGGTTTGGGTGCCGATGCCACCGGAAATATATATGTAGGAGATTATAATAATAACCTGATCAGAAAAATATCTACAAGTGCTGTTGTAACAACGCTGGCTGGCGTACCGGGTAAATATGGTGCCAAAGACGGCCCGCCATCAAGCGCAACATTTGAATTGCCACAGGGACTCGCGGTTGATAAAAACGGGAATGTTTATGTGGCTGATTCATTCAATAACCTGATCAGGAAAATTACGCCCAATGGAACTGTTTCGACACTGGCCGGGCAGGCAAACGTTGCAGGATCTGCCGACGGTGTAAATGCTACCTTTAATTCTCCTACCGGTGTAGCCGTTGACAACTCCGGAAACGTTTACGTTGCCGACCAGGGAAATAACCTTATCCGGAGGATAACACCAAATGGTAATGTATCTACGTTAGCAGGAATCGCAGGTGTAACCGGGGCCATCGACGGGAACAACGCAACCTTTAACGCTCCAACGGAGGTGGCATTTGATAACTCGCAAAATTTGTATGTGGCCGATGCAGGGAATAACCTGATCAGGGTAATCACGCCCGCCGGCAACGTCAGTACTTTTGCCGGGAGCGGTATGCCCGGCGCGCAGGATGGCCAGGGAGCCGCAGCAAGTTTTAACCACCCGATTGGAATCAGTGCAGACTTCTATGGGACTTTATACGTAGCTGATGAGAAAAACAACGAAGTGAGGCAGATCTCCCCTCAGGGGATGGTTTCAACGCTGGCTGGCAACGGAAATAGTGGTTCAACCGATGGAATAACGCAAAATGCCACTTTCAGTTACCCGGGCTCGATAGTTGCTGATAATATGGGTAATGTTTATGTGGGCGATATAAGTACCTTCCTTATCAGAAAAATAGCGGTAACCGGCTACAAAATAGATAAGGCTTTACCTGCCGGTTTAACTTTTGATGCAACCACCGGCATCATCAGCGGCACGCCAACGGTGCAGTCTCCATCTGCCAGCTATACAATTACCGCTTTCAACGCCGCCGGCAATAGCAGTACGGTTGTAAATATTACCGTAAACGGAAATAGTGGAGCACTGCCAGCGCCACCCAGCATTGCCTATCAAACACCTCAAACCTATTATGTAAATAACGCGATATCGCCCTTGTCTCCATCTAATTCGGGGGGAGTTGTGCCGGCTAACGTGTATGGGCAGGTTATTACCATTGCCGGAAGTTCGGCACTTGGTAATATCAATGGTGTAGGTACAAATGCCAGTTTTGGGGGGCCCGCCGGCCTGGTGTTTGATCAGGGAGGAAATTTATTTATTTCTGAAATAATTAATAATGATATCAGGAAAATGGACCCATCCGGTGTGGTTTCTACATTTGCCGGAATGGGTACGCCGGGGGAAATAAATGGCCCGGGCAATTCGGCAACATTTGATGCCCCCTACCAGCTAGCAATTGATGGCGGTCAAAATTTATATGTGAGCGATTTTACCAATAATGTGATCAGGCAGATCACCTCATCTGCAATAGTAAGTACGTTTGCGGGTACGGGGAGCCAGGGAACGAATAACGGGCCTAAAGCAACAGCAACTTTTAATAATCCGGAAGGCCTCGCTTTCGACCTTTTGGGGAATATGTATATTGCCGATAGGGGCAACAGCACTATCCGAAAGATAGATGCCAGCGGACAAGTAAGCACTTTTGCGGTATTAAATAGTGGCACAGCCCCCGTTACTTTTGATGCCGGGTTAGCGTTTTTAACGGCAGATGCCAGCGGTAATCTTTATTTTGGAAATACCGACCAGGTTGAAGTGAATACTCCCGCCTCCTTTCCAAAAGTTATCGCGGGTAGTGGCAGGCCCGGGTTTGCTGACGGTACAGGAACAGCTGCGCTCTTTTTTGGCCCGAACGGAATAACAACTGATCCTATTGGTAATATTTATATCAGTGATAGCTATAATAACAGGATAAGGAAAGCAGATGCTGCCGGGGTAGTGCGTACGCTTGCCGGGGAGGGTGGCTATGGTGGCAATAATGACGGCGTTGGATCTTCTGCTTCCTTTTTTCACCCTTTGGGTTTAGCCATTGATCCGACACAAAATTTTCTATATGTAGCAGATAAGGGCAATAATCTGATAAGGAAAGTTACTATTACTGGCTATGGAATAGATAAGTCGCTCCCAACAGGCCTTATTTTCGATGCAACCACAGGTGTCATCAGCGGGACACCCACGTTTACTTCGCCGCCTGAAAACTATACTATTACTGCCTATAATACCGGTGGAAGCAGCAGTGTTGTTGTTAATATACAAATCCTCGAAATTTCGGTTGTCTTTAGCCCGATACCGCCGAAAACAGTTTGCGATGCCGATTTTGATCCGGGTGCTACAGGCGGCGGGCCCATTACTTATACCAGCAGCAATCCGGCAGTTGCAACTGTTGTTTCGGGTAAAATACATATTACTGGAGCCGGCGCTGCGGATATTATTGCCAGTGATGGCACTTCCCAGGCCAAACAAACATTAACCGTTACAGCCTCAGTTACCCCTGCTATAACCATTTCACCATCTACAGCCGACGATTGCCAGGGAAACGCTGTAACTTTTACTGCAACCATAGCCAACGGCGGCACAAATCCCCTATACCAATGGCAGGTAAACGGACAAAACACAGGCACGGGCGCCGAACAGTTTACCAGCAATAGTTTAAACAATGGCGATATTATCACTTGCAAACTGACAAGTAATGCCGTATGCGTTACCGGCGCAACCGCTATTTCAAACCCGGTTACCTTTACTATTGATCCGCCAATATCCACGTCTGTAAAAATCACTTCATCGGCAAATGGCCCGGTTTGTGCCGGCTCAACAATTAGTTTTAATGCAGTAGCGTTTAGCCCGGATGTGCACCCCTCATACCAATGGCAGGTTAACGGGGTTAATGAGGGCGCTGATCAGCCAACATTTACAACAACCAGCCTGGCCGATGGCAGTATTGTTACCTGTATTTTAATGAGTAAAGGTAAATGCCTTATAACCCCTTCAATTACTTCAAATGCCATAACTATTGCCCTAAACCCGGTAAATCAATGTATCATCACTATTCCGAATGCGTTTACACCTAATGGCGATGGTATAAATGATCTGTGGGATGTGACTGCCTTGCAGGCATATCCCGGTTGCACAATCTCTATTTACAACCGATACGGAGTATTGGTTTATAACTCAGTTAACTACCCAAAAGCCTGGGATGGCACCCTTAATGGCAAAAAACTCTCTGCCGGCACTTACTATTATATCATCGACCTGAAAAACGGGAAGAGGCCGCTGGCTGGTTCAGTGACAATTCTGAGATAAATGTCATATTGTCAATCGTTTTTATAAAACTCCTGATTTTTAGCAACTTCTTTTCAGAAAGGGCCGTAAAAGGGAAGCATGAGGGGTTATTTAAATATACCAGGATCGATTTATTGTAAGTTGTGCAAAGAGTGCGGTGCGCGGCCAGTGATCTCCCTGGTTGACGATATAGGATATATCGTTAAATGTTCAAAAGACGAACGGCACTACCAAACAATGCCCGGCCTTATTGATATTGAGGATTGGAACAGGCACAATACTATCCCGGCGTCAGTGGCTGATTTTAACCTTAACCCCATAATGGCCTGGTAACAAAAAACATCGCAATAAATTTTTTGAATAGGAATAACAATTTCAGTGTCAAATAATCTTTTTCGCCACGGATAACAAGTTAATCAGGGGGCGATTTTTTGGACAGAGGTAATGAATATTGATGAAATTGTTAATAAAGAACTTAATGAAACTGGTAAGTAAAATTAGTCATTTTGTTGGATTTGACAATCCGGAATTATCGTTGGAAAATAAACTTTTCAATGCAATCTGCCTGTTATTGGGTGTTAGCCTGTTAACCGGCCTTATTAATAACATCTTATTGGGGTTTCCGGTCTTATTAATTTTTGTTGAACTATTTATAGGTAGTTTTTGCGCACTTGCTTTTTACTGGAGCAGGTATGTGGCTTATAAGGAAAATATGTCCGTCGGTTTTATTACACTGGGAATCCTTTCGTTTATACCAGGATGGTTTTTTAACGGCGGCATCGAAGGGTCTTCTGTTCTTTCCGGGGTGTTTTTAGTCGTGCTGATCATTATTTTGCTAAAGCGCAAATACCACCTTTTTTTTATAGCCCTTTTGATGGTTGTTTTTTTTGGTTGTTACTATATAGAAAAGCATTTTCCTGGCTTGACAATCCCAATTAAAAGCAAGGGCCAAAAAGAAGCTGACATAATTTCTTCAGCACTGTCCAATATCTTGTATGCTGGCTTATTAATCAGTTTTTTGAAAAGAAGCCATGAAAAAGATAAATTAAGGCTGATTAAGCAAAGTGAGGAATTACAGTTGTCGCAAATAGAACTGTCAGCCGCAAAAGACCAGGCAGAAGGGGCCACTGTCGCCAAATCGAACTTTTTAGCCAATATGAGTCACGAGATTCGCACCCCCTTAAATGGAATTATTGGTGCGGCGCAGCTATTGTCGCGGTCAGATCTGTCAATGGAGCAGCATGAATTACTGCAAACGCTTCAATCCAGCAGTAACCTGCTCATCAACATCATCAGTGATATACTTGATCTTTCAAAAATCGAAGCCGATAAGCTTACGTTACATCCCAAACCTGTTAACATACGGTCATGTATAAAAACTGTATTTGAAATAAGCCAGCCGGGGATAACGGCGCCCGCAAAAAAGATTGACCTGCACTATACAATCGATGAAAATGTCGCCGAATGTTTAAAAATGGATGAAAGCCGGATTCAGCAAATATTGGTGAATTTGATTGGAAATGCCATTAAGTTTACGGACGACGGATTTGTTACGCTGAAGGTTTCAGCAATTAACAATCCTGATAATAAGCAACAGGTAACCTTCAGTGTTAAAGATACCGGTATAGGGATCAGTGAAGAGGCACTGGCGCAATTATTCAAACCGTTTTCGCAGGTAAATAATACAGCCTTACGTAAATATGGCGGTACCGGCCTTGGTCTTTCCATCTGCAAAAAGCTGGTTGAAATGATGAACGGCAGAATTTGGGTTGAAAGTATAGAAACAGAAGGTTCGGTGTTTAGTTTTAGTTTACCATTGTCGGTGGCTTCTATAAACAAGGCCGTCGATGAAAAACCCGCCAATAGTGAGCGATACGAGTACAGACCCCTTGAAATATTGCTGGCCGAAGACAATAAAATGAACCAATTAATTGCCAGGAAAACTTTCAATAAGATCGGCTATAACATTGATATTGCTGATAACGGCAGGATAGCTATCGAAATGCAGGAGCAAAAAAGATACGATCTCATTTTTATGGATATACAAATGCCCGAAATGGACGGGCTGGAAGCTGCAGCCTTCATTATCAAAAAATATGGAAGCAGTGCACCGCCTATTATCGCCATGACGGCCAATGTGTTGAGTGAAGATGAAATTAAGTGTAAACAGGCAGGGATGAGAGATTTTATAAGTAAACCATTTACCATCGAACGCCTCGAAAATGTTATTCATAAATGGGTACCGCAAAATGACGCTCAGAAAAACACCAACTATATTTTTGCCAATAATTGAATAGTACCACGAAAATCATTAAAAATACCACTATAATGGTGATAAAGTGCCTACAATTGTACTATGCTAAACACTCCAGTATTTGATATAGGCACCTTATCCGATTTTAGGGAGAATGATATACTCATCAGTCGCTTTGCACCTTATTTAGATCAGCATAAAAATCTTAGCGCTGCGCACAGACACTCTTTTTATCACATGGTGCTTTTTACGGAGGGTGCCGGCAGCCATTCTATTGATTTCGAAAAGTTTTATGTAAAACCGCATCAAATATATTTTATGGTTCCGGGGCAGGTGCATTCATGGGACTTTGAGGGTTTTACCGATGGCTATATTGTTAATTTCTCAAGCTCTTTCTTCCAATCGTTTTTGTTAAACCCTTCCTATCCTGAAACCTTTTCATTTTTCGGCGAGGACGTTAAAGCCGCAGTAATTGATTTGCCTGATTACCTTCAGCAAAAGGTAGTTGAGTTATTTGAAACGATAGTAAACGAAGCGATAGGTAAGGATGTTTCCGCAATAGACATGATCAGGCTTTTGATGCTGCAGCTATTTATAACGATTGACCGTATAACTAAAAAAAGTGTTGACAGGGGGCCTGCATCTTATAACCAAACCCTGCTCCGCAATTTTCAAAAACTGATCGGAGAGCATTATACGAGGATAAAATTGCCAAAGGACTATGCAGAATTGCTTTATATAACGCCTAACCATTTAAATGCGGTATGTAAGGATTTGCTGGGGACATCAGCAGGCGAAGTAATCCGGGCCAGGATGGTGCTGGAAGCAAAAAGATTACTTACAAACCCCAAATTAAATATTAACGAAATTGCCTTCATGCTGAATTTCAGTGATAACTCTTATTTCACTAAGTTTTTTAAAAAATTTGAAGGTAAAACGCCCGAAGAATTCAGAAAAGGAATATTAAATCAACATCATCATGAATAACCATGCCTCCCCCTTGCCGGTCGTACCGGCTATTATACATGCCCGTTGTCCCAGGTGTCGGCGGGGCGAGATGTTCACTGCACCAATGTATGGTTTAAAATCGCAGCGGATGAATACAACATGTCCGCATTGCGGCTTAACCTTTGAGCGGGAGCCAGGCTATTTTTATGTTTCGATGCTAATAAGCTATGCCATGTTTGTTGCAGAAATGATAACCCTGGCAGTTGCAATCAGTGTTTTGACCGGAGGTAGCAGAAATCCCTGGTTATACATCGGTATTATATTAATAACCGGCGTAGCGCTTTCCCCGTTTAACTTCAGGTATTCAAGGGTTATTTTGTTATTTTGGCTAACGCCAGGCTTACACTATCATCCGGAGATGAGCGGCGACAAATACACCTCAGATAAATAAAAAAATAAAACATTTTGTTGAAATCTGTTTCTATTGTAACAATTGTGCAAGCTTTTGTCGCTTTCATAGTAATTTCATTTATCCCCTATAAATTGCCGGCATAAACTATTGAAATGAACCAACTGCTTTTTAACAATTGCTTTTCTTACGATAATATCCTATATATCGGCGAGGATGCCGGAGCCTGTTTAAAAATAATAGAGAAATTTACCGGTCGTATTCTGCAAATTGAAGAAAATTATAGCTGGCTTATCAATAATATAATGGAAACACGGGCCATAAACCACTGGCTGCAGCACCAGATCCTGTATCATTTTGAAGGCGGCGTCGCCGTTTTTAGGTTCAAAAACGAAGAGGTATTACCTGCAATTTTACGCAATGAGTGTATTTCGGCCTGCAAGAGCCTTGTTTTTGAGCAGTTGATTTTTGCTTCCTGATTGGTTTTTATTCTTTTAAACTATTCCCGATATCATATTAATTTTTTTAATAAGTAAATTAAAACCTGCTTTAGGCTTGTTTTTGGCTCATATTTCCCTTTTTTTTAATTTTTTTATATCATACATGTAACCTTATTATTTTCTATCCCGTAGAAGAGGCATAATTTGATAAATTATATATTACTGATAAGTTATTTGATAAATTAAAATTAAAACTCATGGAACACAAATTAAACAATTTTAAGGCCGACTTGTACAACGTATTTGTTGAAGGAAATGCAAGCAGTATGCAAATGGCAAGGGTTTTTATGCTGCTGGCAGTACCCGTGTGCATTGTTTTTATGTTAGGGTATCACTCAATAAAATATTGAAAATTAGTAACAAACGGTATCTGAAAATCATTACTAAGTTACTTTTTCGCTCACACCTGCCAGCGCAGGAATTGCCTCTCAGAAAAATCCCGGCCGGGTTAAAAAATTGATAAGGCAGAAATAATAACCTTCTTGTAAATATTAAAAGGGTATAATAATAAACTGAATAACGAAGGCGCTAAACATCATCCTTACCGCAGCTTGTTAAAAATTATCTCACCCGATGCCGGTTTTTAACTGCAACAATCATTAAGCTGTCGTTAAAGGCCAACCACCTGCGATTGTTTCAAAATATCAATCTTGCCAATTCAGGAAAACAACACTTAACACAAAAAATCCCGATTTTAATCAAGGGGCGTAATTGCTGCTGTTCTGCTCTGTTTATTTACATTGCTTAAGCCGTTTTCGGGTTGGCTTTTTGTTTGGTGTTTTTCGATTTTATTTTTGGTAGGGAAAAATTTTGCGCATTGTATGAAGATAAATGCCGCCCCAACAAAAAACAGGAAATAGAGTAATAGATGTTTCATGGTAAAAATTTATTTAAGGCAGTTACATTAAAATAATGCTTAATAAGAAAATTTTAACGTAAAGATAACATGAAAAAATCAAACTTCATAGTGGGAAACACCTTTTTTGCATACGTAGTTTTACGTATTTTTTAACAATTGGTGAATATTCATAGCGAAATTCTAATCAAAACCGCTTTTTCTCACTTTTTTATTACTAACAGGCCATTTCCCAAATTGTTTGACTAAGATTATACTTTAAAGCTAAAATTTCAAAATAATAAACTAATAGTTATATTGAACCAATGTTTTAAATAAGGTGGATGGAGCGTTTATCTTAATGATTGGATACATTTTACTATCCAGGTGTTTCAACGGTGTTAAAAAAATCTGCTACTTTTGGCTGAAATGCTAAAATTGATGGAAATATCCGGTGAAAATAAATTCGACAGTATAATTTTTGACCTGGATGGCACCCTTTGGGACAGTACACGAAACGTTGCAATAGCGTGGCAGAATGCGATGGATAAGGTGGACTATGTGGACGAAGTAATGACGCAGGAAAAGGTAAGATCAATAACAGGAATGGCTTACAATGTTATTTTTGATACCTTGTTTCCGTACCTGGATACTGAAAAGCGAAACGAACTTATGGCTATCTGCGCTAAAAGTGAACTGGATATATTGCATACCCGCGGTGGAGAACTATACCCTGCTCTTGATGAGACACTTAATTACCTGGCCGGTAGATACAGGCTATTTATTGTGAGTAATTGTCAGAATGGTTATATAGAAGTGTTCCTAAGATTAAGCGGTATGGCGCATTATTTTTCGGGACATCAATGTTACGGAACAAAAGGTAACCCTAAAGCCGAAAATATAAAAGATATCGTGACCGACTATCAGCTTAAAACACCGGTATATGTAGGTGATACGATGGGTGATTACAACTCGGCAACTAAGGCCGGCGTTCCATTTATTTTTGCTAATTACGGATTTGGTGTAGTCGAGACCGGTCAGATAGCTACCATAAGCAGCTTTAGCGAACTGGTTGAAATGTTATAATAATTGGTTGATTAAGTTGTTTAAATGTCTGGTTATCTTTAACTACTTTATTTTCTAATTAAAAAAAATCTTTCTATTTTGGCTATTGTCATTAATTTTAGTTTAATCAACCTAATCAACCACTCACGCAATCAACTAAAAACACATGCTTTTCCCCGAAGACTTTCTCCATTATGTTTGGAAGTTCCGTTTGTTTGACCGGGGCGATTTACAGACCAATGACGGTGAATCAATTGAAGTATTTTCGGCCGGGATGCATAATTCTGATTCCGGACCCGATTTTCAAAATGCGCGAATTAAAATAGGAGACACCATTTGGGCGGGAAATGTTGAAGTACACGTGTCATCTTCTGATTGGAAGAAGCATGGGCATACGACGGATGATGCCTACGAAAATGTGATCCTGCATGTAGTTTACCGGGATAATGCGCCGCTTGTATTAGCAAACGGGCGCCGGGTGCCTACATTGGAACTGCAAAACCGGATACCCGACGAACTTTATAGCCGCTACCATAAACTGATCTTTGGCGAACAAGCCATTATTCCCTGCGAAGCCAGCATAGCTGCAGTGGATAGCCTTACCCTGCATAATTGGCTTACAAGAGTACTGGTTGAACGGCTTGAAAAGAAATCAGCAACAGTGACCGCTGCCTTAAACCTGAACCGCGGCGACTGGGAAGAAACGTTTTACCAATTTTTAGCCGCAAATTTCGGATTTAAAACCAACGCTGTTCCTTTTGAACTGCTGGCAAAATCAGTACCGCAAAACATATTGGCGAAGCACAAAAATAACCCGATGCAGATAGAGGCACTGATATTTGGGCAGGCAGGTTTTTTAAATGAAGAATTTAAGGATGCGTACCCATTGAAACTTAAAGAAGAATATGGTTTCCTGCAAAAAAAGTATAAACTGGCGCCTGTTGAAAAACATTTGTGGAAATTTATGCGGTTGCGCCCGGCAAATTTCCCACCGATACGATTGGCCCAATTTGCAGCACTGATAGTGAAATCAAATCACCTGTTTTCAAAACTATTGGAGATAAAAGACGTAAAAGTGTTAAAAGCCCTGTTTACGGACGTAAATGTGAACCCATATTGGGAAGATCATTATCGTTTTGATGCCGTGTCGCCTCCCTCGTCAAAAAATATTGGCGAAGCTTCGGTTGATATTTTACTTTTAAACACAATGGCCTTATTTTTGTTTAGTTATGGAAAATACAACCAGCAGCAACAGTTTATTAACCGTAGCTTGCAATTATTAGAACATTTGCCCGGCGAAAGCAATAAAATTATAACAGATTTTAGTAACTTAGGGGTCAAAATTAAAACAGCGTTCGAATCGCAGGCTTTAATCGAATTAAAAAATAACTATTGCAATTATAAGAAATGCCTGCAGTGTGGCGTTGGTAACAAGATTTTAAAGTTGGCTTGATATGATGCAAAAGATAATTACTTTTTTTGAAAGATACTCCTTCGGAGTATGCACCTATCTTGGCGAAAAATTCAATGTTTCGATTAGTAAGATAAGATTGTTTTTTATTTACTCTTCTTTCCTGGCCGTAGGGTTCCCGTTGATATTTTATGTATTTGCCGGTATTGTGCTGGACATACGGAATTATGTAAAAAGGGTGCACACCAGGGTTACTGATCTGTAATTTCGGATTTCGGAATTACAATTTCGGATTTAAAAAATAGCTGGACTTACAATTCACCGGGTCTGAAATTCTTCGAATACATGTGTTAGTCCGGGTATCTGGAAATGCACGCGCGCTGCTAAATCCGAAATCAAATATCCAATATCCGAAATGGGAATACTATTTGTTTTCAGGATCTGAATAAATATGCATCACCTGTCCGCCTCCTTCAGCAAGCACCATTTGCATTGCCGTATTTTGTTTTATGTTTTTTACCACTTTAACTAAGTGATTTAAATCAGGGTCCGATGCCGGTGGATCGCTCCATATCTCGGCAGTATAGTTTCCTTTCGGTAAAAAATCAAAAAATTTTGATATCGTGTGTGAAGCATGGTTAGTAATGCCGCCAATATACCATTCATTCCCTTTGCGCCTTGCAATCACCAGGTATTCGCCGGGTTTGGCATCAATAACATGTGTTTCATCCCAGGTGGCAGGCACCTTTTGTATAAAATCAAATCCTGGCTGGTTGATATAGGCTTCCGGGTCATCGCAAACCATGCCTAAAGCATTCTCCAGCACTACGTACATAGCCAGCATATGGCAGCGGGTGCCTATCACAAACGGGCGGGTATAATGTATTTTAAATTGCTGTGGCGATGCGGCTCTGAAGCCACCTAAATGGTAATCCGTTGATCCTGCCAGCAAACGGGTAAATGCCACATTTACATCGGCATCAGGGGTAACCCAATCGCTCCATTTATCATTTTCGTAGTTCAGGGTTCCTTCACGTGTAAATTCGTTGGGCCAGGTGCGGCTTTCGCCCGTTGGTTTATATGCTCCGTGAAACTGAATGTGCAAATGATGTTGTGCTGCTTTCTGCAATATTTCTTCCTGCATATTTACCATCTCCTGATCGTCGCGGTCCATAAAATCACACATCAGGCCTTTGATACCCCATTTTTCATATTGGGCGAAGGTTTCCTCCAGTTTGGGGTATAAAGCATAAAAATGTACCCAAACCCGTATGCCTACGCCTTTTTTTGCTGCGGAATCACAAATTTGCTGCATATCCAAACCCGGAACTGCTTTTGATGGATCGGCATGAGGTCCCGGCTGAAAACCAGCGCCATCATTTACGTACCATTCGTGCAAACCGTATTCAACAACCGAGTGATATTCTAAACCGTATTTGGCACAAAAATCAACATAATACATATTGGTTACGTAGTTATTGCCCGGCGCATTTATGGTATCCGGCACCACATCCCCGTTCCACCACGGAAATGTGGTTTTGCCCGGCTTTATCCACGAAACGTCCTTTATTTTACAAGGCTCATTCAAATTGGTGAGGATGTTTGATTCTAAAAATGCGCCGGGCCTGTCGCTGATCATCATCACCCGCCAGGGGCTGTTATGGGGCAGGGTTGCTTTTACTTTTATTTCAGTTTGGTGGGGCAGGGGAGATAACCTGCTTTCAAGCACCCCGTTGTGTTTTATTAAATACATGCCTGCGTAATCATGCAGGTTAGCTTCAGTAATCGCCATATAATTCCCGTTAGGAAACTCAAACAGTGCGGGCACATCCATCAACGTATCAGCTTTCAACTCCTTAAGGCTTATTTTGGTGTAGAGGCCTTCGTGGGATGTGGTATAATTTTCGCGGTACATCACCGTAGCAATCGGGTTTTGACTAAGGTTAAACAAATCGGCCTCATCCGTAATATTCACCATATCCGCCCATTGTTTTTGGTCGGGGATGACATATCTGAAAGCTACCCCGTCATTAAAAACGCGCACCTCAATATTCATTTTGCGTTTGAGCCCGGTTTGTTCGGCTACCGGGACGCTTATCAGGTTGCTCTCGCTATGGACTTTGCTGGTTTTACCAATTAAAAGGCCATAATCTTCGGTTATCTTTTCAGGTTTTACGGCCGAAATTATAAGGCTGTTTTTAAATATTCCGCCCTCTTTAAAACTAAGCTTTAGCCTGGAATTATCAACCATTAAAACACCCTTATAGTTTACACGATAGTACAGTCCTTCCTTGTCTGTACTTAATGAAAATCTGATCTTAGCGTCCGGAGAGTTTACGGTGACGATTTTGCCAGCAAAGGTATTGGTGCAGAAAAATAAGCACCATACAAATATGACGCAGAAGTGCCTAAACATAATTTGTCGGTATAAATTAAGTGAAACAATAAAAGTAGGCTATTTAACATTTACCTGATCATAAAGCAGGTGATTTTTCGTTTGTTATTGGAAAATAAAAATGCCATTGCGGGCTACCAGCTTTTCCTTTAAATGCCGGACCGTTGCAAGCTGACCATACATTTATCACTCGTTAAAGCAGGAATGCTTTGTAACCCGCAATGGCTTTTATATCAATTTACCGGTTAGAACGGCGTCCTGCAGGTTGCTTACCCTAAACTTTGGCTTATAGATCCGGTTCGATAACCGGTTTACCCAGGGGGAATTATATCCAAAAACAGTTTTTAAAACCTTTACACTTGCCGAGCCCGTCGGATAACCATATTTATACCAGCTGAATTTAGATTGATCGACACGGAACGTTTCAGCAAACTCTGCCAGGAACAGATCAATTTCTATATCAAAAATATCCAGATCGAGGTCGATACTGGTATCCAGGCTCAATGCACAGGGATCAACTTCCCTGATTTTGTACCGTGTACAGTAATCAATAATGAATTCTTTTAATTGCGGATGAATCTCTTCCATCTAAATAAAAAGTTGCTGTATCATCTGTGTAATGAGACGACAAAACTTTTGGAAGGTTGCACCCTTAAGCGGTTTTTATGAATATAAATTGACCGTTCAGATCTTCTTTTCCATAACTATCAGTTCAATAGGCTGTTTGGGATTGCCGAATTTTTTATCGTGATGAAAAGGAAGCACTTCTCCGGTAGGCTGATAGCCCCGGCGCTGGTACCAGGCGATCAGTTCGTGGCGTATGCTGATCACCGTCATGGTTAAAGAGTCGCAATCCAGTTGTCTGGCAGATGCTTCCGCAGCAACAAGTAGTTGGCGCCCAATTCCATTTGCCTGCAACAATGGCGAAACGCTAAACATGCCGACGTACAGTTTATGTGAACGTTTTTCAAGATAAACACAACCGGTGATGACGCCATCGTCTTCTGTGTGTTTTAATATGTTGACAGCAGGATCGTCAAAATAACTGTAAAGTGTTTCTTCGTCAACCCTCAGGCCGTCAAGCAAATTGGCTTCGGTGGTCCATCCTTTTTTGGAGGTTTCGCCGCGATAGGCGCTGTTTACTAAGATATTAAGTTCCGGAACGTCGGTTACAAGGGCTTTTGTTACTGGCATACTAGCTGAAAAACGACAAACCTAAACTTTTTACAGTTCAGAACAAATATTTGGTTTGAGATCTTTTGATAGTCCGGCGGTTTATAACGATCTGTAATCTTCTCTTACCGGGCTAAAAATATCTATCAGCTTACAATCTGTTATGGCGATGCCGCTATGCCATGCGTTTGATGGGATGATAGCAAACAGCCCCGGATCCAATATTTTTGGAACATCGCTTACCGTCATCTCAAACCTGCCTTCGATTGCGAAGGAGCATTGTTCATGAATGTGCCTGTGCCTTGGTATTGAACAGCCTGCTTTTACCTCAATAAAATTAATGGTATTGGTTGAAGTGTGGATTAGTTTAGAGAAAAATCCGGGGGCTATCTCTTTAGTGTCGATATCGGCAAATTGCCTGAAAATTGTTTCGTCCATAAAGTAAAGTTAAAGGTAAAATCGATTTTAAAGGTTTATGGGGTAAAAAAATGATTTTACGGTTTGATTAAAATGATCAAATGCATTTTTTAAGATGAAGAACATCCTTATTTTTGATAACAGGATTGATTTAAACAAAACAATCACGGGCTGATCAGAGTTTAAATCAATTAGCATTTAATATACTCCCTATGGCATTTATCGATTATTACCAGGTACTAGGTATCCCTAAAAACGCGGCGGATAAGGATATTAAAAATGCATACCGAAAGCTCGCGCGCAAATATCATCCCGACTTAAACCCCAATGATGCTGAAGCCAACAAAAAATTCCAGCAACTGAACGAAGCCAATGAAGTGCTGAGTGACCCGGAAAAGAGGAAAAAGTACGACAAATACGGCGAAAACTGGCAGCATGGCGAGGAACATGAAAGATATGAGCAGCAGCAGCGCAGCCGTCCGCATGGCGCTTATACAGGCGGTCAGGGCTCGAGCTTTGAAGGTTTTGGAACAGAAGGCTTTGGAAGCGAAGATTTTTCCGATTTCTTTCAGTCAATGTTCGGACAGGGGGGGCGACAGGCCGGCGGCGGCAGGCAGGCCAAATTTCGCGGTCAGGATTATAACGCGGAACTTCGCCTTAATCTGAAAGACGTTGCGGAAACTCATAAACAAACCCTTACCGTTAACGGCAAAAACATCAGGATAACTATTCCGGCGGGGATTGAGAACGGGCAGATCATAAAAATTGCCGGGCACGGCGGCCCCGGTGCAAATGGCGGCCCGGCCGGCGATTTGTTTATTACCTTTTCGGTTGACGACGACCCGATGTTTAAACGAAATGGCAGCGACCTTTATACTAATACGAAGCTCGACCTATACACGGCGGTACTTGGCGGCGAGGTAACCATTGACACCCTTAATGGCAAAGTAAAAATAAAAGTAAAACCTGAAACACAGAACGGAACAAAGGTTAAGCTAAAAGGCAAGGGAATGCCGGTTTATAAAAGGGAAAACGAATTTGGCGACCTGTACGTGACTTATGATATCCAGATCCCGGTAAACCTGAACGAGAAGCAGAAGAAATTGTTTGAGGAGATCAGAGAGAGTCAGTAAAGTCAGGAAGTCTGTAATGCCCAAAAAGAAAGCCGGGAGCGCCGGAAACGTACCAATGAACTAATGAACCATTGAACCAATGAACTCAAAACGATGGAAAACTTAATAGCAATAACAACCATTTGTACTTATCACGAAGTTGAATATACATTTATCAACTCCTTAAGCGATGCCGGATTGCTTCACCTGGAAGTTGTTGATCAAACTCCATATATCCCCGAAAGCGACCTGCAAAAACTGGAGAAAATGATCAGGCTGCACGATGAACTGGAGATAAATATTGCCGGCATTGAAGCCATTACTCACCTATTGGAGCGCGTTGAACAAATGCAGGAGGAGCTAAGGGTTTTGAGGAATAGAGTTATTTCCTGATCAGACTTGCGAAGTTTTCAAAACTTCGTAAGTCTCGCACGCTCCGCAATTACATTGAGTATTTCCGTTTAAGCTCCTCGCTCACGATATAGGCATCCTCAACCACCGATTCAGGGTAGCCGATAGTTTCCAGTATAGCAATGCCGTTTTTATTCTTCAGTACGCCGGTCTTTATTTTATAATCAAATACCAGGCGGGTATCATTTACCGATTCCTCGAAAGAATATACCGCGTAGTCATTATCCAGCAGTTCGGCCAGTTCAAGGTCATGGGTGGAAACAAATACAAAGTTTTTATTGTCCGTTAGATAAGTAAGCACTGATTTTGCTGCCGCGATACGTTCAATGGTATTAGTGCCACGGAAGATCTCATCAATAATAACCAAACTCTTAACAGGTTCGTCGCCGCCGCTCTGGTTAATAATATCAAGTATAGATAAAGCCTCAGCCTGGAAATAACTTTTATTTTCACCCAGGTCGTCAGTTGTGCGGATGCTTGTTTGGATTTTTAGCAGTGGCGCCTTGTACTCAGCTGTACAAGTAGTATAAATGGTTTGGGCCAATAAAGTATTTAAAGCGATAGACCTGATAAAGGTGGTTTTGCCTGACATGTTAGAGCCCGTGATCAGCACCCCTTCGTCTGTTCGGGTATGGATTGAATTGGGTACACAGTTATAGATCAGCGGGTGGAACATATCGGTAAGGTCCATCCGCAGGTTGTCTGTATAAAAAACAGGTTTGCTGTAATGCGGCAAACCTGCCCTCACCGAAAGAATCGCAATCAGCGAGTCGATCTCTCCGACGTATTTATAAAGCACTTCAATATCGGCGCGGTATTTATTGATACGTTTTACCGATGTGATAAACATCAATGGCTCCAGCAAAAATGTAACCTTAAAAATCTTATAAATGGCATAGCTTAAGTTTTCAGGGTTTCCGGCTATTTTGCTTTCAAAATTTACCAGTCGCAATGAACGGTTAAGCCCGGCCAAATTATTCAGGCTTTGTTTAGTCTGTTCATCGTGTTCGAATTTTACCGTTTTTAATAATTTACGGGCCACGCTATGCAAGATCATCAGTTGCGGCAACGAACGGGTGTAGGATGAGATTTTATTTCGGGTACCATAATGAAGCGCTATATTTCCGAGAATCAATACCAGCAATACGATAAAACTGATGGGGTCGGGTACAATAAACAGGGATATCAGCAGGCCAATAATGGCTATGCCTGAAATCCTTATATAAAGGCTCATTAATGGAACCAGCAAAAATTCATGCTCTTTTAAAAATAGTTCTGCCAGGTAATAAGCATCCGTGCTGTTTAATTTTGAAATGTCAAGTTCAATTCTTTCAAGGTCGGGGCGTGGTATATTAAGCGTTTCAATTTTACGGTCGAATTTTAAGAGATCCTCAAACGATGTTTCGGGTGTAAACAGCTTTTTGTACAGATATTGTTTTCCTGGTTTTGAGTTGGTTCGGTCTATAAAGTTAAAAACATTGTTCAGGTCAAGGTCATCAGCGATCGGCATCGAAACCCTTGCCGGGTCATCAATACCATTTAAATAAGTAGCGATCAGTTTAAAATTACGGCGCGAATTTACCGGACGGCCCCATTTGTTTTTTATTCTTTCTAAATTTCTTTCAGCAGTTCTGCGTTTATCGTAATAATTGTAAACGTAGAAAACAACCAGGATACATACTAAAACTACTAAGGTGAATAACCAATAAAACATAGGGAAAATATATCAGTAAAAGGTAAATAAATGTTTTTAAAACCTATCGTAAAGCTATTTAAACTTTAACAATAAGCAATAGTTTAGCAAATAATTAATTGTAAAAAAATACAATCAGTTGTACGCTTTATACGGGTTGGGGAAGCTAAAGTTGTTTAAGCTAATGATAAAACATTAGCCAGTTGATAAAAAATGTAATTCTCCAAATTAATAGAAAAATGCAATAAAGAGTACCTCCTTTTACCGTTTGCCGCCTAAAAATCCTTTTAAGGCCTGTTGGGTAAATTCAGATAATACTAAGGCGCCGCTGATGGCTGCCCGGTGGTTGAGTACCTCATCCCAGTCGGAAGTACCTTCCCATAAAATTTCCTTTAAACCATTAAGCGCTTCAGGGTGATAGGACGCCAGTTTTTTCGTTAATGCAACAATCGCTTCGTCTAAGGTGATGATATCCGGGTAAATTTCATTGTATAGTCCTTTTTCCATTGCCCATTTCGCTGTTTGAAAATCAACGGCCCGGATAGTGAGCTGAGAAAATGCAGGCAGGCCAATTTTGCGTACAACAGCGGGCGAAATAACAAAGGGCCCTATGCCAATGGCGAGTTCACTCAGTTTTATAGATGCTGCTTCGGTTGCCAGGCAATAATCAGCCGCAGCGGCCAGGCCAACGCCGCCGCCTACTGCCTTCCCCTGTATCCTCGCGATAATAATTTTAGGCGATTTACGGCAAGCATTAATTACCCTTGCAAAGCCCGAAAAAAACTCGGCGCCCGCTTGTTTGTCTTTTATCTGCAGCAACTCATCAAAACTGGCGCCGGCACAAAACGTACGGTCGCCACTACTTTTTATAATGATCACACGTGTTTGTAAATCATTGCCTGCCTGATTGATTTTGGCCGTTAAGGCATTAAGCAACGCCGTTGGCAATGAATTTTGAGCAGGATGATAGAAGTTGATTGTGGCAATGCCGTTGTTGCTTATGTTGAGGGTTACGTTGCCGTTATCGGGTGCTGACATAGATATGTTTGAGTAAATACCGAATCAAATTTAACTTAAAAACGGTTAAGCATCTAAATAAACCAGATTTTCAATTTGAATTAATGGCGATTTTATTGTAATACTTTCGCACGCAAACTGTCCGCTATCGCACGTTTTTTTAAAGTGATCTGATATAAATGACTGAATTTTAATATTTTATATAAATGGCACGCAATTTAAACAATCTCTTGAAAAGGAAACAGGTATGATCAAAAGTTACATCAAAATCGCCTTTCGCAATCTGCGTAACAAAATCGCTTTTTCAATTATCAACATTACAGGACTTGCCATTGGCATTGCCGGGGCCACCCTGATATTTGCATGGGTGCAAAATGAATATAGCTACGATACTTTTTATGCGAATGAAAATTCGCTTTATAAAGTGTGGAACCGTTATGTAACGCCCGGTTATACTGGCACAGGGGATGTTACTCCGGGTCCTTTAGGCAAAGCATTAAAAGATGAATATCCCGAAGTAAAAAATACGGCAAGGGTTTACTGGAGTACTGACAGGTTGTTTAATTATGGTGATAAATTCATTAAGGCCAAAGGTAACGATGTTGATAAGCCTTTTTTAAGTATGTTCACCTTCCCCATGCTTGAAGGTAATGCGGTACATGCGTTTGACAATGTAAATAATATAGTCATTACCAAAACGCTGGCAACCAAACTGTTTGGTAATAGTGATCCGATCAATAAGCTGGTTAAAATAAACGACAAAGACCTGTATAAAGTAACCGGTATTTTAAAGGACTTACCCGGTAATACCCAATTTGATTTTGAATACCTGGTGCCACTCAGGCAAAACCTGTTTGGCGACAACTCGTGGAATACGGGTAATTATTATACTTATGTACAGTTGCAGCCAGAGGCAAACATTAATAAGGTAAATAGTGAAATAAAGAACATAGAAATCAAGCATGATCCGAAAACTAACGGTGAGGTGTTTTTGTACCCTTTAAGCAAAATGCACCTGTACTCCAGGTTTGATAATGGCCGTCCGGTGGGAGGCCGCATTGAAATTGTTCACCTGCTTTTGGCCATTTCGGGCATCATTTTGTTAATTGCATGTATCAATTTTATGAACCTGAGTACTGCTCAAAGCCAGAAGAGGGCTAAAGAAGTTGGGGTACGTAAGGTTATGGGCGCAAGCAGGACAAGCCTGATTTTTCAGTTTTTAAATGAATCGCTTATTATTGCTTTTATTGCAGGCCTTATAGCGCTGATTATGGTGGAAATATCCTTGCCGGCGTTTAATCAACTTACAGAAAAAAAGCTAACTATCGGCTACTCCGACCCTTTGTTTTGGTTCGGTTTTATAGGTTTTATATTTTTTACAGGATTACTGGCCGGCAGCTATCCGGCATTTTTGCTTTCAGGTTTCAGGCCGGTTAAAGTTCTTAAAGGCAGTAACTTACTTACAAGCGCTAAAAGGCTGTTTAACCCGCGTAAAGTATTGGTTGTTTTACAGTTTTCGGTAGCTATTGTTATGGTAGTTTCCACAATTGTTATTTACCGGCAGATAAAGTTTGCTCAAAACCGGGACGCCGGATATAATATATCTAATTTGATAGAAGTGCCTGTTGAGGGCGATATTTTAAAAAATTACGATGCCATTAAAAGCGACTTCCTTGACAATAACGCCGCCACGGCGATGTGTAAAACAAGTTACACGGTAACCGTTAACGGATCAACTTCTTCGGGTTTTAAATGGGATGGCATGCAAAAAGACCAGGAAAACCTGAGTTTTACGAGATTCGGTACAAGCGGCGATTTTGTTAAAACAATGGGACTGAAACTTGTTGAAGGAAGAGATATCGACTTTAACGCCTTCCCGAGTGATAGCGCCGCCTGCCTTATTAACACAACTGCCCTGGCGCAGATGCACATTAAAGATCCCATTGGTAAGTTAATTAACGGATCAGAGAAAATTGTTGGCGTTTTTAAAGATTTTATTATCCAGTCGCCTTATGCGAATGTAGACCCTATGATTGTTTTCGGATCGAAAAACTGGGCATATAACCTGGTAATCAGACTGAACGCAGGTAACGATGCGGCGAAGAACCTGGAGATTGCCCGGCAGATTTTTAAGAAGTATAACCCTGCCTATCCTTTTTCGTTCCAGTTTATTGACAGGGAATATCAGCAAAAATTTAACGACCAGCAGCAAACAGGCAGCCTGGCTTTTGTATTTGCATGCTTAACCATTTTTATATCATGCCTGGGTTTATTCGGGCTGGCATCGTACATGGCCGAAAACCGTTCGAAAGAAATTGGCATCCGCAAAGTTTTAGGGGCAAGTGTTGCCGGTATAGCCCAAATGCTGACCAGAGAATTTGTTTTCCTTGTGGTTATTGCAATTATTATTGCGAGCCCCGTTGCATGGTGGGCGATGAACAAATGGCTTCAGGATTTTACCTACCGGATTGATGTCGGCTGGTTTACTTTTGTTGCCGCAGGTTCTGTGGCTATTATCATAGCCGTAGTCACCGTAAGCATGCAGGCAATAAAGGCGGCAATAGCCAATCCGGTTAAAAGCATCAAGACAGAGTAGGCCAGACGTTTTGTTGATAAAAGAGGTTATGTGGTCAAATAAAATTTGTGCGGATATAAACATCACTTCACAATTTGCCCCAAAACCTCTTCCCGCAAATATTTACTCACCGGTACCTGGTGTTTTTTGATATGAAGGGTATTACCATCAATACTATCCACCTTATTTATAGCGGCGATGTACGATTTATGGGTTTGTACAAACTGTCCGGGCGGCAACTTTTCTAAAAGTCCTTTAATCGTGGTATGGATGATCAGTTTTCTATTTTCAAAATGAATGGCCGCATAGTTTTCCATCCCCTCAATAAATAGTATCTCGTCAAAGTTTATCTTCTCCAGCCTGCCGTTTACTTTGGCGAACATATAAGGTATGGTTGAATTCGCTTTTTCATCCCGTGATGCAAAATAATCCTGTGCCTTCCATGCCGCTTTTAAAAAACGCTCATAGGGTATGGGTTTCAGCAAATAATCCAATATATCCAATTCAAAGCCTTGTATGGCATATTGTTCATATGCGGTGGTAAATATTACTTTTGGCGGCCTTGGCAAGGCGCGGATAAAATCAACACCGGTAATATGTGGCATCTGGATATCCAGGAAAAGCAAATCAACGGGCTGCTGTTGTAAAAGCTCACTTAGTTGCAATGCATCCTCATAAACACCTTTCAGCTCAAGAAAACTTACTTTTTCTACATAGCCAAGCAATCCTTTCCGGGCAAAGGGTTCATCATCAGTTATCGTGCAGGTGATCTTATTCATAGTTCAATATCAGTTCAGCTGTAAAACTATTGTGCTCTTTTTTTGTGTTAAAAACATGTTTGCCGGGATAAAGCAGGTCGAGCCTTCTTTTTAGATTTTCCAACCCGATCCCGCCCTTGCGGGCGGCCGGTGTTTCAAATTCAGGGATAGAATTCTCTACCCTGAAGATAATCTGTTTGTTAACGGCTTCAGTGCTGATGTCCAGCATATAATCACCCCCTAAAAACTTGAAGGCATTTTCAACCAATGGCAAAAATAATAAAGGATAAACCAGCTGGCTATCCAGGTTGCTATCGATATTCAACTTTAATTTAAGCTTGTCGCTGCTCCGGATCTTCTGCAGGTCGACAAAACTTTGCAGGTACTCCATTTCATTTTTAACGGGAACCTGTTGCTGCTGATCGTACAGTTGGTAACGCAGCAGTTCTGAAAACTTTTCGATGCTGTTTTTAGCGCCGGGCAGGTCGTCATCCATCTGGAAATAAATGGTATTTAAGGCATTAAACAAAAAGTGCGGATGATATTGTGATTTTAAAAATTTGAGCTCGGTTTGCAGGTGGTCGTTGGTCACTTTTTCCAGTAATACCCTGTTATCAATATAGGCCATCATATAGGTGCGGGTGCGGGCTATGCCATAATATACAATGGCATACAGGCTGGGTATGGTGCAAATATCTGCAAAGTCGTCCCAATAAAGCCTGCCGTTGATGAATATCACCCAGGGCGTAAAAATAAGATTTACCAGCACCAGGTTAAGACCCACCATTATGCCGAGCTCCCGTACTACGTTCTGGTAGCGAAATTGAAGTGGCCAGTGCTGATCGTAATATTTAAACAAACGCACAAACATATAAACGCCGGCGTAGCCTACAATTAAGCTTAATATAATCTCAATTATATTTTGCGTCCATGTCCTTTTCCAAAACTGGAGACCAATATCTGTATCATGCAGCAACCTTACTGTAAAGTAGATGAGCAGGCCATACAGCGGCGGGAAAATATATTTTCGGAATATTTTCATCAGTTTAAATTACAAATTTAAGCTGAAAGCATGGCCAATTCATCCAGTTTTTCGTTTTCAGTGATACTGACTGGCTTTTTAACAGGCTTTGGCTTCATCCCGAATAAGAAGCGTGTTAATGCGAACGGCCTTACCAGCAGGTGATAAATGCCGACAGTGATAAAAAAGGTGATTCCAACAGTATAAATATACTTTGATAAAATGCTTTCGTTTTGCGTTTGAACGATATAGTAAGCCAGGATCACGATCACGGTTTGGTGCAAAATATAAAAAGGATAAACAGCCTGGTTTAAATAATCAAGTACTTTATGTTTGCGGTTCATGTATTTTTTGCCGTAACCAACCAGGGCCAATACCCAGCTCCATGCCACTGTTGCCTTTAACGCTAAAAATAACTCCACAAATGAATAACCACCAAAAGGCCATTGTGCTTCCCCCGGTTCAATTTTGTTCCAGCGCAAACAGTTTAAGAAAATCAAACAAACAAACCCGATGGTCAAAGCAAAACGGCGGTTACGCGCCAAACTATCCATTAATAAAGGCTGGGTAATGCAGATGAAACCTGCCAGCAGGAAAAACAGCCAGTAAACGAAATAACAATAATCATGCGCCAGATCATTGGTTTCAGGGAATTTGGCAGCCAGGAGGGCATACCAGATAATACCTGGGAGCATTAAAGTATAAATCCATTTTCTTTTGGCCAGCAAGGCCAGTTTTTCTTTCAGGACGATACTTTTTGGCGAAGTCATCCACGAAAATAGCGGGGCAAACAAAATATCATATAAAAACAGGTAGGCAATAAACCAAAGGTGGTGCCAGCTGAAACTGCCTTTGGGATAGGGTACAAAATTGAACACCGTTTTGTAAAAGTTCCAGAAACCGCCTGTATAGCCATTATTTAACCGCTCCATATAGATTTGCGGCGGCACAATAAAAAACATGCCCACCAGTAGGGGGATAAACAACCTGCGGAACCTTAAACCAATAAAGCCAATACTGCTGCGACGCTGCATCATAAAATAACTTACCGTACCTGAAATAAAGAAAAGCAGTGGCATGCGGAACAGGTGCATAAAATAATTTGATTCCATTAACAGGTTACTGGTTTCGTGGTTTTTAATGTGCCACCAGTCCCCGGCCGCAAAGGGCATGGCCGAGTGGAAGAATAATACGCCCACGATGGAGAGTATTCTTAACCAGTCGAGATAAGTTTGACGTGCTGAAGTTTCCATTTTTTCTTTTTTGTTATAAAGAAACCTCTAACAGGTTATTTGGAAAAAACTATTTGACCACAGGCCTGTTTTTGGTGACCAAAGGAAATAACCCGGCAAACTTTAAGGTTAGGATAAGGGGGCGTCGCTTAAAAAAAAACCTTCTTTTGACCGCCGTAAACCCTGATCGCTTTATGACCTCAATCAATAACCCTTTAAATTATTTGATACTGCTAATAACCGCGTTGGTATATACATTAACCCCGTTGGTGTAAAATACCAAAAAGTGTCGTTTTGCATGATTATATTTATACACCAATATCAGTCATATATTACCCATTATAAACCTAAATTATGTTGCAAAGTAAATTCTTCAGTACCGACAGCGAAGTAACCCCGGCCAACCTGGGCGAAGCAATACAACAGGCCATCGAAATAGAGATTGCTACTATCCCTGTATATCTATATACCTATTATTCCATCAACCGCGTGCCCGACCAGGATACAATAAGCGGTTCTCTTGTACAGGAACTTGTAAAAAGCGGCAAATCGCTTAAGGAGGCAAATAAGATCGCGTTAGATTTGTCAGCGGAGATTATGGTATACGCCAATAAAGCCGGCGCCCTGATCATGAGCGTAGCGATTGAAGAAATGCTGCACATGGCGCTGTCTTCGAACCTGAAACAAGCCCTTGCTGGCCTGCCTGAACTGATAGGCAAATCACCCAGTGTATGGCCGGCATGCCTGCCCGGCCACGAGCCGGAATTTCCGATCAACAGGGCCAGGCTGTCGCTGGATCAACTGGTAACTTTCCTGAAAATAGAGAGCCCCGACCCCTTACCGGATAAAAAATTACTGGCCGCGCCCATCCCCTATAAAACCATTGGATTGTTTTACAAGATGATTATGGATTGCATCGAAACCAATGACCTTCCATATAATACACATTCGCCGCAGTTATTGCCTGGCAATGCGTACTATGCCCAAAATAATATTGACACCGTATATTACGATAAAGAGCATAACCCGCATTTTACCAATGCGGCCGATAGCGGCGACCTGTTGTACGTAAAAGACAGGGAATCAGCTATCCATGCTATCCACTGCATAGTGGAACAGGGCGAGGGCTTTCCGGGCGCACAGGGATTTGATAAAGATGGCTGTGTGGATTGCGGGAAAATGATCCCGCCTGATTATGATGATTTCGATAAAGAAGAGCTATCGCATTTTGAAAAGTTCGCGCAGATCTATTGTCACTATAAATCCTTAAATGAGCGGTTTAACAAACTTGGGATAGGTAAAATTGAGATCAGCGACTATTTTGTTATGAATGTGCCTGAAAACCCTTCAACGGCCGATTACCCGGCTCACATAAGGCCTGTTTCCGACTTTCTGAATGGTGTATATACCTACTTATTTGTGATGGTTGAAAACTGCTACAAAAAATCGGGTAACACGCAGTATGAGCTGTTTATGTTCGGCATTCATAAGTCGATGATATTTATATTGAATTCTGTTTGCGGGGATATCATGAAACTAAAATATAAGTCGCATAAAGATGGAAAAGAATATTTCGCGGCGCCAACATTTGAGGATTATCCTTTCGGGTTAATTTCGAGCCCGAAATCACAACTGATAGATCTTTATACTGCCGCTGTAGCCGTGTATCCTGCCATCAGCTATCTTGGGCAAAGGGTGCAGGACCTGCCTGATGTAGGATTATAAACTAAAAAGGAAATTTTAACACGACAATCATTAACAGATAACAACGACAAAACAGCATATTATGGCTAACATAAATTACAATCAAAATTTATCATTGTGCGGAGGCACTCCACCGGCACCAGCGCCGGCCGAAGGGGCCGGTGCCGCTCCCGCGATTGCCACGCCATCGATTGAACTTCACGTTTGCATGGGATTAAACGCCTGTAAAGGGCACGACCGTAACGGAACCAACAATTGTGCAGGCACGGGGTATTGTGCCACTGCTACCCGGCATAACTGCCAGACTTTGAACGATTGCCACGGGCAGGGGGGCTGCGGGCTTTACGGCGACGCGGAGCAACAAATGCTGCCCGGCGCAAACGAATGCGGCTGGCAGGGCAGCTGTGCCGTACCCATCCAGGCCGAACGGTATAGCACTTTAGGAGAAAACACAGGGAAAAGCGTATGGCTGCTTGCCCGCAAACTATTTGAAGAGCGGATGATGAAAGCAAAAAGGTCCGTTGGTGAACCCCCTTTTAAATGCGGGCCGCCTGAAAACTGGCTTACATCGGTTTTGGGTTCTTATGATTCATGTGGTAACAGCGGTGACAAACGTTGTTCATTTGGCTTTAATAACCCGGACGACCATGCAAAGGAGTTATGTGAAGGAAAGAAAGAGTAAAATTGTGTTTAAGCCGATTGGGTTAGTGGTTGATTAAGTTTCAGTTGTTAATTTTATAATATTTACGACTACTATATCCGGTATAGCAAAAAAAACAATAATGATTAAAAAAAGGGATCAATATCGCGAGATTATTAATGCCCTGCCTAACCCGGGCCTGGGATTAGGTTTAAGGAGTAAACATTTTAACTACATCCTTGAGCATAATCCTGCGGTTGATTGGTTTGAAGTAATTTCGGAAAACTTTATGGATTCCGGCGGAAGGCCCCGGCATATTTTAAGGCAGGTAGCTGAAAGATACCCCCTGGTAATGCATGGTGTGTCGCTTTCTATCGGCAGTACAGATCCGCTGAATAAGGAGTATCTCGGTAAATTGAAATCCCTTGCAGCGGAAGTAAAGCCGCTTTGGATAAGTGATCATTTATGCTGGACAGGGGTGAACAGCCTGAATACGCACGATCTGCTTCCTGTTTTACTGAACGAAGAATCATTAAAACATATTTGCTCGCGGATTCGCATTGCCCAGGATTTTATGGAACGGCCGCTGGTGTTTGAAAATCCCAGTACTTACCTTACGTTTAAGCAATCCACAATACCCGAGTGGGAATTTTTAAAGTATATGGCCGAAGAAACAGGCTGTGGTTTATTGCTCGACGTGAATAATGTATTTGTATCGGCTTTTAACAATGATTTTGACCCTGTTAATTACATCAACCAATTACCGCACGACCGTATCGTACAAATGCACATAGCCGGGCACCAGCATTGCGGCGACTATATTATTGATACCCACGACCGCAACGTAGTACGGGAGGTGTGGAAGCTATTTAGCCAAGCCTGGCAGCTTACCGGTGGCGTAGCTACCTTACTTGAATGGGATAGCAATATTCCCGAATTTGACGTTTACCATGCCGAACTGTTGAAAGCAAAACAATATATGAACCGTATGACCGGGTATGATTTGGATGCAGATGTACAGAACTATTTGGACGCAGCAGTTTCAAACCCGGTCGATTTTTTAGTGAATGATTTTAAATGGTGAAAGACGCCGGGTTAATGATATTATGATAGAAAGCAACGATATTTCCTTACCCCAACTCCAAAACTGGATGCAAGGAATACTTGTTAAAGGTCGCCCATCAGCCGACGAGCGGATGACAATAGAGTCAGTCGTAAATCAATCCCAAAGATTAAGTGCTTTACGGCATTTAAATATTTACCGGAGCAGTTATATCGCCAGGTTAAGGGCCTGTATGCAAAATCAGTTTGTCGCCCTTGCCTATGCGCTGGGTGCCGGACTTTTTGAATCGTTTGCAGATCAATACCTTGATTCGTACCCTTCAGAAAGTTATACCCTTAATACGCTTGGTGAAAAGTTTCCGGCATTTTTAGAAAAGACCCGCCCTGACGCAAGTCTGGAACAAAAAGAAAGCTGGCCCGATTTCATCATTGAACTGGCGGGGTTTGAATACAGGCTTTCAGAAATTTTTGATCAGGAAGCCGCCGGAGACCAAATGGTTTTAACGCCAAATACGCCTGATAATTTATTGAAGCTTACCCCGGTATTGCACCTGTTTCATCATCAATTCCCAATTTGTCAGTATTACCTTGATTTTATTCAAAATAAAGAACCGGACCTGCCATTTCCCGGAAAAACCTATTGCGCGGTCACCAGGAGGGATTATAAACTGGGCCTGTTTGTTATCAGGGGAGCGCAGTATCATTTCCTCAAAAGTATGCAGGAAGGGAAATCAGTGAAGAAGTCAATGAAATACCTTGCCAAAAATTTTGAATTTAAAATAGAAGATCTTGAAAAAATATGGCCTGAATGGAAAAGTACTTTTATCGCTTCAGGCTTTTTGAGTGTTTAACGGTTATTTTATCCTGTCCTTAACTTTTTTTGCCATTGCAAGGTGATCTTCTATTTTTGGCAAAGTTTCCCCTGCAAATGTCCTGGTGTCGCCTTCGCTCAAATTTTTATAGGCATCCTTATAATCGCTAACGGCATTTTCATGCCCGCTCACGACGGTGTTTATATATTTTTTGTCGAAATCAGCACCCGTTAATTTGCCCAGAGCCTGCAGGTTCTTTTGATGATCGGCATTCATTGCGGCGGGCAATAAAAAATTTGCACTTGCTGATATAGCACTAATCCTGGAGTTGATGGCTTTGTGGTTGGTTACCAAAGCAATTGCAAGGTTTTTTACATCAGGATCAAGCGCGTTAGTTGCTGCCAGTTCAGATAATTGAATTTCATAAATTCCGGCTTCGTAGCTTTTTACCAGGAATTTTGAAGCATCTTCTTTTAAACTTTTTGATGCTTTTAAACTTGAATCAGAGCTGCTGATCTGCGCTTTGTTAGCTGAATCTGTGGAAGCTATCTGCGCTTTATTAGTTGAATCAGCAACTGCACTACTGTCTTTCCGGCCCGAATGACAGCCAACAGAAAGTGCAAACAAAGCGATGCCGGGTAAGGTTAAATATTTTTTACTAAACGTTTTCATGGTATCTTAAGCAGTTGATTTATAATTGTTTCATAGTCTGAACAAATAAATCAGCCTCAATGTTTCGCGTGGGTGGTACTTAATTATAAAACTAAACCGTATCAACTGAAAATGGTATAAAACATGGCCACAGCCGCTGCTCCCATCGCTATAAAGGTTATCCAAAGAATAGTTTTCGAAATCGCTTTACTCTTAAATTCTCCCATTATAGCTTCATCCGACGAAATTTTCAGGATCAAAAATAAAAGGGGAACAGCGGCCACGCCATTTAATACTGCCGCGTAAACCAAAGCTTTAACAGGGTTAACCCCGATAAAATTCAGCAACAGGCCAACAAGCGTCGCCGCAATAATGATGAGGTAAAAACCTTTTGCTTTGCCAAATTTTAAATTCAGGCTGGCTTTCCAGTTAAAGGCATTTGCCACGGAGTAGGCCGCTGAGCCTGACAGTACAGGAATAGCCAGCATACCCAGGCCGATAATGCCGATTGAAAATATGAGTTTAGATAAAAAGCCGGCATGCGGGAAGGTATCCACCAGCGGCTCAATAGCTTTTGCAGCATCAGCGGCGGTATTGATGTTTTTAATGCCGCTATTGTGTAATACAGTTGCTGCGACAACTATGATGCTCCAGGTAGCAAATTCTGAGAAGATCATGCCAGACGCATTATCCAGTCGCATCTTATCGACGCTTAATGCACTGATCAGCGGTTTTCCCGTTTTTTTAATTAATTTTTTTTCTTTGTCCTCTTCTACCTCCTGGGATGATTCCCAAAAAAACATGTACGGTGAAATAGTGGTACCTAAAACGCCCGTTATTATAAAAAGAAACGCAAATGAAAATTCAAAATGGGGGATAACAGTGGCCTTTAGAATAGTGCCCCAGGGCTGATTTACGATAAATACAGTTATCGGGTATGCCAGCAAAGTAAGCGCCAGCCATTTTAATATTTTTGCATATACTTTATAATTGGTAAACACTTCGAGTATTAAAATTATGCTGGTGAAAAATAAGGTGAGCAAAATAAATGATGCGGGCACCAGCAGTTGGGCGGCTGCCGCCATCGCGCCAAGGTCGGCACCGATGTTGATGGTATTTGCAACGACAACCAACCCCACCACCGCATATAATACGCTCTTGCTGTAGCGCTCCCGAACAATGGTGGTTATACCTTTACCGGTTACCAGCCCTATCCTTGCACAGGCTTCCTGCACGGCGATCATTAAAGGAAGCATGTAAAGAGCGGTCCATAATTGCCCATAACCAAACTGGGCGCCTGTTTGTGAATAAGTGGCTATTCCTGAAGGGTCATCGTCAGCGGCTCCTGTTACCAGGCCGGGGCCGAGTTTACGCCAAAAACCTTTAACTTTCGCGGTAATCTCGGTTTCTTGTTTCATGGAATCAGATTTGGTTAAAGTTATTTTATTAAAAGGCTTTATTTGAAATATTCATCATATTATGATAAAACAAGTTTGTTTAAAGATAGTTTTTAATTGAAATATAATGTTTACTAAAATATTTCACATTTAAATTTGTATGTTTAACTAAAGTGCAATTTTACTATAACCTATGATAACCGGATCATTCCCAGTAGCTATTTTTCAAACCATTTTCGAAAAATCGCCGGGTTCCTTGCTGGTACAAGGCGATAAACCCCGGTTTACTATAATCGCAGCGAGTGACACCTATCTTGAAATAACTTCAAGCATAAGGGAAAATATTGTAGGAAAGGGTTTTTTTGAGGTGTTTCCTGATGATGCTACACCAAACGATGATAACAGCGCCAGAAAAGTATTTACAAAGGTAGTTGAAACCGGGCAAAAAATAGATATTCCGGTTTATCGGTTTGATGTGCTCAATAGTAACACAAAAAAGTACGAGGTTCGATACTGGTCATGCTGTAACACCCCAATTGCCTGCGGTGGGAATGAGGTTGCTTATATATTAAATACCGTTGTTGATATTACCAGAGAGGTAAAAGCAAAGGAGGCGGCCCTTGAAAACGAAAATCGTTTGCGCCTTGCCGCCGATGCCGCCGCGCTGGGCACCTGGGAACTAAATATACAAAGCCAGGCATTTAGCTATTCTCCGAGACTGGCCGAAATTTTTGGCCACCCGCAGGATACGTCGCTTAGCATTTTGGACGTAAGAGCCCAGATTAATCGGGATGACATGGGGCATATTGTTATTGACGCCTACTTTAAAGCATTGAGGACGGGCAAATACCTGTATGAAGTAAGGATAACCCGGCCCGATGGCTCGTTGCGCTGGATAAAAGTACAGGGTGTACTAATTTATGACGAAAGGAAGATGCCACTTATATTGTTGGGCACTATCCTTGACACCACCGAAAGTAAACGCGACGAGATCAGGAAAAATGATTTTATTGCTATGGCCAGCCATGAATTGAAAACACCTTTAACCTCCATAAAAGCGTATTTACAATTACTTTCAAGAAAACTGACGCCATCAAACGATAGTTTTATAGACAATGCCCTGCAAATCGCCAACCTGCAGGTGAACAGGATGACCGACCTTATTCATGGTTTTCTTGACCTTTCGAAACTTGAACCAGGAAAACTGAAGGTCGATACACAGGTTTTTGATCTGAATAAATTAATCGAAGAGATGATCGCAGAAAGCACTTTAATCAGCCCGAATCACGAGATCAGTTTTATACCAGGGAAAGATTTAACAGTAGCAGCTGACAGGGAGAAAATAGGACAGGTAATGACTAATTTTTTAAGCAACGCCATTAAATATTCAAATAAGGGAAGTAAAATTATGGTTAGCAGCAAACTAAAGGCCGGAAATGTGGAGGTTGCCGTTGCCGATGAAGGCTTTGGTATTAACGCGAAAGACCAGGAAAAATTATTCCAGCGGTTTTACCGGGTCGAGAGTTTAAGGATGAAAAATATATCGGGTTTTGGTATTGGCCTTTACCTTGCGAGTGAGATCATTCAGAGGCATAAAGGTAAAATTTGGGTGGAGAGCGCTGAGGATATGGGATCGACCTTTTATTTTAGCTTGCCATTGCATAACAAATAATAGATACATTATATTTCTACACCTTCAATCAAAATTACCTTTTCAATTGAGTTATTTTTAAGCGGCATGGCTGCCAGGCGTTTAGGGTCGTTTTTATAATTTTCAAAATCAGCCTTACCAACGAAGCTGACGA
The DNA here is from genome assembly GCA_031292485.1 of Mucilaginibacter sp. GTDB lineage: Bacteria > Bacteroidota > Bacteroidia > Sphingobacteriales > Sphingobacteriaceae > Mucilaginibacter. Next base: position 157,772 of record JARLHA010000020.1, read on the forward strand.
AATGAATTTCGTATGGCAACTCACCGTTAATTTCGATCACGCTGTTTTTATCAGGCCTGATGCGGTAGGTCAGTTTGCCATTATGATCACGTAAAAGCGGCAATACCTTTTCTTCAAAGGCATTAAAGTCAGCTTCAGAACCTCTTTTTACAAAAATAAGCTGGGTGTAGTAGATCATTTTTTATAGAATCAAGAGTAAAGAACCGGGAGTCAAGATAGGAAATTGGTTTTAGAGTAAAGAACCAGGAGCCAGGATATTAAATTGATCGTTCAGGTTTTCTATTCTTCCAAATAACGCAAATGCATCTTTTCTGGCTCTTGGTTCCTGTTTCTTTATTCCCGGCTCTATTGCTCATGCCATGCAATAACAGGCCGGTCATTCGGGTAGCCATGTTTTGTGCGATAGGCCTTTCTGTCTGTAGTAAAATCCCACCAGTTTTTATTGCTGCCGCGATGTTTTGCATAATGTACAACCAGCCAAAACTGATCTTCCACACATGGATCGGTCCAAAAGCCTTGTTTTCGCTCCAATTCATTAAGCAGGGTAGGGCCGTCTTTATCAAGCAGGTCATCTATTGAGTAGTAACCCAAAGAGATCAGGTCATGAGCAAATTTCGGCCCTACGGAGGGTATGCTCTGGAAAGCGATTAAGGCGGCTACCTCGCTTGCTCTTTGCTTACCAGTATTTAACAGCGCACTAATCTCGTCAGGGGCATATTCAGCCAGGCGGTTTATTTTCACCCTCTTTTGTTTTAGCTGCTGCTTTTCTGATGGGGTTAAATCCAAATTAATCGTTTTCATAGCATAAAAATAATTAAGAAAAACTTAAGACTTACGAAGTTTCTACTTCGTAAGTCCGTCTCTTCTGTTTCCTGGCTCTTGGTTCTTGAATCTTTCTTAAAACCCTGTTTCATCTGCGCTTGACCCGTAACTGCCCGGGATGGGTATATCCAGCAGCCGCAGAAAAACGCCTAGTTGTGCACGGTGATGAACTATCTGGCAAAAGGACACGCGGATCAGTTCGGCCTTTGTCAATACCATATAAATCTGGTCACCGTTTCGCATGGTCCAGGTTGGCTGTAGGTCGGCTTCGGACGCCTTTGCCAGGTGAGCATATCCATTAGCGTATGACTTTTCAAATACTTCCAATAATTCTTCCGTATTGTTAACCGGGGTCGGGTCATAGGCATTCACAGCAAAATCTAGTTCGTCTTTGGTTAACCCCATAGCTACCCAGTCAGGAATTTCGGCGATATGCGTTGCCAGTTGCCTTATTGTCATACTTTTTTTGTGTGGCTGCCAATCATATTTATCGTTTGGCACACGGCTGAGCATCTTGCGTGTTGTTTGCGCTTCCTGCTCCATTTCTTTTAATAACATTGGGATGATGTCCATAGCTTTGTTGTTTTTAATTGTTAAACAAAGTAAATGCACGGTAATGACAGCCCTATGTCAGCAGGTTTTTATTTATGTTTAAATGTAGTAATGTTGTTTTGAGTTGCTTTATAATTCACAATCCCATAAAATACGTCGTCAGCGATTTGAAATCGTCAAACTTCAAATCATAGTCACCGGTTTGGCCGAAACCATAGCTTACAAAAACAAAAGGAATCCCGGCCATACGGCTTTGCAGGCCGTCGCCTTCGGTATCGCCAATGTAAACCGGGCTTTTAAGCCCGTGCATATCCGACAGGAGTTTGATATTATGGCTTTTGGGTAAAAAATTTACCCCGTGGGCCATTTCATCCTTTATATGTTCATTAATACCGGCCCAGTCAATAAACAAACGGATAATGCCCTTTGCACAATTGCTCAGGATAAAAAGGTCGTATTTTTCAGCCAATTGTTTCAGCCCTTCTTTTACCCCGTCGTATAAAACTCCGCCACGTTCCGGCAGTATGGCCCTACGCTTTTCGTTTACCAGGTTATAGATCATTTCACGTTTTTCCTCGTCGAAATCAGGCATGATGATGCTGATAAACTTCCGTCCCTCCATACCCACCATTTTGGTCAGCTCCTCACGTGCAACTATAATATCAATACCCAATTCTTCGAAAACTAAATTCCACGAGGCGGTGTAAGTATCCACTGCGTCCCAAAGGGTCCCGTCCATATCGAAGATCAGACTGTCGGGTTTTTGCATTTTTTGTCGTATTTGTATTTTGCCATGGAACATGGTCCCTCAACTATAAACTACCCCGCTACCAGCTGGCTCTTTACTTCTTTATCAAAATTCTCCATCACCAATACTGCCGCGCCGATCAGCTCTGCATCAAAGCCGAGTTCGGAGATGAGCAATTCTGTACCGCGCGAAAGGCGGGGGATACAATATTTATGCAAAGCCTGCTGAATGGGCGCCAGCAAAATTTTACCAACCCTGGCACCGTGTCCGCTTAGTACAATGGCCTGCGGGTTCATAATATGGATGAGTATGGCTAACGCTTTGCCGATCTTATAACCCGCGTCCGAAAAAAGTTCAATAGCAAACTGGTCGCCGTTTAAGGCAGCGTCCATTATGGCATCGCCCATTAGCTTGGAGTGGGCCTCATCTATTTGCTTTAAACTGGTTATGCGGCCCTGTTGTATGCCTTCTATCGCTTTTTTAGATACTACCAGCATAGATGCTTCCGCTTCCAGGCAGCCGCGTTTGCCGCAGGTGCAAAGCGCCCCATCTTCGGATATGGGGATGTGACTGAACTCTCCGGCAAAGCCGTTTCTGCCCCTGAAAATCTCGCCGTTAACGATCATTCCCAAACCAATGCCCCAGCCCAGGTTAATTACCATTACTTCTTTCTGCGACCGGGCTATGCCAAATTTTTGTTCGGCCAACGCAATCAGGCTGGAGTCGTTATCAATGTACGCAGGTAAGCCGGTTTCGTCTGTTAAGTATTGATTTAAGGTTTTATCACCTGCATCCAGGTAGGTATAATTGATGCCTTTTATCGGATTAATAAAACCCGGCATTCCAATGCCTATACCAGCGATCTTTTCTTTCGGGACGCCGGCGTGTGCAAGATAGTTGTTGATTTTTTCAACCAGCAAATCAAGCGCCTGCTCATTATGTAACAATTTAAGGTCGAACATCTCCATGTCCGCAACAGGCTGGTTCAAAAGGTCGACTAATTGTATGCGGGTAGATAGCTGGTCCATCGCAATGGACAATATGTACATGGCGCTGGCATTGATGGCATACATTAACGGCCGCCGCCCGCCGCTTGAGGGGGCATAGCCCTGCTCAATTACAAAACCTTCTTCAATCAGTTCATTAACCGCCTTAGCTATCGAGGGGATGCTTTTATCAAACAATTCACTCAATTCAGCGCATGACATTGCCTTATCAAAATAAAGGCATTTGATGATCATGTTTTTTAAATGAGTGCTTTTTATACTTTTAGGTTTAATTTCCATTTAAAAAAAAGATTTATTGCCTGCTTCCCGGCATGGCGGCAATAGATTAATTTATCGCCTAAAATTAGCAATAAAGTAATGAATACCAAGAAGTGAACAGGAGAGTGATTGATTAAGTTATCAGTCGCTTAAGTTCATAGGAGATTTTTTCATAGTGATTTTATATTTAATGATTGATATAACTTAATCCCAATCATCTCAATACTTCCACTTTCCTTCCAGTTTAGCATCTTTTTCAAGGATGCGGTATAGCTCATTATCTTCTCTTTTTGCCCTATTGTATTCGCCTGCCGAACAGCCCGGCGGCAAACTATCTACTTTTCTTTTGATCATAACCAGGTTTAGGTTTTCTTTGGGGGATCGAAATTTAAGTGTATCATTCGAGTATTTTGAAATATTAAAGAACAACGTATCGCCGGTGGTGGCAGTTATGCGGAAAATGCCATTTACATCAGTGGTTACATTTTCGGAAGTACGTTTATTGGTGACGGTAACCCCCTGCACAAATTCCAGGTTCATGCCGAGCACTCGCCCTTTAACCGTGAACGTTTTATAAACCTTAGGGGTAAGGTCATGCACTATGGGGGTATCAATGATCTCTTGCGCCAACGCCGCCCGGGATAAGAATAACAAAATAAAAAACGATAAATGAGCAATTCTATGGATCATAAGTTTAGTGTGTAAACGGTTATTTTGGAGGTCTGCCAGGCCCCGAACGGTATAAATTTAGGCTATAATTGTGAATATTTTTACCTTAAAAATAATGAAATTGATAAAAATCGCAAGGTTTTGCTACCCTAAAGGTATTTTACTTAACAGGGAAAAATCATTTTTCAAACGCAAAATGTGTTTTTAGTAGCAAATAAGAGCCTGTTTAAATTTTGATCAAAACTTTTGTTATGGACGTTACCAATCATAGTTTTTTAAAATATCCGCTATTTTTTGGGTATTTATCCTACGAATAGTCCTTAAATTTCACGCTGTAAATGCTAAAACATTATTCTTGAAAAAAGTTTAAACAGGCTCTAAAAACAAGTTTTTTATTAATAAGCAGTTTTCAACAGAATACGATATAAAACTAAAAACGTTGGTAGGCGATGCATTGCCTGCCAACGCCCGATAGTTTAAAATATTCCAGCTTTTGCCTTGCACCTACTTTTCTACCTCAAACTCCTGTTTCAACTTTATATCCTCCGACGAACTCCCTATCATCACCATAAATTTCCCCGGTTCAACAGTCCAGTTCATGTTTTTGTCGAGGATGGCCAGGTCATCCGGGTGCAGGGTGAAATGGACTGTCTTTTTTTCGCCGGGGGCAAGGGGCACGCGTTCAAAGCCGCGCAGGTCGTAGTCGTATACGGTAACGCTGCTGTATTCCTGCTTCAGGTATAATTCAACCACATCATCGCCGGCACGTTGCCCGGTATTGGTAACATCAACGCTTACTTTTATATCACCCTGCTGGTTTTCTTTTTGGGGCGATATCTGTAAATTGCTGTAAGCAAAAGTGGTGTAGCTTAAGCCATAGCCAAAAGGGTACAAAGCCCCGTTCACGCTGGTATTTCCCCAGCTGTTTTTGCCGCCCTGCGGGTCCTGGCTCCCGGGTTTAAAGGGGAAGTTGAATTCGATCTGCCCGACCGTTTTAGGGAAGGTGATCGGCAACTTGCCGCCCGGGTTATTATCCCCAAAAAGCGTTTCGGCGATTACCCGCCCGCTTTCCGGGCCGGGAAACCAGGCTTCCAGTATCGCCGGTACATATTTATTTTCCCAGTTAACGGTAAGCGGCTGCCCGTTGATCATTACCATTACCACCGGTTTGCCGGTGGCCTGTAAAGCCTGGATCAATTTTAACTGGCGACCCGGTAAATTCAGCCCCGTGCGCGATAAACTTTCGCCCACGCGGTCCACATCTTCGCCAACCACTACAATAACAACATCTACTTTTTTAGCTTGTTCAACGGCATTGTCTATGTCGGCCTGCTCCTGTTGGGTAAGTGGGGTCTCGATAATTTCGCTTTCCGGCCAGGTAGCGTCAACAATATTACAGCCCTTTGTATAAACCACTCCTTCACTGCCTCTGTAATTAATAAGGCCTGTTAAAACACTAAGTACAGGATTATGTGATGGGCCGTAACGGCTGATGGCATAATTAGTTTCTTCGGCCAATGGACCCGTTACTAAAATCTTTTTGTATTTATTTTTATCTAATGGCAAAAGGTTGTTATCATTTTTTAACAACACCATCGACTCCCGGTTCATTTTTAAACTCATGGCGGTTCCGTCTTCGTTGTGAACCATTTTATCGGCTGCTTTGGTATCCTCCACATAAGGATGGTCGAACAAACCCAATTTAAATTTCACCCTTAAAACATCACCCACCCGCGAATCGAGCGTCTTCATCGATATTTTGCCTTCTTTGTAAAGGTTCCGCAATGGCATAATATAGGTTTGCGGCATGGTAAAATTGGTGCGCACGTTAAGGCCCGCTTCAAAGGCTTCACGTACCGCTTCCTCGGGACTGTCGGCCACGTGGTGTTTACTGTACAGATATTCCACCGCCTCGCTGTCACTTACTACATAACCGTTAAATCCGAACTTCTGGCGGAGCAGTTCTGTCAGGAAAAAGTAGCTGCCGGTAACAGGTTCACCGTTCCAGTCGTTATAACTGCTCATTACTCCAAGCGGGTGTGCTTCCTGTATCACCCTGCGGAAAGGGTACAAGAACATTTCATACAATTCCCTTGGCGCCACATGCGGGTCGGTGCGGTCGGCGCCATCACGGCCGCCTTTGGGCACGCTATACACCGCGAAGTGCTTTAAAGTAGAGGCAACGCCTTCTTCCTGTACGCCCAAACACATTTGCTTACCCATTTCGGCTATTAAAAAAGGGTTTTCGCCATAGGTTTCCACCACCCGGCCCCAGCGCTGGTCGCGCGAAACATCCAGTATCGGCGTGTAAATATTGGTATAGCCCAGTGCCTTCGCCTCGCGGCCAACTACCTGGCCCGCGTGGCGTACCAGTTCCTTATCCCAGGTACTGCCAATGCCGATGGGTGCGGGCAGGGGGGTAGCCCTGTCGTGGTTAAGGCCATGAATACCTTCGTTAGTAAAATCAACCGGGATACCCATCCGGGTTTCCTCCACAAACCACTTTTGTATAGTATTGATCGCCGCGGCATGTTTGCTGTAAGGGTAGGAGTATTGTGTAGGTGCAGCGTCGGTATGCGAGGTTAAATTATTCAGTTCCTCATCAATATTGGCAATGCCGTCTTTCCAAACTTCGTTCTTCCACGATGGCGTAGGCATTTCCTCTTTTAAAACGCGTTTAAAGCCGTAAAGCGTAGCCAGCTGGCAGGTTTTTTCTTCTACTGTCATCTGGCTCAGTAAGTTGGTAACACGTACGTCAATGGGCTGCGACGGGTCTTCAAACACATCCATTTTGCCATTCTTGTTAAAATCGATCCAGCCCTTATGGTAAATGCTTTTTTCCTGGGCGGATGAGTTTAGAGTGATCAATAAAAGTGGCAGTAATAATGGCAGTTTTTTCATGAAGGCTGGAATTGGGTTTTCCAAATATAGAAAAGTGCCGGTAAGCTTTTTGTAAAATGTTTGATTGGGTTAGGCATGTGTTAAGATCGTTTTTCCGTAGAGACGCAATATTTTGCGTCTCAATTTGCGTCTCAGGCCCTGATTTTGAAGAAATTTAATCCAAATTCCATTGTTTGTCCAGAGACGCAAAATATTGCGTCTCTACAAAATGCGTTCAAATCCTAAAACCCTACGCATCATAGTTCAAACCAAAAAAAAACGCCCCGGAAATCCGGAGCGTCTTCAAATATTTTTAATCAGTACGATTAATCGCTGAATTGAAAGCCGAACTTAATCAACCCAACCCAATCAACCAATTACTGCTTAGCAAATTCGCCGTTAGCATTGATGATAACATCAGTGCTTAACATTGCATTGGGTGCATTCGGGGCTATGCCAAAATCAACGCGATTGATAGTGCCGGTTAATTTAAAGCCTGCGTCATCTTTTTTAGTCATTGGGTTGGTGATGGTGCCGCGGTACCAAAGATCCAATGTTACCGGTTTGGTTACCCCATGTAGCGTAAGGTTTCCGCTTAATTTGTAGTGATTTGCCGATACGGTGCTTACGCCTGTGCTTGCGAATGTAATGGTTGGGTATTTAGCTACATCAAAATAGCTGGCGCTGCGTAAGTCTTTGTCGCGGTAATCCACATCTGTGTTTACTGAAGCAGCGTTTACAGTCAATGCGAATTTAGCATCGCTGAAATCTGGTTTAGAAGCGGTAATGGTACAGGTGAAATCTGTAAAGATACCGTCTACATCAGATACCGATAAATGGGTAATGGTAAAACCCAGTTTCGAGTGCATTTTGTCGTTGGTCCAGGTAGTTTGTGCAAACGCTGCTGTGTTTAACAAAGCAACTGCAAATAAAATAATAGCTTTTTTCATGATTGTTTTTTGATATGATCCTCTATAAGTTTAATTTCTTTGTCACAAACATACTACAATACTTTTCACTAATAAAAAATAAATGTTCAAACATATACTTTTTGACAATTGTGTGATTTGCCGGCCCTGGTTCAGGTAAAAGTCATATTACAATGTTACTGTTTATATCGCTTGAGCCGGCCTTATATTTGATAAAAATCAAACTATCTATGAAATACAGGGAATTAGCAAAAACCGGGGAAAAGCTTTCCGCTATAGGGTTAGGCTGCATGGGAATGAACCATGGCTATGGTACTTTTGATGATGATGAATCCATTGCTACTTTAAACCTCGCGCTCGACCTGGGCATTAACTTCTGGGATACTGCCGATATTTATGCCAATGGCCGTAACGAAGAACTGGTTGCAAAAGTGCTGGCGCCCAACCGCGACAAGGTATTTATCGCTACCAAATTTGGTTTCAGGCAAAAGGATGAGAACAGTTATCCGGGGGCGCCGGGCTCGTATTTTGATGGCTCGCCTGCATATTTAAAAACAGCGGTTGAAAAGAGCCTCAAACGCTTAAATATTGAAACCATCGACCTTTATTATGCCCACCGCATTGACCCAAATGTACCGGTTGAAGATATGGTTGGCGCCATGGCCGACCTGGTGAAAGAAGGAAAGGTGCGCTATTTAGGTTTGTCAGAAGCATCGGCGGCATCTATCCGCAGGGCTTATGCTGTACACCCTATAGCTGCTTTGCAAAGCGAATTCTCGTTATTAACACGGGATGTGGAGTCCGAAATATTGCCGGTTTGCCGCGAACTGGGCATTTCGCTGGTTCCGTTCAGCCCGCTATCCCGCGGCTTAATCACCAATGCCGTTAAAATTGACGAACTGGGCAGCAATGACTTCCGCAAAACATTGCCCCGCTTCAGCGATGATTATAAAGATAATAATGAGCACCTGGCTGAGGCCTTTGCCGCACTGGCTTCACAAAAAAACTGTACCGCCGCGCAGCTGGCGCTGGCCTGGGTTTTGGCCCAGGGCGATGATATTATCCCTATCCCCGGTACTAAAAGGCCAAAATACCTGCGCGAAAATGCGGCTTCCGTTGATATTACCCTATCCCCGGCCGATTTACAAGATATCCAGGATGTAATTGCCAGATACCCTGATACCGGCATGCGCTACGCCGAAGGTGCACTTAAGCTGGTGAATAATTAAGTTTAGTTGAGATAAGTTGTAACGGTTGTAGAGGTTGTGAAGGTTATAAATTACAAACCTTACAACCCAATGTCGTTAAGGAAAAGTGTAGAAATTTAATATCGAATAATGAATGTTGAATATCGAACTCCGAAGTTTTTTACTTCGTTATTTTACATTCGATATTGGGTGTTCGATATTAAAACTTCTAACTTACCGACATTGCCTTTCACCTCCCACCGTTAAAACACCCTTAAAATACCGTTAAAATACCGCCTTATTTGTATTGCAGGGCCATTTTTATTGTGTTAAATTTGAGCACCCTGAATCCTATGGAAACATTTGAAGTAAACACACAGAACGAGTCATTTAAGGTCTCAAGAAACAATCCCGGAAATTCTTTCAGCGTTTTTAACTACGCAACGTTCCATGTCATAAAGAAAAACGATTTTGGCGTTTGGCGAGAGGTTGAACACCGTTTTGGAAAAGAAAACATCCCCATCGACGAGATTGGCGACGCGATAGACAGATATTACGACATGATAGCTGCCAGATCGTCCGGGTATTCCGGCAAAGCAAAATTGCTGTAGCTCCTGTTATTGTCTTTTAAAAGAGCAAAGTCCGGCTATTTAAAAATGCTCTTTGGTAAAAAATGCGTTCACTTTTTGGTTGAAGTCATCCGTATGCTCAATTAACGTTGGGTGCCCCGAATTTGGCACGACCCATAAATATGCTTTCGGGATATTTTTATAGATCAGATAGGTATGCTCAACAGGGATCAGGTCACGGTCGCCGCAAATGATCAGCGAAGGGCAGGTTACCTGTTTCATTGCCGAAAGCGGGATATTGGGTTGAAAATAATCAAGCAAAAATATCTTCCAGTCGTTTTTCTCCTTGTCGGTTTTCCATTTTATGTTTTTCTGCTCGTTATATTGCTTCACCATATCCTTCCATAGCGAAGGGATCAGCGCTGTTGAATCGGGCCATAAATTTGCACCTGTCGAGGCCAGTTTGATCACTTTCTCCGGGTGCCGCATGGCCAGCACCAGGGCATTAATGCCGCCATCGCTCCAACCTATCACGTAAGTCTTTTTAATGTGCATGGCGTCTAGTAAAGCATTAAAATCGTCCGCCATCATTTCAAAACTTAAGGAATCTTTCGGATCGGCGGATTTACCATGGGCACGGCTGTCAACCGCGATCACCATATATTTTTTGTCGAAATAAGGGATTGTTTTGCTGAATGCGGCAATACTGCCGCCATTGCCATGGATCAGCAATATTGGTTTACCGGTGCCATAAACTTCGCAATACATTTTTATACCCCTTATATTATAATATTTACCGGCAGACGGGTTATTACCGTAGGGGATTGGTTTTGTTTGGCTAAAGCAATGAGCAGCAAATAGCTGAGCAAAAAATAAAGCTGTAAATAAAAATTTCCTGTTCATAGTCTGTTAAATTATCAGGCGGGTTTATTTTGTTCGAGGTAATAAATATATATCTTTAAAATTCAATTTTAAATCTAATGCCCGATAAAACTGCAAATTCAACCCAAGCAACCGTCCATCGCATCCGGTCCATCGTTGGCGGCTCGCTTGGCAACCTGGTTGAATGGTACGATTGGTATGTTTATTCGGCATTTACCCTTTATTTTTCCGGGGTGTTTTTTCCCTCCGACAACCAAACCGTACAGTTATTAAATACCGCGGGCATTTTCGCTATCGGTTTTTTAATGCGGCCCATAGGTGGCTGGCTGATGGGGTCTTACGCTGATAAAAAAGGGCGCAAAGCGGCGCTAACGTTATCCGTATTGCTGATGAGCATCGGGTCGCTGATGATAGCAGTAGTGCCTGGTTATAAGCAGATTGGTGTTGCCGCGCCTTTGATTTTAGTTATAGCCCGCATTATTCAGGGTTTAAGCGTTGGCGGCGAATATGGTACGAGCGCCACTTACCTCAGCGAAATGGCCACCAAAAAGCATCGCGGTTTTTATTCAAGCTTTCAATACGTAACGCTCATCATGGGGCAGCTGATAGCCCTTGGCGTATTGGTTTTATTACAGCGCGTATTTTTAAGCCCGGCACAATTGCACCAATGGGGCTGGCGTATCCCGTTTGGTATTGGGGCCGTGCTGGCAATAACGGTAATGTATTTAAGGCGCAGCATGCAGGAATCTGTTGATTTGGATGACAGTAAACAAAATACCACCCGCGGAACTTTAAAATCACTCATGCAGCATCCGCGTGCGGTTTTGCTGGTCATTGGCCTGACTATTGGCGGCACGGTAGCCTTTTATACGTTTACAACTTACATGCAAAAGTTTTTGGTGAATACCTCCGGGTTTTCTAAAGATAGCGCCACGCTGATATCAGCATTAACGCTTGGGGTTTTCATGCTGCTGCAACCGGTTTTTGGCTTACTGTCAGATAAGATCGGCCGCAAACCTTTGCTCGTCGGTTTTGGTGTGCTAGGCGCTCTAACCACTTACCCAATCATGAGTACCTTAAGCACCACTAAAGATTTTTGGCCTGCCTTCGCCCTGATTATGTGCGCGCTGGTAATTGTAAGCGGTTATACGTCCATCAACGCGGTGGTAAAAGCCGAACTCTTCCCGGTTAATGTACGGGCGCTGGGCGTTGGATTTCCGTATGCTATTGCCGTTTCCCTTTTTGGCGGCACAGCAGAATATGTCGCCCTTGATTTTAAGGATAATCACCACCAGGAATGGTTTTACTGGTATGTTACCATTTGTATCGTGATCTCGCTGGTGCTGTATATAAGTATGAATGATACCCGTAAATATTCAAAAATAGAGGAGCCCTCAATAAATCTCCCCCTGTAGGGAAGCTTGTGAAAAACTTATCAAATAATCGGGTTCTCCGAATAAGTTTTCCAAAGTTCATCAACGGTTTTTCCGGTGAGGTCTTTAAATGTGCTATCGGTAAACGTATGCTTTCTCAGCCGGATGTCTAATTCCTTTACAATACCGGGTTTAACTTTCTCTTCCACCCAAAGCAGAAAACGAGCGGTTACGCGATAGGCGTTATCATAGTTTTGCGTGGTTTTATAAGTTGGCAGAGCCCATTTTGCCGCGGCGTTATTTACGCCGAATTTATACCGCGCATAATCTGCAATGCCTTCAGTAAGCCAGCCCGGGCCGGTACTGTTGCCATAATCCTGTACAATGTGCATCACCTCGTGGGTAATTACATCAATATCTTCCGGGTGCAAATGCATCCAACGGGAGCTAATGGTAACTTTGCCATTATCCGTTTCGGCAACGCCTTTATAAGTGGTGTCTATAACAATGGTAACTTCTTTCAGCGTTTTTTTATTATAAGCTTTGGCTAATTGAGGGTAAACTGTAAAAAAGGTGTTAACCATCCGGTGCTGTAAGGCTGTATCCAAAGTAGCATCGTAATTGATAAACGTGAGTTTATATTTTCCTTTTACGGTAACTGTTGTTGCAGGAATAGTTTGCGCCCCGGCGCTTACAGATGCCACTATAAAACAAACAAAAAACAGGTTAAAGATTAAGAACTTCTTCATACTGCAATAATATCAAATTAAAACTGCCCCGGTTTTTTGGGTATGTAAAAATATGATTACCTCAAGGGGAATTATAACGGCATCAAAAACGCCATAGTTTTATAAACTCATTTTGGATTTTAACACGGAGATACGGAGAAGGCACAAAGAGCGCTAAGTTTAAACAATTATAATTTTTTGTTTCTGTGTTCTTAGTGCCTTCTTAGTGCTCTCTGTGTTTAAAAAATCAATATATTGATTATATATTCTTCCCGAAACGTGAAGACTTTTAATCTTCAACTTAAATCCCTTAGTTAACTAAAAACCTTATTTTTGCCCCATATTTATGACTGAACTAAAAACATTGTCCGAACAGGCGGTAAACTTGCTGCAGGAGTTGATCTCGATACCGTCTTTCAGCCGGGAAGAAGATAATACAGCTGCCTTGATAGAGAAGTTTTTGCAGGATAAGGGTGTTGAAACCAATCGCAAGCTCAATAATATCTGGGCCTGGAATAAATATTTCGATGCCGCAAAACCAACAATACTGCTTAATTCTCACCATGATACGGTAAAGCCTAACCCGGGCTATACCCGCGATCCTTTCGACGCAAAAATTGAAGATGGCAAGCTTTTTGGCCTGGGCAGCAATGACGCAGGCGGGTGTTTGGTTTCGTTAATATCGGTGTTTCTTTATTATTATGACAAAAAAGATCTCAAATATAACTTTTGCCTGGCAGCCACTGCCGAAGAAGAGGTATCGGGTATTCATGGCCTGGAGTTTATCCTTACAGACCTGGGAAAACTTGATTTTGCGATAGTTGGAGAACCTACAAAAATGCAATTAGCCGTTGCCGAGCGTGGACTGATGGTATTAGATTGCGTTGCCCACGGCAAGGCCGGCCACGCTGCCCGCGAAGAAGGTGAAAATGCGATTTACAAAGCATTAACCGATATTGAATGGTTCCGGAACTATCATTTCCCGAAAGAATCAGGGGCGTTCGGACCCGTAAAAATGTCGGTTACGATTATCAATGCAGGTTCGCAGCATAATGTGGTACCAGCAACCTGTAATTTTACTGTAGATGTAAGGGTGCCGGAAACCTATCGTAACGAAGAAGTTTTGGAGATCATCAAACAGCATGTAAGCTGCGATGTTACCCCACGCTCCTTAAGGCTCAAGCCTTCAAAAATTGATAAGAGCCATCCCATCGTGCAGGCGGGCATTGCCTTGGGTCGCATTACCTATGGTTCGCCAACCACATCCGACCAGGCGCTGCTTGACATTCCATCTTTAAAAATAGGACCCGGGGATTCGGCACGGTCACACATGGCGGATGAGTTTGTTTATGTAGAGGAAATTGGCGGGGGAATTGAGTTGTACATTAAAATGCTGGAACAGATAATTTGATTTACGAATTACGATTTACGAATTACGATTTTTTGGTTGTTCATTAATTTTAGATTATGTTTAGCTATAAAAAAACCTGTAGCCATGACAAAAGAAGAACTTAAACAAAGAACCAAAAATTATTCGTTAGCAAATGCAAGATAAGTACTTAGCCTTCCATACAATATTGTTAACAAAAAATATGCTGACCAATTAAATAGAAGTGCAAGCTCTACAGGAGCAAATTACCGCGCCGCTTGCAGAGCGAAATCAAAAAATGATTTTATAAACAAATTAAAGATAGTTGAAGAGGAGTTGGACGAGACCTTGTTCTTTTTAGAATTGCTGATTGAATTAAATCCTCAGATAACAGAAAAAATTGATCCGATTTATAAGGAAGGAAACGAACTTCTTTCTATTATTGTTGCCGCGTTAAATACCTTACGCGGAAATTGATCTTACGAATTCGTAATTCGTAAATCGTAATTCGTAAATTAAAATGGCTAAAATCTGGCAAAAGTCCGTCACCGTTAATGAACTGGTAGAAAATTTCACCGTTGGTCGCGACCGCGAGTTTGACCTGCAAATGGCGGCTTTTGATGTTTTAGGATCATTGGCCCATACCCAAATGCTTGAAAGCATTGGTTTGATGAGCGCTGAAGATCTCCAATTGGTTCAAAAGGAACTTAAAAATATTTATGCTGCTATTGAGGAAGGTAAATTCACCATTCAGCCCGAGGTGGAGGACGTACACTCGCAGGTTGAACTGTTACTTACCCAGCGCATCGGCGATGCCGGTAAAAAGATCCATAGCGGCCGCTCGCGCAACGACCAGGTTTTGGTCGACCTGAAACTATTCTTCAGGCACGAGTTGCAACAGGTGGTTGAAGAGACCGAAACCCTGTTCCGCCAGCTGATCGAACTAAGCGAAAAACATAAAGATGTTTTACTGCCCGGCTATACACACTTGCAAATAGCCATGCCGTCCTCCTTCGGCTTGTGGTTTGGCGCTTATGCCGAGAGCCTGGCCGACGACCTGGAAATGGTTTTGGCCGCCTGGAAGATCACCAATAAAAACCCTTTGGGTTCCGCCGCAGGTTACGGCTCATCTTTCCCGCTTAACCGTACTTTAACAACAAAGCTATTGGGCTTTGATAGCCTGAATTATAATGTAGTTTACGCCCAGATGGGCCGGGGAAAAACAGAGCGCGTGATAGCGCAGGCATTATCATCCATCGCGGCCACATTGGCCAAAATGGCCATGGATCAGGCGCTTTATTTAAGCCAGAATTTTGCATTTGTAAGCTACCCCGATACATTAACCACAGGCAGCAGCATCATGCCGCACAAAAAAAACCCGGATGTTTGGGAAATTATGCGCGGCAAATGTAACCGCCTTCAGGCCTTGCCAAATGATGTGGCCATGATGATCACCAACCTGCCATCCGGCTATCACCGCGAACTGCAATTGTTAAAAGAACTGCTGTTCCCGGCCTTCACCGATCTGAAGAACTGCCTGCAGATGGCCACATTTATGCTGCAAAACATCAGCGTAAATAAGGATATATTGAACGACCCCAAATATGCCTACCTCTTCAGCGTGGAAGAAGTTAACCGCATGGTGCTAAGCGGTACCCCATTCCGTGATGCCTACAAACAGGTTGGGTACGCTATTGAAAAAGGCGAATTTAACCCTGATAAAACAGTTAACCATACCCACGAAGGCAGTATCGGCAATTTGGGTAATGAGCAAATTACCGCCGGAATGGATAAAGTATTGAAAAGTTTTGATTTTGGGAAGGTGGAGACGGCAATTCAAAAGTTAGTACAACGTTAATTAAGTTAACAGGCGATAAACATTTGTTTTTAATATTTTATTATATTTGTGTATGGTGATTGAAAACGCAGATAAAGACAAAATAACAATTACAATTCCATCTTCGATTGATAGGTTTGGCCTGCAACGTATTATAGATTACCTGAAATATCTTGAACTAACGTCGAAATCCAAAGCTACCCAAGCCGACGCTGATAAATTGGCCGAAGAGACCAACTCCTCCTGGTGGGAGGCGAATAAATCAAGATTTAATAAGTGAAAATCATCGTCGATGCCAATATTGTTTACAGCGGTATATTGAACTCTAACGGAAAAATTGGCGATCTGTTAATTAATTCCCAAAAGTATTTCAAGTTTATTTCACCTGAATTTTTACGGCATGAAATCAGGTCCAAATATGAGAAAATTGCCAGGGCATCAGGTATGAGCCTCGAATCAGTTATGGAAACAGAATATTTGGTTTGTAAAGACATTAACTTTATCTCGGAGGAGCAAATCAACCACGAATTTTGGGATGAGGCCTTTGACCTGGTGAAAGACATTGACTTGAAGGATATTCAATATGTCGCGTTCGCCAAACAATTTAAATGCAAGATTTGGTCGGGCGACAAAAAGCTGACGACAGGTTTGACGAGCAAAGGCTTTGATAAGATAGTCACCACTAATGATCTGGTGGCAATAAGAGACAAAAAATAAATTAACCATGCACGGACGAAACCGCGAAGACATTTACCCCGGCCTTGAAGTTGATATTATCCTTAAAAAAGATCAGCGTTCAGGAAAAAAGACCCGCGGGATTGTAAAAGACCTGCTAACCAGCGCCCCATATCACTCCCGCGGTATCAAAGTAAGGCTGGAAGACGGGCAGGTTGGCCGGGTTGCTGAGATCGTTGAAGAATAGTTCGTGAATCATAGCCTGTTGATAAATTATGCATAAATCCTATTAAAAAGATTAAATTCACTATAATTGCTATGGTCTATCGACAATGGACAAATATGGACCTTGAACCGAAATAAACTGATATGTCAAAATCCATAAGACCTGATAGAAGATTCTTTTTCCGCCTCGATGCGCATTACCGTCTGATGATCGCCCTAACGGTTAGTGCAATTGTTTTTTTTCTGCTCAGAGGCAAAATAACAACGCCTGCTTTAATATTGGTGGTTTGGATAGGCTGTGCATTAACGGTGATCGTATTGAACTGGATCATTATCTTTTCGTCACACCCGCTTGAGGTGAGGAAGATAGCCAAATTGCAGGATTCAAGCCGGACATTCCTTTTTGCATTTATTACTACTGCCTCGGTAGTAAGTCTGGGGGCTATTGTTTATTTATTAAAATCCACCAAAGGGTTGCCTGGAGCTGCAAAAAATGAACACATCCTATTAGCTATTGGCGCAGTGATTATTTCGTGGTTTTTGCTGCACACCATTTATACTTTACGATATGCCCATTTATATTATGACCCGGATACTGATATAGACGGGCAGACAAAAGCCATTGGAGGGCTTCAATTTCCGGGTAAGGTTCAGCCGGATTACCTCGAATTTGTTTACTTCTCGTTCATTGTTGGTATGACGTTCCAGGTGTCAGATGTCGAAATATCCTCGCGCCGGATCCGCCGTGTTTGCCTGGTACACTCATTGATATCGTTTGCATTTAATACCGCGATATTGGCGCTGAGTATTAATATAATTTCGGGTATGGTGTCGTAGTCTGAACTCGAATTTGTCGAATTTTTGGAATTAAAGAATTACCGGTATTTTTGGCAATGCGGTTCATCGCCACTAACTTAATAATTCCACAAATTCGATAAATTCCAAAAATTCGAGTTCAGACAAGAATTATGCAAACAACCCTTTATCATTATCCAAAAAATGGGACCGTTTAAGGTCTAATCCTAATTCATGGTTGATCTGTTTAACTACATAATCAGCCAGCCGTGGCGAAAATTCTTCTTCGTGCTGGTGCATCAAAAACCAAACTGATTGAAGCCCCATCCGGCCCCATTGCTTGATGCGTGCAACCCATTCATCAACACGGGCATAATCGGTAGGGTGGAGGCCATTACCCACAAAACGTATGAACGCATGTGGCGTAGGCAGCTGCATATGTACAACATCCCTGCGGCCGGAGGCATCGGTTATTACAGCGCCTGTTTTAAGTTCATGCAGCAAGTTAAAAATAGCATCCCGGTTTTCGGGGTTGGCAAACCACTCTTTATGCCTCAATTCTAAAAATACCGGTACATCTTTTGGCAGGTGCTCCAAATAAGCCTTTAAATCGGGCAGACTTTTAGGTGTAAAATTATCGCCCACCTGCAAAAATAGCGGGCCGAGGTTTTCGCCAAAAGCCATAATGCCTTCGTAGTATTTAGTAGTGATCTCATCTGCATTTTTTAATCTGCGGATATGCGTAATAGTTTGCGAAAATTTTGGACAAAACTTAAAACCCGGGTTTGGCGCAGCTTTTTCCTTCCATTTTAAAATGGTGTCCGGGCCGTAAATATTATAAAAGGTAGCATTCAACTCAATACAGTCAAAGTGCTTTACATATTCATCCAAAAAATTGGCTTCTTTGGTTTTAAGCGGATAGATCTGGCCCACCCATTCTTTACGGCCCCATTTAGCGCAGCCAATGTGGACTTGTAAAGGCTGGTCGCCTTTTGCCTCGTTTAAGGTTTTGATAGTCAATTCCGGGTCAGGCGGAAGGGTAAAATCTACTTCTGCCAGTTCTTCGGGTTTTACACGGCCAAATTCCATATCAGTTTGCGGGTTAAATTTGGATGCAAATTAAATAAAAACAGCACTAATCACTAAATAACTTACCGCGACTTTTCAGTTGTTATTATTTTAAGGAAACACCATCCAGGCTTAGAAATTCAGATAAGTAACTAATGTTCTTATATTTATCAAGTAAATTATTAACCCTGGTAAATTATAAAGGAAATCATGGATGATCTTAAAGCTCCCATTTCACTCGAAGAGTTTAGAAGGAAACAAAAAAAAATAATGGAACCTGTTTTAAAGGATAAAGTTAGGCCATCAACGCTGGATAAAATTGCCGTTTGGATAACTAATCATGTTGGTAGCATGGGCTTTTTCCTTATCATTTTTACCTGGACGGCCATTTGGCTAAGCTGGAATATGCTGGCCCCGAAAGCGGCCCGGTTCGACCCATAT
The DNA here is from genome assembly GCA_031292485.1 of Mucilaginibacter sp. Taxonomy (GTDB): domain Bacteria; phylum Bacteroidota; class Bacteroidia; order Sphingobacteriales; family Sphingobacteriaceae; genus Mucilaginibacter. Next base: position 176,786 of record JARLHA010000020.1, read on the forward strand.
CCGGCATTTGTACTATGGCTGTTTATCTCGAATATGATCCAGCTTTTTTTGCTGCCCCTGATCATGATCGGCCAGAACGTTCAATCGAGGCATGCTGACCTCCGGGCCGAAGCTGACCTGCACATCAACACCAAAGCTGAATTTGAAATAGAAACCGTCCTTGAGCATCTCGAATATCAGAATAAGATCATGATCCAGATATTACAGGATATCGAGAAAAAAGAGTAAATATCAAGAGTAAATATCAGTTAATCTTCCAATAACACCGTATCCGAAATAAAATGGACAAGTTTATCTACATAAACTGCTTTCATTTTATTTTTTTTGGTATTTGAATTAGATATAATTTGATTTTCGAGGACGTAGGCTATCAAATGTGCTTTTGCTTTTCCCTCCGGTATGTTTCTGGAGCTGACAAACATATCCGGAGTTAGGTCAAACGCAAAGTATTCATGAAGATCAGAATGCGTGACCATAACACAGATATAAATACCTCGTTTTCATAAACCATATCGTTTGATATGATGATAGCCGGATGTACTTCTGTTTTATTTTTACCGGGGATTAAAAACGGCAGTTCAATCACATCCCCTCTTTGATAAGGCATTAATTATTCGATCTTAATTTTTTGCTGATAGTTTCCCTGGAAAAATTTGCAAGTCCTTCTTTAATATAGTCAGGCGTTTGTGTTTTAGTTTGATCAATAAATAGATACTTATGACTTATATTTTCAATTTTATGTGCCTGGCGGCTAATAGATTGAAATAGTTGTTTAAGCTCACCATCGGCAAAATAGTTTTTATCGTAATACAAGTTATTCACTTTATCAAAATGATTGTTGAACTTTTTTATGCCTTGATTTAGCGTTTTTAATTCTTCGGAATTCATTTTTTTAATATCTGTAAAAACCTGGGTGTCTTCCATGAATTCCTTTTCAATTTCAATCAGCAAATTTTTGAAACTATTATTTTCAGACGTGATTTGTCCTTTTATTTTGTTAATATATTCCTTTATTTGAATATAAAACGATTTGCTTTCAAAGCTTTGTCCAAGTGTTAATATGCTCATAACCTTATATACAAATATACATTTAAATTAAAATATCCTGATGTTCAGCTTTGTTTTTACGCTTTACCCAAACAAATTCGCTTTAAATTTCGGCGCTACCCTCTTTTTTGAAGCCTGTTCATAAGCATACGCCAGTTTGATAATATCGCCTTCTTTATAGGCGCTGCTGATGAACGACAGGCCTATAGGTAATTCATTAAAATAACCCATTGGTACGGTAATATGCGGGTAGCCGGCCAATGCCGCCGGGCTGGCAAAACCGAAACCATTATCATAATCGCCGTTTACCAGGTCAATGCAGCAGGCAAAACCATTCGTTGGCGCGATTATGGCATCCAGGTTGTTTTCTTTTAATAATTTATCGATGGCATTGCGGCTTGTTCCGGTCGTATTTTTTACAGCATCCAGGTATTCTTTTTCTTCAAGGCCGCCTTTGGTTTGTGCGAGTTCAAGTATATCCTGTTTGAAAAAAGGCATCGCGTTAGCTTCATTTTGCTTGTTAAATGCAATTACTTCTGCCAGCGATTTTACTTTGGAGTTTGCATTACTTAAATATTTATTGAGCCCGTCTTTAAATTCATAAAGCAGTACTTTAAACGAATCGTGCCCAATAGGCTTTAACAGTTTATACAACTCAACTTCCACAATGGTGGCGCCCTTGCTTTTCAGTAAGTCAATCGCCTCATGAAATATGGGGTCCATTTGCGGGCTCACTTTTAAACCGTCTTTTTCAATGCCGATGCGTTTACCCTGGAGGCCGCCTGCGTCCAAAAACTTCGTGTAATCTGCTTCGGTTTTTCCTTTACTGGCGGCGGTATAACTATCGCTACTGTCTTCACCGGCCAACGCTCCCAAAAGAATGGCGGCATCCCTCACCGTACGTGCCATTGGCCCGGCGGTATCCTGCGTTTTTGAAATGGGAATAATGCCTGTCCGGCTCCACAAACCTACGGTAGGTTTGATGCCGACTAATCCGTTTACTGATGAGGGCGACACAATAGAGCCGTCCGTTTCCGTGCCAATCGCGATAGCGCATAAATTGGCCGAGGCGGCCGACCCCGACCCAGCGCTCGATCCGCTTGGATTGCGGTCTAAAATATAGGGGCATCTGGTTTGGCCACCGCGGCTGCTCCAGGCGCTGGTGGAGTGCTCTGAACGGAAATTAGCCCATTCGCTTAAATTGGTTTTACCCAGTATAACTGCTCCGGCTTCCCTTAGTTTTTTTACGATGAAAGCATCCGCCGTCATTACATTATCTGCTATGGCCAGCGCCCCGGCGGTGGTATGCATTTTATCACCTGTGCTGATGTTGTCTTTGATCAGAACCGGGATCCCATGCAACGGCCCGCGTATTTTCCCGGCTGTCCTTTCCTTATCCATCGCATCCGCAATAGCAAGCGCATCCGGGTTAAGTTCGATCACCGAATTCAGCTTCGGCCCGTTTTTATCTATCTCCTCAATCCGCTTTAAATACATTTTGGTAACCGACCGGGATGTGTATTCCCCTTTTTGCATTTTTTGCTGAAGTATATCGATAGTTACTTCATTCAACACAAAATCATCTGTCTTTTCGCCGGAATTATTGTTTTTTTCTTCCGGGCGCGAAATAAACGATGTTGAGGCAACGGTGGCCAGGGACAAACCTGCCAAAGAGCCTGTTTTAAGGAAATTTCTTCTATGCATGATCGAAATTAAATTATAGCTACAAGAAACGGAATTTTAAAGAATTGTACACTATCACATAAAAAATGTTGCAATAGCTTTGCATTTTAAAAAGTATTTAGATATTTGTCTAAATATTTAAATGGAGGTTGATTTGAATTCACTGTTTAAAGCGCTAAATGACCCTACCCGAAGAGAAATTTTGGAACTACTGAAGGATAAGGACCTGACGGCAGGGGAGATAGCAGACCGGTTTAATATCTCGAAACCCAGTATTTCGCACCATCTTGACCTGTTACGGCAGGCGGGTTTAGTAACATCGGCAAAAGAGGGGCAGTTTATTTGCTATTCGTTAAATACCACCGTTATGGACGAAATGCTGAAATGGATCATCAGTTTACAATCACAAAAAGATAAATCATCAAAATGAAGAAGTTTACCTTGTTAGATGGGGCTGCCCTGGTGGTATGGTTACTGCCGGCGGTTTTTTTATGGATCATATTTCCAACACTGCCGCAAACGGTACCGGTTCATTATGGCATAGACGGCACAGTTGACAGATATGGCAGCAGGAACGAGTTTTTAATAGGACCGCTAATCCTGATAGGCGTTTCGGCCCTGGTGTACCTGTTGCTTAAATTTTTGCCTGCTATCGATCCCAAAAAACAGATAAAATACGGGCAGGAAACCTTTCAAAAACTGGCGCTGGGCCTGGTGGTGTTTTTAGCAGCATTAAATATCGCCATCGTTTATGCAACAGTTCATAAGGGTTTTCAGATAGACAAATTGTTATTCCCGGTAATAGGCTTGCTGTTTGCTTTTTTGGGTAATATGATGAATAGCATCAAACCAAATTATTTTGCAGGCATCCGTACACCCTGGACATTGGAAAGCGAAGATAACTGGCGGGCAACGCACCGGCTGGCCGGAAAGATCTGGTTTGTTGGCGGTATTGCAATAACGGTAATCATGCTTTTATTGCCACCCAAAGCCGGGACGATCGTTTTCACCAGCTGTGTTTGTGTGATGGCTTTAATACCTGTCATTTATTCATTTGTGTATTTTAAAAAACACCAGGTTAACCAAAATTCATGAAAAAGTTATTGATAGTTGCTCTGGCAGTTTGTTTTACCGGCCAGCTTAAAGCGCAGGATGTTACCGGCAGTTGGGTAGGGGCCATCTCCGTTCGCGGTGTGAAACTTCACCTGGTTTTTAATATTAAAAAAACATCGGATACCAGCTATTCATCCACCTTTGACAGCCCTGACCAGAAGGCTTTCGGGATTGCCTGTAGCAGCACTTTTGTTAAAAAAGATAGCCTGTTCATTGGGATGGCTATTATTAAAGGTGGATATAAAGGTATTTTGGCTGGGCATGACAGTGTAAGCGGTGTATTTACTCAGGGGCCCGCGAAATTCCCCCTCGGTATCAAAAAAATAACCGACGCGGAAAAAGCAAGCCTGTCGGCAGATAAAGTAAGGCCGCAAACGCCCAAACAGCCTTACGGTTACCACAGCGAAGATGTTGAATATGATAATGCCGATAAAAGCCTGCATTACGGCGCCACATTTACCCGCCCGGATGGCGATGGTAAATATCCTGCGGTAATCATAATAAGCGGGAGCGGCACCCAGGACAGGAACGGTACCATGTTGGGCCATCAGCCCTATTGGGTGCTGGCCGATTACCTGACTAAAAACGGTATAGCTGTTTTAAGGGTGGATGACAGGGGCGCAGGTAAAAGCTCATTAGGGACAGACACTAATAACAAAACAAGTGTCGATTTTTCATACGATGTAGAGGCCAGCCTTAACTACCTGGAAACAAGAACTGACGTAGATAAAAAACACCTGGGCCTGATCGGCCATAGCGAAGGGGGCATGATTGCCCCTATGGTTGCCGCAAGGCGTAATGATGTAGCTTTTATAGTGTTATGGGGAGGGCCAGGCGTTAACGGCGCTAAAATCCTGACCGAGCAATCAGCACTGGCGCTTAAGGAAAAGGGTATGGACAGCGTATCGGTTGCAGCCTATAAAAAACTGCACTTCAGCATATTGAGCCTGTTTGCTATGTCGGCAACGAAGGCAGATCTTGATCAGCAAATTCCACCTGTTGTTGAGGCCTGGAAAAAAGAGCAGACACAAAAAACATTGGATGCCCTGAATGTCCCGAACGCTACAATGGAAGACATTGAAAAGGTCTACGATGGTATGTATAGCTCCGGATGGCTGCGCTTTTTCATCAGTTACGACCCCGCAACGGCTTTAAGCAAAGTAAAATGCCCTGTTTTAGCTGTAACCGGCGAAAAGGATACACAGGTTGACGCAGCCGAAAATTTAGGCAGAATAAAGGATGTATTAACCAAAAGTGGCAATAAAGACTTCGAGGTAAAAACCATTCCGGGTTTAAACCATTTATTTCAAACCGCTCATACCGGGGATGTTTCGGAATATGAACAGATAAGTGAAACTATGTCGCCGGTGGCGATGAATATTATTTGCAGCTGGATTAAAATTCATGTCAAATAATTGCGTTATTTAGGGTATGAAAAACGTTATTCTATCAGCATTTATACTCTTTATTTTTATTGTTCCCGCTTTTGCGCAGCCCGGAAATGATGTGCCGCTCCGCAGCCGGATCGAAGAATTGGCAAAGCCCATTAAGGGCATTGTGGGTGTATCTATATTAAATCCTGAAACCGGCGATACCTTGTCGTACAATGGTTCGGCAAGGCTTGTTTTACACAGCGTAATGAAGTTCCCGATAGCGCTAACGGTGATGCATTTGGTTGACAGCGGGGTGTTTACTTTAAACCAGTTGATGCACATCCCCAAACGCGACATGGTAAAAGACACTTATAGCCCCATGCGCGATAAGTATCCAAAGGGCGCCGATCTTCCTTTAAGCGAAATTATAAAATATATGGTTGCTGAAAGTGACAACAATGCCTGCGATTTCCTGTTAAAAACGATAGGAGGGGCAAAAACTGTTCAGGATTATATGTTGCATATTGGTATCAAAGGCATCGCCATTCGGGCGTCTGAAGCTGATATGGCATCCATGTGGGAACTGCAGTATACCAATTGGTGCAAACCTGTTGAAATGACCATGCTGCTAGATCAATTTTACCGGGGCAAAATTTTGGCTAAACCTACTACGGATACTTTATACCATATAATGACCGAAACTACAACTGGTCCTAACAGGTTAAAAGGTCTATTACCTGCCGGCACAGTTGTGGCCCATAAAACAGGAACATCACCCACCAACGCTGAAGGCCTGTCGCCAGCAACCAATGATGTAGGCATTATCACTTTGCCCAATGGCAAACACCTCATCATTTCGGTTTTTGTTTGCAACTCCACCGATGATGAAGCAACGAGGGAAGGTGTGATCGCCAAAATTGGGAAGGCGGCGTTTGATTACTATAGCAGGTAAAACTATCCGTCATGCCGATTATATCGGCGCCCAATCAACCTGGATAAATAATCAGCTAGGCTGCGCAGGGATTTATATCAGGAGAAGTTGAAGGCGTTGAATAAGTAGCGCCAAAAAAGCATCGGCCAGTGCGATTCCCCTCTTGAGAGGGGCGGAGGGGTGTGTTATGGATAATGCCAGAAGTTATCCGAAATTCCTGAACGGAGAATAACACACCCCTGCCCCTCTCAAGAGGGGAACCCAATGCGCGAGTCCTTTTTTAAGGCACCTGGGCCCTGTGTGATTCCCTTCTTGAGGGGGGGAGGGGTGTGTTATGGACAATACTAAGTTTTGTGTTATTCGTGTTCGGTTTGACGAAGTATGTCAGGATCACGATTGAAAACATGCAGTTCTATAGTTCGTAAAACGTCCTGCATATTTTTTCTTACTTCCTGTTCTGTAAAACGAAGAATGGCTAAGCCATAGCTGCTCAGTTCGTTATCTCGCAAAATGTCCCGATTATCCTGTTCTTCCCAGTTATGGTAAAGTCCATCGATTTCGATCACTAACTCTAATTCATAACAGTACAGATCAACAATGTAGTTCAGTAGCGGCTTTTGCCGGTGAAAATCATATCCATAGAATTGTTTATTTTTTAGCTCGTTCCAAAGCAGTACTTCGCCTAATGTACTATCATTCCGTAGTTTTCGGGCTAACATTTTAAGGTTCGAGTTGTATGGGATGATTTTGCGGCGCATAAGGTAAACGGTCGAATGTATTTAAAGTGAAAGTAGCCAATTTCTGCAAAAAAGAAGAAACACACCCCTGCCCCTCTCAAGAGGGGAACCCGACGCACAGGCCGTTTAACGCGCATGGGCCCCGTGCGATTCCCCTCTTGAGAGGGGCGGAGGGGTGTGTTATGGACATGGTTAGGTTTTATCCACAATTCCTGAACGTAGAATAACACACCCCTGCCCCTCTCAAGAGGGGAACCCGACGCACAGGCCGTTTAACGCGCATGGGCCTTGTGCGATTCCCCTCTTGAGAGGAGCGGAGGGGTGTGTCATGAACATGGTTAGGTTTTATCCACAATTCCAGAATGGAGAATAACACACCCCTGCCCCTCTCAAGAGGGGGAAGCCAGCGCGCAGGCCTATTGAGTTATTCCTATTCAATTTCTTTTCCTCCTCAAAAATCTCCATCTTTACCCTATTGACCTCACAATTCACCATCATGAAGAAATTATACACCCTTGTGTTTTTCCTGTTCCCTATTCTGGCGTTTGCCCAAAATGCCGATTCGGTTTGGCTGGTAAATAATTATACCAAAACAGAAGTAAGTATTCCCATGCGCGATGGGGTAAAGCTGTTTATCTCCGCCTACCTGCCAAAGGATAATTCGGAAAAACACCCGATATTAATGGAGCGTACCCCATATTCCTGCGCCCCGTATGGTAAAGATCAGTTTCGCCCGTTTTGGGTAAACCATTTGATACAGTATTGCAAAAAGGGCTACATCATGGTGATAGCAGATGTAAGGGGCCGATGGAACAGCGAAGGTGAATTTGCCGACGTGCGCCCTTTCGATCCAAATAAAAAAACAAACAAAGATATTGACGAGGCCAGCGATACCTATGATACTATCGACTGGATGATAAAAAACCTGCCCAATAATAATGGCAATGTGGGCGTATTTGGGATTTCCTACCCGGGATTTTATTCCACCATGGCCTCGTTGAGCGGCCACCCGGCATTAAAAGCCGTTAGCCCCGAAGCACCCGTTACGGATTGGTTTGTGGGTGATGATTTTCACCACAACGGGGCGTTTTTCCAGATGGATGCTTTTGCGTTTTACAAGCAATTTGGTTTTGGAGTACCTCACCCTCGCCCGACTACTGTAGCAGCGCCAACTTATGACCCGGCAATTCATGATAATTACCAGTTTTTTTTGAGCGAAGGCGCATTGCCCAACCTTACTAAACTGGCAGGTGACAGTTTGAAATTCTGGAACGAAATGATGAATCACCCAAACCGGGATGCCTGGTGGATGGCCCGCAATGCACGCGCAGGCGTTAAAGATGTAAAGCCTGCCATGCTGGTAGTAGGAGGTGAGTTTGATGCGGAGGACTGCTTTGGCGCCTGGAATTTGTACAAAGCCATTGATAAACAAAGCCCTGCCACCAATAACCGTTTGGTAATGGGACCCTGGTACCACGAGCAATGGCGCAATAACGATGGCACCCACCTGGGTAATGTGCAGTGGGGCAGCAATACCAGCGAGTGGTATGCCAATAATATCGAGATCCCGTTTTTTGAATTTTACCTGCGCGGAAAGGGGGCGGTTGACCAGATCAGCAAAGCCACTGTATTTTTTACCGGCGAGAATAAATGGCACCAGTTGCCGCAATGGCCGCCTGCGGATGTAATGCCAACAGATATTTACCTGGGGCAAAACGGTAATTTGTCGTTCACGGCTTCCAACAGCACGCAGCCAACATTTGATACCTATATCAGTGACCCGGCTAAACCGGTGCCTTATACGCAGGATGTACATTTTAACCGAACCCGTACGTATATGACGGACGACCAGCGTTTCGCTGCCCGCCGTACGGATGTGCTGACTTATCAAACAGATACCTTAACCAGTGATGTCACGCTTGCCGGCCCGGTAATTGCTGACCTGATGGTAAGCATTTCCAATACGGATGCGGATTTTGTGGTAAAACTGATCGATGTTTTCCCGGACAAGGGCAGTTATAATGATGTAGATATTTATGCGGAAAACGATCCTGTTTTAAAATATCCTATGGGCGGCTACCAGATGCTGGTGCATGCCGAAATTATGCGCGGCAGGTACCGCAACAGCTATTCAAACCCCGAGCCATTTGTGCCGGGCAAACCAACTGAAGTAAAATATGCCATCCCTGATGTTGCCCATACCTTTAAAAAGGGCCATCGTATTATGGTGCAGGTGCAAAGCAGCTGGTTCCCGCTGGTCGACCGTAACCCACAGCAGTTTATCGATATTTACCACGCCAGGGACTCTGACTTTTTAAAGGAAACCATCAATGTTTATCACAACCAATCAAAACTGATTTTGCCGGTGGTGAAATGATTCCCCGGAAGACTTGCGAAGTAATTATGTAAGAAAAGCATAGCGCAGTGTATGCGGTCATCCTCATTGGAGAGAGGGCCGAAATTTAATTTTTAGGCGATAACTTTAAAGTTTCGCAATTATTAACAATTAAATAACCGCGCTATGCCAAC
>JARLHA010000021.1 GCA_031292485.1 Mucilaginibacter sp.
AAGGGAGCGCAAAATGTATTGAACCTTAGAGTAACCAAAGGAAGCGGGCAGTGGAACAAAGTGATCAGAAATATTAAATTAGCTGCCCAACAGGCTGCCTTGACAAAGTTAGCTGCGTAGCGACAATTTGAATTGCACCCGATTACACCGATTTTAGATCGGGATTTCACTGATTCGGGCGGTGCCAAATATTTCAACCCGATATTGCGTCATACCAGACCAATTCATCGGAAACAATAACCGGACAAAGCAGATTATTTCAATGCGCCTTTATCTTCATATCAAAGTGCCCCACCGTATTGTATCCGGTAGGCCTTTCATTAAAGGCGGAGTACAATATGTAATTGTTGTTGTCATCCAAACCGGGAAACATTTTGCCAACGGCCTTTCTTATCTCCGTATTTTCCTTTTTAACGGCAGTCGTGTCCTTCAGCGGAAAATGCGTCATATAATAGATCATCGGGTAGGATCCTTCATCACTTTCATCATTATAAACACGCAGTATCATAGGGCCTGTAGATACCTGGCGCAGGATGAGCGGATAGTGATAGGTTTCATTTACCTTTTCGCGAACTTTGTTGTAAAACGGGGTAGCGTCAACCTCATCAGGGTATTGTATGTATTCATTCGGCTTAAAACAATCTATTGCCAGCGATATATTGTTAAGCGAGGCCTGGTAATCTTTTTTTTCATATTGGTCTCTGGCCAGCGCAAATAGTTCCGGCGCAGTTTTCCCGTTAATGGTATAACGCTGAACATCCATCTTGATGATTTTCCAGCCGTAATCAAATTTTCCGTAAATAAGGCTCACCATATATTTATTATCACATTTTTTGGGCGTAAAAAACGCGAAATACATTTCAGTGGTCTTATAAGGGTATTTCAGCCCGTAGCGGGTTATATCAGGGCCTTTTGCAAGGACAGTATCGTCCCCCATGCTTTTATTCACCACGTAAAATTCGTCCATCAGCGCATAATCGTGCGCTTTAAGTTCGATGCTGATCTGCTCTACGGTTCTTTCGTTATTAGCAGCGATCATGTCCTTTGATAGAAAGGGTACCAGTCCTTTCGGATCATCGGCTTTCAGGTATTTAAGCGCGCCGTTGTTAAGCGTGTGGAAATCGTCCCGTTTGCCAGAACTGATCTTGTCGTTTTTCCAGGAACCCGGAACAAGGACACACGACTGAAAGGCCAGACAAAGCCCAAAAGCCGCTGCGATTTTAAATTGAGTAAGGTAAAAAGGTTTCATATATTTATGGCACTAATATAAAACATAATCTTAAATAGCACCATTGCTCAAATAAATTAGGCCGAAAAATTTAGGATTATTTTATATTTGACATCATTAACAATCGGAGCCCTGTCGCATATGAAAAAAGCTATACTTTACTTAATATTCCTCTCAATATTCTTTCTGCCACTGTTTTCAATTGCGCAAAGCAAAGATCCTTTTTTTGAAAAAGGTGTTGAACTGTACGGCAACAAGGACTTTGATGGTGCAATGACCTATTTTACAAAAGAAATTGCGCTAAACCCGAATAATTTGGAAGCCTATAATTACAGGGGCATTATAAAAGTACAGCAGGGAGATTTTAAGGGCGCTATTGATGAGTTTTCTAAAATAATCACTGTCAACCCTAATATCGATCTGCCCTATGCTAACCGCGCTTATGCGAAAATGAATATTAATGACAATAAAGGCGCGGTAGAAGATTGTGACCACGCCATAGCGTTAAACCCTAAAAGCACTATAGCCTATACCAATAGGGGCAATGCAAAGAACAGGCTGGGTGATTACAACGGAGCTATGTCCGATTTCAACAAATTAATTGAAATTAACCCCAATGATGCTACTGCCTATGTTAACCGTGGTAATTCAAAAAATGGCCTTGCTGATTTTAAAGGGGGGCTTGAGGACCTGAATAAAGCTATCCAGCTTGACGATAAACAGCCCGAAGCTTATATTGATCGCGGCATTTCAAAAGGCAGGCTTAAAGATCCCTACGGTGCAATGGATGATTTTGGGAAAGCAATCGCTTTAAATCCAAAGATGGCGGCCTCCTATCTTTACCGTGGCATGGTAAGAGCCGAACTCAACAATTATAATGAAGCTCTTGCTGATTTTAACGAGGTTTTAGCTTTGAGCCCTAAAAATGCCGAAGCTTTTGAAAAAAGAGGCGCGGTAAATTTAAAATTGGGCAACTTCGGCGCCGCCGGGGCTGACTTGTCAGAGGCAATTATCCTCAATCCGGATAACGCCGAATCTTATTATAATCGCGCTGAAGTGAAAATGAAGATGAATGACAACAGTGGGGCTACTGACGACTTTAATAAAGCGATAAGTTTAAACGCCGATTTTGCAGAGGCTTACCACGACAGGGGCTGTGTTAAATTGGCGCTAAATGATTATGCCGGAGCGCTTGAGGACCTTAACCGGGCCATTCGCATCGACCCGCAGGTCGCGTCGGCTTTTTACAGCAGGGCTTTAACCAGGGCGGCCTTGCGCCAAAACCCGGAAGCTGTAGCTGACTTTGGCAGAGCAATTTCTATTGATCCGGGATACAGCGAAGCCTATTATTACAGGGCGGCTTTATATTTGGAAATGAATAATCCTGCTGCCGCATTGCCTGACCTGAATAAGGCTATCGATGGCAACATTAATGTTCCTTATGCCTATTACATGCGCGGTTATGTGAATGTGGTTGTGAAAAACAATACAGGAGCAATTGCGGATTTTTCAAAAGCCATTGAGTTAAACCCGTCAAACAGCGGCGCCTACCTTGAGCGGGGAAAGCTTTATTATACGCTCAATAATAAAGTAGCGGCCAAAGCAGACTGGACAAAGGCTGCGGCGCTTGGCGACAGGATGGCTGCGTTATTTTTGAAAATACCGCCACAGAAACATAGGGCGTCAGCTGCTGACCCCGCAAGTAACTGGAAGGTTTGGAAGAAATAATTGCCTGGGATAAGAATCAAGAGTCAGGAACCAAAATCCCGGAATCAAGAAATATTAATACCGGATAATGCTCGGCGAACAATTGAATAAGTTTCAGCGTTCGTTTCTGACATTTTCCCCGGGTTAATGAATTTTGTTTGATATTCCTGATCTTTATTATTTTTTATCTTGATTTCTTATTCGGTAATGCGCCGATGATCAAACAGCAATGCCCCCCCAGTAGAGAACTGGGCAGGGTTCATCATCTAATCAATTTTTCTGACCTTTCAATACTTGTTAAGGACAGCTTTAGTTGCAGTTTCCCTGCTTCCACCAGGTAAAAAAGTTATTGATCATTTCACCGGTCCATTTTGGGCCGCCCGGAGGCATTTTTCCTGAGGCCACCTCGGTATATATTTGCGGGGCCCATTTCATTACGCTGGCGCAATCAAACAGGTCTAAATCTCCGTTGGTTACCTGCAGCATATGTTGTTGCTCGGTAACGGTAAAATAACTTTTAATGGTTGCCCAGGTCGGAATATCAATTCCTTTCATTTCATAAGCCATAATCGTAAGTTTTAAATTGTTATTATTAGTTTATTTTTGTTTTCTTTTTAGCCGACATATTAGTCGGGCTCAATCTGTATGCTTTCGAAATAGCTCTTATTAACGCGGCGTTAGCTTCGTTCACCTCAACTATATCGGGGTTACTGATCCGGCCGTTAGCAAGCAAAACGCTAAAATCTCCTCCCAGTTTTTGTCCCTGCGAGCCGTGGCAACCCATGCAGCCGCCCATTAAAAACATTTGGTTATCCTTGCTGCTTCGTATAAATACGTTGTTGTCGTATTCAACTTTGCCGGTATATATACTGTACAGGTAATTGGAACAAGCGCCGTTAACTAATAATCCGCCGCTAAAATGTTGCAGTGTTGGATTGGTTTCGACCACTTCGTTGGCAAGGAAATAGGTGGGAGCAAGTCCTCCGGCGATTTTTGTGCTGTCGCGGACGTAATCCAACGGCTGGGCCTGCACGTTCACCAGCTTATAATTTAACCATACTGCTTTGGGGTTAACCTTTGTTATGGCAGCATGGGCTGTTTTATTGGCATTTACGATTATGGGCGGGATAGGGTAAATGCGGCGGTTTATATTTACCGGCTGGGTATAAGGCTTACCTGTTGAAGCATCGGTTATGGCTTCCTTTCCGGCAGCATTTCTGAAATAAAGCTGCGGGCTGTTGGTGTTCACCTGCCCACCGGCTGTACTTACCTGCTGGGGATTATTCGGCGGGGAGGAGTTAACAATATTTAGCGCCGGCGAAAATGGCGGTTGCTTTAAATATTGTGGCAGCGTGGTGCCGTCCATATCTTCCACACTATTACCCGCTGTATCCAGTATATTATCATAATGCGAAAAAGTAGCATATACAAATGCAGGCGCATTCGGCGATTTGTGGATAATATGCAGGGCAACCAGTCCCCATATTTCATTCACTTCCTTATCGTTTGAATTTATATACCCCTTTACTGTTTCGATCCCGCCTTGCACAGTCCCCGAATAATACCGTACAATAGCTTTATAGAATTTACTCGTATCTTCAATAGCAGGGTTAAGGCGGCGCCAGGCTGCTTTAATTTCAATACTGCCCAATTGTTTTGCGCTGGCATTGCTTGATGGCAGGTTGGTATAGGGAGACGGGTATGTTTTGGCATCCCCGGTGACGGCATAACCGGCAGAGTTTGTTTTGATATTTTGAACGGAAGTGGAGTCACTTTGAAAATATTTGTTTTTGGCCACATAGGTGTAATAGTCGTCATTTACCTTGGCCTCAAATAATATTTTACTTTTTGTTGATGTTGCTGAACTTTGTGGTCCCGATTTGCCATGTTCAGAAATTCCTGCATACATAGAATTGAGGGTTATTTGTGTTACCTCATCGAGGTTGTCAAACACTATCTGACTGGTGTCGGAGTCCTTAAAAAATGGAGGGATCATACCATTGTTGGGTACGCCGTTTCCGGGCGCATAAATATAATCCGGTTTTGTATTGTAACCATAATCTGGTTTTGAAGGATCGTATCCGTTGGGATTTCCCTGCCCCGGGAATGCTTCTACCCTGTGCCTGAATGTTTCCCATACCACCTGCCCTGTAGGGCCCTTGTCGCCATACGTTCCGCCGGGCAACGCTTGCCCCCTGGCAAATGTCACGGGTCCCTGTGCCTGCGCCGGCCAGGTGAGTGCAATAAATTCTTTCCAGGCGTAGTCGGCCGCCTCGGCAAGGTTTGAAGGGTCATTGATGTCAAATGGAACGTTCGGGCTGATCGTAATGCTGGTAGTTACCGTGTCTGCTGCCGATAAGGCATCGGACGAGCCTGTCTTAGGGCTATTGCATGAAAAATAAACTACCAGTGACAAAATAAAGCCAATAACT
>JARLHA010000022.1 GCA_031292485.1 Mucilaginibacter sp.
AAGGTGCCATTTCAAACGGGTTTCTTTCCATTTGTTAAACCATTCCTTTTGCGTGCCGGGGCGTACAAAGTATTGCATTTCCATCTGCTCAAACTCGCGCATGCGGATAATAAACTGGCGGGCAATTACTTCGTTACGGAAAGCCTTACCAATTTGAGCTATCCCGAAAGGAATTTTCATCCTGCCTGATTTCTGTACGTTCAGGTAATTCACAAAGATCCCCTGGGCCGTTTCGGGGCGAAGGTAGATCAGGTCGGCATCATCGGCAACAGCGCCCATCTGGGTGCTGAACATCAGGTTAAACTGGCGCACGTCCGTCCAATCAGGTTTTTCCTTACTAATTGGGTCGGCAATCTCTAGTTCAATTATTAAATCTTTTAATCCTTGTAGATCTTCAGCAATTAAAAGACTATTTAGCCTATTTTCAATTTCAACAGCCCTTTTATAGTGTTCATTATCTTTCAGCTTTTCTTCATCTATATTGCGAATAGGTATAGCTGAATTGTCATTAGGATTTATGGTTGAAGATTCACTTAACGCCTCGGTTATTTCATTCATCCATTGCTCTTTAATGTCCTCAATATAATTTTCAATTAACTGATCGGCACGATAACGTTTTTTGGTCACCTTGTTATCAATCATCGGGTCGCTGAAACCGTCCACATGTCCGCTGGCTTTCCAGATGGTAGGGTGCATAAAAATGGCAGAATCAAGCCCTACGATATTCTCGTGCATCTGCACCATGGCTTTCCACCAGTAGGTTTTAATGTTGTTTTTTAGTTCGACACCATTTTGCCCGTAATCGTAAACGGCGCTTAGTCCGTCGTAAATTTCACTGGAAGGAAAAACAAAGCCATATTCTTTTGCGTGCGATATAACGTTTTTAAAAAGTTCGTCGGTTGATTTGCTCATAATAGCGCAAAGATAGTTTTTGATTTCGGATGTCGGAATTTCGATTTCGGATTTATTTAAAAAGTCGGAAAAGTCCGAAAGTGAAAAAATAAGCTTATGTGATATGTTAAAACAAGTTAAACAATTATGTTTATATTTTTTGATCGTTATTTTTGGTTAACATAAAACCCTCATTGCTAATGTGCCAGCTAAACCGGTGTTTATTTCTGCTGATCTGCATCGCCTTTTGCTTGCCTGTGTACGCACAAAAAGTTACAGGTTTGGTAATTGACAGAGCCACCAAACAACCCATCAGTGGTGTGGCTATAAAAGCCGCGTTGGTTGCCACCCGCAGCAACCAGCTTGGCCAATTTGAGATCACAATTTCTCATCCTGATGATAGCCTTAAAATAATACACCCGGGCTATCAAACACGATTTGTAGCGGCGGGAAAGCCTAACGTGTTGCTTACCATTGAGCTTACACCAACGGTAAATAACCTTAACGAAGTAACCATTTATGGCGACAGGAACTTTAAAAAAGACTCTCTCGCCAACCGGGCCGATTATGCACGGCAGTTTAATTACAAAGGCCCCAGGGTAATTGACGCTTTTACCAACGGCGCAAATTTCTCGCCGGGGGAGTTTTTTTCTATTAACCTGTTGACATTGATTCAGGCGCTCACCAAAAAAAGTACCCCTGAATATAAATTCAACAAGCTGCTCATCCGCGACGAACATGAGCAATTTGTAGACGAACACTTTAACCGGGGCATCGTATCGGGTATAACGCCATTGAAAGGCGATACCCTTGCAGCCTTTTTACTGCAATATCGCCCTGGCTATGATTTCGCCAAAAAATCAACTGACTATGATATGGAGGTGTATATCAGGGCGTGTTTCAAAAAATTCAAGGATGCCGGGTATAAAAATGTTGATCCTGTTTTACCTGAGGCTGATAAAACAGGAGGGGAGGTAAAGTTGAATTGATTGAAAAGTCTGTTCTGACCAATAAACGGAGACCATTTTTTATTGTTGCGCCTTACAGCCTGTTATCCAAACCTTACAAACCTTTTGCTTTATTATTTTTAGATAAGCTCATTAATATCAGTGATAATTTGTTCGGCCAATTGCGCAGCGCTCTCCATTGTTCCTGATTCCGCATAGATCCGGATCACAGGTTCTGTATTTGATTTGCGGAGGTGTACCCATTGTTTATTAAATTCAATTTTTAAGCCATCAATTGTACTGTGAGGCTGACGCTGGTATTTTAGCTCCATCTTTTTTAACAAACCGTCGATGTTCATGCCTTCGGTGAGGGTGATCTTGTTCTTCGAGATATAGTATGCAGGGTAGGTTGCGCGTAATTCAGAGACTGTTTTACCGGTTTTTGCCAGGTAGGTTAAAAATAAAGCTATGCCGACCAAAGCATCCCGCCCGTAATGCAATTCAGGATAAATTATGCCGCCATTACCTTCGCCGCCTATAACCGCGTTGGTTTCCTTCATTTTTGTTACTACGTTAACTTCACCCACTGCCGATGCATAATAGGTACCTCCGTTTAGTTCAGTAATATCGCGCAAAGCGCGTGTCGATGAAAGGTTGGATATGGTGTTTCCGGGATTGCGCTGCATGATATAGTCAGCAACTGCAACCAGGGTATATTCTTCACCAAACATGGCACCGTTCTCGTCTGCAAAACAAAGCCGGTCGACATCAGGGTCAACAGCAATACCGAGGTTTGCCCTGGTTTCAACTACTTTACCCGATAAAGCCACCAGGTTTTCGGGCAAGGGTTCAGGGTTATGCGGAAATTGTCCGTTTGGCGTACAAAATAGTTCCTCTATTTGTATTACACCCAGGGCATTCAATAAAGGCGGTAAGAAGATCCCACCTGATGAATTGACGCAGTCGATAACAACCTTAAAGTTTGCCTTTTTTATCGCCTCAGCATCAACGTAGGGCAACGCAAGAATTTGGTTGATGTGTTTTTGGAGGTAGGAATCGTCGGCAGTTACTTTACCTATTTTATCTACGCCACAAAAGGTAAGTTCACGGTCTTCTGCTATTGCCAAAACTGCCTGGCCCTCCTCATCATTGATAAATTCGCCAAGCGCGTTTAATAACTTTAATGCGTTCCATTGTTTGGGGTTATGGCTTGCGGTGATAATGATACCACCACCGGCTTTTTCGCCGGGAACAGCAATTTCAACGGTAGGGGTTGTTGAAAGGCCGATGTCTATAACATCAATGCCGATGCTCATCAGGGTGCCACTAACAAGGTTTTCTACCATTTCACCCGAAATGCGGGCATCCCGCCCGATTACAACTTTCGGTATACCTGTAGTCTGCATCACCCAGCGGCCATAAGCTGCCGTGTATTTAACAATATCAACAGGGGTGAGGCCTTCACCGGGCTTGCCGCCAATAGTCCCCCTGATGCCTGAGATTGATTTAATTAAAGTCATTGTAGTTTTTTATCAGAACTTCCATCTTACAAAAGCTTCCATCGCCTCGTACTCTGCTAAGCCCAGTTGGTTGTATATTTTGGCCGTCTCACTCGTGCGGTCTTCTGCACGTACCCAAAATTCCCTTGCATCATCGCCGGGGAATACGGGCCTGTCTTTTTGCGACTGGTGCTTAAAAATAGCTAAACGCTTGCGCTCTACTTCATCCGGCGATAAGGGCACGCACATTTCAATCTCGTAGGTTTCAAACTCAAACCACGCACCGCGGTACAGCCATAGCCAGCAATCGTTAACCCAGGCTTCCGTTTTACTGAGGCGTTTTAAGGCTTCTAAAATGATATTGAAACAGGTTTCATGGGTGCCATGCGGGTCGGCAAAATCGCCTGCTGCAAAAACCTGTTGCGGTTTCACCTGCTGTAATAAAGCTAACGTTTGTTGAATGTCATCTTCGTAAGATACATTTTTGTTCGTTTTTCGCTTATCGTAAAAAGGCAGGTTTTGAAAATGGATATGGTCATCATTCAAACCTACAAACCGCGCACCGGCAATAGCTTCGCCTTTGCGTATCAAACCTTTAATAGCCTGTAGTTCCGCAGGGTCAGCCTGGTTGGATTGCTTAGCGTTTATAAATTCGCGTATATTGCTATATAATTTCTCTATAGCATCAGATTTGATGTTTTGCGATTTCGAAAAATCAAGCGAGAACTCGATATACCTTATTGCATCATCATCCCAAACCGCTGTATTGCCCGATGTTTGGTAGGCAACGTGCACATCATGCCCCTGGTCAGCTAGTCGGATAAAGGTGCCACCCATTGAAATTACGTCATCATCGGGATGCGGAGAAAACACAACGATCCGTTTTTGGGCCGGTATTGCCCTTTCAGGTCTTTGGCTGTCGTCAGCATTGGGTTTCCCTCCGGGCCAGCCGGTTATAGTATGCTGTAGTTTATTGAATATTTGGATATTGATGTTATAAACAGGGCCCTTTTCGGTAGCCAGCTGGGCCATGCCGTGGTTATTGTAATCGTCCTCAGTAAGTTTTAAAATTGGTTTGTTTAGTGTTTTGGCAAGCCAGATTACCGCTTTTTTAATTAACGATTCGGTCCAAACACAATCTTTTACCAGCCATGGGGTGTTAAAACGTGTTAATTCGGATGCTGCGTCTTTATCAACTATAAATTCAACATGATCAGATAATTGCAGATAGGTAGCAGGCACATCTGCGGATATTTCACCCTCGACCGCTTTTTTTAATATTGGCGCTTTTTTGGCGCTCCATGCCATAAGGATTATTTCGCGGGCCTTAAATATAGTCCCTATTCCCATAGTGATAGCTTTGGTTGGCACTTTTGATTTTGCACCAAAATCGTGCGCAGCATCACTCCGAGTTAGCTCGTCCAGCGATACCAGGCGTGTTCCTGAATTGGGAGCAGAGCCGGGTTCATTAAATCCGATATGGCCTGTACGGCCAATACCTAATATTTGCAGATCCAGGCCGCCTAATGCAGAGATCTTTTGTTCGTAGGCTAAACAAAAATCGGCTACCTCTTCTTGTTTTAAAATGCCATCAGGAATATGTACATTATTCAAGTCAATATCAACATGGCTAAACAAGTGCTCCTTCATAAAAGCATCATAGCTTTGTGCTGCTGCAGGCGACATCGGAAAGTATTCGTCCAGGTTGAAGGTGATGACGTTTTTGAAGCTCAGCCCGTCTTCTTTATTCAGCCGGACCAGTTCAGCATATACAGCAATAGGGGTTACGCCCGTTGCAAGGCCAAGTACGGCATTTTCGCCTTTGGCGGCTTTCCGGATGATGATATCGGCAATACGTTTTGCAACTGTTTTTGATGCAGTAAGCTTATCGGGGTATACCGTTACCGGTAGTTTTTCAAATCTTGTTTCTTCTAAAAGATTTAAGCGTGCCATAAGTAAGTAGGATAGGTAAATGATGAATGTTTATAAGGCATCCTGTTTTATAACCGGCGCCTTTAGGATTGCCCCGGCTTTTAAATTGTTCCACTCGGTTTGAACAATGTTTTCCAGCTCCGTTTTGTTCAACTCAAGTATTTTAAACAGTTGTATCTGTGCGTGGGTACGCTGCAAATTATGGTCGGCAAAGTGCGTTTTATAATACACGTCGCCTTCCAGGTAATCGGTCAGGAACCTCACCGATTGCATGTAGGGCAATAACAGGACGCCCATCATCAGCGATTTTAGTTCAGCTTCCGTAAGGAATGACCTGGTTTCACTTAGATAACCCCTGGTAAACTCGGTAAACAGCGGGATATTTAATTGAATGGTATTTAAATCAGCCTCGTCTTCAGCGGCAGTATTGATGATCGTGCGGATTGCATCCCCAAAATCAAAAGCAATATAACCAGGCATTACTGTATCCAAATCGATTACACATTGAATATTACCGTCCTTATCAAGCAGTATATTGTTAAACTTAGTGTCGTTGTGAGTAATGCGCAGCGGCAAAATATTTGCTCTCCCCAAATTCGGGATCTCGTGCATGGCCGTAGCCCGGCTATTCAGGAAATCAACTTCTTCTTTTACCTCCTTTAACCTGCCTGCATTGTCACGTTCTAAAGCTTTCCTGAAATCAAACAAACGTTTTTCAATATTCAGGAAGTCAGGGATAGTATCGATCAATAGTGCCGGATCGAGGTCTGATAACAGGTATTGGAATCTGCCGAAAGCTACGCCCCCCTGGTAAGCTTGTTGTTTGGTAGTAACCAGGTCATAGCTTTTGGTGTCAGCTAAAAAGCAAGTCATGCGCCAGTAGTTGTCCTGTTTGTCTTTATAGTAATATTTGCCTTCTTTGGTTGGAATAAGTGTTAATACTTCTCTATCAGGATTGCCGCCTGTTTCGCTTATTTTTTGTTTTAAATGGTTTACAACATACAGCATGTTGTTCATCAAACCGTCGATATTTTTAAATACAAAGCTATTTATCTTTTGCAGTAAATAACCCGGATGTATATCTCTCCGGTTTTTTACGAGGTAAGTATCGTTTATATGCCCTGATCCAAAACCTGATATTTCGAAATCGCCCCCTTCAGTATTAAATTGTGCAATGATGCCGGAAAAATCATAAAGCATTGCGTTGCTATTCATATATGTTTTTTAAACCTGGTTTACGCTTGTTTAATAATAATAAGTTGATGCAAATATAATACATTTTGCGTGTCCGAACACATTGTTTATTATTTTACACGCATTTTTATTTTTTGATGTGTTTTATAGTTATAACTCGCTTGCATTCATTATTTTAATTTCAAATGGCGCTAGCTTTACCATAAAGGTTTTTCCATGGTACAATTGTGCGCCTGACCCTGACTTTGCGTCTGAAAAACCGTACCGGTCGCTGTATCCATCAGGTAAATCCAATGCGCTCTTAACGACAACTTTAAATGTTTTTGAAAGCGATGTTGGATTCCTTAGGGAAAGTACCGCTTTTTTATCTGCCCAACCGGCATAACCATAAACTTCTCCTTTTAAAGGGTCGCCACCCACCCAATGGGTATCAGCAAGTTGTTTTGCATGCGCCTTTGACCAATTTGCAGCCTTGCGGATACAATCCCAATTTGACGAATTCAATTTATGGGGATTAACATATAATTCCTGTAAACCGGTGCCGGTGCCAAAAAAAGCCCAGATCTCGTCACTGATATTCTTATCGTCCATTTCCAATGTTCCCGGTAAACCATTATCAGCGATGCAAATGCCATGATACATAATGGAATTTAACGGAAATAAAGGCGCGCGTTTAACAACATTGTTATAGGCCTGCCCGTCTTTATAAGTGATCCATTGCTGGCGCTTCGGGCCTTCGCCACCCAGACCGGTATCTTCGCCCGCCCGCCAGATCGCGTCGCCATATTTTAACCAATAAACAGATGGCCAGGTGCCAACGGTTAAGCTCAGGTACAGGTCGGGCTTCTCATCACGCAACCCGGTAATCAGCTTCAAAAAAGCTTCGATGTCTTTTTGATAACCTATACTGGCACCGCTGGCGCCGTTACCCGCCCCAACGCCATCAAACTTAAACATACTGATATTATAGTCTTTAATAAATGATGTGGTTACCCCCCTGAAACGCTTATAATAATTTGGCCCTGTTAACGAGAAGCCATTTTCATTAGTTTCAAAAGGCGGGTTTTGTGCTTTTCCATAATTTATACGCTGTATTTTGGGTTCATCATAGCCCCCCCATGGCGAAATCCACACCCCAAGTGTTGAATTGGCATTTTTGGTGGCTTTTGCTAATTTACTAAAGCCATGAGGAAAACCTGCATTAAATTGCCATAAAGTTTTATTGTCATCCCAACCGTCATCAAATAAAAATGCGGTAAGTTTTACGCTGCGTTTATCTATCAGGCTATCCTTAAATGCCTGTATACGGTCAAGGCAAACAGAGTCGTTGAGTTTACGGTCATCCCAAGAAATATCAAACCATGAGTTGTAATGAAGCATTTGGCGATATGGCACTGCTCTTTCCTGTTCAATATAGTATAAAAAACCACGGCGCATTTGATTTGTGGGTGTAGTGCCCCAAACTGATGAGATGGTTAGCGGAGCCGATTTATAAATGGCATTTAAGCGTGCCAGGTAAATAGAAGTGCTGACTTTATCAATCAACGTTTGGCTCATCGGGTGTTCAAGCGCAAAGAACATGTTATGGTGAACCACTGGAGACCCGTCAACTGTACCTTCTTTTTTTACATGTACTGAGGATGGAAATTGTAGCAGCGTGATCTTTGATATCTTTATAGAATCAGCGGCACTAAATGTAAATTCCTGGCGAACGTAGTTAGCGCCATTTAACAAACTGGCCTCCCAATGAACTTTCAGGCCTATTTTTGAATTCTCCATATCCGCACTTAGTTTTTTGCCGGATAATTTGTCTGCAAATTTTGGCGCGTTTTTATCACCGGTTATTTCTGATAGCGTTACCTGGCCAACTAACGCAAATTCATTTGAATTGACTGCGTTGTTGCCCAGCAATAAAGAAAATAACGGGCTGTTATGAATTGGCAGTCGTTCGTTGGCTTGCTTATCCTTAAAGCCGGTAATAACTAATTTACGACCGTTGATAGCAAAACTCATAGCGAGGGCATTGTTTTCAAAAACGATGGTGCCGTTTGCTTTTTTGATAGAAGCAAGGCCGGGTTTTTTGCCCAGGTAACCAACCTGGGCAAATGAAAAATTAAACCCGGCAATCAACCAAATTAAAACCAAATAAAGTTTCTTATACATCTTATTAATTAAAAGGATTGTTATTGATATAATTTTCCCACGCCCATGCTGATGATAACATGCTTGTTAAGTCATTTTCGGCTTTCCATCCCAATTCTTTTTCAGCCAGGCTCACGTCCCCCCAAATTTTTACAATGTCGCCATTGCGTGGCGGGCCAATATGATAGTTCAATTCTTTCCCGGTTACTTTTTCAAAAGTGCGGATAAGCTCCAGAACGGAATAACCCTTGCCTGTGCCAATATTAAATACCTCGAAGGCAGTAGCACCCTGCCCGGCTTCCATTCGCCTGATCGCAGCAACATGCGCCCTGGCCAAATCAACTACATGTATGAAATCCCTGATACAGCTGCCATCAGGCGTGTCAAACTGGTCGCCGAAAACCGTAAGCTGCTCCCGTTTACCGATAGCTGTTTGTGTAATATAGGGTACCAGGTTCTGCGGCACCCCGTTTGGCAACTCCCCGATTAAAGCTGATTGATGGGCTCCCACCGGGTTAAAATACCTGAGCGCAATAACTTTTAAATTGCTTACTGCATTAGCGGTTTCCTTTAATATTTCCTCACCAATTTGCTTTGTGTTTCCGTATGGAGACTCTGCCTTTTTAATAGCGGCCTGCTCATTAACAGGTAATATATCGGGCTCACCGTAAACGGTACATGATGAGGAGAACACTAAATTTATCGGCTTACCTGTTAAACCGATAAGCAGGTTTACGAGGGCCGAAATATTGTTGTCATAGTACAGCAGCGGTTTTTTTACTGATTCGCTTACCGATTTGGATGCAGCAAAATGTATAACCCCGCTTATATCAGGATGGATTTCTAAAAGCTCATTTATTGCGTTTTTATCGCGCAGATCCAACTTGAAAAATTCAGGTTTTTTTCCTGTGATGGCCTCTATCTGCCCGAGTATCTTTATATCCGAGTTGGATAAATTATCAACGATAATAACCTCGTAATCATTATTTTGTAATTCAACAACGGTATGCGCACCTATGTAACCTGTGCCTCCTGTAACCAATATCTTTTTTCCCATTGCTATTTAATCGCGATCACACCTTGTAATTTATTGTAGCCGGTGTTTGATTCCCAGGTATTACTATTGGCCAATTGTATGCTGAAATTTGGATTTGTATTTAGGGTAGGGGCGTTGTCCGGCATATTTAGCAGGACATCATAATTGCCCGTTGTAATGCCCGCCGGCAATGCCAGCGTCTGTTGTAGATTTATGGTGCCTGTATACCATTTCCGGATATCTGTTTTAAATGCAGCCGCGAACACCTTACCTGATGTTTGATTACGGAGGATCAATTGTACAGGCCTCGGGTTGTATGGCGAAGCGTAACCCACATTAGCAATAGTTAAATTTACACTGATATTTCCGGAAGCGCTGGCCGAAGTTGGAAACTCCGCTTTTCGCAATACAAACCGGTAGCCTAATTTTTGTTTGATACTGTCCATACAACCGCCGTTTACCCAGTTGTTATTCAGATCGAGGTTGTAAACAGCGTTCAGGAAACTGTAGTGAAATTTTTCAAACTCCGATTTAGCAATGCCAGTGGGCTCGCATTCATTTTGCGGGGTGTAACCATTGGTGCAGGTTTCGCCGCCAACGGCAACGTATTTGGTATCATATTGCTCAAAATTCCTCAAAGCAGTAGTAGCGTCGGCTTCCGGGGTTGATGAGTTGCCGTAGTCAAAATAAGTGCCTTCGTCATTAGTGCCTGATAAAAAGCAATCGTTGTGAAAACCGATCCGGGCTTTATCCGTTTCGGTAAAGGCTTCTGCATCCGTCATTGCTGCTGAATTTACATTCGCGTTGATACCGTATACATATCTCTCCTTTAGCTGCGGAATGCGAACCTGTACCATCCGGTCAGCTGGCAGCGCTGATAAAAGCGCCTTCAATACATCAATACGGTCCTGCCAGTTATTGTCCAATAGTTTGCCCTGTCCGTTGCTCGAGGCGTCGCCGAAATTATCCGTATAGTAATTTTCGCCCCATATTCCTATAAAACCAAGCTGCATACATGCTATTACATCTGCATCCTTTTGCAGGTAAGGCTTTAGCTGGCTGATATGATTTAGTATGACGGCTTTTGTCGCATCACCATAAGGGGTACAGATCGACTGCTCAGGGCAAGTCCCGCTGTGGGTAGTGTTGGTATAAATAAAACGGGGGATCAGTTTTACACCGGCGCTTCGTGCCGTGGCACAGTCCTGATCGAATTTGGTTAAGAAGTCGGCCGATATGGGTGAAGTAACAAAACTATCTAATACATATTCCACATAAACCAAACTGCAGGCAACCGAATAGGTTGCCCCAGGGATACTTTGATTGCCGCGGTAACCGGCAAGCAGGCTTTCGCTCAGCGGAATATAATTACTGGCGTGGATTTCGGCATATTGAAAAAAGCCCCTTTCAGGATTTACAATATCCTGGTTGCTTTCGGTATACGTTACAATTGCCGACGTGTCAACAGGGGTTTTAACCACTGTTTCCTTTTTGCTGCATGACGACAGCGCAAATAATAGCGCAGCAACTATGATTGAGTTTTTCATTTTGATTTATTGTTGGTTAAAATTGGTGAGTAAACGCTGCCGTTATATTTTAATGAACACTTTATGCTTACTCAGGAAATAACACAGATACCATTCAGCAAATAAGGTTACCAGTGCAGAAAATACGGCAATAAGGTTTGCCTGCAAGCCGGTATATCCCAGAAAACCTTTGACAAATATGCCTATTGCGTTATTGAACCATTGGGCGCCTGCGGTTTCAAAAAACAGGTAAATAAAGATGGAATTAACCCCCACTACAATGCAAATCCATGCATATTTATTTACCTGTTTTATATCAATTAACCAATACAGAAAAGCCAGGAGCAATAATACCCATCCGCCTGACGCCAGCGCAAAAGAGCTGGTGCTTATCCGCTTTATTATCGGGGTTATATTCGCAATATCCAGTCCAAAACCTAAGGCCAGGCCAACCACTCCGGCAATTACCAGGTATAGGATCTTTTTATTGGCAGGTTCTTTTGATATCAATAGTTTGCCAGCCAATACACCCCATATAGTGTGTGCTGCCGTAGGGATAATATTAATGGCAACCCAGCCGTCGGTATTGATTTTTCCCATCAGCAAGGTATCCATGTAGGCGCCAAAGTTGTGGAACTCTGTATAAGGCTGATCAAACCCGGGCATTAATATATTGCGGTACAATGCATCAGTGATGACCAGCAGGCCTATCGAGAAACTCAACTGGAACCAAAATGACCTGTTGATGATTAAATAAGCAATAATAGTGGTAAACGATAGCTGGGTAAGCACATTCCAAAGTTCAAAAACAAGTTTGCCTGCATAAACACAGTGCAAGCCGGTGCCCAGTAAAAATAATTTTACCGACCGCAGTGCTATGTGTTTAAAGTTTTGCTGCCAGGTTATACCTTTTGCTCTTTTTGAGTTATAGGAGATATACATGGCAGCACCCGCCATTAGCATAAATGCCGGCTGTACGCAATCCCAAAAGTGAAGACCGTGCCACGGGTCATGAAAAAATTGGTTGATAAAGCCGTCGGCAGCACCTCCTAAATGCATGGCGTGCAAATTCTCATATACCAGGCAGCTTTCGCCGGCCAGCAATATCATAATAAGCCCGCGCATCACATCTAGGGAGATGAGCCTGTTAGCCGATTTTGGAATAACGCTTTCCATTTAAGTTTTATGATATAAATTATTGGCTTATATTAAGCGTAAGTGCCGTTTTACCTTGACCCGGCATCCAACCCACTTCACTCCAACCCGAATCACTAACAATGATGCCGAATGTTAACGCTTTGCCGCTTAAACCACCGATTTTGCTGCGACTAAGTGACATCTCGAATTTTACAACTCCCCCTGAATCCTGAACCGTACCCACAGTATAAAATTCAGCGATACTTAATGCGTTAAAACTAAACGCATTTTGCGCCCCGGTATGTTGATATTGCACCAGGGCATCCGGTGCTGTAAGCATCGGGCCTTCCAGCAGGTAATCGTAACCACCGCCCGGTATCTCGCCTGTAAGCAAGCCCGTAGACGCATCATTATCTGTGTCCAAATAAAAGTCAAAAATGTTTCCGGCAGCTACTGTTCCTTTCATCTCCATGTAGATGTAAACATTCTGGCTGTCGTAATCGAATTTTGCTTTTTGAACAATTCCGCCCAGGGCTCCGGCGGGTATTACCACGTTTGATATGGTGTCCCAATCCGTTAATGTATTATCGTTCAGCAATATAGGTGAGCTTTTCGATACATTGATGACGGTTGAACCATTTATAACCTGGCCATTATTTAATGTAGCATATAAAGTGGCTACAAATTTTCCCTTTTTTGTGTAGGTATGTACCGGATTAGCGTCTGTTGAGCTGGTGCTGTCTCCGAAATCCCATCTGAATGCCTTTGCATCGGTAGTTTTATTGGAAAAGGTAACTACGTAGCTTTTTACAAGGTCTGTAAAAACCACATCTTTTACGGGTTGCTCAGGATTCTTTTTACAGGCTTCAAATCCGGTAATTAGCCCTGTCAGCAAGAAACAGCTTAATATAAACTTAAATTTTTTCATATCATTTTCATTAATAGCAATTGAATTATTTTACTGTTAATTATGGATTTTGAGTTGCCAATGGATTAGATAATATCTCGGCTTGTGGTATATAATATATGATTTTGGTACTGGTGTACGGGATGATCATATTAGGGTAGTTGGCAGGCGCAACACTTAAATTAATGTCACTTGCCTGCAATCCCTGTAAATGGTATCCCCAATAAGTTTTATCCATATTCATTTTGTTGCGGTATACAGTGAAAGTACGGTCGGCCTCAAAAGCTAATTCCAACCTTCTTTCCTGTAATACTACACCTAATAAAGTCTGGTTAGCAGGTACCGTGCCGTTATATAATGCACCGGATAATCCCCTGTTTTTCCTGATCATATCCACATCGGCAAGCGCTGCTGATGTTTGGCCAAGTTTAGCTTCTGCCTCAGCCCTGTTCAGGTACATTTCTGATAAGCGAAACATTACCGGCGAACTGAGCGTCGGGCTGCCTCCCTGGAATGAGAATTTGGTTACATAATAAATTGGAATCCCATTTTTATATTGTTGTGTGCCCGTTGAATCAACAAGGTCATCGATATAGGAAGCACGTACATCTGACGGATTTTGTGCATAAAGCGCACGTAACGGCTGCGAAGCATATTCT
This sequence comes from Mucilaginibacter sp., assembly GCA_031292485.1. Classification (GTDB taxonomy): domain Bacteria; phylum Bacteroidota; class Bacteroidia; order Sphingobacteriales; family Sphingobacteriaceae; genus Mucilaginibacter. The sequence continues at coordinate 13,871 of JARLHA010000022.1, forward strand.
TCGCCCCAGCCGGAGTTACCGTTTGAATAATATTGTGAAGCAATAGAACCAAATTTTCCGTAATCATCCAAAGTGGTAAAGGCGATACAAAATATTGTTTCGGGATTGGACGGCGCATTTGCAAAGAGCGTTTTATATGCATCGGCAGTGGATTCAGAAAAATTGCCGGAATTGATAACGGCGTTGCTATAGGTTATGGTACTTGTATTATCCCCTTCGTATAATGAAACCCTTGATAGTAAAGCCTCTGCAGCTTCCTTTGTGGCATAGGTTTTTCCACGCGAAGCATTCATTAATGATGCAGCTTTAATTCCATCAGCAATTATTTGCGCATAAACCTCTTTAACGCTTGCACGCGCTTTTGACGAAGGATCGGTAGTTGATGTTCTTAAAATTATGCCCGGAGCATCAGGGTTTATAGTATAAGGCTCTGCAAAAAAACGAACCAGGTTAAAGTGGCAGAATGCCCTTAAAAAGTAACATTCGCCGATCAACTGTTGCTGGGCCGCTGTGGGGTTGCTTATTTTGCTTCCGGCCTCAATAACGGTATTCGCATCACTGATGATTTTGTATGAAATGTACCAGAAATAACTTGCGTTGGTTTGTGTGGGCGTAAAACCTAAAGAAAAAGCAAGGAATAATGGGTCCGTAGTTATCTGCGCGCATACCACATCGTCTGACGCAAAGTCTGACATCTGGAAATACTGCCGCAGATACATGTTGTTATCATCCGTTGTACCTTCAAAAGAAACATGATCCTTAAATAAGGCATAGGCGCCATTTACGGCATTTAGCAAGCCATCCGGTGTTGTTGTTAATGATGCTGTGGTAACAGCATTTGTAGGCAGGTCATTGAGTTTACAGCCGGAGAATACCAGTAGAGATAGCGCTGTTATATAAAATATTTTATTTTTCATCACCTGATCTTTTAAAATTTAATATTTATGTTCAGTAAAAATTGACGGTTGTCCGGGTATTTAAAGTCGGCGACCCCCGGCGTTATAAAGCTGCCCGGCGTAATAGTGGTTGCCGGATCCTGGCCCAGGTAATGTGTAAATGTGTACACATTGTCAGCACTAACGGACACGTTGATGTCGGCCAATTTCAGACGCTGCACCAGTGATTTAGGCAAGCTGTAGCCCAAAGCTAAATTTCTTATACTCATGTAACTGCCGTCTTTAAGATACCTGGTAGACGGAGAGGTAGAGTTTGTGTTATTCTGCGGGCTTGGATCGGTAGCTATTTGTCCCGGGTGGCTCCATACGATAGTGCCTTTTGGCGCAACAATCTGGTTCAGATAAGGTTCGCTTCCGTCATTTTGTACTTCGCTAAGATTTGCATTATATATTTTATTGCCGTAAACGAAGTAAGTATTTACACGCAGGAAGAACTTCTTGTATTTAAACTCGTTGTTAAAACCTCCCTGATATTTTGGTAGTGCCGAGCCTTGTTCTTCCAATGTTGCCGAAGCATAATCGGAAGTAACTGATTTTGACGTTACGTTTCCTTTACTATCTTTAGTTTCAACTTCCCATTGAGGTGCGCCTGTTTGCGGGTTCACACCCTCCCATTTCGGCATATAAAACTCATATAGGTTGCCGTCGTTACGGTAAATCTGTGAAACTGCGCTTGCGCCTGTTGAAACAACTGTTGAGGGAAAGCCCTGCAATTTGTTATTATTAAAGCTGATGTTAAAATCAGTTGTCCACTGAAAATTGGCGCTTTTGATATTCACGCTGTTAATTGCAAACTCTAAACCATTATTCAGTACCTGGCCTTTGTTTTCCCATTTGGTTTCAAAGCCGACTGATAATGGCTGGGCGACCTGTAATAGCAGGTTCTTGGTAATATTGTGGTAAGCATCCACCGTAATGTTAATGCGGTGGAATAAGCCTATATCAAAACCAGCATCTAACTGGTGTTTACTTTCCCATGTTAGGTTAGGACTTTCTAATTGGTAAGGCGTGGCACCAACAGCTGAATTATATTGCGTATTTAATGAGTACAAACCCAGGTATCTGCCGGCGCCAATATCCTGTGTGCCGGTGATGCCATAGCTTAAACGCAATTTCAGGTTATCAACTGTGTGGCTGTCCTTTAAAAAATCCTCATTACTCGCTAACCAGCCAGCAGAAATGGAGGGGAACGAAGCATAACGGTTAGATGGCGGAAATGCTGAAGACCCGTCTGTACGGAATGACCCGCTTAAAAAATAGCGACCCAGATAGCTGTAGTTTATCTGTGAAAGATAGGACAATATCGATGGTGTATTATAGTAGCCGTTTACCGTCTGTGTGTTAGATACAACATCCAATACAGCCAGTCCCAGCGGCAAGCCTTTACCGCTTGCACCCATGTAATTATTTTCGCTACCCTCCAATTCAACGCCTGCGAGTCCATTTAACGCGCTCTTGCCAAACTGAAAATTGAATTTAAATAAGTTGGTTGAAATGCCGCCATAGCTAAATGAGCTTTGGTTATTTAAATAACCGGTGCCATGGTAAAAACCCTCAACCGCAGGGCTGTAATAAGTTGAACTGTACGCATAATATGCACTTAAGCGGTTTGATGTATTAAACGATAACCATGGGGTTATAGGCAGATCCAAACCCAGATCGTAATTTACATCAAAATTCTTAAAGGGATGATTGGAGTTTTGTATGGTGTTTACCGGGTTTGTTTTATCCCTCGACCACCATTTGAAAGTAGAATTACCATCAACATAGATCGCATTATGATTAGCATCATAGGGGTTATCCCACGGTAAATTTAAATAGGCATAATAAATGTCGTTATAATCATAGCTTTTTCCATCGGTACCACTAACGTTTATACTATTGGTCATCGTGATTTTATCAGTAAAATGATAAACGTCGTTGGTCCTTAAATTAACGCGTTTAAAATCCGTATTCATAAAGGTTCCGCCTTCATCATAAAACGTGGCGCCAAAATAATACTCGTTTTTTGCCGTCTTACCCATTGCTGAAAAATGATAATTTTCAACAGGGGCAGTTTTAAATAAGGTTGTTAGCCAATTGGTGTTGGTATTGAGTATTGATGCCGGCCGCTGCGATTGAAATTGCACCAGATCAATTACATAGCTGTTGTTGGTTGCGCCCGGTATGTAATCACGAAATAACTGCTTTTGGTTTTGATACAGCTCGCTGCTGTTCATCATTACCATAGTGCCGAAATCAGGTGTTTTAAAGCCCGTTGTGGCGCTAAATTCATATTGCGTTTTATCGCTTTTGGCTTTTTTGGTAGTAATGATGATTACGCCGCCATTTGCCTGCGAACCATAAATAGCGGTAGCACCGGCATCTTTTAAAACCGTTACGCTTTCCACATCGTTAGGATCATAGTTACCGCCAATAATACCATCAACCACAAATAAGGGGCTTTGCGAGGCATTTACTGATGATACCCCCCTGAGACGGATTTCTGATGCGCTCCCGGGCGCACCTGATGAATTAACAACCTGTAAGCCGGCTACTTTACCTTGCAGCATGGCGCCAATGTCGTCGCTGGTAACGTCTTTTAATTTATCTGCGGATACCACAGATATAGCGCTGGTTAGATTGCCTTTCTTTTGTTTAGCGTAACCTGTAATAACAATCTCGCTTAATTGCTGGTTGTCTGCCTGCATTACGATCGTTATGTTCTTTTGAGATTCGGTTACGTTAATTGCCTGGGTAGTGTAACCAATGGAATGCGCAACCAATGTAGCGGCGCCATTAATGTTAATAGAAAAGAAACCATCCGGACCCGAAGCGACTGCGCTTTTAGTATTGCCTTTTATTTCAATTACAACTCCGGGTAATGCGGAGCCATCTTTTTCAGTAACCTTTCCTTTTAACACCCGGCCCTGGGCGTAAAGGTTACCACAGCTCACTACTAACAAAAGAAAGAGTAAAAGTTTTTTCAAATTGAACATAGTTGTTTTTTTAAGAGAAAGTTAACGGATAAGTGCATTTTAGTTTGTTTTATGTTTGTTGTAATAATTGTGTTTCCGAATACGCAAAATTTAATTGTGTATATATGTCAATATAGGTTCATTATTAAGTGTATATCAGCGCTAAAACAAATATATGTAATTTCTTTGCGTGTTCGCACACATAAAAAAATATTTTTTTAATAAAAAATGCATTTTTATTATTTTAATATTAAATTGAGGTTAAAAAGGTAAAAAATTCAATAAAATGCAGACATGTATTGGCAAATTGATAATATTTTAATTATCAATTATCTTGAGGACAAATAAATCAGGAAAAGAATCGCTTGATGTCTTTTAAAGGAACTGAATTTTACCGAAAAATTCTGGCAAATGGAAATTAGGCTGCGGGTTATCAATATAGTTCCAGCTTAGAAAATGCGGATCGGGGAGATTGTCGCCGCATTTAAAAAGATTCACCCGGCCAATGCCGCCGGTTAATGATTTAATATTATTGTGCACAAACAACGAAAAAGGTATGCTTAAAGTGAGTTCCCATTCAGTATCACCCTCCGCATCAGCTTGCGATGCTGTTTTACTCAGACTTTTTATTTGAGAAATAGAGGGCTTTTCGAGGAGCGTGCGATTGTTCTTACCCGGGCCATAGCCGACCAGAGGTGTTCCGATCCGGTTAAACTCTAAATTATAGTAATTTCTTTCATCACCAAAAGCAATAAAAAATTCAACACAGGTATCTTCGAAAACAGGATCGTTAATTTCATGATATCCTGATGTGATATATTTTTCAGTTACAAAGTATTTTAATAGAATACTGTCGGTTGTATATGCAATAGCAAACGAAACATTTGGTTTATAGCCACTATTACTCCATAATAAGTTGTTAATGCTGTGTCTTGTTGCTTCGTTTAAAAATAAAGAGACATCTGTAATTGCAGTACCGGCTGCAATAGTTGAAACAAAGGGAACGCGGAGATACTTCATTGTGTAATTATAGCGACAAAAATAAAGTGCCGCCTAATATGTTTTAATTAACAAATAAACCGTTCTGCCTAGAAATTAGGAATAAAAGGGTCCTTCTCATCAAGAAAATAATTCAGATTTTCTTTGGTTACAATATCCAAAGGAAGGTATTTAAGTATCGGCACTTCTTTTTTGAAAACCAGGTGTTCTGCCAACTGGTAAATACCCCAATATCCCTGCCCTTTTGGGTTTTGGTTAATCAAAAAACTGATATTGCCTTTCTCCAGGTAGTGTAAATTTGGCGGTATCAAGTCGTAACCTATTAGCTTAATGTGTGTAATATACCTTTGTTCCAAATATTTCGCTACATCGTATGCTTGCGAGGTAGTTACAAATATTTGTTTAAGGTCAATCGTTTCCTCAAAAATCTCGTCTAATTTTTTAATAAAGCTCGATTGGCTGGATCTTTTAAGTTCTACTCTTAAAATATTATACTGATGTTCCAGGTTATTTTGTACAAAATAATTCTTAAAGCCCTGTTCCTTTTTTACCAAATGCTGGGCATTACTTAATTCTTCATCAATATGCGCTATTAATATAGAGCAAGGGGAGGGCTGTCCGTAATGCACTAACTTTGCGGCTACCTGCCCGCTTTGGTATGAATCCTGCCCGATATAACTTAATGGGTCGTAATCAGCTATTTGCGTATTAAAAAGAACAAAAGGAATTGCTTGTTCTTTCCACTTTTCAAAAAACATCAATGTTTCCTTATAGTATATAGGTGAAAGCAAAATCCCGTCAGGCATTTTTTGGGTTATTTCGTTGGCCTTGGCGACATAAGAATTTACGTCCTGGGGGTCAAATACAAATTGTTCAACCGTTACCCCATACTGTTTTAAGTCCTGTTCTGCTTTTTCGATCCCCATTTTAGGCGCAAGCCAAAAATTATCATAATGATGATCAGGGAGGAGTGCAGCTAAGTGGTATTGCTTTTTTGAGCCGAGCATCCGGGCCATTATATTTGGTTCGTAGTTAAGTTCTTTAACTATTTTTAATACACGCTCTTTTACATCGTCGGCTACCCGGCCGCGGTTATGGATAACCCTATCTACTGTACCTGTTGACACGTTTGCTTTTAGTGCTATATCTTTAATTCGTACGGGCAAATTCGATGGAACAAGTTTTTTCTTCATTACTACGGGATGAGGGATATCACACACAAATTAACGAAAAAATATCCTTTAGTCAGTTCAATGGGGACAATGCGTTTACAATTACCGGGAAAACTTCGATGCCAGGGTGCTGAACGATTTCAAACATTGTCGGGAGGAGGGTCGTATAATAAGATAAATGATTACGGTAATTTTTCGAAAACAGGAATTTGGTCCAGGGCTACTTCTATATTTTTTGTTGCCGGCCCTTCAAATACCTTCCCATTGGAATCTTTCCATTTCCCCGCTGGGAAAATGATTTTTCTGCTGTTGCCTTTGTTTACTACGGGTGCAATCATCAGAGCGTCACCTAACATAAACTGATCCCTGACGGTGTCAAGGCCTTGTCCCGGAAATTGATAAGCTAAATTCCGAATAACCGGTTCGCCACTAAAAGCTGATTGTCTTACAGTTTTCATAATATACGGCGTATAAGTCATCCTTATATCCACGGCTTTTTTTACGGCTTTGAGATGAACCGAATCTAATATCCTCCAGGGTGCTACAGAAAATTGCATCATCGGCATTAAGGCGCTGCACTGGGCAGATCTGACTACTAAATCCTGGTCGATTTTAGCCAGCCCGATAAATGAGCCATATTCACCGCCGCCAATCATATCAGGGCAGGTAAACTGATACCCAAGCAGGCCGGCAACAGTAATATCGGGTATCAGCTTTTGCAAATCTTCCCATGAATGCTTTTTATCACGCAATCGCTCAGCCAAAGGCTGGCCACCCTTTTTCCACATGGCGCGGTACTCATTCAGCGGATAGGATAATCCAAAATCACCCCAAAGGGATGTTTGTTCGTTGGGTGACGCATCCTTATAGGATACAATATTTCCGGAATAAAACTCCATGTCGCCCGCGTCGAATTTAAAGCCATCCAGTTTATAGTTTGTGACCATATTATGCAGCTGATCATTATACCATTCCACGGCTTTCGGATTGGTAAAGTCCAATAAAGCGCTGTAGCCATTCCACCAGTGTATTATAGCAGCCTGATCTGCCTTATTCCACGTAAGAGATTTGTCGCCTTTATTATCCATTAATAAAAGCTTTTTATCGTTCAATGTTTGAAAGATTTCGGAGTCGGAGGAAATAAACGGCGATACCCATAGCATCACTTTAAATCCCAACAGGTGAAGTTGATCTATCATCGATGCCGGATCAGGAAACCGATCCTTTCTAAAGCTGAATTTACCATAATAATCGGCCCAGTGATCATCAATCATCAATACGCCTGCAGGGAAACCATTATCTATCACCTGGTGAGCATATTTTAATATATCGGTTTGATTTTGATTATAGGCTAATTCAATCCAGGTATTGTATTGCGGGCGGCTAAACAACAGGCTATCCGGCATTTTACCGCTGGGTGCAAATTTCTTCTTACTTGCAAGCTTAAACGCATCTGAAAGGGATGTTCCGGCATTTACAACCACCACACGATCTATTGCTTTATCAATAATAAGCTGTCCATTGCTGAAGCTGAATTCAAATGGCTGATCGCTCCAAATAAAACGGCCATTGGTTGATAATAAAAGCGGCGCTGCCTGGTTGTCATTATTATCGCCATAAAGATTAAATTTATAACCATCTGCAAATGGCATTACAAAACCATCATCAACAGTCCCGCCAAACCACTTTTCGCCTTTATTTATTTTGATAACTCTTTTAGCCTTATAATTGGGGTTTTGTGAAAATGTGGTATGATAAACAAATAAGAAAATGACGATAATTAATAGTTTTCTTTCCATTTGCAGGTAATTGTTGAATTGAAATCAAATATAAAAAAAATATGCGTGTGCGAGCACATAATAGTAAAAAACAAATTTTTGATAGAAATCGGATGATTTACCGTAAATAACGATTCTGCTCCCCATGATGGTCCATTCCCTGGTCATTGAACTTTTTATTTGTGCCAATCATCCGGTTAACCACTGTGGGAAAGTCGTCACTCTTTACAGCAATTGCCCTTTAGAATATAGCCTCCGGATCTTCGTCCAATTTGCTGATAAATTCCCTTTAAAAATTTAACTGATAAAAAAGCGTGGATCAGGTTAGTTAAGCTTTGCAGAATAAGCGACTAAAGTTTTGCCATTCAATATAGGCCGTTATAATCAGCTGTTCATCGCACAATATGATTTAGGTATGTTTATAAGCTAATTTAAAAAACTAATTAAAAGATAATATTTACGTTAAATCCGTTTATTATTGTTGTCATAAATATTTACGATGAGGGGATTTAATATTGCTTTCCTTTTGATGATGGTTTTGCTGGGGCAGGCGGGCTATGGTCAGCTCGACAACCCTCAGGGAAAGGGTACCCCGGGCTTGAAAAATTACGCCATAAAAACCTATAACCATAATAACGGCCTTCCATCCAATAGTACTACCTGCGTTATTAAGGATAAAAACGGTTTTCTTTGGGTCGGGACTGAAAACGGCCTTTGCAGGTTTGACGGTTATACTTTCAAAACATTCATAAACATTCCGGGTGATACAACCAGTTTAACGAATAACTACATCAATGTTATTGTTGAGGATAAAAAAGGAAGGATTTGGGTTGGTACACTGGATGGCCTGAACTTGCTGGACCCGCTTACTGAAAAGTTTAAACGGTTTAGTCACCAGGATCAGACCCCCGGATCACTAAGTAATAATAAAATATGGTGTTTGCTTGCCGACAGGGAAAATAATATCTGGATTGGTACGGATGACGGCTTTAATAAGTTTAATGAGAAAAATCAAAAGTTTGATGTTTATCAGCCAGACTCCCGCAATGTAAATGCCATAAAAGGTAAATCTGTAAATGCTATCATTGAGGACGCGAACGACAGCCTTTGGCTGGGAAACTGGAGCGGCGGTTTAAATATGTTCAACAAACATACCCGCAAGTTCCTCAATTTTCCGCAGGCGCAAAAGAGTAACGGCCGAAACCCCAATGATGTATGGACGCTGAGTTTGGATGAAGACGGCAAAATTTGGGTGGGTACCTATTGGGAAGGGCTATTTAGATTTGATATTAAAACCAAAACGTTTACCCCTTTTCAGTCGCCTTACGAAGATAATCATGCCATTTTCAGAATCTTAAATTTAGGCGATCACCTGATGCTTTTGGACGGAAATGAAGGCTATTTCTGGTTTAATTCATTAAGTAATTCGTGGCAGCAGATCAATAATTTTACCAGCTTTCAGCAGGCCGGGTTATTTCAGGATAAAAGTGGGATTATCTGGATATGTTCGATGGAAGGTTTAACCAAACTGGATAAACAGCAGTACAAGTTTTCGTTTTTTCCTTTTGATGATACAAAGCGGGCAGTAAAAAGTATAATTGTCAAAGATCATTCACTCTGGATAGGTACCAATAATGGATTGACTGTAATTCAATTAAATAATCACCATACCAGCACTTTTTTGCATTCCGGCGACCCGCTCAGCATCGGGAATAATGACATCAATAAATTATACCTGGATACCAAAGGGAAGTTATGGGTGCTTACGGAATTTGGCTTTAATGAATATGACGATAAAACCGGCAAATTTATCCACCATTCCCATCATTCGAGTTTGGGCAGCCTTTTTAACGAAGATGTGTTTCGGGATATACTGGAAGTAAACCCGGATGAATATTACCTGGCGACGGATGCCGGGCTAAAAATTTATCATAGCAAAACCAATACAATTACCCATTACTATAATCAAAAGGACAAGCCATATTCGTTGAGCAATAACCACCTCTACTGCTTATTAAAAGATGCGGATAATAAAATATGGATCGGTACCCAGGGCGGCGGTTTAGATCGCTTCGATCAAACTACGCAAAGGTTTACTAACTACCAGGCCAACGGGAAAAAGAGCGCGGGGATAAGCAGTAACACGATACATGATATTTTTTTAGATTCCCATAAAAATGTTTGGGTATGTACCCAGGACGGTTTAAACAAATATGTCAGAGGCACCGACTCCTTTATAACTTATTCAAAAAAAGATGGTTTTGCCAGTAATGTGTTTAAACGAATAACGGAAGACAATAACGGCAATTTGTGGGTAATAACCGAAACAGGGGTTTCCAGCTTGAACCCCGGGACGATGAAAATTGAAAATTTTGATGAAGAAGACGGCGTGTTTGCCAGTTCGGCCATATTTAAAGAGAATGATGATCAAATGTTTTTAGCAGGCAACAAAGGAGTCGTTTCTTTTAACCCACTGAATATCAATTATAATAAACAGGCGCCGCCGGTTTACTTTTCCGATTTCCAGATCTTTAACAAGTCGGTTGTCCCCGGTGAGGGCAGCGTACTTAAAGAGCCTATTCAAAATGCAAAAGAGATTGTGCTGAATTACGATCAAAGCGTTTTTTCAATAGAATTTGTTGCGCTGAATTATACCCACACCGAGAAAAATAACTATGCCTACAAACTTGACGGGTTCGACAAAAGATGGAACTACGTTGGGCAGCAGCGCAAGGCAACCTACACAAATTTAAACCCTGGTACATATACATTTTGGGTAAAAGCTTCAAATAATGATGGCGTATGGAATAACCGCGGAAGATCAATAACAATTATCATTACACCTCCCTGGTATCTCACCTGGTGGGCATATCTTATTTATATTTCATTATTTGTAGCGGCTGTTTATGGTTATATTGTTTATAATAACAGGCAGGCAAAGTTAAAGTATGAGATCAAGCTGGCCCATATTGAAAGTGAAAAGGAAAAAGAGCTCCACGAAAAGAAACTATCCTTTTTTACCAATATTTCTCATGAGTTCAGGACGCCCTTAACACTTATTATTAATCCGTTAAAGGATATTTTATATGCTGGTGGCAGCGATATGGACCGGCAAAACCTCAATACAATCAATCGTAATGCCAAGCGACTGTTAAGTCTGGTTGATCAGTTATTGTTATTCAGAAAGGCAGATGCGGAAGCGGATGACCTTAAATTGGCAAAAATTAATATCGTTGATTTAAGTAAGGAGGTTTTTTTGTGCTTTTCGCACCAGGCCAGCGCAAAAAACCTGCAGTTTGAATACGCCTGCCAGGATGAGTATATTGAATTAGTTGCGGACCACGAAAAAATAGAGATTGTTCTTTTTAACCTGCTGTCCAATGCCATCAAATTCACTGACAAGGGCGGCCGTATTAAATTCAATATTACCCAGACGGGGGAGTTTGTTAATATACAGGTCCAGGATACGGGTTGCGGAATAGTGGAGACCGCCGGAGAAAAACTTTTTAATAAATTTTACCAGGAGTATCAATATAACACCCCTGCTACCGGGGGCTTGGGTATCGGCTTGTTTCTTGTTAAAAATTATGTAGATCGCCATGGCGGAGAAATAACCTATCAAAGTGAGATAGGGCAGGGAACAACTTTTTACGTACAATTGTTAAAAGGCCGGGATCATTTTAAGTCAACAACTATTATTGACGACATTCCCGTCAGTTCAGTATTTTTTAAGGAGTTGATGGAAGAGGATGCTCCCGATCAGCAAGTATTTGAGGAAACGCATTCAAAAACTGCCACTGCAATGACTTCTGACTTTAAATCTATATTGATTATCGAAGACAATAAGGAAATCAGGGAATATTTAAATCAAATATTTAAAGCTGATTATATTGTGTATGAATCGGATGACGGCGAATCCGGGTTAAAAATGGTTTCAGCTGTTATGCCCGATATTGTTATCAGTGATGTGATGATGCCGGGGTTAAGCGGGATAGAGGTTTGCGCACGCATTAAAGATGACCCGGACCTCAATCATATCCCTGTTATACTGCTTACCGCCATTACATCGCCCGAAATTAAGCTCAAAGGGATAGAGGGAGGCGCGGATGACTATATCAGCAAGCCATTTGAAAAGGAAATGCTTGTGGCGAGGGTGAAGGGAATTCTTAAAAGCAGAAATAACCTTCAGCGCTATTTTTTCAATGAGATTACCTTAAAACCAAATAACCTCAAAATATCCCAGGAGTATAAAGACTTTTTGCAAAAATGTATTGATATCGTTGAGCAACACCTTAACGATCCTGATTTTAGCATTAAAACCCTGGCCAACGAAATCGGGATGAGCCACTCCAATCTTTACCGGAAAATCAAATCGATTTCAGGCCAGTCGGCTAATGGATTTATCCGTTTTATCCGTTTAAGAAAAGCCGCCGAAATATTCTTAAAAACAGACAGTACCGTTTATGAAACGGCCTACAAGGTAGGTTTAAATGACTTGAAATACTTCAGGGAGCAGTTTAGTAAATTGTTTGGATTAAATCCTTCGGACTATATTAAAAAATACCGGAACGCTTTTCATAAGGATCAAAATATGAACAGAAATATCATCAAAGAAGATTAGTTAACGCACATCCGGCCTTTAAAACCGTTAAATAGACATTTATTAGTCTTTTTTGCCGAATTACCCCCTCCTTAATGCAGAGTTTACCCCTCACTTATCTGTCGGAATTGATCCATTTTAGCTTCACGAAATAACCAATTATCGTAAGCCATTATTTACGGCATCAAAATATTAATGTGTTCAGCATGCTTTCTGCATCCGCTTATCATAGTTTTTGAGTCCGCTATTATCAAGGCCGCGAGCTATAATGCAAATTATAAACAACCAAATTATATGAAATCAAAATTACAAATCAAGTATTCCCCGCAAAGGAAAAAATTCCCCGGTCGTTTACTGTTGCTTACATGTTTGGCAACAGTTTGCTGGATCACCTGCGTACAGCCTACTTACGCTTTGGATGTTAATAAGGTAAGGCAGAAGGTGATGGAAACACGGGTTACGGGTAAAGTTACTGATGAGAAGGGCGCCACATTGCCCGGCGTTAGCGTAGCTTTAAAAGGTACAACCACCGGCGTTGTTACAGATGTAAACGGCGACTTTTCAATTGTTGTACCCGATGCAGGTTCAGCCACTTTGGTGTTTACCTATATAGGTTACCTGAGCCGAGAAATTCCTTTAAACGGCCAAAAAAGCATCAATGTAACCCTGCTGCCAGATACAAAAAATTTAAGTGAGGTGGTAGTAGTAGGTTACGGCACGCAAAAGAAGGCAACGTTAACCGGCTCCATTTCTGTTATTAAGGGGGGCGATATGATTAAAAGCCCGCAACCTAACGTTTCTGATTCATTCGCGGGCCGTATATCCGGTGTAATAGCCAATAACACCTCCGGTGAACCTGGTTATGACGGATCAAACATTTTAATACGCGGTATAGCAACTACCGGCAGTAACAATGTGCTTGTGGTTGTGGATGGTATCCCCGGCCAGATCGGCGGGCTTGAACGTCTCGATCCAAACGATATTGAAAGCGTTTCGGTACTAAAAGATGCTTCTGCAGCAGTATACGGTAACCGCGCCGCTAACGGTGTTATCCTGATAACCACCAAACATGGTAAAACCGGCAAGGCTTCTGTTTCTTACAGCTTTAATGAAGGCTTTAGCTCACCGACCCGCTTACCCAAGATGGCCGATGCTGCTACTTACGCACAGATTGTAAATGACATAAGTTATTATGATTCGCCCACCGGAGGGATGAATCAGGTTTACAGTGCCGACCAGATCCAAAAATTTAAAGATGGCTCTGACCCGTTAAATTATCCGAATACTGATTGGGAAAAAGTTACTTTAAAGAATTTTGCGATGCAGAACCAGCAAAACCTGACAGTTAGCGGAGGCAACGAAGATGTAAAATATTTTACATCCGTTGGAACACTTTCTCAGGATGGGATCTATAAAAACGGCGCCACAAAATATAATCAATACAATTTTCGCGCAAATGTCGACGCGACCATTACCAGCCGGTTTAAGGTTGGGTTATCGCTTGCCGGAAGAGAAGAAGATCGTCAATTTCCTGAAACCGGCGCCGGAAGCATTTTTCGTACTATTTACCGCTCGTATCCCACAAGCGCGGCTTATTATCCAAACGGGCTGCCAACAGCAGGTATCGACCAGGTGAACCCCGCACTTGCTGTAACTAATATAGGCGGTATTTCAAGAAATCCAGCTCAGTATTTTAACGGTATTCTGAAAGCCAGTTATGACATTCCGGGTGTTCAGGGTTTATCTCTCGACGGTTTTTTTGCTGCCGATAAATCAGGCAATTTTACCAAAAGCTTTTATACGCCCTATACCGTATACACTTACAACAGTGCTGCACAAACCTACAACCCCAGTATTGAAGGTGGCGGTGCAAATGGCTTAGCTTCCCTTTATGAGGGACAGTTAAATCAGTCATTAATCACTTCAAATATTAAACTGAATTTTGTAAGGCAATTTGGCGGGCACAATATTAATGCCTTTGTAGCCTATGAACAAAGCCAGCATAGCTACGATTTTTTCTGGGCGCAGCGCAATGATTTTCCAACTCCCACAAACCCTGAACTTTCACAGGGAGGCACCGCTGCCAGCGATGCTACCAACGGCGGCAACAGCAGCGACAACAATGGCAATTACAATTATAATCGCCGTAGCGTGATCAGCAGGCTGGCTTATAATTATGAAGAAAAATACTTACTGGAAGGGCAGTTTCGTGCAGACGGTTCATCGCTTTTTGCACCCGGCCACCAGTGGGGGTATTTCCCATCGGTGTCCGCAGGTTACCGCATCTCCAAAGAAAAATGGTTTAGCGACAAAATTAAATTTTTCGATGACCTGAAGATCAGGGCCTCGTACGGCGTGTTGGGGGATGATCTCATCTCAGCGTACCAGTATTTTGATAACTACTCGTTGGACAATTATGTTGTGTTGGATAACGGTTCGGGCGCTGCGGTACAATCAGGTGTCGACCTTACTAAAATAGCAAACCCGAATATCACCTGGGAAACTGCTAAAAAGACTGATATTGGTATTAATGCGGTTTTCCTGAAGAACTTTACTTTAGAGGCTATTTATTTCAATCAAAAAAGATCAAACATTCTTGAGTACCGGAACGGTTCGCTTCCGGGCACATCGGGTATTGTTAATCCTTATGGCGGAACGCCGCTTGTTCCGGCAGAAAACATAGGTAAAGTAAACAGCAGCGGTTTTGAAGGTACTTTAGGCTATAACCATCCGGGCAATTTTAACTGGGGCGTAACCGGTAATTTCACTTTTGCAAAAAGCAAGATTATTTATATCGATGAGGCTTCCGGAACCATTCCTTACCAGGCGCAAACAGGTCATCCGTTAAATACTTATTTGCTGTACAACGCTGTTGGTATCTTCAGGTCTCAAACTCAGCTGGATAATACGCCACACGTACCCGGCGCCCAGGTTGGCGATTTGATTTACCAGGATGTGAACAAAGACGGACAGATTACTGCCGCCGACCAGACCAGGAGCAAGTATGGCAATATCCCACAAATTGTTTATGGTTTTAACTTTAATGCCGGCTATAAAAACTTCGACCTGTCAGTATTATTTGCCGGACAGGCGGAAGTAAGCCAGTATGTATTGCCCGAATCGGGAACAATCGGTAATTATTTCAGTTCATGGGCCAATAACGCCTGGAGCCCAACTAATCCAAACGGATCTTATCCGAAAGTTTCAGATCGTGCCTCAAGCGCTGTAAGCGGTGGTTTGTACAACAGCACCTTCTGGCTTAATGATGCCTCGTTCCTGAGGTTGAAAAACGTGCAACTGGGTTACAACCTGGCAGCTAATACCCTGCACAGTTTACACATCAGCGGCCTCAGAGTATTTGTTAGCGCCTTCAACTTGTTTACTATTACCAAGGTGAAAGACTACGATCCCGAGGGAACAAGCGGCAGCGGACAGTTTTATCCTGAACAAAGAATCATTAACCTGGGTGCAAACGTCAAATTTTAATAAGAGAAAAACATGAAAACGACAAAATATATATTTGGCTGTTTCCTGCTGTTAAGCATGGCGTTATCAGCCTGTAAAAAGAACTTCCTTACCCTAAACCCTACCGACAAATTGTCGGGAACTTCAATCCTTACGGATACGTCATTGTTTGAAGATTACGTGATCAACAGGTACCTGGGTGTAACGTTACAATCTAAAGAAGGAGACGGTTCGCCTCCGGGTTTTGGCAGAGGGTTTGAATACGCACTGTGGAGTTCTGTAACCGATGAATCCATTTACACCAATAACGATGGCTCGTGGGTGCTTCAGCAGGGGCTGTTGGCGCCAGACAATTTGGGTATTGCAGGTACCATCTGGGCACGCAGTTACCGCAGCATACGTGAATGTAATTATGCGTTAAGTATTATTAACGGGCTACCGTTAAGTGCCGGTCACAAAACCAGGCTTATTGGCGAACTTGAATTTATCCGGGCCTTCAGGTATCACGACCTGATCCGTAATTACGGAGGCGTGGTATTAATGGGAGATAAAGTAACGCAATTAAACAGCAATTTGCAGGACCCAAGCCTGTTTAACCGGGCTTCCCTTGCAGCGTCTATTGCTTATGCTACCGCCCAATTGGATGACGCAGCTTCGAAACTGCCGTTGAATAACAGTTCAACCTGGGCTTTGGGCAGGGCTACCAAGGGGGCCGCATTAGCGGTTAAATCACGGCTGTTGCTTTACGCGGCAAGTCCCCTATATAATGTAGGTACCTGGGCCAATGCCGCAGCGGCCGCCAAAGCGGTTATGGATTTAGGCAAATACAGCCTTGACCAGGGAGGGTACAGCCAATTATTTTTAAACCCTAACAGCAATGAAATAATTTTTGAAAGGCTATACTACCCTAATACTGCGCCTCATACGCGCTTGGAAATAGCGAATGGCCCCAATGGTTATGACGGCTGGGGTGGTAACACACCACTGCGGAATCTGGTAGATGATTATGAAATGGACAATGGGAAGCCTATCAGCGATCCTGCATCCGGGTACGATCCGCAAAACCCTTATGTTAACAGGGATCCGCGCTTTTATGCAACTATACTTTACAACGGGGCTCCTTACAGGAACAGTACCGTGCAGAATTATTTGCCCGGTGGCAAGGACAGTAACCAGGGTCCATCCAACTGGAACACAAGTTTAACCGGTTACTATTTGCGTAAGTTTATGAATGATGCCTATCCGATCGATAATCCCTGGAGTGTTGCGGGAGCCCAGCCATGGATCTATTTCAGATATGCCGAGATTTTGCTGAACTATGCTGAAGCTGAAAATGAAGCTGCCGGACCTGATCAAAGCGTATACCAGGCAATTAATGCGGTAAGGTCACGTGCATCAGTAAATATGCCTCTTTTGGCAGGTTTATCGCAAAGCGATATGCGCACTGCCATCCGCCAGGAAAGACGTATTGAACTCGCTTTCGAAGAGCACCGTTTTTATGATGTGCGCAGATGGATGATTGCTTCACAAACTGAAAATGTTCCGGCTTATGGCACCACAATTACAGTAGATGCTGCAAATCCGTCCGGTTACAGCTATGGAAGCAAAATCGCACTGGCAAGCCGTACTTTCAAAAATCAGGAGTATTGGTTGCCTATACCACTGTCTGAGATCCAGGCATCTGGCGGTCAGCTTAAGCAAAATACCGGCTACTAAAAAGTATGTCAATTTTCAACAGGTCATAAGAAAGCGTGTTAAGCTTTCTTATGACCATGTTTTGTCCGGTTTTAAATCAATCGTTAAAAAATCATGAGACGCATCATTTTTTTTATTTTGTGCACCGGTCTTATAATTACGGGATGTAAAAAAGAAGCTAATCAAAAAAACATCGTAACTGTAGCACCGGATACAACAGCGATCATACGAGGGTCATTTCCTGCCGTTCCTGCTGATTCGCTCCGCGGTGTAAATTGGGCATGCGATGGTGATAACTTTAGCGATGGGATTTTGGTATTAAGCGGTTTGACCTCATCAGACAGCTACTCCACTGTAACTTCCAAATCAACCATTATACTTTCGGGGATACAAGCCAATACCAGGGCCAATACCATCCGTATTCCGGTTAACTATCCCACGGTGGCGACAAGCTGGTGGGGTTCCTATACAGGCGTTATTGACGCGGCCATAGCAAAGAACATGAATGTTATATTGGGTTGCTGGGAAGGGGCGTCGTCAAAAGATGGCCAAATTGATAATAATACGCAGTTTTGGTCCATGTGGCAAATTATTGTAAATAAATATAGCAGTAACCCGCATGTTTTTTTTGAGATATTTAATGAACCACATGGGTATACGCTTGCTGATTGGACAGCCATTTGTGCAAATTGGCTAAGTAAATATCCGGCAGCCTCCCAAACCCATGTTCTTGTTGACGGTACTTCGTATGCCCAGGACATTACAGGAGTAGGAGCCGACAGCCGGCTCACGAAATGTTTATTGTCTATCCATGATTATGCCTTCTTTAGTAACGGTAGCCTTACCACCGCCGCACAATGGGAAACCAGGTTAAAAGGCAATGTAGGCAACTACGCCAACAGGACTGTACTCACAGAGTTTGGTGATGTTATGAATAACGGGATCAATTATACCGGCGCAATAGGTGGCAATGCAGATATAGCCTCAATACAAGGGCTAACTAATGAAGTGCGCGCTTTGGGAATGGGCGGCGTATACTGGCCGGGTATCCGCAACGGTGATAGCTACGCAATGCTATCGCTTAGCGGAAGTGCAGGCAGCCCAACCGTTACCACAACGAATGCCTCGGGCTTAAGCCGGTTGCAGTATGCCTGGGGAGTGGGTACAGGTGGTACCGATGTATTTTACGCCGGGGCCTATTACCGCTTCCTCAATTTGAACAGCGGAGAAGCGATGGATGTTAACAGTGCGTCGACAACCAGCGGGGCAGCAATTATACAATGGCCGCAAAACGGCGGGAATAACCAGCAATGGACAATCACTGATAATGGCAGCGGTTATTATAAAATTACCAACCGCAACAGTGGGGATGTACTGGATGTAAATAGTGCCTCAACTGCTAGTGGTGCCAGTTTAATTCAATATCCATGGAGTGGTGCCAACAATCAGCAATGGCAGCTCACCCCGGTGTCAACAGGTGTTTATAAAGTGATTAACCGTAACAGCGGGATGGCGCTTGATGTGAACGGCGCATCTGCTGCTAGCGGTGCAGGTTTAATTCAATCGACGTGGAGCGGTGCCAACAATCAACAATGGACCGTAGTACAACAATAAAATAATTTATAGCCCCGGCATTACAATACGGTAATGCCGGGGCTTTTCAGATATAATGATATTAAATACGAATATTAAAAAAGTTATTTCAACGATGGTGCTGTGCATTTTATACAGCGGCTTTGCAAGAGGTCAGGATAAAGTGGTTTCGGTGGATATTGATATGTCAAAAACGTATCAGCATATCGATAACTTTGGTGCCTCAGATGCATGGTCATGCCAGTTTATCGGGAAATGGCCGGAAGAAAAAAAGAATAAAATTGCTGACCTGCTTTTTAGCGACGATACGCTCGCCGATGGTTCACCTAAAGGCATTGCTTTATCCTTATGGCGATTTAATATCGGCGCAGGCAGTGCCGCACAGGGTGACCAAAGCGGTATAAAAGATGAATGGCGCCGTGCGGAATCGTTTCTAAACAATGATGGCAGTTATAACTGGCAGCAACAAGCCGGGCAGGTGTGGTTTTTAAAAGCAGCCAAAGCACGGGGCGTAAAACAGTTCCTGGGATTTGTCAATAGCCCACCGGTTGAATTTACCATAAACGGCAAGGCTTATGCCAGCGGCGGCAAAACAAACATCGCCCCTGATCAATACGCCGCCTTTGCAAATTATATTTCGGAAGTTGTAAAAGGGGTTGAACGGATCAGCAAGGTGAGATTTAACTATATAAGCCCCATTAACGAACCCCAGTGGGATTGGAGTGATGGAGGGCAGGAAGGCTGCCCGTATACTAATGCGGAAATAGCGGGCCTGGCACGGTCTGTCAATTCGGCATTTGTTAAGGATCATATCCGGTCGCACATTTTAATAGCCGAGGCCGGGAGTATTAACTACCTTTTTAAAGCGGGCGACAAGCCCGGCAAAGGCAACCAGATAGATGACTTTTTTAAGCCGGGCTCACCCAATTATATCGGCAATCTGCAAAATGTAAGCAAAACGATTGCCGGGCACAGCTACTTTACCACCTCGCCTTCAGCATCAGCCGTACAAGTACGCAAGGTGCTGGCAGATTCCGTCGCTGCTATACCGGGTTTAAACTTCTGGCAATCTGAATACTGTATTTTGGGTGATAACGCGGGTGAAATTAATGGCAGCAAACGCGATTTGGGTATCGAAGCCGCCCTGTATTTGGCGAAGGTTATTCATACAGACCTGACAAGTGCCAACGCTGCTGCATGGCAATGGTGGACCGCTATCTCAGCCTATGACTATAAAGACGGGCTTATTTATGTAGATAAAAATAAAACGGATGGTAATTATTACGTAAGCAAAATGCTTTGGGCATTGGGTAATTATAGCAGGTTTATAAGGCCCGGTGCTATAAGGGTTGATGCCACTGTAACCAGTCAACAAACTTTGAACAAACCCCTGATGGTTTCAGCCTTTAAAAATGGCGGAAATTTTATTGCGGTCATCATCAATAATAATACTGATAAGGTATGGGTTAATTTAAATACAGGTACGGCCAAAGTTGTATTAACAAAATCATACACCACTTCATCAACCGCGGAGCTGAAGGCCGAAAGAATTAGCGGCACTAAGAATGTCGTTTTAGTTACGCCAGGTTCGGTGACTACCATAACCGGGATCTTAAAATAATGCTTATCCCCAATCCATCATATTATACGAATTAACTCATGACATTTAAAAAACTAGTTGCACTATCCATAATTCTGCTGTTTCATTTTGGGATTAAAGCCCAAAAAACAAACCATACGTTTGCGCTCAGCGATTCGTCCTTTATGCTGGATGGTAAACCCTTCCAGATCATCTCGGGCGAAATGCATTACCCGCGCGTGCCGCGCGAAGCCTGGCGTGCGCGGATGAAAATGGCGAAAGCTATGGGCCTTAATACTATAGGTACCTATGTGTTTTGGAATTTGCATGAGCCACAAAAAGGTAAGTTTGATTTCAGCGGCAATAATGATGTGGCGGAGTTTGTTAAAATAGCCCGCGAGGAAGGTTTATGGGTGATATTAAGGCCCAGCCCCTACGTGTGTGCTGAGTGGGAGTTTGGCGGTTATCCATACTGGCTGCAAAATGAAAAAGGACTTATTGTGCGCAGCAAGGAGGCCCGTTACCTTAAGGAATATGAAACTTATATTAAAGAAGTGGGCCGGCAACTGGCACCGTTGCAGGTAAATCATGGTGGTAATATACTAATGGTGCAAATTGAAAATGAATATGGTTCGTATGGCAGCGATAAGGAATACCTAGCCATTAACCAGCGCCTGTTTAAAGAGGCCGGTTTTGACGGCTTGCTGTATACCTGCGACCCTGCAAAGGATTTTACCAAAGGGAATTTGCCTGGTTTGTTGCCTGCTATAAATGGTATTGATGACCCACAGCAAGTGAAAAAAATGGTTAAAGACAATCACGACGGGAAAGGGCCTTTCTTTATTGCAGAATGGTACCCCGCCTGGTTTGACTGGTGGGGCACCAGGCACCATACAGTACCGGCTGAAAATTACACAGCCAAACTTGACAGGGTGCTGGCTGCCGGCATATCAATCAACATGTATATGTTCCACGGAGGCACCACCCGCGGTTTTATGAATGGCGCTAACTATAACGATAAAGACCCCTTTGAGCCGCAGATCAGCAGTTACGATTATGATGCGCCACTGGATGAAGCGGGGAACCCTACGCCTAAATTTATGTTATTCAGGAAAGCTATTGCCAAACATCTGCCCGCAGGGCAAACACTGCCACCTGTTCCTGCTGCCAAGCCATCTATGGACATACCTGCAATTAAACTAAATCAGGCAGCGGTATTATTTAATATATTGCCAAAACCTGTGATAAACAAAACGCCATTAACCTTTGAAGATTTGAACCAGGATTACGGCTTTGTTTTATATCGCACCACTATACCCGGAGGCAAAGCAGGCGTGCTTAAACTCAATGAACTGTGCGACTATGCCATTGTTATGGTAAATGGCAAACGGGTGGGTGTTTTAGACCGCCGCCACAAACAAGACAGCATTGCCATAAGTTTGCCGGCAGGTAAAGTAAGGCTTGATATTTTAGTGGAAAACCTGGGCCGTATAAATTTTGGGCCATATCTGCTAAAAAACAACAAAGGAATAACCGAAAGTGTGCTTTTTGACGGTAAGGAAGTTTACAACTGGGCGATGTACAGTTTACCATTTAGCCAGGTAAGTAATATTTCATACACTACTAAAAAAGCGGTTGATCAGCCAATTGTAAAAAAAGGTATCTTTAATTTAGTGAAGGTGGCCGACACTTACCTGGATATGAGCCGCTGGGGCAAGGGTGTTGTTTGGGTTAACGGGCATAACCTCGGCCGGTACTGGTCTGTAGGGCCGCAGCAGACACTTTATCTGCCGGGTGAATGGCTGAAAAAAGGGAAAAATGATATCGTTGTATTTGAGCTGTTGAATAGTAAAAAGAGCACCATAAGCGGCATTAGGACACCGGTGCTGGATAAGTTACAATGAGTATGTATGTTCTAAACCAAAATTTATAAAATGACGGCACATAAATATCCCGAGGCTTTTAACCAATTGAGGATCGCAAATAAAAAAAAGTTTTATTTCTTTTTATTTTGCGGCCTTTGGCTTCTTATCGCCTGTCCGGGTTTTTATAGCTGCAAATCACATGTATCTGACAACGCGCCGGACACTACGAACACTTTATTTAAGTTATTGCCTGCGGAACAAACGCATGTTGATTTTAGCAACACCTTAACGGAAGGTTTGAATACCAATGTATTGATGTATGAATATTTTTATAATGGCGGAGGCGTTGCCGTTGGCGATTTAAATGGCGATGGCCTGCAGGATCTATATTTTACCGGCAACATGACCGATAATAAATTGTATTTGAACCAGGGGCATATGCAATTTAAGGATATTACCGGTGTTGCAGGAGTAGCCGGCCGCCCGGGGCCCTGGAAAACCGGGGTAACTTTTGTGGACATAAACGGGGATGGCAAGCTTGATATCTATGTGTGTTATTCGGGTAAAATAAGGGCCGAGAAAAGGGTTAACCAGCTGTTTATTAACCAGGGGAATGATAGCGAAGGGATCCCGCATTTTAAAGAAATGGCAGCAGATTATGGCCTTGATTTCCCATCATACAGTACGCAAGCCTACTTTTTTGATTATGACAGGGATGGTGATCTTGATCTGTTATTGGTTAACCATAACCCGCAACGCATAAGTATTTTGGATGATGTATCCGTTAAAAATTTAATGGGCAATCATGACGACGAAGCCGGCATACGATTGTTAAGAAACGATAACGGCCATTTTCATGATGTTACCAAAGAGGCTGGAATAGTCAATACCTCTTTATCTTATGGCCTGGCAGCAGGTATTGCCGATATTAATGGGGATGGCTGGCCGGATATTTATATTTCAAACGATTATAGTGTGCCCGACAGGTTGTACATAAACCATGGCGACGGCAAATTTACTGATGAGCTGCAAAAACAAGTAGGGCACACGTCTTTTTACTCAATGGGCAACGATGTTTCCGATATTAATAACGACTTGTCGCCCGATATTTTTACGCTTGATATGCTACCCGAAGGTAACAAAAGGCAGAAGTTGTTATTCGGGGCTGATAATTTTGAATCTTTTGCGCTGAATGTAAGGGTTGGGTTTTACTATCAGTACATGCGCAACATGCTGCACATTAATAATAACAACAACACATTCAGTGAAATCGGCCAGTTAGCCGGGATCTCAAATACCGACTGGAGTTGGGCGCCGTTGTTTGCTGATTATGACAATGATGGCTGGAAGGATGCATTTATCAGTAATGGCTTTACCCGCGATTATACCAACATGGATTTTTTAAAGTACATGGGTGATAATTTACGTGACAGGAGGGTAATGCGCCAGGATTTGTTAAATATTGTCAGCCAGATCCCATCATCACAGGTGAAAAGCTATTTTTTCAGGAATAATGGTGATTTAACTTTTACCAATATGAGTGCCAATTGGGGTATTACGCAGTCATCAAACAGCAACGGTGCAGCTTATGCCGACCTTGACAACGACGGCGACCTCGACCTTGTCGTAAACAACATCAATCAGCCCGCTTTTATTTATGAGAACGAGGCACGCAAACAAAATGGTAATCACTACCTGGCGGTAAATCTTAAAGGCGCCGATAAAAACAGCCAGGGCATAGGCGCTAAGGTGATGATCTACACCGGCAGCAAAAAGCAGTATTTGGAGCAGATGCCAACCCGGGGCTATCAATCCAGTGTATCACCCATCCTGCATTTCGGTTTGGGGAAAGATAAGAAGATCGACTCCCTGCGGGTGATTTGGCAGCGGGGTAAAACGCAGTTGCTGCAAGGGGTAAAGGCTGATCAGCAAATTACCCTGAACGAAAAGGATGCTGCTTTTATCGGCATTATAAAACCAAAAAAAGAAGAACCATTGTTTACTGAAGTAAAGTCGCCAATTACATATCATGAACCTGCAAATACCATTAATGACTTTAAGCGACAGCCACTGTTGGTTAATCCACTTTCATTTTCGGGGCCGTGCATAGTTAAAGGCGACGTAAACGGCGATGGGCTGGAAGATATTTACCTGGGCGGCGAAAACGGCAAAGCCGGCAGCTTGTATATTGGCCAGAAAGGCGGGGGCTTTGCGCTGAAAGCAGAAGCAGCCTTTGAGGCAGATAAAGCCAGCACGGATGCTTCAGCAGTATTTTTTGATGCAAATGGCGACGGCAAGCCGGATCTGTACGTATGCTCGGGCGGATATGGCGATTTTACACCTGATGACCCTTTACTACAGGACAGGTTGTATATTAACGATGGCAAAGGAAATTTTGTTAAATCGAATAATGCTTTGCCCAAAATGTTAAGCAGCAAAAGCTGTGTTAAAGTAGCCGATATAAACGGGGATGGTTATCCCGACCTGTTTGTAGGAGGAAGGGTGATACCCGGCCGCTACCCTGAGGCACCCCAGAGCTATATCCTTGTTAATGACGGTAAGGGCCACTTTACTGATCAAACCCTCCAATATAATGCCTCATTGAAAAATATTGGCATGGTAACAGACGCGGCCTGGGTGGATATGAACGGCGATAAAAAACCAGACCTAATTATTGTTGGTGAGTGGATGCCCATAACCGTTTTTGAAAACATAAATGGGAAGCTTGTGGATGCTACCGCTAAATACTTTGATAAAAAGTATTCCGGCTGGTGGAATTGTTTGCAGGTAAGCGACATCAATCACGATGGGCACCCGGATATTGTTGCCGGCAACCTCGGGTTGAATTCGCAGTGCAAAGCGTCTGACAACGAACCCGCCGAAATGTATTTTAAGGATTTTGATGATAATGGTTCCGTCGACCCGATACTATGTTTTTACATACAGGATAAAAGCTATCCTTTTGTAACCAGGGACGAACTGTTAGACCAACTGAGCGTGATGCGCGGCCGTTTTCCTGATTATAAAAGTTATGCTGATGCTACCATCGACCAAATATTTACCCCCGATGAGATGAAGGGAGCAAAGCACCTGGCGGCCAATTATCTTTCCACAGCCTGTTTTATAAGTAATATAAAAGGCCAACTGCATGAAGTGCCGTTGCCTTTGCAGGCGCAATACTCACCAGTTTACACGATAACAACGCTGGATTACGACCACGATGGCAAGGACGACCTGCTGCTTTGCGGCAACATTAAAAATACACGTATCCGCTTTGGTAAATATGACGCAAACTATGGCGTATTGCTAAAAGGCGATGGAAATGGGCACTATACCTATATACCCCAGCAACAAAGCGGTTTTAAACTGCAGGGGGATGTCAGAGGGGTGCTGCAGATAGATAATAAGTTGCTTTTCAGTATCAATCAAAACGGCATCAAAACTTATCAATACAAAACCAGGTAACAATGAGGAAGACCTTTTTCATCGCGGTAATATTTGTCCTGGCTGCTATTATAAATGGCTGCCATCATCATAACAAACAACCAGAACTCACCAATCAGGATGTGCACAAGGTTATTGCCGCAATGAGTAATATGATGCTCCACGACGCTACTAACCCGCCCTTGGCCGCCAGGTTTTTTGCATATACCTGTTTAGCAGGGTACGAGGTAGTGTCAGAAAATGATAAAAATGTTAAAAGCCTTCATGGAGCTTTAAATGAATACCCCGCTATTAGCAAACCCGATGGTTTATCCGGGTATGATTATCGTTTAAGCGCAGTTTTTGCAATGATAGAAACAGCGGCTAAACTACAGCCATCCGGCATTCAGTTTATGAAATACGAGCAAACCTTATCAGATTCATGCAGAAGGATAGGTTTTGACGATGCTGTAATTGACAGCTCCAGGCATTACGGGCAAGTTATCAGTAAAAAAATACTGGCCTATGCCAAAGCAGACAAATATAACCGGATCAGCAATTATGCCCGCTATAAGCTAAAAGGTACCCCCGGAAGCTGGGAGCCGACACCACCGGCCTACATGGCGCCTATTGAGCCTTATTTTAATACCATTCGCCCGCTAACACTTGATTCGGCCGCGCAATTTGTACCCGACCCGCCCGTGCCTTTTTCGACCAATAAAAATTCTGCTTTTTTTAAGTGTTTATTATTGAACTATGCTAAAAGTGGGAATGGCCTGACCCAGGAGCAAAAGAATGTCGCCAACTTTTGGGACTGTAACCCCTTTGCCGTGCAGGATGACGGACACATGATGGTCGGCTTAAAAAAAATCTCGCCGGGTGCTCACTGGATGGGCATAGCAGCCATCGCCTGTAAACAGGCAAATGCAGATTTCTCAAAATCTATCGAAGTAAATACCATTTTAGCGATAGGCCTGATGGATGGTTTTATCTGCTGCTGGGAAGACAAATACCGCACCAACCGTATCCGCCCGGAAACCGCTATCCGGAAATATATCGACCCTAACTGGAAACCATTATTGCAAACGCCACCTTTTCCTGAATATATCAGCGGGCATTCAGTGGTATCATCCCTTTCGGCAGTTATCCTCACACATTATTTTGGAAGTAACTTTCATTACACAGATAATGTTGAAGTTGATTTTGGAGTGCCCCCAAGAAAGTTCGGCTCATTTGAACAGGCTGCAAAAGAGGCGGCCATTTCGCGCTTTTGGGGAGGGATTCATTTTATGGACGCTATAGATAACGGTATTTCCCAGGGCACTAAAGTCGGCGATTGGGTTTTAGCTAAAACAAGAAATGCATCAAAGTAATCAAATATCGAACAGATGACCGTGAGTAATAAGAAAAATGCGATAACCCTGGCTGCCGTTAAACGCGGGAGAAAAATATAAAGCGTATGAGCGGGAGCTTACAACAAACGCGGCCGCCGGTAAATTCTCACTTATTTAAAAAAGTGGTAGACGGAAAAGAGACGGCTCTATTCAGCCTAAAAAATGCAAACGGAATGGAAGTGTTGATCACCAATTACGGTGGTCGTTTGGTAGGCTTATTTTTACCTGATAAGAACGGTATTTTAACAGACGTAGTGATTGGTTTAGGGAGTATAGATGATTATCAGCGGTCTGTACAACCCTATTTTGGAGCGATCATTGGCCGCTATGCCAACCGCATAGCTAATGGTGCCTTTAAACTTAAAGACGAGGAATATACGCTAAATAAAAACAACGGGCATAATACATTACATGGCGGTAAAAAGGGCTTCCACGATGTTGTTTGGGATGTTATTCATGTTGATAATTCCCGGTTGGAGTTGTGCTATTTTTCCGAAGATATGGAAGAAGGCTTTCCCGGTAATTTGAAAGTGAAAGTTATTTATTCCTTAACTGAAGACAATAGTTTAAAAATAAGTTACGCGGCGGCGACAGATAAGCCAACCGTGGTTAACCTGACAAGTCATGCTTTTTTTAACTTAAACGGCGAAGGTAGCGGGACTATATTTAATCACCAGGTACAAATTAAGGCCGATTATTACCTGCCTGTTGACGGCACATTGATACCCACCGGAGATATAGATGATGTGAGCGGCACACCTTTCGATTTCCGGAAAGTGGCGACGATAGGGTCGCGTATCAACGACCATAACGGGCAATTAAAGAAAGGGAAGGGGTTCGATCACAATTTTGTGCTTAATAAACACGCGATGCATACACCAGTAGCGCGGGTAAAGGGCGATAAAAGCGGAATTGTAATGGAAGTATTTACTGACCAGCCGGGGCTGCAGTTTTACAGCGGTAACTTTATGCGGGGTAAAAACATAT
Organism: Mucilaginibacter sp.; assembly: GCA_031292485.1. GTDB lineage: Bacteria > Bacteroidota > Bacteroidia > Sphingobacteriales > Sphingobacteriaceae > Mucilaginibacter. The sequence continues at coordinate 42,334 of JARLHA010000022.1, forward strand.
TGAAAGGAGGGGGAAAAGACGGGTATCGAACTGCCTTTGCGATGGAGACCCAGCATTTTCCAGATTCACCCAACCAGCCGTCATTCCCGTCAACTTTACTATCCCGTGGTAAAGAATACAAGACCCAGACTGTATACCGGTTTTTAGCTCATTCAGTTTAACGGTGTAAGCCGTAATAATACCGCGCCATGTTTATTAATGGATTTGCTATAGGAGTCTTTAAAGACACCTTTATTTCGCTTTTCCCAAAGATCCCGCACCATCACTCTTCCGTTGAGGCCCACAGAAGAAAAATCGATGCTTACTTCATGCCCGATGTCGCCGATATTAAATAAAGCAACATAAACATCCCGGCTATTTGGTACATGGGAATACCAAACCATACTATCCTCTTTTTTATACAATTGCCTTGGATCAATACCTTGCTGGTCAACGGCAAATACTTCGGCATTGGTAAACAGTTTTAGCTCTATCTGCCTGTTTTCCGGCAGGTTGCCGCCAATCATCAGCGGCGAACGGAAAATGCACCAGAAAGTCATGTGTGTATAAAGTTCGTCGTCCGTAAACCTGCTGTAACGCTCGTTTCCTACCGGCCCTCGTTTTGATAATTTGCCAATTTGCAGCATGTCGCAATCAGGCCAATGCCCATTGCCTCCAATTCCTTCCCAGCTTTTGGCATAATTAAACATGTGCAGTATTTCTTTCCAGTTATCCCAAAAGTCGTCAGCCATTCGCCACATATTGGCATTTTTACTCACATGTTCCGACTCGCTTACCAGCGTTTCTCCCGGCGAAATGCTTAAAACGACAGGCCTCCCGCATTGCTCTATCGCTTTTCGGTATCCTTCTATTTCTTTTTTATGATAGGGCCTCGCAATGTCATCAACCTTGATAAAATCAACACCCCATGACGCATAAAGCTTAAGCAGCGAATTTAAATAGGCCTGCGCACCGGGCTTATCCATATTTAAACCATACATGTGATTCAACCAGTCGCATTTTGAGCTGGTATCAGCTATCATATCCGCTGTGATACCTTTGACCCCAAAAACAGGCGATTTTGCACAAACGGCCTGGCGCGGAATACCCCGCATTACATGTATCCCGAATTTTAATCCAAGTTGATGAACATAGGCGGCTAAAGGTTTAAACCCGTGGCCGCCAAATGCTGACGGAAATTTATCGGTTTGAGGCAAAAGCCGTCCCCAGTTGTCCATGGTTAACCAGGGGATATAAGAGCCATCCTGCAGGTTTTTTTGATATGGATTTCCAATATTACTGCCCGGAGGGTTATCGTACGACCATAAAAAATCAACCACTACATATTGCCAGCCATAAGGCTTTAGATATTTAGCCATATAACTGGCATTTGCCTTAACTTCATTTTCATGCACTGCCGAACCAAAACAGTTATAGCTGTTCCAGCCCATGGGTGGGGTAAGCGCCGGACTTGCCTTTTGTGCGTAAATATTTATACCCACCACGCAGAAAATTATCAATAGCGATTTGAATTTCATTTTTTACAGAGTTATATGGATTTTTTGGTGCCAGGCCAATGCCCTTTTAGGATTTATAATAATTGTTAAATTAACACTTATTGTTTATAAAAAACAAGTAATGCATAAAATATTTTTAAATCTTTTCAGGAGGTACCCCAAAATTGTTCGGCGCGGTAATAAGGGTTTAAAGTTGCCGGGATTCTGCAATAATTCCGTTTAAATTTGTTCCTGGTAACTCAATCAGCCTTATTATCGGAGATGGAGACAAAAGATGTTTTTTTGTCAAAAAGGTCATTTTCAAACGAAAATGACCTTTTAAATTGTTGTGGTGGCTACTTTACTTATAACGAACCATTTCCTTCATGCTCTGCATAGATTAGCGAATTTAGACTTAAAATGAAAAAAGGTCAAATCCATTCATGGGGTCAACGAAAGCATAACTGCCAGGGAATCCATGTAATCCCGCCAGTGAACGATCTGGCGGTCACGGATAGTGATGATCGAGCAAAAGCGGTTATCATAGGCTTTCCCGGTAGAAGGGACGATGCCATGAACCTCATATTCTAATATAACGACATTTTCCGGGTGCTCCGCTTTGTACGCTTTTAAGTGATCTGCCGAATGCAGCACATTACTGTAACCGGCAAACCAGTCCATATATGCGTGGCGGCCTTCTATTCTGTTGGTAAAGCCCGGGAAGTTATAGCAAAATTCAAACACAGCATCACCCGCAACGGCATCCCAAAAGTGTGCGCCGTCCACTTCGCCTTTAAGGCCTTCCATGATTATGCTAAAAAAAGGCCCGGCGTTCTGATTAAATCCGGGATGGTTCCTGTCAGGCTGGCTTGATGGTTTCGTTTCCATAATGAATAGCTTTTTTTAATAGTGATTAAATAAAGGTGAATGTAATATCGTTTTAAAAATAAACATTGATTTAAACAATGCGGTAGGCTGGGGCGAACACTTCTTCAGCAAAGACCTCTGCGGTCGTAGGCGAGGAATTTTCAGCCGTCCGTTGTTGGTAATTCATGATGCCATTTTGAAGAGCAGTTTCCATATTCACGATATCTTCAGCGACATTTTCTGAGATGCCAAGGCTGATCATGCCCGCTTTGGACTGATCAGCGGGAAACTGTACAAGCTGCAAATCTGGCTTCCCGATCGATCTTCCTATGATACCGGTTATCTCAGTAAAGGAATAGTTCCGGTCACCAAGAACAGGCCGTACCACTTTGCCCTCAAAGTCCAGGTTAGCCAAATACTTAGCGGCAACAGCTGCGACGTCTTTTGTAGCAGTCATCGGTATTTTATAGTCAGGAGCCGCCGTAGTCCCGTTGATATTCATATTTTTAATCAAATTGATATTGAGCAGCGCGTTGTCCATAAAATAAGCCGCACGCAGGTGCAATATGTTAACCCCTTTCAATTGATTCAGCTTTACCTCCTGCTCCGCAAGGCCGGCAATAATACCGTTGCCTTCGTGCAACTGTGCCCCGGCGCTGCTCAGGCTGACCACGTATTTAATACCTGATCCTTTGATAGCCTCAATAGCTGCGTCCCCAACTTCTCTTTGGAATTCCCGGTAGTTAGGGGCCGTGAAATTAGGGGGCAGCAAAATAAATGCGCTGTCTGCACCCCTGAATGCAGCCGTCAACAAATCCGGATCTGTGATATCACCCGGCATCAATTCCGCCCCGGGATGGTTAAACCTTTTTTCCAGGTCTTTCGACCTGGCAATTAACTTTACATAGTGTCCTTCATTAAGGAGGATGTCTGCGATCTTACCGCCAACTTTGCCGGTAGCGCCTAATACCACGATGGTCTTTTTCATACTTTTTTTCTTTTTTGTTGATGACAAATTTCTATATTTGATTTCACAATCACCAGTACATACTAATTTGTACTATAGTATCTAAAAAGAAAGTAATGAGAAAAACCACCTCAACCAACTTTTCTAACGAAACAGAACTGGCTGCTATTTGCCCTATGCACAAGGTGATGCGGGTATTAGGCGGGCGCTGGAAGATCGCACTATTGTATTTCATTCATCAGAACTACAACCGGTTTGGCTTGTTGCAGAAAAAAATGCCTTTCATCACCACTAAAATGCTAAGCGCCCAACTCAAGGAATTGGAGCATGATGAACTCGTGATCAGAAAGATTTATGCGGAGATGCCACCGCGGGTGGAATATTCGTTGACGGAAAAAGCGCAAACTTTATTGCCCGTATTGGAGGACCTGTATAACTGGGGAGAGAAATTTGTAGCATCCGAGGTCTAACATTCAATCAAGGTTGCACCTTCCTCGCCGAAGTTGGACCACCAATTGCCCGGATGACCGTCCCAACGCCCGGTCGAGGTTGTATTGCTTGACTGCAAACGGTGTCCACGTTCAATAAAAAAACCCTCAGAAATTAATCTGAAGGCTTTTTTGTGGTATCAGCTGGGATCGAACCAGCGACACAAGGATTTTCAGTCTTTTTCATACCTTGTCAGGAACGGCACAAAAACCGCTCTGATTGCTTCTAATGTAGAAAATATGGAGCCGCTGACCACCGAATTTCGGAAATTGAGATCACTCGTTCCGTAACACTTTGACCACCTTAAACATTTAATAATTAAATGTCATTTTTTTATACTCAACACCAACCGGTGATCATTTAGGACTGAATTGCCCTCTTTATGGGCGGAAGTGCAACGTTTGGATTGCGTTGGCGGTCATGTTTTTGTGTGCTCTTTTAGAAGTTCACTTTTAAGAAAGGCCGGGAATGATTAGGTGAAGATTTTCTTTCCTAACACTAGTTTGAAAAGTATATATTTTTATCTTAGCGGTTTGGGTGCACTACTGTAGTCACACATGTTGGTATAATCTTTAAATACTTAAGTCACAAATCAGTATTTCTGCTTTATAAATCATGACTAAGTTTAGGTACGACATCAACGCTTTAAGATCCGTCGCGGTAATTAGTGTGTTGCTCTTCCATTTAAAAGTACCCTATTGCTCTGGAGGGTTTATCGGCGTCGACGTATTCTTTGTCATATCGGGCTATTTAATGACCCGGATAATTTTTGATGGAATCGAAAAAAACGAATTTTCAATACTCAATTTCTGGAATAAAAGAATTAAACGTATAGTGCCTGCCCTGCTGTTTTTAACGCTGGTAATAACAATAGTTGGCTATTTCTTCTATCTGCCTAATGAATATAATATTAACGAAAAAAATGCCACATCAAGCTTGCTATTCTATTCCAATATTTCCTACTGGAAGAACGTCGGCTACTTTGAACCTGCATCCGAAAATAATATTTTTTTACACACCTGGTCGTTATCGGTCGAATGGCAATTTTATATCATTTATCCTATTATCATTTGGTCGCTGTTTAAATTATTAAAAAAAAAGCAGTATGTAGTTACTTTAATTGCTGTTTCGACTTTCCTATTGTGCGGCCTGGCAATCTTCTGGACGTACAAATCGGCCACCGCGTCTTTTTATTTATTACCCACCCGCATCTGGGAACTGATGGCAGGCGGTTTGGCGTTGGTTGTTGAAAAGAAGTTTGTCGTTCAAAATAAATGGGCGCTTATCTGTTGTTATGCGGCCATTTTTTTATCAACCGTTTTTCTCAATGACAGCGTATTATGGCCGGGAGAATACACTTTGATCCCGGTAATAGCCACCTGTGGTATAATTGTTTTAAAGCAGAGCAGTAATGCCATTTTACAAAACAGCGCAGTACAGTTAACCGGCAGGATATCATACTCGCTATATTTATGGCACTGGCCTTTGATCGTATTTGCCCGATATATGGGTTTTCAATTCAATGCAATAACGGTTATAGGTATAATAGCTTTATCGTTTTTAATCGCCTATTTAAGTTATACGTTTATCGAGTCAATTAAATTAAAGACGAGCATCCCTATAATTTTAATCCTGGCGGTTTTAGCATTGTCTACCAATATGTTAAGTAATTTTAATCCGAATTTCAAAGCAAAGATTTTGGACATGGCTGATTACAAAAAAAAGCACAATAGGGAGATAAAAGAGCAGTTCAGCACTGATTGTTGTTTTGTAGTGAATAACGGCAGTGATGAATTTAATAAATTTAAACGACGGGATTGTTTGAAAATAGACAGTACCCAAAAAAACATACTCCTGTTAGGCGATAGCCATGCTGCAAGTTTGTCAGCCTCCCTGAGGGAGCAGTTTGCTGCTCATCACATTAACTTGTTGCAAGCTACGGCATCTTCTGCATTTCCATTTCTTAAAAAAAATGGGACCTCTGAATTTCATCATCAACTGTACCAATATATTTTTTATGAATTTTTGACAAAAAATAAAGGACATATTGATGGCGTTATTTTGGGTGGAAGCTGGTATCAGGTCCCTCAGCTAGACGTAGTGGAACCGTTATTGCAAGTAACACGGTATTTAAAAACCCTTGGGATACCTGTAATTATAATAGGGCAAACTAATATTTATGCAATACCATTTCCCTCAATTATAGCAAAAGGCATGGAGAGCAATACTGACTTAACCGATATTTATTCAAATAAGCAGGCGGCGGTTTACAACGATTTTTTAAAACAAAAACTCAAACCTTATTATATCGATGTTTACTATAATAAACAGACTCCGGCCGTAAGCTCCAATTTCGATCCATATGAGTTTGACCGCAATCATCTTTCCAAATATGGCGCAGATTTGGCAGTAAAAAAGATTTTATCAGACTCTATCTTTATCGATCAATTCAGAAAAATATATTATAAGAAAATGCTTAATTAAAACCAAAGTTGCGATCCCCAATATTCAAAGAACTGGATGATCGACGGTGATGAAAACTATTCGATACGATGTTTAGTATAATAAATTAATTCAAGAGATGTAAGCTAGCGTTATTACATGATCAACGGGTATTTTAACTGGCGTATATAATGAAGATTTTTTTTAATTTCGTTAACGTACATTGTTTAAAATAATATCAATGAGTTTTACGAAAAAACTGAATATAAATTGGAGGATTATTGAAAACGTAATCTTCGTATTTGCGTTTGGTTTTATATTGTATAAGCTAATTTCGGACTATTGGCTGTATATTTACAACTCAGTAAAAGGTAGAGGTTTTATTGGAGCGGTCATTGATCCTTTTTCAAAACACAATTATTATGAAAGTGTAATAGCTATCATAATTATGTTAAATGTTACTTGTCTTTTATGGGAAATTCTGTCGATGATTTTTCTGCTTTTAAAACAAGAAAGCGGCAATATAACAGGTTATAGTAAATATAAAGTCATCTTTGAAAAAGTTTTAGTTAACTATAAGCCATCTTTTTTGGCTTTGTTAATCATCGAACTTTTGCCAAAGTTGCTTTTGATCCACATGTTTTGGATTTGGCTGCCCCATTTTCAAAAAATTCGGCTATTCACAATCAATTTAAAATGGTATAGCTGGATTTATGCCTACTTATGCTTAGAATTAGCAGGCTGGGTATACCATTTCGGTTTACATCGCGTACGGTTTTTATGGTGCCTTCATGCGCCACACCATTCTCCAACCGAGTTAAATTTGACGGTAAATTGGGTTAATTTTTTCGCAGAGGGTTATTATTCTACTTTAGTGTACTTAGTTTTTTTAACGCTTTTTGGCATTAATCCGGTTATGTTTGTGACGGTTTTGCTTATTAGCACTACATGGGGGATGTTTGCCCATGTCAGCGAAAGGGCTTTAAAAAATGGAAAATTAGGCATATTGCAGCATCTTATTATTACGCCGGCACATCATCGGGTACATCATGCAAAACATCCGCTGTACATCGACACAAACTTTGCCGCAGCTTTGCCGTTATGGGATTGGATATTTGGGACATTGCAGCCATTTAGAGAAGATATAAGGGCAGACTATGGTGTCAAAAGAGAATTAGATGTTACCAATTTTTGTGATTTGTATTTTGGTGAAATATTACTCCTATATCGCGATGTAAAAAATGCACAAACGTTAAAGAATAAATTTTTATATATAGTAATGCCGCCTGGGTGGGCCCCTGCATGTTCAGCTAATACAGCTTCTGTTTTAAGGCGGGAATTTTTGAAAACAAACCCCGCATTGGGCATTACAAGTAAAAATAGAATGTTATCGGCAATTAAATTTTGGTATAAAAGGTATAAGCCTGCGGCAGATCAAGCGTCTTTCGCAAACTCGATGGAAAAACTTTAACTATATTAATTACCTCAGTTGCGTGAAATTTTGTACTTGCAGACTTTTATTTTAAATTGGGGCAATTCAATTCCTGAATTTTGGAGGCCAAAATTCAGGAATATCCTCCCATTTCTTAACATTTGAGAAATCCCTCAATTATGTTCACCACTGCCAGTAATTTGTCAGGTCCTTCTTACAATAATAATTCCTATTTAATCTTCACAAAACTAATCCTCCTCGCATCAGTCATCGAAAATTGACACTTAACGACTTCATTTTTACTGATTCGTTTAAAAAGACTGACAGTTTGGTATTTTGGTCTAAAAATTCTTCAAATGCAATTAAAAAGGCCATTTTCGAATGAAAATGACCTTTTTGAATTTTTGTGGTATCAGCTGGGATCGAACCAGCGACACAAGGATTTTCAGTCCTATTTTCTATCTCTGTAAGTGA
>JARLHA010000023.1 GCA_031292485.1 Mucilaginibacter sp.
ATATACTGACTTGGCGAGTTATCACGCCCATTAAATGAGTAGAGAATGGTGAGTGGTGAATCGTTAGCAGATTGCAAATATCAACCACTCACAATTCACGGCTCACGATGCTATAATATGCTTATCCTTTGCTACACCTAATAGTTTAACACTGGCAGCAATGCCATTGGCGTCATAGCCGCAATCGGCCCAAAGTTCCGGTTGTTCGCCATGTTCAATTACCTGGTCGGGAATACCTAGCCGAACAACTTGCGCGCTGTAATTATTATCGGCCATAAATTCAAGTACGGCGCTTCCCATGCCGCCTTCAAGGCAACCATCTTCCACGGTTATTATTTTACTGAATTTTTTAAATACATCGTGCAGCAAAGCCTCATCAAGCGGTTTTACAAAACGCAGGTCATAGTGTGCCGGGAAAAAGCCATCATTATTCAAATTTGCCATGGCTTTTACCACTTCGTTACCAATGTGGCCAATTGTTAAAATAGCAATATCATCACCATCGCAAACCATGCGCCCTTTACCAACTTTAATAGCTTTCAACGGCCGCTGCCAATCCACCATTACGCCGTTTCCGCGCGGATACCTGATCACAAATGGCCCCATATCATCCTGCTGTGCGGTAAACATCAGGTTGCGTAATTCTTCTTCATTCATCGGTGCCGAAACCGTCATATTCGGGATGCAGCGCATATAGGCAAGGTCATAGGCGCCGTGGTGAGTGGGGCCGTCTGCTCCGGCAATGCCGGCCCTGTCCAGGCAAAATACCACGTTAAGGTTCTGTATCGCCACATCGTGTATTACCTGGTCATAAGCCCTTTGCATAAAGCTTGAATAGATATTGCAAAAGGGGATAAGCCCCTGGGTAGCCAAACCCGCAGAAAACGTAACCGCATGCTGTTCGGCAATACCTACGTCAAACGCACGGTTGGGCATGGCTTTCATCATCAGGTTTAATGAACAACCCGACGGCATGGCCGGCGTAATACCCATTATTTTGGGATTTGCTTCGGCCAGCTCAATAATGGTATGCCCAAATACATCCTGGTATTTTGGCGGCTGCGGTTTGTCTGATTTTGTTTTTTTAATCTCGCCGGTAATCTTGTCAAATAAGCCTGGTGCATGCCATTTGGTTTGATCTTTTTCGGCCAGCGCGTAGCCTTTGCCTTTTACGGTAATGCAATGCAATAGCTTGGGCCCCGGGATATCCCGCAGATCGCGTAATACTTTTACCAGGTGTTCAACATCATGGCCGTCAATCGGGCCAAAATATCTGAATTTCAGCGCTTCAAAAAAGTTACTCTTTTTAAGCAACGTGCCTTTAATGCTTTTTTCTAATTTCTGGGCTATCTTAAAAGCATCAGGGCCTATGGCCGAGATCTTGGTGAGCACACTTGCAATGTCATCCCTGAACCGGTTATAAGGCTTTGAAGTGGTAATGTCTGTTAAATATTCCTTTAATGCACCAACGTTCGGGTCAATAGACATGTTATTGTCATTCAGGATCACCAGCAGGTTTGAGTTTTCGATCCCTGCGTGGTTGAGCGCTTCAAAGGCCATACCTGCTGTCATAGCGCCGTCGCCAATTACAGCAACATGCTGCCTGTCGGTCTCGCCTTTATATTGCGATGCCACCGCCATGCCCAGTGCCGCCGAAATGGAGGTGGACGAATGCCCTACGCCAAAAGTATCATATTCACTTTCCGAGCGTTTCGGGAAGCCGCTTAATCCTTTATATACCCGGTTAGTATGAAAAATATCGCGCCGGCCAGTCAGTATTTTATGCCCGTAGGCCTGGTGGCCTACATCCCAAACAAGCTGATCGTAAGGGGTATTTAAAATATAATGCAGGGCAACAGTTAACTCAACAACACCCAAACTGGCAGCAAAATGGCCACCGTTAACAGACACTTCGTCAATAATATACTGGCGCAACTCCTGGCAAACCTGTTTAAGCTCTTCGATCTTAAGTTGCTTTAAATCAGATGGATAATTTATTGTTTTTAATAAATTACCGGCCGGTACCTGTATTGACATTCGAGGGAAATATTTAGCATGCAAATTACGGCATTTTATTGCTAAAATTCAGGATAAAATTGGTGGAATAATTTATGGATGGGTTAATAAATTCAGCTGCGATGTATAATTCACAAAGGTTTAATTTTCAATTTAACAAAATCGTATATTTGTTTATAATTATTAAAGTTAAAATGGATAAGGTAGTGATAGAGTTGACCGATCAAAAAGCTTATAAACTTTTGAAGGATATGGAAGAGTTGCACCTTATTCGTGTGTTGAAAGAACCGATAAAGCTATCGTCTTTACGTGGGCAGATCCGAACGCCAATGAGTAGCGAAGATATTGACAAACAGCTAAACGCAATCCGTAAAGAATGGCAGAGAGATTTCTGATTGATACTTCTGCTGTAATCAAATACCTTAATGAAACATTACCAATTGAAGGATTGTCTTTTATAGATAAAATTGTTGATAATGAAAGTATAATTTCATTCGTTACAGAAATCGAATTGCAAGTTTGGAACCCGTCTAATCAGAATATATTAAGTATCTATCAAATTTTTATATCTAACTCTACAGTTATTGGGATTAACGATAAAATAATTCAGGAAACAATAAAAATTCGAAAATCATCTAAAATAAAATTGCCTGACGCGTTAATAGCTGCTACAGCAATAATTAATAATTTGACGCTTATGGCGGATAACGATAAGGATTTTAAGAAGGTTCCTGAGTTAAAATATTTAAATCCTAATTCCATTATTGGTTGAATTATTAACAATCCTTAATTTTTCTGTTCAATGGTAGTCGAAGAAAGTTTTGAAATCCATTTACCCCAGTTTGAGGGGCCTTTCGACCTTTTGCTTTTCTTTATTGAAAGGGACGAACTGGAAATTCACGATATTCCCATCGCCCGGATCACCGACGATTTTTTGAACTACCTGCACCACATGGCTATACTGAATATGGAGATTGCCAGCGAGTTTATTTACGTGGCAGCCACGCTGATGCGGATAAAAGCAAAAATGTTGTTGCCGCGATATAATGCGGACGATGATGAAAACCAAACCGATACAAAAGAGGACCTGATCAGGAAGCTGATCGAATATAAAAAATTCAAAGAGATTTGCGCTGAACTGCACCCGTTTGAGGACGAACGTTTCAAGCAGGAAAAGCGCGGCAATATCCGGTTTGACATTGAGCAGGCGGATAGCGTTCCGCTTCCGGGCGAAGAATTATCGGAAATAAATTTATATAAGCTGATGGTGGTTTACGGGCGGGTGTTAAAACGCTACATGAACCGCAGTGAAGAGGTAACGCATACGGTGGTACAATACCCGTATACCATTGAGCAGCAAAAGAAGGCTATCGGGGAGTTGCTGAAGATTAATAAAATGATGGATTTTAAAGCCATCGCCGGCCAATCAGAAAATAAGGTACATTTTGTATACAATTTTTTGGCGGTATTAGAAATGCTACAGCAGGAGTTGATTGATATACAGATAGGGTTGGGGTACAATAATTTCAGGATATCATCGAGGTTAGTTGATTAGTGATTAGAGACTTGAGATTAATTGTCAGGCGGCAAATGCAGGGTTCGAATTTGTATGGTTTTTATTAAATAAATATTAAAAAACTGATCTCTGGCCGCTAATCTCTAATCTCTAATTCCTACCTTTGCCCCGTTTTAGTAAAATTATGAAAAGAGACAAGTTAATATTCAAACTATTGGATGAAGAGCAGCAACGCCAGGAGGAGGGCATTGAACTGATCGCATCAGAAAATTTTGTTAGCAGGCAGGTAATGGAAGCTGCAGGTTCTGTGGCAACCAATAAATATGCCGAAGGCTTACCGGGCAAACGTTACTACGGCGGTTGCGAGGTGGTTGACGAAATTGAAACAATAGCGATTGAAAGGGCCAAACAATTGTTTAACGCCGAATGGGCGAATGTGCAGCCGCATTCAGGTGCGCAGGCTAACGCCGCTGTTATGCTGGCTTGTTTGCAGCCCGGCGATAAGATCCTTGGCTTTGATTTGTCGCACGGCGGTCATTTAACACACGGTTCGCCCGTTAACTTTTCAGGTAAATTATACGAGCCTCATTTTTATGGCGTAAAAAAGGAAACCGGAAGGGTTGATTACGACCAGCTAAAAAAGGTTGCCCTTGAACAAAAACCAAAAATGATCATCTGCGGCGCGTCCGCCTATTCACGCGACTGGGACTATGAATTTATCCGCAAAGTGGCTGATGAAGTTGGCGCTTTGGTACTTGCCGATATATCGCACCCGGCCGGCTTAATAGCAAGAGGATTATTAAATGACCCTATGCCATTCTGCCATATTGTTACTACAACAACACACAAAACCTTACGCGGTCCGCGCGGGGGGATGATATTGCTCGGCAAAGATTTTGAAAATCCATGGGGTTTAAAAACACCAAAGGGAGAAGTAAGGATGATGTCGGCATTGTTGGATATGGGCGTTTTTCCTGGTACACAGGGCGGCCCGTTGGAGCATATCATCGCAGCGAAAGCTATTGCCTTCGGCGAAGCATTGTCTGATGAATATATGAAGTACATCCTGCAGGTAAAGGTTAACGCCGCGGCTATGGCTGCCTCATTTACAAAACGTGGATACGAAATCGTTTCGGGCGGCACGGATAACCATTTGATCCTGATCGACCTGAGAAATAAAAATATTACCGGCAAAGCTGCCGAGAATGCATTGGTTTCAGCAGATATCACCGTAAATAAAAATATGGTGCCTTATGATGATAAATCACCATTCGTAACTTCAGGTATAAGAGTGGGCACCGCCGCCATCACTACACGCGGACTGAAGGAAAAGCACATGGATGAGATTGTTGAATTGATAGACATGGTGATTACTGATGCTGAAAATGAAAGCACCATTAAAAAAGTGAAGAAAAGGGTTCATAAATTAATGGGAGACCATCCGCTTTATAAGGATTAAACTCTGCCTGCCTGTAGCTTTTTTTATGGTTATGGATAATTTTTGCAACCTTTTTGCGGCGGTTATCGTTTAATAGGGGTCAAATTATCTAAATATTTATACCTTGGAAACAGATCTTAAAATAAATGTGCTTGTTGTTGATGATAACAATATTAACCGCTTGCTGATCAATAAAGTATTGGCGAAGTGGGGCGCATCTGCTGATTTTGCTGAAAACGGGCTACAGGCAATTGAAAAAATTACCGGCAACCGCAATTATGACGTGGTTTTAATGGATGTTTATATGCCCGAAATGGGCGGAATTGAAGCAACACAGGCGATAAGGGCCAACAGCGATCCCTATTTTCAACAATTACCTATCATTGCTTTAACAGCGTCAATGCTGAGCAGTGAAAGGGCAGAGATTATGGAATCGGGCATGAACGATTATATCCTGAAGCCATTTGATCCTGCAAATCTTTTCGAGAAACTGAGCGCTTATCAGAAAGTTTTATAGTTCATCGTTCATAGTTCATAACAGCCGTCTTTTCATCAAGATCTATTAACTGTTCACGTCAAAGGTTCGTAATTTAGCATCTATCTTTTTTACTATGAACCATGAACTATCAACCATGAACTACTCCGCATAAGCAATCGTCGCGATACTTAATTTTAATCCCTCAACCTTTAGCAATTGCGCGCCGCAGGCTTCCAGTGTTGATCCGGTGGTGATCACATCGTCGACCAGTAAAACATGTTTGTTTTTCAGTTCTTCCGGATTTAAAACCGAAAAAACTTCCTGCATATTTTCATAGCGGTCGAACCGGGATTTGTGGGTTTGGGTTTCCGTTGCGGTCGGGCGCACAAGATTGTATTCAGCAACTGCGGCGTTTAGCTGCCCTGCAAGGCCTTCGGCGAAACATGCGCTTTGGTTATATCCCCGTTGGCGTAATCTTTTTTTATGTAGGGGGACCGGGACAATTATATCGACGGTTTTAAAAACCTCATTTTTTATCAACTGCGCTCCGGCAATCTCTCCCAATAAATTGCCTATTTCTTTTTGCCCTTTATATTTAAACCGGTGCATTAAATTTTGCACTTTACCGCCCTTGGCGAAGTAAAAAAGTGCAAAGCCCCCCTCAAGTATAATTTTGCCCCAAAATTGTTGGGCAACTATATTATCGGGCTGTAAATGAAAATTGGTATAGGGTAAGGTAATGCGGCAGGAGGTACAGATTAAATGTTCATTCGCTACCAGGCTTTCACCGCAGGCCGCGCAAAGCTCAGGGAATAATAGGGACACAAAATCAGCAAGGTAACCGCCTTTTACGTTCATAGCATGAAGATAGCGGATCGCCACTATATTTAAAAAAAATTTAACGGTTGTATGGAGGATATAGGTATACGTTGTTATTATTAACCCACAGGAATTGGAGGGTGATTAGTGTTCAGCAGTTACCCAATTCAAATAGTTTTCCTGGTTTATTACAGTAAATTGGGCGTCAGGATATGCTTTGCCAAAAGCTGCCGGTATTTTAACCTTGTTGTTTTTCCATTTGAATTCAAAAGCCTTAAGTTTCCCGTTATGTGACTCGATCAGATCGATTTCCTGCCCGTCGTATGTTCGCCAAAAAAAATATTGCGGAGAGTGGCCCCTGTAAGCGTTGTTTTTTATTCGTTCACTTAATAAATATTGCTCCCATAGCTGGCCAACATCATTGCGCTGGCTCAAATCGCTAAAATTATTGATCAATGCGTTTCGAATGCCATTATCAAAGAAATACCATTTTTTACTTTTGGTAACTTCTTTTCGTAAGTTGTTGCTGTACCCCGTTAATGGGTAAATTATAAATACTTTAGTCAGCAAATCAAGGTAACGCTCTACCGTTATTTTATTCAATTGTAAGCTATTGCCTAATTCCACTGTACTCACCTGGCTGCCTACTTGCCAGGCCAGCAATTGCAGTAACCGGTATAGCACATCGGCTCCCTTTACATTTTCCATTGTAAGTAAGTCCTTTAGTAAGTAACTGCTCACCATTTGCTTCAGGTAATTCTCTTTTTCCTGAAAATTATCAATATGCCATAGTTCAGGATAACTACCATATACCAGCCGTTGCTCAAGGTTTCTTGTTGTAGTCAAATAATCTTCCACGGAGGATAATTCTGCCTGGGCAATAGGGTACAACTGATAGACAAGATTTCGGCCGACTAATGGCTCACCGGTAGCATAAGCCAGGTCGAAACTGCTGCTACCGGTAACGATAACGGTTATGCCTTTTATTCCATCTATTAATAATTTCAAGCACTTTCCTATTTCTGGTATCGACTGGGCTTCATCAATAATCACAATCTTTTTGCCGGCCGTTAACTGGGAGTAATTCGCTATTGTCCTGCGCTGTAGTATTTCCGATACCTGCATGTCTTCGCCTTGTAACAGCAAGGCATCGTCAGGATATTTGCTTACAATGTTTTCTATAATGGTGGTTTTTCCGGTACGGCGGGTACCGTACAACATAAGTACCTTCTGGCTTCCAAGTTTGGCCGTGATCTGTTGCTGAACTAATCGTGGAATATTCATAATTGTAAATTAAGTCATACCGATGACGCAATTTACGTAAATTAAGTCACCTAAGTGACTTAATTTACAAATATTTGAAAATTTCGAATTTTTTTTTTATGCTTTTAAGCGTCGTTTCGAGTTGGGTAAACAGAAAGAAAAAACTCAGGAAACTTTATCCTTAATCGCTAATTGCCCGCAAGCGGCGTCAATATCTTTGCCACGGCTGCGGCGTAAGTTGGTGTTTATACCCTGGCTGCGCAGGTATTCGGCAAATGCCTCAATTTTGTCTTCGCCGGCGTTGATAAAGGCTGCAAACGATATCGGGTTATATTCAATGATATTTACCTTGCAGGGCAGGTGTTTGCAAAACCTCGCCAGTTCTTCGGCATCTTTCAGGGTATCATTAAATCCGTCAAAAACAATATACTCGTAAGTAACCGGGTTTTTTGTTTTGGCATAATAATACTTCAGTGCTTCGGCGAGCGCTTTTAACGAGTTTTGCTCGTTGATAGGCATAATGGTATTGCGTTTTTCATCATTGGCCGCATGAAGTGATAAAGCGAGGTTGAATTTCACCTGGTCGTCGCCTAATTTTTTGATCATTTTAGCTATACCGGCTGTTGATACTGTAATTCTTTTGGCAGCCATGTTAAGTCCTTCTTCCGAAGTTATTTTTTCAACCGACTCCAAAACATTCTTATAGTTAAGCAGGGGCTCACCCATGCCCATATAAACTATGTTCGACAGCGGGATGCCATAATTCTCTTTTGCTTGTTTGTCAATCAGCACTACCTGGTCGTAAATTTCATCCGGGTTTAAGTTGCGTTTACGCTCCATATACCCGGTTGCACAAAATTTACACGTTAAACTGCAGCCCACCTGCGATGATACACATGCCGTCATCCGGCCGGGGGTTGGAATTAAAACGCCCTCAATTAGGTGGTTGTCAAATAAAATAAAGGAATTTTTTATAGTTTTATCCGCGCTGAATTGTGAATTGTGAATTTTTACGTTGTTTATAGTAAAATTCTCTATCAGTTTTTGGCGGAGTTCTTTTGAAATATTACTCATCTCGTCGAAAGAAAAGCATGATTTATTCCAAAGCCATTCATACACTTGTTTAGCCCTGAAGTTTTTTTCGCCCAGATGACGAACAAAATGATCCTGAAGGGTTTCAAGGCTAAGGCTGCGGATGTCTATTTTCTCTTTGGCGGTATTCACGCTGCAATAGTACGAATTTTTAAAAACTTACTTTTTAAAAGCATTATTTTTATATTTAAAAACAATAACTTTAAGTTAAAGTATATTGGATATACTGATATGCGTTCAAAAAAAGGTAACGTGAGTTTAAAATAATTGAATGAAAAGTTTTAGAGCCGATTACGTTTTCCCTGTTCACGCCGGTCCGATTAAAAATGGAATTATTACCGTTAACCATACCGGTAAAATAATTTCTGTTACTGACCAAAATTCCCACCCTCCTGATGTTCCTGTCGAACAACTAAGCGGTGTTATTTGTCCCGGATTTATTAATGCCCACTGCCATGTGGAGCTTTCGCACCTGAAAGAAAAAATTACACCGCGTACAGGGCTGGTTAATTTTATAATGGACGTTCAGAAATTCAGGAATATTGATAAAGGCGAGATCACAGATGCTGCGTTGAAAGCTGACAGTGAGATGTACGAAAATGGCATTGTTGCTGTGGGCGATATTTCCAATACAAATAATAGCCTCGGGATAAAACAAGTAAGTAAATTATACTACCATACTTTTGTTGAAACGTTTGGCTTTTTGCCATCAAGGGCCGAAGAAATTTTTAATAAGGCGCTGGAGTTATTAAAAGAATTTAAGCCAATGTCGTGCTCAATAACGCCGCATGCGCCGTATTCCGTTTCAAAAGAGTTATTTAAATTGATTCGCGACCATAGTGCTGCCGGCCAAAATTTGATCAGTATGCATAACCAGGAGTGTGAGGATGAAAATAAGTTTTATCGCTATAAACTCGGCAGTTTTCTGGATATGTACAGTGCTTTTGGGATCGATATTCAGCACTTTAAGCCGCAGGCTCGTAATTCGGTGCAATCGGTACTACCATTATTGAGCAACAAGCAGGAAATTTTGATGGTTCACAATACCTGTACTAACTTAAAGGACATTTATTTTATAAAACGTTTCGATCGTAAAGTTACCTGGTGTTTTTGCCCAAATGCAAATTTATATATTGAGAACCGGTTGCCAAAGATTGAACTTTTTATCGGGCAGGGATATCATATAACCCTGGGTACCGACAGCCTTGCTTCCAATAACCAGTTGTGTATTTTAAGCGAAATGCGTACCATCCAACATAAAATGCCAGAGATAAGCACCGCACGGTTGATTGAATGGGCTACCCTTAACGGTGCCAGGTTTTTGGGGATCGACGATGAAAAAGGAACCCTTGAACCCGGTAAAACACCCGGCCTGAACCTGATCACCGGTTTGGATGGTTTAAAGATCACCCCGGAAACAAAGGTGAGGCGGTTGGTGTAGGATTTGTTTTAATGTTGAAAGGTTGTAAGATTGGAATGTTTTTTGAATGTTAACTTTGTATAGAAAATTTGTTGTAACGCTGAAAGGTTGTAAAGTTTTGAATGCAGTTTTGCGAGCATTGTAATTTTCAAACTGAACTTTTAACATTCCAACCTTTCAACATTACAACATTCCAACAACCAAAATGAAACACCTTAACATAACAGTAAAAGGGCGGGTACAAGGCGTATCGTACAGGGCGGCCACCAAAGCCGTTGCAGATCAGCTCGGGGTTAAAGGCTTTATCCGGAATGAACCGGTCGGCGATGTTTTTATTGAAGCAGAGGGAGATAAACTATCGCTCGAAATGTTTTTGGAGTGGTGTCATGAGGGCCCGGAACACGCTAATGTAAATCTTGTAGAAAGCCATGAAGGCGAATTAAAAAACTATCGTAATTTTGAGATCGTAAAAAAGAGTTTATAATGGTATAAACTTTTACAGAAAATCGCTTTACATCATTGTCAACCGCAAAAAAATTCGCCGGGCAAACGGCCATATACGGGATAAGCACTATTGCCGGCCGCGTATTCAGTTTTTTCCTTACGCCTGTTTATACAGGTGCCTTCGCTCCGGGGATATATGGAATTTTAACCACCTTGTTTAGCTATGCCTCTATTTTAAATGCCGTAATGGCTTTTGGGATGGAAACTACCTTTTTCAGGTACCTCAACAAGTACGAGAATGACCGGAAAAGGGTATATAATAATGCATTTGCATCAGTATTTACAATTACCATCCTCTTTTTGCTGCTCACATTACCTTTTATTGGGCATATTGCAAATTTTATAAATGTAAATAAAGGCACGTCAGCCAGCGACTATAAGATTTATATCGAGTTTTTTATTGCTGTTTTAGTGCTTGATGCCTGGTGTGTTATTCCATTTGCCCGGCTGCGCGCTGAAGGGAAACCCGGCAGATACAGCCTGATCAAACTTATTAATATCCTTATTTTTATTGTTTTAAACCTCATCTTTATATGGGGAATTCCATTCTGGATGGCACATCATCTGCCTGGCACCGGCTTTTTAAGCAGCTGGTACATTAAGGGATGGGTGGGATATGTGTTTTTATCGAACCTGGTATCAAGCGCGGTTACTTTATTATTGCTGATTCCTGAGTTTTTAAAGATTACGTTTGATTTTGATGGTAAAATGCTGGCCGAAATGTATGCCTATAGTTGGCCGGTATTAATTGCAAACTTGTCGTTCATCATCAATGAAAATTTGGATAAAATATTATTGGGGAAGCTTTTGCGTGTTAAGGACCTGCAGGATGTGGGGATTTATGGCGCTTGTGCTAAAATCTCCCTCTTCCTGAGCATATTCATACAGGCATTCAGGCTGGGGGCCGAGCCATTTTTCTTTAGCCACGCTAAAAATAAAAATTCGGGTCAAACCTATGCCCGCATAATGGATTACTTTGTAATAACCGTTTGTGTGATATTTGTGGGCCTGGTAGCCAATATCGAAATTTTAAAATACTTTATTCATGGGCACGACGCGCGTCAAACCCATATCTACTGGAGCGGCCTGGGAGTAATACCGCCGCTGGTTTTTGGATATGTTAGTTTAGGTATTTACATGAATCTTTCAGTATGGTATAAACTGTCCGATCAAACCAAATACGGCCTATACATATCAGGAGTGGGGGCTATCCTTACAATCGTACTAAACGTTTTATTTATACCCAAATACAGCTATATGGCTTCGGCCTGGGCATCGCTCATCGCTTATGCCAGCATGATGGTGCTTTCCTACATTTGGGGGCAAAAAAATTACCCCATACCTTATGACCTCAAAAAGAATCTGGGATATATAATTTCCTCAATTCTTATCGTTTACTTGTCGTTCTATGTATTTAACCGCAATATATTTGTGGGGAATTCGCTTTTATTATTGTTTATTTTAACGGCATTTTATTTTGAGTATAAAAATTTAAAAGCTATATTTATTAGACGATGAACATCAGGATAATTAACAAATCGAAAAATAGTTTGCCGGCTTATGAAACAGCCCATGCCGCGGGTATGGACCTTCGTGCGGATCTTGATGCAACGATACATTTGAAGCCAATGGAACGTAAATTGATCCCAACCGGCTTATACATGGAATTGCCCGAGGGCTTTGAAGCCCAGATTCGCCCGCGAAGCGGCCTTGCTTTTAAGCATGGCATCGGCATCGTTAATTCGCCCGGCACCATTGATGCGGATTACCGGGGTGAAATTAAAGTGTTGCTCATCAACCTTTCGGACCAGGTTTTTGAAATAAATACCGGGGACAGGATAGCCCAAATGGTTATTGCCAGACATGAAAAAGCCAACTGGCTACAGGTGGAAGAGTTAAACGAAACGTCGCGCGGAGCCGGTGGATATGGCCATACGGGCGTTGCATAACACGGAAATTGAATTTGCGCGCGGATGATCAATAGAAAAAATAGTGTTACCGGCATGAACAGGATAAAATACAGCATGAAAAAATGGGGAATAAGTACCAGGGCTATGCGTGCTGCGTTTATATCGGCTGCTGTCCTTCTCTTGCTTCAAACCGCAGCTGTTGCTCAAAATAATAAGAGCGATAACCAGGGTAAAGCGCTTACTTATGCAGATAGCGCAATGGTAAAAGATTTTTTTTTTAAAGCGCTGCGCGAAAAAACGGTTGAAAACCTGGTCACAGCTGCCGAGCTTTTTCAACGGGTTATACAAATTGATCCGGCTAATGACGCCGCTATGTATGAGCTCGCCAATCTGAAAAAATTAAAAAATGATTATGGGGGCGCCCAGGGCCTGCTTGAAAAGGCAGTGGCAATTAACCAGGATAATACATGGTATTGGACGGCGCTTGCCGACTGCTACGAAAAAAGCAATAATATCGATAAGCTTGAAAATGTTTTTGACCAGCTGATACGGTTAAACCCCGAGAAAACTGATAGCTATTTTGACAAGGCAAATGTTTATTTCCATCAGCAAAAATATGATGAAGCGTTGCAGCTTTATGATAAAATAGAGCAGTTATCCGGGCCTACTGACGATTTGCTGGCCGACAGGCAGAAGATCTATTTAAAGCAGGGTAAAGTTGATCTGGCGGCAAAACAGCTTGAAAAAATGATCAGCGCAAACCCTTCGGAAATAAAATACTATTTGTTCCTTTCGGAATTATACAACGCGAATAATTTCGCCGATAAGGCGCTTAAGGTTTTACAAACTGCCGAAAAAATAAACCCTGGCAGCGGCCTGGTTCACCTTGCCATGGCCGATATTTACAGGGATAAAAAGGACTACGAAGCCAGCTATAACCAGTTGACTTTAGCTTTTGCTATTCCGGATATGGATATTGATCAGAAGATAAAAATTGTGATGGGTTATTTGCCAAAATTTCCCGATCCTGACGCCAAAGCGAGCGCACTTGAACTGAGCCGGATCCTTACCCTTGCACACCCCGATGATTCAAGGGCCTTTGCGATTTACGGGGATATTTTACTTCAAAATGGTAAGGGAAAAGAAGCACGCTCGGCTTATCAAAAAGCCATCGCGCTTAATAACCAGGTTTATGAGGTGCAGGAACAATTGGTGCGGATAGAGCTTGCCGACGATGACCTGGACGGCGCTGTTAAGGATGGTGAAAATTCGTTGTCTTTTTTCCCTAACCAGGCCTGGATGAACTACCTGGTTGGCCTGGCCTGGCTCCAAAAAAAGGATTTTAATAAAGCCATCTCCTATATAAAAAATGCTACCTCGCTCGAAATGCAGGATAAAGAACTCCTTACGCAATGTTACTCTTCACTCGGCGATTGTTATCATGGTGTAAAAGATTTTAAAAAATCCGACGGGGCTTATGATAAAGCTTTGGAGTATAATGCTGATAATGTGTTCACTTTAAACAATTATGCCTATTATTTGTCGTTAAGAGGGGAGCAACTGGATAAAGCGGCGGCGATGTCAAAACATTCAAACGACCTGCAGCCAAATAACGCATCGTTTGAGGATACCTATGCATGGATCTTATTTAAACAAAAGGATTACACAGGTGCAAAACTTTGGATGGAAAAGGCGCTTGCTGATGATAAAAACCATAGCGCGGTGAAATCCGAGCATTACGGCGATATTATGTTTTATCTTGGAAATGTAGATGCCGCTGTTGAGAACTGGAAAAAAGCTAAAGCAAACGGAGATAATTCGCCGGTTTTAGATCAAAAAATCAATGAAAGAAAATACATCGAATAAAAAGCCCCGATATTGCCGCCTAAAAACAGGCGCGTTTATAAAACTATTTTCTGTTTGCTGCCTGATACTAATATTTGGATGTAAGGCAAAAAAACAACTGGTAGTTAAAAAAACAGTGACAATAGACACCGTTGCAAAAACGGTGAATGTAAAAACATTGAAACTGAATGCTATTAAATCCGCTCAAACTACCTTTAATACTTTTTCGGGTAAAGCGCGTGCCAAACTGAATATAAACGGCGATAGTAATGATGTTACCCTAAATATCCGCATCAAAAGCGATCAAAAGATCTGGATTTCAATAACCGCAATAGCCGGCATTGAGGTTGCACGGGCGTTAATTACCCCCGATAGTATACTGCTGATCAATCGCCTTCAGAACGTGTATGTAAAAAAGCCATTTAGCTACATTAATAAATTTGCAGGGAGCCAGGCCAATTACAAAACATTGGAATCACTGATCATAGGGAATGCGATACCCGAACTGGTGAGTGAAAAATCAGACCTGGAGGAGGAAAACGGTGGTACAGTACTGTCCGGTAATTTTTCGGATTTTGTTTTTAAAGTAATTTTTGGGCCTGATTTGAGGCCAAATCAAACAAATTTGAGTAACCAGGATGCCGGTCAGGCACTACAGGTGGCTAACAGCGCTTTCATCCAGGCAGGCAATAAAGTAATTCCTTCTGAAATAGATATGTCTTCGATGGTGAAAGATAAAAAAATACTGGTTAATTTGCATTACGTTAAGGATGACTTTGATCAGCCGCTTGATTTTCCGTTCAGCATTCCGCCGCGGTACAGGCCTGCAGAGTAGACTTACAGAAATGTATATAACCCAGCAGGCAATTTGAGCTGGTTAAAGCAAGCAAAATTTAAGGATGAAATTTTTAAAAGCAGTATTATTTATAGTTTTTGTTTTTGCAGCCCTTGCCGTACATGCCCAAAGCAGTGCCGATCTGAAACGCCAGCGTGATGAATTAACCCGGCAACTGGATCAGCTTAACCATGAATACGACCAAACGGTAAATAATAAAAAGACTACGCTGAAGCAATTGAATCTGCTGAAAGAGAAGATCAACCTGCGCGAGGAAAAAATAAATAATATCAATTCGGAGATCAGGAACCTTGATAACCAGATATCTGAAAGCAACAATTCCGTTCATAGTTTACAGAATCAGTTAAGCCAATTGAAAAAGGAATATGCGGCTATGGTGCTCTTTACCTATTATAACCAGAGTTCATACAATAAACTGATGTTTATTTTTGCCGCAAAAGACTTTAACCAGGCCTACAAACGTTTAAAGTATTTACAGCAGATAGGTAGTTACCGTGAACGCCAGGCGGGCTATATACAGGAAACCCAGGTTGAGTTGCATGTTAAAATCAACGAACTGGATAAAAACAAAAAGGAAAAAAGCAATTTGCTGGTTGATCAGCTGAAAGAAAAGGAGTCTCTGGGGAAGGAAAAAGAAACCCAGGTGCAGGTTGTGGCTGATCTGTCCAAACACGAAGGGCTTTTAAAACAGCAGCAGCAGGAAATTCAGCGGAAGATCGCCAAAACCAATAAGGCAATTAATTCTGCTATCCGCCGTGAAATTGAAGAAGCAAAGCGTAAAGCTGAAGAAGAAGAAAAAGCAAGGCAGCGGGAAGCAGCAGCCCGGGCTAAAGCTGAAAATAAGGAAGCCCCTGTTGTAAAACCACGCACTGCCGTAAAAAATCTTTCAAACAGCGAGGTGTTAAATGCAACCCCCGAGGCGGCGCGGCTTTCCAATGACTTTTTACAAAACCGGGGCTCGCTGCCATGGCCGGTGAGTACCGGAAGTTTGAAACAGGGTTTTGGAATTTATTACGATAATGAAGGTATAAAAAACGAAAGCTACGGCTGGGATATAAAAACAAACCAGGGAGCTGCCGTAAGGGCTGTTTTTAATGGCGAAGTAACCCACATATCTGATGTGAGCGGTACTTACCTGGTAATAATTAAGCATGGTGAATATTTTACAGCTTACTCCAACCTCCGCTCATATAATGTAAAACAGGGGCAAAAAGTAACCACCAAGCAAGTTATAGGAGTTGTGTCCACTGAGTCATCAACAGGCGAGGCAATAGTGAATTTCGCTATCTATAAAGGCCTCGATCCTGTAAATCCTAAAATTTGGCTTGCCCCAAATTAAGTTTGGACTTTTTAATATTTTAATTGCCTATATTTGTAACCTCAATTCGTAAATTGTGATGTATAGTTCAGGCCTGTTGTTCATAAGCAATCTTTTTTCTTCAGACATGATCATTATCATGGTTGTTGCTTTATTCCTTTTTGGGGGAGAAAAGCTTCCTGAAATAGCAAGGGGATTAGGAAAAGGGATCCGTGATTTTAAGGATGCTTCGGATGGGATAAAACGCGAAATAAATAACCAGATTTACAATTACGAAGAGAAGCAGGAACAGAAAAAGATTGAGGAGAAAAGCACCGTTGATCAAACTGCGTCGCAGAATGAACCGGCGGAAAGCAGCTCGATCAATTTAATAAAGCCGGTTGAAAATACGATACCGGCGGCCGAAGGTTATATTTATACGGGTGAAAGTACCGGAATTAACCACCCGGCTGACGACCATAATAATGTACTTAACGGTAATCATTCTGCAACGCATGACGAGGCCGCTTCAACCGGGAGCGAAACAACAAAGAATTCATAAGAATATTATTCATCATAACATAAAAATTATAAATCATGGGACTTTTGGAACCAATGCACGTTATCTTAATTGTCTTTGCTTTATTGCTCCTTTTTGGCGGCAGAAAAATTCCTGAACTAATGAAAGGTTTGGGCAAAGGCATGAAAGAATTTAAAGATGCACAAAACGGGGAAAGCAGCAGTGCTCCAACCAATACCAATACAAATCCGACAAACAATTCAGACGATAAGCCAAGGGTTTAGAGGTTAGAGATTAGTGACTAGAGATTAGTTAAGGCATTTGGCTATAGGCCAGAGACTATGAATGAATTGTAGCCAATATTTTTTCTCACCTCTAATCTCTAATCTCTAATCACAAATCACTATTTTCGCCCCATGACTAAATCATATACCTCTTTAAGTGAAATAAAGAGTGAGATAGCCAGTGGGGAAATTACAGTTGAAAAGCTTGTAAAGGGTTATCTTGATAAAATTTCGGCTAACACCCGTTTAAACGCTTTTAATGAAGTTTTTGAACAGGAAGCGTTAATTTGCGCACAAAACGTTGATTCGCGTATTAAGCAAGGCATTGCCGGCAAACTGGCCGGTATGGTTATTGCCATAAAAGATAATATTTGCTATAAAGGACATAAGGTTAGCGCCTCCTCAAAAATCCTTGATAATTTCACATCTGTTTACTCGTCCACCATTGTTGAACGCCTTTTGGCCGAAGATGCGGTGATCATAGGCCGTTGTAACTGCGATGAGTTTGCCATGGGCGCTTCAAATGAAAATTCCTATTTTGGTGCTGTAAAGAACTTTGCCGACGAAAGCCGGGTACCTGGTGGATCTTCAGGCGGTTCGGCTGTTGCGGTACAGGCCGGTATGTGTCATGCGGCTATCGGTACTGATACGGGCGGCTCAGTAAGGCAGCCGGCTTCGTTTTGCGGGCTGGTAGGACTAAAGCCTACCTATGGCCGTATCTCAAGGCATGGCATTATTGCCTATGCCTCATCGTTTGACCAGGTAGGCCCCATTACCAGATCCATTGAAGACGCCGCACTTTTACTTGAAATAATGGCCGGACCTGATGAATATGACAGTACTTTGGCTGATAATGCCGTTCCGTCGTATCTTCCCGATAATAATAAGCCTGAATCAATAAAAAAAATAGCCTATTTGCAGGAGGCCGTATCAAGCCCGGGGGTTGACAGCGAAGTGAAAAGCAATCTGGTACAATACATTGATAAACTACGTAACGCGGGGCATATTGTTAAACCAATTGCCTTTGAACTGCTTGATTTCCTGGTTCCCACCTATTATATTTTAGCAATGGCCGAGGCCTCGTCAAACCTTTCGAGGTATGATGGCGTTCATATCGGGTACCGCAGCCCGGCGGCTGTTGACCTGCTGTCAACCTACAAAAACTCCCGTTCCGAAGGTTTTGGCAAAGAAGTAAAACGGCGTATTATGCTGGGTACTTTTGTATTAAGTGCGGGTTATTACGACGCTTATTTTGCAAAGGCCCAAAAAGTAAGGCGGATGATAAGGGAAAAAACAGACGCAATTTTAAAAGAATACGATTTTATCCTGATCCCTACCGCACCCGAACCGGCTTTCCCGATTGGCAGGAAGGAGAAGGACCCTGTTGTAACTTACTTGGCAGATATTTTTACCGTCCAGGCATCCTTATCAGGCGTGCCCGCAATTTCTTTACCTACAGGCAATAATAGTAAAGGATTGCCGTTAGGTTTACAATTACTTACGCGCCATTTTGAAGAAAAGGAATTATTGAATTTTTCCGAATATTTCCTTGGGCTTTAAAAAAATTAATAAATTAGTAAAATATTAATTTAGAAAAGTAATTCCCCTGGTTATAAACTTTATAGGATGAAGAGAATATTTACTTTAATTTTCTGCTTATTATTTCTGCAAGTAGTTAAAGCCGGCTCTTTTTCAGCACCACCATCTGCTGATCTGTCTTTAAAAATAGTCCCCCTGCTTGAAGCGCCTTTCGATTTTAACCCGGGTGACGACCGCGATACCGTTATTCTTCCGATTGTAAATCAAGCCGCACCCCTAACCGGGGAATTCAATATATTTAAAAAACGCCTTGATTCCATAAAAAAGGATGTTCCCCTTGATTATAACGAATATGTGCAAAGCTATATTGAAATATACGCACATAACCGCGAAGAAATGGGCCGCGTACTCGGTTTAACCAAATATTACTTCCCTATTTACGAAAAAGCATTTAAAGATGCCGGGATCCCTGATGAACTGAAATATTTATCCATTGTTGAATCAAAGCTCGATCCTTATGCTGTTTCAAGGGTAGGCGCTACCGGCCCCTGGCAGTTTATGTTCACTACCGCCAGGCTTTATGGATTAAATATGGATGATTATGTGGACGACAGGCGCGACCCAATACAGGCCACCTATGCCGCCGCGGCTTATTTAAAAGACGCTTATCAGGAATTTGGTGACTGGCTGTTGGCTATTGCTTCCTATAACTGCGGTAAAAGTAACGTTGAACACGCCATAGATAAGGCCGGCGCCAGCGATTTTTGGTCGATACGCCAGTACCTGCCTGCCGAAACAAGGGGATATGTACCTGCTTATATAGCAGTTACCTATTTAATGAACTATTATTCCCAGCACAATATTATACCGCAGGCCTGCGACTATGCTTTAAAAACCGATACAGTTTTGGTAAACAAATATGTTTCCCTTGCCGCCGTGGCCCAGGTGCTGAATATTGATGTCAGGGCGCTGGCCATGCTCAATCCCTCCTATAAAAGGCAGATCATAAATGGTACCGCCGCTTTGCCCCGCAGGCTGGTAATCCCGCAGGTGGATAAAAGTAAGTTTGGCGTATTGTATGATGCATTAAACAATTCAAATTTAGAAGCTGCTGCCCCGGTTGCCATGCATGTTTCCTATGCAGAAAAGAAAACTGAGAATAATCACCTTTACCATAAGGTAAGAAGAGGGGAGACACTCAGCGGTATTGCCGACCTCTACGGTATTGAAGTACAGGACCTGAAGGCATGGAATCACCTGCACGGCAAAGCCACCGTTGGGCAAATACTTAAACTCAGGGACACCGGAGACGAGCCTGAAAAAGAGGCCACACCAAAACATAACCATAACTATATTACATACATAGTAAAGAGAGGTGATACACTTAGCGGGATAGCGTCCAAATTTGACGGGGCTTCTGTTGAAAAGATAAAATCGTTAAATGGTTTGAAAAAAGGCGCGCTTCAACCGGGCATGACCATAAAGATCAGTAAGGGATAATTAAACACATTGATCGCCGGTAAATAATCAGCGTTTCTTTATTGTTCCCTATTCAATTGGTTCTCATTGCTTTGGCCGGTTAATCCAAAAGCATTCGCCTTCATCTTCAATATTTCTGTTGCAAATATCCCCCTTTCGGTAAAAAAGAATCGTAATTTTGTTACTTGAAATTGAGAAGATGAATAAACCCAACCGGAACCAGGACGCTTTAAATTACCATTCAAAGGGCCGCCCCGGAAAGATACAGGTTGTACCGACAAAGCCTACAAATTCGCAACGGGACCTCAGCATGGCCTATTCGCCGGGAGTTGCCGAACCATGTCTGCGTATTGCCGATAATGTTGACGACGTTTATAAATACACCGCGAAAGGTAACCTTGTGGGTGTTATCAGCAATGGCACAGCAGTGCTTGGCCTGGGTAATATAGGCCCCGAAGCCAGTAAGCCCGTAATGGAGGGAAAAGGGCTATTGTTTAAAATTTACGCAGATATTGATGTTTTTGATCTTGAAGTTAACGCGAAAACCGTTGATGAATTTGTAAATATTGTTAAGGCGCTTGAACCCACTTTCGGCGGCATCAACCTTGAGGATATTTCGGCGCCCACTTGCTTTGAAATTGAGCGCAGGTTAAAAGCCGAAATGAAAATTCCGGTAATGCACGACGACCAGCATGGAACAGCCATTATATCGGGTGCGGCGTTGCTCAATGCCTGCGAGATACAGGGAAAAAAGCTCGATAAAATAAAAATGGTGGTAAACGGCGCCGGCGCCGCTGCCGTATCGTGTTCAAAAATGTACCTGGCACTCGGTGTAAAAAAGGAAAACCTGGTAATGTTTGACATTAACGGCCTGATAACTCCAGACCGGACAGACCTTGACGAAATACGGCTGGCATTTGCCACTACCCGCACGGATGCAAAAACACTGACTGAAGCAATGAAAAACGCTGATGTTTTTGTTGGCCTTTCGGCTGGAAATGTGGTTAGCGCAGAAATGCTTAAGGTAATGGCCAAAAACCCGGTAGTGTTTGCCATGGCCAATCCGGATCCTGAAATAAGCTACGACCTGGCGATTCAAACGCGGAAAGATATCATTATGGCTACCGGGCGGTCGGATTTTCCGAATCAGGTAAATAATGTTTTGGGCTTCCCCTATATTTTCAGGGGGGCACTTGATGTGCGTGCAACTGCCATTAACGAAGAAATGAAGATTGCCGCTGTTAAAGCGATTGCCGAAATGGCTAAAAAGCCCATCCCAGAAGCAGTGAATCTTGCCTATAATACCACGAATCTGAAGTTTGGCCGCGATTATATTATCCCAAAGCCCATGGACCCGCGGTTAATTACCGAAGTTTCATCAGCAGTGGCGCTCGCTGCAATCGAATCGGGCGTGGCGCGTAAAATTATTACCGACTGGGAAGCTTATAATGAAGAGCTGAGGTTAAGAATTGGTATTGACGACAAGTTATTGCGCAACTTAACTTATAAGGCACGACGTGACCCGAAACGAATAGTGTTTGCTGAAGCTGATACTTATAAGATACTACGTGCAGCCCAAATTGTAAAGGAAGAAGGCATTGCTACACCGATACTGCTAGGGAATATAAAAAGGATCAGGCAAATAATGCGGGAGTACGAAATTGACCTGGGCGATGTGAAAATTATTGATACCAAGGAGCAATGCGACCGGATTGAGGAATATGCTGATTACTTGTACCGTACCCGCCAGAGAAGGGGAATAACGTTATCAGAATCGCGCAAACTGTTACGTGACCGTAATTATTACGGTGCGTGTATGGTTCAGTTTGGCGAAGCCGATGCGCTAATTTCGGGTTTAACCAAAGATTATGCAACTACCATAAGGCCGGCACTGCAAATTATAGGGACTATTGCCGGTGTACGGAGGGTTGCGGGGATGTATATGATGATCACCAAAAAAGGCCCGGTATTTTTTGGTGATACTACGGTAAACGTAAACCCGTCAACACAGGACCTGGTGGATATTACAGTGCTGATAGAGCATTCGGTAAGGCAGTTTAATGTGAGCCCAAGAGTTGCCATTCTATCCTATTCAAATTTTGGGTCGAATGACGGCCCGGTGCCGGAAAAAACAAGGGAAGCGGTAAGTATTTTGCATGAAAAATACCCCGACATGATAGTTGATGGCGATATGCAGGCCAACTTCGCCTTAAATGCTGACTTGCTTGCTGATAATTTTCCTTTCAGTACGCTCAAAGGCCGCCCCGCAAATACACTGATATTCCCGAACCTGGAGTCGGGCAATATAGCCTATAAATTATTGCAGGAAATGGGGGGCGCGGAAGCTGTAGGGCCAATATTGCTTGGCCTGAAAAAACCGGTGCATGTGCTGCAACTGGGTAGCTCGGTTAGGGAGATCGTAAATATGATAACCATAGCCGTTGTTGACGCCCAGGAAAAAGAGAAGGAAAATATTCAAAAATAAGCGAAAGACGGAGGGTAAAATATTAATTTAGCACTTGATAAATTTAATATTTTAAAGTTTCTTAAGCATAGCCCACAATAAATAGTAGTTGCTCTTACGTTGATACTAAAAGATACGGTCGTCAGAGACCTTTAATCTTTTACAATTTGCCTTTTACCTGAATTATTGAAAAACAAAATATGTACGCCTATATTGATGGAAAATTAGTTTTTAAAAGCCCGGCTTTTGTTGTTATTGATGCTGGGGGGGTTGGTTATCACATCAATATTTCATTAAATACATTTTCGCGGCTTGGCACGTCAGAGCGCTGCAAACTGTATACCTGGCTTCACGTAAAAGAGGATGCACATACTTTATATGGTTTTGCTGACGAAGGAGAACGCCGCCTTTTTTTGCACCTTATTTCAATTTCGGGCATAGGGCCAAATACCGGCCGCATGATGCTTTCATCCATTACACCGGAAGAAATACAAAACGCAATTATTTCGGGTAATGTTTCATTGATCCAAAGGATCAAAGGCATAGGCCCTAAGTCGGCACAGCGTATCATACTCGAACTCCAGGACAAACTGCGCAAAGAAGGCCCCGATACGTTAAGCACCCTGCCGCTGAACAAAACAGTAAGAGAGGAAGCCTTGTCAGCATTGGTGATGCTGGGTTTTGCGCGACAGACCGCCGAAAAGGTGCTTGACCAGGAAATAAATAAAAATAATGCCGGCTTAACGGTAGAACAATTAATAAAATTTGCTTTAAAAAGTTTATAATTACGTACTATTTTTCGTTGAAACTTGATTAGAATTTTTACCGCGAAATTATTAGCCTTCCTATTAATTTCTGCGTTATGCGGGGTTGGGCAGGCATTTGCTCAAAAATCAAGCACCTCTGCTAAAAAGGATTCAGTAATTGTGAGTATTCCGGTTACAGCTCCTGAATCAAATAATCAAAGAGCACGGAAAGGTTTTTTCGATCCCGATCCGCCCAACCTTGTACGAACCGTTGAGTACGACGCGGTTATCAATCGTTATATCTTGTATCAGCGCGTTGGTAACCTTTTATACCGTCCTCCGCAATATCTTACTTTTTCTGAATATCTATCCCTATTGGAACGTGAAAATGAGCGTAAATATTTTAAACAACTTTCGGACACTTATACCTATCAATCGCAACAACCAGGGTTTATTCCAACCATAAAGGTTCATAGTCAATCATTCGAGCGGATATTTGGCGGTTCAAATATTGATTTCCGGCCGCAGGGTTCTGCCGAAGCTATATTATCAGGGCAAATCAATAAAAACGATAATCCCCTTTTTAATACCATCCAGCGCAGCCAGTTTAATTTTAATATGGATCAAAAGATCCAGTTAAATGTAACGGGAACAATAGGTGATAAACTGAAAATAACCACCAACTACAATACGGATGCCCAGTTTCAGTTTGAGAACCAGATAAAGCTGGAGTACACCGGCCACCCTGATGAGATTATACAGAAAATTGAAATGGGAACGGTTAGCATGCCCCTGCCCACTACCCTGATTACCGGGAGCCAGGCTTTATTTGGTATAAAAACTAAATTAAAATTCGGCAAACTGGAGGTGACCAGCATTTTTTCACAGCAGCGTTCACAGGCTCAAACAATTACCATAACTAATGGCTCACAACAGGGCTCATTTAAACTAACCTCTGCTGATTATGACGCCAACAGGCACTTCTTTTTATCACAATTTTTCAGGAATAATTACAATTCAGCGCTGGCGAATATTCCAATCATCAGTTCAAATATCAACGTTACAAAAATTGAAGTTTGGATAACAAACCGGGTGAACAGCACTACCAATTCGCGTGATGTACTTGCTTTTTTGGATCTGGGCGAAAACAAGCCCTACAATACTACATTGATACGCGGCGGCGCCGGGTTTTCGGGCATGCCTGCGGGTACTACTTCACCTGGTTTTCCCCAGCAATCAAACTCATTGCTCCGCAATTTGCCTGCCAGCGCCCGCTTAACCTACGATCCGCAAAATAGCATATCATCTTATTTCGCAAGTTCTGGAGCTTCAGACAACTACGCCAAGCTAACTTATGCACGGCAGTTAACCACAAAAGAGTTTACTCTGCACCCCCAATTAGGTTATATCACCTTAACTGCCCCGTTAAATAACGATGAGGTGCTGGCCGTGGCATATCAATATACTTATAACGGGGTACAGTATCAGGTAGGTGAATTCTCAAGTGACCAGCCGGTGAATCCAACCATACGCAAAGTGTTGTATGTGAAACTATTAAAGAACGAATTGTTAAAAACCGCGTTGCCGACATGGAATTTAATGATGAAGAATATTTATTCGTTAAACGCGCTCCAGATCAGCCCGCAGAATTTTAAAATGACGGTTTCAAGGCTTGATGATAAATCAGGGATCAAAAAGGAAGTAATGGAGGAGGGGCAGAACATGAAAAGTAAGCTCTGGATCCAAAACCTGGGCCTGGATAATCTCGATGCACAGCAAAACAAACAACCTGACGGTTATTTCGACTACCTGGAAGGTATTACCATTGATTCAAACAACGGGATTCTTATCTTTCCCACAGTAGAGCCTTTTGGCGCCGACCTTGCGAAGCAGTTTTTACCGGGCGAACAAAACCTGGTGAACCGCTATGTGTACCAGCCGCTCTATGATTCAACGCAAACTACGGCGAGGCAATTGTTCCCTAATTTAAACAGGTACACTATCACCGGTACTTATTCGGCAACAAGCGGGTCATCTTACCAGTTAAACGCGGTGAATATACCGCAAGGCTCGGTGGTGGTAAATGCCGGGGCAACCACGATGGTTGAAGGTACCGACTACACCATTGATTATAACGCCGGCCGCATCACCATATTAAACCAATCGCTGCTGGCATCCGGCCAGCCTATTACAGTTAAAGTTGAAAACAATGAACTCTTTGGTGTGCAGCAAAAATCACTTTTTGGCACCCGGTTAGATTATAAGGTTGATGATAAATTAAGTCTGGGCGCTACCTTAATGCACTTAACCGAGCAACCGATAACCCAAAACGAAGTGATAGGCCAGGAGTCGATCTCCAACACCATGGTTGGTTTTGATGCAAACTACAGCTCGCCATCAAGGTTCCTTACCAGGCTGGTTGATAAAATTCCGCTTATTCATACAAAAGTTCCGTCTTCTTTTAGCTTTAGCGGAGAGTTTGCGCAATTGATCCCGGGGAGTCCTTCGGTACTTAATTTTGCCGGATCAAAAAACGGTACGGCCTACCTGGATGATTTTGAAAACAGCCAGTCGGTTATTGATGTTAGCGCGGCCAACACCTGGCAAATTTCGGGCGTGCCTGAGAACCTCAAGAAGTTTCCCGAATACACGCATTTTAACGACCTAAGCTACGGTTACAACCGCGCGCGACTGGCCTTTTATAATATCGACCCGATATTTTATACCAGTACAACCATTCCCATCAGCAGGAACGAACTATCAAACAATTACGTAAGGCAGGTACTCCAAACAGAAGTTTTTCCGTTTAAGCAATCGCCTACCGGCCAGCCTTTACCATTGGCTACCCTTGATCTTGCCTTTTACCCTATGGTTCGCGGGCCGTACAATTTTACTACTAACGGCCTTAATCCCGACGGTACACTGCAAAATCCCACTTCGCGCTGGGGAGGTATTTTCAGGGGGATAAATTCAAGTGATTTCCAGGACCTGAACGTGCAGTATATCGAATTCTGGCTGCTCGATCCGTTTATAAACAAGCCCAACTCAACAGGCGGCGACTTGTTTTTTAACCTGGGTAATATCTCTGAGGATATATTAAAAGACGGGCAAAAAGGACAGGAAAATGGCTTGCCGGCCGACGGAAGCACCACCAACACTAGGGAAACAGTTTGGGGCAGGGTGCCAACCATTCAACCGGTTGTAAACTCATTTGATAGCAATCCCAATGCCCGTGCCTTACAGGATGTTGGTTTAGACGGGATAGGGGATGCCGCTGAAAAGGTGAAATTTGCCAATGTTGTACAACAGGTAAAAGGCGAATTATCAGCGCAGGCAGCAACGGATTTTGCCAATGACCCGGCATCGGATGATTATCAATATTACCAGGGGCCGCAGCTTGACAGGGCAGGTGCGGGCATTTTGTCGCGTTACAGTAAATACAACGGTACCGAAGGGAATTCACCAACTGCCCAGCAATCACAGGCGCTGCTTGGCCTGCAAACATCTGCCGCTACCGCAATTCCGGATGGTGAAGATGTGAACCATGATAACAATATGGACCAGGACGACGAGTACTTTGAGTACAAGGTGCACCTTAGCCCGCAGGCACTGATTGTGGGACAGGGGTATGTAACCGATAAAGTTACTTCGCAGGTTAAATTGCCAAATGGTACGACTACAACGGTTAACTGGTATCAATTCCGGGTGCCGATCAATACTTATACGAGTGCAATAGGCGGAATCCAGGATTTTAAATCGATCCGGTACATGCGGACCTACCTTACCAATTTTGCCGATACCGCCATACTTAGGTTTGCCACCATGCAACTGGTTCGCGGCGAGTGGCGTGCGTTTAACCTTGAAAACAATCCGTCAAATGTAATTTCGGACGTCGCCAATGCGCCCCTGGATAATTCGACCATTGATGTGGAAACCGTAAATATTGAAGAGAATGGTGCACAGTCGCCCATACCTTATGTAGTGCCGCCGGGTATAACCCGACAAATTGATTATAGCAATTTACAGGCGAATACCAGGCTGAATGAGCAATCATTATCCTTGAAAATTACAAACCTGAGTGATGGCTATTCAAGAGCTGCCTTTAAGTTGTTTAACAATGACATGCGCCAGTATAAACAATTGCAAATGTTTATACATGCTGAAGCATTAACCACATCAACCTTAAAAAATAATGATTTGAATGCCTTTATCAGGCTTGGAGCCGATTATATAAACAACTACTACGAATATGAAATACCACTGCAGGTAACTCAACCCGGCACATCGGATCCAAATGCGATATGGCCTGCAGCAAACGAGCTTGATATTACACTTGCAAAATTAACCAACGCCAAACTTGCCCGAAATAATGCAAGGTACCACGGGCAGCCATGGCCGCTGACATTGCCGTTTAAAGTTTCGGATGGGCGTGATACGATCACCATAGTGGGCGAACCTGACCTTGGCCTGGTAACGACCATTATGCTCGGAGTGCGCAACCCAATAAAAACGTCGTCAACAACCAGCACGGATGATGGTATGGCTAAATCGGGAACGATTTGGTTTGATGAGTTGCGCGCGACAGATTTTAACGAAAAAGGTGGATGGGCGGCTATTGGAAAGGTAAATGCAAAATTAGCCGATTTTGCAGACATAACCGTTTCAGGTAATAAAACTACCGCAGGATTTGGTACTTTGGATTCGCGCATGGAAGACCGCAGCCTTAATGATATAACCGGGTACAATATCGCGGCCAACGTGGAACTCGGGAAATTCTTCCCGGATAAAAGCGGTGTACACATACCGGCCTATGTGAATGTTTCAACCCAGGTAAGCACGCCGGAATATGATCCGGCGTCGCCCGACATCTTATTAAAGCAATCTTTAAACGCTGCCCAAACCACTCAAAAACGCGACTCAATACAAAATGCTGCCGAAGACTATACCATGCGGAAAAGTATCAACTTTACTAATATTCATAAAACAAAAGTTGATTCAAAAGCCCCCGCGCACGTATGGGACCTGGAAAACTGGAACGCAACTTTTGCTTACAGCGAATATGACCACCACGATTTTTCAACTTTGAACGACTTGGAAAAAACGTATAAGATTGCCCTGGCCTATAATTTTACCGATCAGCCAAAATATTTCACACCATTTGCCAAGATCATCAAAAAAAATTCACTGGCCCTGTTACGTGACATAAATTTAAGCCTATGGCCGTCGAGGTTAAACTTCAGCATCAGTTTTGATCGCTTTTATTCGCAAAATACGCCGCGGAATAACGACCCGGCAGAAACAGTGCCGATACCAACAACCTTTAACAAAACATTTACGGTTACCAGGATTTATGGCCTTGGGTGGAACCTTACCAAATCATTGTCTATGGATATTGATGCGACAAACCTGGCTACCGTCGATGAGCCGTACGGCTCACTGAATGGTTTAAAAATGGATACCCTGTGGCATAATATTTTGAACCTTGGCCGTACAACCAATTACAACCATAGTATAACATTTAACTATACACCGCCAATAAACAAGATTCCCGGCATGGACTGGGTAGGGGTAACCACTCGTTATCAAACTACTTTCCATTGGCAGGGACAGCCTTTGTTTGCTATTGATAATCCGCAATTTGACGTGGGCAACAGTATTGACAATACGCGTACCATCCAAATTAACCCGACGCTGAATTTTGATATGCTTTATAATAAATTCGGGTTTGTAAAAAAATCAAAAAGCAAGGATAACACCGATAACCTGAATAAACTTTTGGTTGGATTGGTAACCAGCATTAAAAATGTGAGCGCTACTTTTACGCGGACCGACGGTACCTTTATACCTGGCTATCTGCCGCAGTCGAACTTTTTAGGAGAGGATATGAATTATGGCGCGCCGGGTATCGGGTTTTTATTGGGCGGACAGGGAGACCTGCGCGCAACAGCCCTTTCACATGGCTGGATAAGTACCGATACTTTACAAAACCAACTTTACGTAACCACCTATAACCAGGCGCTTAATTTAAAAAGTACCATTGAACCGTTCAAAGATCTGAGGATAGAATTAAGTGCTTTCAAAACGCAGGACCATTCGTATCAAACCAATTTTAAATCGATTGACGGATCAAATCTTATACAGAGTTACAACCCGGTTACCACAGGCGATTACAGCATATCTTATATGACTATCGGTACCGCCTTTGCAAAAATCAGCGGGGTAAACAATACCTCGCCGACTTTCCAGCAATTTGAGAATAACCGTACCATAATTTCGCAAAGGCTGGGCGCAGCTAACCCAAATTCGACAGGACCGCCAACCAATGGTTATGCTGATGGGTATAGCGCCAATTCGCAAAATGTGCTTGTTCCTGCATTCCTTGCTGCCTATACGGGTAAAAGTGCAGCCGGCGCCAATTTGACCCAGTTTCCTGCTATACCGATACCCAACTGGCAGGTAACTTATAATGGTTTAAGCCACATCGCTTTTTTTGCAGATATTTTTGAATCATTTGATATCACACATGGTTACCGGTCATCATATAACGTTAGCGGGTATAGCACCCTGCTACAGTACCAGGCCACAAACGGGGCGGTAAGCTCAAGAGACGCCAATAACGACTTTTTGCCGCTGTACCAGTTTTCAACCGTTACCATTTTCGAGCAATTTGTGCCCTTGCTGGGGTTAAACGCCCGGTTTAAAAACAGCATGACAGCTAACGTTGAATACCGCCGGAGCCGTTCGTTAAGTCTCAGTGTTTTAAATAGCCAGCTGGCAGAAGAAGATCAGCATGTGTTGGTTTTAGGATGGGGATATCGTGATAAAGAATTCCACTTTCCGTTTGGTTTGTTTAGCAGCCGCGCAAAAAATGACGTTAACTTTAAGATCGATTTTTCGCTGCAAAGTACAAAGGACCTGATTTACCAGGCTGATATACAGCAGGCCCAGGTATCGTCGGGCGCTGAAAATATTACTGTACGGCCATCTATTGATTATGTGATCAACCAGCGTTTTAACCTTAATTTGTTTTACGATTCAAACATCACCCGACCATATACGTCGCAAACATTTAATACCGCCTTCACTACTTTCGGCATTAACCTCAAGCTGTTGCTGCAATAGGATTGGTCATTGGGTCATTGGATAGGCTCGGCTGGGTCAAAGGTAACTACCGCTATAAAGTAAACTACAGGTTGAGGTTAAAATTAAGAGCCGGATTGAAATCTTTTCAACCTGGCTCTCCTATTCTATTTTTTTCTAATCTCTAATCTCCAGTCTCTAACCCCTAATCCTCCTTACTTACACTGCCTGAGCCTACGGTTTTGCTGTCGGTAATCGTAGCGTTTCCTGAATAAACAACGTTTCCTGAACCTACAATATGGGCCGAAACGGTTTTATCAGCATTAAAATAGGCGTTTCCTGAACCGGAAATTACTACAGAAGCGGAATTGGTTTTTAATGCTTTTGCTTTCACTTCTCCCGATCCGCTGATAACTACTTTGGTTTCATCCGATGATCCCCTTAGCAGGATGGAACCCGAACCGCTGATGGTAGCATGCAGGTTGCCGGATTTAACCGCCGATTCAATATCGCCCGATCCGTTTAAAACTACATTTACCTCTTCGCCGCTTACTGCCGCACCCTCAACCCTGATGGAACCTGATCCTGAATTTACCAGTGACGAAAGTGATTTGGCAGTTACATAAACGTCGATTTTGCCATAGTTGTCGCTATTCCATTCATGATGGTGTTTGAATTTTATTTTGAGTGTGCCGTCTTCAACTACGGTTTCTATCTCTTTGATGATCTCTGAACCGGCTGATATTTTCAAACTTTCTGTTCCGTTGATGTTTACATGCACGTCAAACGGACCCGCCGAAGCAATACTGTGAAACCCCGAAACCTGACGGCTTTCGCCTGATTGGGCCAAGGCGTTAAAACTTGCGATAATTATCAGCATTACCGCGCAAAATGTATAGGTTAATCTTTTCATAATAATTGTTTTCATAATAAGATGTAACCAAATACAAAAGTGTTGCACGTCCCCGTACGATTTTAAGCATCAAACAGTTAATCTAAGTTATCTTCACTCAATCTACACTGCTAATTACTAACCTGTAACCCCTTTTCCTCTCTCTTTTTGCGGCGCTCTTCCCGGCGCTGTATCCTCAATTGTTTTTTTTCCAGGCGGTCCTGTTTGTTTATTGCCATTTGGTTTACCAAAGCAATAACCTCCTCCTGCTTTTTTTTGTCGAGGCCAACGGCCGGTTTTATGCCGCTTAACAGGGTTTTCCAGGCGAATTTAAAAAACGGGCTCTCCGGCGGACGTGTCCCGGTAACGAATACCGACCGTGGCACACCGCCGGCAATGTCGGGGTTATCATGTTTTAAAATAAACACATTGGCGAATAACGATTCAATTGGCCGTGTCCGTAAATTATTCATCATGCTGTCCGGTTTCAATAAGCTTACGGTAAGGTCATTGTACAGCATGGTGACTTTCCCCCGGCTTTGCATACTGTTGGCTTTGATATCAAAATCAAATTGTTTTAACGTTCCTGAGTTTACTTTGATCATGGTTAGGGGCCTGGTTGCCGAATTTAGTACTTTCAGGTTCAGCTGGCCGAGGTGACCTTTATAGGAAAACGAATGATTGGCATCGGTTAAATTAAAAATGAATTTGATGTCAAGTTTGCCCTGGTTCATAAACCACGTGTTAAGATCGACGGAGCAAATGTTGTTTTTTTGCAATACGGAAGGCCGGGTAGTTATATTGAGAAAACGGCCATCGGTATTGTTAAAAGAGATGGTGCCTGTTTTATTTGATTTTTCATTGAATTCATTGTAAAATACATCAATGTGCTGAAGTATGGCAGTATCTATCTCCATATCGGCATTTATTTTGAACAGCCCTACATTAGGGAAGGTGGCCACCCTGTCGGACGATGGTTTTTTATGATTGGGGTTGCCAAATACTTCAATACTTCCTTTTTTTAGCGATAGTTTTGATGCCGTTACCAGCCTGTACTTATGATAGTTTAAAAAATCAAACCGATCTAATTGCAACGAGTCAAGCCGCATGGTGAACTTATCCCTGTCGCTTTTTGAAAAAAACGCATCGGTTTTTATAGGGGTAAGCGTTAGTCCCTCAATATTTAGCCTGGATTGCCTGGTGGATAATTTAATGTGATTGAACTTATAGGTGTATAATCCGTTCGGCGATTTTGCGGCATAATTATTCAATTCTAAAACAATATCCCTGCAGTATAGTAACCTCGACCTGTCTGTTTGTGTGGCAGAATCAATGAGCAAATCTTTTGCGCTCAAATTCATTTCCTTAAATTCAGTAACAGCTAAATCAGCACCTGAATAATCTTCATATTTTAGTTTCACATCGCCTAAAAGAATATTTCCGATATGGATAGAACGCAGGTTTTTTGAAATTTTTTGCCATGCGGTTTTGTTGTTTTTTAAAACTGTATCTTTTTTTTGATTCAGCCGATAACTTATTTTCACCACAGGCGATTCCATCAACACCTCGCCAATCTCTAGTTTGTGTTGGAAATATAATCTTAGCGGGTGAATATGATTTAAAGTGAGCCGCTTTACCTGTAGCTCGACCAGGTTGTTGGGCGCCAGGTTTTGTTTCTTCCGGAGGTTATAAACAGCAGTATCGGGTTTAAAGGTGATGTTATAAATATCTATCGATCCTCTGATCACGTGTAATTCTGCCGAAGAGAAGTTTGCGGTGTACAGCCCATCGCTGCTTTTTAACACTACATCCTTCACTTTTGAAGATAATATAGGCGACCAATAGCTATTTACGAATATGGAAAGAATTAAAATAAGGGAAACAAGGATTGCAACAATAACCACAGCACTTTTATGCCATTTACGCTTAAATAGATTTAAAGCCATTAATTACCCTTGTTTTCTTTTATCTTGTTTAATGAATCCCGTTTTGCCTGCCGCGCCATTTTTCGCGCTGCTCTTCGTTCTTTTCGTTTTTCCTTAAATTCCTTAATTGTGTTTACCAAATTACTAACTTTTACGATAGTAGTGTTAACCTGCGACTCGGTTTTTTTATCATAACCCACGCTCGGCTTTAAACCATCCAGTAAAGCCTTGTATAAAAAGCTAAAAAACGATATATCCGGCTCGCGCTCCAAATCAATAGGGCCGGGTCGT
Organism: Mucilaginibacter sp.; assembly: GCA_031292485.1. Taxonomy (GTDB): domain Bacteria; phylum Bacteroidota; class Bacteroidia; order Sphingobacteriales; family Sphingobacteriaceae; genus Mucilaginibacter. The sequence goes on from JARLHA010000023.1 coordinate 33,675, forward strand.
AATACACTGTCCTTACCGGGGTTGTTTTTCTCCAGGATCAGGTTATTAGCCAGGGCCGAAAAAAATCCCTGTTTTTGCAGTTCAGTTTTACCCTCCACTTTTTTAAGCAACTGAAGTTTTAAGTTTTTATAGTAAAACTTAAGGTTACCCTTACCCCTATAGTTACTTGCATTAACGTTGAAATCAAGCTTTTCGATATCGGCAGATTGTATATGCACCATCGCCAGTGGCTTTACCAGTTTATCCAACAGCTTTCCGTCAAATTTACCCAATTCGCCCGAATAATTGAAGGCGCCGTCCTTTGCAGCCAGGTTAAATTTAAAATTTACGCTAAAAGGCGCGGCGTCCATAAACCGGGTGTTGATAAAGGCCCGCATGTAGGGGTTTCGTTTTTTTTGATCGTCATCGTTTGTTACATTTAAAATATAGCCGTTGGTATGCGTAAAAAGTATTTCGCCAGTGGCATTGGTGATCTTGTCAGTTTCAGAATAACTGATCTTCGCATTTTTAATGTTAATCCGTTTAATCCGCATATCCAGGACTACTTTTTGAAGCACCTGTTGCGGATCCATCCCGATTTTGCCCCCCGTTTTTCCGCTATAGGCATTATTTGTATAGATCTGAACATCGGGTTTGTCGATATTCATTATCCCGGCGTACAACACCTGGGCACGTAAAAAATCCTGCAGGTCGATATCGTTTATATCTATCTGTTTAATTTTTAAGGTATAAATGTCGCCGGTTTTACCGGTTTGTTTGTAAAAATCGTTCCTGTTATACCTCGGCGACAGAGATACTTTGCCAAGTACAATTTTTCTTTCTGAGGTCGAAAAATAAATTGTTTGCGCCCTGCCATCATATAAACCGTCGGGCGTGGCGACATGATAATCATGTACCGTAACATTCACCGCTTTCGTGTAATAAAATCTTGATGGATCCGAACCGGATAATGAATCAATAAAAACATCCGAAATATCAATATCCAGGTGTTTTAGTTCAGTCTGTTTAATTACAGGTTTGTTTTTGTTGATATAATTTAAACTGATATCTTTTAATGAGATCGAGTCGATACGCAATTGTTTAAATACCTTTTTCATTATTTGATAAGGTGTTTTTGGCTTGCCCACCTTCACGGTATCATTAAAGTGATAGCGTTTATTTATGATAGTGAGGTTTGGTTTTTCGATGGTGATATTATCTATATCCAGTATTTTATCCTGATAGGCTTTGCGGGCGCCAATGTTTTTGATTGATAACTTTTTAACACTCAGTATAAACAGGTTATCCGGGGCTTTTTTTAGCCTCACCAGCTTTTCATAAACTGCCGTATCGGGGACCAGCCTGAAATCCGAAAGTGTGGCGTTGCCCGATGTGATATTCAGGTCGAAGTCGGAATATTCAATATGATACAGGCTGTCACTTGAACTGAGTACCAGCTCCTTCAGTCGTCTTTGTAACACGGGTTTCCAACGATTTCCCGCGACGTACTGATTATAGAAATAATAGCCCGCGCCGGCGACCAGGAGAATAACTCCCAAAAAAACAAAGGGCCATTTACGGATTCTTCTGATGGTGCTTGCTTCTATTGATTCCACGATACTTATTAACCAGGTTTTATAACAAGTATGTAAGGATTTTGTTATTACTGACAATATGTCATCTTGTATTTAAATTTTATGTATTTTTGCAAACCAATTTTTTATATAGATGATGGATCTGGCAATTGCAGATAAAGTGCACGACGAAAGCAGGCAGGGCGAAGCCTTGGTATTGGAAACAAAAAAGGCAAAAAATAACGGCCGCAAACTGTATATTGAAAGTTATGGTTGTGCCATGAATTTCTCTGACAGCGAGATCGTTGCTTCTATTTTGCTGGACCAGGGCTATGAAACAACATCGGATTTTAATGTTGCCGATGTCATATTTATCAATACCTGCTCCATTCGCGAAAACGCTGAGCAGCGTGTGCGTAACCGCCTGCGCGAATTTACCATCGCCAAGGTGAAGAATCCGGGTTTGGTAGTTGGGGTGCTTGGTTGCATGGCCGAACGCCTGAAATCGAAATTTTTGGAGGAAGAAAAATTAGTGGATGTAGTGGTAGGCCCTGATGCTTACCGCGATCTGCCTAACCTTATTGACCAGGTAGATGATGGCCAGAAAGCAGTGAACGTGCTTTTATCACGCGAGGAAACCTATGCGGACATCAGCCCGGTGCGCCTTAACAGCAATGGCATCAATGCTTTTGTTTCTATTATGCGTGGTTGCGATAATATGTGTTCGTTTTGTGTTGTGCCGTTTACACGCGGCCGCGAGCGCAGCCGCGATCCGCAATCCATCATAAAAGAATGTACCGACCTGTTTAACCGGGGTTACCGCGAGGTAACTTTGCTGGGGCAAAATGTGGATTCGTATAAGTGGGGGGCACCCGCCAGGCCTCACCCTGCCCTCTCCAAAGGAGAGGGTTCTGAAGATGGGATTTTAGCTGAAACGAATCAAAAAGTCCTCTCCTTTGGAGAGGATGAGGGAGGGCTTCGCCGTTTAGGTGAGGCGTCGAATGCCTCCGTCAACTTCGCCAATCTTTTAGAGATGGTTGCTTTGATCAACCCCGATCTGCGGGTTCGTTTTTCAACCTCGCATCCTAAAGATATTACCGACGAGGTATTGTATACTATCAAAAAGCACGATAATATTTGCAATTATATCCACCTGCCGGTGCAATCAGGCAATAGCCGGGTACTGGAAATGATGAACCGCACCTATGACCGGGATTGGTATATCAACAGGATTGATGCTATCCGACGCATCATCCCTGAATGTGCTATATCTACAGATGTGATCACCGGTTTTTGCAGCGAGACAGATGAGGGGCACCAGGATACGTTGAGCATGATGGATTACGTGCAGTATGATTTTGCCTATATGTTTATGTATTCTGAAAGGCCCGGAACGCTGGCAGCTAAACGCTATGCCGATGATATACCCGATGCTGTAAAGCGCCAGCGCCTTAAAGAAGTGGTTGCCAAACAGCAGCAATATTCGTTTTCGCGGTTACAGGCGCAGGTAGGGACGGTGCAAAAGGTGTTGATTGAAGGTTTTTCAAAGAAATCAGATAATGATTATTGCGGCAGAAGTGATAACAACGCGATGGTGGTTTTCCCGGTGGGCGAAAATTATAAACCGGGGCAGTATGTAAATGTTTTAGTCGACAGGAGTACAACAGCTACCCTTATAGGGAAAGTTGTTTAGAGCTGTTAGATAATTTAAAATATAATTGAGGCTGAATAGTCTTATTAAGTTAGGGGGAATTTTAGAGTAGAACCAAATGTCATTCTTATCTTGATTCTTGGTTCTTGACTCTTGGTTCTCGACGCTAGATTCTAACACAATGGAGATACAGGAAATAAAACAGCGTTTCGGGATCATTGGCAGTTCGCCATTGCTTAACCGGGCAATAAATATAGCCATACAGGTGGCGCCGACAGATATTTCTGTATTGATTACCGGCGAAAGCGGTAGTGGTAAGGAGGTGTTTTCGCATATTATACACCAAATCAGCCCGCGCAAACACGGGCCTTTTATTGCAGTGAACTGCGGCGCTATCCCCGAAGGGACGATCGACTCCGAATTATTCGGGCACGAAAAAGGCGCTTATACCGGTGCCGTTGGCGAACGAAAAGGGTATTTTGAAACCGTGAATGGCGGCACGATATTTTTGGATGAAATTGCCGAAATGCCCCTGGGCACGCAGGCGCGCTTACTGAGGGTACTTGAATCGGGCCAGTATATCAAAGTAGGTTCGTCAAAGGTTGAAAAAACGAATGTTCGCGTCATCGCGGCCACCAATGTTGACGTTTACGACGCTGTAAAAAATGGTAAATTCAGGGAGGATCTGTATTACAGGTTAAATACCGTGCCCTTACGTATCCCGCCCTTGCGTGATAGAAAGGAAGATATTTATCTGCTTTTCAGAAAATTCACTTCGGATTTTACCGATAAATACCGCACACCGCCTATCCAGCTGGATGAGGAAGCACAACAGGTGCTCATCAATTATTCGTGGCCGGGAAATATCAGGCAACTAAAAAACATGGCCGAACAACTTGCGGTGCTCGAGCGCGACCGGGTAATTACGGCTCAAACCTTATTGTCTTATATCCCGGCCGAACAAACCGGGAAAAATTTGCCTATGCGGCTGGATAACCAGCAAAAGGAAGATTTTTCAGAAAGGGATATCTTATACAAGGTGTTGTTTGATATGAAACGGGATATGGTGGAGTTGAAAAAATTAGTGGCAGATATTATCGAAAACGGGGGTGTTTCTATCAATCATTCAGGCAATGCCCAATCAATAAACCAATTATACAGGGATATTGAAATGCCAGGCAATCATGAACCGCAATTTACCTTACAAAAACCGGTTAGCAACAATAATATCAATACAAATCCGTACAATATTACACACGACGCGGAAGAGGTTGAAGAATCACTTTCGCTGGTGGATAAGGAGTCGGACCTGATCCGCAAGGCATTAAAAAAGCATAAAGGAAAACGTAAACTTGCGGCCAGCGAACTGGGCATCTCCGAAAGGACTTTGTACCGTAAAATAAAAGAGTTAAATTTATAATTCAGATGAAGAGGATACCCGGATTATTATTGGTTGTTATAAGTTTATTTTTGCTTGGCCCATCGTGCAGTTATTCGTTAAAATTAGGTGGAGCAATTATTCCGGCTAATATGAAAACCATAAGGGTTGAGTTTTTTGAGAATAATGCCCCATTGGTAGTGAATAACCTGAGTACCAATTTTACGGAAGCCTTGAAAACCCGGATCCGTAATAACACAAAGCTTGCTATTGTGCAGGGTGACGCCGATGCTATCATGTCAGGCGCTATTACCGATTATAGTATTGCACCTGTATCCATTAACGCCACGGCAAACAATGTGGCGCCGATTGCCGGAGCCAGCCGTTTAACCATTACGGTAAAGGTAAAATATGAAAACCTTTTGGAAAAAGGTAAAAAAGATAATGATAGTTTTGAAGAGTCGTTCACCAAGTACCAGGACTTCAGCGGAGACATTAATACCCAGGAACAAAACTTGATAACAGCTATTAATAAACAGTTAACAGAAGATATTTTTAACAAGGCCTTTGCAAATTGGTAAGCAATTCGTAGTTTCAGCACGTGGAGCAATATTCAAATAACAGTCAGAACGAATTTTTATGGACATTATTAGCCAATCCGGCTAATGATGCTCATTTATATGCCTATAATTTACAAAGGCTGGTGAATGATTTTCCACAAAGCGGTATTTTACAGGCATTGCTGGCACACGCCAGTGAAGAGAAAAATTTAAAACGGGCTTCAGCTTATTTTAACCCGCGGTCATTATTCAAACTGATTAACGCGCCCTCCACTTTTACGGGCGTGCCGGATGAGCGGATCTTTATACAAAGCGGTATTTCTGTAAATGGCGGCTTTCAGCAAAGCGAACCCGATTTCAGCGATAAGCATATTGGATTGCCGGTGCACGAAGGTATGGAAAGCGAAATCCATGAAGAACCAATCAATCATGAAGCCACCCTGGTTGATATGGAACCGCCGCCATTGGGGTATTTTTCAGAACCGGACCATGCCATTGATCATGAAGAAAATATGCACCCCGGTGAATCAATAGTTGAAACGCATGATGTTGCAGAACCCGAAACGCAACCAGGGGAGCGTGTTGACGCCGGAAGTGCGGAAGATCAGGTGCCTCAGCCAATGCCTGAAGCAGTTGCACACGAAACGGAGACCACGCAGGCAATTCATCCCATAGAAGATGAATTTGTTGGCAAAAAGGACGAACTGATTGAATCAGTAATTCCTGAAAGCGAAATACCGCATTTGACACAGCAGATCGAAGATGAAAATCGCCACGGGGCCATTCAACCGGAAATTGCAGAAAATGCGAAGACCTCAGTGCCACAAATTGTTGAAGAAATTCATTTGGCGCAGGAAGAGCCTGTTGCAACCGTTGCTCCTGAACTACCAGCCCCGGAACCTCTTGCGGAAATAAACGAAGAAGCCATAGCTGAAAATATTGAACCTATTGCTGAAATAGAGGAAGCAGCCATAACTGAAGCAGACGAACCAATTGCCGTTATTGACGAAGCTGAACGGTTTGAACCTGAGCCCTTCCCTGCTGAAGAGCATCATGAGGAACATTGGCCGAAGGAAACTGAGAAACCGGTAAACGAAGATATTGATGAAACCTATGATGAGATTGTAGGGATAGAAAATATTCATTTTAGCGACCAGTCGACCTATAAACCTGCAACCGGAGATAGCTTTTTCTCATTTGACCGGGAATTTGGCGAACATGCCGAACCGGAACAAGAGGAAGCGGAGCCGGCGGCTTCGGCCACTGCTGCTTTTAACGGACAGGCCGGCGCCGAACAAAAAGACGTATCAAAATACAACGACGAGAAACTGCCTTATTCTTTTTTATGGTGGCTGGATAAAACACGTAAAGAACATTCGGCAACTTACCAGCCGTATATAAAACCGCCCGCCTCCAATACCCAGCCAAACAGAAGGCCTAAAAAGCTTACGGATGAACTGCAGCAACAGTATTTTGAGAATATTTTTCATATTACTTCCGTTGACGACCTTGACAAGAGTACGGCGCCTCCAAAGGCCCCCTATGATATTAAGCGTAAAGAGCATGTGATCATTGAGCGCTTTATCAAAGAAGAGCCCCAGATCAGGCCTCAAAGCAGTGATAAGCTGGATAATGAGAACAAGGCCAAAAAAAGCTCAGAAGACAGGGACGAATTGGTAACCGAAACACTGGCGGCTATTTACACCGACCAGATGCTTTATCATAAAGCCATCGCCTCATATAAAAAATTGATGTTGAGATTTCCGGAAAAAAGCCGTTACTTTGCAGATAAAATAGAACAGTTAGAAAAGAAAACCAATTAAAATAACATAATGTACCAGTTATTACTGATCATCGCGATCATTGTTTGTGTGTTATTAGTACTGATAGTATTGATACAAAACCCTAAAGGCGGCGGTTTATCGTCAAATTTTTCAAGTTCATCGCAGTTGATGGGCGTACAAAAAACCGGTGATTTCCTTGAAAAAGGAACCTGGGGCCTGGCCATTATGTTAATGGTACTTGCAATGACCATCAATGTGCTGGTAAAAGGCGGTACGCAAACAACCACTGATAAGTTTAAAGAACAAAAAGAAGGCGCTTCAAAACCTGTAACGCCTGCTGCAAATCCTGTAAGTTTCCCGGGAGCACAGCAACCAGCAAACACTCAGCCTGCAACATCGCAGCCCGCTCCTGCTCAGAAAAAATAGCAGATAAAAAAGATATAAAATGGCCCCGTCCCAATTTCTGTGGAGATGGGGCTATTTTTTTGCAACCTGCTTTAAAAAACCTTACTGACACGATGGCATTTCAGTTTTAAGCCAATATTAAGTTAGAACTGAAAATTTGAAAAATCTGACAATAAAACAGCATTTGTATGTCAATTAGGGTGGATATTTTGCTTGGCATAATTGATGAGGAATGGGAGGCAGACCAGCCCGGCAAAGCCGGGACTTAAATTTATTTCTAAAAATTAAATAATTGTATAACTATGTCATTAAACATTAAACCTATCGGAGACAGGGTAGTAGTGGAAGCTGCTCCGGCCGAAGAAAAAACTGCTTCCGGGATCATTATTCCGGATACTGCTAAAGAAAAACCTCAGCGCGGAACTATCGTTGCTGTAGGCGACGGAAAAGTAGACGAACCTTTGACCGTTAAAGTTGGTGACCATGTTTTATATGGTAAGTATGCAGGTACTGAAATCACTTACGAAGGCAAGGAGTATTTAATTATGCGTGAATCTGATATTTACGCGGTATTATAAACCTTGTTGAAAGGTTGTAATGTTGAAAGGTTGTAAAGTTGCCTTTCAATATTCAAATGCTAACATTCCAACTTTACAACATTAAAACATTCAAACTAAAAAAATCATGGCAAAACAAGTTAAATACAATGTTGAAGCACGCGATGCACTAAAACGCGGCGTTGATATTTTAGCCAATGCGGTTAAAGTAACATTAGGCCCTAAAGGTCGTAACGTAATTATCGATAAAAAATTCGGTTCACCTATTATTACTAAAGATGGTGTAACTGTTGCTAAAGAGATCGAACTGAAAGATGCTTTAGAAAATATGGGCGCCCAAATGGTTAAAGAAGTAGCCTCAAAAACTGCTGACCAGGCAGGTGACGGAACTACTACTGCTACCGTATTAGCCCAGGCTATTGTAACCGCAGGTATTAAAAACGTTGCTGCTGGTGCAAATCCAATGGATTTAAAACGCGGTATCGACAAAGCTGTTGCAGCTGTTGTTGAAGACTTAAAGAAACAATCACAAACTGTTGGCGAAGACAATAACAAGATCAAACAAGTTGCAGCTATTTCGGCTAACAACGACGAAGTGATCGGTTCATTGATCGCTGAAGCGATGGCTAAAGTTGGTAAAGATGGTGTGATCACTGTTGAAGAAGCAAAAGGAACTGAAACAGAAGTTAAAACTGTTGAAGGTATGCAATTTGACCGTGGATACCTTTCTCCATACTTTGTTACCAATGCTGATAAAATGGAAGTTGAACTGGATAACCCTTATATCCTGATCTATGATAAAAAGATCTCTTCCATGAAGGAATTGCTTCCTATCCTTGAAAAACAGGTTCAAACAGGCAAACCGCTTTTAATTATTGCTGAAGACCTTGACGGCGAAGCCTTAGCTACTTTAGTAGTTAACAAGATCCGCGGCTCACTGAAAGTTGCTGCTGTTAAAGCACCAGGCTTTGGCGATCGACGTAAAGCAATGCTGGAAGATATCGCTATCCTTACCGGTGGTACCGTAATTTCAGAAGAAAGAGGTTATAAATTAGAAAACGCTGACCTTACTTACTTAGGTACTGCTGAAAAGATCGTTATCGACAAAGATAATACTACTGTTATCAACGGTTCAGGTAAATCAGAAGAGATCAAATCACGCGTAAGCCAGATCAAATCTCAGATCGAATCAACTACTTCTGATTATGACCGTGAAAAATTACAGGAACGTTTGGCCAAATTATCAGGCGGTGTTGCTGTACTTTACGTAGGTGCTGCTACCGAAGTGGAAATGAAAGAAAAGAAAGACCGTGTTGATGATGCTTTACATGCAACCCGTGCGGCTGTTGAAGAAGGTATTGTTGCTGGTGGTGGTGTTGCTTTCATTCGTGCAGTTGCAGCCCTTGCTGGTCTGAAAGGCGTTAACGAAGACGAAAATACTGGTATCCAGATCATCCGTCGCGCTATCGAAGAACCTTTACGCCAGATCTGCGAAAACGCAGGTATCGAAGGTTCTATCGTAGTTCAAAAGGTTAAAGAAGGCAAAGGCGACTTTGGTTACAATGCCCGTACCGATAAATATGAAAACTTAATTGGCGCAGGTGTTATCGACCCAACTAAAGTTGGCCGTATAGCATTGGAAAACGCAGCTTCAATCGCCGCGATGTTGTTAACAACAGAATGCGTATTGGCTGATGATCCTGAAGACGAAAAAGCCGGTGGCCCGCCAATGGGTGGCGGCGGCATGGGCGGCATGATGTAATTGTGAAGTCCGGAGTCTCAAGGCGAAAGTCTTAAGTCAATAGTGTTTTTACTTTGGACTTAAGACTCAGGACTTAAGACTTTTCTCAAAGACCCTGTCTGATAAAACAGACAGGGTCTTTGCTTTTGTATACTTTTTGCTTTGTCATTTAGCGGTAAATGGATGGTCATAAGTTAATCAAATGATGGATTTGGTATTTTTCGAGTTACAATACGGGGGTAAATTTGCATATGATTCAATATTAGGTAATTGAGGCACAGCATTTGAATCAACATCTTTACTATGAAACAACTGACCGAAAAAACGAAATTTTTACAAAGCCACATAGTTGAATGGTTGTTCGTTAAAGGCCCCGAGCTGTTCGTCACTATTTACGGTAAATAATAAATCCCTACCTTTGCAGCTTTATGAAGCTCCAAAAATATTACGACCTCGTTTACGATTGGTTATTTATCAACGGCGCCCGTTTCCTGGTCGCAGTCATCGTATTACTTATCGGTTTAAAACTGATCAGGTTCCTCAGGTCCCGGCTTAGTAACCGTTTGGCTAAAAGGCATGTCCACTCGTCCTTGCAGCCTTTCTTTTTAAGCTTAACGATCACTGCCTTTTATGTTTTGCTGATCATCTTTGTGATGAAGATCCTGGGCTGGCCCTTAACTGAGTTTACCACCATTATCGGGGCGTTCAGTGTGGCGGCGGGTTTGGCGCTGTCAGGCACATTCCAGAATTTTGCCGGAGGTGTGCTGATTCTGTTACTGAAACCATTTGAATTGGACGACAGTATAGTAGCCCAGGGACAGGAGGGTAAAGTAACCTCCATACAGATATTTTATACTGTGTTGCTCACTGTTGATAATAAAACGATCATCATCCCCAACGGAAAGCTGTTTAACGAGGTTATCGTAAATGTTAGCCGCGAAAACCGCCGGCGTTTGGACTTTGAATTTAAAATGGGCTATGCGGCTGATATTGATAAAGCCAAAGCCATTGTACTTGATATTATAAAGGCTGAGAAAAGTATATTAGTGGATTTTCCTATTAGGGTAGGGGTTATTGCCATGGATGTGGACAGTATCCGGTTCACGGTAAATGTTTGGGTTTTGCCGGATGACTTTCTGACGGTTAAAATCTCATTGATGGAGAACATACTGAAGAAAATGGCTGCTGCCGGTATTGCTTTCCCTAAACCAGGATGATCAAATCCTTTGTTTAGCTTTTATTTCCAGGTAGCGGTTAATGGTATTTACGGTCAGGTTTTGCGGGGTGCTTAAAATAGATTGGATGTTGTTTTTTGCCAGTTCCTTAACGATCAGTTTTTTATCATAAGCAAACTTTTCGGCGATCGTTTTTATGTAGATGCCTTCAACATCGACTGCCGGTTTTTCGCTCAGTTTTTTCAATTCCGTATTCTCAAAAAATACCACCAGCAACAAATGGAATTTCGCAATCCTTTTTAGGTAAGGAAGCTGTCTGTGTAACGACGAAAGGCTTTCGTAATTGGTAAAAAATACCACCAGGCTGCGTTGTTTGATCACATTGCGGATGGTGCTGTATAACAGCTCCATATTTGTTTCGAGGTAGCGGGTTTTCTCTTTATATAAAACCTCCAGTATTTTGTTGATCTGAGTAGGTTTCCTGTCGGCCGGTACAACAGCGCCAATTTTTTCAGCCACGGTGATCAAGCCAGCCTTGTCTTCTTTTACCAAAGCGATGTTGGAGAGCACGAGGCTTGCATTTATGGCATAATCAAGCAGGCTCAACCCTTCAAAAGGCATTTTCATTGCCCTTGATTTATCGATCACGCAATACACATGCTGCGATTTTTCGTCGGTGTACGAGTTCACCATCAAACTGCCGCGCCTTGCCGTGGCTTTCCAGTTAATGGTGCGGAAATCATCGCCTTGCACATAATTTTTTACCTGTTCAAATTCCAAACTATGACCCAAACGGCGTATTTTTTTAATGCCCAGTTCAGAAAGGTGATCAGATATAGCCATCAGCTCGTATTTGCGCATTTGCAGGAACGATGGATATACGGGCAGTATTTCTCCCTTGCCAAAGTTATAACGCCTGCTGATGAGCTTTAAAGGCGATTTGACAAATACACGTATCAATCCGAATTCATATTCGCCGCGTTTGGTGGGCCGCAGGATATAGTTGATCAGTTTGCGTTGCTGCGGCTTAAGCTCGGTATCAAACCAGAGGTCTCTTTTTTGAAACTGGAACGGTATTTCATCAATAATACCAATACTGATATTAAAAGGATACCAGTTCTCAATATAGATCCCTAATTCATTATCATCATTATTGCTGAGGCGCTCAGGCGCATGCCTTTTGGCGAAAACGCCTTTTGGAACGCGGTACAGCATTAAAATATCTATCAGCAGCAGCACAAGCAGGCAATAAAAAGGGAGCTCAGGTATGATACCCAGCCATGGAAAAAAGAAAGCCAGCAGAAACAATACTACACAGCCTCCCAGCGCGGTAAATAACCGGTTAGTTAAAAAAAGATTTTTATAAAAGAGACCTGAAACTTTCTTCACCATTTTTTAGCTGGATGCTGCCAATATAAATTTTATCTGCTCACCATTCACAAAATCACCTCGGTACTTCAATCTTCTGAATTAGTTGTGCAATAATATCATCCGGAGAAGCACCCTCCATTTCCTTATCAGGAGTAAGCATTATTCTGTGTCTTAAAACCGGCGCGGCAACGTATATAATATCATCCGGCGTTACAAAATCACGCCCCCTGATGGCTGCAATGGCTTTCGCGGCATTTACTATAGCCAGCGAAGCGCGCGGCGAACCACCCAAATACAATGATTTATTGTTACGGCTTTCGTGGATCAGCTTGGCAACATATACCAGCAGCTTTTCTTCCACATGCAGGCCCAAAACCTGCTGCCTGATGGCAACGATATCTTCGCCTGATAATACGGGCTGAATATCGAGCAGTTGTTCAGCAGTTTTATGTTGGTGTTGTTGCGTCAGGATGGTGATCTCTTCATCCAGCGAAGGGTATTTTACTTCTATCTTAAAGATAAACCTGTCCAGCTGTGCTTCAGGCAGGCGATAAGTGCCCTCATGTTCTACAGGGTTCTGGGTGGCCAGCACGGTAAAAGGTTCCTGCATTTTATAGGTTTGTCCGTCAATAGTTACCTGGCGCTCTTCCATTACTTCAAACAAGGCCGACTGCGTTTTGGCCGGCGCCCGGTTAATTTCATCTATCAGGATGATATTGCCAAAAACCGGCCCGTGCTTAAACTCAAACTCGGTAGTTTTTGGGTTGAAAACCGATGTGCCCAAAATATCCGAGGGCATCAGATCAGGCGTAAACTGGATGCGCGAGTATTGTGATTTTATCGACCTGGCAATTAATTTTGCCGTAAGCGTTTTTGCCACCCCCGGCACCCCTTCTATCAAAATATGTCCGTCGGCCAGGATACCGGCAATCAGCAGGTCGATGCTTTCATGCTGGCCCACAATTATTTTTGCAAGCGTAGCTTTTATCTGTTCAACCGCGTTGCTTAATTTGCTTAGGTCAGTCCGCTGTTCAAATAGTTCGTCTTCCATATTACCTTGTTTTGGTATAAAATTGTTCGATAAGATTGTTTAGTTCGATAAGGTCACGGTCGCTGACGTGATCCTGAACGTTAATGTATTTGATAAAACTCACCAGGTCGACAGCCAGTTGGCGGTCGATGTTCAGTTTAGCCGTTACCCTTTCTATAAATTCATTATCCAGCTTGTTGGTCTTTACCTGGTATTCGTCGCGCAGGTGTTCCAACAAATAAAGGATTTTTTTATGCGCAATGTTGGTATTATTCCGTTTCTCATAATACACCTGCCCCACCACATTAACAAAATCCAGTGTGGAGTTGGTCAGGGGCTCTATAATAGGAATAATTCTTTGCCTGCGCTTTATTTCAAATAGCACAAACACAAGCATGCCGCATAAGCTTAAATAATAGGCCCATTGCAAGCTGGGATTTTCAAAAAACACACGCATAGGGGAGGTGTCTTCGGCAATGTCCCCGTTTTGGAATTCATCCCAGTAAATATTTTTGGTTTGCGGCAGGTAGGATAGTGCTTTTGAAGCATAATCGGCGCTATTGTTTTTGAGGATCCCGATATTGGTAAAAACGCCGGGATTGGCACATAAAAACAGGCTCCCTTTGCCGAATTTAAAACTCAGGTAGGTGCTATGCCCAAAATTATTTTTCCCGATGACCGTTGCCTTCGCAGTGTCAAAATCGTCAAAATATTGGTTGCCTATCGCTTTATAAAAAATATAATCGTCTTGCTGTTTTAATAGCTTGTTTTCAAAGTTCAGCCATGCGTACTGTTTCGAGTTTTCTGCTGCGGTGGAAAGTTTTAACGTGTCGGCTAAAAAACCGTTGAAATTGAAACACGATATAAAAACGCAATTGCCATTTTTTATAAATTTCACAAGTTCATCAAAATCAAATTTATTAACAGTGACCGATTTAGCAAGGATAAGATAGTTGCCCTGTAACACAGTTGAATCGTGAAAAGTATTGTAGATGGACTTATTGGTTTTGATGATATTGGCTTCAGGAAAAACTTGGTTTAACTGGTTATACAAAACATAGCTGCCCAACGGAATTTTGTCTTTATAATAAAAAGTTGGGGCCCAGTTGACAGGAGTTGGCTTGTTATATTGCGCCACCAGGTAAATCAGCATTAAACAGCCGGCAATGGAAAGGTATATTTTAAAATCTTTCATGCCGGTAATATTTTAAAGTTTTGAAACGAACCGTTAATGTTGGTAAAAATAGCACCGTCAATAATGAATTCGCCATACCACACATATTCAAATTGACGGGTAAGTAATTTAAAAACCATCCGTTGGTCTGCGTTATTTAATTCATTGATGTAGGCATTGTTACTCTTTTCAGGTTGCCATTGTATCAATGCTGCTTCGCTGAGTTGTTTAAGGCATTTTAAATAAAGCAGCCTCACCGCAAGGCGGTAATTATGCAGCGAAACGGCTTTCTCAATCTGTTCGTCAAAGTCAATTTCATGGATATTTTCGAGGGTTTCGGTATACGGTAGAATAACCGGGCTTGCTTTACGCCTGAATATGTTCGCCATATCAACCCCGATTAACTTAATGATAAAAAACACGAGGGCCGCAACACATACGCCTATGGCAAGATATTCAAGGAAAGTAAGGAATAACGCTAGCCAGCCCCCCGTCTTGTAGTTTTTTAACTTCGAAAAATCAAACAAATGCCAGAACCAGTGCCAAAACCTGGTCCATAAAGATGGCCCTGATTCCACCTCATCGTATTTGAAATCATTTTGACTGCTGTAGGATTTGAGCGCAGCCTTGTCAAAATTTCTAACCACAATGGTGGAACTATCACTTTTCAGGACAGCTTTTTGCCGTGGATGGGGGGTGTTTTTTGCGGCAAAGCAATTCGTTAACAACCCCAAACTAAAAATCAGAAAAAAAGACAGATGGCGCAGCATTGTTAATATTCTTCTTCGGGTAAGTTGTTTTCGGGAGTGGCGTTGCCCATCTGGCTGATCCGGCCCATTAAACCAGCGCCTTCGGTTTCCTCGGCAAGACTAAAATAGCACAAGCCTGCGGTAATGATCGGGAGTAGATAAAGGATACTGCTAAGCTGTTCAATTACCCCCGAAATAATAGCCACTGTTAACGACATCGGGGTGCCCTTCCCAAAATGCAAAAACATGCTGCTTAAATTCAGCGCACTAATGGGCATAATGATCACCAACGCCGCTACATAAACGATAATGACCATAATAAACGTAGCGCCAAAGGTGGTCCAGAAATTTTTATGGACCAATTTGAAGCTTTTGTTAAATGCATAACCAAAACTGCTGTTTTCAATAATCATGATTGGGAAGATAATTGAAAAAATAGGCGCCAGGTAAAAAGCTGGTACCAGGCAAAAAACTGCTGCTACACTTAACATGATGATGAGTAAAATTCCGCTGAAAAACACCTTAATATAAAAGTGCTTAAAATAACCCCATACTTCATATGGCTCAGGCGGGATATTGCCTTTCTCTTTGTATAAGCACATATAAGAAAGCACGGTTACATGTGTTGCAGCAAATGAAAGCAGATAAAAGATAAAAATCATTAAATATTCAATCCCAAACATATTGAACGGGTAGTTACTGTTTCTGCCTAAAAAGGAATTCGGTGTATCAACCCTGAAATTATTGATCGCGTGTACCGCTTTAACCTGTTCCAATGCACTGAATACTGCAGCACCCACTAAAAAGAAACCGCAAAAAATAAAAAAACACTTAATCAACGGTTTAAAATTCTCGCGGATAAAGCCGAAGGTGTCCGTAATGATTTCGCCGAAATCGCGGATCTTTAAAAGTTCAATTTTGGATGACATCTGGGTTTTGGTTTTTATATAATTTGTTAGGGTAAATGATCACATACCATATCATGAATATAAGCGAAAAAGTCAAGATGCTCACGCTCAGCCAAACGGGCATTTCGGTATGCCGGGTAACAAAGCTTTCAAAAAAAGCAGCCGTTAAAAATATGGGGACCAGGCCCACCGTCATTTTCATGCCGTCTTTTGCGCCTTTTTTAAGAGACTCCATCCGGGTATAGGTTTTGGGAAATAAAAAGCTGTTGCCAAGCACTAAACCTGCGGCCCCGGCAATTATAAATGACGAAATTTCTAAAGTGCCGTGGATCCAGATCACCAGCACGGATTGTATGCCGAGTCCTTTGCTGAAAAAGTAATACTGGAACGCCCCAAGCATTAGGCCATTCTTAAACATTAGATAAATTGCCCCGACTGAAAAGATAATCCCGCTTACGAAATTTATCATCGCCACATAAATATTGTTCGAAGCGATCATGATGAACATTGGGAATTCGCCCGCTTGTTTATAAACGCCAAAAGGATCCCCTTTAGCTATATTTTCATTGGTCATATCGACGTATTCGGAACCCATGATCAGTCTTACAAAATTTTCGTCATACTTAGCTGAAAGTGCGCCTATCAAACTAAAAATAACCGTGAATATAAAGGCATAAAGGAGCTGCCGCTGGTAGGTTTTGAACAACAAAGGCAGTTCGTACTTCCAAAAACTGATAAAACGATTGCTCTTTTCGGTTTTATTTTTATAGATAGACTGGTGCAGCCCGGCGGCCAGCCCGTTTAAATACTCTGTTGTTTTTGATTTTGGATAAAAAGTTTTAGCGTAAGCCAAGTCGTCAGTTATTTGTATAAACCTGTCAGCCAGTTCATCAGGATCGCTTGTCGGTGCTGTTTCAAAGCTTTTCCACCTTTCCGAATTCTGTTTTACAAATAAAGGCTCTCGCATTAAGGTATCGGATTAAATAATTCTGTTAAAATAATTACAAATTTTTATCTTTCAACAAAAAAGCGAATATTAAGTAATTAAATTTTTTGGTATGCAAACTGTAAGGGTAACCACTTCTCAAAATATTGATATTGACTATGAAGTTGCAGGCGTTGGGGAACGTACCCTTGCCCGATTACTTGATATGGCAGTTTTTGTCGCGCTTTATATTCTCGGGCTTATCGTCGCTCTTCTTGCCGGGAGATCGGTACTCCGCTACATTTCGTTTATCGCCATCATCATCATTTATGCCTCTCTTTTTGTTTTTTACGACCTGATTTGCGAAATCGCAATGAACGGCCAGAGTTTTGGCAAAAGGATCATGAAAATAAAGGTGATAAGTCTTGACGGCAAAAGGCCATCGCTAAGTCAATACTTATTGCGCTGGTTATTTCGCATCGTTGATTTTACCTTGTCCATGCAGGCATGCGGGTTGATCTGCGCCGCGGTTTCAGAAAAACAGCAGCGGCTGGGTGATATGGTAGCGGGTACCACGTTGATAAAAACACATCCGCGTACCAAAATGAATAACCTTGTATTTAAACCGGTGGAAGACAACTACGTGCCTGTTTTTAAAAACACTGAATTATTAAGTGATAAAGATATTACCTTATTACAAGAGGTGATCAGAAACTATCAGCAAACGGGTAACAGGGTAGTGGTAGAAAGTGCAGCAGACCGGATCAAAGAAATTTTATCGGCAACCGTACCTGAGGAAATGGATCAGCTGAAATTTTTGAAAACCGTAGTGAGCGATTATACCCATTTGGCCTCTCAAACAGAGGTGTGATGAAGGTATATCCTAAACATTTTTACGCTGTAACTTACAAAAATTATGGTTAAAATACTGATGTATAAAGTCTTTCTCACCAACTTGCTATTGCTAAGATGAAACTTGCTTTCAAAAATCAGGAAGATACCGCTTACCAAAATAGGGATGGTGGCCGGATAAAGAAAAAAACTTTCCGATAAATGGCCTTTTAATAAGGCTATAAATGATCTTTGAAAGCCACAGCCTGGGCAGTCGATACCAAATATAGCCTTATAGGCGCAAGGCAGCATATGCTTTTGAAGCCAATCGATCACCTTATTTATATAGTATAGTAAGATTATTGGTGCGGCATATTGTTTAACATGGTTAAAACAGTACCGCCAACAACGATAACATACAAAACGTAAAGACCGCCAAGTACAGTCCCAATGATTGACATAATAAAGCCAGCGTTTAGCGAACCCCAGCCTTCATAAAGCGATGGGTCTTCTTTATAGAGTTTTCTGCCTCTTGTTGAAAGGGCAATTCCAATAATGCCCAATATAAGGCCTATAAAGAAGCATCCGAATACAATAGAACAAATGCCAAGCACTAGTACCGCTGTCGCGTTAGGTAAAGTTTGTTTTTCCATTTTAAATTATGATAAGTAATGGTTTGTTACTAACGATAAATATAAAAATTTTTTAATTGCAAAAAGGTATATCATTTTTTTTTTACCGAATAATTTAATTTATAGAGAGCATACATAATATATAACTTTGCTTTATGCAAAGAGAGCAGATTTCTGTATTTGATATTTTCAAGATCGGCATTGGCCCGTCAAGTTCGCATACACTTGGCCCGTGGCGTGCTGCGCAGCAATTTGTACAATCACTTATGGATAAAGGGGCGCTGGTACTTGTTGAAGAAGTTAAAATTTTGCTTTATGGATCACTCGCCAAAACGGGCAGGGGGCATGGTACCGATATCGCCATCCTTTTAGGTTTAAGCGGTGATGACCCCGTAACCTTTGAAGTTGACCAGGTGATCCCAAAAACGGCGGAGATCCGGAAAACAGGTAAGCTTCTCATTGGTGCGAGAAAGGAGGTTGTATTTAGCGAAGCGGAAGATCTTTTATTCCTTTTTAATGAGAGCCTGCCATTTCATCCCAATGCGGTAACCTTCCAGGCATTTTTAACAGATGGTACTGCTATTTCCGAAACATATTACTCCATTGGCGGCGGCTTTGTGGTAAAAGAGGGCGGTCAGGGGCAAACCAAAAATGAAGTCGATCTGCCGTTTCCCATCGAAACAGCAAATAACCTGCTACACTGGTGCATCAAAACCGGGCTCAAAATATCAGAAGTGGTGATGGAAAATGAGTCGGCCTGGCGCAGCGAGCAGGAAACACGTGGTGGTGCGCTTAATATTTTTAAAGCCATGAAGGAATGCATCTACCGCGGGTGCCATACCACCGGCTACCTGCCTGGGGGACTAAATGTAGCCAGGCGTGCGGCAAGCCTTAACCGGAGGCTTATCGGTAGCCGTGTTTACACTAATTATGATGAATGGGTTGACGCAGTACGTGACACCGGAAATAGTTTTCAGAACATTCTGGATTGGGTAAGTTGTTTCGCTTTGGCCGTAAATGAAGAGAATGCTTCATTTGGCCGGGTGGTAACTGCCCCGACCAATGGCGCCGCAGGCGTAATACCAGCCGTGTTGCAATATTTCCTTGTGTTTTGTGACGGTTATACCGATGAACGGATCATTCAGTTTTTATTGACCGCATCCGAGGTGGGCAGCATATTTAAAAAGGGGGCAACAATATCAGCAGCTATGGGCGGCTGCCAGGCGGAGATCGGGGTATCGTCGGCTATGGCCGCGGCGGCGCTGACCGAATGTTTGGGCGGCACCCAGCGCCAGGTTTTAATGGCAGCAGAGATTGCTATGGAACATCACCTGGGCATGACCTGCGACCCTATCGGCGGCCTGGTGCAAGTACCCTGCATTGAACGCAATACCATGGGCGCCATAAAAGCAATCACTGCATCGCAACTTGCCCTGCAAACGAATCCGGATAATGCTAAAGTAAGCCTTGATGCGGTAGTTAAAACCATGTGGCAGACGGCTTTGGATATGAATTCAAAATATAAAGAAACCTCGGATGGTGGCCTGGCGATCAATATTCCATTGAGTTTGCCGGAATGTTAAGTAATTTTTATGTTGCAGTTTGATTGTTTAACTGCAAAAGCTTAAATTCGTTCATGACAAATGATCGCCGCGTATTTTTGAAGCAGGCTGCAGCCCTTGCAGGTGCTTTCTCCGTTAATAGTCTTTTCAACCAGGCGCATGCCGCTGATTGGAAACAAGCATCACAAAAAGTTAGCCATCTGAGCGACACGCAGATAGCCGAAGACGAGGATTTTTGGCGCGTGATACAGCAATCATACACTGTTAGCCCCAATATCATCAATTTAAATAACGGTGGCGTTTCACCCTCGCCGCTGGTAGTACAGCAGGCCGTGGAACGATATAATCAACTGACAAACGAAGGGCCTTCCTACTATATGTGGCGCATCCTTGACCAGGGGCGCGAACCCTTGCGCGAAAAGCTGGCTGAACTGGCGGGCACGCTGCCGGATGAAATTGCCATCAATCGCAATTCAACGGAAGCGCTAAACACCATGATCTATGGTCTGGACCTTAAAGCCGGCGACGAAGTGATCGGCACCAAACAGGATTACCCGCACATGATACAGGCATACCGGAAACGGGCCATCCGCGATGGTATCGTCTATAAACAGATCAGTTTTGACTTCCCGATTGAGGATGATGCCGAAATTGTGAAGGCTTATGAAGATGCGATTACCCAAAAAACAAAACTTATACATGTAACCCACATGATCAATTGGGTTGGGCAAATCATGCCCGTGCAAAAAATAAGCGATATGGCGCATGCCAAAGGCATTGAAGTATTGGTAGATGGTGCGCATTCATTTGGTTTACTAGATTTTAAAATACCCGACCTGCATTGCGATTATTTTGGTACCAGCTTGCACAAATTTCTGTCGGCGCCTATAGGCAGCGGCATGATGTGGATCAAAAAAGAAAAGATTGAAAATGTTTGGCCCATGGTATGCGGCGATAAACCTCATGATGGCGACATCCGTAAATTTGAAGACCTGGGGACCCGTAGTTTCCCGATTGAGCAGGGGATCGGAGAGGCTATTAATTTTCATGAAGGGATCGGCAGTAAACGCAAAGAAGAACGTATCCGTTTCCTGAAGAATTATTGGGCCTCAAAGGTTCAGCACATCCCCAAAGTTAAGCTGCATACTTCATTAAACGCCAAATACTCCTGTGCTATTTGCGGTGTAAGTATTGATGGGATGACTCCGGGCCAATTGGACAGCGCCCTTTTCGAAAAATATAAGATACATACTGTAGGCATAGTTTGGGAAAATATTAGCTGCGTCAGGGTAACACCGCATGTGTATACCTCGCTGAATGATCTGGATAAACTGGTCATGGCGATAGGTGAGATAGCCGCTAAAGGAAAAAGTTAATTTTTTAATTTACCGGTTACCAGTGGCTCAAGCAGGTTAGTCCAAATCTGATACATTTTTTTTGAGGGGTGCAGGCTGTCGGTTGCCAGCAATGTAGTATCTGTCGCCGCCAGCCGGGAAACGTCGGTGACGTTTATGTAGTTAGCCCCTGCCTGTAGTGTAATGCTTTTATTAACATCATTAAAAAGGTCTATTTGCGGGCCGATTGTACTTTCCTGCCCTTTCGCAAAGGGCGTTACTCCCCAATCCGGTATCGACAAAACAAAAACATGGCTTGCTTTGCCACCCGTTAAATTGATGGCGGTGTTTAATATTTGAGCAAATTTCAATCGGTAATCACTAACACCCAGCCCTTTTGCTTCGTCGTTTACGCCGATCATCAGCGTAACTATTCCAAATTTTGTATTGCTGACTGCGCTTCCGTCCATTGCATTTATTAAGTCCCCGGTTGTCCAGCCTGGTTTGGCAATTTCAATTGGAGGCAGTATATGAAAGGATCGGGCGTTTAATATGCTATCCAACAGGTAGGGGTAGGTGTCATGCAGGTTTACTTCCACCCCTGCAGTATACGAATCACCCAAGGCCAGGTAATTAAGTGTATCTGAAATTGTTATTTTTGTGGTATCAGAAGTTTTAACAGTAACTACCGCAGGAACAACCACCGCCTTTTTGGTGCAACCGGTTAACCCGGCAAGTACTATCAGAACAGGCAGAAATCGTTTCATAACACATTGCCAAAAGACCTATTATTTTTAGCTGCTCATTTTTTCAATTCAGCTGCCACCATTGGCGCCAGCTCGTTAATCCACAATAAATACATTTTACCTGAAGGGTGCAGGCCATCGTTGGCAATTAAGGTTAGATCGTTGGCTGCGGTACGTGATATCGCCGTAATATCGAGGTAATTAACCCCGGCTTTAAGGCTTATAGATTTGTTAATAGCATTAAACTGATCTATTTCAGGTCCTATTTCACCGTCACGCCCACCGGCAAACGGTGTTACGCCGTAATCCGGTATCGACAAAACAAAAACCCTGCTGGTATTGCCGTTGGCAAAAGTTATAGCTGTGTTTAAAACCTGGCTAAATTTTATTTTATAATTATCCTGGCTTAAGCCCTGGAACTGGTCGTTTACACCGATCAAAAGGGTGACAAAGTCGAATTTTTTACCAGTGATGCCACTATTGGCAATTGCCGCGATCAGGTTATCCGTAGTCCAGCCGGTGGTGGCAATAATTTTCGGAATTTCGATATTGTAGGAATTGTTTCTTAATGCACCGGTAAGCTGGAATGGGTATGATTCAGAAGGAGGGACCGCTTCGCCTATGGTATACGAATCGCCTAAAGCAAGATAAGATAAAGAGTCCGTCATTGGTTTTGTTTTGACTATCGTGTCAGTAGCAGTTAGTTGGGCAACACCGGCATTTTTGTTACATCCTGATAATGCCGTTATTGCAATTAATATAATTTGTAATGCTTTCATACCATCTCCATATTGAACAATACGGAAATATGGTGTTTAAGGATTTTTTTTACTTCAATTATATCAACTTCGTACCCCAGCTCTCTTTGCATTGAGGTTACATCTTTGTCATCAATACCGCAGGGGACTATATTTTTAAAATAATCGAGATTGGTATTCACATTAAAAGCCAGGCCGTGCATGGTTACCCACCTGCTGCACCTGACCCCTAAGGCGCAAATTTTTCGGGCCTTGTCATTATCTGCATCAAACCAAACACCTGTATACCCCGGGTAACGGCCGGCACTCAGGCCAAAATCGGATAGGGTTAGTATTACCGCTTCTTCAAGCGTGCGCAGATATAAATGTATGTCGGTAAAAAAATTGTCAAGGTCGAGGATAGGATAGGAGACGATTTGCCCGGGGCCGTGGTAGGTGATGTCGCCGCCGCGGTTAATAGGGTAATAGGAAGCATGTTTTTCAATTAGTCCCTTTTCGTCTAAAAGCAAATGTTCGGCTTTGCCGCTTTTGCCCAGTGTATAAACGTGGGGGTGTTCGCAAAATATGAGGTAATTCGGGGTTAACGTTTCCTCTTCATATTCATCGCCTTCAGTGCCGGCTTTGCGATTGCGTATCTCCGTTTTTAAATTTACGATAGCCGAAAATATATCTTCCTGTTTATCCCAGGCCTGTTTATAGTCAACCAGTCCCCAATCTTGCGCGATAACCTTTTTATTTTTCATTTTCTTTGCCTTTCACGTAACCTACCATATAATCATGGTATTGCATATAGCCCACTTCATATGCAATATCTATATTATCTTTTTTCAGCCTGGCATTCACAATGCCGTGGCCCTCAAAATTAAACGGCTCCAAGAAGATGTTATGCAAAAACGAAACTTCCTTTTGGCCGAAACATTTATATACTGCCTCCTTTACGCACCAGCAAACATATAGCTCCTCTATCCTCCGGTCGGGCGAAATAAAATCAAGTTCTTCTTTCCGCATAAAC
Source organism: Mucilaginibacter sp. (assembly GCA_031292485.1). Lineage (GTDB taxonomy): Bacteria > Bacteroidota > Bacteroidia > Sphingobacteriales > Sphingobacteriaceae > Mucilaginibacter. The sequence continues at coordinate 57,511 of JARLHA010000023.1, forward strand.
TTGTGGGCGATGCGTTCAACCTTTTGCTTCACCTGCTCAATATCAATTCCGACAGGCTCCTTGCTGATCATTACCGCAGCATAGTCGAAGGAATGGCTTAGCGAAATATGGTAGGGAAGGTGTACCAGGTAGGGTTTGCCGTGGGCATCCACCTTGCAATCGATATATTCATCCGTGCGCAGCATTTTACGCAGCAAAACGCGCGTACCTAACCAGTGCAGGTTGCGCTTGCCTATTTTAAGCTGCTCGTAATAAGCCTTCTCTTCGTCGTTTAATTGGAGTTGGCTGTACAGATCCTCAGCCTCTTCCTCAATCTTCCAGATCGCAAATTCGGTATCATCATCAACCTGCTGCCTGTATGCTATCGCCATAAAAGTAAAATTGCAAAAAGGTTGCCAAACTTATATCAAATAAACCTAAATTGTATCGCTTTTTAGCAATTATAAACCAGGACTTAAAAAAATTACCATGCTAACAGAAATATTGACGCCTGCACAGGTGGGGCTTTACCATCAGCAGGGATACCTCATTTTAAAAGGCTTTTTTAATCCCGAAGAAATAAGCAAGTTATACCAAACCGCGCTTGACGACAACGCCATGCGCAACAACGCTTTGGATGTAAACGACAAAAGCGGCAAAAAAAGCAAACTGTCGTTATGGTTTACGCCCGGCAATGATATTTTTGGATATATGACCCGTAGCGAAAAGATGATCAGTGCGGTAAAGCAGTGCCTGGGCGGCGACGCACCGGTTTGCCACTTCCACTCCAAACTCATGCAAAAGGAACCTAAGGTAGGTGGGGCCTGGGAATGGCACCAGGATTACGGCTACTGGTACAAAAACCAGTTTATGTTCCCTGATGAACTCATAAGCGTGATGGTGGCCCTGACAGAAGCCAACAAGGAGAACGGCTGCCTGCAGGTGATCAAAGGCTCGCACAAGCTGGGCCGCGTTAACCACGGTTTTGCCGGTGAACAAACCGGGGCTGATATGGTGATGGTAAATAATGCCCTAAAAACAATGGAGCTGGTTTATGTCGAACTGGAGCCCGGCGACGCCCTCATCTTCCATAGTAACCTGCTGCACCGCTCGGAGGCTAATTTGTCTGATCGTCCGCGATGGTCTATTATTTCTTGCTATAACCTGCAATCTAATTTGGCATACAATGAAACTTCCACGGCTTATAAAGTGCCGGTTGAGGTAGTGCCCGATAGCGCCATATTGGACTGGGAGGCAGAGTCCCTATCAAATGCCGATTTCCTGAAAAAAGAAAACGACCCCGGCCTGAAAGACACCGGCTGGGAAAAACAGGTGGAGGTTTAACTACAAAGTCTTAAGTCGGGAGTCTAAAGTCTTACTTTTTTGACTTAAGACTTTAGACTCCCGACTAACACAATTTTAAAAATTAAAGAATAATGAACATAGCAATGTTAGGATCCGGGTTTATTGCCCGTTTTTATGCAGACTCGCTGCAGGCGCAGCGCGCAAAAGATTCCCTCATCAGTGTTTACTCACGGAATATTGATAAAGCCAAAAAATTTGCCGATGATTACCACCTCAGTTTTTATTCGGATGATATGGACACCGTGGTTAGCCGGCACGATGTGGATGCCGTGGTGATCTCGCTGCCCAATAACCTGCACGAAGCGGCCGTGGCTGCCTGCGCGAGGGCCAAGAAACACGTGTTATGCACCAAACCCCTTGGCCGCAATGCCGCCGAAGCCAAACGCATGCTGGATATGGTAGAAGAAGCCGGCATTATGGGCGGCTACCTCGAGGATCTGTGCTACACCCCAAAATTCCTTAAGTCCGTAAAGGCGGTGCATGATGGTAACATCGGCAAGGTGCTTTGGGCAAAATCAAGGGAGGCGCACCCCGGCCCGCATAGCGACTGGTTTTGGGATCATGAGCAATCAGGCGGTGGCTGCATGGTAGATCTGGGCTGCCATTGCATCGAGATCAGCCGTGGTTTCATTGGTAAGAATATCCGCCCCGTAGAGGTAATGTGCTGGGCCGCTACACAGGTACACCCCATCAAGGCCGAAGACAGCGCCATTGGCCTGGTAAAATACGCCAACGGCGCCATCGGGCAGTTCGAGGTGAGCTGGTGCTTTCGTGGGGGGATGGACCTGCGCGACGAAGTAATGGGCACCGAAGGCACCATCTGGCTCAATAACTTCCTGCGCACCGGCTTCGAGATGTTTAGTACCGGCAAGGGGGGCTATGTGGCCGAGAAAGCCGAAAGCAGCAGCGGCTGGCTGTTCCCCGTCGGGGATGAGGTACACGAGCTGGGCTATACCAATATGTTTACCGATATGTTTAACGCCATCGAAAACAAAACCGAGCCCCTCGAAACCTTTTACGACGGCTATATCGTTAATGCCATTATTGATGCCTGCTACCTGTCGGCCAAAACCGGCAAATGGGAGCCTGTACAAATTGAAGGCTGGCGCGGCGATCAAACCGACGACTACGGCTCCAACTTCGCCTCCTACGATGACGACCACTACCTCATCAAAAAAGAGATCCTCCCCAACGGCGACCGCAAACTGATCCTCAAACATAAAGTTACCGGTGAGGTAGTGGCGCTGGATGTGGCGTAGGTAATGAAGATAAACAGGGGTGTCACCCTGAGCCTGTCGAAGGGCGCGCGTAGAGGCCATTGCCCGCATGCTTCGACTGAGCTCAGCATGACACCCATTTTTTATTCTACTACAATCCTGGTCCGGAACTCCTTTCCCCTTTTTCTTTCCACAATTCCCCAAAACTTTTGTTAAAAACATAGCCTTGCTGTGCGTGCTAATTAGTTCTAATTTAGCCGTTCCAACGGCTGACCCCATGATACTATCAGACAAGCGCATTTTAGAAGAAATGGAGCAGGGATCCATCATTATTGAGCCTTTCAGGCGCGAATGTTTGGGCACCAATTCCTACGACGTACACCTCGGCAAACACCTGGCTACCTACCGCGACCGCGTGCTGGATGCCAAGCTGCATAACGAGGTGGTGGCTTTCGAGATCCCTAAAGATGGCTTTGTCCTGCAGCCTAATACCCTTTACCTGGGCGTTACCCAGGAGTATACCGAAACCCACCTGCATGTGCCCTTCCTCGAAGGCAAATCAAGCACGGGGAGGCTGGGCATCGACATACACGCCACCGCCGGCAAGGGCGATGTAGGCTTCTGCAATACCTGGACGCTCGAGATCAGCTGCACCCAGCCGGTAAAGGTTTATACCGGCATGCCCATCGGCCAGCTCATTTACTTTGTGGTGGAAGGCGAGATCGAAACGTTTTATAATACCAAGGACAATGCCAAATACAACGTGCCCAGCACACGCCCCGTTGAGAGCATGATGTGGAAGAATGTTTTTTAGAGTCAGTAAAGTCCGGAAGTCCGGAAGACGGAAAAGAGTTGAAGCCGGAAGGGTTAGGGGGACTAAGGTAACGATCCCGCGACGCAAGCGTTCCAGCGTTCCATTTTTTTCACGCGCGGAACACCCCGGAACGTTGTGAAACACGCTCATTGTCAGCGCGTTTCATCTTTTAACAAATTATCACACTTGCCTAAGTGTCTGATAATCAGTGCTTGTAAAATCAACTTTTTTGACAATATCTCTGCAATCTACTGGTTGTCAATTATTTCCTGTTTCATGAAAGGACTTAAAACCCGACATTGGTGCCCTCAGCAACTTCCCGCGTTTATGGCGACCTATATCCGGCTTAAGACTTTCGACTTAGAAAACCGCCACCGAAACTCCCTCCCATCGGGATGGGTGCGGCTGGCCGTGTAGTGGCGGGGCGGGGTTTCGCCGCCATGTTGCCGTTTATGGTCGACCCGGAAACCGCCGCTGTTGCGTGTTATCACCAACAGCTGATCAAACCATGGGCGTTGCCCCCGCTGGAAGAAGCGTGGGCCCGTGCTATCCATTCATACGCCAGCAGGCCTTAGTCACGGCCTGCGCTATTGCCCCGCGCCTTGGCCGGTATCCATTGCTATCACTAACGCGGGTATCAGCAATTAAGGTCACAATATAATAATGCGAATAAGTTAGTAATTTACAATTATCATATATGCTTTAAAAGTTGTTACTTTAAAAAAATCAATGATCTAAATGTCTACAAAGTTTTTCACTAACCGCGAAGAAAAAAGTTTATTCAGAAAGTTTAAAGGAGCCTTTGATCATATGGCTAACATCTATGCATTTCATGCGGTAGTGGGCTATTTCAGGGCTTCTGGATACTTTCCTATTCGCGAATATTTGCATAAAGTACCTGAAGTTAAAATATTAGTTGGCATTAACGTAGATCAAATAAGTGCGGAAGCAAAACGCAGAGGATTGTTATTTTTTGGTGATCCGGAGCTTACACGTGAGGAGTTTATAAAATTGATGCGCCAGGATATACGCGAAGCCGAATATAGTAGAGAAGTTGAAGACGGTATTTTACAATTCATGGAGGATGTCATTGATAAAAGGATTCATATCAAGGTGCATAAAACTAAAAAACTTCATGCAAAAATTTATATTTTCTTACCCGAAAAGTTTAATGAATATAGTGGTGGTGAAGTAATAACCGGTTCATCTAATTTAACGGATGCTGGATTAGGGATAAAAAATGAAGGAAATTACGAATTTAATGTAGCCTTGAGGGATTATGAGGAGATCGCATTTGCCGAATCAGAATTTCAAAAACTTTGGAATGAAGGTGAAGAAGTTTTGCCTTTTGATATACAACGGATTAAAGATGGAAGTCACATTGGGCAGTTATATAAGCCATTTGAAATTTATATCAAGTTATTAATTGAATATTTTGGAAAAAACATAGAATACGACCCTGATTCTGTTGGTGACCTCCCAAAAAATTTCAAGAAATTAACCTATCAGATAGACGCAGTAAATCAAGGCTACAGTATGCTATTGGAACACAGTGGCTTTATGCTGGCTGATGTAGTTGGTTTAGGTAAAACCATTATCGCAACATTAGTAGCAAAACGTTTCCTTATTGCAAATGGGACATTAAATACAAAAATATTGATCGTTTATCCACCGCATTTGGAACAAAACTGGAAAAGCACATTTAGCCAATTTGGACTTGACAAACACGTTCGTTATATAAGCAATGGTAGTTTACACAAAATCATTGAGCACAAAACAAATGATTATTGGCCAAAGGAAGATTATGATTTAATATTGGTTGATGAAGCCCACAAATTTAGAAATCATAAAGCCCAGATGTTTCAGCAGCTTCAATTGATCTGTAAAACTCCGCGTGCAGTTGAAGGAAATGTTTTGGGTTTAAGGAAAAAGGTGATTTTGATCTCTGCAACGCCCTTAAACAACCGACCCGAAGATATCTATTACCAACTTCAGCTATTTACTGATGCCCGAAAGTCAACCCTGCCAGTTACCAACTTACAAGCTTTTTTTGCGCCTTTAATCAGAAAATATAAAGATGTGTTATCAGCTGCAAAAATTACAGGAAAACCCGATATTAACGAGTTAAGGAAAATTTACGGCACAATTCGCGAAAAGGTTCTGCAGCCTATAACGGTTAGACGTACACGTAAAGATGTGGAATCATATGGCGATTATAAAAAAGACCTTGACACACAGGGTATTAAATTCCCAGCTATAAACCCTCCGATTTCTATTGAGTATAAACTTGGTCCGCAATTAGGCCAGTTATTCATTAATACTATAGATTTCCTTGTGAATAAAATTGCGTATTACAGATACAGGGCTATCGAATATCTGTTACCGGATATTCAGAAGAAATATTACACACAAGCCGAAACCGCATCGAAAACGCTGGCATACATCATGATGACGCAATTGGTTAAACGGCTTGAGAGTTCTTTTGATGCTTTTAAAATATCACTCGACCGCTTTCACATTTCTACCATGCGGATGATAGAAATGTTCGAAAAAGGCAAAGTTTATGTTGCACCCGATGCACAGATTAATGAACTGATGAACAAGGGATGGGACGAAGAACGAATAGATGAATATATCCTTGAACTTTCCATTGAGAACCCCAAAAATCAAATATTTACACCTGATGATTTTGATGATAGGTTTTTAGTGCTTTTAAAAGAAGATTTAGTATTTATTGATACAATTTGTAAAGAATGGAAAAAGGTGCATGAAGACCCTAAACTGGACGTATTTAAAAAACTATTAAAGCAGGAACTTTTAAGGAAAGATTACAATCCGTCAGGTAAACTGGTAATATTTACCGAATCAAAAGACACGGCAAAGTATCTGTTAAAGGAATTTAAAGAATGGGGTTATGAAAAAGAAACGTTAATGATTTCGGCCGATAACCGTAAATCCTTTCATAACCAGATACTAAGCAATTTTGATGCAAATTTACCCGGCGTTCAGGATCATGATATTAATTTTTTAATTACTACCGAGGTTTTAGCCGAAGGCATTAACCTTCATAGGGCAAATGTATTAGTTAACTACGACACTCCATGGAATGCTACCCGTTTAATGCAGCGTATAGGTAGGGTTAATCGCATAGGCAGTACTGCAGACGTTATTTACAATTATTCGTTTTATCCAAGCCGGGAAAGCGATGCGTTGATAAGCTTATATAACAATGCATATATAAAATTACAAGGTTTTCACTCTGCCTATGGTGAAGACTCTCAGGTTTATACCCGAGAAGAAGTATTGGAACAGGTAGTATTACATATTAAGGGCTTGCCAGAGGATGAAGATAAACGCTTAAAATATCTTGAATTTATAAGGGATTTTAGAATCAAAAACGAAAAGGAATTTAAACGTATATCGCGATTGCCTTTACGTGCGCGGACCGCTCGGAACAGTGACGGTATTAATAAAAATGAAGTCAACGGGCAAACCATCGTTTTTTTAAAATCTGACTATAAAATGGACTTTTTTAAAATAGGTGACAAAAAAATCGAGCCGCTTAGCTTTGTAGAAGCGGCAGAACTCTTTGAAGCGAAACCGAATGAGCTAGCCGCCGAAGAACTTCCCAATTACCATCATTCGCAGGTGCAAACGGCTTTGAAAAAATTTGAAGAAGACCTATTGACACAAACAGCCGACACAATATCAGGCCCTCAAGCTGATGCGAAAACGAATCAAGCCAAAAAATATATCCGTGAAGAAAAGGCGGCAAGTACCGATGAAAAATTCAGGAAAGCCTGTGAATTGCTTTACGCATTGCTGGAAACCGGAACTTATACTAATTTGGCTAATGAAATAAATCAGGTACGCTTAAAAAGCGATAAAAATCAATTGCCTCTCGCAAAAGCACATAACATTTTGTTGACCTATGCTGTGAAATATGGCCACCAGCCAAATGAGGATAATGATGATGAACAACCTGAATTACCTATTACAATAACTGATAAACCAGCAATTATAATTTCTGAAACCTTTATAGCTTAAACCTTCATATATGTTAACGACAGAACAGCTTCGGCCTATTTTGGAAAATAAATACAATCGTGATGATTGGTATAAAATTTTAAGACAAAATTTCAACGTCGATTCGCTTCGGGAAACGCCCGCATCAATAACATCTATTGCGGGCAACGAATTTGATGCTAAAGCTTATATTTTGGGAGAATTAGATACATCTGATGGCTATAAGGTTGGGATTTATGAAGTAGATACACCCGGCGTCAAACAAATACATAGAAATAAGGTTGGTCTTCGCAATTTGTTAAAAAATGTGTATCAAACCGATGTAGATGCTGCTTTAATTGTTTTTACTCAAGGGGATAAATGGCGCTTTAGCTACGTAAGTGAAATCACTACACGTAATCCTGAAACCGGAGATCGTGAAAACGTAAAGACAGATTCCAAACGTTATACTTACTTATTCGGGAAAAATGAAAAAGTAAAAACAGCGTCAGATCGTTTTGCAAAAGTTCAGCAAGAAGATACGGTGTTTGGAAAAGGAACAACGTTAAAGTCGTTACAGGACACCTTTAGTGTTGAAAAGATGTCTAAGGACTTTTTCAATGAATATCGCCGACATTATGGCGCATTCTTAAGTTATCTAATTGGTGAAAATGAAGAAGGGAAAGTATCGGGAACCGCATCCGCTCTGTTTAAAACAATTTTTAATGCAGAGGATAAAAAGGCCAGGGATTTTGTGAAAAAAATGCTTGGAAGGATTGTATTCCTTTATTTTCTAGAGAAAAAGGGGTGGATGGGCGTACCAGAAAATGAAAGGTGGGGCAAAGGCGATCCCGATTTTTTAAGAAATCTATTTAATGCCTGCAACGATCAAAACGATTTTTATTCATCAGTGCTTGAACCCTTATTTCATAAAACACTTAATGAAGAGCGTGAGGGGGATTTCATTGCTATTGAAGAATCGTTATTTAGCAAATCAGGTTATAATAAGCTTAAAATCCCTTTTTTAAACGGCGGATTATTTGAGACGGAGAACTACAAAACAGATTTTCTTACTTTTCCAGCTCATTTATTTAAAAACGTATTCGAATTTTTTGATAAGTATAACTTCACCGTTCACGAGGACAGTCCAGAGGAACATACCGTTGCCGTTGACCCGGAAATGCTGGGTCACATTTTTGAAAATTTATTAGAGGATAACAAAGACAAAGGGGCTTTTTATACGCCTAAAGAAATTGTACATTATATGTGTCAGGAAAGTCTAATTGAATATCTGTGTACGAAATGTAAAACTGAGTTTAATGAAGGGCTGCGTGACGGACTCGAAAGGTTTATTAAAAACCAGGAAACGAATGGAATTGCGGATTATAAAGAAGCAATACTCGTGGCGTTACGAAATGTAAAAATTTGCGACCCGGCTATAGGGTCAGGAGCTTTCCCTATGGGCATTTTACTTGAAATTTTTCATGCTGTTGAAGTCTTGTACGCGGCAACTCCTGAAACAACCGAACGAATTTGGAACTTGAATGACAAATGGAACCCTGCCAAAGTAAAATTAAGCATCATCGAAAACAGTATTTATGGGGTTGACCTTGAGCCAGGGGCGGTTGATATCGCCCGCCTACGTTTTTGGTTGAGCTTGGTTGTTGATGAAGAGAAGCCACAGCCACTGCCTAACCTTGATTATAAAATCATGCAAGGAAATAGCTTGTTAGAAAGCTTTGAGGACATTGATCTGTGTGTACATTTAGAAAATGATGACGAATTGTTTCCTGATCTTAACAAGTTTAGCGTGAACGACGTTATCAGATTAAAATCACAAGTAAAGAAATATTTTAAAGCAGACACACCATCCAAAAAAGCGATTTTACAACAAACTATAAGTCAAGTAATAGGTAAATTTATTTCTGAGCGCATAAACGAAAAACAAAAAAAGAACGATGAAGCATTACAAATAGCCAGCGATAACCTTGTTTTAGAGGGGAGACGAACTCCCGCTACCGAAGCATTAAGGACTCAACAACAAGAAAATCTTAAAAAACTGCGATTAGCTTTGGAGAAATTAATTAAGGAAAGCGGACACATTCAAGACTTACAGAAGGAATTGTTATTAATGCAACAGACCAAAGTCTATCCTTATTTTTTATGGCACTTATGGTTTAGTGACATTTTTGATGACGGTGGGTTTGATATAGTTATAGGTAATCCGCCTTATTTAAGAATTCAAGGAATAAGAGATGTCAATCCTGCATTTGCTAATGAATTAGTAAAACGTTATAAATCTGCAACGGGGTCATTTGACTTATATACAACCTTTTTGGAAAAGGGGTTGTCGATTATAAGCAAATTTGGTGTTGTAAACTATATCATGCCTGTTAAATGGACGAATGCTGCATTTGGCACCGGATTGAGAGAAGTTATATCTGAAACTAATTCTGCTTACAAAATTATAAATTTTGGGTCATATCAAGTATTCAATGCCTCTACCTATACCGGATTACAATGGTTTAAACGCGACTCCGGTTGTTTACACTATTTTGAACTAAACAAAGATCTAAAATCAAAAGAGGAGTTAACAGATTATATCAATTCTTTATCAAATAAAAGCGCATCAAATATTCCTGCTAATAAATTAACGAAAGATAGTTGGGTTTTATCCGTAGGAAAGACAACTGAAATATTAAACAAATTAAATCAGCATACGAGAAGGATGAGTGATATTTTTGAGAAAATATTTCAGGGTCTTGCTACAAGCAAAGACGATGTCTATTTCTTATATGATTGTATTAGTGAAGAAAACTATGTTACAGGCTTCTCAAAACAATTAAATACCTTTGTTAAAGTTGAACGAGCTTTTACTAAGCCCCTCTTAAAAGGAGAAGATGTTCATAGATATGAATCCATCAAAACTGATAGGGTTGTTATTTTTCCTTATAAATTGAGCGATGAAACAGCTCAATTATATAAAGAAGAGGAAATCCAAAATAATTTTCCACTTGCTTATTCATATTTAAAAGAGTGCGAAGAAATTTTGCGTGATAGGGAAAAAGGGAGATTAAAAAATGACAATTTTTGGTATAGGTATATTTATCCGAAAAATTTAGTTCTTTTCAAACAAAAAAAATTAATGGCGCCTGAAATATCGTTGGGAGGGAATTACTCGTGTGATGAAAAGGGTGAATTTTATTCGACAACTACGATATACGGATATGTTAAAAAAAGCGATACCAACGAGAGTTACAAATTCCTTCTTGGAATAATGAATTCTCAATTACTTTGGTGGTATCTGGTTAATACAGGAGCGGTCTTAGCAAACGGCTATTTCAGATACAAACCTAACTATATTAAACCGTTTCCTTTTCCGGCTGTAATACCTGTAAAAACTCAAAGACAAATAGAGAAGTTAGTGGATAGTATTTCACTATTGAGAGATAATTCTACCTCCAATAATTGCTCGGAATTGGAAGACTCAATGAACAAAATTATTTATGATTTATATGCCCTGACTTCAGAAGAGGTAGATTGGATTAAGTCAATGCAATAGATTGATTGTTAGTAATTTACTTATTTGATTCCATTGATTATTTGTATTTCTAAATGAGAAATATTGTATAACTCATAAATTATATTATCCACTTGTTTTTCTAATTCAGTTACCATAAATTGATCTGAATTTTCCTTTGCCTTTAAAATATTATCCACTAACTTTTCTATAGACAAGACAACGCTGGAAGGTATTTCGGCAGGTACAGGAAATGGATGTATATAAGCAGTTTTAAAAGTAAAATACCCCCCTCTTAATACGTATCCAGTTTGTTGTATGAAGAACCAAAAAAGACGTGAGTTAAAAAGCCCCAACCAGAACTTATAACTCTCCTTAATATTATCGTTTTTGATATATCCATAAATTTTTGTTGTCGAATAAAATTCACCGTTTACATCATATGCAAAATTGCCTCCAAAAGAAATTTCTGGAGCCAAGATTTTTTCCTTTTGCGCTGAGGAAATTCCTTGCTTTCTTCCAAATTGAAACCATTGGCCGTCAATATTAAACCTCCCTTTTTTAGTAAAGTTAGCAACAAAAGCATTTTGTCATTTTTTGCCACGTTTAACCATGTATATTAGTGGTGATAACATTAATAGAGCTATTATATTAGACAATTATTTAACCTATACCATGATTTACGGTTATATCCGCGTAAGTACAGACAAGCAAACGGTGGAAAATCAGCGTTACGAGGTAAATCAGTTTTGCCAAAAAAACATCTTAGTAGTTGACAAATGGATTGAAGAAACTATTTCTGGAGCTAAAAATGTCAGAGAAAGAAAACTAGGAGTGCTACTTAAAAGGATGAAAGCTGGTGATATTCTCATTTGTTCAGAGCTATCAAGGCTTGGCCGTAATTTGTTGATGATTATGGGCATTCTTAATGAATGTATGAACAAGGACATTCAGGTTTGGACAATAAAAGACAATTATCGTTTGGGTAGTGACATTAATTCTAAAGTATTAGCATTTGCCTTTGGTCTTTCTGCTGAAATTGAACGCAATCTAATTTCTCAAAGAACCAAAGAAGCCTTAGCGAGAAAAAAAGCGGAAGGAGTAATATTAGGCCGCCCTATCGGCAGTAAGTCGTCTACGACAAAACTTACGGGTCAGGAGAAAAGAATCAGAGAGTTGGTAGGCAAAAAAGTATCCTATAGTGCAATCGGCCGCATTTTAGGTGTACATAGAATAACCGTGTCTTCATTTGCCAAAAAGTTAGAAAATATTTGAACCTAATATGATACTATCCGAAGCAACTTAGGACTGCCACAATCCCCGCGTTAGCGACAGTAACGGATACCGGCCCCGCGCTTAAGGCCTGAGGCCGTATGAGTGGATGGCGCGGCCCCCGTTTCTACCAACGGGGGAAACGGTCATTTCTGAGCCGGCTGGCAGGTCAAAAGTCTGTAGTCTTGAGTCCAAAGTATTGAGCCGGGTTCATGAGGCAACAAACCATGCGCCTGGCAATTCGATATATCGCCCTTTCAGTGTTGTAAAACAAAACCACCCCCGGTCATAGGCATCTGGCCTGGGCAGCCATGTGCCAGCCTTTGAGGGCTGGAAAAAAAATATGCCAAAGCCCTGAAAGCTCGTGATCTGCCGGCGATCTGTGCAGCCCATCGCCCATAGCTATGCGTCAAACGTTCCAGCCCAGCCGCAGGCAGGCATTCACCACGTACCATTCACTACTCACCTCTAACCACTCACCACTCACCTCAACCCACCGGTATCGAGAACGAAAAAACAGCGCCCTGCCCGGCGGTACTTTCAACCCATATTTTGCCGTGGTGACGTTTAATGATCTCGGCGCTCAGGTACAGGCCGATGCCAAAGCCGGAGATATTGCGCATATGGACGGCCTCAACGCGGTAATAACGATCAAAAATTTTGTTGATATGCTCGGCGCTGATGCCCATGCCCTGGTCCTTTACGCTTACGGTAAGGGCTAGCCCGTTCAGCTGGTAATCAATATGGATGGCGCTGCCCGCCGGCGAATATTTAACCGCATTGCTGATGAGGTTGGAGAGCACCGAGCTGATTTTGTCGCGGTCGGCCGCAACTACGGCCGGGATGGCAGCGGGCAGGCTGAAGGTGTGGGTGCTTACGGTAAGGCGGGTTTCTTCCAGTATTTCGCGGATGAGCTGCCCGATATCAAATGATTGTTTTTCGACGATGATCTTCCCTGATTCGAGCCGCGAGATATTGAGGAAGCCGTTGATCATGCGCGTCATGCGTTTTACCTGCATGTTGGCTTTCTCCATGGCATGGGCCAGGTATTTGTCGTCGCTTTTTTTTAATTTGGCGCTGGCCACCTGGATGATGGCGTGCAGCGAGGTGAGGGGTGTTTTCAGCTCGTGGCTGGCCATGCCGATGAAATCGTTTTTACGGGCTTCATCCAGTTTACGCTCGGTAATATCGCGCGCAATTTTTGAAAGGCCGGTGATATTGCCCTGCTGGTCTTTCACCGGCGAAATGGTTAGGGAAACATCAATCAGGCGGCCGTCTTTGGTGAGCCGTTTTGTTTCAAAGTGCTCCACCCTTTCGCCGTTTTTTAAACGTTTCAAAATGCCGGGTTCCTCGTCCTGGCGGTCGGGGGGTATCAGTTTATAAATGGTTTCGCCGATGATCTCTGCGGCCTTATAGCCAAAAATCCTTTCGGCGGCGCCATTCCAGCTGGTGATCACGCTTTCAAGCGTTTTGCTGATGATTGCATCATCAGACGATTGCACGATGGCCGCCAGCCTGGCCGATTTTTCTTCGGCCTGTTTTATTTCGGTAACATCAATCACCATGATGAGGCCGGCATCCACGCCGCCATATTCGTTTTTTAGCGGTACAAAATGCACCACGTAATTTTCGCCCTTTTCGCCTGTACGTTCAATGGTAAATTTTTCACCTGCCATCATGCGGTCGTACAAATGTTTCGGGGCCAGGTAGCGTTCGGTTTGCCCTAACTCAGTGGGGTGTTTGCCTTCAAAGTCGATGCGGTTATAGCCAAGCCTTTCCATCAGGTCGCCCTCCACAATTACGTAGCGGTGTTCCCTGTCAACCACTACCACTACTGAGTTGGGTATATTTACCGCGATGGACCTGAAGAGGTTTTCGCTGCGCTGCAGGTCGTCGCGTGTTTGGGTAAGGTCGTCGTTGGTGGTGGCTAATTCTTCGTTAATGGCAGCCAGTTCTTCAATGGTGCTTTCCAGTTCGTTATTGGTAGCGTTAAGCTGTTCGTTAATGCCGGCCATGCGTTCATTTACCGTCTGCAGTGCCAGCGCGTTTTCGGCTGCTTTTTGCCGGGCCAGCACCTGCGGGGTATTGTCCAGCACCCAAACGGTAACCTTTGTCACTTTGCCTTCACTGTTTTTTACCGGCGAATACACAAAGGTTACATACATGGTTTCTTCGCGCCCATGGCGGATCAATGTCATTTCTACCTCATTGGCTGAAAAGGTATTGCCTGTGCTTACTACGTCCGCCAGGGCCGTTTCATACCAGCGTCGCGCTTCGGCGAATGCATCCCAGTAAAATTTGCCTTTAATGGCATCAAGGGGTTTGCCGGCAATTGCTAAAAACTGATCATTAACAACTTCGCAGGTGAGCGTGGCTGCTTCTAATATACAAATACCAATTGGCGCGGTTTGCACTATTTGAAGCAGATCGTCCGTTGGTGTAATTTGCATTTGCTTTTTTGGGAATATTTATAACCACGTAAATATAAGCGATATTTAACCAAAGGGGCAAGTGATACACTTTGGATGGCGGTTTTACCCAGCAAAGCCTTCAATGCGGTTAAAAAAGCTATTTTTGCAGAAAAATTAAAAAAATAGATTAAACCATTTTTAAAAACGTTAGTTTAATAGTTTAGGATTAATTAAAGTTAAAAACACTTATGAAAAAAATCATCACTATTTTAGGATGTGTTATCTTGCTGGCGGTTTCTTCATGTACAAAACAGTACGTGTCGCCGGCTACTACCAACCAAACGCTTTACGCCGATTTAACCAGCAGCAACTGGACGCCTTACACTGACAATAACGGCAGTAAATCGTACACGGCATCCATCAATGTCAAAGCCCTTGACCCTAATTTTACAGCCATAGGCGGCGTTATTGTGGCCATTTCCTACGATGGGGGTACTACTTACGAACAAGTGCCCGAAACGTATGCCAATGTAGCCTACAGCTTTACCTACAATGCCGGCAATATTTCGCTTTATGCCCAATCGGCCGACGGCAGCACGCCTGTACAGCCAACTTTGCCCATCAAGGTGAAAATTATTTTAGTGGATTCGAATAGTTAATAGGAGAGTCCGAAAGTCGGAAAAGACCGAAAGTCCGGAAGAAGCTGCAAGGGGTGGGGGGATTCTGAGAATTCAGAAGAGGATCAGGCCCGTTGCCTTGCGTCTTTCGGACTTTTTTTTCTCTTTCGGACTTTTCGGACTTTCGGACTAAAAAAACTAATCTCTATTCTCTAATCTCTGACCTCCCCCGGCACATAATCCACCGGCAGCAGTTCGGCTACCCGGCTGGTACCCCATGAGCCTTCAAAAAGGACACTCTGAGGGTTAATGATAATACCGTTTTCATCGAAATAGCTGTAAGCTCTGTCAAAGATCAGGGTGGTGGCTACCGGGTCATCCAAAAATGCCGGGTTGGCGGGCTGCGGTGCGGCCGGGTTTTTGATGGCTTGATGAGCCCATTTTTTTGCGTACATCACATACAGGCAGTCGGGGTAGCCAAGTGCGTATTCCCCCTGAATTTCGGTGGCATGGATAAAATCGTTAACGTTTAAATAAGGCTTGGTTACCAGGGTTTCCTTAAAACGGGGGATACCGGTTAGGCTTTTTGCCGTGTCAGGCGTCCTGATCAGCCTGAGCACCCTGAAGCCTTCGGTTTGCAGGTTGTTGGCAATGGCCGACCGCAGGAAATGCATGCTGGACCCCAGGTAAACTTTTAGCCTGTTTTTTTGCCATTTGCGCATTTCCGGTCGCCCGCCTTTCATTTCGCTGAATGCTGCGGTACCTTCAAAATAAAAGATCCCCGATTTTTCATCATTCTTAAAATCGTTTAAAAAATATTTGATCCGGTAACCCAGGGCACGGTTTTCAATCTCCAGATAGTCAGACGACGAGGCCGAAAACACCTTTGTGGTGCGGTCGAAATCAAAATCAAGCAGGTCGGGGTTCAGGATCTTACAATCGGCCGCAAAATCAGAAACGCCAAGGAAAAGCCTTTTAAATTTTTGATAATATTTATCCCGGTCATCGGGCGACATTATTTTTACTTCCTTTAAAGCAATTGTTTTTGGGGTGAAGAGGATGTCGGGCAGCTGCAGATCTTTATTCACCATGATATTTTGATGAACAGTTTCAAAGCCGATGATGGATACCACCAAATCGTACTGCCCTGGCCTTACATTGGTAAGGGTGAAGGTGCCGTTATCGGCAGTTTTGGTGCCAACGGTAGCGTTGTTTAAAAATACGCTGGCATCGGCCACGGGTTGCCGGTCACTTTTATTAATCACCCTGCCCGATATAGCATACTGGGCAAAACCCGTAAAGGGCAATGCTAAAAATAAGATGATCCAAGTACTGCGCATTGTCAAAAATAAACTAATTATTTAGTTAATCAAAGCCCCTAAAAAACAAAAGCGCTACTGAATTTTCAGTAGCGCTTTTGTTTTTTCTTCATATTCTTTTTCTTCTTCGGACTTCCGGACTAAAAAAACTAATCTCTAATCTCCAGTCTCTAATCTCTATTTCTCCATCTGCTCAATAATTGCCTGGGTAACGCCGGTAAAGCTGAAACCGCCATCATGAAACAGGTTTTGCATGGTCACCATTTTGGTGAGGTCAGAGAAAAGGGTAACGCAGTAATCGGCACATTGGTCGGCGCTGGCATTGCCCAGCGGGCTCATTTTTTCGGCATAATTTATAAAACCGTCAAAGCCTTTTACACCAGATCCGGCTGTAGTGCGGGTTGGCGACTGCGAAACGGTATTGATGCGCACTTTCTTTTTTACCCCATAGTAATAACCAAAGTTGCGGGCAATGCTCTCCAAATAAGCTTTATTGTCCGACATATCGTTATAATCAGGGAATACCCTTTGGGCGGCAATATAAGTTAAGGCCACAACTGAGCCCCAATCATTAATGGCATCCATTTTCATGGCGGTTTGCAATACCCTGTGAAGGCTCAATGCAGATATATCTAATCCCTTATGCGTAAAATCGTAATTATTTTCGGGGTAGGGGTTGCCTTTGCGTACGTTAACACTCATACCGATGGAGTGTAAAACAAAATCGACGCCACCGCCAAAATGCTCCTGGCTTTTGGTAAACAGGTTGGTAATATCCTCGTTACTGGTTACATCAGCTGCTATTACCGGGGCATTACATTCTTCGGCGAGTTTGTTTAATTCGCCCATGCGCAAAGCAATGGGAGCATTGCTCAAAATAATTTCAGCGCCTTCTGATACAGCACGTTGTGCTACTTTCCAGGCAATGGATTGCTCGTTCAGCGCTCCAAAAATGATCCCTTTTTTACCTTTTAATAAATTGTATGCCATGTTAAGAATTTGTTTATAATGGACGCAAAGTTATAAAATTAGTTTACAGTTTTTAGTGTACAGTTTGCAAGCATTTATTGACTATCCAAAAAGTCGTTTATCAGCCCGTTTATTTCCCGTTTCTGTACATCCGTTCCCATGCCGCCCATATCGTTGTGTTTAGTATTTACTTTAACGATCCGGTTCCCGTACTTTTTCTGTTCCTGTTCGGATGGCAGTACGTTCGGGTCCGCAGGCTGGTCGCTCGACCGGATAGAAAACACCCCGGGCCTCGCCCTTTTTGGCAAGGGGACCCGCCGGTTATCAAGCGTAATCACCATTTTTGCGAAGTCCGGGTATTCGTTGGCTATCAGCATGGCAATATCGCCGCCGTTTGAATGCCCTATCAGGATGATGTTATGATAATCAAGTCCGGGATATTCTTTTTTAAGCCTGGCGGTAACAAACAAAACACTTTTTACGCCGGTGTCCCAAAACGGTTTTCTTAATTTATAAATATCCCCGGTTTGGGGTAAGGGATCATCTGTTGGCAGATCATGCTGAACAACTACCACTAAATAGCCCTTGATCGCAAGGTTATTAGCTATGTAGCCGTAATCATTCCGCGTGCCGCCGTACCCGGGGTTTAATATCACCAGCTTTTTATAGATGTTTTTATGAAGGTTGTATTTGATATTAGTCAAATCTTCCCGGTTGTAAATAGCAAGGGGGATTGTCCTGTTTCTTGAGCTGTCTACCCAGGTGAGCGTATCGATACGGACAACGGTTCCGTTTAAATAAACATCCGTATTAAAAGCCTGCTTAGCTGGCTTTTTTGCAGCGCAACTGCCAAGGGTAATAAGTAGTATTAAATACCGGACTTTCATTGGGAGCAGGTTTTAGTGATGTTACTTATCAGTTAGTGAGAATTTGACAGCAACTGTTCCTGTCATAACATAAGATCTTCCGTTGTCAATTGCGGGCCGCCATTTTGCACTTCGCCTGAGAACGTTTATAACTTCCTGGTCACATCCGTATCCAATGCCCCTTAAAATTTTGAAGTTAATCAGGCTTCCATCCCGTTCAACAGTAAATTCTATCTGAACTGTTCCTTCCGCATTATTTTTGATGGCTGTTTCGGGGTATATTAAGTTGTTTTTTAAATAATTCTGAAATGAAATAATTCCACCAGGATATACGGCAGGTGCATGGACTTCAAAATAATCCACATTCCCCTCAAATGTTTTGATATTTAATGACGGAATTATTGGGGGATACTTTCTTATATGATTAACTTCTACCGGATTTGATGAATTGATATCAATTACTTTCGGGGGCAGGTATATCACCACGTATCTGCTGTCCCTGTTGTAAAATTCAGGGGTATAATAAGTAGCATGCCCCCATCGAAATCTTAATGTATCATTGAATTTAGCACCTTTAATTTCGAAAAAGCCAGTAGTATCTGTATAAGAAGAAGCTTTAAATTGATTATATTCAGGATCAAGCCGGGTTGATTCTAAGTATAAATTTCTTATCGGTTTCCCCAATTCATTATAAATGTATCCCCGCAGATTGATAGTGTCCCTTCGGATAATGTGCGCTTTTTCCTGGGCAGATGCAAAGGCAGCGGTTAATATTGCCAAACAGCAAAAAAATAATGTTTTAATCATACTCCTTAGTTATATGTTCCCCTTCAGGCCAAGTTAAAGGGAGCGTATTATTTTAATTGCGCCGTGAGGTGCAAAATCTTGGTAGAAAACAAATAAACGAAAAAGCGTGCCATCGGTACGCAACAATTGAAGCGACATGAGCGCTAATGCATTGCGTATAGGTTCCGTACCTATGGGCACGGAATACCTGGCTGGCTTTTTTCTACCTATATTAGACCCCGATGGAGTCTGATTCCCTTAACTTAATAGTATTGTTCAGGGGTTTAAGGGGCTAATAATTCCCTTGCATTCTGCAAGGCACTTTCGCCCGGTTTATCGCCGCTCAGCATTTTGGCAATTTCCATTACGCGTTCTTGTTTATCCAGTTGTTTGATACGGGTATAGGTGGTTGCGCCTTCTTCATCTTTATAAACAAAATAATGGTTTTGCCCTTTGCTGGCGATCTGCGGCAAATGGGTAATGGTGATTACCTGTAAATTGTCGGCCAGGCGTTCCATTATCTGGCCTACTTTATTCGCTACTTCGCCGGATACTCCTGTATCTATCTCGTCAAATATAATCGTTGGCAACGCTGTATTTTGGGCAATAAGGGATTTAATTGACAACATCAGCCTTGAAAGCTCACCACCCGAAGCCACCTTGCTCATTTCGGCAAGGGCGTGGCCTTTATTGGCCGTAAACAGGAATTTTACTGTATCGATGCCATTGGCCCCAAGTACGGTTTCACTTTCGGGCTTCCGGACTTTCGGGCTTTCGGACTCCAGTTCAATCTTTAAAGATGAGTTTCCCATCCCCATTTCTTCAAGGGTTTTTAGCACTTGTTCCTCAATTCCGGGGATAGCTTTTTTGCGGTTGGCGGAGAGTTCGGCTGCCAGTTTTTCCAGTTCGGCCCCGTCCTCATCTAATTGTTTCCGCAGTTTTTCAATCGCTTCGTCACCAAAAACAGCCTGCTGTATTTTGTCCGACAGTTCGTTTTGCAATTGCAATAATTCCGCTGTGCTGTTTAAACGATGTTTCTTTTGCAGGTTGTAAATCAGGCTCAGCCGCACGTTTATTTCTTCGGCGCGCGCTTCGTTGGTATGCGTTCGCTGCTCAATAATTTCAACTTCATTGGCCACATCCTTTAATTCGATAATAACGCTGTTCAGGCGCTGGTACAATTCTGCAAATTGCGGGTTAAAATGCTCCAAAACAGATAGCTGGTGCCCCGCCTCGCGCAGTTGTATAATCGCCGAAGTTTCACCCTCATGCATCAGATAATAAGCGCCCAATAAATTACGCTTGATCTCTTCCGCATGGCTCAGTTCGTTAAACTCCTGTTCCAGTTGCTCCTGTTCGCCTTCCGCAAGGTTTGCCTTTTCCAGTTCATCAAACTGAAACTGGTAATAATCCAGGTCGGCTTTGGCTTTATCACTTTCTTCAATCAGTTGCTTTAATTTCGATGCTGATTTTTTGTACGACCGGAATTTTGCGCGGTAATCATTCAGTAAGCCATCATGTTTGGCAACGGCATCAACCACCAAAAGCTGAAACTCCGGGTCGTTGATCTCCAAAGTGGCGTGCTGCGAGTGGATGTCGATCAGCTTTTCGCCCAGGGATTTTAAGGCGTTCAGGTTAACCGGCGTATCATTTACAAAAGCACGCGATTTGCCGTCGGCCGAGATCTCGCGGCGCAAAACAGTTTCGGCTTCGTAATCCAGGTCGTTATCTTCAAAAAAGGGTGCCAGTTCAAAATTGCCGATGCTGAACAAGCCTTCAATCACACATTTTTTTTGCTGGTTAAAAAAATAACGGCTCTCGGCCCGCTGACCTAAAATAAGCGAAAGTGCGCCCAAAATGATCGATTTTCCGGCCCCTGTTTCGCCGGTGAGTATATTTAACCCCTTGCCAAAAGTAATTTCGAGGTTGTCAATTAAAGCGTAATTGCTAATACTGAGCTTTTGAAGCATAAAAAAAGTATCCTTGTTTTGGAGGATACTAAATTACGGTTTTTGGTTGATTAGGTTATGTTTTTGGTTGATTAAGTTAGATTAAGTTGATTGAGTTAAGTGGTTAAACAGGTCGTTCCAACTTAATTAACCCAATCAACTTAATCTAACCCAATCAACAATTTTACTTGATTGCGTTAAGTGGTTAAACAGGTCGTTCCAACTTAATTAACCCAATCAACTTAATCAACCAATCAACTAATTATCCCCATCCGGGCTCTCCGGTTTTTCGGGTTTTTCAGGTTTCTCGGGTTTTTCTGCCTTTTCAGCTTTCTCGGCCTTTTCAGGCTTTTCCGCGTCGTCGTTATAGTTGAAATTATAATTAAAATTCATGTTCTGCAATTGCTTCAGGTACCTGCGATACTCCGGGCTGTTAATATAAGCAGTCAGCTTTTGAACCGCAGCATCCAAAAGTGCCCGTTCTTTTTTTGCCTCAGGGCTGTTTTGCCAGGCACTCATTTCTGCGCCCAGCCTTTCCATTTCTTTTTGTTTTTCCTTTATTTCGGGATTTGAATAGGCTTTATTCACGCTGTCGCCCAGTTCCTGCATCCGTTTGCTCTGTTCCATAAACTCCGGGGATTTATAGCGGGGGCCTATTTCTTCGCCCATTCTTTTTAACTTTTCAGTTTTCTCCCTTATTTCAGGCGGAAGTTTGCTTTCCAGTTCCTCTTCGTATTTTTTATAATTTTCGTCCCTGTCGTCATTATAATTTCTTTCAAGGGGGATGCCGTATTTTTTTCTCAACTCAGCATCCATCCTTTTGAACTCAGGCGTTTTGAAATAAGCGCCAACACTTCTGCCCAGCTCGCCCATTTGAGTTGATATCTTTTCCTCTTTTTCATCCCTTCCCCAGTTTTTTGAGAAATCTTTACCCGCCTTCTCCAATTCCTGCTGTTCTCTTTTTACTTCGGGCCGGTCGTAATACTCCTGCAGCTCCTTGCTCAGGCGGTCTATCTTTTCCTGCATTTCCTTAAAACTTCCGCTATTAAAATAGCTATTAACTGCTTCGGAATGTTTCTGAATCTCGGCGTTCAACTCCTCCATCTTTTTATTATTTTCGCCTTCGGCATAGTTGTCGTTTTCCTTGTGTACAGCGGTAGTATGATGTTTTTTGATTGGGTGCGCCTGCGCGGTTTTACTTGAAGATGATTTATGGCTTGTATCAGTCAGCATGCTGCTAATCAGTGGACTAATCGCTTTTACAGATATTTTTCCCTGTGCTATTTGTGGCTTCAGCAGGGTGATACAGCCTATTGCTGCGGTAAATATAAGCATGGCCAGCAAAGCCGGGCGCATACCTGTTGTGTTTTGTTTTGTTTTCATGATCCGTTCAATTCTGTTTAGTAAATAATACTTTTTGCCTGTTGCGGCCAGCGCTAGCTTCTGGTCGTTCTGGCGGGTTTGTTCCAGTTTTAACAATGCTTTCGCATAGATGAGCGGGCTTGCGGTGGCCTTTACAACCAGGTCGTCGCAGCAGTTCTCACGTTCTTCATTTATAATCCTGTTGATCAGTATAGCACAGGGGTTAAAAAATAACAGTATGGCTATTACCTGCTGCAGCAGGTTCACCAGGTAATCATTACGTTTAATATGGGCCAGTTCATGCAATACAATAGCTTCCAGTTCCTGCGCCGATAGGTAAGTAGTTAAAGTAAATGGCAGCAGGATTACAGGCTTGATATAACCAGCCATGCAGGGTACATCAACCAGGTTGCTTAACCCGATTTTTACTTGTTTACTGATGCCAATGATTGGGCTAAACTTATTGACAAGGTATTGAAGCCCGATATCAATGCTCATATTTTGCTTAATGGCATCCAGCTTTTTCCGTGCAATAACCAGCTTTACAGTATTGAACAGCAGGCCGCCAATATAAAGGATGGCTATATAAGGCAGGTATTGTTCAATATCATAATAATAGCGGGTGGTTACATCATTAAACTGATGAATAGCAGCTGGTATCCCAGTAACTACAGGTAATACTGATGGGTTTGTAGCCTTTACAACTATCCATTCATAAACATTTATTTCCGCAATCAGCGTATAAAAAAACCAGCCGGTAATGGCAAACAAAGCGCTGACGGCCATCAAATATTTACTTGATGCCGGAAGTTTTCCGCCCAGCATCAGTGCTACCTTCAGCATAAAATATACCACCAGTGCCTGCCATAACGAGTGGATCACCGTTATCCCCAAAACCTGGCTGATGTTGTACAGTATGTTTTCCATTGCCTTTTTAATTTAGTCCATGGTCCATAGTCCATGGTCCATGGTTTTTGTTGCGTTTTGGTTTAAGGTCAATCGACCACAATCTCGACCATGGACTTTTTTCTTCTTCCTGCCATGGACTATAGTCCATCGACCATGGACTTCCTCCCCCTACAACGTATCCTTTTTCGCCGGCTCGTATATTTCAACACCGCCAACAGTGTCTTTCAATTTCCACTTCTTGTCCTTCATAGCCCTTTTCCATTCGGGGCTGTCAAATTTTTTGCGCATTTCCTCACCCTGCTTCTTCATATCCTCCATTTGCTTTTTCCACTCAGGGCTTTCAAACTTCTTTCTCATTTCTTCGCCTTGCTTTTTAAAAGCATCCATTTGCGCTTTCCATTCGGGGCTATCGAATTGTTTTTTCATTTCCTCAGCCTGTTTCTTAAAAGCTTCCTTTTGTGCTTTCCATTCATGACTGTCAAATTGTTTTTTCATTTCTTCAGCCTGTTTTTTAAAAACATCCATTTTGGCTTTCCATTCGGGGCTATCGAATTGTTTTTTCATTTCTTCCCCCTGTTTCTTAAATTCCTCCATTTTCGCTTTCCATTCAGGGTTATCAAATTGTTTTTTCATTTCCTCACCCTGCTTTTTAAAAGCGTCCATTTCGGCCCTCCATTTCGGGCTGTCAAATTTTCTCCGCATTTCTTCGCCCTGTTTCTTCATCGCCAGCATTTGCGCTTTCCATTCGGGCCGGTTAAATTGCTTTTTAAATTCTTCACTTTGTTTGCGGATGGCCTCCATCTGGCCTCTCCACTCAGGGCTGTTAAATTGCTTCCTGATCTCTTCGCGCTGTTTGCGGAATAGTTCCTTTTGTAGCCTCCATGCGGCGCCCGAATAGAAACTGCTGTCCGTATCTTGAGCAAGGCTGTCCGCCACAGCCGAACCTTTTTTGCCCTTCAGGGTAGTTTTACTTTTGCGGGGACGTTTTATCGTGTCGTTTTCAAATAAATTCCTGTCGGTATCACTTTTTAATAACGGCTGTTGTTTTGTTGTATCATTAACGAGCGCTGATTTTGCTGTTAACTGGTGTAACGTGTGTTTAGGAGTAGCTGCACCGGCACTTTTGGGGTTAAAAAAGGCTATGCTGCCCAAACTTCCTGCCAGTAAAAACAGCACGATTACCAGGTGGCGGATGTTGCCTATCGGCTTATTTGTTTTCATAATTCTTTCAATTCTGTTTAATAAAAAATATTTTTTTCCGGTGGCCGCCAGCGCTAATGGCAATTTGGCCGCTCTTCTTTCTTCCAGTTTCAGCAAAGCCCTGGCATATATTAAAGGCTTGCGGGTTTTTTCTATCACCAGGTCATCGCAGCTGTTTTCCCGTTCCTGGTTGATGATACGGTTGATCAGGCGCGCAAATGGGTTGAAGAAAAGGATGACGGTAATAACCTGCTGCCCGATGTTAACCAGGTAATCGTTCCGTTTGATGTGCGACAATTCATGTAATAAAATAGCTTCGATCTCGCAGGCAGAAAGTTGGGTGGCTATCGACACCGGCAATAAAATAAGGGGTTTAAAATAGCCGGTCATACAGGGAACATCCACCAATTGGCTGAATTTTAACTGGATGGGCTTATTGATGTTGAGCTTTTTTGAAAATATAGTAATAAACTGCTGCATTTGTTCAGCCGGTATCACCGACCGCTTGATTTGCCTGATCTTATTCCATTCAAAACCCAGCTTAAAAATATTTACCAAAAGCCCGGCGAAATACGCGGCACATACATAAGGCATATACACAGCCAGCGACGTGAAGAACGATGGTTTAACAGGCGCGTAATATGCCAGTTTAAAAGAGGGCAGTAGCCGGGTAAAGTTTACCGGCCCGGCATTTACCCAGTTATACGTATGAATCTCTATCAATAAAGTATAAACAAACACCAGGGAAACCGTTGCCAGCGAAAAAATAGCCAGGTTATATTTTTTTACTGCCGATAGTGCCGGAGCGGCGGCAAGAACCATCCGTAGCAAAAAATAAACCAGCATCCCCTGCCACAGGGAGTGAATTATGGTGGTCCCTAAAACCTGGCTTATATTATATAGTATGTTTTCCATTGCCGTTTTTGTTTAAGTCCATGGTCGATAGTCCATGGTCCATGGTTTTTTTATGGTGTTATTTAGATGGGATTACTTTCCCTCAACTATTGCCTTTCTCCTTTTCCTGCCGTGGACTATGGTCCATCGACTATGGTCCTTTTCTTCTTCTTTCGGACTTCCGGACTTTCCCGACTTTCGGACTCAATCCCCAAACCTCTCCAGATAACTCTTTATCGCTTCAATTTCATCTTTTGATGCGCGGTGATGGCCCAGGGCCTGGATCACCAGGTCGGAGGTGGAGCCTTTAAAAACCGTGGATATAATTTTGTCCAAAGCGGTTTGCTGCGCCTGCTCGCGGGTGATCAATGCTTTATATAAATGCGTTTTAGCGGCGGTGTCACGTTCAACCAGGCCTTTTTCGTGCATTATCTGCATCAGTTTTAAAGTGGTGGTATAGCCGGCATCTTTGTTTTTTGCCAATTCCTCATGCACATCCCGAACGGTGCACTGGCCTTTTTTCCAGATCACCTGTAAGATCTCTAATTCACTCTCTGTTGGTTTGATTTCCATTATCCTTTTATGTTATACGAATTTCTTCGTACAAATATGTACGATAGTTTTCGTATATGCAAATTAATTTGAATATTTTTTTGACACGATTAAAAAGATTTTAACGATTACCGTGATTTTACAGTTAAAAGACGCGGAGTAATAGGGTAATGTTACAGGCGAGAAGAATTTCGGATGTTCGATTTCGGTTTTTTTAAATTAACCAAATCCTCTTCAGAGAAAGATGCCTGAAATAAAGATTATCCTGAATATTAATGATTAGAGAATTTTATAACTACCCATTCCAAAATCAAAATTCCTACTTCCGCAATCAAAGTAACTCCGAAATCGAACAGCCGACATCCGAAATCAATTTCCCTTCTGCAGCGCCTGGTACTTCAACCCGTTTGAAGGGTCAACCTGGCTTAAAATATTGATTACCTGTGCTTTTTGCTGTGGATAGGCATTGGTAAAGATCGATACAAATTCATCCCGTTTCGCTGTAAAAAATACCAGCGGGAACATGCCGCCCACCCGCTGCATGTCAACCTGCAAAAGGGTAGGCATCAGGTCGAAAATAGCTTTGCGCCCTTTGGCGGCGTTCTCGGCCATCAGGTCGAGCCCGTTGCGGTGATAATCATACATAAAACTACGTAGTGGCTGGTAGAGCTTGTTGTTAAGATTTTCCTGCAGCCAATACCTGGTGTTGTTGCCGTCAAAAGCTTTCCATCCCTTAGCGTTGGAACCCTGGGCATTGGCTACAACCGACTGGGCAGCGGCAAAGTACGGGGTGCCGCCGTACCTCGAAAAACTGTCGTAATCCAAACCTACAATAATATAGGCATAAAAAGCCAGTATGGAGGTTAGCTCACCCTGGTAACTCTGGTCGCTGAAATCCATGGTTTGCCCTTCGGTATACGTAAATGAAATATCCTTGTCGAGCGTGTTTAGCAACGTGGAGGTATAGCTGGAGTTGAAAACCGGCCTTACCGAGAGTACCTGTAGTTCGCCGCTAAAATTGCTGTTGCCATCCCAGTTGGTAACGTTTAAAATAAAGTTGCATTCAATACGCTCCTGCGGCAAAATATTATCCTGGCACCATTTGCGGCCGTTCAAAAAATCTTTCATCGCGGTTTCAAGTGTTTGCAGTATCCGCTTGTTGGTTGATTGAACTTTTGGCGACAAAACCTGCACGGTAGCATTCAGGTCCTGCGCAGAGGCAAAGCCGCACATTAAAAAAAGCAGAATATAAATACTAAATACTTTCATTATTTCATCAGCTCAATAACTTTATGGCAGATATCCAGGGCAACTTCATCTTTACTTTTAACAGGGTAAGTGGTTTTTTGCAAGGTTTTGTCTATAATAGTTATCTTATTGGTGTCCTTTTTAAAACCTGCCCCCGCGTCATTCAACGAATTTAGCACAATAAAATCCAGGTTTTTCAGCTGGAGCTTTTTTATTGCATTTTTTTCTTCATCGTTGGTTTCCAGCGCAAAGCCAACCAGCACCTGGCCGTTGCTCTTTTGTGCACCCAAAGTGCTCAAAATATCAACGGTTTGTTTTAGTTCGATGTTTAGGCTGTTAGATGTTTTTTTTATTTTTTGCTGTGCAGGATGCGCCGGGGTATAATCTGCTACGGCGGCGCTCATGATACAGGCCTTTGAGTTTTTATAATACAGCAGGCAGGCTTCCAGCATTTCGGCTGCCGAGGTTACGTCAATACGTTTAACCGATGCCTGTTTACTTTTTTGTGCCGATGGCCCTGACACCAGCGTAACATCAGCGCCCAGCCGGGCCAGCTGATCGGCAATGGCAAAGCCCATTTTGCCGGATGAATGGTTTCCGATAAACCGCACCGGGTCAATAGCCTCATAAGTAGGACCCGCAGTTACCAGTATTTTTTGATCAGCTAAGGGAAGTTTTTTTTTGAGGGACGATGAAATAAATTCGGCTATTTCTTCAGGTTCGGCCATACGCCCTTCGCCGTTGAGCCCGCTGGCCAGTTCACCAACACCCGGGGGAATCAGGATATTGCCAAAGGATTGTAGTTTGGCAATGTTTTCGCGGGTGGCGTCGTGTTTCCACATATCAAGGTCCATGGCGGGGGCAAAGTAAACCTCGCATTTTGCTGAAAGGTATACCGCCATCAATAAATTATCGCATAAGCCGCCGGCCATTTTTGCCATGGTATTGGCGCTTGCCGGCGCAATGATTACCAGGTCGGCCCAAAGCCCTAAATCCACGTGGTTGTTCCATTCCCCGGTTTCAGGGATAAAATAATCAACCAATACTGGTTTTTTCGATAGGGTGGAGAGGGTTAGCGGCGTGATAAAATTGGTTGCGTCGGGGGTCATCACTACCTGCACATTGGCGCCGCCTTTTACCAATAGCCTTATTAAGGTTGCCGCTTTATAAGCTGCAATACTGCCGCAAACGCCTAAAACAATGTTTTTATCCTGTAGCATAGAACAACTCCCCCAACTCCGCCCATTGGCGGAGGACTTAAAATTTAAAATTAACAAAAAAAACTCCCTGATGGGAGTTTTTTATATCAATAAGAGCATATACTCCTCCGCCAATGGGCCGAGGCCGGGGGGCTTACTATTGTTCTTTAGCCGGGTTCCTGTAATAGATCTTATCTTCCAAAAATTCCTGTATAGCCACCAATGATGGTTTCGGAAGCTTTTCGTAATATTTTGAGATCTCAATCTGCTCGCGGTTTTCAAAAACTTCTTCCAGGTTATCATTTGACGATGCAAATTCCGAAAGTTTTTGGTGCAACTCTTCCTTTACATTATTTGATATTTGGTTAGCCCTTTTTGACATAATCACCAACGATTCGTAAATGTTGTGTGTTTTTACATCAAGTTCGCGCAAGTCGCGGGTTACCGTGCTGTTGGCAACGGCTGGCTTGGTAGTATTATTAACTGTGTTCATAATCAATTATGTTTTATGGGATTTTTTGGTCACCATTGTTTTTTTCAGATGGTGGCTGACTTTTTACTGTATCTTTTGCAGCTATTTTTTTGGCTATCCTGGGGTTGTAAACAGCCTCGGCCAAAACGCGTTTGGTTTTTTCAATAGAAAGGTTGCTTTGCTTTAGATAGTCTTTAGCTTCTTTTAAATATTTACTGTTGGGGTATTTTTCAATAAATTGCTGTGCATAGGCAATGTCCTGGTTAAAACGGTCAACCTGGTGGTCTTCGCGGCTATGGTCAGCATATTGGTATTGCGCTTTGATGGTTAAAAAATCAAGCTCTTCGGCATATTTGGTATCCGGGTAATCACGCAGCGTATTGCCAAACGAAATAACCGCCGCCTGGTAATCGCCAATGGTTAAATACAGCTTTGAGTTGGCGTACGATTTCTCTTCCAGTTTATCCCTTAGGTTTTGGATCAGCTTGCTGGCTTCAGGCACACGGTCGCTTTTGGGGTATAAGTTGATAAAATACTGCAGCGATTCAATAGCTTTATTGGTGTTATCCTGGTCGAGCGAAAAGATCGGCGAGTCAAGGTAATAACAATAGGCCGACATAAAACGGCACTCTTCAGCCCGCGGGCTTGAGGGATAAGTATCCGCAAATGTTTTAAAATGATATCTGGCCGAAGTATAATCTTTTAGCTTGTAATTGGTATAGGCATAGTAATAATACAAGTCCTCCGCTTGTTCCTGACCCCGGTAACGTGTCACCAAAGGCTCAAACAAGCCTAAGGCTTTTGAGTACTCCTTTTTGTTATATAATTTAACAGCCTCCGAATACTTTTTGGCGTTATCATTACTGGTGCGCAGTTTTTCATATTTGCTTTTACAACTGCCCAGCGCAATAATTAAAATAGTAAATACACCGGCTAAAAACCCTAGTTGTTTTTTAAACATTTTGCAAAGATACGTGAATATTATAAATCAGTCAATTAATTATTTTCATTGATCAGGAGGATCATTTTTATGACAATTCCGTTGGCATATCCATAGCGAATGGTTTTTAATCCCCCGCGATAAGGCAATATTTAATTTACGCTATTGCTTTTAATCTTTATTGGGTCCCCGGGTTATGTTAAAAAGCGATTTCCTGTTTTCTTCGGCTAATATAGGATGCTTGTTTTGCCTATAGTATATATATAGGTATGATTTAACATCTTTTAACGGTTGGTTCATAGTTGATAGTTCATAGCTCATGGAATATATAGGTTTAATTATAGCTCATTTACTCCTGTATATAATGGAAAGTTGTCCCTGCCAGCTTATAAGTGCAGATTCTATTTTAGGTCGATTTACTTTTTATCCATTGGCGGTTAAATGTTCATGGATCACAGCCTTTGTTTTTTAGACGTACCTATATTAAATATAGAAATTAAGTATTGGGATTACCTGTTTTGCCATCAACCATGAACTATTAACCATGAACTAAACTTTTTCCCGCTGATTTGCAAAGTGTTATCAATACACATGCAATTATTCTTACAAACCATTTGCAAAATCAAAAACTGTGCTTACCTTTGCAGCCCGCAAACGAGGAAAGAAAAGTTGGAGAGGAAGCGGGGGAAAAGGAAGAAAAGC
Source organism: Mucilaginibacter sp. (assembly GCA_031292485.1). GTDB lineage: Bacteria > Bacteroidota > Bacteroidia > Sphingobacteriales > Sphingobacteriaceae > Mucilaginibacter. The sequence continues at coordinate 88,078 of JARLHA010000023.1, forward strand.
AGACTTTAAAAATAAAAAAAAATAAAGTTTGCGAAATAAAAAAAGGTTTTTACCTTTGCAGTCCCAAAAGAAAGGGTCGCCGAAAGGCAAAAAACGGAGAGCGATTCTCAGTTTAGAAAAAAGAAAAAGTAAAGCACTTGAAAGAGTGAAAAGCTATAAAAGTCCGCACCGTGAGGGAAGGATGAAAAGTTCTTATAAAAGATAGATAATCATGTAGCATAACAGCTTAAAGAAGCTGAAAGCAAAAAGGGGAAAGCGAAGAGTTGTTAAAAGCTTTGGACTTTAAGCTTTGCGCTTTTAGCTAATAAAAGCAGGTTATGAGAGAACAAGAGAGAGGATACTGTAAAAAGAATAATTTTTTTACAGATTCTATTAATTAATAATAGGGTCAGGTAAATCAAACAACAACATTATACAATGGAGAGTTTGATCCTGGCTCAGGATGAACGCTAGCGGCAGGCCTAATACATGCAAGTCGGACGGGATAGGAGAGCTTGCTTTCCTTGAGAGTGGCGCACGGGTGCGTAACACGTATGTAACCTACCTTTATCAGGGGGATAGCCTCTCGAAAGAGAGATTAAGCCCGCATAATATGAAGACACAGCATTGTGATTTCATCAAATATTTATAGGATAGAGATGGGCATGCGGAACATTAGCTAGTTGGTAAGGTAATGGCTTACCAAGGCTACGATGTTTAGGGGATCTGAGAGGATGACCCCCCACACTGGTACTGAGACACGGACCAGACTCCTACGGGAGGCAGCAGTAAGGAATATTGGTCAATGGGCGCAAGCCTGAACCAGCCATGCCGCGTGCAGGAAGACGGCCCTACGGGTTGTAAACTGCTTTTGCAGGGGAATAAACCTCATTACGAGTAATGAGTTGAATGTACTCTGAGAATAAGGATCGGCTAACTCCGTGCCAGCAGCCGCGGTAATACGGAGGATCCAAGCGTTATCCGGATTTATTGGGTTTAAAGGGTGCGTAGGCGGCCTATTAAGTCAGGGGTGAAAGACGGTAGCTTAACTATCGCAGTGCCTTTGATACTGATGGGCTTGAATGTACTAGAGGTAGGCGGAATGTGACAAGTAGCGGTGAAATGCATAGATATGTCACAGAACACCAATTGCGAAGGCAGCTTACTATGGTATGATTGACGCTGAGGCACGAAAGCGTGGGGATCAAACAGGATTAGATACCCTGGTAGTCCACGCCCTAAACGATGAATACTCGATGTTAGCGATATACAGTTAGCGTCAAAGCGAAAGCGTTAAGTATTCCACCTGGGGAGTACGCCCGCAAGGGTGAAACTCAAAGGAATTGACGGGGGCCCGCACAAGCGGAGGAGCATGTGGTTTAATTCGATGATACGCGAGGAACCTTACCCGGGCTTGAAAGTTAGTGAATGATACAGAGACGTATCAGTCCTTCGGGACACGAAACTAGGTGCTGCATGGCTGTCGTCAGCTCGTGCCGTGAGGTGTTGGGTTAAGTCCCGCAACGAGCGCAACCCCTATGTTTAGTTGCCAGCATGTTATGATGGGGACTCTAAACAGACTGCCTATGCAAATAGAGAGGAAGGAGGGGACGACGTCAAGTCATCATGGCCCTTACGTCCGGGGCTACACACGTGCTACAATGGGCAGTACAGAGGGCAGCTACCTGGCAACAGGATGCCAATCTCAAAAAGCTGTTCACAGTTCGGATCGGGGTCTGCAACTCGACCCCGTGAAGTTGGATTCGCTAGTAATCGCAGATCAGCAATGCTGCGGTGAATACGTTCCCGGGCCTTGTACACACCGCCCGTCAAGCCATGGAAGCTGGGGGTGCCTGAAGTGCGTAACCGCAAGGAGCGTCCTAGGGTAAAACCGGTAACTGGGGCTAAGTCGTAACAAGGTAGCCGTACCGGAAGGTGTGGCTGGAATACCTCCTTTCTGGAGCAGTATCCACAAAATCTCTTCAAAACCATAACAGCTAAGGCTGTTAGCTGCATGATCTATTTTTTATATAATTATTGAATTGATGAATTGTTGAATTATTGAATGAAGAAATTCAATCGGTAATTCAGTAAATCAGTCATTCATTAATTACAAAAGGAAAACCCAAAAGATGAAGCCATCATGTAGGGCCGGCCGCTGAGGTCAGGGACACAGTTGGCAGTTCACAGTGGGCAGTAGGCAGTTAAGAGTTAGCACAATGCGAAGCTAAACTGGAAACTGCAAACGGAAAACTGCAAACTCAATAAAGTCCCGTAGCTCAGTTTGGTTAGAGCACTACACTGATAATGTAGGGGTCAGCAGTTCAAATCTGCTCGGGACTACATTGCGCAGCGAAGCTGCGTAAGTTGGCAGTAAACAGTGGGCAGATAGCAGTAAAAAACGACTGCAAACTGCAAACTAATAACTGCAAACTCATTTTTAGGGGGGATTAGCTCAGCTGGCTAGAGCATCTGCCTTGCACGCAGAGGGTCAACGGTTCGAATCCGTTATTCTCCACGCTTTCAGTTGGCAGTAAACAGTGGGCAGTAAGCAGTTAAAACTGCAAACTGCAAACTCAGAACTGCAAACCGAAAAACCGTTCTTTGACATATTGGAAGAAGTAAATTGAAAGAGAAGACAACAGTATAGAGGACTGTTAAGGCTCCGGAAGTTTAAAAGTAAAGAAGTACAGGAGTAAATCGGTAGTAATACCAATGAACAAATGAACCAATGAACGAATGAACCGAAGGACGTAACAAGAATCAAAAAGCATACCATACGAGCAAAAGGCGTATGCGTAGAAGAAAGTAAGAAAGGGTACACGGGGGATGCCTTGGCTCTCAGAGGCGATGAAGGACGTGATAAGCTGCGATAAGCCGCGGGGATCAGCAAATATGAATTGATCCGCGGATTTCCGAATGGGGAAACCTAACTATTTGAAGAATAGTTGCATAAATGCGCGAACGTGCTGAACTGAAACATCTAAGTAAGCATAGGAAGAGAAAACAACAGTGATTTCCTGAGTAGTGGCGAGCGAAAGGGAAGAAGCCCAAACCTACTATGTTACGGCATAGTGGGGGTTATAGGACCACAACATGAAATACAAAGAAAACCGGAACGGGGTGGGAAACCCGGCCATAGAGCATGAGAGCTGCGTACGGGTAATTGATGTAAGGATAGTGGTATCCTGAGTACCGCGAGGTCGGAGACGCCTTGTGGGAATTTGCCGGCACCATCCGGTAAGGCTAAATACTCCTGAGAGACCGATAGTGAACCAGTACCGTGAGGGAAAGGTGAAAAGAACCCCGAACAGGGGAGTGAAATAGAACCTGAAACCGTGTACTTACAAGCGGTCGGAGCGGTTAACACCGTGACGGCGTGCCTTTTGCATAATGAGCCTACGAGTTACTCTTCATTGGCAAGGTTAAGTGTTTAAGACACGCAGCCGAAGCGAAAGCGAGTCTGAAAAGGGCGCACAGTCAGTGGAGGTAGACGCGAAACCTTGTGATCTACCCATGGACAGGTTGAAGGTGCCGTAACAGGTACTGGAGGACCGAACCGATAAACGTTGAAAAGTTTCCGGATGATCTGTGGGTAGGGGTGAAAGGCTAATCAAACTGGGAAATAGCTCGTACTCCCCGAAATGTTTTTAGGAACAGCCTGGCGGTTGAGTTAATAAGAGGTAGAGCTACTAATTGGGTGCGGGGGAGTCAAATCCTACCAAATCCAGATAAACTCCGAATGCTTATTAATATACGCTGGAGTGAGGCTCTGGGTGCTAAGGTCCAGGGCCGAGAGGGAAAGAACCCAGACCATCAGCTAAGGTCCCCAAATTACCGCTAAGTTGAACTAACGAGGTCCGATTGCACAGACAGCTAGGATGTTGGCTTGGAAGCAGCCATTCATTTAAAGAGTGCGTAACAGCTCACTAGTCGAGCGATCGGGCATGGATAATAAACGGGCATCAAGCGGTATACCGAAGCTATGGATTTCAGAAATGATCTGGTAGGGGAGCATTCTATTGCCGGTGAAGCAGATACGTAAGTTACTGTGGAGGTTATAGAAAAGCAAATGTAGGCATAAGTAACGATAAGGCAGGAGAGAAACCTGCCCACCGAAAGACTAAGGTTTCCTGATCAACGCTAATCGGATCAGGGTTAGTCGGGGCCTAAGGTGAAGCCGAAGGGCGTAGCCGATGGACAACTGGTTAATATTCCAGTACTATTTATAATTGCGATGCGGTGACGGAGCAGTGACACTGACGCGAACTGACGGAATAGTTCGTTAAAGGCCGTAGGTAAATCAACAGTAGTAAAGTACGCTGATGATGCTGAAAGCTGAAAGTACCTTGAGCCTTCGGGTAAGGGGATAGTTCAGGTAATCATACTTCCAAGAAAACCCGCTAAGCTTCAGATTATGAATACCCGTACCGTAAACCGACACAGGTAGTCGAGGAGAGAATCCTAAGGTGCTCGAGTGAATCATGGCTAAGGAACTCGGCAAAATGGCCCTGTAACTTCGGGAGAAGGGGCGCTTCAGCAATGAAGCCGCAGTGAAAAGGCCCAGGCGACTGTTTAACAAAAACACATGGCTATGCAAAATCGAAAGATGACGTATATGGCCTGACACCTGCCCGGTGCTGGAAGGTTAAGAGGGGATGTTAGGAGCAATTCGAAGCATTGAATCGAAGCCCCAGTAAACGGCGGCCGTAACTATAACGGTCCTAAGGTAGCGAAATTCCTTGTCGGGTAAGTTCCGACCTGCACGAATGGTGTAACGATCTGGGCGCTGTCTCAGCCATGAGCTCGGTGAAATTGTGGTATCGGTGAAGACGCCGGTTACCCGCAACGGGACGGAAAGACCCCATGCACCTTCACTACAACTTAACATTGAAATCGGCTACAGGATGTGTAGGATAGGTGGGAGACTGTGATCTGGCTTCGCTAGGAGTCAGTTAGTCAACGTTGAAATACCACCCTTTCTGTATCTGGTGTCTAACCCCGCAAAGCGGGGGACATTGTTTGGCGGGTAGTTTGACTGGGGTGGTCGCCTCCAAAAAGGTAACGGAGGCTTTCAAAGGTAAGCTCAGTACGCTTGGTAACCGTACGTGGAGTGCAATAGCATAAGCTTGCTTGACTGTGAGACAGACAAGTCGATCAGGGTCGAAAGACGGATATAGTGATCCGGTGGTTCTGCATGGAAGGGCCATCGCTCAAAGGATAAAAGGTACGCTGGGGATAACAGGCTGATCTCCCCCAAGAGCTCATATCGACGGGGAGGTTTGGCACCTCGATGTCGGCTCGTCACATCCTGGGGCTGGAGAAGGTCCCAAGGGTTGAGCTGTTCGCTCATTAAAGTGGCACGCGAGCTGGGTTCAGAACGTCGCGAGACAGTTCGGTCCCTATCTGTTGTGGGCGCAGGAAGTTTGAGTGGGGCTGACCTTAGTACGAGAGGACCGGGTTGGACTAACCTCTGGTGAATCTGTTATGGCGCCAGCTGTATTGCAGAGTAGCTACGTTGGGAATAGATAAGCGCTGAAAGCATCTAAGTGCGAAACTAGCCACAAGATGAGACTTCCATTGAGGGTCGTAGCAGACTACTACGTTGATAGGTTACAGGTATAAAGGTGGTGACATCATAGCCGAGTAATACTAATCGCCCGAAGCTTTCTCATAGCAGGTAATAATGGTTCATTAGTTCACTGGTTCATTAGTTCATTGGTAGCAATACCGGTAAACAAATCGAATAGGTAGCTAATGAACCGACAAAAACTAATATTGTTGTTTTCTCAATCTACTTACTTCTTTCAATTATGTTTAAGTTTGTTCATCAGTTCAAGGTTCAGTAGTTCATTGGTAACTGCGGGGTAGTAAACAAAAGATGACAAACAAAATAAAAATACTGGTCAGGTACATTAGCCAACATGCTCATACCAATGAACAATTGAACTAATGAACCAATAAACCAAAAGATATTCAGGTGCCTATATCGGCGGTGTCCACCTCTTCCCATTCCGAACAGAGAAGTTAAGCCCGCCAGAGCCGATGGTACTGCAGTAAAATGTGGGAGAGTAGGTCGGTGCCAAATCTTAAAGAAACCCGTGAACATGCGTTCATGGGTTTTCTTGTTTTATAGCATTTTTTTAATAGCGATAATGGAGCCCTTTATAGGCGTCACAGCTTACGCAACGGTTTACAGGGTCCGTAGCTAAGCTTGTCAAACTCGCGCAATGTAAAAGCGCCGGTATTATATACCAGGGCTGTCAATTATTTAAGAAAAGCAGGCATTATTTTATTCCGCGTGTTCAGACGTCAGTCATTTGTTATTTAAAACAACTAAGGCAATTGCGAATTCCAGGAAAATCTAATTGCTTACCTTCAGTCTTATTAACTATGAATTCTTCTTCAAATACTCGTCTGTAAACTGGGCGATATATTTGTCCACGTTATTACGGATCTCTTCCAGGTCGCGGTTTTCTACCTTGGCCAGTACTTGCATCAGCAACAGGTTGTTTATTTTATTATAAGCATAGGTTGAAGCGGCATTACTTAATAGTTTTGCATTCAGGTCAATTACACGGGCTAACTGTTCAGCCTTCATTTTGTCGTTTTCTGTTAGATCGCTCATAATGGGTTATATTAAATAAATTAGTCGATAACATGGTTTATCCTGCAAATAAAAACAATTGCCGCCGATATTGTTATATTTTTTTGTCACTTTATTGTTGAGATCGAAAAGCTGCGATACTCAAATTTACGATCATGGCTTTTTAAAACCAAAGGGGATGAGATAATTTAATGGCTCGTTTTATACCCTTATTGGGATAATTTTTTGCCCTTAACAATAGACAGATTCTTTATTTAAATTTTTGCTTATGTTCCTTCAAATATTGATACAGCTGTGCGCCTGCCAGTAAAAAGGCACCCGTACCATATACCTCGTTACTTTGTTCAGTCACTTTATCAGGGCTGCCTCCAATTGGTTGCACATAGCCCAGCATTCCATCTGGCTGAACAGCGGCAACCATTGCCAGCCAGGCCTTTTTAGCAACCGGCAGGTATTCCTGTCTATTTAATAATCCGTGGTTTATGCCCCATAAAATGGCATAGCAGTAAAAACCGGTGCCGCTGCATTCTTTAATTGGGTAGCTCGCAGGGTCGAGTAATGAGGCATGCCAGCTGCCATCCGGCTGCTGCAGCGATGCGATCTTTGCTGCCATATCTTTAAAAAGGGCCACAAATTTTCCTCTTCCCGGATAATCAGTAGGCATGTTTTCCAATACCCGTGCCAGCCCCGCCAATACCCACCCGTTTCCCCTCGACCAAAACACCTTTTCGCCATTCTTCTCTTTTTTGTTCAGATAGCTGCCGTCCCTTGAGTAAAGATGCGCCTGCGGGTCGTATAAATAGGCTGTTGTTTTCCACCAAAGCGTGGTTGCTTTATTCAGATACTTCGGGTCGCCGGTGGCTGAAGACAAATAAGCCAATGCCGTGGGCCCCATAAACAAGGCATCGCACCAGGCCCATTCACGGCTTTGGATATTATTTTTCCACTCCAGTGATTCGTTAAAAGGCAGGGTTACAATACTGTCCGCCAGGTGTTGAAACGGTGCGATCATTTCGGGCCTTTTGTACTTCATATACAGCAACGAATAAGTTTGCCCAACGCAATAATCATCAGCCATCAGCCGGTTATTACCTGTACTCCAGTTTACCTCATTACCAATTTCAATCAGTTTGTTGTCGTACTTTTCATCGCCGCTTGCGCGGCTCAGATCAAAAATACCAGTGTATAAAGCAGCATTTGTCCAGTCGTTTTTTTTATGCGTGAAGCCTTTGGTTTGCCAGTATTGCAATTGCCAGTCGCCAACCCGTTTCATTATTTTGAGCACGGATTGTGGGATAAAGACGGTGTCTTTGGATATTGAAGTTTTCGAGTAAACGGCTGTAGCAACAGTGTTTAACAAAAGGAGCATTACTAGTATTCTACCGGAAGCAAGATATTTCATAATTGATCCTATTCGTTTTTTAATTCGTTTTCTATTTCTTCGATAGTTGGTAAACTTGATTGCAGATTTCGCGGCAATGACCTGGTCAGTTCAAATTCTGAGATGCCAATTGGTTTATGAAGTCCCCTTAAAGCATATTCAGCCACGACTTTATCTTTTGTTTGGCAAAGTATAAGTCCAATAGTTGGTTTGTCGATTTCATGTTTTATCAAATCGTCTACGGCAGAACAATAAAAGTTCATTTTGCCCGCATACTCTGGCTTGAAATCCCCCTTTTTCAAATCGATAACTATGAAACATCTCATTTTGAGATGGTAGAATAACAGGTCAAGATAATAATCCTGATCACTTACCGTTAGTTTATATTGTCGCCCAACAAAAGCAAAACCAGCACCTAACTCTAGCAGAAATTTTTCAACGTGTTTTACAAGCGCAGTCTCCAGCTCTCGCTCAGTAAATGGCTGGGCTATTGTAAGAAAGTCGAATATGTAGGGATCTTTTAAGGTTTCTTTAACCAGATTAGATTGTTGGCTTGTTAATGTTGTTGAAAAGTTGTTGATAGTTTCTCCTTGCCTCAAGTGCAGATTGCTTTTTATCATTAAGGATAGGACATCTCGGCTCCAGTTATTTACAATGGTTTGTTCTATATACCAAAAACGTATTTGCTTGTCTTTGATTTTTTGCATCAGGAGAATATTATGCCCCCATGGAATTTGGGAAACGGGTTGTTTCCTAATTTCGATATTGCCGGAAATTTTATTATTCAATTGGGAAACAGGCTGTTTCCCAATTGAATCTGTATCGTATTCTTTATAAAGCTGAACCATAAACTTAAGGTTTCGTTCAGAAAATCCTCTTATTTCCGGCAACTCATTCTTAATATCATTTGCTAAACGCGCAGTAACTGTTGCGCCCCAACCTTGTTCGCCTTGTAATTGATTAATTAGTTTTCCAATGTCCCAATAAAGGGCTATCATCTCAGCGTTGACTGACAAAGCAGCCTTTGCCTGGGATTTATGAATCCTTGTTTTTATATCATCTAATAAAGATTGATAAAATTTAATCTCCATAAATTATTTATCCTGCCGATTTTTCGTCTAACTTAAAGAATGATTTGTCAGCTTCCAAAAATTTGACAAAAGAGAAAAATGTCGCACCCCGGGTCAACTATCAATCAAAGATAGTTTAGTGTCATTTTAAATAGCTTCCGGGCGCGTATAGGAGAGTGTTTATTACAACGGTATGGTATTGCTTTCGCCGCGAAGAACAATCTTTGCTGGATTTAACTTCCAAATCAACATTATTCCGAAAACGTCGCAAAAAATCCAGAATAGAACATTTGGCACTCCGGCATTAAAAAAGCCCTTCGATAATATCGTCAGCCGAAAGCCCTTCAGCTTCCGCATGGTAGCTGCGTACAATACGGTGGCGAAGTATAGGTTTGGCAATAGCCTGTACATCTTCAATATCCGGAGCGTATTTGCCGTTGATTACGGCATGGCATTTGGCCCCCAATATCAAAAATTGCGAAGCACGGGGGCCTGCGCCCCAGTTTAATAAACGTTTTACCTGAGGAGCAGCCATTTCGCCGTTAGGGCGGGTTTTAGCTACCAGTTTAACCGCATATTCAAGTACGTTATCGGTAACCGGGATATTCCTCACCAATTGCTGAAAGTAGATGATCTGTTCAGCGCTTAGTAATTTTTTTACTTCCGTTTTTTGGGTGCTCGTTGTATTTTTTACAACCAGCAATTCTTCCTGGAATGTAGGATAATCAAGGGCGACGTTAAACATGAAACGATCCAACTGGGCCTCGGGCAGTGGATACGTGCCTTCCTGCTCGATAGGATTTTGTGTCGCTAAAACAAAAAAGGGCTGCGCAAGGCGATGGGTAATGCCCGCTGCGGTAACCGATTTTTCCATCATGGCCTCAAGCAAGGCGGCCTGTGTTTTTGGCGGTGTACGGTTGATCTCATCAGCCAGGATGATGTTGGCAAATACCGGCCCCGGTATAAATTTAAAATTACGGTCTTCGCCCAAAATTTCCGACCCGATAATGTCTGAGGGCATCAGGTCGGGGGTAAACTGGATGCGTTTAAAATCCAGATCGAGCACCTGTGCAACTGTTTGTACCAGCAGGGTTTTAGCTAAGCCAGGTACGCCTACCAGCAAACAATGCCCGTTGCTAAAGATAGAGATCAGCACAAATTTAAGTACTTCCTGCTGGCCTACAATTACTTTGCCTATTTCGGCGCTTATTTGTTGGTAAGCATGCCTTAAAGCATCAGCAGCCTCCACTTCGGTGCGGTGTTGCATAGGTGTTTTAAGGTTTAACTTCGGCCGGTGTTGTAGTAGTCATACTCTCGTCAACAGGGCTTGCCCATCCCTTCATATTAGTGCACTGCTGATATTCGGGATCGATCTTAATGAAAGTTTGTTTACGCCTTTTCTGAAACCATTCGCTCACCTTACGGTTAATTTTATCATTGGTCGCATACTCCTTTATTTTCGGATAATCGTCAGTTAGGTTCATCTTATGCGCGTTGGTGCTTGATTTGAGGTACAGAATTTTATAACTTTTTTTTCCTGCAGCATCAGTAAACAACTGTGGCTTCGACATACTGCCTACTTTCATGGTATCAACCATAAGTGCGATCTGTGGATCAAGCTTATCTGTTGGAATATAGGTTGTCCTTGTTTCTACGTCTGCGGCGTTCAGCATCATCCCACCGTTATATTTTGTTTCTTTATTGTCTGAATAATAGGCGGCAGCGTTTGAAAAAGTTATTTTGTTATTCTTTGTCAAAAAGTCATAAACGCTATCAGCTTTTGCCTTTGCTCTTTGCAGGCTGGCCTCAGTTATTGTAGGCGTAATTAATATATGCCTTACATGTACCTGTTCGCCGCGGCGCTCTATCACCTGTAAAAAGTGAAAACCAAAATCCGTTTCAAACACCGGCGAAAGTTCGCCGGCTTTAAGCCTGAAAGCCCATGCGGCAAATTCTTTTACAAAGGTAGTGCGGTCAGCAAATCCCAAATCTCCTCCCTGAATCGCTGAGCCTGGGTCCTGTGAGTACAGGCGGGCCAGGGCGCCCATGTCTTCACCCTTTTTTACCCTATCCAGCAAATCCTGTGCTTTAGCGCGGAAATAGGCTTTTTCGGATTCATTTAACTTGGGGTCAAACTGTATTTCACCCACTTCAACTGTTTTATTGATAACAGGCAGACTGTCTTTGGGGATGGTATTAAAGAATTTTTTAATGTCTTCAGGGGTTGTATTAATGTCAGCTGTTATTTTTTGTTGCATTTTTTGAGCGATCAGCTCTTCCTTAATATCCGGGCGTATTTCGTCTTTATATTGAATAACCGACCGGCCCAAAAATTGCTCAAGCCTGTCCTGGCTACCGGCACGCTGTATCATGCCCCGCATACGGCGGTCAATATCAGCATCAACTTCATCATCCTTCACATCAATACTATCAATAATAGCTTGCGCCGCCAACAGCTTTTGCGTAACAAAACTTTGCGCTATCTGACATTTTACAGCAGGGTTTGGCGGGCTACCCTGTGCAAGGTAAGTGGCATATTTTAACTCTATATCCGATTGCAGGATAATGCTGCCACCTACTACCGCTGCTATCTTGTCAAGCGTATGCTTTTGTTGTGCATTGGCAAAGGATATGAATAACGTAAAACTTAAAAAGACTAACCCAAACTTTCTCATGTATCTCGATACTAATAAAACTGAGCCCGGTTTGCCGGGCGCGTTAAAAACTCCGAATTTCGGTAAAATTTATTAATTATGGCTGAACATTTAACCGGAATTGATTAGCGACAGCTATAATTGTGCGAATATGCTGATAATGCGTCAAACTGTTTAGTTACTTTTGTTAAAATTTGTTAAAGTGAGAATAGAAAACCCTGTTGCTTTTAGTTTTATACTCCAGGACGACCTTTACCTGTTAAATAATGATAAAATAGTTCAACCCGTTGCCGAAATACCTGCCGCTGTACCTGAACCTGTTTTACAAGCGCCTGTACGCCAAATTGAAACGCCTGCGCTTAATTTTAATTACCTCGGCAAGCTAAAAAAACAATACCTCATCCTGGTTTTTTACCCTGGGCTTGAAGTTATGCCAGCGCCCTATTTTACCGCGCTTGAAAATACGCTGAAACGCCTGGCCATTGAACTGGATGACGTGGCGATATTGAACCTGGCAAATTACAAGGAAACGGTGTTTGAGCAACTGTCAGCTTTTTTTAAACCGCAAAAACTGCTTATACTCGGTGGCCACGCCTTGCCGAAAGGGCTTGCAGCGCCACCCCTTAATAAACAGGTACAGGTAGGTGTAGCCCGTATTTTATTCACTTTCAGTTTTGATGAAATGATGGATAACAACGATAACAAAAAAGTATTTTGGGAACAAATGAAACAATGGTAATACCATGCGGCAATTAGTTTTTGCAACCAACAACCGTCATAAACTGGATGAAGTAGCGGCCAAAGTTGGCGACCATATAAAACTATTAACGCTAGAGGACATTGGCTGCCGCGAAGAGATCCCCGAAACGGGGTGCACCTTCAGGGAAAACGCCTCTCTGAAAAGCCATTATATCTACGATAAATATAAACTTGATTGTTTTGGCGACGACAGTGGTCTTGAGGTTGATGCGCTTAACAACGAGCCGGGTGTTTACTCGGCGCGGTATGCAGGTACCCACGGAAACCACGAAGCCAATATAGACAAAGTGCTGGCCAGATTAGCCGGCGAAGCCAACCGCAATGCCCGTTTCCATACGGTGATCTCCCTGATATGGAACGGCGAAGAACATTTTTTTGAAGGAATAGTTGAAGGTACAATCCGCAATGAACGATCAGGCGCCAAAGGCTTCGGCTACGACCCGATTTTTCAGCCCGATGGGTATGCGGTCACCTTTGCTGAAATGACCATGGAAGAAAAGAACCGGATAAGCCACCGCGGCAGGGCAATGGAGCAATTGATTGATTTTTTAGTAATTGGGTCATCAGGTCATTGAGTGATTGCTTGGGGGGATAGAATTGGATCTGATCAAGCTGTTAATCAAATCGTTGCCATGAAGTTTATTTTGGCTAAAGTACCTGGTCGCTCATTTACCTACCGGTTGCCGTCATATTTAGTGACTGTTATGTAACAAAGATGGCATAAATAAATCGCGTAACAGGGATTTGCGATTTTATCAGTAAACTTGGGCAATAGCCACTTTATCTCCCAAGTCAAGTTTCTTCACGCTATGGTAAATTGCCTCTTCTTTGGAAATTCATTAAATATCCCTAATTTTAAAAACCAATATAAACTCCGGCGTGCATTTAATACTGCACTTCGGACTTATTTTTTTTTATAACCAAATTAACTAATGATGATGACTAAAAAAATGATCCTCAACGGCGTTCGTCTTGTTGCGGCGGGCTGCTTACTTGTTGTTTTATGCTTCAGTGTGAGTTCTTTCAAATTTGCGGGAAACAAACGGATTTCCGCTACTTTCGATAACGTAAAACGCGCTGCAACCGACAGCGGCTGGCGACAGCTTTTTAACGGAAAAGACCTGGACGGTTGGAAGCAGGTGGGCCCTGGCTCCCGGTATGTGGAAAACGGATTGACCGGCAGCCATGGCGGCATGGGACTCTGCTACTGGACGAAAGAAAAGTTTGGCGATTGTGTTATCCGTATCGTTTATAAAATGCAAAAGGAAAACAGTAATTCCGGTTTTTTTATTCGTATACCTATTGAGCCACGCGAGGCGTGGATGCCTGTGTTTTATGGTTATGAAGTCCAGATAGACAACCATCCTGAAACTTCGGGCGAAGATGAGTACCACGTTACCGGTACTTTATACTCGTTAACAAAACCTCATGCCAAACCGGGCAAGCCGGGCCCGCAATGGAACGTGATGGAAATTACGCTCGACGGCGCGCGTACCATTGTTAAGGTAAATGGAGAACTGGTTACCGATTATACAGAGGGCGCCCCAACCCCCGAACGTAAATTTGACTTTGAACCCTTTCGCGGTTTAAGGCCAAATTATGGCTATATCGGAATGCAGAACCATGGCGACAATGATATTGTATTTTTTAAAACCGTAGAGGTAAGACCGCTCCACCTTCAATAATCTAATTCGACATGGAAGAAAATAAAAAGGACACAGCAAAAAACAACATTAGCCGCGGCGACTTTATCAAAAAATCCGCGCTTGCGACAGCCGGCTTTTATATAGTGCCCCGCTTTGTGTTAGGCGGGAAAGGTTATACAGCGCCCAGCGATAAATTGTACATTGCGGCGGTGGGCACAGGCGGCGAGGCCGAAAATGATATCCACCATTTTGCCACCGCGCCAAAAAAGAATGCCGAGATCGCTTTTTTATGCGACGTGGATGAGCGCCCCGGCATGCAGCGGCTGAAGGAGTTTCCGAAAGCAAAATTTTATCACGACTGGCGCGAAATGTTCGATAAGGAGCATAAAAATTTCGACGCGGTAACCGTTGCCATCCCCGACCATAACCATGCAATTGTTGGCCATAGCGCAATGCAGATGAAAAAACATTTATACCTGCAAAAACCATTGACACACGATATATATGAGGCCAGGGTATTAACCGAAGCTGCAAAAAAATACCAGGTGGTAACCCAAATGGGCGACCAGGGTGCGTCATGTGATGGCATGCGCACCATGCGCGAATGGTTTGAAGCAGGGCTGATCGGCGACATCCAAAAAGTTTATTGCTGGACGGACAGGCCCGTTTGGCCCCAGGGTATTTCGTGGCCGGCAGCTAAACCACCTGTACCAAAAGAACTTAAATGGGATCTGTGGCTGGGAACTGCTAATTATGTGGATTACATTGATAACCTGGTGCCGTTTAACTGGCGCGGCTGGTGGCAATTTGGAACCGGGGCTTTGGGCGATATGGGCTGCCATATTATGGGGCCGCCTTTTAAGCTGTTGGAGTTGGGTTACCCGACAGAAATATCCGGTAGTGCCAGTACGGTTTATACCGGCATCTTTAAAGAAGGTATTTTCCCTGAAAGCGGACCCGTCTCCAGCTCTATCAAATTCAACTTCACCCTAAAAAATGGCAAACCGCTTGATTTGTACTGGATGGATGGCGGCATTACCCCTGAGCGCCTCTCAGAGCTTGATCCGGATGTGAATATGAACGAGGCTTTGGGTGATATCCCGAGCGAAAATGATTTTGAAGGTTGTACGCTGTTCATCGGCACTAAGGGAAAAGTGTCCTGCGGATGGGGCGGCAGCCACCCAAGGTTGTTGCCGCTTTCGCTGAACAAAGATGTGCATGTGCCTGAAAAATATCCGCGCGTTGAAGGCGGCATGGACGGGCACTGGTGGCAATGGGTTGATGCGGCAATAGCAGGTTATGGTAAAATGGAAGTGGATTCGCCTTTTGAAGGCTATGCCGGTCCGCTAACCGAAACTGTATTACTGGGCAACTTGTTGCTGCGCAGCTTTGATATCCAGGAAAAAATAAAACGGAACGACCCCGTTTACGGACAAATGGAAGGCTTGAAATTCAGCGGGCGTTACACTGGTTTAAAATGGGATGGCGCAAATATGCGGGTAACCAATTACGAGCCGGCCAACCAGTTTATCCGCCGCAGCTACCGCGAGGGTTGGGGCGACTTAAAGTTATAATATTAGCTATTTTCTTCTTCCCGGATGGCATTTATAATGAGTATGCCATCCGGGTTAAATACCTTCCTAACCTTAAACTAATTCACCATGATCAAGCGGTTGTTTTTTTTCATTTTGCTGGTGCCAATAGCAACTCTGGGACAGGTTACTATTACAGGTCGCGTATTAAACTATGCAGACGGAAAGCCAATTCCAAATGCCAGCGTGTTTCTAAGCAATGCCACCATTGGTGATAAAACCGCTGCCGACGGCACGTTTATACTTCGGAACGTAAATGCAGGCAAATATGAGTTGGTCGTGTCATTCGTCGGCTATGAGGCGTTTGGCCAGCCGATTACCGTAGCATATGCAAACATTAACTTGCCTGATTTTAAAATATCACCCAAAATAATAAATTTAAAACAGGTAGTCATAAAACCGCAGGACGATCCTGATAGGGTTAAATATTACCAGTGGTTTAAAACTGAATTCATAGGCACGTCAGACATAGCGCTGGATTGTAAAATACTAAACCCCCAAATGCTGGATTTTGATTACGACCCCAACATTAATATTCTTAAAGCATCATCGCAGGATTTTTTGGAAATTGAAAATGCCGGCCTTGGCTATAAGCTCAAATACCTGGTCAATAATTTCGTGTTAGACATCGCGTCAAAAAAAGTGTTTTATAAAGGATCTGTTTTCTTTGAGGAGATGAACGGAACACCTGCGCAAAAGGCACGCTGGGAAAGAAGGCGGGAAAGTGTTTACGAAGGATCAGAAATGCATTTTTTAAGGTCGGCATTGGGTAACAGGCTGGAAGAAGAAGGCTTCAGGGCACAGCAATTATCCATATATGCGAACCCCGAAAGGCCGGCAGATAGTTTGATCGAACTAAATATTAAACGCTACAAGGCGCTAAAAACCAAGACCCAGGTTCAGCGGGATTCCTTAACCTATTGGGTGAAAAAATCAAAACTTCCGAAAATTTTTCAAAAGTTAATGCCTTATGCTTTAGATAAGGAGGATCTCATCAAAAAAACAAATGTGCCCGGCCAATATGCTATTGGCTGCGAAAACGATGACGTTTATGTTGCTTATAGTCAAACGCACCATTACCGTATCACTGACAATACCGAATATCTTGAAAAATCTATAAACGCAGAAACTACATTGATTAGTTTTAATGCGCCGTTTGCCTTTTTTTACAGTAATGGTGTAGTCATCAACCCATACAGTATAACGCTGAGAGGCGTTTGGGGAAGGGAAAGGATAGCGGAGCTTTTGCCGGTGGATTATGATACCCCAAAAAACGACGCAGTACCCCGTGACAGTACCGTCATTAGGCGAGTCGCAGCCAAACTCAATGCTTATACCGCTGGGCATATCACCGAAAAAGCCTACCTGCATTTTGATAAGCCGTATTATGCCGCCGGTGATACTATGTATTTTAAAGCCTATTTAACTGCCGGAGAAAACCATCAGCCATCTGACATTAGCACAGTGCTTCACGTCGACCTGGTGAATACGGCGGGTAAAGTTGATCAATCCATAAACCTTCATGTGATAGATGGTGTTTCATGGGGCGATTTTGCCTTAAAGGATAGCCTGCCCAAGGGTAATTACCAGGTAAGGGCGTACTCCCGTTGGATGCTGAAGGATGGGCCGGCAAACTGCTTTAACCAGGCAATTCCGGTTGGTTCTGTCAAAATAAATAAAACGGCAGAGGCTTATGTTACGACTCCGGCAAAGGCTGAACAAGCTGATGTGCAGTTTTTTCCTGAAGGGGGCAGGCTGGTAGCGGGGATCAACGCCAAAATAGCTTTTAAAGCAATTGGTAGTAACGGTTTGGGATTAAACATAAGAGGAGTGGTGACTGATGATGATAATAAGGTAGTAACCACCTTTGCTTCTGAACACTTAGGGATGGGGTTTTTTTACTTGCAGCCAGCGCAGGAAAAAAGTTATAAAGCCAAAATAACTTTCCCTGATAGCTCGCAAAGCATATTCGCATTACCTGAAGCTATTCCCACGGGAATAACGCTGTCTGTCAGCAACGAAATAAAAGGCTATTTAACGGTTAAACTTATGGCCACGAATGATTTTTATCTTGAAAATAAAAACAAAGATTTTTCGCTGGTAATGTACCCGGCAGGCGAAGGTTCCGGCATCATTTGTAAGCTGGATAGCCAGGTAGTTGCTATCGATATATTGAAACAAAGCCTGCGTACCGGCATCAATTCGGTTACCTTATTTTCACCAGCAGGTGAGCCTGTAAGTGAACGGCTTTTCTTCGTCCAAAACAATGACCAGCTGAATTTAAGCGTAAGTAGCGGTAATAGGGTTTATAAAACAAGAGAGAAAGTAAGCTTGAAATTCAACATGGCACTGCTTGTAGCCGATACCACAAAAGGGCATTTTTCCGTGTCGGTTATTGATGAGCGTAAAGTGCCTTTTGATGAAAATGGTGAAAATACCATTTTAACCAACCTGCTTTTAACGTCTGACCTGAAGGGATATATTGAGCAGCCGAACTATTATTTCACCAATACCGGCGACAAGACCAATGGTGACCTCGACCTGGTAATGCTCACCCATGGGTACCGCAAGTTTGAGTGGGAAAAACTATTAAACAACGAATATCCGCCCATATCGCTGCTATCCGAAAAAGGGCTTGAAATTAGCGGTGTCGTGAAAACGGATAATGGGAAACCGCTTAACAGCGGCGCGGTCTCGTTATTATCAATGCATGGAGGCCCGGTGCTTAATCAGGACATTGACAAAAACGGCGCTTATCATTTTAACAACCTTAGTTTTGATGGCAATGCCAAATTTGTTATCAGGGCGGTGGATGCTAAATCAGAGACAAATACTTTGCCGGTTTATATTCCCGAACCATCTATCCCGGTAGCCATTAATGAAAACGGATTTCCAATATGGGATGATGTAAACAAAATGCTGGCGGCCTACCTGGCTAATCGGAAAATGGAACAGGATGACATAGATAAATATGGACCCATAAATGGAATACTATTAAAAGAAGTTAAGATAAAGGATACCAATAAGGATTTTGATTATCCCACCTCAAGTTTGGCGGGCGCCGGTTTTGCCGACCAGGTAATCCACCGCAAAGACTTTTTGGGCGAAGGGCGTTTTTCATCAGTATTTGCAGGCCGCTTAATGGGGGTGGTTTTTAAAACAATTGATTTGAGCGGCGCGAAGGCTTACCTGACCATTCCTATCCACCGGGGAGAAAACCCTCCGATGCTGGTCGTTTATGATGGTGTGGAATTCTTAGGTTCGCAGATAAACCTTGATAATATCTATGTTAGCGATATTGAAACTGTCGAAGTATTAAGGTTTTCGTCTGCAGGCATATACGGCGCAAGGGGGGCGGGCGGCGTTTTAGTGATTACCAGCAGGCGCGGCGGTGTTGAACCAATCAGCCCGGAAAATCCACAGGGTATTTTGCCTATATTCCCCAAAGGGTATTATATCGCACGCACTTTTTATTCGCCTAAATATGATCACCAGGAAACAAATTTCAGCCGGAGGGATTTGCGCTCAACGATTTACTGGAACCCTGAAATCACCACCGATAGCAACGGCAAAGCTTCATTTAGCTATTATAATGCTGACGGAACAGGGAGTTACCGCGTAGTAGTTGAAGGGATGGATGACAAAGGCCGTTTGGGCAGGCAGGTTTACCGTTACAAAGTGGAGTAGCTGAAAATAAATGAATCAGCTGACACGGATTAAACAATGTAAATTAGTGATATTCGTTTCAATTCGTGAAATTCGTGGGCTATAGTTATGCCCATAGAAAAACTACCCTTTAACAAACAAATCGCCTATGCCTGCGGGATGATCGGTTGGAGTATCATGACGAATACTATCATCGTGATGCTTCCCTATTTTTATCTGCCGCCGTCAAGTTCGGGCCTTATACCGCTGGTTCCCCAGTTCCTTGTATTTGGAGTGTTGAATATCATGTCTATAATTGCCGCGTCGGGCCGGCTGGTCGATGCGGTTTACGATCCTTTTATTGCGTCGATGAGTGATAAAAGCGGCCATCATAGGGGACGGCGCATCCCTTTTATGAAATGGGCTATATTACCCGCTGTGATTTTTTGCGGCCTCACCTTTTGTCCGTTGGTTAGCGGTGAAAGCATGCATAACGCTTTCTGGATCGCCATTATCTTAGTAGGTTTTTTTATGGGCGCTACTACCTATATCATCCCCTATAACGCCCTGCTGCCCGAACTCACCGATACGGCTGCTGAAAAAGTTAAATTATCATCTTTTCAACAGGTGGGGTTTGTTATCGGCATCATCATCAGCGCACTGGTAAATAACTTTGCCGACCTGGTGCAACATATTTTTGATGTTGCTAACCGCGATTCAGCCGTTCAGTATACTATCTGGGGTTTAGCTGTTTTTGCAGGTATAATTATGCTGATCCCGGTAGTGGCTATTGACGAGCGAAGATACCTCGTCAGTAAACAACCTACCCATTTGCCTATACTGGTGGCTATCCGGAAAACATTCAGCCAGCGTAATTTTAAATATTACCTCATTTCTGATTTCTCCTTTTATATGGCATTAAGCATTATATCGAGCGGCTTGTTGTATTTTGTTACCGTGCTTCTTCATTTGCCTGAGTCAATGGGGGGCCTGCTGATGGGAACAATGGTGATTGGCTCGCTGATATTTTACCCGCTGATCAATTATATCTCCAAAAAGCACGGAAAAAAGTCATTGGTGCTGTTTTCTTTTGCGTTACTGAGCCTGATTTTTGCTATGATCTACTTTTTAGGCAAATTTCCGGTTTCTCCGAAAGCACAGGTCTATACACTCGTATTATTGGCAGCTTTCCCGCTGGCTTCGCTGGGTATTTTACCGAACGCCATCCTTGCAGAAATTGCTGAACGCGATGCCAGGGTAACCGGCGAAAACCGCGAAGGAATGTTTTTTGCGGTAAAATTCCTGTTTGTAAAACTGGGGCAAACTTTGGGAATAGCACTGTTTGCCTTTTTAACCGTTTATGGCAAGGACCCCGGCCATGATTACGGTTTGCGCCTGAATGGGATCTGTGGTTTTGCGCTATGCCTGATCGCATTCATTTTCTTTACCAGGTTCCGGGAAAAAAGAATTGATGCAGTAGTTGGATAGGCTGCTATTGTAAATAGATTTGCCGTACTGATACTTGAACAACAACTCAATCAACCACTCAACCAATCCAACCCAATCAACTCACCTCCCCGTATTATTCGGCCGCGCGTAAACCAGGTGCATTACGTTGATATTGCGCATGGCAAAAGCAGCTTCGCAATAACATAAATAATAGTTCCATTTGCGGATGAAGGTTTCATCAAAGCCAAGTGATTTTACTTTAGCGAGATTCGCGTTAAAGGCGTCGTGCCAGAGTTTTAGGGTTTTGGCATAATCAAGGCCGATATCCTTCAGGTCGACCAGGGTTAAGTCGCCGGTTTTATTGATCGAATTATTAATGGCGCCTACCGAAGGCAGCAAAGAGCCAGGGAAAATATGTTTCTGAATCCAATCTACTCCTTTCCGCAGGCTTTCATATCTCGAATCGGGCGAGGTAATTACCTGTAATGCGAGAATTCCGTTCTTTTTTAACAACGCATGGCATTTTTTAAAGTAAACGTCCATAAATTTATAGCCTACGGCTTCCAGCATTTCCACGGAAACGATCTTATCGAAGGTGCCTTCCATCAGACGGTAATCTTTCAGCAGGATCTTTACCTTACCGCTCAGTCCTTCAGCCTCCACCCGTTCAATGGCCATTTTATGCTGCTCTTCGGAAATAGTCAGCGAGGTTACATTACAGCCATAAGTTTTGGCCATATAAATGGCATTGCCACCCCATCCGCTGCCGATCTCCAGCACATGATCATGTGGTTTTAAATGCAGCTGGCGGCACAGGCGTTCGTATTTGGCTAGTTGCGCCTCCTGCAGGCTCAGCCCGTCACGATAAAAATAAGCGCTTGAATAGGTCATGGTTGGATCCAGGAAACTGGCAAAAAAATCATTGTTCAGGTCGTAATGTTCTGAGATGTTCTTTCGTGATCCTTCAACGGTATTGGCTCTTTTTTTGTGGAACAGCTTATTGTAGATCTTCAGCAGGTTAAGCGACAGGGTTTGAATATTACTGCCCGAAACGCCCGGCGCATTCTCAATATTCAACAACACCCATTTAATCACATTGGCAATATTGTCTGTATCCCACAAACCATCCACATAGGCTTCGCCAAAACCAATATCCCCGTATAAAATAACACGTTTATAAAACTCCCCGCTGTTTACAACAATGTTCGCCGATATAGTGCCATCACCATTTCCCATAACGATCTGTTCGCCGTTGGGCAGGGTCAGATATAAAGTGCCATTTTCCATTTTTGAAAGGAACTTTAAAACAATGTCCTGATAAAAGCTCCCTTTTTTTGCGATAGTAATAGTATTAGCCATAGTTCAAACGCTCTGTAAATTGTGATACTTGAAATATGTACGTAAAATAATTGGTTGAAAGTTTTGTTAAGGTACGAAAAATTGAATTAACCATATGGCCGGTATACCTCTTTTTGCAGCAGCATGTCGTCTCCTTTTTTATGATAGGGGATCTTTTTTAGCCAAAGTTTTAATGCCTGCCAGTGAATCAAACTTATTATTTTTAGCGTGATAAACGGAAAGCTCAAAAAATAAAGCAGCAGGGTGTCGTCTTTTAAGGGCTTGCGTGCGCCGCTTAAAGTGCTGATAAAAAAACGGTTGCCGTCCTTATCATAGTCATCAATTTTAACCTGCAATTTTTCACCGGGAACGTGCAGGTCGAAATCAAAATTGGTATCCATGTCAATAAATGGCGATACGTAAAAATACTTGGTGGTGTTCAGTTTAAACTGCTCACCCTCGAGCGTTTCCAACCCCAAAAAATAGGGCTTCATTTCAAGGAAGGTATTGCAAACCTCCACTATGGAACATACTATTTGGCCCGCCTCATTATAACAATAATAAAAAGAAACCGGGTTAAACTGGTAACCGAGGGTGCATAAATTGGTGAGCACCATAACGCGGCCATTGCCGATCGCTACGCCGTTTGATGATAAATAGTCAGTGATATGCTGGCGGATGTTTTTGGAGGTATCCGGTTTTTCTTTCGGTAGTTGCAAATGATCCTTATCCCTGAAATTAAAAAGATTGAACCGGTTTCGACTCATGAATTTCAGTTTTTTGGAAAGGGTGTCGATCTCATCCAGGTCCAGGTAAAACATAAAGACGTTGTAATGAAACCGGTGCACTTTTGGCGCCATCCGGTGATGCATTACTTTTGCTTTATAAAGACATGAATTCATAAGGTAATCTACGAAAAATTGTAAGAATCGGATGGTTAGATTAATTGCGAACTTCTGAACTTTATATAACGGGAAAAAGTTTCATTTTAACGAAACTTTTCTATCTTTGTAATGGCAAAAATGGACAAACTTTTTGAAATTATATTTTTAGAGGAGGCGTTTGAGTTTCTAAAAAACCTGGAAAGAAAACATTACGAAAAAATCCTGTATAACATTCGTAAAGCACAAAACACACATGACCCTGAGCTTTTTAAAAAGCTGAATGGTGAAATTTGGGAATTCAGAACACTATTTCAAGGTTTTCAATATCGTTTACTTGCCTTTTGGGATAAATCAGATAGCGGTAACACGTTGGTTATTTCGACGCATGGTTTCATAAAGAAACGGAGTAAAGCGCCTGACAATGAGATTCAGAAAGCAATACAAATCAGGCTAAAATATTTTGAACAAAAAGGCACGACAAATAAAAAGAGATGAAAACATACACTTTAGAGGAAGTTCAGGATAAACTTATCGGGGAAGTTGGCACACCCGACCGGGATAAATTTGAATATGAGTTACAAATGGACTTAATAGGAAAAGCTATAAAACGAACCCGCATTGAACGCCATTTGACACAGGAAGAACTGGGTAAACTTATTGGCGTTCAAAAAGCCCAGATTTCAAGGCTTGAAAACAATGCAAGTAATGCAACAATTGACACTTTAATGAGAGTGTTCTCTGCATTAAAGGCGAAAGTAACTTTGCAGGTAGAACTACCTCATTTGAACATTAGTGTAGGGGAATAAATTAAGTATCTCCATACACCGGCTTTCCCAGCATCCCCGCACACAGCTCCACCGCGCTGGCAAAAGCATCTTCATGAAAGCCATATTTAAAATAGCTGCCGCAAAAATAAACCGGGCCTGTTTCATTTAGCCTGTGCAGTTCGGCCTGGGCGTTAATGGCAGGCACGTCAAATAAAGGATGTTCATAATCCAGTTCTTTGATGATCTTTTTTTCATCAAGTCCTTCATGTGGGTTGATGGAAACAAAATAATCTTTTTTATCCGAGACCTGCTGCAGGCGGTTCATCCAGTAAATAGTTGTCGGCGTCATTTTGCCATCCTGTAACTGGATGCGGTAGTTCCAGCTGCTCCAGGCTAGTTTGGTTTTGGGCATAATGCTGGTATCTGTGTGCAAAACAGCTTTATTATACTGGTATTTGAATTTCGATAGTAACCTCTCTTCTTCTCTGGTCGGTTGGTCGAGCATTTGAAGCGCCTGGTCGCCGTGTGCCGCAATAATTACCCTGTCGAAGGTTTCCTGCGTGCCATCCGAAGCATACACTACTGCTTTTCCGTTTGCCAGCCGGGCCACTTTAACCGCTTTGCGGTTTACACTGATGTGGTCCTTAAATGGTTTGATGAGTATTTCCCGGTAGGCCTGGCTGCCCTTTTCAAGGGTGTACCATTGGTGCTGGGTATCCATCCCTAAAAAACCATGGTTCAAAAAAAAGCGGATCAACGTTACCGCCGGAAAATCAAGCATCTGCTCCATCGGTGTCGACCATACTGCAGAGCTCATCGGCACCAGGTATTTCCATAGCATATCCTCGCCAAAGCCAAATTCTTTCACATATTCACCAATAGAATAATTGGCGTATTTGGGATCGTCCAAAATCTTTATGCTTTCCTTATTGAACCGGCCGATCTGGTTAAGCATTTTGATGTATTTAAGATTGAAGAGATTTTTTCGCTGAGCGAAAAGGTGATTCACACTTGATCCGCTATACTCCAGTCCGCTGGGAACGTACTGCACACTGAACGACATATCTGTCTTTTTTACCGGGGCTTTGATCTCATCAAATAGTTTACAAAGGTTGGGATAGGTTTTAAAGTTAAACACCATAAAACCGGTGTCGATGTAAACCGGCTTGCCATCCTCATCAACAGTTACCGTGTTGGTATGGCCGCCTATATAGTCGTTTTGCTCGTAAATAGTAAGGTCGGTTTGCTGATGCAGAAAATGGGCACATCCCATGCCTGCTATTCCCGTTCCGATAATGGCTGTTTTGCCCCCTAACCCCCTAAAGGGGGAGTTTATAGTGCCGGTATTCTTTTCCATGTAATATCAGTATTTTATTCCTCCCTCTTTAGGGGGCCGGGGGCATACAGTTTTTAAAAATGTTGCTACAGCGAAGGTAGATAATTGTCCGCCCGGGCCGTTTAAATTATAATCAAAGCCATGGGTGGCCCATGGCAATTTCAACAGGTAATGCCTGATGCCGTTTTGCTGCAATTTTAAATTCAACCGGCGGCTGTGTTCCGGAGAAACGAGCACATCATTATCACCATGAATAATAAGCGTTGGCGGCGATTGTTTACTTACAAACTCCAGGGGCGAGCAGGCATAATATTTTTGCGGCACCTTGCTGTAAGTGCCTCCGATATAATCCTCCATTACCTTCCTTGAATCCATGATCAGCCGGCTCGACGGGATAGAATATCCCCAAACCATATCTTCAGGGCCATAAAAATCAATTACGCCTTTTAATGACGGTTCATTGATAGTATAAGCAGCTAACGTAGCGATCTGTGCGCCTGCAGAGCGTCCCAGCAATACAAAATTCCTAACATCGATGTGCAGTTCATCCGCATGTGTTTTTAAATAAGTTATAGCTGCCTGGATATCCTCCACGGGTGCCGGGGTTTGCCACTTTGGAGCCATCCGGTAGTTTATAGCGGCTACATTATAACCCTTTAAAGCAAGATAACTGTTTAATTCAGGTAATTGCTTACTATCGCCGCCCGCCCACGAGCCGCCGTGCACTACAATTACGCATGGTTTTGGCAAAAGAAAGTCGGTTCCCTGGTCCTGCGCCGGGTAAAAATCCAGTTTCAACGCCGTATCCTTGTATTTTACATAGGTTATCGTTCGATAATCAATCGTATCGGTTCCTTTAAATAAATTCCAGAAACTGAAGGGCACGTCAGTAGCAGATAATCCAGGCGTGCCTTTGCCGTCGGCGCTTTTAAATGCCTTCGCCATATCATCTTTCAAAGTCTTCGAAACCCAATAAGCCCGAACAATTGGCGATAAAAAGATCAGCATGGTTACCACGCCTAAAATAGTTCCGGCCATTTGATATTTATGCGCCCAGAAACCGGTTAGCGTTAGCAGCAGGCTGATGCCGAAGAAAATGAGCGGAAATTCCGTCACCCCGATAGCCAGCAGCCACAAATGATATTCGGGTGCTTTTAAAAATGCCAGCAGGGAGATGAGGGAAACGATGATAAGCAAATAGAAACGGATCATAGAAATTTTTTATGTAGAGACGCAATATTTTGCGTCTCTTAACGGCATCGATTTATTTTGCGTTTTTGTGAAATAAATAATGACTGACGATCCATTCATTACCCTTGTTGAAATTCCATAATTCTGCACAGGCCATATAAAATATACGCCAGTAAACCCACCATTTTATGGCCTGGTCCTTGCCATAGGTATCTTCAAATAGGGGCATGATCTCCGCTTTGTGCGCGTCCATGTTTTTTAGCCAGGCCTCGGAAGTTTTGCCGTAATGGGTGCCGTTAACATGCCAGTGCTTTTCGACAGACAGGTCATCATTAAAATAAAACAGCAGGTCGTCGCTGGGCATGATACCCCCGGTAAAAAAGTATTTACTCATCCAGTCGGTATCATCTTTTACCTCGAACAGGTAGGCATATTCCTTATGGGTGAAAATATGGATAAAAAGCTTCCCATCGGGTTTTAAAAATGATGCCACCTTTTTCATCAGCAACTGGTAATTGCGCATATGCTCAAACATTTCGACGGAGACTACCCGGTCGAATTGATCGCCGATGGAAAACGTATTCATATCCGCAGTGATCACCGTCAAATTTTTTATACCGCGTTGTTTGGCTAGTTCGTCGATATGCTGTTTTTGCGTGCGGGAATTGGAAACTACTTTAAATGTGCTCCCCTGAAATTTGGCAGCCATGTACAGCGACAGCGAGCCCCAGCCGCAACCCAGCTCCAATACAGCCTGACCGTTGGCAAGTTCCGCACGCTGGCAGGT
Source organism: Mucilaginibacter sp. (assembly GCA_031292485.1). Taxonomy (GTDB): domain Bacteria; phylum Bacteroidota; class Bacteroidia; order Sphingobacteriales; family Sphingobacteriaceae; genus Mucilaginibacter. The sequence goes on from JARLHA010000023.1 coordinate 115,163, forward strand.
GAGTTCCAGCATGTCATCTTCCGAGGTGTCGATATCAGTTACGCCGGGTTTCCAGTACCCGCTGGAATATTTCAAGTTTTTGCCCAGGCAGTACTGGTAAAACTCAGTCGGTACTTCATAATGCTGCTGGTTGGCATCCGCGGTATTTACGGCGATGGGTGAGGCTTTAAGCTGATCGATCAGCGCCATAAGGTGAGCCTGTTGTATTTCTACGTCGCCTTTGTTTTCATCATCCAGCCGCTGCTGCAATAATTTACGGATGCCCTGCCGCAGTAAAAAATCAGGGACTTTGTTTTGTTCAATCAGTTTATCGTACCACATGTGTGCAGGTTTGGCTTTTGCCAAATCATTTTTTTAAATGTAATTGTTTTGTGCAGGATTTACGTGTTTTGAAAAGGTACGGATTGCGAAAATTAAAATTTCAGAGCTTTTAGCTATATTTTAAGGTATGGTACAGGAACGCTGCGGACACCCCTCTTTAACGCTTGCGTTAGAGAGGGGCGGAGAGCGAAGCGAATCCGGGGTGAGTAAACTCGCCGACATGCAAAAGCGGTAATGTCCGCAGGGGTTGACTCACACGGTCATCGCTTCGCTTGACCACCCTCTCTTTTGCAGGCAAAAAAGAAGGTGGAAAACGTTTTTTAATGTTCTTCATTCATCGTAATAATATTGATATAAAACATTTACTGATTTAATAGTAAATTCAGCGCTGTTAATTTTAGTACTGATAACTGACCCCATATTTATGAAAAAACTGATCTTTTTATCTGTTTTCTGCTTTTCTATTACCCTATCCTATGCCCAGGAGGCGCAAAAGGCTATTTTTTATGAAGTGTCTTTCGCCAATGCTGCGCATCATGAGGCGGAGATCATGATGACCATCCCTTCAGCACCTTCGGGCCCTTTTAATGTGCGGATGAGCCGTTCCTCAGCGGGGCGCTATGCCACGCATGAGTTTGGCAAAAATATTTACAACGTAACAGCCACTACTGTGGACGGCACTCCTATTGCCTTAAAGCAATTGGAAGGCGACGTTTTCCAGGTACCCGAAAATCACCCGGCTACTGTACGGATCAGCTATACGCTTTTTGCCAACTGGACCGATGGCACCTACGCCAGTATTGACGAAAGCCATGCGCACCTGAATATGCCCGCCGCCTTTATGTGGGTGGTTGGTAAAGAACAGGAAGCACGCCCGGTAAAATTTGCATTCAACGACCTGGATAAATATGGCTGGAAGGTGGCTACCCAACTAAAACATGAAGGTGCCAATGTTTACAGCGCGCCTAACCTGCAATATATGATGGACAGCCCCACCGAGCTCTCAAACTTTAAAGAAAGCAGCTGGAATGTGGTGAATACCGATGGTAAAACTGAAAAGATCAACCTAACCGTACATTCAGACGATGCGCAGCCGGTGATCGATAACTTTGGTAAAATGGTGCAAAAAATGGTGCTGGAAGAGAAAGCCGTATTCGGCGAATTACCGGCCTATGATTTCGGCGAATATACTTTTCTGGATGATGTTTATCCGACCGTTGCGGGTGACGGCATGGAGCACCGCAACTCCACCTGCATTGTACAGCCGATTGATAAAGTAGAAGGTAACGAAGTGCGTTTGTTAAGTACTTTTGCGCACGAATATTTCCATAGCTGGAATGTGAAACGCATCCGCCCCAAATCATTGGAGCCTTTTAATTTCGAGCATGCCAATATGAGCAGCGAACTTTGGTTTGCGGAAGGCTTTACCCAATATTACGGCGAACTGCTGCTGGAGCGCTCGGGCTTTCATACGGTTGATGATTACACCCGCACTATTGGCGGCCTGGTAAACTCGGTGCTGAATACGCCGGCGGCCGCGAAATACCCGCCTACCCAGATGAGCCGTTATGCCGTATTTGCGGATGCCGGCGTATCCATCGACCCGAACAATGATAACAATGTATTTACCAGCTATTATTTTTATGGCGGTGCTACTGCACTTGCGCTCGACCTGATCCTACGCAGCGATTTTCATTTGACGCTTGACGACTATATGCGCACCGTTTGGCTGGACAGGGGCAAGGTGATGAAACCTTATACCGTACCCGACCTGCAGGCCGACCTGGCCAAAGTGACCAATAACCCTAAATTTGCTGCTGACTTTTTTAACCACTGCATTTATGGGGTTGATAAAAGCAATTACGAAACACTGCTGGCCAAAGCCGGGCTATTGCTGCGCAAAGCAGCGCCGGGCAAAGCATGGGCAGGTTCCTTAACTGGCGCAGGCCGCAGGGGCAGATCAGGACAGGCGCGTACCAGCGGCAGCGAGGGCATACCCATTTTAACCAGCACTGTAATTGGTACGCCTGTTTATAAAGCAGGACTGGATGCCGGCGACGTAATTTTGAAGGTTGACGGAAAAGAGGTGAAAGAGGAAAAAGAAGTAGACGATATTGTTGCCGCCAAAAATATTGGCGATAAAATAGTGGTGAGCTATAAAAACCGCACAGGCAATCACGAAGCCACTGTAACGCTGGAGGAAAACCCTTACCTGGAAGTGGTTACTTTTGAAAAGGCAGGCAAGGAGTTGACCCAAAATCAAAAAGATTTCAGGAGTAAATGGTTATCTTCAAAAGTTCAATAAAGCACATGAAAAAAATATTCCTCTCCACCTTTTTACTGGCAACAGCGTTTACCGGCTTTGCCCAGGATGTAAACAAACTCATCAGCCAGGATGATGTAACGCGCATCATTAGCACCCTTGCGGCGGATGATATGCAGGGCCGGGCCACCTTTACGCCGGGCATTGAAAAAGCCGCGCAGTTTATTGAAAGCGAATACAAAAAAATCGGCTTGAAACCATTGCCCGGCGATGACGGCTTCCGCCAAAATTTTGCCATGACACGGGTTACTCCTGTTAAAACAGATGTGGCTATTAACGGTAAAGCCATAGGCGCCGACAGCGTTTTTGCCAGCACCACTGCCGCTGCTTTAAACTGGAGCACCAACCCCGATGTAGAAATTGTAAAACTGACTGCCGATAAAAACTTCCGTACTGAATACAGGGGTTATGTAAACAGCGGAAAAAAACTGCTGGTACTGGTTGACCCAAAGTTTACTGATATTTTTAATATGCTGAAAGACCGCTTGCAGAAAGGATCCGTAAGCAATAAACCCAATGATACCCAGGCGCTGGTTTTTGTGCTGGGCAACCATGATGACATCAAAACCTTTGAGGTAAACTATACGGCCAAAAAAGAGCAATTACCCCTGTTTAACATCGCGGGTATCATTCCCGGAAAAACAAAACCCAATGAATATGTGGTCTTCTCAGGCCACTACGACCATTTGGGTATTTTGAAGCCGGTAAAGGGCGATAGTATTGCCAACGGTGCGGATGACGATGCATCAGGCACTACCGCTGTAATAGAATTGGCCAGGTATTTTAAAAAGCTGGATAATAATGCCCGAACACTGGTTTTTGTAGCCTTTACCGCCGAAGAGATTGGTGAATTTGGCTCGCAGCATTTCGCAACAACTGTAGAGCCGGATAAAGTGGTGGCGATGTTTAATATCGAGATGATCGGTAAAGCCTCCAAATTCGGCGGGAACTCGGCCTTTATTACCGGATTCGAGCGTTCGGATTTCGGGCCCATCCTGCAAAAAAACCTGGAGGGCACTGCTTTTAAATTTTACCCGGATCCATACCCGGCACAGAACCTGTTTTACCGCAGCGACAACGCTTCCCTGGCAAGGGTAGGCGTTCCGGCCCATACCATTTCCACGGACCAGATTGATATTGATAAATTGTATCACACCGTTGGAGACGAGGTAAGCACATTGGATATGGGGAATATCACGGCAACTATCCGCGCCATTGCACTGAGTTCAAGAACCATCGTTTCGGGTGATGATACGCCGAAACGGGTAGCGAAACTGGAAAGATAATATTGCCTCACCCCGGCCCTCTCCAAAGGAGAGGGAGCAAAAATTGTTTGATTAATACTGGTCTGAATGTTGCACCGCTATAATTTAAAAAACTTACGCCACCAAATAGTTGGGCATAAATTTATAGTGATAATGGCAATGGCTTTTTTCCTGTTTTCTTGTAAATCACCAGGCGTTAAACCACCAAACTATAATTACACAATAGAGAGACTAATATTTTCAAATCAAATATTAAAAGGAACTTTTCATAAAATATTTGATGAGGACCCGGAAAACCGAATTTTTAAAGTTTTGATTTCAAGAAGAGACCATTTTGTGAGAATAACAATTTACAGGGTGCTAAATAAAGATGAAGTAAACGAATCTCCGTCTACTTATTTCATCAATAATTCAAAAGTATTCCTTTGTTATGATGGGACCGAAGTCATTGAAAACAAAAAGGTTGATGATAATTTCATGAGAAAATTAAAACAAAAAATGGACATAGGGATGATCAATGATAGCAGGGTTTTTCAGTTTGACATAGATAGCCAAAAGAAGATTACGTTGCATGTCCCAGCCATCAATCCTTACGATTTTTCTTTTGGCCCCTGCCGTGTGGACTTTTCAAACAAAAAGAGATAGCTATAAATATGGAAACAAAAGCACCTGTCATCCCGGATGTAGCTGTTAAAGGAATTGCCACCGGCCTATGTATGATGGCTTTTTTTAATTTGCTATGGGCTGGTATTGCCTATGGGGGACTAAAAGAAACTAACTGGTGGTTTTTATTGATCGCATTCCCGGCGCTGAGTATATTGTTTGTGATTAATGCCATAAAACTGTTTGGCATGGCCAAATATTACCCCAAACTAACTTCCGAAGCTGATCTTGCTGAAGAAAAGCGGATGGGCAAATGGTTCGGTATCATCTTTGGTGCAGAAGGTTTGGGTATTTTTATAGGGATCAATGTGGTGATCAATTTAGGTTACCCTCAATTAACTATCCCGGTGCTCGCCCTTGTTGTGGGACTGCATTTCTTCCCGCTGGCCAAAGTATTTAAACGCACCATTGATTATTACCTGGCAACGTGGAGCACCATCGTCGCTGTCTTCTCTATCGTTTTAACACTCAATAAAACCTTTTCCGAAAACGGTACACTTGCCTTTACCGGTGTGGGGATTGCGATTGCAACTTCAGGCTATGGGATCTACATGCTGCTGAGCGGCTGGGCGCTGCCGAAAATAGCTGCGAATTAATAGTTTTTGAAAGGAGATATTAAGCTAAAACTCTCAACGCAGCCGAAGCGCAGTTAATACCATCAATAGCGGCAGAAATAATGCCCCCAGCATAACCGGCGCCCTCGCCGCAGGGAAATAACCCCCTTACCTGCGGGTGCTGCAGGGTTTCCTTATCCCTCGGTACTTTAACCGGCGATGAAGTGCGCGATTCAACCCCTACCAATGTAGCCTCGTTGGTATAATAGCCTTTCATTTTACGGCCAAAAACCGGTAATGCTTTGCGCAAACGTTCATTGATCCAGCCGGGTAATACCTCCCTTAAGGCGACGCTTTTTGTACCGGGCAGGTAAGAATTGATAGGTAGATTGCCGGAAACCCGGTTCTCAACAAAATCAACCATCCGTTGGGCCGGGGCTACCAAATGGCCGCCGCCAAAATTATAAGCCATTTTTTCAATTTCCTGCTGAAAGCGGAGCATCCTTAACGGATCATTTTCATCCCCTTTAACATCCTCTAAATTTACCTGCACCACGGTGCCTGAATTGGCAAAAGGGTTGTTTCTTTTTGACGGGCTCCAGCCGTTAACCACTATTTCATTCAAATCCGTAGCACAAGGTGCGATAATACCGCCCGGGCACATGCAAAAGGAGAATACGCCACGGTGATCTACCTGCTCCACCAGGTTATAATAGGATGGGGGCAGATCAGGTCCGCGGTGTTCGCAATGGTATTGGGCCTGGTCGATGATCTCCTGTGGATGTTCAATCCTCACACCCAGGGCAAATGGTTTGGCCTCAATTAATATGTTTTGCCGGTGCAGCATTTCAAAAATATCTCTGGCGGAATGGCCGGTTGCCAGGATCACGGCATCCGCCATGATCTTATCACCCGATGCCAGTTGTACGCCTTCTATCCTCCCAAAATCAACCAGAAGGCAGCTTACTTTGGCATCAAAATGCACCTCTCCGCCGGCGTTTAATATGCTGTCTTTTATGGAGGTGATGATCTGCGGTAATTTATTGGTGCCGATATGCGGGCGGGCATCTATTAAAATATCCTCCGTAGCGCCATGGGCCACAAAGGTTTTCAGTACCGAGTTTACATCACCCCGTTTGGTGGACCGTGTATAAAGCTTGCCATCCGAGTACGTGCCGGCGCCACCCTCGCCAAAACAATAATTAGACTCTGGGTTAACCAGGCCCTGCTTATTGATGTTGGCTAAATCGCGGCGGCGTTGCTTCACATCTTTGCCGCGTTCTAAAATGATGGGCTTTAAACCCAGTTCAATACATCGCAAAGCAGCGAATAACCCTGCCGGCCCTGCGCCGATAATGATAACCGGTTTGCTGTTTTTTACATCCGGGTAATTAACCGTAAACGTTTCGGGCACATAAACCTCATCCAAAAACACCTGTACCTGCATGCGGTAAAGCACCTTGCGGCCACGGGCATCGATAGATCGTTTGAGGATCTTTAAAGCACTTATTTTTTGTGGGGAAATATTTAAAGATGTTGCGGCTATCTTTTTTAAAGCGCTTTCATCTTCCTGCTGGCCCGGCGGGCAAACAATTTCAATTTCTTTGATCATGGCTTTGCCGGGTTTTTATCCCGGATGGGGCAAAGGTAGGGAAAATTAAAAAGAAGAGAGATCGTCCTTTATATCATCAAGAAATTTGTTAGCCCGTTCGTTTTTAGATGGTGATTCGTAATAAGAAGTCAAAACTTCTTTAGCATTTTTTAATTTGAGGGGAAGTAATTTATCGACCTGGCTGCCTTTTGCAATATTAAGTTTCCCGAGATAGGAGATCATTAAGGAATTTTCTATTTCAAATACTACGGTTTCGAAGTTTTTGTCGACGAACTCAAAACACTTTTTTACTGTTTTCAGATCACCGGTATCAATAGCATTTTGAGTAAAATGTCTGAAACAGCCTATTTGCAGACTGATGAACTTCTTATAATCTTCATCAAACACCTCGCTTTTTATCTGCGGAAAGGTGTCGACTAATTCGTTGATGAAGGTTTTTCGGTTTTTTAATTTTGTCATAATTGAATTAAATGTATTTGATAATTAGGTAAATGCCTATTATGATAAATCCGAAATCTGCCCCGATTATTTTGATATCCGCCCCCAATTTATCCGCCTCACCCTTTGAAATTTTTTTTATTTCTTTTATCCCATCATACACCCCATACACTAAACTCGTAAATCCACCTAAAACAAACAACATATTCATTGTGATAAAAGTTAAAGTTTAAAAGAAAGAAATCCCTCCCAATAAAGCCGCCACTAACACATGATTCAATGACCCAATGATTTTCCCCCTGTCATCCAGTATAATTGCAAACCCAATTTGATAAACTTATGCTCCGCTGCAACCTATTACACAATTCCGTTGTCTTATCAATATAAAACCTTTAGCCGATTGGAAATATGAACGTTGAGGACATTACCTGGAAACTTGCAGCAAAAAAATTGGCAAACGAAGCTTCAGCTAAGGAATTACGCGAATTAGATGAACTATTGAGGCAGCACCCGCATATGAAGGAGAAAGTTGCTCTTTTGTTTGAATGGTGGGATAGCGGGACCGGGCGAACTATTGAACCAGGTAATCAAGGGCTTTTCAAAAAAATACTTGAGCGGATAAAGGATAATAACCCGGACGTAAATGCAGCTGCGGTTTCGCCAGGCAATCAGCCTGACAAAAATAAACCGGGTTAATTTCAGTCTTTATTTTATTAGTGCCTCCCATTGCCTAAATTCACCGTCGTATTATCTGCTCACCAAAAACCATTACCATGAAAAGAAAACTGCGCCTGATTTTATTGTTGCTGATGTCGGCCATTTTTGGTTCCCGGGGCGCTTCTTTTGCCCAGGATCTGCCCGGAAAAAAAGATTCCATTACCTCGGCAGTTCTAAACCAGAAGCGGTTTATCCAGGTGGTGTTGCCTCAGAAATTTGATCCTGCCAAAAAATATGACGTTTTATATGTACTGGATGGCGACGGGAATACAAAGCTCGCCATGGATGCCCAGCGGTTTTTGGAAGATGAGGCGTACGTGCCGCCTATCATAATTGTGGGTGTTTTGAACATCGACCGTAACCATGACCTAACCCACGTTCATATCGACGAAAACAAAACATCAGGTGGCGGTGAGAAATTTCTTGATTTTTTGAAAGATGAACTGATCCCTTATATCAATAAAAACTATCCCTCTAACGGGCAAAATACCATTTTCGGGCATTCCCTTGGTGGCCTTTTTGTAATGAACGCTTTGTTGTATGAGCCCCAGGCTTTTAAATCGTACATCGCTGCCGACCCGAGTTTCTGGTTCAAACATAACTACATGAATAAAATTGCCGAAGATAAATTACCCGGACTGGCCAGTATGCACAAAACATTGTACATCAGCGGCCGCGAAGGTCCTAACTACCGTGGCATGGGCATCGTTGGCATGGATTCGATCCTTAAAAAATATGCGCCGGCAGATCTGAGCTGGAAAGCCCAGCCCTACCCCGGTGAAACACATGGCTCGGTAAGGTTTAAAAGTATGTATGACGGATTGAAATTTACGTATGGCGGTTATATCAATGCAGCAGTGCAATTTCACCCGATGAACGGCATTATGCTGAAAGATAAACCCGCGCCGGTATGGGTGATCACTGATTATTCTTCCGTACATTATACCACGGATGGCACTGAACCTACCCTCAACTCGCCGAAATGGGCCGACGAAGTGAGCATCACCGGGCCAGCCAAACTGATGGTAAAATCGTTTACCAACCGCGAAGAGTATGATAAAACTACCAGCGGTGAGTTTAAAATCGGCGAAACCCTGCCGCCCCTGGCAAAACCGGGTAAATATAAACCAGGGGGCTTCAACTATTCCTATTACGAAGGCCAGTTTGATAAACTGCCCGATTTTAAGAAACTGAACCCCGTACAAACAGGTATCGCCGACAAAAATTTTGATATTGATAAGCTTCCCCTAAAAGAAAATTTTGCTTTGCTGATTGAAGGCAAACTGGAAGTAAAACAGGACGGCTATTACATTTTCGGGTTAGACTCCGACGATGGCTCAAGAGTTTACATCGGCAACAAATTGCTGATTGATTACGACGGATTACATGCAGCCGGCAATGTAAAAAGCTACATGGTGCCGCTGGCAAAAGGATTTTACCCTATCCGCGTGGAGTATTTTCAAAAAGGCGGTGGCCGCAGCCTTCAGCTGATCTATGTATTGCCGGGCAGTAAACAACCGCACGCTGTGCCCATTCCTTTGGAACTGCAATACGGTAAAGAATAACCCTTACATCCTGATTGCATCAAATCAACATAAAACAAAAGCCCGGTCTGCAAAAACAAACCGGGCTTTACATTATAGGTATAAAACTTCTTTAGCTTTAAAACTAAATTTTACTTTCGGACTTCAATTAGCAATACTGTTCAAACGCGTTGATCAGGTTGTCGGCGATCATCTGTGCAGGGCGGCCCTCGATCTGGTGGCGCTCAATAATGTGTACCAGTTTACCATCTTTAAATAATGCCATTGCAGGCGAAGATGGGGGATAAGGCAGCATGTATGCACGTGCTTTATTTACCGCGTCAGCTTCCATACCGGCAAAAACAGTTACCAGCCTGTCAGGATGTTTTGCGTTCTGTGCGGCAATCCTGGCAGCAGGGCGTGCATTGGCAGCAGCGCATCCGCAAACCGAGTTTACCATTACAAATACTGTTCCTTCGCTTTCAACCGCTTTGGTAACAGCTTCAGGGTCTTTCAATTCTTCAAACCCAACCCTGGTCAGTTCTTCCCGCATGGGGGCTACTAAATATTCCGGATACATTGTTTCTTTTTCTAAATTCAATACAAAATTAACAAATCATTATGAGTTACCATTAAATTTCAGAATAATAACATTGTGCTGACTTTCTTGTGAAGTCCTAAGTCTTGAGTCGAAAGTCTTAAGTCATCTACTTTTAACAAAAGGTTTTACTGCAATGCTGACTTCAGACTCAGGACTTCGGACTCAAGACTTAACGTAATCTTTATTCAATTTTAATATTGTATTTTCCAGCCTAATCCCTATATTGCCGACCCTAATTATAAAATTGTAATGAAGCGTAAGCCTTCTGATATCAGTACTGTAATTATAGTAAACAAAAACAGCGAACCCAAAACGCTGCAAATTAAAACCCTGCATATTAGCCGGCTAAAACATTATGCTGTTGCAATATTGTCGGTAATCGTGGTTCTAAGCGGCATTATTATTTATTTACGCGCCGTAAACGACCGCAAGGATGCGGAAGAAATACAACTCCAGGCGCAGATTGTAAAATTAAAAGGCGCCGTTCCGGCACCCGTTGTATCTGATAAAAAACCTGTTAACGCGCAAAGTTATATCCAGTCGATTGAAGGGAAGCTGCAAAAAATCAATGATTACCTGAAGAAACGCGGCTTAAAAGGATTTTCAACCAAGGCAGTTGGCGGCAGCGGCAATGACGACGACGCTAAACTAACCGACGATGAAACCTACTCCTTATATAATGAATATTTAGACCGCCTGGTGCATTCCGTTGCTTTTACACCTATGGGGTATCCGCATATCAGTTCATTAACCTCCTATTTTGGTTACCGCAGCGATCCGTTTAATTCGGCACATGCTGAATTTCACCCTGGTATTGATTTTAAAGGGAGTAAAGGCGACGCGGCCAGAACTACTGCCAATGGCAGGGTTGTTTTTGCCGGATGGTATGGTGGCTATGGCAACTGCGTACGCATAGCCCATATGAACAACTACGAAACGTTATACGGTCACCTTTCAAGGATCAGTGTAAAGGTGGGCCAGGAAGTGACGGTAGGAGAAAAAATAGGTGAAGTTGGCTCAACCGGCCACTCAACCGGTACACATTTACATTACGAGGTTCGCAAGGATGGTAAAGCAGTAAACCCTATCAGTTTTCTTACTTTAAACAAATAAATCGTATATCTCATGTCAATATTTTCAAAAAAAGACAAAGTAACACTCGATTTGCAATCTATTTCAACGCTCATCAGCGAAGGTTGTATTTTAGATGGTAATTTGAAAGCCCCTGCTTTTGCCAGGATTGACGGACAGGTAACCGGCGATGTAATGGTTGATGAGGGCCTGATCCTTGGCGAAAAAGGATCTATACTAGGAAACATCATTACCAAAGAAATGGTGGTGTACGGCGTTATTACCGGCAATATCCAAACAAACTCCCTCGAAATAAAAGCTACCGGAAAAGTTACCGGCGAAATAAGAACCCAAACCTTAGTCGTTGAAAATGGCGCTGTTTATAATGGCAGCCTCTCCATGACACAAAACCATAAACTTGCCCAAAGCCAGAGTCATAAGTTATCACAGCCAAAGCCAAAAATGATTGAGGTGGGTTGATAAAAATCGTATGATTTAAACGTTAGGCAAAGTGTAACATTAGATGACGTGCAGTTTTGCAACCAAACCTATTGTTTTTATTTGTTTTTTGCATTTTTATGTCACATAACCATCCAAGTATTTCATTTTCATGTTCTAATGAATTAACTTTGCAAAAAAAACATACAACGCCTATGTCATCTGTAGAAACCGCCTACGTAAAATACAAAGTAAAAGACTTTTCACTGGCTCAATGGGGCCGTAAAGAGATTGAACTGGCCGAGGCCGAAATGCCTGGTTTAATGGCCCTGCGCCAGGAATATGGCCCATCAAAAATATTAAAAGGCGCACGCATTGCGGGCTGCCTTCACATGACCATACAAACTGCCGTTTTAATTGAAACGTTAATTGAACTTGGCGCCGAAGTTACCTGGTCATCATGCAATATCTTCTCAACCCAGGATCATGCCGCTGCTGCTATTGCTGCTGCAGGTGGTTCCGTTTACGCCTGGAAAGGTATGAACGCCGAAGAATTTGACTGGTGTATTGAGCAAACTTTATTTTTTGGCGAAGACCGCAAACCGTTGAACATGATTTTGGACGATGGTGGCGATTTAACCAATATGGTGCTGGATAAATATCCAGAGCTGATTGCCGGTATCAAAGGTTTATCTGAAGAAACTACTACCGGTGTACACCGTTTATATGAGCGCATGAAAGCAGGTACCCTGCCGATGCCCGCTATCAACGTAAATGACTCGGTTACCAAATCGAAATTTGATAATAAATACGGCTGCCGCGAATCGTTGGTTGACGCCATCCGCCGCGCTACTGACGTTATGATGGCCGGTAAAGTGGCTATTGTTTGCGGTTATGGCGACGTGGGTAAAGGCTCTGCCGATTCATTACGTAACGCTGGTGTTCGTGTTATCGTTACCGAGATCGACCCGATATGTGCCTTGCAGGCCGCTATGGAAGGTTTTGAAGTGAAGAAACTTGGCACCGCTATTACTGAAGCTGACATCGTGGTTACCGCTACAGGCAACAAAAACATCGTTCGCGAAGAGCATTTCCGTGCGTTGAAAGACAAAGCCATTGTTTGTAACATAGGCCATTTTGATAATGAGATTGACATGGCCTGGTTAAACGGCGCTTATGGCAACACCAAAATTGAAATTAAACCACAGGTGGATAAATATACCATCAACGGTAAAGATTTGATCGTATTGGCTGAAGGCCGTTTGGTAAACTTAGGCTGCGCTACCGGCCACCCAAGCTTTGTAATGAGTAACTCATTCACTAACCAAACCCTGGCACAAATTGAACTTTGGACCAACAGCGGAAGCTACGAAAACAAGGTTTACACCTTACCAAAACACCTTGACGAAAAAGTTGCCCGTTTACACCTTGCCAAAATTGGTGTTGAACTGGAAGTTTTAGACCAGGACCAGGCGGAATATATCGGCGTAACTGTTGACGGTCCGTTTAAACCGGAGTATTACAGGTATTAAGATTCAAGAACCAAGATTCAAGAACCAAGATTCAGGAATCGAGATATAAAAGAGATTGGTTTTAGGAGAGTCCATTGAAAAAATGCCTCTTTAATTAGAGTAGTAATAAAGCGATTAAGTAAACATATTTTTACTTAATCGCTTTTTTTATTGCTTATATATTTTCTGTTGTTTTTTCATTTTACAGGATCCTATGGAAGGGAAATCGCGTTTAAAACTTGTCGCTTAGTTGTGGCTAAAGCCATTTTCTGTTTGTTTGCTTTTTTCCGTTCCTTAAAAGTAACGGCAATGAATTTTAGAAGCGTAATTTTTCATTCATTGCCCTGCGTGCAAATTGGCCTTCTTTCTCCTTACTTTCGACTTAATACTCGAGACTTGAACACACCCGCCCGTTCAGCCGTGTCATTAAAATTTATTTTTGTAATAAGCAGGTTATATCCGGGCGGGACATCCTTATTTGAAAACCCTGTATCCCGGCATTTAACGGGTAGCAAAGTTGGCCGGTATTTTCTTTTTGACTAATTATTAAGACATTTGATAGGGTAATCAGGAGGGTAATGGATGAGAGATAATAAAAAAGAACATTGGGAACAGGTTTATATCAATAAAACTCCTGCTCAGGTAAGCTGGACGCAGGTTGTTCCGCAAACGTCGCTTGATTTTATTCACGGGTTTCAATTATCCAAAAATGCCAGCATCATTGACGTTGGCGGTGGCGACAGCAACCTGGTGGACTTTCTTTTACAGGAAGGATTTCAGAATATTACCGTGCTGGATATATCATCAGCAGCGATTGAAAAAGCCAAGGCCAGGCTGGGAAAGAAAAGCGACCTGGTTAAATGGGTAGTTTCAGACATTACTGAATTTGAGACAACTGAACATTTCGACCTGTGGCATGACCGGGCTACCTTTCATTTCCTGACCAATGAGAACCAGATTGCTGCTTATCTCCAGATCGCAGGAAAGGCAATCAATAACTATATGGTGGTGGGCACCTTTTCTGATAACGGGCCGGATAAATGCAGCGGGCTGCCGGTTAAACAATATACGGAGATTCAGCTGCAAAGACAGTTGAATAAGGATTTTAAAAAAATCAGATGTATCAACCAGGATCATATTACCCCATTTGAAACCAAACAGAACTTCCTTTTTTGCAGCTTTAAAAAGAAGGTTGTCAATTAACAGGCGGTGCTTTAATGTTGTAACCGGCGGCCGACTACAGCCCATACCTATTAGCCATACGAATTGTTTTTCCCTTCGCCACAGGGTTCCTTGCAAGCGAAACACAGCGATCAGCATGCCCAGGGGAGGCGCGGGGCATCTGCGAGTAAGCCTGTCGAAAACACACCAGCTTGGCTGATTCTAAAATGAGCTTTTTTAAAACTATTTTTATTTATAAATTCAATCCATCAATTCAATGGCCATAGGAAAAACAAAAATAGGACAACCTGTAGCTCAGCTCCCGGTTGAAGATGTTGAAAAGGCACAAATTTATTATAATGAAATTTTAGGCTTCGAGATTTTGTGGACGTACCCCGATAAGTCAATAGGCGCTGTATGGCAGGAAAATGCAACCATATTTTTTGCCACGACAAACGGACCAATCTCACCTAATATTCATTGGATTTTCGCTGAAAATATCGACCTGACCTATGCAGAATTAAAGGATAGCAGTGCTGAGATTATTGAAGCTATTGAAAATAAACCCTGGAACATGCGGCAATTTGCCATCAGAGATTTGAACGGCCATGTTTTTTACATTCATCATGACCTGTAAAATCAGGATGGACATACATCCTTCGGCACCGCGATAATAAAAAAATTCTTTACAAAAAAAGCTCGCACAGACCGCTAACCCGCAGATCAATCAGTAAAAAAAGCGTTCTGAAATGCCGCTAATTTGTTTTGTTTGTTCCGGCACTTCCCTGCTCCAATTGCGCCATCTTTTCATACATCACCCTGAAGGTGTTCCAGGGGCTGTTGTCATCGTCTTTAGGATTAGCGGTTCGCCCGTAGTACCCGTTTAAAAACTGTACCGGCGATGACCATACCGTCTCGGCGATCCCGTAAAAACGGCCTTTTAATTCTTTGCTTGATATCGTTCTTGAGCGGTACAGGTCCTCCACCTGTTCTACCGCGACCCCGGGCCGGTTCCATGTGCAGGTTACAACCCTAAGGCCTTTCAGCGCAAAATAAACGGCGGTTTGGTTGTCCTGGTCATATTGCCAGTCGCAGATCACCACATCGCGGGGAATCAGGTCGACAGCGCGGTAGGTGTCGTTATAACTGGCCGCCCATTCGCCTATACCGGTTGCACGACCATCAATCAGGCGGTCGCCCCATATCCAAAGCTCTTTACCCCGTTCGGCCAAATGATCGCGAATGGTTTGTACTTCGTTGGCAAAAAGTACCGCTTTATCCCGCCCGGCGCAGCGGGGGCATCTGTCTTCGCCCAGGTAAAAAACTTCATCCATACCGGCATGAAAAGCAGGGGCTTCAAAAACATCCATGATCTCATCCACCAAATCAAAAACTACTTTGTGAACACCGGGATGCAGCGGGCAATAGCTACGGCAATAAAGGTTGTCGGCATTGGGCCATTTATAGTCAGCCGGCGCAGGCATTTTTATCCATGGTGTTTCGTCAAATTCAGGATAAACGCGTAGCAGGTTTTCGGTTTTAGCCGCCCAGCTCTGGTGCCCCAGCAGGTTAATTTGCGGGATAATGCTGATGCCATCCTTTTTGCAGGCTTCCAGGATCTTTTTAACATCATGTTTTGACAAGGCTGCAGAATCCCTCAGTTCGGGGTGGCTCTTATATTCATAGTTAAAATCTATCCGAAGGATCAATGTATTTACCTTGCGCGGGGCAAGTTCTTCATTAATAAATTTAACAAAATCATCTACACCGCTTGGTTTGGGAGCCGCTATAATAAAACCTTTTACCTGGAACAGGCTGTCACTTTTTATTTGCGCGAAAATGCTTTCGCTAGCTAAGCTCATGAATAGCAGCAGGTATGGATACTTTTTCATTTTGATAAAAATTGAGCCGGTGATGAAATGAATTTTCCATGCAATGGCTGGCCGGAAACACATGTACAATATAAATAAAATTCGGCAATGGCAACAACGGTAACTGCATTGTTGCTCAACCCCCTGTGTTAACTACTTACTAAAATATACCGCATCATCGGTATTGTGCCGGGCGGGTGCTTCGGATAGCTTTGGTATACACTAAAATCGTTATCAAACATGAAATTTAAACTGCTCATCATCATCGCCCTGGTAACCTTCGGCATATCAGTGCATGCACAAACTGAAGCGCCGGTTATAACCGAGCTTCACCAATTGTTACAAAGCGCAAAAAGCAATTTTGCCAATGAGATTGGTAAAAAAGTGGAGGAAGATACCCTTACCCAAAACGTTTACTACGAAGCCAAAAAGCCGGCGGTAGCTGCCGATGCTTTTATATTACATGTAAAGGCGGGCCAAAATATGTTCGTTTTAAATTATGATGCCACGGGCGAAAAGTTAACCGCCTTGATACCAATTGTTGACCAGTACATTAATGAACTGAACAAAATGGTAAAAACCGGTGACTATACCGGCGAAGACTACAATAATGCAAAAGGGAAAGCGGTTACCGACATACACGATAAAGACGGCAACCTGGTTTTGCGGTACACCAGCGACAAGGCAAGCCAAACGGTTTATTTATATGGATTTACTAACAGCAAATAAAATGAAAAAAGCGGTTTTTATATTACTGGCGATAATATTGCTGCTGGTATTTGCCGGCAAACTATTTGCCCAAACCGGAAATTGCGTTTCGGGCAATTGCATCACGGGTAAGGGAAAAATGGTATACACTGACGGCAGCGTTTATGAGGGAAGTTTTGTGAATGGACTAAGGCAAGGAACAGGTACCGTTGTAGCCGACGATTATGTATACACAGGACAATGGAAAGAAGGCCGTTACAGTGGCAGGGGCCAGTTAAAAAAACGCCCGGCTAAGGAAAGTCCTTTTTACGTTCAATTCGACTGCACTTTTTTTGCGGGTAGTATTGAAGGGCCCGGCAAATATTCTTATTTCTATGGGGGCGATACTACCATTGCTTATACCGGCAATTTTAAGGACGGCAAATACTTTGGCAGAGGCAGCCTGCTGATCAAAGGTATTTGCACCTTTTACAGCGATAGCTGGACAGATTCTGAAAACTTTACATCCGGAAAATATGTGCAGGATAAAACCCTGGTGACACTTTACGGAAGCTACGTAGCAAATGCCTTTCAACGAGGCGAAAATGATGGCACTACCCCGCCGGGTCAGCAATCAGCCAGGGCCTTTAAACGGTTTTATTTCCACAGAGTCAATTCGGCCATCTTGCGGGATAACCTGATGACAAGGGAGCTTGTCAACACATTGCCCGGCCCAAAAAACGGCAGCATTACCATCAACGTAAATGATAACTCCCTAAAGATAGCCGCCGATGGCGACGACGATAAAAATTACACCATAAAAAAGGTTGGCGACGAAACTACCGATCAGTACAGTAACAAAAAACTCATCATTACCTGTACCGACGCTGCCGGCACAAGTTGCACTGCTACCATCCGGCGCGAATATGCTTATAGATCGGATAACGAAATGGTGATTAATATCACGTACCCCAATGGCACAGGAAAAGGGTACTACTGCACTTTGGAAGAGAACTTATTTACAAACTAAATTTCATGAAAAAGATAATCACCACCATTGTTTTAAGCGGGATGCTTATTACTGCCTTTGCCCAAAAAACGTTTAAACCGATTCATTACACTATGATCATTACGGGAGCAAACAGAAATGCAACTTCCGGGAATATTAAGGTCAATTTAAAAGACTCCACCATTGTTATTGGCGAAAACCAGGCAAAAAAATTCAAGATCGAAATGACAGCGCCTGAACAAAACGCGCTGTCTGATGATAAGTCATTGACAACATGGTTGAGTTTTCTTTGCAATGGCAGCGATAGCAGATCGTGTACCATAATGATTGCGCGGCAACAGCAGCCCAACGGCAAAAAAGTAATGAATGTTCAGGTGACCTATGATGGTGAAAACCCGATCATATACGATTGCGATTACCAGCAAGAATTATATAAAGACTGACCCTGCATCTACCATACCATGAAAAAAATTAGCTTCACCATTGTATTAAGCGGGATATTTTTTACTGCATTTGCGCAAAAAATGTTCAAGCCAATTCACTTTACGTCCTACATGCAGACCCAAAAATCCCTGGATTTTAACGGGGACAAGGATGGCCCCGAGCAGCATGTTTCCGGGTTGATCCAGGTAAACGCAAAGGATTCGTTATTCACTATATCTGTTGATACCCAGGTAGCATTAAAATTGAAGATATTGACCATAGGCGACGAATTTGCTGACGGCCAATACGATAAGGTAGTTCAAGTTTCGTGCATGGATGATGCCGGAAAAAAAATATGGTATCAGGATAGTACGCACAAAAACCTCATCCTACACTTACATGAAATTGTATATATCACCGGCATCAACTATGATTTATCAGACTTATTACTGTGACTATTTAAAGAAATTATATTAATGAAAAAGCTCATCACAACACTGGTTTTATTGTTTGCTGCCGGCATTGCTTTCAGTCAGCCCAATATCAGCCCATTAGAACAAGCAGGCACCGACCTTTACAAACAGGGGAAAACGGATGAGGCCATTACCACTTTTAAAAAAGCATTGGTTGAAAACCCGCAAAGCCTGTACAGTATGAACGCACTGGGCAACCTGTACCTGATGAATACCAATTACCAGGATGCTTATACAATTGCGGATAAGGGCTTTAAGCTTACCGGCGGTGCGCCGAATTTTATGGTGGTAAAGGCAAAGGCCGCTATCCGGATCAATAAAGCACAGGAAGCCTTAACCATGGTGGATGATTATTTAAAAACCCATCAGCCTGATTTTATGCTATTGTTTGTAAAAGGCTCGGCGTATAATGTTTTAGGCGACATGCAGCAGGCTTTAACCTATTTTAGCCAAAGCCTTGCTGCTAATCCCGATTTTCCTGATGCTTACCTGGGCAGAGGGAAAGATCTTGACGATATCGGCCGTTACCCCCAGGCTTTGAAGGACCTGGATAAATATATTTCCTTGCGGGATGATAATGCGACTGCTTATTATTACAGGGCTCTCGTTTACTTTCATTCAAAGAATTTAGATGCAGCTTTGGCTGATTGCAATAAATCCATGGAACTTTCCCCTAAATACTTCGACGCGCTGGAATTCCGCGGAGTATTGTATACCGACTTGAAGCAAACCGATAAAGCTGTAGCCGACCTGAACGCTGCAATCGCCCTGGCGCCTGGTCTCGCAGTCTCTTACTACCACATGGCCGGTGCCTACATGTACGCAAAGCAATACGACAAAGGTTTGCCGTTCATTAATAAAGCAATTGAAATTATACCCAATGCCAAAGAGTATTTCTGGATCAGGTGCAGGCTTTATTTGTATTTAAATAAAAACACAGAAGCATTAGCTGATGCCCAAAAAGCGATGGCCCTGGACGCAAAATCGCCTGACAGCTTTCTATTACTGGCAACGGCGCAATACAATCTGGATAAATACGACGAAGCCTTACAGGTGATAGCCCGGGGCCTTGTCATAAATCCGGATTATTATTTATTGTATATGCTGCGCGCCTCGATGTATCGCGATAAAGGGAACAATGCATTGGCCGACGCCGATGATTTGAAAGCCAAACAACTTGCCGGCAACATTAAATAAATGAAAACTTTAGCTGTAATAACGCTCCTGTTGTGCTTTACGCGTGTGCATGCCCAATGTACATCGGGTAACTGCACCGCCGGCACCGGCACTTATAATTATGGGTGGTGCGTTTACACCGGTGAATTTAAAAACGGCAAGCCAGAGGGTAAGGGTGTGATGAAATATGATGATTATACTTACATGGGCCCCTTTGTTAACGGCCTGGAAGATGGCGAAGGGGTGATCATCAATAAAGATGGCTCCCGCGAAAACGCAAGCTACCAGGCAGGTAAAAAGGTGGTTTCGCAGCTGGAGCGGATTGCACCCGGGGACTATAATCGGCTTATTACGCAGAATATACGCTGCAGCAGCGGCGATTGCATTACCGGCTATGGCACTTTTCAATTTGATTCCGGCGGAAAATATACCGGCTATTTTAAAAATCGGCACTTTGACGGCCAGGGGAAATTCGAATTTGCCAACGGAGATAAATTTGAAGGCAATTTTCACGACAACGAAAAAGTAAGCGGTGTATACACTTATTTTACCGGCGCAGTTTATTGTGGTAATTATGATAGCCATGGAATGGAATACAATGGCACCATAACATCCCCCGGTGGTTTTAGTATTCCGTATGTTAACGGCAGCCCGGTAATTCCACCGGCGCCTGCGATCCCGTTAGGCGCTGATCTGCGCGGTGATCAGCAGCCAAAGCCAGCGCCGTCCGGCCCGGTAAAAATAGCCTGTTCGGTATGTTTTGGGTCAGGTGTTCAAAGGCATGTAGAAGATTGGTCGGATCCAACATCCACACATTTGGTCTCTGTATCAACGCCTTGTTACCGGTGTCACGGTACCGGTTATGAACTATTTTGAACACATATAATTAATTATTTTATTCTATTAATATCATATCACCTCATATTTTTTATATATTCATTCATAAATCAGTTATGAGGAAAATTATCCTTCTTCTTTTTCTAATCGTTGTAATGTCTATTGCCGGGTATGGGCAGGGCACAAAACAGCTGATTGATTCGGCGTTGCATTATAAAAGGCTCAATTATGTAAAGGTAATCTCCTTTGCCGAGCCTGCTTATAAAAAGGCCCTCGCCGAAAAGAACGAAAAACTTGCCGGGCAAAGCGCCTACTTACTGGGTATGGCCAATTATTTGGGGGGCAACTATTATAAATCGTTGCGCTGGTACTTGACTTCGGAACGCGCCAGCGAGGTTGCAAAAGATACGAGCGGTTTATCCGAGCTGTATTCGGACATGTGCATCTTCTACATCAAATTAAAAAAATTCGGCCAGGCCGATGAGGTGAGCAAAAGAGCAATTGAATATGCTATCGCAACAAAAAACCTAAAGCAATATGCAACCGGTTTAAATAACCGGGGGTTGATGTTTTATGATCAGGGAAAAACTGACAGCGCGATTAATGCTTTTAATGCCAGTTTTATTTTATACAAAAAAATTAATGACAAGGTGGGGATGTCCTACTGCCTTGATTATTTGTCATCAGCGCAATCTGATAAAGCGGATTATCCAAAATCCCTGCAACTGATGAGTGAAGCGAGGAATCTGCGTGCGGGCATAGGCGATAGAACCGGGGAAGCAATGGCGATAGAAAATTTAGGCGAGATCTATTTAAAAGAAAACAAATTACCCGATGCCGCTAAATATTTTTCAGAGGCGATTGACAGGGCTCACCAGTTGAATTTTTTAGACCTGGAAATGTTCGCCTACAGCATGCTGGCCAAAACTTATCAGCAGCAGGGTAAATACCAGGCAGCTTTAAGCGCGCAAAGCAAATATGTTGAATTGAACAAAAAAATCCAGGATGAAAAGCGTGTTAAAACCATTGAAGAGCTGGAAACCAAATACGAAACCGAAAAGAAACAGGAACAGATCAAACTACTCAACAAACAAAATACCATTCAGCAGCTAGAGATCGGCAGGCGCAATGCTACAATAACTGTTATTATTGCTGCCTTTGTTTTGACCCTGGTGCTGGCCTACTTGTTTTATTCGCGTTACCGGATTAAACATGCGGCCCAACTGCAGGCAGAAGTGTTGCGTCAGCAAACGCTCGCATCAAAAGGAATTATTGAAGCTGAAGAACGTGAGCGCAAACGGATAGCTGCCGAACTGCATGATGGTGTTGGACAGCTTTTTACCGCCGTTAAAATGAACATGGAGATATTGGTTGAACGTTTTTTGGTGAAGCAAACCGATGCCGGGCTCCTGGCCGAAAAAACAATGGCTATGGTGGATGAGAGCTGCGCCGAGGTACGCTCCATAGCACACCAGATGATGCCGAACGCCCTCATCAAAAGCGGGCTGGTTTCGGCGCTCCGCGACTTTATCAATAAAATCCCGACAGAGAAGTTAAAAATATCACTGGAAACCAAAGGTATCGACAAGCCGCTTGACAGCACCACCGAAACCGTTTTGTACCGCGTGATACAGGAGTCGGTAAATAACGTCATCAAACATGCGGCAGCTACCTCGCTGGATATTCTTGTACTTTGCGATGAGCAGGAGATCACCGTATCGATCGAAGATAATGGCAAGGGTTTTAACAGCAGCGATCCCGGAAAATTTGCCGGCATCGGCTTAAAAAACATCATCAGCCGCGTTGAATACCTTAAAGGAACTGTTGATATATCGTCGGCGCCGGGCAAAGGAACATTGGTAGCTATTTTTATCCCGCTTGTATAATGACAAAAGAAACCAGCCCGAAACGGATTTTTATAGTGGATGACCACCAGATGGTGATCGATGGCATCAACCTGATGCTGGATGGCAGGCCCGAATTTATAGTGGCCGGCGAAACTACTCAACCCATTGAAGCAATTGAATTGTTGAAAGCAACAGCGGTAGATATTCTGATAACCGACGTTGGCATGCCCGGCATGAGCGGTGTTGAATTAAGCCGCATCGTAAAAAGCCGTTTCCCGGAAATTAAAATTCTGGCCCTTTCCATGTTTGGCGAGAGCCAGGTAATTGCTGAAATGATTGATGCGGGCATCTCGGGCTATATCCTTAAAAATTCCGGGAAAAAGGAACTGATAGAAGCGTTAACCAAAATTGCGGAGGGCCAGAACTATTTCGGGCAGGAGATCACCCTGCAGCTGATGAAATCGTTTAAACGCAACCAGGAAGAATTAAAACTCACCGACAGGGAAATAGAGATCATCCGGATGATAGAAAAAGACATGACCACCAAAGACATCGCCGAAACCCTTTTTATAAGCGAACGCACGGTTGAAACCCATCGCAAAAACATCCTCCATAAAACCAATACGCAAACCGTTGTGGGCCTGCTTAAATACGCTTACGAACGCAAGATCATTTAATCTTTTTTTTGCCTGGCCATGTTTTCCTGTAATGGTACGTAGTTAAATATGCCGATTGCTCGGTATTTACCCGTCATGATTTATTAACGTGCTTTGTTTAGCAGCCCGTAGCTAAACACTTGCTGTTAAAAAAAACTAAATCATGAGCAATTCAATCAAATCACCATTCAACAAAATCGCGTTATACCTTTTTATAGGATTCACCGCTTTTGCGTGTAAAAAAACAGTTCAAAAACCTGTTGTGCCTCTAACTAATGCAGCGTCAACCTTTAAGGTTGACGGCACAGCAGTAAAGATCGATTCAGCATCGGCAATGCTGTATACCAATGCAGGCGGCCGGCAAATGGATATTTATGCCTACAAAGGTGGCCAGGAAGTGCTGGAATTTCACTTCGACCCCAAAACAGGCAATAAAACGGCGGGCACAACTTTGGGTTCAGGTGCTTTTTTAACCTATATGGCTTCGCCTGTTTTAAGTTACGATTCCCAATCCGGAGCGCTGAATGTAACCGTATGTGATACTATCGGAAAAAAGGTGGAAGCCGATTTCAACTTTGTAGCAAAGCAATATCCTTACACCGACCCTGCATCAAAGACTATTACCGAAGGACATATCTCTATCACCAAAATAAACAAACAGTAATCATGGAAGTTAAAAAAATCTTACCGGGCATCGTCGCCCTGGCGATGCTTTGGGCAAGTCAAGCCTATGCACAATTACCCGTCCTCGAGAAAAGCTATGACATCTCACGCAAAGCAAAAAATGGTTTTTTAGGGGGAATAGAAGTGGACACGGCAAAAGGTACTTTTGATATGATATATGTTTTACGGTCAAGCGACAGGAAGATCAAACGCGAGATTTACACCTTTGATAAGGAGCTTAACCTGGTCAATACCGTAAAAGACGAAGAGGAGGTCGAAAAAATGAGGCATAAATACAAGTGGTTTAATTTTAAGGGCGATACCCGCGTAACCCACAGCCTAACCGCCTCGGCCAACCTTACTCAAAAACTGGTATTCCGCAAAAAAGAGATCACCTGGAAATACCTTTGGCTTACCGGCAGCTACAGTAAATCTGTTAAACAGCTGGAAAAAGTTAAGCCTACATCGGATAACAGTGAGCAATATATTTTTCGTGGTGGGGCCTATGAAGTAAAATCTGACAGTACAGTATTAATAGTTGCGGGAAAGCAGGAAAAGAAAAACGACCTGGCAGGCTCCATGATGCATTACCAGATTTTAAGCTGCGATAACGATGTCAACATAAAAAGCCTGGGCAGTATCGATTTTGAGTACGCAAACGCGCCAATTTTTTCCGCTCCGCTGGAAGATGATAACGCAGAGCTGGATAACGACGATAACCCGCGCGATTGGGTGCTGGTTTTTGCGCCCCAGGGCGGTTCGGGCCTGGGCAGCGTTTCTGACCCGAAACCGACCAATTACACATATGTGCGGTTAAATACCAAGGGCGAAGTACTGGAGCGTTTTAATTTTCAATCCCCATCAAACGGATGGAGGGTTTTGGGTGCCTATGACCACGACGGTTCCGTTTTCATGTATGGCTCTGCAAATAACAAAAATGAAGGAAAATACATTAACCAGATCTACAAAACCACCATGGTGCCCACTACTTCGGCAGATGACAAGGAACAGGAAGAATCAAGTTCAGGTTCGGGAGGCTTTGCAGCGCTTAAAAGCGGTATTTCCATGATAGGAGGTACGGCCGATTTCGGCATTACCCAGTCAAAAATTGATGTGATACTGGATGAATTAAAATATACCAACTTCCAGATTGGCAAGATCAGCAATGGCAAATTTGACTTTCTAAGCTCGCCCGCCGTTGATGAGTTTGACCAAAAGAAGACAAAACCGGTAAACCAGAAAAAATACGTTGAATTTGACGGGAAGAGCTTCGTAATAAATGGGATCTCGTTTTCGCACTCCGGAGACATATTTGTTAACGGGCAGGACTTTAAAAAAGTGAAGGGAAAACGGAGCTATAAGGGGGTTTACATGTTCCAGTTTTCACCTACCGGCGAACTGAAGCGCAATTACGGCGTTTTTTTAGACCAGAGCAAGACATCGGGCTTTTTTAATAATTCGCCGCTAACTTCGGATAATATTGCTTCGCGAAGCTTTATGCAGGAATCAGCCGATGGTAAAAACCTGTACTGGATGATGCGCATGGCAAAATCTATCCATAAAGAATCCCACACTACCTTCGGCGGATTTTCAAATACGATAACTACCGTTTGGTCGCCGTTATATAGTATGGAATACGGATCGATTGATATCGTTAACAACCAGCTTTCCGATTTTAATACACTGGGCGATAGCGAAAGAAGGAAATTCTACCTGTATCCGAACATAAACGCGACAGTATTGGACAATTACAACCTGTTTTTCAGCGAAACCGAACGGGGTGATAAAGTTCTTATCTCGCGGGTTGATCTTTCTAAATAGACATCTACCTAAAAAACTACCTCCAAATAAAAACAAACCGTAAAGCGGGCTGCCGAAAGGTGGTCCGCTTGGCGGTTTTGGTGTATATCTACCTGTAATTTGATTTTTTAACCAGCGACTGGATATCGATGATCCTGATTTTCCGGCCTTCGGTGCTAAGGATGCCTTCGTCTTTAAACTCTTTTAACAGGCGGATTACGTTTTCCTGTGCTATGCCGGCCATATTGGCGAGGTCGGCGCGCGAAATATTCAGGTCGGTATCCTTTTTCTCAGCATTCACATCCTTAAACTTTTCGCGCAATACGATCAGGGCAATGGCCAGCCTTTCGGCGGCGGTGCGCTGCGCAAATACGGATATACTGTTGGTAAGCACCGTAAACTCGTGGCTCAGCGCTTTCAGCAAACGGTGCGTAAAATTCGGCGAACGGTTCAATACCTCCATAAAATCTTCTGCGGGTATAAAACTAAGCAGAGTAGTTTCCAAAGCTGCAGCAGAATCAGGATAGCGCTCGCCGGATAATACCGCATGGTAGCCGATCAGTTCCCCTTCATTGGCTACATAAATGATCTGTTCCTTGCCTGTACGGTCCGTTTTGTATTTCTTAACTTTCCCTTTTTTTACGATAAATATCCCGGCAGGAACCGTACCCTCCCTGAAGATCACTTCTCCTTTATGATATTCCTGGTCGCTTTGGTGACTCACCAGGTACTTAAAGTCCTCGTCCGTCAGCACATTCAGGATAGATTGTGTGGTGAAGTTCCATCGTTCGATCGGAAATATTCCTGATAAGCTCATACGCAAAGATATACATAATTAAAAGCTGATAAATATCAGTTTTTACACTGATATGATACCATGTAATAGGGCCTTAACAGGTGGTAAATTTGCAGGTGACCAAAATTTATCCATATTCTGAATTCCCGCCGCGGCCGGATGAGCAGTTGAACAGGAGACTTACCCTGGTATCTGACGAGACCGATAACAATGCTGCGCTTTTCCAAAATGACGCCGCGTTTGACTGGATGTATCCAGAACATTTTCAAGTAATATCGCTTAAACAATGGACACCCATAGCTGTTGCCCGCAAAGCCGCTGAGTTTTTGGCCGAACCGGGCGCAAGGGTTTTGGATATAGGCAGCGGTATCGGTAAGTTTTGCCTTACCGCAGGGTACCATTATCCCGGTACCTCTTTCCATGGGGTTGAACAAAGGCAGGAGCTGGTGTATTTTGCCGAAGAGGCCAGGCAATATACGGGGCTGGAAAACGTAGGCTTTATCAATGCCAATATTACACAGCTGGATTTCAACCAGTTCGATCATTTTTATTTTTATAATTCATTTTATGAAAATATTGACGCGGAAAACAGTATTGATGATACCATAGCGACTTCCTTTAGCTTATATAGTTATTATACACAGTATCTTTATAAGGTATTAGCCGAAAAACCATCAGGGACCCGGCTGGTTACTTTTCATTGTTTTGATGATGTAATACCCCTTGATTATTGCCTGGTAAATGCTTCCTATGATACTTTGCTGAGAATGTGGATTAAAAGATAACGAGATGAAGACGATATTCCGACCAAAACTGATTGATACCCTTAAAAATTATAACAAAGCGCAATTTTACAAAGATGCCGTAGCGGGCATGATCGTTGGCATTGTAGCGCTGCCATTGGCGATAGCGTTTGCTATCGCCTCAGGTGTTTCGCCTGAAAAAGGGCTTTTTACCGCCATCATCGCCGGGTTTATTATCTCGGCGCTGGGCGGCAGCCGGGTGCAGATCGGCGGACCAACCGGGGCGTTCATTGTGGTGGTTTATGGTATTGTTGAGAAATTTGGCGTAAACGGCCTGGTTATCGCGACATTTATTGCCGGTATTTTGCTCATTATTATGGGCCTGGCCAGGTTGGGTAATGTGATTAAATTTATCCCATACCCTTTGATCGTCGGCTTTACTACGGGGATTGCGGTGATCATCTTCTCCTCCCAGATTAAAGATTTTTTTGGCTTAAAAATGGCCAACGTACCCGCTGATTTTATCAGCAAATGGCTGACCTACGGACAGCACTTTAACCTGGTTAACTATTATTCACTCGGCATCGGCGCGTTAACCCTGCTCATTATTTATTTTTGGCCCAGGGTTACCCATAAGGTGCCAGGCTCACTGATCGCTATTATTGTAACTACCCTTGCTGTATATTTCTTGCATTTACATGTCGAAACTATCGGCAGCCGCTTTGGGGCGATATCGTCATCATTACCTTCGCCTGTAATCCCTACGGTTAGTTTTGCCACGTTTCAGCAGCTCATCAGGCCGGCATTTACCATCGCCATGCTGGGCAGTATCGAATCATTATTATCCGCAGTAGTTTCCGATGGCATGATCGGCGGCAACCACCGTTCCAATACCGAGTTAATTGCCCAGGGCTTCGCCAATATCTGCTCCTCTATCTTTGGCGGCATCCCGGCAACCGGAGCAATCGCACGTACTGCTACCAATATTAAAAATGGTGGTCGTACACCTGTTGCCGGCATCATCCACGCCATAACCCTGCTGTTGATTCTGTTGTTTATAGGTAAGTTGGCGGCCTTGATCCCTATGGCCACCCTGGCCGGTATACTGGTGATTGTTGCATGGAATATGAGCGAAGCCAAAAGCTTCATGTTTGTTTTAAAAGGATCAAAAAGCGATGCGGCGGTTTTGCTCACCACCTTTATACTTACCGTTTTTATCGACCTTACGGTTGCTATTGAACTCGGGATGATCCTGGCCGCTTTCCTTTTTATGCGTAAAATGACGAAGGCCAGTTCGGTTGAACATGCTGATCTGTCTTCGGACGATAGCGCCGACGAACTTTCCGTTCCCGATGGTTTGCCTGAAGGTGTTGATGTATTTGAAATAAATGGCCCTATGTTTTTCGGCGCTGCTTATAAATTTAAGGATACCATGCGGGTGATTGAATACCCTGCACCTGTGCTCATTATCCGGATGCGCCATGTGCCGGTAATTGATGCTACGGGCATCCGGGTATTAAGGGAAGTACACGAGGAAATTAAAAAGAGAGGAAGTAAACTCATTTTATCCGAAGTAACCAGCGAACAGGTAATGACTGAATTACGGAAAGCACGCCTGGTGTTTCACATCGGCAAAGCCAATGTTACCGATACCTTAGAAAAAGCTGTGAACAGAACAAATGAAATTTTGCTGGATAGAAAGCAGCATAAGGGAAATCGGTGAGTAATAAAAACTCCCGCCGGCAATTAACGATCACTTAAGGTTGTAACAAAGTATTTTTTGTTTTTTACGATCAATTCTTATATAAATACATTATCGTATTGATATATTTATATAAAATTTAAAACCATGAACCTTTTTTCCAAATCAAGTTACTCCGCTGCTTTATTTCTCGCTGCATGTTTGTTTGGCTCCTGTTCAAAAAAAAATAGCCCGAACCCGGCAAACACTCAACTAACAATTGCCTCCCTCAGCACAGATCATGGACCTTTCAATAGTGTCGTAACCATAAATGGAACGGGTTTTAGCAATACGCCATCCAACGACGTCGTTTCGTTTAACGGAAAAGCCGCCACAGTTACCGCTGCAACTTCAACACAAATTACCGCCATGGTGCCCGTTGGAGCAGGTACGGGTAAGATCTCCTTGTCGGTAAACGGCGTTAATGTAACCGGTCCGACATTTACTTATGAGCTGACGGCGACAGTAACTACTTTGGCGGGCAATATGAGTCCGGGCAAAAAAGACGGTACCGGGGCAAATGCATCCTTTAATGATCCCTACGCGATAGCGGCAGATGCAGCAGGAAATATATATGTAGTTGATATGGGTAATCAACTTATCCGTAAAGTAACACCGGCAGGAGTGGTTACCACCCTGGCCGGAAGCGGTTCGCCTGGTGCAAATAATGGTACAGGCACGTCCGCTTCTTTCAACTACCCGTCGGGCATCACCGTTGATGCTGCCGGGAACGTTTATGTCGCCGACACGGACAACAAGCTCATCCGTAAAATAACCCCGACGGGTGTTGTAACTACCCTTGCCGGAAGCGGCACATCTGGCTCAACCGATGGCACAGGAGCAGCCGCCAGTTTTCAGGATCCGCTCGGGCTGACCATTGACAATGTTGGGAATATTTATGCCGTAGATGGAAATTCGTTGCGGATGATCACTCCTGCCGGTGTGGTAAGCACGCTCGGCGGCCCTTTTGATGAACCGCTTGGCGTAGTGTACTTTAACGGGAATTTGTTTTTTTCAGATGCTGACAAAAATACCATCAATCAATTTAAGGAATCTGCAGCAACTGTTATAGCAGGCAGCGGCAGCAAAGGAGCCATTAATGGAACAGGACTGGCGGCCTCATTTAGTTTCCCATCTGGTATAACAGCCGATCCATCCGGGAATATATATGTTACCGACACTAATAACGGCCTTATTAGGATGATTACGCCGGGCGGCGTGGTAACCACCCTCGCAGGCGGTGCAACAGGTGTTTTTGCCGAAATAGACGGCGTAGGCACCGGAGCCGGTTTTGATGCGCCTTCAGGCATAACAATTGATAGCGCCGGCAACCTTTATGTTTCCGATGCAAATGGGAACGAGATCAGAAAAATAGTATTGAAATAAAGGCCTGTCTGAAGGCGGTTTTGTGATGATGCCGCTCGGCCACCAGTTTTGGGGTGCTTATTTTGCCATGTTTACGGATAAATTCAGCATTCAATGGATGCTGAGTTATGTTGCGGGGTAATAGATAAATAATGTACGAGACTTTTGATACGGCTCATTACCTTGTCAGCTACTGTGAATGTTATTTCAGTATAAGCGGCGTACCACTTTAATACTCGCAAATATAGAACAGCCAGTAATGATCAGTACTTTATTGGAGTTGATATTTTGAGCGCCAGCCTGCCGGTTATTTTCATAGGTTGCCATGATGAGCGTTTGATCAGTCTCTACCCGCCAGTCTTCCGGAACAATGATGATCGTTTCTCCGAAGGTCTCAGATATATCCAAAACAGCTACACCCTGTATGTCAGCGCGTGTAAAATCCAGCTCTGTTTTACCAAATACGTTATTTATTTTTCCGCCTTTAAAGTCTTTGGAAATAACAATTTTTTTAACCTCTCCGAATACCGTATTTGAATCGATACAATCAGTAGGGTTGGCGATGAATGGTGCTGCTGTGTTTATCATGATCGTTAATTTTGATCAATATTATGCAGCAATAAGGAGCAATGAAAGCACCGTACTGCCAGGTGGTTAAAATTGTCGGTAAACAGGGGTGTTATATCGGTAAATTTTATTTACAAGTTGTTAGGCCGTTAACCTATAAAAAGCCGGTCTCATTTTGGTGAAAGGCCCCTGCTTATTTTAAATATCCCTAAACCGCCACGGATTTGAATCCATTTCCCACATTCCATAAAACACATACTGCAATTTTAAATATTTATATACCTTTAAATTCAAGCTTTTTGTATGAGACCAGTTTTTAGGTTGTTAATCTTTATGGCAGGTGTCTTTGCTGCAGGACAGGCAAATGCCGTCTCTTCTGAAGAAATACCGGCTAAAATATCTTCAAAAAAATTTGCGCAAGTAAGTGCTTGCTTTTATATTTGCAAGCACTTACTTGCGCAATATGAAAGCCAGAAGAGATGTATACCAGGCCATAGCCGACCCGACGCGCAGAGCGATCATTAACCTGATTGCCGCCCAACCCCATAATGTAAATTCTATTGCCGAAAAATTTGATGTGAGCCGGCAGGCGATATCGCTTCAGTTGAAAATATTAACCGATTGCGGCCTGGTTGCCATTAAACAACGCGGCCGGGACCGCTTTTGTGAAGCCCAATTGGATAAACTGAGTGAAGTGTCGGCATTTGTAGATCAGTACCGCCAGCACTGGGAAAGCAAGCTGGACGCATTGGAAACATATTTGGAAAAACTAAAAAAAGAACGATATGGAAAATAACAGCAGCACACACGACAGGGAGTTACTAATAACCAGGGTACTGGATGCCCCGGTTGATTTGGTTTGGGAAGCATGGACAAAACCCGAACATATTGCCAACTGGTGGGGCCCTAACAGTTTTACCAATACCATCAGTAAGATGGACTTTACCGCAGGCGGCGAATGGGACCTGGTGATGCACGGTCCGGATGGTACGGATTATAAAAACAAAAGCATTTTTAAGGAGATAATCCCTTTTAAAAAAATCGTTTATCAGCATATATCGGCCCCCGGCTTTATAGCAACGATCCAGTTCGAGGAACAGGGTGAGCAAACGCTGATTAAATGGCATATGCTTTTTGAAACAGCGGAGCAATTTATCCAGGTGGTAAAAACATTTAAAGCAGACGAAGGCTTAAAACAAAATATTGAGAAACTGAATGCTTACCTGGAAGGAATGAAATGATGGGCCTTGCGAACATCAAACAGTAAATCATTTGCGAATTGTTTATTTGTTTTCCGGTCAATTTTAAATAAGTATTTTTAAGTCAAATATTTAAACGATTCAATCATGACCGTAGACGAAATTATGGCCGATCTGCAATCGCACGGCAGCGAAAGCATCAAAAAGCTTTTAATCAAACATGGCGTTAAAGAGCCTTTTTTTGGGGTAAAGGTGGAATATTTAAAACCGCTCCAGAAAAAGATCAAAAAGGATTACCAGCTGGCCAAGGATTTATATGCCACAGGAAATGCCGATGCCCAATACCTGGCCGGCCTGATTGCCGACGATGAAAAGATGACCAGGGCCGACCTGCAAACCTGGGCCGAACAGGCGTTATCCACCAATATTAATGAATATACCGTGCCCTGGGTAGCCGCCGAAGGTACGCTGGGCTTTGAGATGGCTATGGAATGGATAGATAGCCCGCAGGAGCATATCGCAGCTGCAGGATGGGCGACACTTGGTAACCTGGCCGCGCTAAAGGAGGACAGTGAACTGGACATGGATGCCTACCGGGCAATGTTGGAAAGGGTGGTAAAAACTATTCATGCCTCGCCAAACAGGGTGAGGTCTAAGATGAATAGTTTTGTCATAAGTGTCGGCTCCTATATCAATCCCTTAAGCCAGGAGGCCATCGGCGCGGCCAATGAAACCGGCGCCGTTTATGTAGATACCAGCGGGACGGCCTGTAAAGTACCCGATGCGGTGGAATACATTAACAAAGCCATTGCGAAGGGATCATTGAGCAAAAAGAAAAAAACGGCGAAGTGCTGAAGCTGCGATGTTATTGACCAAATCACATCTTATGGTTGGATTTGCATTATTGGTTAATTACATGTATATTGCTGTATCCTAAGTGTTTGTTTGTTCGAAATTAACCTATTGGAACAATTGATATGAAAAGCTTTTATATTTTGCCAGTCATCTTACTCTTCGGCAGTATTTTTTCATCGTGCAAAAAAGCTGGTCTTGCAACACTTCATTCGACTGGCAACACCACCAATACCACCAAGCCAGCTGATACGCTAACCAAATGGCCGGCAGTGCCGATAGACTCCGCTTTGCTGGTGGGTAACTGGCAGGTGATCAACGATACTTCACTCACCGTACCCTTTTTTACCAATAACCCCTCCATGGGTAAAAACTATATAGGTAAACCTTCCGATTATTATAAATTTATTGCCGGTGGCCGGGTCTACACCTGTGTAGCGGGTACGGTTGACACCGGCAATTATGTGATTAATAAGAATATAGTAAACATTGTTTATACTTATTTTAACGGGCAGCATATTACGGGTGGCATTTATAATAGCCAGTGGTCGGTTTATCATCTTACCGCCCAAACGGCTATCATAACGACAACTTTTGTAAACACGCTTGCCGTAACTACCAGCATTACCAGCTTGAAGAGATAGCAGATCAGGCTTTGCCATAGGGTAAGGATCTTTGCGTCCATACAGGTTCTGTTCGAAGACAACCCTTGTTAGAATTAATTACAAATTCCCGGTATTTACATTTTGCGCAAACATCCGGCGCAGGGCCCTTTTCAAAAGACCCTGCGGCAACGGAATTAGTCCGGCGCTGTTCATTCAATTTACTTTAAAGTAAAATCAAGCCCGATCATCACCAGGTCTGTTGACATTTTATAGGAAACGTTGCTGCCGGGGACTGCACCATTTGGATTGGATGCAGTTATTGCCATAGGGCTTAACATAGGGCCGCTTGTTGAGCCGTCGCTGCTGCCATGATGATAAACTGCATTAAATGTAAGCAGTTTGCTGAATGGGTGTCCAAAACCAAACTGAAAGGCGTTTTTAATGACCGCAGTCGCCGGAGTTGAAAAGAATGCCAATGCAGGGTTTATCGGATTTGAGCTATAAGTGTAACCAAATCTTAGCGGGAATTTATCGATTCCCTTATACTGAATCCCTGCGGAAACTACCGACATATCCTTCCACCCGAACCCGGCAACGGCGGCAGTGCTTGTCCAGCCTTTTTGTTCAAAACCGGCGGTGTTTGTGTAGTTTACAAAACGATAGTCGAGCGCTAAGTCAACTTTATCAATAGAATAACCAATGCCGGCCGATAGGATAGCCGGGTAATTCATTTTGAATTTTGCATTAGGCGCGGTGCTGCCATCAAGGTAGGTGTTTTTAAAATCAAAGCTGCTGAAACTCTGCGTAGTTTTATAGGAAACGCCAAGTTTTATCCCCTCTCCTGAATTATAAAACAGGCCGAGCTGTCCGCCAAACCCAAGTGCAGACGCCTCATTACTAACCGGGTATCCTTTGGTTTGGCTGGGTGAAGAAAGCGGGTTAGGCGCAAGATTTAATTCTGAATAATCAAAATTTGGCTGAACCCCGACAGACAGTTGTTCAGTAATTTTGTAGCTATAGGTGAGGCCAACCTGCATCAATTCGTAATTGGATTCGATTCGCCCGAAACCGCCGGAACTTTGAGGCATATTGATCGGGTTTTGATTATTTTCAGGAAACGTAACACCAAAGCCGCTGATGCCGAATACCGAAACGCCAAAGGTGTGTTTGCTGTTTTTATTGCCCCAAACCATAGCCAGCGCCGGCATAATTGAAGCGCCCCTTGCATCATTTGTTACCCCGCTAAATGGCCCCTGGCTTGTAGGAACAGTAGAGGATAAAACCGGTGAAGAGAAAAACGCGCCGGCGTTTACTGAAAGGATGGTTGAATTAAATGCAGATATAGCGGCGGGGTTCCATTGCAGGGCGCCGCTGATATCAAGCGGCTGAGCAGTAGCTGCGCCACCCATCGACATATTTGTTGCGCCAACCCCCTGCATGATATGCCCGGCTTGTGCAAACGAAATAAAAGGTAATGTACTTAATCCCAATATTGTAATTAATTTTTTCATAACTGGATGGATAAAAAGATGTATTTATCCGGCAAAGGTCCCACCTGCTTTTTTGCGGTAAAAGGCTGGCGGTCATATTATATGATGATCCTTATCATAAAACCTGGCAATTGGTAGATTGAAACATCCTGCGCAGGATCCTTATCAAGTTCAAGTTAACCCCTAAAATTATTCACTCACCAAAGTGCGGCCTTTTACCAGGCGTTTCTAAGTAATGTGTCTGATGATTTATACTGGTCCTGCAAAGTCTGGTAACCCTAAATTAAACCCCATAGTTTTTTTACACTGTTAAGGTTCTCTTCCCTATATTCGGCAACGATTTAAAATTGATGGTTACAATAAGGAAATGCAGTAATAACGATATCCCCCTGCTGCTTGATATAGCGATAAGATCATATCGCGAAACGTATGAATATTTATGGGATGATAAAGGCGATGCATACATCAGCAGATTTTATTCGAAGGAAATACTGGAGCGTGAAATTGCGATAGAGGGCATCGGCTATTTTTTGGTTTACCATGGTTCCGCGCCTGCGGGTTATTTTAAAACTACTGAAAATGCGCTAACCCCTGATGAAAATAAGGACTGCCTGGAAATTGAAAAAATTTACTTTTTAAACAAGTTTAAAAGAAAAGGAATAGGGAAACAGGCGATGCTATTTATTGAAAATTTGGCTAGGGTACAACATAAAAGTTTAATTTGGCTTAAGGTGATGGAAAGCAGTATTGCCATACCATTTTACCATGCGCATGGCTTTACACAAGTAAAAAGCACAAGGCTGGACTATCCACAAATGAAAGATGAGTATAGGAATATATTAACGCTTACCAAGGGGATAAACACCAACAGCGGCGTTTAAATTAGTGCACCATGCTTACAACAATTGTTTACCGTTTTTAATCGTGCAAAACCCGGATAAACCCGTCCACATCATCAACCCCCATCAATATCGAACTAAACTCTTTACTGGTTCCGTATAATTTTTCAACGGTTACAGGTTGTTTAAAAGTGATGAGCAGGTTGCAATTGCTTTTGATAGCGCCACCCTTATAGCAGGTTTTATCAGAAGGATTATCAGTTGTTATTTTTTTCATGGAGTTTATATTGCCTGTATTTATAGTAACCCGCCAGCGTAAGCCAGTACGCAGTATGACTTGATCGCCGTTAACCAATACTCTGCGCTTAAGGATAGCTGAAAGATCAGCAATTAAAAATATGATACTGTATAAGGTTAGCATAGTAACTATGTTAGCGGCAATGTGGCTCCATTTTTGCAATGCAAGATGTACGGCTACAATTTCAACCGTAACTGCCACCAGTATAATGCACCAGATGGCTATGTAGCCGCACTCTTTATGCGTACTAAAGGGTATGTTTTTAATTGCCGGCTGCTTTTCCTTTTTCCACCATAGTAACCCGTATCGCAGCATTGCCACTTCGGCGGCCAGTACTTTAATGGGCAGGGTATCGCCCAAAACAGCCGTCATGGCGGTGCGTAAATTATAAACAGGGTCGGCAAATAATAATTGTTCGCTTTTATAGGCGGCTCTTATTTTGCTAAACCTGGTAACACAATAAATAATAAACAGCAATTCAACCACCGACGTAAGTTTGCGTACCTGCAAAATATACCCGCGCTGGTGCTGTGGCAATAATAAATAGCCAGCTACACAACACAAACTAATGATGAATACCATGCTGCGTGGCTTTGTTTTTAGCCCGCGCACTATGATAAAATAATAGGCTGCCGGAAAGGTTACCAGGAAATCGGCCAATAATCCATCAGCTATTTTATCCTTTGCCGGTGCGGGTACAAAATGCAGCATAAATGCTCCGCCAATAAAAATGGTAACCGCAATGGCAGTAATAAGGGCGATGGAACGGGTCAAATTAACAGGTGCTGTAGTCATGTGGAGGTTTTTGTAAAGATAAGGAAAGATATAAAATACTGGCTGCAAACAAATGGCCGCAACTATTTTAGACTGAAACGTTAACATTTTCCATTAGCAAACGTCAAAGTATAGTTATATCTTTCAGCCGTTTTTATTGCCCTGATGAACGAAGAATATTTTATTTTGGTTGACGGTGAACAAACCGGACCCTATACATTTGATGAATTAATTGAAAAGGAGCCTGATCTGCACACGCGCGTCATGGCACCATCAGCAGATACCTGGCAGGATGCCTGCG
The DNA here is from genome assembly GCA_031292485.1 of Mucilaginibacter sp. Lineage (GTDB taxonomy): Bacteria > Bacteroidota > Bacteroidia > Sphingobacteriales > Sphingobacteriaceae > Mucilaginibacter. The sequence continues at coordinate 152,373 of JARLHA010000023.1, forward strand.
ATGTACCGGAGCTTTTTGAATACTTCAGGGAGCAGGGGTACTACTTTCCTACGGAAGATAACCTGGCCTCGTATTGGTGGCGCTTGCTGGCGTTTATTATCGATTTTGTTTTAATGTCGTTTGTTTTGAGTTTTTTAGTTCCCCTGCTTAACGCCAAAGGAATTACACATATTAACCTGGCTCCTCCCTTCGATCCCTACAAAATATCCATTCATGATGCCACCATTATACAAGCAGTTTTTTACATCCTTTTATTGTTTTATAATGCCATAGGCGAGGCATCTGCCATGAAAGGCACCCTAGGAAAAAGAGTTTGCGGATTGGTAGTTGTTGACCAGGACGGCGATGGCCTTAATTTGGGGATGGCGCTGTTCCGCAGTCTGGGTAAAATTCTATCTATTTATCTATGGGGCCTTGGTACGTTCAGCATTTTCTGGACTGATGGCAAACAGGCCCTGCATGATTTCCTGGCAAAAACCTATGTAGTAAGGAAGAACGTTTAACCAATTTGCAGTGTGCGGTTTGCAGTTTGCCGGAATGAGTAATGATTTGATTTTTAACTGCACACTGCCAACTCAAAACTGCAAACTAACAAACCATTAAATATTAAACATCAGCCTTAACATTATTATCCTGCCGGGTAAAGTGTACGAGTTTGCGGTAAATGTGTTCGCCGATAAATTGAGGTAGCTGTAATTTTTGACATTTAAAAAGTTTACCGCATTCAGTTCCACATCAGTTTTTAGTTTTTTGAGCCTGAATTTGGCCGAAGCATCGGCAAAAAAGTATTTTAGGTCGGGGTTCCCCTGCTGGCGGGTGAAGTAATGCTCGCCGGATAGTTTGAATTGTAAATCGTCCGAAGGGATATAATTGACCTCGGCATGCTGCAGCAACTGGTCGATGTGAAAGGCCGATGCCTCCACTGCCGAATGGCTGTCGGTTTGCGTGAGGGTGGCTTTATAGCTAAAGTTTACCTCGTCGTTCACTTTGGTATTTGCACTTAAATTAGCGGACTCTGTAGTGGTGTTGAACGGCAGCAGCGCATTGTTTTGTATCTGCACCGAGCTATTGTTTTGCCATTGCATGCCGCCGCTAAAAGTGGTTTTTAATGCAAAGGAATACTTGCTCACGTTACCGCTCACCGTCAACGAATTGGTGCTGTTGGGGTAGGGCAGCATCACGCGCTGTTGCAGCGTATTGGTGATCACTTCCGAAGCGATATTATTGGAAGCAGTGTGGTTATAAAGCACATTAACGCCCGCAAAAAACAGGGTAAGCGCCTTGCGGTAGTTAAACCCAAAGGCGGCCGTTTGGTTCGCACTTTCAGTCAGGTCGGAATTGTTGGCATTAAGCGTGCGGTAGTCCGTCAGGATATAGCCGCGGTACAGATCTTCTATCGTGCCTGTTTGATTGCGGTAACTGTAAAGAAGGGTAAGGTAATTTTCGAGACTGGTTTGATACTTTACCCTGAATTGCGGGTTGAAATACAAACGGCTTAAATGCTTATTCAACGCATACAGGCTGTCGGAATAATCGATCTGCTGCAGGCTTACCGGCAGGGTGAGGTTTGCTTTAAGGATAGTGCCAGGCAGGTCGTAAGCTGCCTCGGCGTACAGTTTTTTCCGGGTCCAGTTCAAATGGTTCATGGAACTGTCCGATTCAGCGCTCATACTGTTATTATTCTGCACAACGCCAAGGTTTGATGTTAAAGTTTGTGATTGAACGCTAAAACCGGTCCTGTAACTTTGGGTAACAACGTTTGCCGGTATTTTAAACGACAGGTAATTATTGGTGTACCAGGCGGGCACATTCACATTTTGCAGCAGTTGGTGATAGGGTACGCTTTTATTAAATACGGTGTCATTATAGTTTGGTCCGATAGTTCTGTTCTCCGGCTCGGCGGAATGGCTGATGTAGGAATACGCCTGGATGATATTGTTCGATTTCAGCGATTTGATCATGTTAAATTCATTGGAGAAATTTAACGCATTATCCTTAAAAACCTGGTTCACCATGGCGCCATTGGCCTGCCTGCCGGACAGGCTGGTATTAAGGTTGGAATAACTGACCGACCGGTTATTATCCATTAGCAAAACATCATTCAGGTAATATTTATCCTGGTTAACATTCAGCGTAAATTGGGTATGCAGTATATCCGGAACGGAGCGGTTGTGCTGGGTTTCGCTATAGCGCACCGTGTCGCCCGGCAAAAAAATGGTGTTCATCTGGCTGTAATCCTGCTTTTGGGTATCATGAAAATACCATGCGTTGATCTTTAGCTGCACATTCTTTTTAAAGTTGACCAGGTTATTGAGGTTGATGAGCCCCGATTGGTTGAATAAATACCGGTCACGGGATAAAGCCGGGTCATTTACCGCGCCGAGGGAAAGTACTGTGGCGGGCACATCGTTATCTATCCGCTGCGAATAATCTGAAAAGTTGTGCGCCACCAGTTCCCGCTGCAGGTCGTCGCCGGTATTGTTGCCTTTAATGTAATTAATGGCCTTGTACTTGTCCTTAAACATCATGGCGTTCAAATCCACATCGTAGTTAGCTGGCAAGCCTGCGCCAATGCTTTCCTGTCCCACCAATTGCAGTTTAGCGCCTTTCTTGATGGTAAGGTTTAGCGCCACATCATCACTCATGACCTTGTTTTGCAGTACTTTAACCGGCTGGTCGTTTTGAATCACCTGCACCTTGTCTACCACGCCCTGCGGGATGGTATTGGTAGCGATGTTGTATTTATCATCCAGCAGGTTATCGCCGCCGATGTACAGGTTGGAGATGGGTTTGTTGTTATAGTAGATCGTCCCATCTGTTGCTACTGTTATACCCGGCAGCTTTTTGATCACGTCGCCGATTGTCCTGTCCTGCGCGTTAGCGAAGTCGGATACCTTATAATTCAGGGTGTCGCCATTTATCCGCAATACGGGCCGGCTGCTTTTAACAACTACCGACTGTAACTGGTTAACAGAAACATGCAGCACAAAGTCCACCGGCGCTTTGCCGGCAATTGCTTTTACCGCGCTTTTATAACCTATGCTGCGCACTTCCACCAGCAGGCTATCCGGCAGTTCTCCGGCCGGCACTACAAGCGTGTAGGCCCCATTGCCATTTGTTATGCTGTACGACACAATGGCGTTGGTTGCCTTCTTTTTGAGGCTGACGGTGGCGAACCACACGGGTTTCCCTGTGCTATCTTTAACCGTGCCATGGATATTTTCCTGGGCAAAGCCGTATGCCGAAAATAATAGCGCAATAACCAGTAAGCCAACGTATTTTAGCATGAGCTGAGTTGAAATTTATTTAATGTTAAGTAATTATGTCGCTCGCAAACGATTGGTGAAATCCTTTGAACTCAGGTCAGCTACATTCAGCCGGTATTCGCCTCACCCCAACCCCTCTCCAAAGGAGAGGGGCTTTAAACGCAGCGGAAATCTATTCCGCTCGCATCGAAGTCCTCTCCTTTGGAGAGGATTTAGGTGAGGCGAACGAAATGTTAGAGACGAAAAACTAAGTCGAATATGACCGTACATCCCCCCGCTCAATTCTTTTCAGGCAACTCAATCGGGTTATTGATCACCGGCTGCGGCCCGATTTTGATTTTGATTTGCGGCCTTGGCCCATTTCCCGGCCCGTTCATACCGGACGAGGCCATCATAGCCTGCACAAAAGCGTCCGGGTCCTTACGCATAGCATCCTGCAATTTGGTGAATTCTTTGTCAGTGGTTTTGATCGAGCGCGAAGGCAGCCCGATGATAGCGGGGTCCGTATCGGAATCATCCCCGCCGATAATGATCATCCTGTGCCCGTCGCCAGGCTGCGCATCACTGGTGATGGCGGGAAGTTGAGGCGGCACCACTTTTTCAATGCCGTCAAACTTAAAAACTACTTCTTTTTTGGCATCATACGCCTCCAGGATCACACCGGGCAAGCCGTTCAGCTTCCATGGCCCGGCATGAAAAGGCATATCCGGGCAAAACCATGCAGTGTAATCCCTACCCCTAAAATGTCCGGTGGCTTTTTGGCAATGCATGCCGCCAAAGCTGGCAGTATCGCTGCTTATCTTCCAGTCGATAAGAGGTAAGGCATCTTCTATCAGGTAGCTATTGATAACGAGCGATTCCTTTCTAAACAATTTTTGCTCACCGGGGAACTGGTAATATTGAATAGGCGAACCCGTGTTTTGCCTGCTTATTTTAATGTTTCCATCGGGTGAGTTTGCCATTGCTTCTTTCACCTGTTTTTTAAAAAGGGCATCCTGGAGCTGTTTATCATAGCTTTTGTACACGCTGGAACTTTTGCCCAGGAACAGCGCCATGTTTTCGGTATAGGGATTTGCCCGGTTAGTGGTATCCCGCAAATGCGAAAACTTATAATGCACCATGTACGCCGCAGTGTCGGGCTTTTGCGCCCTGGCTATACAGGCAGCAGTTAAAAGGGCCGCACATAATAATAACTTCTTTTTCATGTTTTGGATATTTTTTTGAATGATATACTATTTGTTCAAGCTGCCGGTAAAGCCAGCTGGTTGTATTGCATTACCTTGGGCTCATCTCTTTTCCGGTAATTCCATCGGGTTGTTGATCACCGGGCCACGGGGGCCAGGCCCCTTTGCAATCCTGATGTTATCCATTTTAACGCCACCGGCGCGATTGCCCGCCACAACAGCTTGTGCAAATGCCTCGGGGTCTTTCTCCATGGTCGCCTTCAGTTTATCAAATTCCTTTTGTGTGGTTTTAATTGTTCTGGGCGGTGTTCCTATCAAATTCATGTCATCATCCAATCCCCGCAATATCGGGGGAGCATCCGCAGCGGCAGGTTCGGTTTTGGGTGGCGCAGGTACCGCTTTCTCTACCCCATCAAATTTAAATACTACTTCATTTTTTGCATCATGGGCATCAACTATTACGCCGGGCAATCCATTTAATTTCCAGGGGCCAGTATGTACCGGCAAATCGGGGCAAAACCATGCCGTGTAATCCCTGCCTTTAAAATGTCCGGTGGCTTTCTGGCAATGCAGGCCGCTAAAAGTAGCCGTGTCACTGCTGATCTTCCAGTCGATAGCGGGCATCTGTCCGTCGATCAGGTAGTTGTTGAACATCAGATTATCTTTCGTGAATAATTTTTGTTCATTCGGGTACTGGTAGTATTCTACGGGTGTACCCACGCCCCTTCGGTTTATCCTTACATTTCCATCAGGGCTGGCAGCTGCCGCCTCGGCATACGCTTTCTTAAACTGCGCGTTGTATACAATGCCATCGTAACTCCGGTAAGCGCTTGCATTTTTGCCCACATACAATACCATGTTTTCTGTATAGGGGTGCGCCCGGTTTGTAGTGTCCCTTATGTGGGTAAACTTGTAGTGAACCAGCACCCGCGCAGTATCCGGTTTTTGGGCTTCGGCGGTAATAAATGTCCCCAGTAAGGCGACTGCTATCAGTAATTGCTTCTTCATAACGTAATAATTTTAAGCAATACTATATTTTCGCAATGATACCCTGAAAACTTTGGTACCAACAGCGGGTTCGGGCAGGTAAAGCAGCGATATTTGTTATTTGCGGATGATGCAGATGCCCGGAAAGGAATTTAGCGTAGTCGCAATGGCGCGGATTTCAAAACCAGCCCGTTTACCTGCAAATCAGTATGGTTAATCACATAAATTATTGAAGTCGCGCAAAGCTTTCTATTTTTGATTTGATGAAAAGCATAAAAAAGAGACAGTTAGCGGAGATTGCAATCCATATCCTTTTTTGGATAGCGGTTTTCTATGCCGTAAATGTAGCAACCAGCTCGGCCATCACCATCAGGATCAGTCGCAATAACGCCATAATGGAGCGAAAACAAATAGTCAGGTTTTTACCCGCTACCTACGGCACATTGGTACTGTTGGGCGTTTTATTTTATGGCAATATTTTTTGGCTGTTTAAAAAGATCCTCTCCTTTCGCAGCAACCTTGTCCGTTTTGCCGTAGCGGCATGTTGGTTTTTGTTGATTTTTGAGATGGATAATGTTGCCATTAATTTGCTAACCCCTCGTGACCCGGTCAGGCTCGGGCCTGCGCTTACCAGGCGGTTGGATGATACTTTCAGATCGAAAGGCGGTCCGCCTGTCCCGCCATCAATTTCAAAACCCAATCATACTGTTCCGGATAAGATGCATGTTGTCTCAGACAAAGTGCAAATTATTTCAGATAACCGGCCCCTTGGTTTCATAATGGATATGGTCGACCGGTCACAACTGATCTTATTGCTTCTTTTTATAGGCATTCTGGGTGTTTCTATTGCTTATTTCTTTTTAAAGGAATGGGCAAAAGCCGATGTATTGCGCGTTAAACTGGAGGCTAACCAGTTGAGCACCGAGGTTAAATTCCTGCGCTCGCAGGTTAACCCGCATTTTTTGTTCAATACGCTGAACAACCTGTTTTCGATGGCCCAGGGAAAGGGGAACGATGACCTTGCCGACGGCATCTCGAAACTATCGGGTATGATGCGCTACATGATTTATGACAGCAATGCCGAAAGTGTGCCGCTGAATAAAGAGATAGAATACCTAACGGATTGCATCACGCTAAACAAACTGCGTTATGCTGATGATGAGGCAAAGGTAACATTTGATTACCCGGCGCAACCCGCAGGCGTTACCATTGTCCCGATGCTGTTTATCCCTTTTGTGGAGAATGCCTTTAAACACGGCGTTGCCATCGGGCGAACCTCCGCTATCAATATTGCTATTGTTATCTCAAATCAAAAACTGATCTTTACCTGCGTAAACCCAATATACAAGGCTAAAAAGATGAACGACGAAGAAAGCGGTATCGGGCTTGAAAATGTGAAGCGGCGGCTGGACCTGTTGTACTCCGGCAAACACCGGTTGCAGATCAGCGAAGATGACAGGAAATATTTTGTTAAGCTTGAAATCGACCTGGTATGATCACTTGTATAGCCATTGATGACGAGCCCAAGGCACTGGAAGTGATAGAGCGCTATTGCCGCAAAATAAGCCTGGTTGACCTGAAGGCCAGCTTTCGCGAGCCGGTTAAAGCGATAGAATTTATGAACCGCGAAAACGTTGACCTCATTTTTCTTGACATTAATATGCCCGATGTCAGCGGGATGCAACTGGTACAAACTCTGTCGAACAGGCCGATGATCATTTTTACAACTGCATACAGCCACTACGCCGTGGAAAGCTACGATTTGAATGCGGTCGACTACCTGCTGAAACCCATCACTTTCGAACGGTTTTTAGCAGCAATAAACAAAGCCGAGACCTTGTTTGCGATGAAAAACAAGACTGGCGTTAAAAATGAGGCCCCTGAAACGGTTTTCATAAAAAGCGGATCGCAAACCCATCACCTTAAAATAAGCGACATCCTTTATTTGCAGAAGGACGGCAATTATATTACCATCTTTTTAAAAGATAAAAGGATCCTGATCCGCGAAAACATGGGCGATATTTTTGACATTGTCCCGCAAGGCGAGTTTGTACGGGTGCATAAATCATTTGTAGTTGCCATCAGGCATATCAGCATGATTGAAGTTCATCAACTGGTCATCAATAATGAAAAGATTCCTATCGGCAGTACTTATCGTGAGCTGTTGAGGATGAGATTGGGGTTGGAGTAAGCTCAGTTTGCTTGGAGGGGGCAGTTTGCAGGTCGCACCATAAATATTGACGGCTTTTTTTCTGCTAACTGCCAACTAAAAACTGCAAACTATCTAAAAAAGCCTGTCTTTCATTACCAACGTCCCTGCCAGCATATCGTGCATGCATTGCTGGGTTTTGTTAAAGAAACTGAAAATATAGCCTAAAAAAAAGGGAGCAACAGAAAATAGCTTGGCCACGTTTCGCCATAGCGAGCGGCCGAAGCTGATGCGTTTACCTTCCATGTCGCACACTTTTATCCCGATGAGTTGCTTGCCGAACGTTGCCTGCTTTACCGAACATTCCATAACAATATGGTAAATGATTTTTACCAGGGGCACAATTATTGCCAGGCTGAAGGCGACCATGATCCGCTGAGCTTTGTCCTCCATAAAAACCGAAACTATAAAGGCTATTGGGACACATACCAGCAAAACAAAAAACCAATCCAGGGCGGATGCCGTTAACCTTTGGTCGAAACTGCCGAAGTATTGGGGGATAACGGTTTCCTTTTTAAAACCAAAAAGCTCACGGAGTTCTGTAACTTCATGAGCTTGTTTATAATCGTCCATCCCGTCGGTCCGCACAAAATCAGCTGGTTTTATCTTCAGGGCCTTTAATTGTTCAATGCTGTACGGTCCTTCGGGTTTACCATTGATAACCAGAAGGTAGGTATTGCCATTGTTGGAAGGTTGCAAAGTTGAAATATTTAAAGGTTGCATAGCTCTTCAAAATTAACACTTCAACTTTACAACTTTATAACATTTCAACGTACTTAATACTTGTTCACTTTAAAGCCGGATACAATGCCTTTGATATGAATGTGTATTTTGTTTTTTGCGGCAGCAAACCCCGGTGTTTCATGCCTGCTATCCCCTACATCGTTAAAGCCTTCAAAATCGTTGCCTGATAAGCCAGTGTCTGTTTCTATTTCGCAGGCGGCATTTTGTGGTATCAGGATAGTAACATCAGACGCTGCATTTGAACATTCAACATTGGTTGATTCCAATGGGTCGCCTAATTTGATGGTGAACGATCCGGCGGCGCCGTTTAATTTAAGTTCCTTTACTTTGAATTTTGAAAGGTCAAAATCAAGTTTGGCAGCGCCTGCGTCGGCATTGATTTCCCAAATTGGGTTGGTGTTCAGGCTAAAGTCAGCGCGGCTCTTATCTGAATCAAAGTGAGTGCCGTTACGGTCTTTCATGTGAAAATTAACCACGTAAACAGAATCTTCATCCTTTGAGCTGGTAAGTATGTAACGGTTTGAGTTATCGCGGGTAGCGGCGCTGAATAGTTGATCGGTGGTGCCTGATAAATAATAACTTGTTGCGCCACCACTTACATTAAGGCGGGCTACTTTAATCCTGGCGTTATAAGGTTCGTTAAATACTCCGTTAACCGCTGCTTTAATATCACCTTTGTCGTTATCATCGTCATTATTACCATCCGAGTTGTTATCATCGTTGTCGTCGTTATTATTATGATTGTTCCAGTTGATATGATTGCCTGGCCAAAAACTATAGCGGTCGCCAAAGTTGCCGAACAATACCAGCCCGAAGCCAAACGCTACCACCGAAATTTTCAGGATGGTTGCCCAGGGCGATTTGTTATGGGCGAACAGCAGGTTTATACCCCCGATTACCAGGAATATTGGCCACAGGCGGAAAATGTTCCACCAATGAAAGTGCAGGTAACCGTAATTGGCCAGCAGGATGGCTGCCCCTATAAGCACCAGGATCACACCCGGGATCAGTTTATCGTTCTTCATGATCTTTAATTTTAATTGGCTATCAATTTTATTTATTCAGCAGCTGCAGTATTTTCAGTTGCGGGCGGAATGTCGTTAGTATTATCCGGATCATTTTTGCCGGGGTGTTGCTCTGTGGTGCTACCCCAAACCTGCCGGGTTTGCCCGCTTGCAATCAGCGCCAGGCCTATTACCACAAATACAACGGGCCATAATCTTTCAAAATCGAAATCGGGTATCAGGTCGTAATTATCGATCAAAATACCGGCACCGATCATGATTAGTACAACCCCTACAATAATGCCCGCATGCGACCTGGGTTTTGGTGGCATATTGGTAACCGGATCTGCTTTGTACTGGCTGCCGGAAAAAGGATTGCTTTGCTCAAACGGCGGCGTAAAGGTCGCGCCGGGCTGCTGTGGCGGAACGGTATAATCAACCGTCGGGTTGCCAAAGTTGTTGTACGGAAAGCCTTTTTTAGGAAGCACTATCCACAGTACAACGTAAGGGATAAAGCCCACGCCGCCTGCAAAAAAGGCGAATGCAAAAATCAGGCGGACAATGGTAGGATCCATTTCGAAGTACTCTGCCAGTCCTGCGCAAACGCCACCTATCACCTTGTGGTATTCGTCGCGATATAGTTTTTTGTTCATTTTATTGTTGTTTTAGTTGTTTTTTGATTTCACCGATGACCGATAATGATTACACCGATTATTTATTATCTCAATTTATTTTTTTACACTTTCATTGATACTGGATGTGCCGCGTATCACTCACTACTCACCTTTCACAACTGTCCGTATGCCGGTTTAATTATTATTTCATCTACATTGGCGCCCGCGCTCATTTTGTAAGTATTAACAATAGCCGAGGCGATGTCTTCGGGCAGTACCATTTTATCTTTATCCACCTCCATGCCATCCCATGATGCGGTAAGTGTTGAGCCGGGGATGACTGCGGTAACTTTTACGCCGTATGGCTGCATTTCTAAACGCATTACTTTGCTGAGACCAAGCAGCGCGTATTTTGTTACACTATAGGTACCAGCCTCAGCAATAGGGGTTAACGATGCCACCGAGCAGATGGTAAAGATATGCCCGATGCGTGCCGCCATCAGCTTTTTTCCGAAATGGCGGTAAAGCTCATAGGCCGGCGCCAGGTTGGTGTTTACCTGTTTGGTAAAGGCGTCTTCCGAATCATCCAGTATGCTTGAGTAAGTATACATCCCAACATTGTTTACTATAATACTAACGGTGCCCAACTGAACTTCGGCTTCTACCGCAAAGGCTTTCACCTGTTCTTTTATACTGCAATCAGTTACTGAAGTAAATACTTTTATTTTAGGGTTGATAGCAGCCAATTCAGTTTTGAAAGCGGCAAGTTCATCGCTGTTCCTTGAGCAGATGGCAAGGTTGATGCCTTCCTTAGCAAAAGCTGTTGCTATTGCTTTTCCCATTCCTTTTGTTGCTGCGGTGATGATTGCGTTTTTCATTTTGTTGTTGTAAAGTTTTAAAGTGGTAAGTTACAATGTTAGTTTATAACAGTAATTATACATCAATAAACTTTACTGAAACAAATCTAATTGATAAAGGCACAGGTGCATTTAACCGATTGGCAAAGCGGGCCAAATTTTCGGTAAACAGGGGGAAAGTAGCGGTAAAAGTGAAAGCGGTTAAATTGGTGACCGGCTAAAAAAAAGCATGGGCAAGTTATTTATGATGATGCGGCTTTAATTTAAAGAAAAAATAAGTCTGACTGGTATAGCTGAAGATGATGATCAAAAGGGTGGTAAGTATTTTTGAAGGCGTGGCGTACCATCCGAAATAGTCCACAAAAAGTTTTAAAAATAAATAGTTAAATACAACGCATATCAACACAACGACAATGTACCTTACCATTTGCGTATGCCGTTTTAATCCGGAATGTTGAAAAACAATGTATCGGTTAAGGTAAAAGCCTGATGGCAAACTAAAACAGAATGCAAAAAATAGAGAGGCAATATGAGGGCTCAGGGTTAAAGGGCCCAGAGCCAGGTTCTGTTTATTAAAAATAAAATGATAGCTAAGGGTGAACAGGCTGATATCAAAAGCCGTATTTACCCCGCCGCAAGCCGCATACCTGAAGGTTTGCAAGGGCATGATCTTTTTAAAAGGGGTATAAAAAAAATCGATACTTTGTAAAATGCTTCGCCGCAGGGCATGGTGTAAGTTTCTCATCCAGGTTGTTTTTGCAATATTTATACGAAATTTAATTTGCGATATGGATCGGCAGAAAAGTACGCATAAAGCTAATATTTTGGTGTGTTTAAGCAGTATTAAATAAAACCTTAAGTCAGTACAATGTTAAAGTATTGGCTTTAACGGGCATTGTGGTTACTAAATTTAAGCCCGATTGAATTACCACAACAAATTATAGTATTTTTAGCCGATTTTTAATTGATAGATGTTTCATAGTTTAGGAAGATACATACTTTTACTTCGTTTAAGTTTCCGCAAGCCCGAAAAGTTCAGTGTTTACTGGGATGAGATCATGCGCGAAATGGTATCCATAGGCATTGGCTCTTTAGGGATTATTGCTATTATTTCAGTTTTTATCGGCGCGGTTGCCGCTATCCAGGTAGCCTTCCAGTTATTAAGCCCATATATTTCAAAATCTGTAGTCGGCAGTATTTCGCGCGATTCAACCATTCTTGAATTTAGCCCTACTATCTCGGCCCTGGTACTTGCAGGGCGCGTTGGCTCCAGTATTGCTTCCCAAATTGGCACCATGCGTGTAACAGAACAAATTGATGCTTTAGAGATAATGGGTGTAAATGCCCCCGGCTACCTGATAGCACCAAAGATCATCGCGGGCTTAACAATGATCCCGCTTTTAACCATTACTTCGGTAATACTTGGTTTATCGGGTGGTTACATAGCCTGTGCAGCATCGCGCGATATCGCTACCTCTGATTATATTCTGGGTTTACAAAATGGGTTCAACCCGGTAATTGTTACTGTATGTGCCGTAAAATCTATTGCATTTGGCTTTATTATCACCTCGGTTTGTTCATATTTTGGTTTCTATACCTCAGGCGGATCGCTTGAAGTTGGTCAATCAGCTACAAAAGGAGTGGTTTTCAGTTGTATCTGGATCTTGTTTGCTGACCTCGTAATTTCAAGCCTCTTATTATGATTGAAATTGTTGATATTTATAAAACGTTCGGGGAAAATGCCGTGCTGAAGGGGATAAGCGCCAGTTTTAAAGCCGGCAAAAACAACCTCATTATTGGCAGCTCCGGGTCGGGGAAAACAACCCTGCTTAAATGCATAGTAGGATTGCACGAACCAACAAAAGGTGAGGTGTATTACGATAAGGAGAATTTTACCGCGATGAATTTTGAAGGGCGCGTACCTATCCGTAAGCAGATCGGGATGCTGTTTCAAAACTCAGCGCTGTTCGACTCCATGACGGTTGAACAAAATATCATCTTCCCGCTGAATCTGTTTACCGATATGTCGAAGTCAGAAAAGCTTGACAGGGCGAACTTTTGCTTGAAGCGGGTAAACCTTGAAGGGAAAAACAAACTATATCCTTCTGAACTTTCCGGTGGAATGAAAAAAAGAGTGGGCATAGCCAGGGCAATATCTATGCAACCCAAATACCTGTTTGTGGATGAACCCAACTCGGGCCTCGACCCCAAAACAGCCATCCTGATCGATGAACTGATCAACGAAATAACCGAGGAATTTAAAACCACTACGGTAGTAGTTACCCATGATATGAATTCAGTAATGGGGATTGGTGATAACATTATATTTTTGCACAACGGCGAAAAATGGTGGGAAGGTTCCAATCACCAGATCGCCCATACGGATAATAAAGAATTGAACTCCTTTGTGTTTGCAAGCAAGTTTATGCAGGCAGCGAGGGAAAAATTATAGTTGGCAGTTTAGAGTTGGCAGTTTGCACCTTTCAATTTCACATTTTTACATACCTTTGAACCAAACAAATATTTCAGTCTCCCTGCAATTGGCGATAAATCAAACTGCCAACCGCCCACTGAAAACTGCGAACTGATGATAGAGCTTCTCACCCCCACCCATTGGAAAGATTATGAGCTGATTGATTGCGGCGATTTTGAAAAGCTGGAACGTTTTGGCAATGTAATATTGATCAGGCCCGAGCCGCAGGCAGTATGGAGCAAGGCTTTAAGCAATGCCGAATGGCAAAAGCTGCACCATATTAAATTTAAGGGCCGCTCGGCAACGTCAGGCGAATGGATAAAAAAGAACCCGGCCATCCCCGACCGCTGGCATATTGAATATAAAAATCCGGAGGCAAGCATCAAATTCAGGCTGGCTTTAACGTCTTTCAAACACCTGGGCATTTTTCCTGAACAGGCAGTTAACTGGGATTATATTACCCAAAACATTAAAAAGTTTAAAACACCCGAGCCTAAAGTGCTTAACCTGTTTGCCTATACTGGCGGTGCATCTTTAATTGCACAAGCCGCCGGGGCAGACACTACCCACGTGGATTCTATTAAACAGGTGGTTACCTGGGCCAATGAAAACCAGGAGCTTTCAGGCCTAACCAATATTCGCTGGGTGGTGGAAGATGCTTTAAAATTTGTAAAGCGCGAATTAAAACGGGGCAAAAAATATAACGGTATTATTCTTGATCCTCCGGCTTATGGCCACGGGCCCAACGGTGAAAAATGGAAACTGGAAGATAATATCAATGAGATGATGGGGGATGTAATGCAATTGCTTGATCCTGATGAGCACTTCCTGATCCTGAATACCTATTCGCTCGGCTTCTCCTCTGTAATTATTGAGAACCTGATCAAAAGTGCGTATCCGCAGGTGCAAAACCTTGAAACCGGCGAGCTTTACCTGCAGGCCACGTCGGGGCCGAAGTTACCTTTGGGGGTGTTTGGGAAGTTTTATAAACTTTGATAAACGTATTGCTGATAATAGGTACGGTCAAAAAAATGACTTCGCTTCCCGCCCTGCGATTTCACATTAGCATTGTGGATTATTACAGCCGGGCATGTACGCGGATATTGTTATATTTGGCGCCGTAATGAACAGGGCCGGATCAACTTTTAACCAACCGCAACCGAAAACAAATGGTTTAAATATGTTTTTGAAAACCGGACTTTAACTGTTGATAATTTTAAACATACTGGTAAACTTAAAGGTGTTATATTGCACATCCCCGGTTACACACAAACTCAAATAAAGTAAAAGCAAATAATACCCCGCCTTAAGGAAAAAACAATATTAAATGAAAAACATCATTCTTTCAGCTGTATTTCTGGCATCATCTATCCTTTTCATATCTGGCTGCAGCCAAAGCAAAAGCACTGCAAAAACATCCGCAAAGGACACTTCTAAAAAGGAGGCTGTTGCCGCCGCCGCACAAGACACCGTTCCCGAAAAGGTAGTTTACCCGCCGCTGGATAAGAAATTGTATGATTCGCTGATGAAGCGCCTTGCCAATGGGGATACTACAGGCAAATGGCCGGTAAAAAATGCACCATACCCCCTCCCCGGAGCGATATTGCCATTTAAACGCGTGGTAGCGTTTTATGGTAACCTGTCTGCTAAAAAGATGGGTATCCTGGGCGAATTGCCGCCAAACGAAATGCTGGCCAAACTGCATGGAGAAGTAAAACATTGGGAGAAAGCCGACCCGAAAACACCGGTGCAACCTGCGTTGCATTATATCGCAGTGGTGGCCGCCGGTTTCCCCGGTAAGGATAACATGTATATCAACCGCATGCCGGGTAAAAAAATAGATAGTGCAGTGAGACTGGCTAAAAGAGCCCATGCCATACTTTTCCTGGATATACAGGTAGCACTAAGCAATATCCGCGCGGAGTTGCCTAAGTTGGAAAAATACTGGGAAATGCCTAATGTACATTGCGGTATCGACCCCGAATTTGCTATGAAGGACGGCATCCACCCCGGCAAAAAAATAGGCACTTACGATGCGGCCGATGTTAATTATGTTTCGGCTTACCTGGCCAATGTAGTGAGGAAGTATAACCTGCCGCCCAAAATTTTTATTGTACACCGCTTTACGCGTAAAATGCTGACCAATTATCAGAACATTAAGCTTCACCCCGAAATTCAGTTTGTAATGGATATGGACGGCTTCGGGCCCCCTGATTTAAAGACAGGCACCTACCGGGATTATGTTTATCATGACCCGGTACAGTTTACCGGCTTCAAATTGTTTTACAAAAATGACTCATGGTTGCCGCCGCATCACATGCTTACGCCCGAGGAAATATTAAAGATGTACAAACCGCATCCGATTTATATACAGTACCAGTAGCGGTAGTGATTAGAGACTGGAGATTAGAGATTAGTTAGAAAGACCATGGTCGATAGTCCATAGACCATGGTAATTAGATGTAGTTTTTCAGTACTGCCATGGACTATCGACAATGGACTATGGACAAAAAATAAGCTATCAGCCATGAACCCGATCAAATGGGGCATCATCGGTTGTGGTCGCATTGCCCACAGGTTTGTACAGGGACTACGCGAAGTACCTGGCACTGTGTTGGTATCGGTATGGTCCCGCAGGGCATCATCTGTCAATAGTTTTGTTGAACAATATGGCGGCAAAGCGTGTACCAACGTGAAAGAGTTGCTTTTAAGCGATATAGATGTTGTCTATATCGCCACATTGCCTGACAGCCATGCATTATACAGTATTTTGGCCCTGAATGCAGGTAAACATGTGCTGTGTGAAAAGCCTGCGGCCACCAATCTTGCCATTTTAGAAACTATACTTACCGTCGCCCGCGAAAAAGGGTTGCTGTTTATGGAGGGTATGAAGCCTCCATTCTTTCCGTTGTACCGGCGCCTGAAAGAATATTTACTTACAGACCCGATTGGCCCGGTCGGCTATGTACGGGCGGGCTCATCTGTTGCAGACATCAGCCGCGACCATCCTAATTTCAGCTATGACCTGATTGGAGGAAGCATTATGCAGATTGGTATTTATGAAGCGTTTTTAGCGATAGACTGGCTCGGCAATACCAAAAAAGTGCAGGCGCTCGGCAGGTTCGGGGAAACCGGGATTGACATGTTTTCGATATTTCAAACAGAGCATGAACATGGCTATGCCCAGATGTATGCAGGTTTTGATTTGCATGGAAAAGGCGACGCCCTCGTCTGCGGCACCCTAGGCAATGTCACCATCCATAAAAATTGGTGGAACCCCGCGCGTGCAACGATAGATTACCTCGATGGCCATAGTGTTGAAATTGATGAGCCATTTACCGCTGGCGGCCTCAATTACGAAATCGCGCACTTTTGCGAGCTGGTCCGTCAACAAAAAACCGAGAGCCCAATTATAAGCCACGATATGTCGAGACAGATGATCGGTATGCTGGATGAGGCAAGGGCACAGGTTGGCTTGAAATATAAAGGGGAGTAGATTCCCCAAAACGCCATTTGCCGAGGATTTGCCAAAAAACTGGCAGCCAAAATATGCTAATGTCGTGTCAACCATAAATTGACCAATAGTCAATCTACAAGTTCATTGAACGCAAAAAGCATAAAAAGGGTTTACAAAAGGTTTACACATTTAATGGTTTGTGTTTTTTAAGTGTCTGATAGTGAGATGTTTATATGGTTATCCATAAAAATGGGGTTTACACTATTTACATAACCTCCTCCCGGTATTTTTAAGCTGTTCTGATAAAGCCTGAACGTCAATTTATTAATGACATGACACCAGGGTTGCCTGTTTATCTGAACAACGCCCTTTTGTAACAATTCCGAAACCTTAACATCCGTTAAGCCAAAATTATCACTAAATTAGCTACATATGAAAAAAGGCTACTGCTGCTTTACACTACTATTGCTTCTTTTCCTGGCCTCCTGTTCGCCAAAGGGGCCGTACGCGGTAACCAACAAGGTATACAAAGAAAAAACGAAAGCGTATTTAGCGGCAATACAAATGCAAAACCCTGATACGCTGCGCGACAGCAGCGGTATGCCGGTACCTTCAGCATGGGTAGGCACCGTGAACTTCGGCATCCGAAAGCCAAATTACGTAATTATCCATTTTACCGCTCAGGATTCGCTGGCCCAAACACTGCATACTTTTACCATCACCAGTACGCAGGTGAGCGCCCATTACGTTATCGGCAAAGACGGCAAGGTAGTACACATGGTGAATGATTATTTGCGGGCCAACCATGCCGGCCTGGGCAAGTGGGGCAGCGTAACAGATATGAACAGCTGCTCGATTGGCATCGAGATTGACAATAACGGCAGCGAGGCCTTTACCCAGCCGCAGATCAATAGCCTTTTGCTGTTACTGACGCAGCTAAAGAAGAGCTATAACATTCCTCAAGCCAACTTTATCGGACACCAGGACTTTGCCCCCAAACGCAAACCCGATCCTGGTCCGTACTTCCCATGGAAAACCCTGGCAGCCCATGGCTTCGGTTACTGGAGCGACGATATACTGGAGCTGGCCCCCGATGGCTTTGATTATACCATCGCCCTAAAACTGATCGGCTATGATACCTCGGACCCGAAGGCCGCCATGGTAGCCTTTAAACGCCATTTTGTACAAACAGATATAAAGCCGGAGATTACACAGTTGGATTTGAATGTGCTGTATAACGTTTATCAGAAATATAGTGGGCAGTAGACCCCGGGGTTAAGTTGGATTAAATAGCAAAGTAGTTAAGCAATTTGCAACGGGTTTTATCCCAGAGCAAACTGCCAACTAACAACTGCAAACTTATTTCTTCACCCAGCCATCCTTCAGCGTAACGGTGCGGTTAAACACCAGCTTATCGGCGGTTGAATGCTTGTCCAGCGTAAAATACCCTTTGCGGATAAACTGGTAGCCTTTGCCGGGGATCGCAGTTGCCAGATCGTTTTCGATATAGGCGTTGGAGAGTATTCGTAAACTGTTGGGGTTTAAATATTCTTTAAAATCGTTATCCTCGTTGCTGGGATCTTCCACCTGGAAAAGGCGGTCGTACAGGCGCACTTCGGCGGTTTTGGCATGTGCAACGCTCACCCAATGGATAGTGCCTTTTACCTTTAGTTCGCCGGTATCATGGCCCGACTTGCTTTCGGGCAGGTAGGTGCAATGGATCTCGGTAACGTTGCCTTCCGCATCTTTAACAAAGCTGTTGCAGGTAACGATATAGGCACTTTTTAACCTCACGGATAGACCCACACCCAGGCGGAAGAACTTTTTAGGTGGTTCTTCCATAAAGTCTTCGCGTTCTATCCAAAGTTCGCGGCCAAAGGGGATGTCACGGCCGCCTTCGCCGCCTTCCACTTCGGGGTTGTTTTCGCCAAACATGGTTTCCGTTTCGTCTTCCGGATAGTTGGTGATCACCATTTTTATCGGGTCAAGCACAGCCATGCGGCGCCAGGCGGTTTTGTTCAGGTCCTCGCGGATGCAGAATTCTAAAAGGCTCACATCAATCATGTTCTCGCGTTTGGCAACACCAATGCGGTCGCAAAAATCGCGGATAGAAGCAGGCGTATAACCGCGGCGGCGCAAGCCGCTGATGGTCGGCATGCGCGGGTCGTCCCAATCCTCCACATGTCCTTCTGTAACCAGTTGCAGCAGCTTGCGCTTGCTCATTACCGTGTAGTTGAGGTTCAGTCTTGCAAATTCATATTGTTTGGACGGGAAGATCTCCAGTTGTTCGATAAACCAGTTATACAGGTCGCGGTGAGGGATAAACTCCAGCGTGCAGATGGAGTGGGTGATCTCCTCTATGGCATCTGATTGCCCGTGCGCAAAATCATACATCGGGTAAATACACCAGGTATCTCCGGTACGGTGATGATGTGCGTGTTTAATGCGGTACATTAAGGGGTCGCGCAGATGCATATTAGGTGACGCCAGGTCAACTTTAGCCCGCAGCACTTTAGCACCATCCGGATATTTGCCATCCTTCATTTCGGCAAATAGCTGTAGGTTTTCTTCTGCGCTGCGGCCGCGGAACTGGTTGGGAGTGCCGGCTTCAGTTGGTGTGCCTTTTTGGGCAGCTATTTCCTCGGCGCTACTGTCATCTACATAAGCCAGTCCTTTTTTGATCAGAATAACGGCGAAATCGTAAAGCTGATTAAAATAGTCGGAAGCGTACAATTCATTGGCCCATTCAAAGCCAAGCCATTTTACATCTTCTTTAATACTGTCAACATATTCAATATCTTCCTTAACAGGGTTGGTGTCATCAAAGCGGAGATTGGTTTTGCCGCCGTATTTAAGGGCAAGCCCAAAGTTTAAGCAGATGGATTTAGCGTGGCCGATATGCAGGTAACCATTAGGCTCCGGCGGGAAACGGGTAAGTATCCTGCCGCCATGCTTGCCGGTACGTAAATCCTCTTCAACAATCTCCTCTAAAAAATTTAATGACCTTTCTTCACTCATGATATCATATAACAGAAGGCAAAAATAGGAAAAATTGGGGAATGCGTGTTGAGACTGCAGGTAAATTTGAGCGAGATAGTGGGACTTCTCTGAGATTATTCATTTACCCCTCCCGGCCTCCCCTAAATATAGGGGAGGAGGTATGGTGGTGAGTTTGTGTGGAAAATTCTGAGATGGTTTACTTACCCCTCCCGGCCTCCCCTAAATATAGGGGAGGAGGTTAAAAGGTTTATTTGTTTTTAATTTAATTTTCTCTCCCTATATTTAGGGAGAGATGTCGACGAAGGAGACAGAGAGGGTA
>JARLHA010000024.1 GCA_031292485.1 Mucilaginibacter sp.
GTTCTTGTCTCCGTGACCTCTGTGGTTAAATTTCACCACGGAGGGCGCGAAGAAGACACAGAGAGGCGCAGAGTTTTTATAGCGCAAAATATAATTTTGTATAACCCTTCTTTATTTCACTTATGAGACAGCCTCATAGGTGCAGACTAACGGCATAATTCAAATTACTTTTTATAATACACTTACGTATAAATATGCGGGATTACTGCCTGGATGAAAACTACCGGCAATAGACAATAAGATTTGTCTTTTACGATCAATTTAAATTAAATTACAAACGGATTTATATACCAAAACGATAAAGCGCGGAAACCCGCGCTTTACTTAACCACCGGGAAGAATAGGTACCGGTAACAAATAAAATGAAACAAAAAGCAGCATTAGTATTATCAGGGGGTGGCGCGCGGGGAATAGCCCACATTGGCGTTATTGAAGAATTGGTAAAGAAGGGATTTGATATCACATCGATTGCAGGAACCTCCATGGGTGCCGTTGTGGGTGGGGTTTATGCTTTGGGGAAAATGGAGGAATATAAAAACTGGCTCTATACCCTTGATAAAATAAAACTCTTTAGCCTGGTGGATTTTACACTCAGTTCGCAGGGATTGGTTAAAGGCGATAAACTGCTTAATACTGTTAAAACATTTATCCCGGATGCAAATATTGAAGACCTGGAAATTCCCTATGCAGCTGTAGCAGCGGATATCATACATAAAAAAGAAGTTGTTTTTACCACAGGCAGTTTATTTGAGGCCATACGGGCGTCCATGGCTATTCCCACTGTTTTTACGCCCGTTAAGTTTGAGGATGGGCTGCTTATAGATGGCGGCATCATTAACAATATGCCTATTAACCGGGTAAAAAGAACGCCGGGGGATATATTAATCGCTGTAAATGTAAATGCTGACATTCCGGTTGAAAAGCCACCGGTTGAAAAAACCGAAACGGTGGCCATACAATCTACTTATCAAAAAAAACTCAGGGATTTTTACAACCAGCTGCATATTTTACATCCGTTGGGCAACGAAGAAAAATCCAATGGCGAAGAAAAATTGGGATACTTTAACCTGATCAATAAAACGCTCAGCTTTATGACCTATCATATCACCCAGATGACGCTGGAAAACTATTCACCTGATATTTTGGTAGATGTTTCGCGGCACTCCTGCGGCACCTTTGATTTTTACAAAGCTGAAGAAATGGTAGAGATAGGCAGATTCGCCGCGATCAAAAGCCTTGCCACTTATAAACCGGTGTAAAACAAAAGCCTCCCGTTTCGGGGAGGCCTTGCCTGACTTGATTATTTGGATTGATTGATTTCTATTTAACAGTTAAAGATATCACCTGCTTCGGGATGTTCCATCCTTCCAGCAAAACGGTTGGCTGCTCTTTCCTTAATTTTGCAAGTGGCGCACTTACAGATACGGATATACTTTCATTGGGCGCCAGCGTAAAATAATTAGCTGTCCAGTAACCTGGCATTACTTCTTCTCCGTTTTCCATTAATTGGGGGCGTACAAAAAAGGCCAGTTTATTAGTGTTGTTGCTAAACTGTAGTGTCCATTTGTTTTCGCTGATACCTCTTTCAGCTTTTAACACTTTTACCTGTATCTGTGTTGGCTGCACGGCATTAAACCCGGTAAAATCGTCACCGGGCGCCATCCAGTAAACATTGTGCGACACCGTTTTACCTGTGGAATTTGTTAAATTTAGCACCACAAAACTTACGCCTTTAGCAGCTTTTAAAATATCCTTTAAACGGATCACCTCCTGCGTACCGGCTTCAGCAAGACTGATGTGGTTTACACTAAAGGTTTTTACAAGCTTACTGTTAATATCATAAACATCAGCCTTTGCGGTTAACATACCTGTAGCGTGGTGCAAACGGTTGATAACAGCAGCAGTTGAATCATCCTGGTTAAACTGGATATGCAACGGTTCAACAGCGTTTTGCATAGCGTAATAACCCGCATTCGGTTCCAGGTACCAATCATAGATCTGCCATACCACACTTGGCAGGGCCGAGTTTAATTTCCATAGCATTACCCCACCTGTCTCATTCAGTTTATGGCCTGCGGCTTCAAAAATCCCCTGGTAACCCACCCAGTTCATCAGCTGCATCTTGTCGGAGAAATTAACAAGGGTTGATGGCTGTCCGTACCGTTTTACCATTTCGTTGTTATACTTATCGTATTGGGCCGCACCTGTACAGGCATCGTGGTATCCCCAGCTATTATTCAGCGGATAAGGTAGTTTGGTATCCCAAACCAGGTCAGGGATGGTTTTTGCAAGTGTGGTATATGGTGGCTGCGACGGGATCCCGGTTTCATCCTTAAAAACCCAATCGCCGCCAAAATCTGCCTTTTTATAATACACTTTTGGATCTTCCCATTGGTAAGGCCCTCCGCTGTAAACACCTGATGGCATATCATCCGGGTACGAACCTTTCCATCCGGCAGGCAATTTGGCATAGCCCGATGAACTGGGGATAAATGGCCTTGTGCCATCCAGGTTGATGATGTTATCGCGCATAGCATCATACAATTCTTTGCGGGCGTGGCCCTCGTTACCACCTGTCCATACCAATAAGCTGGGGTGGTTGCGGATACGGTAAATAGTGCTGACTACATTTTTTACAAATACATTTCCTTCAAGCGGCCAGTCCGGCGAGCCTTTGAACTCGCCCTGCGTATCACCAGTAACCCAAAAATCAGACCATACCATCTCTCCATATTTATCGGCGGCATTCCAGAACGCGTCAGGCGGGGTTACGCCCCCGCCCCAGATGCGTACAAGGTTGACATTGGCATTGCGGCAAAGGTGCATTTCGTAATCATATCGGGCCGAGTCCCGGTTCACCATCATGTCAGGTACCCAGGCGCCACCGTTCAAATGTACTTTTCTGCCGTTAACAAAAAAGTCGCGCCTAACAAAACCCCTAACATTTGTAGCAGTTGAACTCGCAGTACGAATACCAAAAACGAACGATGTATCATCGGCTATGCCTGCCCCATCAGCAAATTGAAGGCGGATACGGTATAAATTAGCCTTGCCGTAACCATTTGGCCACCACAAGTGTGGTTGGTGGATAAGTAATTGGCTGATCTTAGCCGCATTCAAATCTATTACCGATATACCGTTTGCCACTACCATCTCATTTTGAGTAAATTGAACTGCAAGGCCGGAAAAGTTTTCGGGTTTTATACGGATGGTTAATTTCCCTTTTTGTATTGACGAACTATGGTTTGAAAGCGATAAGTTTAACGATAGCCTTGCTACACTTGTATCTGGCAGGTTGGGCAATTCAGTAACTAATTTAGGGTGGCCGATGGTTACCGCACCAGTTGTGCGCAGGTAAACCGGCTGCCAGATCCCCATATTACGATCGCGAACAGGCGGGATCCAGTCCCAACCAACGGAACACAACATGGTTACATTTTTGCCGATGTCGCCTGTGGGGCCACCATTTTCATAGAATGGACCTAAAGCCTGCAACTGTTCTTTTGCCGGATATCCTGCATAATCAAGAGGGTAAATCTTCACCGCCAGGGCATTTTCGCCTCCCGTTATTATCGCATTAGTTACATCCAGGTTGTAATCAGCAAACATTCCCGCCATTTGGGTGGAGTCGGCTATTTGTTTCCCATTCACCCAAACCGCTGCACGATAATTTATTCCTTTAAAAATTAGCTGGAAGTAACGGCCTTTATCACCCGCGGGTACTTTAAAAGTGGTGCGGTACCAATAGGGCTTTTTCCAGGGATTGGGCTCATTGGGTAAATAACTATATTGCTCAAGATTATATTCCTTATTAAACTGATCAGAAGCGTCTGGAATTAACATATTATTGAGCCCCTGGTATGGATCGGGGTAAATATGGTTTGCTACCAAACCAGTGAGCACCGTTGATGGCACTTTCACGGGGAACCAATAGCCTTTATACTGGTAATTATTTTTCGACAATTCTTCGCCCGGGGCGCCTACCTGTGATGAAGATTGCAAATCAAAATTTGTAAGTTTGATTTGTTTAACCGTTCCGCCTTGCGCGAAAACAAGAGTAGCCAAAAAAGAATTGAACAATAAAGCCAAAACAAGCGAATAAAAAACCTTTTTCATTAGTATAATTCGTTTTTAATTGAAGATGAAACTACCCATCAACTGGTTTAATTTTTTTTTAGTCCGGGAATGCATAGTGTTTCATCTACAAACATTTTATGGCAGTAAATCTACTTAACTAAAATGAAGGAGAAACTGTACTAATTTACCGTTTTATTGTATTATTTTGGATGAACCTTATCTGCTGAATAACGTTAAAGAAAGATAGATGTGGATCAACATCAATACGTTTTATTTCAATGTTATAAATAGATAAAATAAAAGCGATGAACGTTATATGATGCAATTTCAACCGGCTATAGAATTTATTTCAGATAAACTAAAACGGGAGCTGCCCGCTTACCTCACCTATCATAGCTACGATCATATCATTGATGTTTACCAGGCTGCTGAAAATTTAGGTAAACTTGAAAATATTACAGATCATGAAATGCAACTACTGCTTACGGCGGCATTATTTCACGATTCGGGCTTTATTGAAGGCGCGGCTAACCATGAAGAATGTTCGTGCCGGATTGCTGAAAAATATCTGCCCGCCTTTGAATTTACACACGATGATATCAAAACCATCAGCGGGATGATTATGGCAACCAGGCTGCCTCAAACGCCAAAAAATCTTTTAGAAGAAATTTTGGCCGATGCTGATCTTGATTATCTTGGCAGGGATGATTTTTTCCGGATTAGCAATCTCCTTTACAATGAATTTATTTATGCCGGCGTAGTAAAAAACATTAACGAATGGAATAAATTACAGGTGTCGTTTTTTGAAAGTCACCATTATTTTACAAATGCAGCATTAAAGCTGCGACAGGATAAAAAACAAGCACATCTTGAGATCTTAAAATCAAAATAAGTCCCCGCAATTCATCGTCCGCAATCACCTTTTTATCGGTATTCTTCGGGTCACTGTCTATTCCTCTTTTTGAGTCAACTCTTATTTCATTTATTTGGCAGCTAACAATAGCGCAGGGATGTGTACGCCTGGCTATTCTGCTTTATTTGCGTATTTCACTTACTGAATGCAGTAAAGGTGTTTTAGTGATAAACTATTGATGACAAGAGATTTAATAACACAAATATTACACAGAACACCCGCTATATCACATAAATGTTACAACATATAAATTATTATCCGGGACGTTTCAATGTACTTTGTGCAGCACTAGCCAGCATTATTGGACCGGGCGAATTTGTAACGATCGGGATCAAACTAAGTCACGTTGTTTGCTAAATATAACCTATGCTAAAAAAGACGCTGATAAAGTCGGGAATATTTTTTGTGCCGTTAGTATTTATATTTTCTCAATGCCTGAAATCAAAAAAGCAAGAGGACCCGAGAGGAAATGCATACGCAGGATCAGCCGCCTGTGTAAGCTGTCACAAGGACGTATACCGCTCTTATCTTCATACAGCTCATTTTATGGCATCGCAACCTGCAAACAGCTACACCATTCAGGGAAGTTTTGCAAAGGGTGTAAATGAGTTGATTTTTAATCCAAATTTGAAAGTGGTTATGAATAAACGTGATAGCGGCTATTTTCAAACTGGTTTTGAAAATGGAAAAGCAACCCAGTCGCAGCGTTTTGATATTGTGTTTGGCGGCATAAAAGGACAAACCTATGCCTATTGGCTTACAAATGAATTATTTCAACTGCCTGTATCATATGCAGGTAACACCCATAGCTGGATAAATAGCCCCGGGTATGCCCCCAACCGTATTGCATTTGAAAGAATGATAGGAACCCAATGCCTGGGCTGTCATACTTCTTACGCTAAAAGGGAAGAACCTGACTTGCCGGGTTTTTATTCAGGAGCAGAGGGCTTTAGTAAAAGCACAGTGGTTTATAATATTGACTGCGAGCGCTGCCACGGCCCTGCGGCTGAACATGTGAAGTTCCAAACCGGGCATCCGGCTGAACAAAAAGCAAAGTATATAGTGGCATTTAGCTCATTAACCAGGGCGCAAAAAATAAACATGTGTGCTATATGTCACTCTGGTGCAAATAATCATATGCTGAAACCGGCTTTTGGTTATAAACCACAAGATACGCTGGCCAATTATATGCGATTATTTTCATCAAACGCTCCTACAAACTATAAGGTTATTGACGTGCATGGCAATCAAACGGCTTTGCTTGAAAGCAGCAAATGTTTTATCGGCAGCCAGCTCGACTGTTCAACCTGCCATAGTTCAACTCATGTTAACGACAGGGACAATATTACATTATATACTACCCGCTGCATGAGTTGCCATAGCAAAGAAAGCCATAACGAATGCAGGTTGGGCGGCCAATTAGGCCCTGTGTTATTGAAAAACAATTGCATTTCATGTCACATGCCGATTTTTCCGTCGAAGGTGATTATCGCCGGCCAGGCGCCAACGCTCATACACACACATCGTATTGCCATATACCCGGAAGAAACAAGGAAAATACTGGCCTATTTGAAGTCGGATAGAAAGTGATAAATGGTAAATTGAAACTACTGATTCAACTTACCATTTATCACTTAAGGTTTACTTTTTGAAATTATTCTCGAGCACTATAAAAGGGGTTTTAGCATCCCAAAATGGTTTAAATCCATTCTGTATCATAAAACCGGTGCCATAGTTGCCTAAAACGATATCAGGTTTTCCATCATTATTGTAGTCGCCCACATCCATGGTAAACCAACGGCCATATTTGCTTATCGGTATAGCATGTGCTTTAAAATTGAATGGGCTTACCTGCTCAAAGTATACAAAACCTTCGGCAGGGTTATTTTTCAGATCGGTGTAATAGGCGCTTGTCGCAATATCCAGGTCACCATCGCCATCAAAATCAGCTGCGATCGCCTTTGTACAACCATCTATCGGATAGAACCATTTTTGTTTAAAGTCCCAATTACCTATATTCTTAAAAATATATACCCCGTGATACGGTTTTAATATTCTCGAATCATTAAAGTTATAACCGCAGGTGTAAATTAAGTCAGGCTTGCCATCGTGATCCATATCAGCCAGCTGAAAGCTGGTTGATCCGTAAACGGGCGGAAAATGCAGTAAATTTTTTTCAATGAATCCCCCCTTATGGTCATTCAAAAACAACCACAATCCTTCGTCGCCACTGCCAAACATTATCATTAAATCCTGCCAGCCGTCATTGTTAAAATCCCCTGCCACCGCCTGTACGGCGCCCGGTTTATTTGAAATATTGGATTGGGTATAACTGTGGTCAGCGTTTTGTTTAAATAAATAAACGCCGCCTTTATAATGGCCCTGCCCCAAAATAACAATATCCGTTAATCCGTCTTTATTAAAATCACCTTCAAGCGTTTCAACCGGCCGGGCCAGGTCATCAGCTATAAGCTTCGCTGTTGTATCAGTTTTTGAATCAAGATTAATGTTTAAAACACGACCGTTAGGGAAATCAACAGCCTGTATTTGACCGATACTTGAAAAAATGCCAATGTTATTTCCCTTGTCATCTTTTTTAAATATTGCGTTTACGGTTGTTGATGGCAGGGTAGTAACCTTTCGCGAGTTAAAATTGCTATCCCATTCAAGCAACCGGTCTGTCAAAGCATCGGACGAATAAATTTTATGAGTAAATGGGTTAACAATTGCCATGGTTGTATAGGTGGAAAACTTAGCCTGGCCAGGTTTTTTCAGCGTAAACCCGGCCCAATCGTTAAGTAACGGCGTTGGTTTCGGGATGGAGAGTATCGTATCCGGTGCCAGCTTTTGATAATACCCCACAATGATTTGCCACTCTGCCAATGACATTCCTCCTGTATCTTTTTCGCTTTTATAGTATCCGCCAAGATAAGAAGACAAACCCAGGTAATGAGCCATATGTGGCAGCGTATGGTGGCTCCAAACGTTTTTATTGAGCGCATTTGCCGGAACCAACGCATGGCATTTGGCACAGTTTATCTCCACAAGTTTTTTTCCATCAACGAGGGTGTCGCCCGTAATTGTATACGTTGCGGACTCTTTTGACGAACAGCCGTTAAGCAATAAGCTTCCTGAGCATAACCCAATCAATACAAGAAGGTAGAATATAAATAAATAATGCTTTTTAAAGTTCATTGTAAATTATAAATCGATTAATTGGTAAGTTTTAATTTATTCCAGATAAAATCGCCTATTTGCTTTCCCTGAGTTGCACCCACCAGCGAACTGTTAAGATAGTGTATACCGCCATAAAACCTGGACATTGCAGTTTCATCAGATGCTTTTATAAAAGAGTCGAAATGACGCTGCATTCCTATGTAATGAAGGTCGCTGGTATCCTGAAAGGCAAAGTTGTCTCCAAATTCGTGCGTTAACAAAACCGCAGCTGTAGCGCTGATGGTAGAGTGACCGGCAGTATACTCCGGAAATGGAGGTGTTTGCAATAATGGCAGCCAGTAATGATCAACCTTTTCGTTAATATTAGTAACCGGCCGTGCATAGCTGTATTTATATTTTACTTCCCAGCAGCAAATAAAAGAATCAAACAGGCCTATAGAGGTAAGTGCATAAGCCTGTGCTGTTTTAACCGCGTTGGCATGACTTTGCTTGCATGCGATCGTAGTAATACCTATCCAATGGCCGCCGGGCGTAATCTTTTTATCAGCAAACATTAAATGACCACTATGTTGAATTACAAATGGATTGTCATCCCAGTAGGCGGCAATTAGCTTTTCTTCGGCGGTTAAGCTTTTGTTTTTATTATATACTTCCATGTACTGCTTAACATAGGCACTGTTTTTATCCTCGCTATAAGGTGGGGGTGGTGGTGGGAAAAACTGTTTTGACGAATCAATCGCCAATACTTTCATATCACCCCAGCAAAATTCAACTCCATCCATATAATCCGGCGGAGTAGGGCGCCATTTAGCAGGGCTGTTTTCACCTAAATATTTGGGCTTCCCCCTGGTTTGGGGGTAATCGTCAACATTGGCTCTTTTTAATATTAATTTGCCAATTTGTTCCCCAAAATCAACGGACCGTGCATATGTTGAATCGTCAAGGTTATCCTTGTACATCTGGTAAACATTGTTTTCGTACTTTTTCAACGAATCTATTGAAAAGGTGACCTTATGCGCCACCGTAAAAAATGCTTTTGTCGCGGCTAAGGCAAAATTGTAGTTTTTGCCTTTTTGAGGAACGGGCGGATTGCCAAACCCCTTAAGCTGGGTAATAATTGAATTATATTTAGGGTCGGCATAACGCATCGCCTCATATGATGCCAGTGCCGTGTATCCGTAAATTCGAGCCGCCACGGGCGGGGTAAACACATCGTAAATAATTACCTGTGTTAATTGGTGCTCATTTTCATGCAGCACATCAGTATCACTTAATAATACTGAACTGTTTTTATGGGCACAGCCCACGGCAAATAATGCAAAAAGCAATATTGCCTTTAATTTAACATTTCTCATTTCATATATTGGTTTAACGGAATATTCCTGACACGCCCTTTATTATCAGTGACTTTTACTGATTCCATGGTATTATCAACATTAAAAAACCTGCCTGATTGCGACAAAAAAGATGTACCATTATAAAATTCCAATTTGGTTATCTTCCCATTTTTGTATTGTATGGTGGCATAAGTGTCTGCAGGTTCCAGTTTAACTGCATGTACCGGCCGTTTTAATTCAAATATTTTAAGCACATCTCTGTTCTGGCTCGCTGCCAGCAAATAGTCGCCTTTTGCACCCATTAATTTTACAAGGGCCTTTCCATCCCCGGGAATATAAATACCGCTCTGCTGAATGGTAAGCGGTTTAAAATTTCCGCGGCCATCACCCTTTAACAATAGGCCGTTAAATGCATCATAACGGCCAGTGCCAACTTCCGTTCCATAATCGTTACCGCTTATCGCTATATCCAGGTTTCCATCCCCATCAAAATCATCAACTACCATTCCATTAAGCTGCGAAAACTGGGCCTCAAGGGGCAAAGGCGTCATTGTGAATTTCCCATTTCCATCATTACGCAAGTAACATGATTGCATCGTATTAACCTTCAACCGAACAGCTCCCTGCCGCATCCCCGGCGTGATAACCGAATCCATTGTTGCTACGGCATATGATTTGTAATTCTGAAATTTCACCCGCATACCTATCATTTGCTTGATGATATCATCGCGCGTGTTAACCGGAAACTCCTGCATCTCACCATTCTGATCTTTTAAAAAAAGCGATGGAAAAGCATCATAACTTCCATTATTGTCGAAATCTTTAGCAGTAATATAAACCGGGTATTTATCCGAGGCTTTGTAAAAGGTATTTAAACCTGTGTTTCCAACAATATAATCAATTTTTCCATCATGGTTAAAATCACCGGCTGCTATCGTATTCCACCAGCCAAACTTATCGCTTATTCCAGTATTGGCAGTAACATTCCTAAATACGCCATGGTCATTTTTCAAAAAAGTAACCGGCATCCATTCGCCTGTAAGTATAAGGTCAGGCCAGCCATCGTTATCAAAGTCCGAAAAGGTAGCATCACACACAAGCCCAATGTTCTTAAGGTCTTTTGCCACAGTTGCTGTAACATCGGTGAACTTTACTTTTCCGTCTTTACTGTCATTACGAAGAATCAGGCTTGAAACCGGTTTCGGGTAATTCCATGGCTCAACACGACCGGAAACAAACAAATCCATCTTACCATCCTTATTGTAATCTATTGCTTTTACACATAACTTACTGGTGAAGTTTTTAGGGAGGGCATCAACAGCCTCGGTAAAATTTCCTTTACCATCATTGATATAAAGCCTGTCCTGGTAATAAGGTGAGCCTGGCATATTTTCATAACCACCACCTGCAATGTACAGATCAGGGTGACCATCACCATTGGCGTCAAATAATAACAGCCCTTCATCCTTAAAATGATCGTTTGGATTATTTGCTCCTTTTGGAAGCAGATCGCGCTGGATAAATTTACCGTCAGGTTGTTGTAAAAGTAATTGGGCTGGATATTTTGAGGTTCCGCCAATCACCATATCATCATAGCCGTTTCCATCAACATCTCCTACCGCTATGGCGGGAGAATACTGAGACAATTTATGAGGGATGAGCTTTTGGATGTTAAAATCTGCCAGGTCATCCTCTTTGTGTTTATAGGTAACTCCAACAGACCTGGTAACCTCTTTAAATAAAGATTGTGTATTTATTTTAGGCAGATCAAAGGT
Organism: Mucilaginibacter sp.; assembly: GCA_031292485.1. Classification (GTDB taxonomy): domain Bacteria; phylum Bacteroidota; class Bacteroidia; order Sphingobacteriales; family Sphingobacteriaceae; genus Mucilaginibacter. The sequence continues at coordinate 11,280 of JARLHA010000024.1, forward strand.
GAAATTATCTTTTGCATCGGCCATCTTTACTTTCAGCAGCTGGTCGGCTTTCACTTTTATCAGGCATTGTTTTTTACCATTTTGCCACCTTACCACTACCGAATCAAGTAAACTATCCCTGCCGATACCAAAATGTGCTATATTTTGTATGGTTGACAGGTAACCCCTATAAGGTGTATTTTCATATACCTGGTGCTTGTTATTATTGTAATAAATATCGGCCCAGGCGCCAATCCCGTCCCTGTTTTGGCTACCACCGGTAAATTTTATATTCAGATAGTGACTATCGCTTTTATTTTTCTCCCGCGCTGTATTTTTATAGATAAGCACTTCGTCATTAATGTTATTTATCACCAGGTCCATATCACCGTCATTATCAAGATCTGCATAGGCAGCTCCATTTGAAAATGTAGGCACATCCAGGCCCCAGCTCTTGGTTACATCCGTAAATTGAAGGTGACCATCGTTCTTAAATGCGTAGTTAGGTATTTTAATAATCGGTATTTGGTCAAGTATTTGTTTTTTTGAGGCCACCATATAAGCTTCTGCCCTGAATGTTGTAAAATCATGGTCATTAACATCCCGCGGATAGCCATTAGTTATAACGATATCCCTAAAACCATCATTATCAAAATCTGTAATGAGCGGGCACCAGCTCCAGTCAGTCTGCGAAATCCCACTCAAAAAACTGGTTTCACTAAAGGTCGGCTCGCCAATAGAATCGTTTTGCCCCAGCCGTGGTCCCTGGTTAATTTGTAAAGTATTGCGGTTGTATTGGTACTGATAGCCGTAATAATCGTAATTTTTAAATACCTGGTATGAGTTTGAGCTCATAAACATCTTTTTCCGGTAATTGTCTTCAGGGAACATGTCAAGCTCAAAAACATCGGCAAGGCCATCATTGTTCAGGTCCTCAATATCCTGCCCCATCGAACTGGTTGAAGTATGCTTAAAATACTCCTTTGACCGATCGGTGAACGTACCGTCATGATTATTAACGTATAATATATTTTCAGGCAGAAAATCGTTGGTTACATAAATGTCCTTCCAGCCATCCCTGTTAATATCAACTGTAGTGGCTGCATGTCCATAACCTTCTATCAATATCCCTGCCTGTTTTGATACATCATGAAAAATAGGATGTTTTAAAACGGGGTCCCAATCGTTACGGTAAAGATGGCCGGTGCTTTTGCCTGATCCATCCCGGATAATAGGTCTGAAAGTGCTTGTATTATCTGATGATTCCGCGTCATTTACGGTAAGGTACATATCCAGGTCTCCGTCATTATCATAATCAAAAAATGAGGCCATTGTTGAATGTAATTTTATATCAAGGCCATATTCTTTGCCCATTTCCTTAAAATGAGGCACACCATTTTTATCCGGCCCCTGGTTGATGTATAACAGGTTTCTTCTTTTGTTTGAATCACTAAGCAAGGTATTGCAAACATATATATCCATTAAACCATCGTTATTTATATCTACCACCGCCACTCCTCTGCCCCAGCCCCCCAGTCCACCAACTCCGGCCTCCTGTGTAACATCTTCAAATTTCATGTTACCTTTATTCAAATAAAGCCTGTTTGACACAGCATTTCCTACCAGATAAATGTCCTGCAAGCCGTCATTATTAAAATCACCTATTCCAACACCGCCTCCATTGTAAATATTTAACTTATCCAATGGATTTATAGAATCATTCTCAACGATCTTATTGTTAAAACGAACTCCTGAATAAGAAGAAGGGATAAGTTGGAAAAGGGTGTCTTTTTTTTTGCACGAAGTAATTAAAAGAAAGAATAAACCATATAATAAAAACCTTGTAATCTTCATCAAAATTAATCTTTAGGATTATCCGCCAATTCGCGGACAAATAAACTTCTTCTCTCTTTGTTTTTGCTTTTTACCTGAATAAGTTAATAAGACCGTAACAGCAGAAAATAATGGCACAATTGGCTATACTCCAAAAACAGTAGGCTAAGTTAAAAAAAAAGAGGCGGTGATAAATATCACCACCTCTTTTTTTAAAGTATTTTCCCTTAGTATTTAGGGTTTTGTTTCAATTGACCATTTTCCAGTGAAATTTGTTCAAGTGGGATTGGATAAAGCTCGTTTTTACCGGCTGTAAATGTGTGACCATCTAACACGGGGTTAATGATACGGGTAACAGCCGCAATGTGGCCGTTAATTACACCCGCCATATAACCTGATGCTTCAGGGCCGCCATAAATCGGATCCCAACGCTGTAAGTCGAAGAAACGGTGGCCTTCCATACCAAACTCTAACTGCTCTTCCATATGAACCGCTTCGCGGGCATACGATTGTGATGGGAATGTGGTATATACACCTATCTTATAGTTGGCAGCTGCGGTAGTGGTAAAGCCTGCGCTTGGGTTAGTGTTATCCACATAAGTATGTACCCAGCCGGCAGGGTTTTGCATACGGATCCTGATCTTGTTTACATCTGCCATTGCGCTTGCAAGGTCATTGGTTTCTACTTCGCACTCTGCACGCCATAAAAGTAAATCGGCGAAGGTGATCATGTTGTAGTTGTCAGCAGTTCCCTGGTTGGTTGCCCAGCCACCGTTGTTATCGCTGGTGGAGGCTTGCTGTGAGTGGTAGAAGGTGTTTTTGATCGGGTTGTATGGGCAAAGATCACCACGTGACCATTGTTCGCCACCGCACAAACCCCAGTCAAGATACGGTATACCACGACGGCCCAAGGTCCAGTCGATACGTGGATCCAATGCATCTTTCGGAGGGGTAAATGCATCTGATGCACCCAAATTGTGGTCGTTGCCTAAGTTTGTAATGCTTGAATTAGGAATATTTGCGGTTACGTTGGTAGTGGTTTTGTTATCGCCTGTATAGTCAGCTACGGTCATGCTGGTTGAACCCAACATTGGTAAACCGTTGTCATCAACTTTAAACGCGTTGGCCAAAGTATAGGATGGCTGGTAGAAACCGCAGCAGCTGGTATAGGTACCTGCAGCGAAGTTTAATGCCTCACCCGCATTATCATTGGCACCGTTTGAACCGTCATTCACGGTCATCTGTACCGCGAATACGGATTCAGCACTGTTCTTGGTAGCCGCATTGTAATTATCTTCATAATTTGCGTTCAAAGCATATTTTGCACCACCTGATGTTACCCCATTGGTTATCAGATCATCCAAAGCAGTTTTTGCTTTGGCATACTGGTGATCCCATAGATATGCTTTCGCTAAAAAGGCTTCGGCTGCCCAATAGTTAGCCCGGCCTACCTGGCCCTGGGTTTTTGGCAAACCTGCCATGGCTGCTGTAAAATCTGCTTCTATTTTATCCCAGATCGGGGCTGCATTTGGTACATTAAAGTTACCCGCTGCATAAGTTACTGATTCATCTACAAAAGGAACATTCCTGAACATTTTTGCCAGTTCGAAATGGAACACCCCGCGCAAAAATTTTGCCTCGGCAGTAACTTCTTTAGCATAATCACTTGACACCGAACCATCTTTGATCAAAGGGAGTTCCCTTATCACATCATTTGAACGTTGAACTGCATTATAAAAAGCAGCCCATTTTTCAGCAATGTACTCGTTTGACGGGTCAATGGAGTGGTTTTCGATAGGAACCGCTGTGGGTTGGTCAGTAGTATTTGATCCTTTAAAAGCATCATCTGCACCAACGCCGCCATAGATCCAGTTATCAATACCTGATTCCCATTCGGTACCGGAGGTGTTGGTATAACCATCCAACATGGAATAGGCGCCGATAAGCAAGCCGTCGAGACCAGCCTTGTTGGCCAGCACCGTACCGCTTAAAGACCCTACGGGTGCCTGAGTCAGCAGCTTCTTACACGAATAGGTTAGTGTAAGAGCAACCAGCGAACCCAGGGCAATGAATTTACCATAAGAATTTTTCATAACTCTAAATTTTTTGTATTTAATTAATTAAAATGTTAAGTTAACACCTAAAATATATTGTTTCTGGTTGCTTGGGTAAGCACCATAATCGATACCCAAAGGAGCTCCACCGCCACCGTTAGTAGATCCCTGACCGTTATTGTCAATAGAAGAAACAATTTCAGGATCTAAACCAGTGTATTTTGTAATTGTAAACAAGTTATTTGCCTGTATATAAACATGCAGTTTGTCAAAACCAATGCTCTTTAACATAAGTGGGTCAAATGTATAACCAACTTGTAAAACGCGGCATTTAAGGAACGATCCGTTTTGAACGTAATATGAACTTGTAGTACTTGAACCTAAAGCCTGAGAGAATGACGCAGCAGATAAAGTTGCACCAGGATTGGTAACTACACCGTTTGAAACAATAGCTGCATTGTTATACATGCTTAAGCTTTTGCCACCCTGGAAAGTACTGTAGAAGTCAGTCCAGTATTCAGTATAATTATAATCTTTGTTACCCTGTGATCCGTAAAGAACCATGGTGAAATCGAACCTCTTGTAGCTTGCATTCAGATTTAAACCATAAGTAAAATTAGGGTTAGGGTTGCCTATGAAAGTACGGTCATTTGGTGTAATTTTTCCATCGCCGTCAACATCTTTGTAGATAAATGAACCTGGAGCTGCACCATCATAGCCGGGAAGGCTTGATACCTGCGAAGCATTTTGATAAATACCTGCAACCTGGTATCCGAAGAATTCGCCAATAGGATGACCAACCTGGTCTCTTACGATTGGGTTATCCCGGTTATAGCCGGAATCAAAATAATTTGATAAGCCGGTTTCTTTTGTGATACTGCTATGATAGGTTGTAATATTTGCACCGATACTAAAGGTAACATCTTTATTTACCCTGTCATGATAAGTAGCGGAAATATCAAGCCCTTTGTTTTGAACGTCGCCGATATTAACATACGGAGCAGTTGCACCGCCAACAGTATTTGGCAGAGTAGCCGGAAACAATAAACCGCTGCTCTCTTTTTTATACCACTCCAGTGTTAAATCCAGGTGATTAAACAAAGAAGCATCTAAACCAATGTTAGTAAGTTTGTCCGTTTCCCATGTGGTATTAGGGTTACCGATCTGGCTATTATAAAAGCCTTGTTGTATTTGGCTTAGACCGCCAGCAATACCATAATAAGAGGCACCCTGGCCCGAGTTATAAGCATTGTAAGGGTTGTTACCTGACACGTCACCAAAATAACCTGCTTCACCGTAACTTCCACGAAGTTTCAGGTCATTGATCCAGCTAACACCTTTCAGGAAATCTTCCTGAGACAGGCGCCAAGCCAGAGACACTGAAGGGAAAGTACCCCATTGCTTGCCTGGATAAAATACAGAAACACCGTCACGACGAATAGATGCACCTAAAATGTACTTACCGTCATAAACGTAATCTAATTTTCCAAAAAACGATTCAACAGCTTTTGGTTGCTGTAGTTGGGTATAGGGAGCAGTTGAAACTGTACCATCGCCTAACTGAGCGTAGGCCGGATCAAGTGAAAACAAATTGATGTTAGAGGCACCAAAATACCTTCCTGTCTGATACTTTTGTTCGTAACCAGCAAGAACTGATATGTTATGTTTACCTATTGTTTGTTTGTATTGGATGGTATTTGTCCAGTTATAATTGCTATTGAATTGTTCGTTTTCATCAATTCCGTTTGAGCTGCCATGGCTTTCGTAGTTTTCATAAGTATTATAAGTAACATCATTGTAATACTGATTGTACAAACGACCGCCAAAGTTAGTATGCAATGTAAAATATTTGGCAATATCGGCTTCAGCAAACATATTTCCTTCCAAATACACAAACCTTGCATGGTTGGCAGCAGTTCTTGCAGCCATTGCATAGGGGTTGCTACCGTTACCCAGGGGCTCACCTGTAAGTACATCATAACCACCACCATAATTACCTCCAACGTCATAAATCGGAATAATTGGCATTTCACGGTAGGTATAAGCTATTGACCCACCTTCTTGTTGTTGTGAACCAGGATAACCACCTTCGTTTTCCCTGTAGGTAGCATAACCACTTTCGCCGAAGCGGATATGGTCATTTACTTTGAAATTAGAGTTTAAACGAGCCTGGTACCTTTTCTCGTATGTATTAAGTAAAGTACCTGTTTGATTTAAATAATTTAATGAGAATAAGAAAGTGCTTTTATCAGAACCACCTGTTGCAGTAATGTTATGCTGCATTTCAGGCGCCACTTTAAAGATAGAATGGAACCAATCGGTACCTGCTCCGGTTGCAAATTTTTGAACCAAAAAGTCATTGCCCGGATTGGCAGCATCGAAATGATAATAATTTACAATTGAAGGATCACTCGTAACACCAGACGCATTAAAACCGCCACCTGGTGCAGCTCCGCCGTGATAACCATAAACTGGAATGATAACATTGGAAGCGTTAAGAGTACCCGCGTTTGCATTAGTAGCATTGGAAGGATCAGGATAAATCTTTTCTGTTGCCACATCATTTGCCCTGAACGCCATAACCGCTTGCTCTGCCGGAGTCATCAGGTGCCAAACGTTACCGCTTAAAGGCTGTTGTGAACCATAAAAACCATCGTAGCTAATAGTAGTTTTACCGGCTTTTCCTTTTTTAGTGGTAACAACAACAACACCATTACCACCAGATACACCGTAAATGGCGGCGGCGCCGGCATCCTTTAACACCGAGATACTTTCGATATCATTCGGGTTAATAAGAGACATGTCATTTACCTGAGCACCATCAACAACATACAAAGGTGCTGTTGTACCAAAATTACCCAAACCACGTATATAAACGTTGCTTGGCGCACCCGGCGCACCATTGTTAACAACAGTAACACCTGCTGCCTGGCCCTGAAGTAATTGCTCAGAACTGGTAGCATTGATTTTTTTTGCGTCATTAACATCTACCACAGCAACTGATCCGGAGATGTCCTTTTTCAGCTGGGTGGTGTAGCCTGTTACCACAACTTCATTAAGTGAACTTGAAGCAGGCTGAAGCGAAATAGTAACAAATTCGCTGCCTCTTACAGTTACTTCCTGAGAAACATAACCAATGTAACTTACCACAATTACATTGCCGGGACTTAGGCTTAAGGTAAAGTCGCCGTTAACATCAGTTACTGCGCCAGTGTTGGTGCCTTTTATCCTTACGGACGCACCAACAACAGGTAATTTGTCATCGGCTCCGATAACTTTACCTGTGTGTTTTGTTTGGGCTGTAACTACCAATGAAGAAACCATGCAGCATAACAGCAGGCATAATGTTCTTCCCTTTAGGAGTAAACTTTTAAACATGAGATTGAGATTTAGTTGATTAATTTATTTGATTTTAAGACTTTTATTAAAACTGTATTTATTTATATCGGTGGTCGAAAACAGACCTGAGCCAAAAGGAATTGGAGTTGGCCCTGGTGAGAAGGACCTGCAATGGCTAAACGACTGAAAAAGAAAAAAAGTAAATGTTTTATCATTTAATAAGCACTAATAACAATAATAAATTTAAACTTATCACCACTTCACTTTATGGCTATATCCCCAAAAAAGGGATGTCACCAAATCAATAAATGTTATAAAAATATCAGGTTTTATATAATTGTTGGCCAACGGAAAAATCCTTATCGGCGTTGATACTAATGTAAATAGTGTGTACTGTTTACACAAGTAATAATATAAGAATTATAAATTAATTATTTATTAGGCTTTAACAATAATAAAAACAACATAATGAAGCCTTAATGTTATTAAATTATTAACAAAGCAATAATTATTTTAAAAAAAAGGCAATGTAATATTGTTGTGATATAAGCGAATGAACAGCCAAAAAAAGCTACCAGACGCTCATTTGTAGTAAAGATGACATTTGTGCCCTGGTTTTTTAATTATAATATACCCTGATATAACTGGCCCGGGCTGAAAAATTCAAGTGCAAAAAATTCATCATTAATTAAAAAAATGTCATTTTAACAATTATAATTAACTATTTGCGATCTTTTTTTAATATTGAAAATACTTTACAATAAAAATTCTCTTTTAAAAACGGCAGGCTAATACCATATTTTTAAAATAAAACGGCCAGCCGGATTAAACCCGGCTGGCCGTTTATGATGCGCTGTAAAACTGCCTTTATTTAAGCCATTGCACCGAAGCTGAATGGATATCGGACGAGTTGGTGCCTACTTGTATGATAAACTGACCGGGTTCCCAATCATATACCAACTGATCATTGTAAAATTTAAGTGCACCGGTAGTAATATCAAATGTTACCAACCGGCTTTCACCAGGCTGCAGTGATATTTTCTGGTAGCCTTTTAATTCTTTAACTGAACGGCTTATACTAGCCACAGGATCGCTTATATATAATTGTACTACTTCTTCGCCTGCATATTTTCCGGTATTAGTTACTTTCACCGTCGCCTTTAGGGTTTCGTTGCCCTTCAGCCTGGTTTTACTCAATTTTACTTCGCCATAATTAAAAGTTGTATAACTAAGCCCGTACCCAAATGGAAATAAAGGGTCGTTTGAAATATCAATATAATCCGACTTGAATTTAGCAGGGCCAGCCGGGTCAAAAGGTCTTCCGGTATTTTTGTGGTTATAATAAATAGGTATCTGCCCCACGCTCTGTGGAAAAGTAGCTGTAATTTTTCCGGCGGGGTTATAGTTGCCAAAAAGCACATCAGCAATTGCATTTCCCGCTTCGGTACCCGGCGCCCAGGCATCTAAAATAGCGTCTGCGTGTTTATTTTCCCAAACCAGTGTTAGGGGGCGGCCATTAAACAACACGATAACTAATGGTTTGCCTGTTAGCACAAGCGCCTTTAACAGGTCGCGCTGGCTTTCAGGTATATTAATATCCGATCTGCTGGAAGATTCGCCCGACATGTTCGCCGACTCACCAACCACCGCAACTACCACATCGGCTTTTTTGGCTGTTTCTACAGCTTCATCTATCATTTGCTGCGGGGTACGACTGTCTTTGTCCTGCTTCATCCCAAAAAAATACGAACGGGCATTTAAAAGTGAGTCGTCTGTTATGTTTGATCCCTTTGCATATAAAACATTAACATCATTGCCTGCAACATTTTTTATCCCCTCGCGCACACTTACTGATTTTTTGGGATCACCGGCAACAACCCAGGTTCCCAGCATTTCCGAATGATTGTCGGCCAGCGGTCCTACCAGCGCAATAGTACCCGATTTTTTTAGTGGCAATACCTGGTTATTGTTTTTTAACAATACAAACGAGTGTTCAGCAATTTTTCTTGAAAAAGCCCGGTTTTCCGGTGTAAGTACGTCTTTGTCTTCTCTCGACGGATCGATAGATTTATACGGATTATTAAATAGACCAAGTTTGTACTTCGCCTCCAGCACCCGCCGACAGGCCTGGTCAATTTCCTGCTGGGTAACTTTTCCTTCTTTTAACGACTTTTTAAGCGTGGTTAGAAACCCTTCGCCTACCATATCCATATCCAGCCCGGCTTTCAACGCCAATGCCGATACGGTTTGCAGATCACCGAGACCATGATTGGTTAATTCGTTTACTGCAGTATAGTCTGAAACTACGAAACCCTTAAATCCCCATTGGTCACGCAGCAGCTTTGTGAGCAACCATCGGTTGCCCGTTGCCGGTATGCCGTTAATCGTATTGAACGAACTCATGAAGCTACCTGCACCAGCATCAACCGCAGCCTTGTAAGGTGGCAGGTAATCCTGGTACATTTTTATCAGGCTCATATCAACGGTATTATATTCCCGGCCAGCTTCAGCGCCTCCATATAAAGCAAAGTGCTTAACGCATGCCATCACTGCGTCAGGGTTCATCATGTTGCTGCCCTGGTAACCTTTAACCATGGCTTTTGCAATTTGCGAGCCCAACCAGGGGTCTTCGCCGGCGCCCTCGGAGATCCTTCCCCAGCGCGGGTCGCGGGCTATATCAACCATTGGCGAAAAAACCCAGTTTAAACCTTCCGCAGTAGCTTCTTTTGCCGCAATACGGGCCGATTGTTCGATAAGCCCCATATCCCAGGTAGCCGATACCCCTAATGGTATAGGAAAAACAGTTTCATGCCCATGGATAACATCAAGTCCGAAAATCATCGGAATATGAAGCCTGGAGCTTTTTACCGCTATGTCCTGCACTTCTTTCACTTTATCAGCACCCCATATGCCAAACATCCCGCCTATATCGCCCTTTTTTATGCTTTCTTCAATTCCTTTATTTACTACTGAACCTGTTGTCGGCCTTCCGCCGGTAACTAAATTTAACTGGCCGATCTTTTCGTCCAGCGTCATCCGGCTCATCAGGCTGCTGACAAAGGCATTCATTTTAGGATCATCCCCTTTTTTTTGCCCCATTGCATTATAAAATGACATGATCAATAAAAGGAGCAGAGGCGTTTTAACAGATGAAAATAGTTTTTTCATTTTTGGTGATTGTTTAATAAACACTAATAAATTGCATTAAATTAATAACCAGGAAGACATCCATTGCAGTTTATTGGTATTATACGATTAGATAATAATGATTATAATTGGCCTTACTATAAAAAAATCATAGTGTATTAATGACACAATTGTAATATTATAATTTAAATAATCAAAGTATTTTTGTAGAATAGCCAAAATGTTAACCAAAAAAGAACTTAAAGAATTTTGCGCCGAAGCCCGCGAAAATTATTTGCCGCACATATCTATTGATTGTGTGGTATTTGGCTTTCACGAGGGTATAATGAAAGTATTGGTATTAAAAGTTCAAAACGAAGACGAATGGTACCTGCCGGGCGGCTTTATGCTAAAAAACGAGCCCATTGAAAAGGCCGCTGACCGGATACTAAAGGAACGCACTACACTTGATAAGATTTTTTTGCAGCAGTTCCAGGTATTTGGCGACCCGGAACGTTCAAAAGAGCATTTTGATATGTACAAGGACATGCTTCCGGCAAAAGAGAATTGGTTTTCGAACAGGTTTTTAACGATCGGCTATTATGCATTGGTGGATTTTTTTGAAACGAACCCCAACCCCGACCAGTTTGCAGAATCGTGCCAATGGCGCGGACTTGATGACCTGCCCGATTTAAAATTAGACCACGCACTTATATTAAAAACAGCCCTGGATACTTTAAGGCTCCAGCTGAATTATCAGCCGATAGGTTATAACCTGATGCCAAAAGAATTTACCATGCCCGAATTACAAAAGCTTTATGAAGCTATCCTTGACAAAAAACTCGACAGGAGAAACTTTCAGCGACGGATGCTTGGCTTCGGTATTTTAACCCGTTCAGACGAACCGCGAAAAGGCGGCGCACATAAGGCCCCTTACCTTTATTCATTCGACCTTAAAAACTATGAGGCGGCATTGAAAGAAGGCTTTAAGGGTGGATGGTAGAAACTATTTCGGAATTCGGATTTTCGATTTCGGATTTCGGATTTATTAAGAATTTAAGATTTGATAGCGGCTTTCGGCCGACATATTATTATTCAAAAATTGCTGTCTTATATGATCAATCGTTTCAAAATAATTTTACTCCTTGCAGTTTCATCAAGTGTAAACGCTTACGCACAAGTTTCGTTACCGGTACCGGTAAATATCCAGGCTTCTTATACAAAGGGCACAAGGTCTGTTACCGGCGAACCGGGTACAAAATACTGGCAAAACCATGCCGATTATTCCCTTAAAATAAATTTCGATCCGCGCAGCCGTTTACTGAATGGCACCGTATCTGTTGATTATATTAATAACAGCCCCGATACTTTAAAAGAGGTTGATTTTAAACTTTATCCCAATTTATATAAAAAAGGATCTGTGCGTAACATGCCGGTACTACCTGCTGACGTGAGCGATGGTGTCCGTATAAAACAACTGAGCATCAACCGGCAAAGGCAGGATGAAAAACAATGGGCCATTGACGGCACAAATATGACAGTAAAAACGCCTGCCATTTTACCCAAACAATCTATACATTTTGATATTTCTTATTCTTATACACTCAATAAAACATCACACATACGTACCGGGCAGGTAGATAGCGGCGCTTTCTTTATCGCCTATTTTTTCCCGCGGATTGCTGTTTATGATGATATTGACGGATGGAACCAGCAGCATTACCAGGGCATACAGGAATTTTATAACGATTTCTGTCATTTTAATGCAGAGATCACTGTTCCGGGTAACTATGAAGTGTGGGCCACCGGCAATTTAAAAAACGCAGAAGAGATTTTGAAGGATAAATTTGTTAAACGATTAACAGATGCGGCCAGGGACGATAAGATCACTGATATTTTCACTGAAGACGACTTGAAAGCAGGCAACATTACTGCCAATAAAACAGCCAATACCTGGAAGTTTGAAGCCGATAGTGTTACTGATTTTACTTTTGCAATTAGCAACCATTATTTATGGAAATCGGGCAGCCTGGTGGTTGACCCAGCAACAGGAAGGCGCACCAGGGTCGACGCGGTTTTTAACCAGCATCATGAAGATTATTTCGAGGTGATCAATTATGCCCGGAAAACGGTGGAGGCGATGAGTTACCAATTCCCCAAATGGCCTTACCCCTACCCGCATGAAACAGTTTTTGACGGGCTTGACCAGATGGAATACCCGATGATGGTTAATGATAACCCTGAAACAAAAGCGGA
>JARLHA010000025.1 GCA_031292485.1 Mucilaginibacter sp.
AACGCGATTTTACAGGCTTGTTTGGCTACCCATGGCCTTTTAACACCACAGCAACTAAAGTGGTTTAAAGGTTTACATAAAGCTAATTGAGCACAGCCTCACCCTGCCCTCTCCAAAGGAGAGGGAGAAAAAAAATAAACGAATAAAACGCATTTAAAAGTCCTCTCCTTTGGAGAGGATTTAGGTGAGGCAAGAGTAATTTGAAGCTTTACATAAAGCTAATTAAAAAATAACATTAGTTTTAGTTAATTTAGCGGCCCCCAAGAAAGTTAAATATATGAAGATAAGTTTTGACTTTGAAAAGCCCCTTGCCGACCTGCAGCAGCAGATCGAAAAGGTGAAACAGGTTGAAGATAAAAACAAGCTCGATATGTCGGCAACGATAACTGAGCTGGAAAATAAGCTGGAAACAACCCGACACGAAATATATGCCAACCTTACAGGCTGGCAAAAAGTGCAGATTTCGCGCCATCCCGAAAGGCCATATACCCTGCAATACCTGGAGTTGATGTGCGATGATTTTATTGAATTGCACGGCGACAGGACTGTTGGGGATGACAAAGCGATAGTTGGGGGATTCGGAACCATCAACGGGCAAACTGTGATGTTTATTGGTCACCAGAAAGGAAAAAACACCAAGGACAGGCAATACCGCAATTTCGGGATGCCTAACCCCGAAGGTTACCGCAAAGCCTTAAGGCTCATGAAACTTGCCGAAAAATTTAATAAACCGGTGATCACCCTGATTGATACTCCCGGAGCATTCCCCGGCCTTGAAGCTGAAGAGCGCGGACAAGGCGAGGCCATTGCGCGCAACTTGCTGGAGATGTCGGTTTTAAAGGTGCCTATCATTTGTGTGATCATAGGTGAAGGAGCCTCAGGCGGTGCATTAGGTATTGCTATAGGCGATAAGGTAATGATGCTGGAGAACTCCTGGTATTCGGTGATCTCTCCCGAAAATTGTTCAACCATCCTTTGGAAAACATGGGAAAATAAAGAACGGGCAGCTGAAGTATTAAAGCTGACTTCGACCGAGATGTACAAAAACAAGCTGATCGACGGTGTGATCAAAGAACCCCTCGGCGGCGCTCACCAGGACCCGGTTGCCATGGCAACTACCCTGAAAAAACAGCTTTTAAAAGACCTGAAAATATTAAAAGAAAAGAATGTAGATGAACTGGTAGCAGACCGCATCAACAAATTTTGCGCTATGGGCGTGGTGATAGAGGATTAAGCTGGCAGCAAGCCCGGTGCATGACTGCGATACTTCAACTCAGTTAAAATGTATTCAACCAGAAGACAGCTTACGTTGTATATTTCTGAGCAAAATGAAATTATAGAGAAGATAAGGGCTCAATTTAACCCAATACAATATTATCTTATCCCTGCTCACGTTACTTTATGCCGGGAAGACGAAATCGAACCGATTGAAAAGGTTATTGAAAATATTAAATCTATAGCAAGGGCCGAACCTATCCGGCTGGAATTTGATCCGCCTGAAAGATTTGAAAATGGAAAAGGTGTAATTATTCCGGCAAAAAAGTACAACGCCGGGTTTTCCAATTTGAGGAAAACCATATTGAAGGGGTTGAACGAACATCCCAGGAACCATCTTCCTCACATAACTTTAATGCATCCCCGAAATTCTACTTGCACCAATATTATTTGGAGCCATATTCAAAAGCAGGTACTACCGACTGAACTACTTTTTGATAAAATAAGTTTAATTGAACAGCATGACGGCGGACCCTGGATCACGATCGGAGAATTTTCAATCATAGCTGAGTAAGGCTGATACTGACTTACGCCGTCAGAGATGTATAAAACAAGTTGATCGATGGTGTAATCAAAGAACCACTCAGCGGGCGCTCACCAGGATCCCGTTGCCATGGCAGCCACCCTGAAAAAGCAACTGTTAAAAGACCTGAAAGTATTAAAGGAAAAGAATGTTGATGAGCTGGTAACAGAATGTATCAATAAATTTTGTGCGATGGGTGTAGTGATTGAAGATTAACGGGAATTTGTTATTTTAACGTTACTTTTAGTATGGACGCTCCTTCGGCCAGGTAAATATTTCCTGAGCGATCAAAGATCATGTCGCCCGGGCCGTTTTGCGTATTACCGTCGTTAGTAAGTAAAACAGTGCTCACGTTACCATTTGGTAAAATTTCCCTGATTGCCCTGTTTCCATAGTCGCTTACAAACAAGTCACCTGCATCGTCCAGTACTATTCCAAAAGGGTTTAAGAAAGTGGCCAGGCTACCTGCGCCATTCGTAAAACCTGATTGCATTGGTATGCCTGCAATCGTTGTTACCGATTTATTGGCGGTGATTTTACGAATAGCATTAGCTCCGTCAACCAAAAATAGGTTGCCTGAGTTATCAATCGCTATACCAAGTGCCTGAACGAAAACATTTAAACTACTGCTGGCACCCGTTGCATAACCCGCTGCATAGATGGACGAAGTTCCGTTGCTGAACTTTAAAATAACTCTATTGTAACTGTCGGCCGCGTACAGGTTGCCTGCTGCATCCCGCGTAATTCCCACAAAATTGGAATTATTATAATAGTGGCTCCCCGGCACGGTTGTAACTACACCAGCCGGTGTTATTTCACGTATAACTGCCGCATCCGCAATAAATAAATTTCCGGCGTCATCGATGGTCATTCCTGCCGGGGCGCTAAATGATGCCGATGTTCCGGTCCCGTCGACACTTACGTTGTGACCGGTGCTGGCACCGGTAATATTTCCCGCAAACGTACTGACACTCCCGTCCGGGGTAACCTTCCTGATAAGAGTGGTATGATTATCTGCTACAAAAAGGTTTCCGCTTTTATCCATCACAATTCCCCAGGCTTCGCCAAATGAAGCAACACCTTTGCCGTCCGCTAACCCGGTTTGCCCGTTTCCGGCAAAAATTGTTGCAACGCCTGTTTTTGGTGAGTTTGTAAGATTTGATATTTGATGAGGCGGTGAGCCTTTTTTTGAGCAACCGGCCATAAAAATACAAAATAGCAACAGGAAATGTGACTTTGGTTTCATGTTACTAATTTAATGCTTTTTTCTCAAAACTATCATTTGCCGGATCTGTTTTCGCACGAGTTTCATTTCGGGCGTTTTACCAGAGGCTTTTTCAGGACTGCTGAACATCGGATTCTTTGTGGTAAATAAACTAAATTTTTAGTTTTTAATAATAAAGGGAATTTTATGCTGTTTTAATGTTATATAAAACGTATCATGAAAAAAATAATTCTCCTAATTTTTTTGACTGCGGGCATGCAGCAATTATTCGCACAGTCAGTAAAGTTCGGCATCAAAGCCGGATTGAATGAGTCAACTGCACAAAGCGAGAACGGTACCAGCGTTTCGGATATAGCAGGTTTTAACGCGGCCATATTTGCAGATATTCAATGGAGTAAAATTTCCATCGAACCTGGGTTATCTTACACAAGCAAGGGATACCACAGCCATTCCGTGATCGTTCGCAGTACACCTACGCCATATACTTTTGATGCCGAAGGTAATGTTACGTTAAATTACCTTGAACTACCGGTAAATGTCCTCTATCATATTCCGGTAGGGCCGTTAAAAATATTTTTTGGCGGAGGTCCTTATTTGGGTATAGCCATGTCAGGCAGTTCGCAGGGAAATACAACAGTTGATGGTGTTAAAACCGTTGGCGCTACTAATAAATTATCTTTTGGACCGGAAGATGAGTTCAAAAAGACCGACTATGGCTTTAATGCGTTGGTGGGATTTACATTGCAAAATGGTCTGTTATTTAGCGTTGATTATGGACATGGTTTTACCAATACTGTAAATCGGAATGGCTTGAGTATTAAAAACAGAGTGCTTAGCTTATCTATAGGATATGAGTTTTTGTAAAATTATACTCTTAAGACAAAGGGATATTGTTGAATTTGTTTTAGAGGATTTTTATTGTTTGCGCTATCATTTTTCATACAGCAACAAAAAAGGGGCAAGGCCCCCTTTTTTTGTTGCGATTTATTTTGACCGGGGGTTAATTGCCGGTTGGATAAAAGAATTGTTCGAACACAATTCTCCCGTCTTTAACTTCATAAACACATAACTCATCCATTACATTCCGTCCATTCTCTTTATAAGTGGCATCCACTTTCATGGTGCAGGCAAAAAAGTTACCGCCAACAATTGGGTTTGAGATATAAACGTTATGCAACTCCTGAACGGAATCGAACCATTGATTTGTAGCGTCCAAAACAGCCTGTTTACCAATTTTTTCTCTCATTGGCGAACCTTCGGGTTCGTGGCTCACTACATTGTCATCGTACAATTCATTAATTGCTTCAACATTCTTCCCTTCGCGGCATAGCAGTACAAGCCTGTCTGCAACTTCCTGCGCATTCATTGTTTCCACCTGAGTACTCATAACTTTAAATTTTAGATGTTTATTAAAAGGGTTAATTATATTCAAAAACAATGGGGATGGTGGATGGTTTTTGGGGGTTGATTAAATTTTTGTTAAAAAACCAGGAAGGCTGATGGGCCTAAAAAGAAAAGAATGTTGATGATCTGGTAACGGAATGCATCAACAAATTCTGTTCGATGGGGGTTGGTGATTGAGGATTAGTTGCCCCGGTATGGAGGTTTGTTTAACCACGGAGAACACAGAGAAAAATGCAGAGGTTCACGGAGTGTGTATCACCCGGCGAACACCATCTTTGATTTTTAGGACATTAAAATTCATTAACAAACCAAGTTTGCAACCAGAGACCTTGAGATACGTAAGTACCTGAGCTAGATGAATATCGTTCAGCACTTCGACAGCCTTTATCTCCACGATTATCTTATTTTCAACCAGCAAATCCAGTCGATATCCACAATCCATTCTTATGTCTTTATAAATCAACGGCAATGGCCTCTCTTTCTCAACATAAAGCCCCTTACTTATCAATTCATAAAATAAACATTCTTTGTAAGCTGATTCGAGTAAACCAGGCCCCAATATCTTATGGACCGTAATCGCGGAACCAATTATTTCTGTTGCTAAATCATTTTCTATTTGCATTTCTCTGTGGCCCTCTGTGCTTTCTCAGTGTTCTCCG
>JARLHA010000026.1 GCA_031292485.1 Mucilaginibacter sp.
CAGTATTATCTTATACATAGAAAAAGAGCTTAAACTAAAGGTGAACAGGGCAAAGACGAAAGTCAGCACCCCCACGAAAAGTACGCTTTTAGGCTTTTCTTTCTATCGGAGTAAGGAGAAATGGGAAATACGGTTGTCAAGCCTGACGGTAAAACGGATTCAGGATAAAATCCGGCTAAACACGCAACGGAATCAACCGATTCCGCTCGCCGAAAAGATCAGGAAACTGGAAACGGCCATCGCAGGCTGGATAAACTATTTTTGGATAGCCAAGGCAAAATCGCAGATGCGAATGTTGGATGAACTGGTGCGAACCCGTTTGCGTATATGCACCTGGAAGCAATGGAAGCTGCCAAAAGCAAGGGTGAAGCGGCTGATAAAACTTGGGGTGAAGAACGGCAAGGCCTACGAGTGGGGAAATAGCAGCAAGGGATACAGTAGGGTGGCCCATAGCCCCATCTTGCTTACCACATTGAACAAATTATACTTCACCAAATTGGGCTACACTGGATTTGAGAACAGATACTTCTGGAAAACTAAACATCAGTTATCTATATTCTGACAAACCGCCGTATACCAGACCGGTACGTACGGTGGTGTGAGAGGACGGTAAGGGAGAACTACTCCCTTACTTCCTACTCGATTTAAAACGTTTTCGATCTTTAAATCGTCATTCGTAAATTGCTTTTTTGTTTTGCCTATAAAAGGATAAGATAGTGCAATAAAATGGGTTGACATAAACAACAAACATTATTTAACTTTAAAACATGAAACTAAATACCCCAATCATTTTTTTATTGATCGTATTTATATGCGGTTTGAGCCTTTTTTCGGCTTGCGGCAGCGGTAACAATAACGCGCAATTACAGGTACAGGTTGATAGCCTGAACAAAAAGCTGGCGCAAACCTACCGGCCCGGTTTGGGCGAGTTTATGATGGGCATACAGATCCATCATGCCAAAATTTGGTACGCGGGCAAAAACCAGAACTGGGCCCTGGCAAACTTTGAGGTGGGGGAGATAAGGGAAACCCTTGAGGATGTAAAACAATACTGTTATGACAGGCCCGAGGTAAAATCGTTACCCATAATTTACCCCGCGTTGGATAGTTTAGATAAAGCCATCAAGGCAAAGAGCCCGCAAGCTTTTGAAAAAGGCTTTATCCTGTTAACCAATAGCTGTAACGAATGCCATCAAACAACCAATCACCAGTTTAACGTTATTAAAACCCCCGAAACACCGCCGTTTACTAACCAGGAGTTTAAGGTGAAGTAGTGAAGTCATTGAGGCATTGAGGTCATTAAGTCATTAAGTCATTGGTTAGGGGGGTAATGGCTGAAAGAGATCGGCTTAATTATCCTCTGTGATGCTTTGCGCCTTCCTTAGCGGTCTCCGTGGTGAAAATTAACCGCAAAGTACACCGAGAAGGCGCGGAGGCCACAGAGTACCGGATTTTAAATTATTGATACAGCCTGTATCGCTTTGGCAAATGTGTTCGTATTGTTAAATATTAAACACTAAGCCAATATGAAAACCAAACTTTTACTCATCGTTGTTGTCGGTTTACAGCTTTGTTTACTTTCCTGTACAAAAACTAACATTAACCACTTGCTGGTATGTTGCGGCGCAAACCCGCCGGCCGCCTCAATTTTTAACAAATGGAACATCGTTAGCGATTCAACTTACGCCGGCGTGGGTATTACCAACCATCCTGTCGACTATGCCGGGCAGGCGGGCGACTACTTTGATATCAGGACAAATAATATCATCTATACCAAGGAAGGCAATGTTTTAGATACCTTAACGTATAATGCGTTAACGGATTCAACCATCGTTATTTCGTCGTTTGGTATTACCCTGAACGGTGTGCTGTCGCCCAGTCATTTTAAAGTTACTGCGCACAGCCTTTACATTGCTTCGCCTGAAATTGCTACCCCCGGCGGGGTTTTCGGGCGGAGAATAACTTTAAGCAGATAAATTTATAAGAAAAGATAATGCCAAAGTACTTGTTCGTAATGGCCGTACTGGCGCTTTGCCTTTATGCCTGCAAAAAGGATAAACGGGTAAGTTTGTCGGCCCCTATTGCCGGCCGGTGGTACCAAAATAAGTTAGCCATCAACCAACAAACTATTAAAACCGGGGCAATTGCCAGCGCAACGTATCCGGCAATGGATTTTGATACTACTTACTACTGGCAGTTTAATAATGATAATACGGCATTTGTGTCGTCGGGGGCTACAATTTTTACGGTGAACGGAAAAAGCAGCCCGCTTAATGGTAATGGCCAGCCGCTGGGCGGCAAAGGGTATTACCGGTGGTATAAAGTGAGCGGCTCATCATTGATTTTGCAGCTCGGCTTTATACCGACCTGTATGGGTTGTTCGCAACCGGGGCCGGATACGGTTAAAATACTTCAGCTGGATGCCAATAACCTGGTGCTGCACGAGCAACTTGACACCAGCAGCGTTTATAAAGTTACTACAGATAGTTATTATACCAGGGGTCATTAATGGCCTTTAAATACAATAAAATACAGTTATATGAAAATTACGTACGCAATATTTATTGTCGCATGTTTGCTGTTTTGCCTGGGTGCTTGTAAAAAAGATGGAAGTGCAAATCAATCCATTATTGCCGGCAAATGGAATATCGTAAAAACGGTTTATTCCCAGGCCCGCGATACTACCATTAACGGCCTTGCAGCAGACTATTACGATTTTGGTGTAAACGGTGCGCTAAGCATCCAGGATCACCAGGATAATATGACCGGAGTTTATAGCTTAAACGGAACAAAGTCTGTTGGCATTAACATTTATACAGTTGACGGACACGGAATGGGTGTTATTACGCCACCGGCGAATTACACTATTTCTGACTTAAGCACCCATAGCCTTACCTTAACATCGCCGCCTTATCCTTCGGGGCAGTATGTGATTTATTTGAAGAGGTGAGGGGGGATTTGCACGATGGGTAATCCCGGGCTGGTGCAATGCTATCGGTGTAACAGGTCTAAATATAATGCGGCTTCCCCCGGATTGTTAGTGATAACACACGCAAATGTTGGCAGATAATTTATGGCATCGGATAATATTCAAACTTTTTAGTGTCATAATTCCAGTCAATTAAATAATCATTGTCATCTGAATAAAGCCTGCCCGTACGATCTACCATCCCGGTTGTAAAAAGGTCAGAGAAATTCTTTTTCCCTTTATACAATTTAAAACCGTAATAATCCTTTACGTGATTTTTCAATTCTATTTTACCATCGGCGTTAATGAAATCGCCACGGGAGTTTATTTGGTAAAGCGTAACTGATTTTAAACCAACGGCTTTTACAACAAGCAGCGATGTTAATACATGACTTGTATATTTAGGATTTTCCTTTACGTAAAGATCTCCCAGCAATTCTCCATTTTTCCCTTTCAGCGAAACGACCTGTTTATAACCATTTGATTTTAATGTCGAAAATGGGTCTGTTTGTGAAACTGTGCTTTGCGCAATCAGTCTATCAATGCCAAAACAGTTGATAGCAAAAAAAAGAACCATCGCCCTCAAAATTATTTTTTTATATAAGTTCATTTTTTTTAACTTTTAATGGTGCAAAGCGTGTATGTATAATCAGGCGTTCCGGTTTGGTTGTGGTTAACGCAACCAAAGGCTAAATATACTTAATCCCATACATAGCGCTCATCGTATTCCACTTTGTATTTTTTAAGAAAGACTCTGTATTCGTCCTGGAACGATTTCCGGCTGTGGTGCTGGTGCTGGTTGGCAATATAGGTGATTACTTTTTCAATCTCCGATGGATTTACTGAAAATGCTCCGTACCCGTCCTGCCAGTAAAAACTCGCCAGCGAGGCATCAAGCGTTTTAACCCATTTGGAGGAATGCGATTTTATTTCTTCCACCAATTTCATCAACGCTATTTTTTTTGACAACATGCACAGGATGTGTACATGATCGGTATATCCGCCAATTTTTATTGGCTGACATTCCAGCTTATTGCATATACCGGCCAGATAAGCGTGCAATTCATCTTCAAAAGGTGCTTGAATAAATGGCTGCCTGTGTTTTGTGCTAAACACGATGTGCATATAGTTTTTTACGAGTGATTGGCCCATGGTTGTTTATCGATGGGCTGCACCCATCGTTGATATGTTATGCCCTTTCAGGGCTGGTTTTTCTGTCTTTTATGTTCGATGGGCTGCACCCATCGTTGATATATTACGCCCTTTCAGGGCTGGTTGTCCTTTTTTATATGCGATGGGCTTTGCCCATCGCTGGTGTATGCCGCCCTTTCAGGGCTGGTTTTGTTTTTATCAGCCCTGAAAGGGCGGTATATGTCAACGTCGGGTGAAGCCCGACGAGTTCAGTGCCCGCAGTGCAAGCCCTGAAAGGGCGTAATACGCTAGACCGCATGATGTCCGGCGGATTAGCGGTGTAATAGACGTAAATATAATCAAGCTTCCTGAAATAAGGGTACTGTCTCTAATCCTTTAAATGTTCCGTCACAAAATCCGCTGACCATTCTTTGATCATATTCCTCACCCGCCTGAATTCATTCATCACTTCGTCAGGGCTGCCCTGGGCTTTTGCCGGGTCGGGGAAGTTGCGATGGAATTTTGCGGCATTTGATGGGAAGTAGGGGCAATTCTCTTTGGCGTTATCACATACGGTGATCACATAATCAAAAGGAATGTCGACGTATTCATCTACATTGTTGGAGGTGTGTTTACTGATGTCGATACCGTCCTCTGCCATTACCTGTATGGCTTTCGGGTTTACGCCATGGGTTTCGATACCGGCGCTATAAATAGTTGCTTTATCGCCTGCGAAATGCCTTAAATAGCCCTCGGCTATCTGGCTGCGGCAGCTGTTGCCTGTGCAAAGCACCAGGATATTCTTCATATTATATCGTATTTATTTTAGTTGGATAATATTTTTTACGGAACCAGAATGCCAGGTTAACCAAAGCGATCAAAGCCGGCACTTCAACCAGCGGACCGATCACCCCTGCAAAGGCCTCGCCTGAATTAATGCCAAATACGCCGATAGCAACTGCGATAGCCAGCTCAAAGTTATTGCCGGTAGCCGTAAAAGCAATGGAGGTGCTTCTGGAATAATCGGCGCCGAATGATTTGCCGATAAAGAAACTTAACACAAACATGATAGCAAAGTAAATAACCAAAGGGATGGCGATACGCAGCACATCCATCGGGATTTCAACGATAAGGTTTCCTTTAAGACTGAACATCACCACGATGGTAAACAATAAAGCTACCAGGGTGATGGGCGAAATTACCGGCACATATTTCTTTTGGAACCATTCCTCGCCTTTAATGGCAATCAAACTATAACGGCTGATGATGCCTGCAGCAAAGGGGATGCCCAGATAGATGCCTACACTTTTGGCTATTTCAGCAATGGTAATGTTAACTGCTAGTCCTTTTAACCCAAACAGCGGTGGCAAAATAGTGATAAATACATAGGCATAAACGCTGTAAAGCAATACCTGAAAGATGCTGTTTAAGGCGATGAGGCCGGCGGCATATTCGCGGTTTCCTTCGGCCAGTTCGTTCCAGACTACCACCATCGCGATACATCGGGCAAGGCCAATCAAGATCAGGCCTACCATATAAGCCGGGTGGTCGCGCAGCAGGGTTATGGCTAGTACAAACATTAGTATTGGCCCAACAATCCAATTCAATACTAAAGAGGCGGTCAATACTTTAGTGTCTTTAAATACCTCGCCCATTTTTTCATATTTCACTTTAGCTAATGGCGGGTACATCATTAAAATTAAGCCAACAGCCAACGGTATATTGGTTGTTCCGCTCGAAAATGAATTGATGAACCCGGCTGAGGACGGGATAAAATAGCCGACAGCGACTCCCACGCCCATCGCCAGGAAGATCCATAAGGTAAGGTATTGGTCTAAAAATGATAATTTTTTTCTTTCGGCTGCAGGTGCGCAGTTATTAACGCTCATTGTTTTTTGTTTAATTACGGTTTTAAATTATGAAGGCACTATCTCGCTTTTCGTCCAGTATTCCAGGTGTTTCGCCTCTTCAATAAAAGCCTTTACGGTTTCTTTTATTTCGTCCCTTACTTTACGGGTTTGTTCCAGTATTTCTTCGGGTGTGCCGGTAAAAGAAGAAGGGTCTGCAAACGACCAGCCAAGCCTTTTAACCATTCCGGGGAATATGGGGCAGGCCTCGGCACTGGCAGCATCGCAAACGGTAACTACCGCCTGGTAAACTTTTCCCTGCCTGAAGAGGTCAAATACATCTTTTGTAGGGTTTTTGCTGATGTCGATACCAATTTCCTGCATCACTTTAACCACATTGGGGTTAAGTTTTCCGGGCTCAAGGCCGGCGCTTTCGGCAATTAATGCTTCGCCGCCCAGTTGATTTAAAAAGGCCTCGGCCATCTGGCTGCGTGCAGAGTTATGAATGCACACAAATAAAATTTTACGCTGTATCATAATCGTTTATGGTTTAATAATTGGTTTTTTGATCAAATTCCGGTATCTGTGCTTCTCCGCTCCAGCAATACCACATCGCGCCAAACCCCGTTTAATTTACCTATCCGCTCGCGGCGGCCTACTATCCTGAACCCGTTTTGCTGGTGAATATGGATGCTGGCCTCATTTTCAGCAAAGATCCTCGCCTCCAGTGTCCAGAAGTTGTTTTGTTCGCTTTGTTTTACCAGTTCGGCCAGCAATTGTTTACCGATGCCTTTGCCGCGGGCTTTTTCGGCGATATAAATGCTTACTTCGGCAACGCCGGCAAATACGCAGCGGTCGGATATGGCGGCTAGCGCCGCCCATCCCAACACCTCATCGTTTTCAATAGCCACCAGGCGGCATTTTTTTACGTGCTCTGCATCCCATTCTTCCCATTCGGGTACCTGCAGCGAGAAATGGGCATTACCGGTCGCAATGCCGTCCTGGTAAATGGCCCTTACCTCGGGCCAGTCCTTTTGGGTCAGATCCTGTATTTCCATGGCCTGAAATTAATTAACAGCAATCGGGTCCGCAGCAGCTTTTAGATACGGGCTTTTGGGCAAATACCGTAACGCTGAAGATGCCGGTATCACCCTTTTTAAATTGGGCCACTTCGGCTTCATCCAGGTATTGTGTCAATATATCATCCGGGATGACGATGGCTTTTTCTTTTTGCACGGTAATATCTGTAAATCCGTTTGCTTTGATGAGGCCGAGGTATTCATCTTTTTGGATGGCCCCAGCCACGCAGCCCGCGTACATTTCGGCTTTGTTTTTAAGGTTTTCGGGCAAATTGCCAACCAATACTACGTCCGATATGCAGAAGTGGCCGCCCGGCTTTAATACCCGGAAGATGTCTTTTATAACCGCATCCTTATTGGGTACCAGGTTGAGTACGCAGTTGCTTACCACTACATCGGCAACGCCTGCAGTAACCGGCATGTGCTCAATATCACCAAATCTGAATTCAACATTATGGTAACCCAGTTTTTCGGCATTTTGGCGGGCTTTGTTGATCATAGCCTCGGTAAAATCAATGCCGATCACTTTGCCGGTTTCACCGGTTTCGGCACGGGCCACAAAACAATCGTTACCGGCGCCAGAGCCAAGGTCGATCACCACATCACCCTTTTTTATTTTAGCGAATTGAGTTGGCAGGCCGCAGCCCAGGCCGAGGTCGGCATCGGGGTTATAGCCTTTAAGCGTGCTGTAATCGTCGTTCATGATGTTATACACCTCGGTAGTGCAGCAACCTGAACCGCAGCAGGAGGCCTGGTTGGTCTCTTTATCCTGTAAAGCAATCTCGCTGTATTTTTGCCTCACCAGTTCTTTCATTTCAGTTTCTGTATTCATGGTATTTTTATTTAGTCATTATTCATTTGCTTCGCGTCATTAGGTCATTATTCATTTGCTTCGCGTCATTGGTCATTAGGTCATTTGCTTTTACCTTTCATAATATTGCAATATTGCGATGGATGTGGGTAAATTTTTTTAGCAGCAGCTGTTTGTGATAGCGACGGTATTTAAAAATCCACTTAATTCATTCTTCAATATTGTCCAGGTCTCCGGGTTGATGCAATAGCATACGCTAACGCCTTCAATGGTGCCTTGTATCAGTCCGGCATTTTTTAATTCTTTTAAATGCTGGGATATGGTGGCCTGTGCCAAACCAAGCTCGGCCGACAGATCACCGCAAATACAAGCATTGGCATTGATAATCTGCTGCAAAATAGCGATACGTGCAGGGTGTGCCAACGCTTTCAGCAGGGTAGCCAGCTTGTTTTGCTCTTCGCTAAATATTTCAGTTTTTGTTAAGCCCATTGTTATATCGCAATATTACGATTAATAATTGAGATTCGAAAATTTATTTTATATTTTTTATCAGCGCCCGGTAAATTAAGGTTATAATAGGCGTACGTTTGCGGCCTAAATTAATCACGATGCCTTTAAGAGAATCCTGTTACGACCCGCTTTTTAAAACTTTAATAAACCAAAATGTCCTAAAATGGAAGCCATGGGTTGGTGAAGATTATGAAACCCTGGAAGCTAACCGCCTGCTTATAGTTGGCGAGAGCCATTATCAATGGGATAACGATGATAATGCAGAGGAAACGGTTAACAAGAATAACTGGACCCGCCTTTTAATTCATGGCAAAGGTTTATGGGGTAAGGAAGATGCTACAAACCCGATAATAAGAAATACCGAACGGGCTTTGTTTAGCAGGGCGGTGGTAGAAAGGGAATTCAGGCATAAGTTGTGGCGCTCTGTAAGCTTTTACAACTTTATCCAGGCACCGATGGACTCGCTAAACCACCGGCCAACTGCAAAACAATGGGAGCAGGGGTGGGATGGATTTTTTAAAGTAGTTGATATTTTGCAACCTGACTATATCCTGTTTCTCGGATTGGAGGCATCAAACCGAACAGACTTTTTTTCAAGTGCGCTTAAAAACAATGACTACAAATGCACAAAGGGAATCGGGAAAGATACCAGGGTGGGCAGCGCATTTAAACGAACCAGGGGAATTATTGCAAATGGAGCCGGCTACGAAGCGTCAATTTCGATGATCGGGCATCCGAGTAATTTCTTTTCGTGGAAAGCCTGGGCCGGGGTTATAAAACAACAGATGCCGGGATATATTCAATGGTTAAAAACGCCAGTGCAGACGTCCCGGGAACAAGATTAGTGATCGAAAATCTACACTCCTGATATTGTTAGAATTTTTGCTAATAAGGTGGTCGCAATTTGCGACCACCTGTAATAAATTTAGGCTTAGCTTTGATTTGTAAATTACATCTTCTCAAAACGTTAACATATAGCACCAGTTTATAACCGATTGGTGTACCGCCTGCCCGGCTTTTGCAAATACTTTGGTTAACTGTTCGTTGTTATGGTCTGTCCACTGTGTAATCCAGGGCGGTTACCCCACAAGTAAATTGCCTGGTAGCCAATAGGTTTAGTTTTATTTTGTCCTTGATGTCTGCAAATAATGGAATGCCGTGTCCCAGAATAATTGGATTAACAAATAGCCAGTAGCCGTCAATTAAGTTCAGCTGAATAAGTGAATGCGTTGCTGCAGGGCTACCAAAAAGCAATATTTCTCCACCTGCCTGTTGTTTTATTTCGTTTATTTTGTCTGCAAGGTTGCCGCTTATAATTGTTGTGTTTGGCAAATCCGCATCCTCCATTGTTTTTGATAAAACAATTTTGTGAGCTTGCTTATACCACTTTGAATGTTCAATGTCGTGCTTGCTCGCATCCGGCTGGTCTCCCGCGGTAGGCCAGTAATTTTCCATCATCTGGTAAGTTACCCGGCCATATAATGCCGTATCGCTTTCGCTGATCCGCTTACCAACATGATCGAAAATTTCTTCATCAACTTTAATCCAGTTCATTTCTCCGTTAGGTCCTGCTACAAAACCGTCAAGCGATATGTGCATAAATGAAATTATTTTTCTCATATAGTTTTGTTTTTTATTGTTGTCTGTAATTTGCTACTGTCTTTTTAAATGACCATTAACTCGTGAATTGTTGTCTCATATCTCTTACTAACTTTTTACATACTTTAGGGCAACACTCCCCGACTTAAAAACCGTCGCATCAACAAGTTTTAATTGTAATTTCTCCTGTAGGTTGATACCTTCAAACAAGCGCGTCCCTTCTCCTACAACTATAGGGTGAACCACAATATGATACTCATCAATCATGCCAAGGCCGGCAAGTTGGGAAGCAAGGTTTACACCACCGGTAAAAATATTTTTGCCTTGTTGTTGTTTCAATTTAAGTACTTCGTCCTCGAGGCCCGAACGGATTATGGTCGTTTTTTCGTTTTCAGCGCTGTCTAACGATTTTGAGAAAACAACAATTTTGCCGACGGCATCAAATGCCTGGGCAAATTCGTCAGCAGGGTCTTCTTTCGCCACATCGGGCCAATAAGGGACCATCAATCCATAAGTTATACGTCCGTAGAGGAATGTGTCGGCATCCCGCGTGAGCTGCGTAAAATACGTAAACGTCTCTTCATCGGGGAGGAATTTGGTGTGGTCGACACAGCCGTTTAAGGTGGTGTTGATCGCGTAGACTAAACTTCTCATTTGACTGCTTTTGGTTTTTTATTTGTATTGAAAATTATTTTTGAGATAAAGTTTCCAATAATTCGTCCAGGTTTTCGAATTGCGCAGCACATCCTTTAATGGCGCCCATTTCAATCATCTTTTCCATTCGGGCAAGCGATTCGTTATAAATAGTAATGCTCACTTTTGTCTTTCCATTTTGCTCGCTGAAATTATAATCCCAGTCAGAACCCGGCAATTCGCGGCTTTCATCCGCGTCTGCAAAAGTATTGTAGGTTTTGAAATTGGTTTTTGGGCTAATGGCAGTATACTTCTGAACAAACCAACGCTCCTGCCCTTCCGGGCTTACCATCGCAAAAAACCTTCGTCCGCCAACTTCAAAATTCATCACTTTTGTTTTGGTGACAAAGGGTTTGGGCCCCCACCATTTGTCCAGCAATTCGGCTGTTGTCCACGCTTCCCAAACCAGTTCAAGGTCAGCGTTAAATTCACGTGTCATGTAAACGGTTTTGTTTCCCTTATTTACGGAAAAATCAAATAGGAGATCACTGTTCATTTTTTTGTTTTTGAAGTGTTGCTAATAAATTGTCCAATTGATCGAAACGGGTTTCCCAAATTTTGCGGAACTGCTCAATCCATTTGTCTATTTCTTTCATTTTGTCTATCTCGAGCTGGTAATAAATTTCCCGGCCCCTGTGCTCTTGTTTTATCAGTTCGCATTCTGTTAAAATGCGCAGATGTTTAGAAACCGCTTGCCGGGTTGTGTCGAAATGTTCGGCAAGGGCATTGGGCGTCATCGCCTGTAATGCAATTAAGGTTATAATTGCCCTTCTTGTCGGGTCTGCAATCGCCTGGAAAATATCTCTTCTCATTTTATTCTGATTTGGTTTAAGAAACCAATCGGTTGCAAATATATGCGCAACTATTCGGTTTCGCAAGTTTTTTATTTTTTTAAATTTAGAAGCCGCTAAAAAAATCTGGAAACAACCCAGGCAGGGGGAGATGATGCGATGGCCGAAGTTGGATACGCTAAGCCTAAAACATTTAGCACAGCATTTTGGAGCTCCCGATAACCGGTTTTTTACTCCTATTTATCATCATCCTCTTCTTCGTTACCCAGCAAAATGATAAAATCAATCACCAGCGAGACCAGCTTATTGTCTTTGTCGATACCCCAGTAAGCCGGATAACGCCCATCGCCCCAACCAGAAGAGAACATAGTTACGTTCAGTTGGGTGCCGGGTACGGTGTAGGTTGCCCAACTACCAATATCACCGGGGTAATTCGCGCTTTTTTTAAATTCGTCTTCAAGGTAAAGGTCATACACGCCTTCGCCATTGGTTTCGTATAACTTATTGTCAAATTTCACAAATGCGTCACGGGTCTTTTCATCCCAAAAACACCCTAAACCGGCATCCACCGGGAAACCAAAATAATCGGCTTCATTTTTCAGCGTGGTTACGTCTTCGCCATCGCGCACAGCCAACACCCAGCGTTCTGCCCGGCCGGGTGCAATTTCAAGGTGAGCAAGCGTTACCCTTAGATGCCCGTTTCCGAAATCGGCTAGATAAATTTTTACCGGATAGTTGCCTTTGGGGATTTTTCGGTTTAACGGTGGCCAATCAGGCATAGTCAAAGGGTCACAAACCACAATGGAACCCGTGGGTACATTAAGTAACCCCATATCCACCATTTTTACGGGTTTGCCTTCAACAATATCATTTTCCAGGATAATATTATAGTCAACACAAGCAGGGAATTCAGGTTGCTGTTTTGAAGAGTTTGAAAAATTGCTGAATAGTTTCATAGGTAGATATTTATGATGTTGTTTTTCAAAAATCGCCAGATTTAGTCTGATCTACCTCAAAAATATTAATCTTCATTGTCTTTTTATGTTAAAACTGAACTTATCCGCCGCTCAATATTTTTACTGCCCTGTCATAACTGCAATTGTCGTTACCAAACCGTTTGCGCCAGGTAAGGTTTACGATCTCTATACGGCTGTCGATACTGTTGTTCCAGTTCACTTTAAAGCCCTGCTCTTTTAATACTTTAACAATGGTTTTACCAATGGCAACGCCTTTCCGGTCGTTGTGGTCAAAATCGCCGAAGGCAAGGTACAGGGTTTTATCTTCAATAACCCGGTCAAGATCCTGCCCATGGTAAAAGCAATAGCCGCGGGTGCGTATGCCTTTCTTTTTTAATTTATTGTGCAGTTCGGTACAGTCATCCACGCCATCCTGTTTAGTCATGCCCTGGTTATGCAGCGCTATGATGTGGTTTTGATTGAGTTTATCAAAGGCTTTGGCAAGCCTGTCAAAGGCGGTAACCTGGGGCCATTGTACCTGCGCGTTAAATGCCTGGGCATAGGTTCTGTTGATCTTGCTGATGATCCATTGCTCATCAAGCGAATCACCGTCAAACACTTCCTTTACCCTATCAAGGGTTTCTTCGGCAGAAAAGAACCCGCTTTTAACATCCAGTTTTATTTGGTGGATGATCTCGTTTTTTAAACTATCCGGCATCTTATGCGCGGCGGTATCCGCCGTATTGGCAGCTGTCGCGGACTGTTTTTGAGCTGACCTGTTGCACGAAAAAAAGCAAAAGCCCGATAAAATAATGATGTAAAAACGCATAACGGAACGGATAAAAAATACTAAAACGAAAAAAGCGGCATTAAATTGATAATGCCGCTTTGAATATTATTAAAAAAACCAGTTCGTTTTACTGTTGTCTCTGCAAAACGGCGGCAAATTTGGTTTCGTAATCTTTTAACTGTTGTTGCAGCTTTTTGTTTAGATCCATCCTGTGATTATCAGCAGTAACGCCCGCAAGGCCGTTGAGGAACGACACCCCATACTGTACATCGCGCAAGCTCATGTCGCCACTTTTGTCCTGTAGCAGGTAATAATTATAATCCAGCTGGTCGGTTAAATAATCATCAACACTTTTCACAAACTTATCGCCCAAAATTACATCATGCAGCGCGTAGGCAGTTTGTGCCAGGAATATTTTACGATCGGCAACATCAAGGCCGGGGTTAATATCAGGCAATACCTCGTCAAATTTATGCAGCGCCTTAAGGGCCAGATCAGGATGCCCGTCTTTTATTAAACCTTGGGTAAGGTCCAGAAAAGTAGTAACCATAACCGGGTAAAACATGGTAGTCGACTCATGATCAAGATAGGTTGCGGTTTTAAAGTTCCCAAATTTAAACTTGTTCATGATGTTATCATACATCACCAGGCTGTTGATTTTACCCAGCTGATCCTTGGTAGTGGTGTCAGGTTGCAGCGGCATTAAATGATAGGTAAAGCCTTCTTTATAAAGGTAAGGCTGCAAGCCTATCAGGTTTTCGTTGCCTATAGTTGTGGTAAAGCAAATTGGCCGTTTCCAGTTGTTATGCGCCAGGATATCCAGCATGGCCAGGTTCTCTTTGGTTACATAGTTGGAGGTGTATTTCCATGTCATTTCCTTTGCCAGTTTATCTTTCTGGGCAGGCGAGACCACATGGTTGTTTAAAACATCATCAGGGTTAATGGTGATCTTAAAGTTTTTTGTTGGCAGATAGTTACCCAACTGGCCGTTCTGGTATTGCTCCATCACATTTTTATTGTCTGATGTGATAAAATCAAAAACCTCTTTTACATCGGTATAACCGGCAACTTTTTTGTCGTCAAAATATATAACATCACGCACACCTTCCTTGTATTTATCAAAAGGCATGGTAATCGGCAGCGGTGCCGAATTGTTCATTGGTTTCTGCATCTGCCGGATGTACCAGTCGCCGGTAAACAAGCTCAGGTTAACAATACGCACGTCTGAGCGTATGCCTTCTACTTCCTGGTCGTACCAAAGCGAATAGGTATCATTATCGCCATAAGTAAACAAGATAGCATTTGGCGGGCAGGAGATCAGATAATTATAGGCCATATCATGCGGTGTCATTTTGGTTGAGCGGTCATGATCTTTCCATTCTTTGCTCGCCATTAATACCGGCACTGCCAGTAAACAAACACCTGTTGCCAGTAAGGCTGCAGTTTTGGCGTTAGCTTTGATCTGGATAAATTCGGCAAGTGCAATTACACCCAGGCCTATCCATATGGCAAAAGCATAAAAGGACCCCACATACGAGTAATCACGCTCACGCGGCTGTATGCTGGGCTGGTTAACATATAAAACAATAGCGATGCCTGTAAAGAAGAAGAGCAGCAATACAATAAGCGCATCGCGTTTTTTACGTTGAAAATGATATGCGCAGCCCAATACCCCCAATATAAAAGGAAGCGCATATAACGGGGTATAAGTATTACCCAGTTGAATGCCCTGGCCTGGTATTTTTGGTCCGCCGACAACCGATTTTGGCAGGTGCCGGGTACCATCAAGAATGCCGGAGGTCCAGTTGCCGTCAACAGCGGTCATGCTTTGCTGGCCATCGGCATCATTATACCGTCCT
This sequence comes from Mucilaginibacter sp., assembly GCA_031292485.1. Lineage (GTDB taxonomy): Bacteria > Bacteroidota > Bacteroidia > Sphingobacteriales > Sphingobacteriaceae > Mucilaginibacter. The sequence goes on from JARLHA010000026.1 coordinate 15,035, forward strand.
ACAAAATTCCATAAAAAATAACGTCCATACATCTGCCAGATTTGCCAGCTGAACATCCATTTCATGTTGTCAGCAAAGGTTGGCGCCTGTCCGTCCGGAATTTGCAGCCATTCATGGTAAAACTGCGGATCCTGTCCGTCGCCGCTGTACATGCGCGGCAAAAAGGTAGTATGGTCGTAAACGTAGTTGTGCTTTTTACCCGAAACCTCGTACTTGGTAGCCCCTTTGCTGTAAAGGGTGTTTCCTTCTGTCTGGTCGACCACTTTCGCGTCAAAATACTGACCGAACAGCAATGGGTTTTCACCGTATTGGATCCGGTTTAAATAGCCATATAGGGTAAATGCGTTATCAGGATGCGAGTTATCAAGGTTGGTGCCTGCACTTGCCCGGATAGGGATATAGGCGAAGGCGCTGTACCCGAAATATACAAATGCCACGCATAAAAATGCCAGTGTCATTAATGGTTTCTTATACTTGTTACCGTACCAGATACCGGCAACCAGCACGGCCGCGATAATAAGGAAGAAGAAGAAGGCGCCGCTCCAGAAACCTAAGCCAAGGGTATTAACAAAGAAAAGGTCGAAATACGCTGCGATGGCAATAGTATACCCCCTTATAAAATATTGTACAAACACCAGGATAAGCACCCCGATAAGGAAAGTGCCAATGGCGCCGCCCGCGTTAACATTTTTGCCGCGGCGAAAATAATAAACCATGGCAAGGGCGGGGATAGTTAATAAGTTAAGCAGGTGGATGCCGATGGATAAACCGATCACATAAGCAATAAATACGATCCAGCGGTCGGAGCCCGGTTCATCAGCATGGGCATCCCATTTTAAGATGGCCCAAAATACAATAGCGGTACAAAGCGACGACATGGCAAACACGATGGTTTCAACCGCCGAGAACCAGAAGGTATCACTGAAAGTGAAGGCCAGTGCGCCCACCAAACCTGCGCCCATAATAAGGTAGGTACGGTTTTGGTCGACAGCTTCGCCGGCTTTGTTCAGCATTTTGCGGGCAAGCATGGTTATGGTCCAGAACAGGAACATAATAGTGGCCCCGCTGGCTATCCCCGACATCATATTGGTACAAAACGGCACGTTTTTATTATTGCCCATAGACAATAGCGAAAATGCTTTGCCCAGCATGGCAAAAAGCGGGTAACCGGGCTGGTGCGCTACCTGTAAACGAAAGGCGCAGGAGATAAACTCGCCGCAGTCCCAAAAGCTTACCGAAGGTTCTAAGGTTAAAATGTACGTAACTGAAGCGATAACAAAGCAAAGCCAGCCTAAAAGGTTATTTATTTTTTTGTATTCCATGGATCACTAGTAATGGATTTTTGCAGGGTAAATATGAGGATTTTTATAGGTTATTTAAAAAAACAATTCAGGCTTAACAACTTTTAACATATAAACTAAGCATAATTCGTTCAAAGAGCGCAAATATGGGAAAAAAGTTGGGAAAGTTGGTAAAGTCAGGAAAGTCCGGAAGCCGGAAGGGGATGGAGAGCCTACGGTAGCTGTACCCTGCGACGCCAGCGTTCCATTTTTGCACGCGGAACACCCGGGACATCGCCTGATCCTGAAAACGATGAAACGCTGCTTACTATTTTAATTGACGAAAAAGATAGGAGTAAATTTACCTATACCAAACTTAAAGATCTGGCTGAAAGTTACGCCTACGTAACGGGAACGATCATCAGTTATCGCGGAAAAATTGCATTACAGCTAAAGGATCCCGACAAATTATATTTCAATACATTTCGGGGAGGACCGATAGTAAAGTAATGTAGGATATTATGCCCTTACAGGGCTGCCTTTACGCCACTAAACCCGCCGGACTTCGCCCGGCGTTGACGTATATCGCCCTTTCAGGGCTGTTGTAAATAAATTTAAGCCCTGAAAGGGCGTAATACGTCAACGATGGGTATAGCCCATCGACAGATGTCAACGATGGGTATAGCCTATCGACAGATGTCAACAATGGATATAGCCCATCGACAGATATGCCTATCGCCAAATCCCAACATCCCCCCAAAACAATCCTTCCCTAATTGCGTTAGCTTTTATGAATTAATTAATGAAATTTTTATTTGATGATAAATAATACTTATTTTGTTGCTATGCAAAATATCTACCATTTCCCTATTAAAAAAGTCACATTAATTGCCGCAATTATTGTGTTTACGGTGCAATTTGGTAAAGCACAATCCGTGTACCTGCCTTACTCGTACCAGCTTGATCAAAAATTTAACTCGAGTATATACTCCATCAACAGCTCGTTCCATACCTCGCTGAAGCCGTTTTTAATTGACAGCCTTATTGCCCCCAGGTATAACGAATTGATGAATGTTGGGGTTGACAGTACCCGCCATGGCTGGATAGTACGCAAATTGCTTAACGAACATTTGTTTGATGTAAAAACCAAGGAATATACTTTTTATGGCGATTACCTGCCCGACCTGCAACTGGGCCGCGATTTTAACGACCATATTACTACCTACGCTAATACCCGCGGCTACCAGTTTGGCGGAACGGTGGGTACCAAATTTTTCTTTTATACCAGCGGGTATGAAAATCAGTCTAAATTCCCTACCTATTATAATAATGTTATAAGTACGGTAAATATAGTGCCGGGGCAGTCGTACGACCGCCACCCGGGGGCGTCATATGCAGATTGGAGCTACGTTACGGCCATCCTGTCGTACACGCCTATAAAGCAGCTTAATATTACGATGGGCGAGGACAGAACCTTTATCGGCGATGGCTACCGGTCATTGCTGTTGTCTGATTTTGCGCCCAACTACCCTTTGCTGCGTTTAACAGCCAATTTGGGTAAGGTGCAGTACATGATCCAGTGGGCCTATATGAACGACCAGCGTGCTACCAGGTTTGATTCATTCGGCAATCAACGCCGCAAATGGGGCGCTTTCCACTACCTCGACTGGAACATCACCAACCGCTTGTCATTAGGTTATTTTGATGCCATTATAATGAGCGAAGCTAATGATAAGGGCAATTTCCATGGTTTCGACCCCAATTTTATCAACCCGATAGTGTACACCAACTCCATCAATTCAACCCCCTCGCAGCCTGATAATGCTTTGATGGGTTTTACGGCCAAGTATAAAATATTTGACAAGGCTGCCATTTACGGGCAGTTGCTTTTAGACAGGGTTAGCGGCAGCGGTTTCTTTTCGGGCGGCAATAACAGCAATACCAACGGAGTACAATTGGGCATAAGAGGTGCCGACCTGTTTAAGGTTAAGGATTTTAATTACCTGTTCGAATTTAATACCGTAAAACCATATACCTACGCCAGCGCGCAGCCCATAACCAGTTATACCAATTTTGAGGAGCCGCTGGGCGATCCGCTGGGTGCAAATTTCAGGGAGTTTATCGGGATACTGAATTATTCGATAGGGCGTTTTGATTTTATGGGGCAGGTAAACTATGCCAAATACGGCACCGACCCCCAAAATGCCGATTTTGGCAAAAATGTAAATTTACCATACGTACCGTCAACTACGGCAACCAGTGTAGGCCAGGGGATCACCACCAGCCTGTATTACGGCGAGGGTACGATATCATACCTCATCAACCCCAAATATAATTTAAGGCTTGAGGGCGGCGCCCTGTTAAGGGCTGAAAAATCCTCAGTAGCAGATCATAAAACGGTGATGCTTACCTTCGGCTTGCGCAGCACCTTCAGGGATCTGTATCATGATTTTTAAGCCCCTGCGGGAATGGATATTAATGATTAGTTAATCACGGGCCGGTTTGCTTATACTGCGGGGCATGCATTTTTCACCAATCCCCAACTTCTGATCACTGCCTCAGAACTTCATAAACACACCGGCTTCAAAGTAAAATACTGAGGGCGCATTTGAAAGCCTGGCGGCTAAAGCGGCCGGTAATTGATTTTTCACGATTGCATAAGTAGGGGTAAACTGGAAAAGAAAATGGCCCGATTTATAATCAAGCGGTGCTGATAGCTCAAAATCCAGCAATTTAAATTGGCTAAGGGTGCCTGTATATTGTGCCACAGCATTAGTTGCTTTTTTGGTTTTACCCGCTTTTATTTTTTTTACGTTGGTTAAATAGCCATCATAGAAGTTTTGGGTGCCGGTATTTACGGTAATCGTAGGCGATATCAACAAAATATCCTCATCGCCAAAAATACCTTTGTATATAAAATCGTGCGATACGTCAGCGTCAACAAAAACATCATTGCTTATCCCTTTGCCGTTCAGGTCGTAATCAACACTTACGGAAGGCGAAATGATGGTGCCTGTGTCGTAGCTTAAATTGGCATTAAAAGTATTACCGATGGAAGACGCGATTTGGGTGGAGGCAGCGGTATAAAAAAGTTTGGTATAGGAGGCACTGCCCGAAAGATTGTCAGTAATATCAAAGTTATAGCCGGCAGACAGATCGCCGCCATCTATTTTATTTTTCTTTTTTTGGAAGATATAACTTGCGCTTGCCGAAAAAAACAGGCCGTTGCTTAACGTGTATTTTAATTCGGGCAATACCGCGGGAGTTTTGGCAGTATCAGTGCGTCCCATAAAAATAATGTTGCTTAAATAATTGGCCCCAAATTTTATGATATTATGCTGGCTGGCTCCGTCGTCATCGGCTTTTGTCTTGCCGTCATCGCCGGGCATAGCGCCTGTTTGGCAAAAAGCAACGTTTGAAATTAATGATATAGAAATAAATAACAGTAATCTTTGTAAGGGTTTAATCATAATAATAGTTTAAATATAATATGTCTTGTTTAAACGATAGATATTGCCTGAGGTTTAATATATAACTTAAAAAAATATTTTCTATTATTAAACCATTTATTATTTAGAAAGTCATAGATAAAAGCAACAAAAAAATCAATTAAACGTACACTTTTAAAAAACCAAAAAAATGAAAAAAGTTATCCTATTGGCAGTAGCAGTGTTATTTTCAGCCGCCGTTTTTGCACAAACTACTCCACAGCCGTCAACTAAACCGGACGCTAAAACTGACCTTAAAAAAGCTAAAGAGAGCTTAGCCGATGCAAAAACCAGCGTCGCAACCTCAAAATCAAACCTGCAGACTGCCAAAACAACCATGGCTACAGACAAAGCTACGCTGGCTAACGCCAAAGCCGACAAAGCGCCAAAAGCCGAAATTAAAACGGATAAGGCTACGGTTGCAGTTGCCAAAGCAGACGTGAAAACTGATAAGGCCACTTTAGTTGCTGATAAAAAAGACAAGGAAATTGCGAAAGCAGAAGTTAAGGACATAAAAAAAGATGTTAAGGAAACCAAACGTGACAGGCACCATCATCACGTGGTAAAAGCTTAACGTATTTTTCAAAAAAAGACACATCGCAAAGGAGGCTGTCCCGCACATGGGGCAGCCTCCTTTTTGCATTGGAGCAGCCCGGTTTTATTTGCGAAATGTTAAAGCGAACTTTTTTTCAAATAAAATTAAACCATTTGCGTTTTGTAATATCAAACAACCTCAAACCGTTTATTAATTAAAAAACCGCATTATCGAAAAACCTGTACTCAACCCCTATTGAACAATTTATTAACTATGGTAAAGCGGATATTGGTGCTTGATGACAATCCGGATATTCTGGATATTGTAAAAGAAGCCTTGTTGTATGAGAATTTCGAAGTAAAGGTAAGCACGGACAGCAAGAATTTTATCGGGATGGTGAATAACTATCGCCCCGATTTGCTGATTCTTGATTATAAGCTCAACGGCCCTAAAGGCGATGATATTTGCAGGCAGATAAAAACACATCACCTGTTTAACAATATCCCGGTGATTATTTGTTCGGCTTATTTAAATAGTGATGAATTTGCTGACTGCGGCTGCGATGCCACCATAGCCAAACCCTTCGGCCTTGCAGAGCTGGTGGATAAGGTGAACGGGCTGGTGTGTTCCTGAGTTGGTTAGATTGGTTGATTAGGTTTGATTGAGTTGATTAGGTTAACTAACCTGGTTAACAATATCATTCAATTTTACATTTCTTACAGGCAACTAATCACAAATCTCTAATCTCTAATCACTTAAAATAGCTACTTTTGCCCAAATTTTTAAGGGATGGCAAAAGTAAAAGTCGGGCTGGTACAAATGACCTGTACGGCCAATAAACAGGAGAATTTAGATAAGGCGATTGCAAAGGTGCGCGAAGCTGCAAAAGGTGGCGCGCAGATCATTTGCCTGCAGGAACTTTTTACCTCGCTTTACTTTTGCGATGTTGAGGATTACGACAATTTTAAACTGGCTGAAGCCATCCCTGGCCCGTCGACCGATGTTTTGTCAGCGGTTGCTAAGGAGTTGAATGTGGTGATCATCGCTTCGCTGTTTGAAAAACGGGCGCAGGGGCTTTATCATAATACTACCGCCGTTTTGGATGCCGACGGCGCTTACCTGGGCAAATACCGCAAAATGCATATCCCGGATGATCCGGGTTTTTACGAGAAATTTTATTTTACCCCCGGCGACCTGGGCTATAAGGTTTTTAAAACCAAATATGCCACCATCGGCGTGCTCATTTGCTGGGACCAATGGTACCCCGAAGCGGCCCGCATTACCGCTTTAATGGGCGCCGAAATTTTATTTTATCCAACCGCTATCGGCTGGGCCACCACCCAGGATGAGGCCACCAATATCGAACAATATAATGCCTGGCAAACTATCCAGCGCTCGCACGCCGTGGCCAACGGCGTACACGTGGTAAGTGTTAACCGCGCCGGTGAAGAAGCTGGCCTTAAGTTTTGGGGCGGATCATTTTTTTCCAATCCATTTGGCACCATCATATACCAGGCGTCGCACCATGATGAAGAAGTAGTGGTGCAGGAACTTGACCTGGATAAATCTGATTATTACCGCAGCCACTGGCCTTTTATGAGGGATAGAAGGATTGATTCGTATCAACCGATTACAAAGAGATTTATTGACGAGGAGTAAATTGAGAAAATAACCCGTTTGTCATTGCGAGGAGGGACGACGAAGCAAACCCGTCGCCATTGCATTACCGTCAACTTATCTACGACGAGTTTGCTTCGCTACGCTCGCAATGACAAAGCCCGTTTACGTAGAAAATAATCATTACTATGAACTTTCCCAACCTAAAAGATTTTCATTTCCCTGCCGAATGGGCAAAACATACCGCTACCTGGCTCAGCTGGCCGCATAAGGAGGCATCATGGCCGGGCAAGATCGGGATGATCTACCCTAAATACTGTGAGTTCATCAAAGTATTAACCGAAGATGAACTGGTGCGTATTAATGTTGGCACCGAGCAAATGATGGCTTTTGCCAAACAGCAATTGACAGCGGCAGGCGTAGATTTAACCAGGGTTGAGTTTTTTGATTTTGCCACCAATGATGCCTGGTGCCGCGATCATGGCCCGGCGTTTTTGATCAATGAAGCAACCAAACAAAAAGCGATTATCGACTGGGGTTATAATGCCTGGGGCGGCAAATACCCGCCGTTTGATTTGGATGACGTGATCCCAACAAAAATTGCTGAATATTTTGGGCTGCCGGTTTATCACCCCGGCATCGTGATGGAAGGCGGTTCGGTTGATTTTAACGGAAAAGGGACCGTTTTAACTACCACGGCTTGTTTGCTCAATAAAAACCGTAATCCACACTTAAACCAGCAGCAAATTGAAAGCTACCTGCAAAACTATTATGGTGTTGAACAGGTTTTATGGCTGGGCGATGGCATAATAGGCGATGATACCGATGGCCATATTGACGATATTACCCGCTTTGTGAATGAAGATACCGTTGTTACCGTAGTAGAGGAAAATAAGAACGACGAAAACTATCCTATCCTTCAGGAAAACCTTGCAACGCTTAAAACTATGCGCCTGCTTAACGGCAAGCAACTAAATATTGTGGAATTGCCTATGCCGGATGCCGTTGTTTATGACGACCAGCGCCTGCCTGCATCGTACGCCAACTTTTATATTGGCAATGCCGCAGTGGTAGTGCCAACCTATCGTTCAAAAAATGATGATAAAGCGCTTGATATTTTACAACAGTGCTTCCCCGATAGAAAGGTTGTTGGTATTGATTCAACCGATATTATCTGGGGCCTGGGCAGCTTCCATTGCCTGAGCCAGCAGGAACCGGAGGTGTAAAGCAAATAAACTATGTCATGCTGTCCGCATAATTGCGGATCAGCACCTCATTGACAGGTAGCCCGCCTGTCTCCGATATACAAGCGGTACACCTGTCGGCGGCCGGTCGTGTGGGATGCTGATCCGCAATTAGGCGGACAGCATGACGTTCGGTTAATTTTTTCACCGACAATTTCTCCCCGCATACCGACAACCAACAACCACCCGCCAATATTCCATTGCCCGAAGTATAATACCGCTGTACTTTTGGGTATGATTTAAATTTCAAAACAATGGAAACTAACAGCATCACCCCAAATACATCTATCAACGGCAAAACAATTGCCGGTATCATTATATTAATTGTCGGCAGTATTTTACTGATCGACCAGTTCAACTTGTTTGTTATCCCTGATTGGGTGTTAAGCTGGCCAATGCTGCTGATTGCTTATGGCCTGTACATGGGCGGTAAATACAATTTCAGGAAACCGATCTGGATCTATCTAACGGTTTTAGGCACAGCATTTTTGCTTACCGATAATATCCCCGATGCAGATCGTTTTGTTTGGCCGGTAGCCATCATTGGTGTTGGCGCATGGATGGTTACCAAACATAATAACCGGATTAAGGAAGATAATAGCTATACAGATTACAGGCAGGTTTAAATATAGTTTAGTTTACAAGTGGTTAGGAGCCGGGCAAGGGAATTTGCCTGGCTTTTTTTTAATATTCTTCGGAAAGCGAACATCGGGGTAAATTTAAAAGTCTTATTTTGCAGCTTTTAAATCATATGATGAAAACATTACGTTCAATTTCCTGCCTGTTTATATTGGCCTTAGCCGCTAACTTGTCTTTCGGGCAAAATAAAATGGTTGTTTATCAAACAGATTTTGGTTTGAAGGACGGCGCTGTATCCGAAATGAAGGGTGTGGCGATGGAGGTTTCACCCGATCTGAAATTATTCGACCTTACCCACGAAATCCCTGCTTTTAACGACTGGGAGGCTGCCTACCGCCTTGAACAAACCGTTAAATACTGGCCGGCAGGTACTGTATTTGTATCGGTGGTTGATCCCGGTGTGGGTACTGCCCGTAAATCAGTAGTATTGAAAACTAAAACGGGGCATTTTATAGTAACGCCTGATAATGGCACCTTAACCCTCATCGCCAAATCATTAGGCATCGCTGAACTGCGGGAAATTGATGAATCGGTAAACCGCCGGAAAGGCTCCGAAAAATCAAATACTTTCCATGGTCGCGATGTGTACAGCTATACCGGCGCCCGCCTGGCTGCCGGGGTGATCACTTTTGAGCAGGTGGGCCCTGTTCTGCCGCCAGCGGTGGTAAGCATTCCCTTCCAGGAAGCAGTGTTGGCTGGTAAAACAATTAAGGGGAATATCCCGGTGCTGGATGTGCAATACGGCAACATCTGGACCAATATCCCTGATACCCTTTTTGACCGGTTAAAACCAAAATACGGCGCCATTGTGCATGTAGTAGTTTACTACAAGGGCCAGGAAAAGTATACCGGTGATATGCCTTACACCAACACTTTTGGCGCTGTTGCGCAGGGTAAACCGCTGGCTTACATCAATAGTCTTTTCCGGGTATCCTTCGCTTTAAACATGGGCGATTTTGCCAAAACTTATCACCTGGCCAGCGGCGCCGACTGGAGCGTAGTGGTGAGTTTACATTAAACCAGTTAGCAGTTTTTTTTAACTTGCATATATTAATTTTTGATCCGTCAACTTTTTCACCGACACTTTGTTGCCACTTACCGACATGTTTAAATATGCCGCCAGTTTTTGTTTGGGATATAGTTAATGCTACCTTAGTTTTGGATAAGATTTAATATAGGATAATAATGGACAACGATATAAAATATACAAACAATCCCCGCAATGGCAAAGCCCTGGTGGGGGTAATTTTACTGATGGTTGGGGGCATTCTGCTGCTTCAGCAATATGTTATACCAGACTGGGTTAAACTTTGGCCCCTTTGGTTAATTGGATGGGGAGTTTTTATTGGCGCCAGAAGCAATTTTCAAAAAAACTCGTTTTTTGTATTAACGGGTCTTGGTTTTGTGTTTTTATTTACCGAAAATATCCATAATGCAGGTGGTTTTATCTGGCCGCTTGGTATCATCGCGTTTGGATTATGGATGATACTGAGGCGCCGTAATCCCTACGATAAAGATTACTGGAAAAAACACTATAGTTATAAATGGGATCCTGCCGCTTCTGCACCCGGCGCGGGCGACACTCCTCCTGTTGAAGAAGTGAACTATACAGAGGTTCCACCTAAAGAGTCATATGCAGGCTATTCACACACCGGCGATGACTATCTGGATGCTGTATCCGTTTTTGGCGGAGTTAAAAAAACCATACTTTCAAAAGATTTTAAGGGGGGCGAGATCGTTAATATTTTTGGCGGGGCCGAACTGGATTTTACCCAGGCCGATATTAATGGCCGGGTGATCATTGATATCACCCAGATCTTTGGCGGTACAAAAATTATTGTCCCTTCGCATTGGCAGGTAGTGTCAGACCTTGCCGCGGTTTTTGCTTCGGTAGATGATAAACGGATGAAAACCACAGCTTCGCCAAATAACGAAAAAGTACTGGTACTTAAAGGTGTTTCCATTTTTGCGGGGGTAGATGTAAGGAGTTTCTGAGGGAGTTGATAAGGTTGATTGGGTGAGTTGTGGATTAAGTTATAACCGTTCAACCAATCAACTTAATCCAACTTAATCAACCATTCCAACTAAAAACCATGACAATATCATACAGCAATTCAAGGCTATACGGGGCGTTTGCAGCGTGCGGGCTTATTTGGGCCGCGGCGCAAACCTATTATATCCATAGTTTTGGGTTTTTATGGTTTATTGCAGTTACCGATGGTTTGGTGAATACCATACTGCTTTCTGCCGCGTGCTGGCTTATCAACAACAACCTGCGTTATTACCAACCCGGCAAAGGCAGTTACATCAATATTTTAATTTGGTGTGCCGCGCTGGCTGCCGTTTGTACCCTGGGTTGCCGCTGGCTGCTGCCACTGGTTACCACCGGCGATGCTTTTATCCAATTTTTAATCAATTCGGTTTACCTGCGTGGCTTTATCGATTTTTTAGCGATAGGATGGATGGCGATGATCAGTATTATTTATTACTCGCAGATTGATCAGAAAGAAAACGAAAAACGCAAAGCCGAAGCCGAAAAGCTGGCCCGCGATGCGGAATTATACAATTTAAGGCAGCAATTGCAGCCGCACTTCCTATTTAACAGTTTAAACTCTATCAATGCGCTTATTGGTTTTAAACCCGATGAGGCCCGGCGCATGATTCACCAGCTTTCGGACTTCTTGCGCGGTACGTTAAAAAAAGATGACCAGCTGCAGGTTCCACTAAATGATGAACTAACGCATTTGAACCTTTACCTTGATATTGAAAAAGTACGTTTCGGGCATCGCCTGCAAACGGAGATCAGTTGTGATGAAAGCAGTCGCACTGCCCTGCTGCCCTCGCTTTTACTACAGCCTATTGTTGAAAACGCCATTAAATTCGGGCTTTACGATACCACCGGCGATGTGGTAGTAAGCATCAGGGCCGAAATGGAGGGCAATTTTTTGATCTTGATGGTACAAAATCCTTACGATCCGCAAACCTCCAGACCCAAACAAGGCACAGGTTTTGGCTTAAGAGGGGTACAACGCCGGTTATATTTACTATTTGCACGAAATGATTTGATGGAAACTCACGCAAATGATAATATATTTACAACTATTATTAAAGTACCGCAGTTGTAATATATGAAACGCGCATTAATTATTGACGATGAGCCTTTGGCCCGTATGGTGGTTAGGGAGTATTTGCAGGATTTTAGCCAGATAGAAGTGTTGCAGGAATGCGGCGACGGCTTCGAAGGGCTTAAAGCCATACAGCAATATCAACCCGACCTGATCTTCCTGGACGTGCAGATGCCAAAAATCAACGGCTTTGAAATGCTTGAACTGGTGGAACAGCAGCCTGCGGTAATTTTTACTACCGCCTTTGACGAGTATGCCATAAAAGCCTTTGAAGCCCACGCGGTGGACTACCTTTTAAAACCTTTTAATAAAGACCGCTTTAATAAAGCGATTGAGAAATACCTGGCACAGGCACCGAATGCCCCTTCTCCTAAAAAAACCGAAGAGATACTGGAAGCCGCCAACTCGCCGGCGCAGCATGAGCGCATCGTGGTAAAAACCGGCACCAAGGTAAAGATCATCCCGGTACAGGATGTGCAATACCTGGCGGCTGATGATGACTATGTGAGCGTTTATACCGCTGAGGGTTCTTTCCTGAAAAATAAAACCATGAACTTTTTTGAGCAAACGCTGGACCCCCGATATTTTGTGCGGGTACACCGTTCGTATATGATCGCTATCCAGCAGATTACCCGTATCGATCCATATGAAAAGGACGCCCACCTGGCCATCCTTAAATCCGGCGCCAAAATACCGGTTAGTAAAACCGGGTATGTGAAGTTGAAACAGGTGCTGGGAATATAGTGATTTCGCCTGCCTGCCGCAGGCTGGGATTTCGGAAGTTCGATTTCGGAATTGAAGGTTTTTGGGTGTCATCCTGAGGCTCTCGAAGGATGTGCGCAAAGGCCTTCGCCCGCCAAGGCTTCGACAGGCTCAGCATGACAACGCACTTTTCTTCCATACCCTAATTTAGTGCCTTATTAAACGCAATAAAGTTGCAATAAAATAGTTTAGACAAATTATCCGGATTGTACAATCAAGTATCCGGTATAAGCCAAAAAATGTACAGAATTATGGTCACTATTTAAGGTTGTCTTATATTCCTATTAAATTAGGCTAATAATAGTGCAGCTGGCATATACTTTGTACCCGTTTTTTTGGAAAGCATCAGTCCTTAACAGGTGATGAATGCAACAGATTGTTTAATTTAATGTACCCTACATCATGAAAAACCTATTTAAAACTTTAGCTTTTGCTGCTGTAATATTTACAGCGAAAACCAGTACGGCGCAACTGATAAATGTCGGCGCTCAAACAGCTACAAAAATTGTAAGCCATGCAGTAATACCATCTGTAACCGCTGCGGAAACTACACAAAACGTAGTGAGTAAGGCTGTTAATGTTACCGGTAGTGTTGCCGGGCAGGTAAGCAATCAAACACAAACTGCTGTACAGGCGGCTCAAAGCCAGGCGGCTAATGTAAGCGGTTCGGTTAGTAATCAAACACAGTCAACCGTTCAGGCAAGCCAAAGCCAGGCTGCGGCGGTTGATGCAAATACCGATGCCACCCTTACAGCCAACGGGAATAAAGACAATGCAAGCATTGCTTCGGCCACCAAAGGCAGTGTAAACACCAGCGCCGCTTTAATGAAAGGCGTTACAAAAAACAAAGCCAGTGCAACAGCTGCTTTAAAGGCAAATGAGAAATCGGTGGTTAGCGCCAATACAACAAGAACCGCCACTGCCGGTACCAAAGCTGTTTCGGCGACCTCTGGTATTGCCGCAAAATCTTCAGCATCACTTAAGGCGGGCAGCAGTAAAGCCCTTGTTAAATCAAGCGCTGTTGCAAGTAAAGCCAGGAGCAGTGTTGCCGGCGAAAAACTGTCAGCAAACAGCAGCACTAAAGTAAGCGGTAATGCAAAGGCAGCCGCTTCGCCAGCCGGGATCAGCGCTGCTTCTAAAACTTCGGCCACTTCAGTAACAAGTGTTAAGGCAGGAAAAAAACAAGTTGATTTAAAAGGATCAGCTTCATCGTCAACAAGCGTTTCTGCTTCAAAAATGTAATAACTTAAAAAATACTATGCGTCAGGAAGGCCGGCTTTGGCCTTCCTGATGTTTTAACCTTATACTAAAAAAACTGACCATGTACCGGCCCAGGCTAATTGCCATACCATTAATCTTATTGTTTTTATCGTTTAAAGCCAGCGGGCAGCAACTGAAAGCTGATACCAGTGTGAACAAACAAGCCCCCAAAACGCTGTTTATGAATGCAGGCCTGCAATATCTTTCGCAATTAACGTATGCCGGCCGCAGAGATGCTTCAAGCGTACCTGTTTTACTGCCAACCTTTACCCTAATATCCACCAAAGGTTTTTTTGTTGCAGGGATAGGTTACTTTGACCTTAACGGTTCAAAAAGTGCTGCTGAGGGTTTAAGTATTACGCCGGGTTACGTGTTTTCATTTGATAAAAAGAAGGAATTTGGCGGCTCAATTTCTGCTACCAAGTATTTTATCACCGACAACAGTCCTATTATCCTTTCATCATTTAATGCCACTATCGACGGGCAACTACATTATAACCCTGATAATATTGTTAAACTAACGGTTGACGGCAGTTACCGCTTCAGCAAAACCGGGCCTAATGATGTAATTAATGATGCCGAATTATCTAAAGAAATCCAGGTTACAAAAACCGGCAAGAATAATAAGGATGGTTTAAAGATAACACCCACCGTAACCCTTTACAGCGGTACACAATCATTTTATAAAACCTCAGACAGTACACTCGCCAACAATTCATCGGTTTTAAAAAACATCCTTTCGCCCGGGCAAACAACTACTGTACAAAATCAACAGGTTAGGCAATATGCCATACTGGCCCTCAGCGGTTCGCTGCAGTTGAGCTATGTGATTAAAACCTGGCAGATCAGCTTTACGCCTTATTTAATTCAGCCCTATCACCAGGTTAATTACGCCAATAATACGCCGCAAAACGGCAGTTATTTTTTGTTTACCACTGGCGTAAGTGTGACGTTTTGAGTTGGAGATTAGTGATTGGAGATTAGTTGGAGGCGGGAAAGACCGAAAGAAGGAATGGCGTCAGAGAACATTCCAACAACTCCCCATCATCTCGTGGTAAAAATCCGCTTAAACGGATAAATCTAACAGCTTATCTTCACATCTTTGCAGAAAAAAATTATGCCACATCTGTTTTCTTCTATAAAAATAAAAAACATTGAGTTTAAAAACCGCATTGTGGTATCGCCGATGTGCGAATACTCTTGCGAAGATGGTTTTGCAAACGACTGGCACCTGGTGCATTTGGGCAGCCGTGCGGTAGGCGGCGCGGCTCTGGTATTTACCGAGGCGATAGCGGTTTCACCCGAAGGACGAATCAGTTACGGCGACCTGGGTATTTATAAAGACGAGCACATCGCTAAACTAAAACAGATCACTGATTTTATCCACCAAAACGGCGCTTATGCCGGTACGCAGCTGGCACATGCCGGCCGTAAGGCAAGTCATGAGTTACCATGGGATGGGGGCAAACAAATCCCCTCAGATCAGCCAAACGGATGGAAAGCCGTAGCGCCAAGTGCCATCCCTTTTATTGAAGAAGAGGAGACACCAACTGCATTGGATAAGGCCGGTATTGAAAAAGTGAAAGCCGATTTTAAAGCCGCAGCCTTACGTACACTAAAGGCAGGTTTTGATGTGATCGAGATCCACGCGGCGCACGGTTACCTGATCAATGAGTTTTTATCGCCCATTACCAATCATCGTACCGACGAATATGGCGGCCCGTTTGACAACCGGAACCGTTTATTGCTTGAGGTTATTGAAAGTATACAGGAAGTTTGGCCTGCTGAATATCCTTTGTTTGTACGCATCTCATCAACCGACTGGACCGAAGGCGGCTGGACTGCCGATGATTCGGCTGCTTTGGGCAAAGTATTGATAGATAAGGGCGTCGATCTGGTCGATTGTTCGTCCGGCGGAAACGTAGCTACTGCCAAGATTCCGCTAAAGCCCGGTTACCAGGTTGAATTTGCCGAAAAGGTAAAAAAGGAAAGCGGCGTTTTAACCGGCGCGGTTGGTTTGATCACCGAAGCGGTACAGGCGGATACCATTATTAAGGAGGGGCAGGCCGATATGGTTTTCCTGGCGCGCGAATTATTGCGCGACCCTTATTTCCCCCTTCGTGCCGCGCATTTGCTTGGGCAGGAAGTAAAATGGCCCGATCAGTATTTAAGAGCAAAATGGCACTGAAAAATTTGTAATTTTGGACATTGTAGAGACGCGATGCATCGCGTCTCACGTTTGATTGTCATCATACATGAAAAAATACCTCTCGTTAGTTACCTTTTCTCACACCATTTTCGCAATGCCGTTTGCTTTTATCGGCTTTTTTTTGGCGGTAACAACTACCAATGCCCGTTTCGAGTGGCCGAAGCTGTTGATGATGGTTTTGTGTATGATCCTGGCGCGGAACTCGGCCATGGCCTTTAACCGCTACCTCGACAGGGATATCGATTCAAAAAACCCGCGTACCAAACAAAGGGATATTCCATCCGGGCGGATAAGCGCAGGTGCTGCCTTAACTTTTACTATTATTAATTGCCTGTTATTTATCGGGGTAACCTGGTTTATCAACAGGTTGTGTTTTTATTTATCGCCGGTGGCGTTGCTGGTGGTATTGGGCTATAGTGCCACCAAAAGGTTTACCGCACTTTGCCATTTGGTATTGGGTTTGGGTTTATCCCTGGCGCCCATCGGTGCGTATTTGGTAGTAACCGGGGCTTTTGCTTTAACGCCGCTGTTTTTTTCCTTTGCGGTATTGTGCTGGGTAAGTGGGTTTGATATTATTTATGCCCTGCAGGACGAAGATTTCGACAGGGCCGAAAACCTGCATTCCATCCCTGCTTATTTGGGTAAAGTAAACGCCCTCAGATTATCTGCTTTTTTGCATATCTTTTCGGCGGCTTTTGTGGTGATGCCGGTATTTTATACCCATGTGGGCATATTGTATTATGCGGGTATTGTGTTTTTCTGTGTTATGCTTACGTACCAGCACCTGCTGGTAAAACCCAACGACTTAAGCCGGGTTAATTTTGCTTTTATGACCACCAACGGCATCGCCAGCGTGGTTTTTGCCGCGTTCTTTTTACTGGATAGATTTGCCATGGCACATATATCGGCTTTTGACATTCATCTTTAACCTACTGTTGATTATGGTTTTTGATTCATCTGCACATCCGCACATTTGCATATCTGCACATCAAAACAGGGTATGGATAATCTAACGGCATTCAATATCTACAGAACGCAAATTGAAAAATACATTGTATTTAATGAGGAAGAATGGGCGGCGTTTAAAGACCACCTTGCCGTTAAAACATTAAAAAAGAAACAAAATTTTGCTCAACCAGGCTTAGTTTGTAACGATATCGGCTTTGTTATTTCGGGATCTGTAAGGTATTTTAACGTGGTGAATGGGGAGGAAATAACGAGCTACTTTAGTTTCGAAAATGAGTTTGTAAGTTCCTATAAAAGCTTTTTGACGCTTACGCCGGCTTTAAATTACATCCAGGCGCTGGAGCCGACCTTATTAGTTACTTTTAGCCAAAAGAGTATGCAGCAAATGCTGGCAAACCCATTGCTGGCTCATAAAATGGAGCGCTTCGGCAGGCTGGTCGCCGAGTTTTATTTAATTTGTTATGAAGACCGTATGTCTTCATTTATTAACAAAACCCCCGAAGAGCGCTATATGGACCTGTTTAGCACTCGTCGCGATATTTTACAGCGCATGCCCCAGCACTACATCGCTCATTTTTTAGGAATAACTCCCGTGTCGCTCTCGCGGATAAAGAGGCGTATTCTGGAGCCGGTGAAAGTGCCCAATCCAAATGCATCACCTACAGAAATACAATATTAAAAATGCGGGTTTACGGCGTTAATTCAGAACTATCAAATGTTCTTTTAAAATAAAAGACCTCGTACCAGGGGGAACTTGAATGTATGCTTACTAAATTCCAACCTATTTGGGCCATATAATTTAAAATATCGGTTCCCGTTGCCAGATCATTGACCTGATAAAGTTGTTTTATAATTATAGAATCCTTCAACGCGAATTTTCCTTTATTTTCACCAAACGAAATTTTCGCTACTTTTTTGCGATTCACATTATTGGTCCCAATGGTTACCTGGCAATATTTATCAACCTTGGTTTGCGCGTGAGCGTATGAAACTGACGTAAGTATTAAAGTTAAAAAAAGTAAAAGGTGTTTTTTCATTTTTGTTGTTTTAAGGTGAATAAAGGTAGGTCGTTTCTTGTTCAATACAATTGCTAAATGCATTAAAGTTGCATTAGAATTTAAAGCAGCCAAAATACTTAAATCCGAAATCGAACATCCGACATCCGAAATAACCAAATTCTTATCTTTTGTTAACGTTTTGAGAAACAGTGTGCCCGTACATTTGTCTTAAACAAAACGAAAAGACAATGCACACCATATTAGGAGCCGGCGGGGCAGTAGCAAACGCACTTACCCGCGAATTAACCAACCATAACGAAACCATCCGCCTGGTAAGCCGCAAACCCATTGCCAATACCGCCAAAAACATCAGCTGGAAAAAAGCTGACCTGCTGAATTATGCCGAAGTGCTGGAAGCCGCGAAAGGTTCATCCGTAATTTATATAACAGCAGGCCTGGTTTATGATAAAAACATCTGGCGGGAACAATGGCCCGTAGTAATGCAAA
Source organism: Mucilaginibacter sp. (assembly GCA_031292485.1). Classification (GTDB taxonomy): domain Bacteria; phylum Bacteroidota; class Bacteroidia; order Sphingobacteriales; family Sphingobacteriaceae; genus Mucilaginibacter. Next base: position 33,665 of record JARLHA010000026.1, read on the forward strand.
ATGCAATCAATGCAGCCAAAGAAACAGGAGCAAGGCTGATATTTTTTGATAACGTTTACATGTACGGCCTGGTTGACGGCCCCATGACCGAAGACACACCTTATAACCCATGCAGCGCAAAAGGCGAAGTACGTGCCAAAATAGCCACCCAATTAATTGATGAGGCAAAAGCCGGCAATATTAAAGCAAGCATAGCCCGTGCCGCTGATTTTTACGGCACCGAAAATAAAAACAGCTTTTTAGATATGATGGTGCTGGATAACTATGCCAAAGGGGCAAAAGCCCAATGGCTGGGCAATATGGAAAAACTGCACAATTTTAGCTATATCCCCGATATGGGAAAAGGCGTATACCTGCTTGGGCAAAACCCTGATAGTGATAACCAGATCTGGCATATGCCCACTGCTAAACCATTAACCGGCAAACAATTTATTGAGATGGCCGCTAAAATTTACGGGGTTGAACCAAAGGTTTTCGCCATCAATAAATTTTTCCTGTGGAGCTACGGCTTATTCAACAAAGTGGTAGCCAGTACCGTTGAAATGTATTACCAGTACAACCACGATTATATTTTCGATTCATCCAAATTTGAAAAGGCGTTTAATGTAAAACCCGCAGCGTATGAAGATGGGATTAGGGTGATGTCGGAGACGGTGTATAAGAAGAAGTAGTCCGAAACCTGAATTATAACAATCGGTCATCCCAAAAATAATCTTCCGTTCGTACAAGCGAAACTTTATCTTTAAAGTCAGGATGAAATGTGTTGATAAGGTAATTGTACTCCTTGGGGATCACTGCTGAAGGCACTTTTAATATCAGCGATTTGTTTTTTTGATACCATTCGCTTCCAATATGTTGTAAATCTGGATAAGCTATCAAGCTTCTCCATGATTTAGGTAAATCCGATTGTAATACCTGATGGAATAAATTTTCCTCATCAGCGATGGATATTATCATTACCTTATACTTAACAGAAGGGGATAAGGAATTTTCGTGAACTATTAATTCTAATGATGAAAGAGATCTCGAACTTCCTGTATATACGATAAATTGGTCATCTAAATTCCACCGATTTGCTCTTCCTGATGCGGTTAGCTTTTTTGCGAAAGATTCTTTAGCAATTCTGAATACTTCCATTTTTATGCGTTGTCACCATATTCTAAAGCGGTCAGTCGGTCATCAATAAATTTGATGCCACTATTGGTGTTCATAAAGTCAATAGGAGCTTTTTTGTCGAAAAAAAAGTTTTCCTTTTGCAGCCAATTGGTGAAGCGCTCCTGGGTTTCAAAAACCTCGATCCCATGTTTTATTAAAGATAATGCCATTACTGCATGTTCCTTAATACGGGCTTTAATAATACTATGCGGTTTTTTATATGACCGGAAAGTTTTTACGCTAATATCCAGCCAATCGGATATTTTTTCATCGTTAAATAAAGTTAGGTCCTTTAGCGCCTGTAAATGCTGAGGGCCAACTTTTCCCGTTTTGATCATACCCAGTGTAACGTTAGTATCAACGCGTGAAGGAATGTTTTTTAAAAGTGTAGCTTGTGCAATTGTCATAAAACAAAATTGGGTAAAATTGCCGTAATAAACAAGGTTTTTTTACCTTTTTTATCCCCTGCGGCGAGTTTATCGTAGCGTAGCCCGTGGGAGCGGTTCAATTACAGCACACTATCTAATGTCGGGATCACTAAGGATAATCTTATATCTTCTTCCAGGTCCGAAAGCAGCGTTTTAAATTCTTCCTTATATATTTTTATGAATTCTCTTTGTTTGCTATTCGGGTGGGATTCACCTGACAAAAAGTAAAGGCTGAAAACATCGGGCAATTTCGCAGCCTGTGTTTTGTTCGATGACAACAATGCTGCTGAAATATTTCTGTCAGAAATTACAATTGTTCTCCATTTTAAACTGGAAGATATCTGGATGTTTTTAGTTGCCGAACCGACAAGGCCGTAAAAGTTTGCGCTCTGCAATTTGTTTACTTTTTGCTTGATGTTTTCAAAATTTATAAAATAGTTTCTCTTATAACCCAAGTCGGTTTTTATATCAAGGTAAGCGGCCAAAATAGGATTTTTGCCGTCAATAATGATAGCAATGTCAGGTATCATTTTTTGTTCTTTGCCCACTTTTATGCCGTAATCAACCATGAAAACCAGATGTAAGTCCGGGAACTTCTCTGAAAGATATTTTTGTAAATAATACGCAAATAAATCTTCGAGGATAGAAGATATACTATGTTGCCTGTCCCTGAAAATTTGCAAATGCCTGTATTCAGTAACAACATTTTGTGCTGTGTTGTAATGCTCAACGATTTTGTCGAATAATAAGTCGCTTGTCATGTTTTTGTGATAATAGTTTAAAGGGATGTGTCGAAGATAAATATTTTAAACAAATTCCGCTTCATCTGCGTGTTCTTTTATTCTCAAAATGTATATGTTTTTGTGCCGATAGTCCACGTTACGGTGCGCTAAACTCGCAGCAGCGGCTATATTAAGTTCAAACAATAAATCTTTCGGACTTTCCGACCCTGCCTGCCGGCAGGCAGGTTTCGGTCTTTCGGACTAAATTCGCACATTTGCACATACGCACATCAATACATCATGATCCACAAAAAAACAAGAACATATATCCCGGCGACCCTTGAGATTAAATGGGAAAACCTGGAACCGCTTTATAAAGAACTGACTGAACGCACTATAAACTCCGTTCATGAGCTTGAAAAATGGCTGCATGACCGCAGCGAACTGGAAGCCGCTTTGGAGGAAGATTTTGCCTGGCGCTATATCCGCATGACTTGTGATACCACCAATGAAGAATTGCTTCAGAAATTCCAATATTTCGCTACCGAGATAGAACCGAAAATAGCGCCTTACGGTAATGAGTTGAATAAAAAACTGGTTAGCAGCCAATGGGTTGACAAACTGGATCACAAAAAATATTTCATCTACCTGCGTGGGGTGAAAAAAGCGCTGGAGCTGTTCAGGGAAGAAAATATTCCTTTGCAAACCGAAATACAGGTTGAACAGCAAAAATACCAGGGCATAACCGGCTCCATGTCGGTACATATTGACGATAAAGAGTTTACACTGGAGCAGGCATCGGTATTTTTGAAAGGTACCGACCGCACTAAAAGACAGGAAGTGTGGGAGAAGATAACTGCCCGCCGCCTGCAGGATAAAGACCAGTTGGATGAGCTGTTTGACAAACTGCGTACCCTTCGCCATAAAGTGGCCCTGAATGCGGAGTTTGAAAACTTCAGGGATTATATGTTTCAGGCTTTGGGCCGTTTTGATTATACCCCTAAAGATTGCTATGCTTTTCATGAAGCGATTGAAAAGGAAATAGTACCGATTTTGCGCGAACAGGCTAAAAAACGTAAAGCAGCGCTTGACCTGGGAACCCTCAAACCCTGGGATATGGATGTGGATATATCCGGCAAACCGGCATTAAAACCGTTTAATAATGGCAACGAGCTGATCGAAAAATCAATCCAGTGTTTCAGCAATATCAATCGCTATCTGGGCGAAAGGCTGGAGATCATGAAAGATAATAACTTGTTTGATGTGGAGAGCCGCAAAGGCAAAGCGCCCGGAGGATATAACTATCCGCTGTCGGAAACCGGTGCGCCTTTTATCTTTATGAACTCGGCCAATACCTTTCGCGATCTGACCACTATGGTGCATGAAGGCGGCCATGCAGTACACACTTTCTTAACCGCCGACCTGGAGCTAAACGATTTTAAGCATTGCCCGAGTGAAGTAGCGGAATTAGCTTCTATGTCGATGGAGCTGATCTCGATGGATAACTGGGATGTTTATTTTGATAACGAAGAAGATTTAAAACGCGCCAAACGCGACCAGCTTTTTGATGTGCTGAAAACATTACCCTGGGTGGCCGTGGTTGACCAGTTTCAGCACTGGATCTATACCAACCCAAATCACAGCGACGAAGACCGCAGGACGGCCTGGATAGAGATCTATGAGCCCTTTGGAGCCGGTTTTGTAGACTGGAGCGACCACCCGGATGCTGAAGCTAACCTGTGGCAAAAACAGTTGCATATTTTTGAAGTGCCGTTTTACTACATCGAATACGGTATGGCGCAGTTGGGCGCCATAGCGGTATGGAAGAACTATAAAGAAAACCCCGAAAAAGGCCTGCACCAATACCTGGAGGCCTTAAAACTGGGCTACACCAAAACCATCAAAGAAATTTACGAAACTGCCGGTATCAAATTTGATTTCAGCGCGGCTTATGTGAAGGAACTGGCGGAGTTTGTGAAGGGGGAGATGGATAAATTGTAGTTAATAAGCGCCTTAATCACATGAAAATATTCCAAACAAGTTTTATAAATAAAATAAGCCGGATTAACCGGCTTATTTTATTTGCTATTATAGGGATATTTACCTTTTTTTTTAGTAATAAAGCCATGGCACAGCAAAAAAATCAAATGGTGAGGCTGGCAAAAATCCAGGTCGACCCGGCTCAATTGGAACAATACAACGCGGCGCTGAAGGAACAAATGACTGCGGCTATCCGTTTGGAGCCCGGGGTATTAACCTATTACGCAGTTGCAGACAAGTCCGACCCTTCGCGCATCACTATTCTTGAAATATACGCCGATACGGCCGCCTATAAAGCTCATATCGAAACAGCTCATTTTAAAAAGTATAAAGAAACGGTTGCGCATATGGTTAAATCGCTTGAACTTATTGATGTTAATTTAATTGCGATTGCCCGAAAGCCAGGCATGTAATCCTGGGCTTGTTTTGGCTTGTCAATCGTTTTTTAAATAAATCCCTTTTACGTGAATTTGGCTATAACAGATTGAAATGTAGTCAAATAAGTCATGATATTATCATATCATATGCATAATAAACTCAAAAATTCAAACTAAATGAAATTTAATGAGTTTAATATAGTATGAAAAAGATAATTTTAAGTATTACCCTGTTGATGTCTGCCATGGCAGGGTATTGCCAGCTTATCAAACCGGTTAAGCTGGATAGCCTGGTGACTATTTCATTACCTCCCGGGTATCAGACAAAAGATACCTTGAATGAGCACATTTTTACCGCTAACGGGATGTACGGTTATATGATCGCCTTTCGCGAAGCGAATGCTAAAAATAATACGCCTTTGAAAACTCAAAGCGACCTTAATAAAGTGATGAAAACTTATATTAAGGGGATACAGGCGCAGCAGCCCGGCAGCAGTGCCCAGTATGTGCGCGATACCACTATTGGTACCTTAAAAGCTAAAACTTTTACGTTAAAAAGTGATGACGGCAATGGCGTGATTACCTGCAGGAACTTTGTTTTAATATACACCAAAGACGTTACTTATACCATTGAGTATGTATACCCGGCTGAACGTACGGATGTTGTAAAACCCGAGTACAAAGCATTTATTGCTTCCATAAAACTGTCGCCCGAACTGCAGCGTAACGACCAATACCTGTCAAACGCAACGGGCATGTCATCCACCACAAAAATTGAAGTTTTTGGCGGTGCGGGGCTTGTCGTGCTGGTGATATTGGTGCTGATAGCCGTTAAAAACAAAAAGAAAGAACCCGCTTTGGGATAGTTTTTTTGAGTCTGAAGTCTTGAGTCCAAAGTAAGGAGTTCCATTCCTGGCGACTTAAGACTTTAGACTTTTGACTTAAGATTCAACAAGCCACAGTTCCAGGCGGGGGAGTTTATAAACTTCCGGCTATCGATCCACCTGATCCAGAAAATAGCCAGGAATACGCCCATGACTGATCCGCCGATCACGTCCTCAAAAAAATGCTCGCTCAGATAAACGCGCGAAAAGCCCACCATTATGCCATAAAATACCAGCAGGTACCCCCAGTTTTTATTTTTTGCCAGGTAAGTAACCAGCACACCGGTAGCAAACGCTGTTAAGGTATGCCCTGAGGGGAAACTGTCATGGCTCAACATTACTACGCCTTTTACAAAATGCAGTTTACTCAGCTGGTCCTTAAAATATAATTTGGGGCGCGGCGCATCAAAAAAGAATTTGGCTATTTGCACACCTAAAGATGTCACTAAAAAAGTAGTTAGCATTAAAAAAGCGATCCGGTAATTGTATAGTGCAAGGATGGCCGCCAGGATAACTATGGTCCAGCCGTTGCCCAGGTCGGTTATATAGGGTTCGACGGTATCGAGAAAATCGGTGTGCCTGGTATTTACCGCAAAATAGATATCATCCTTGCTATAAAGCAATTTGATAACAAAACAGCCGCATAAAAGGATAAGGTAAAGGACAAAAAACGGCTTGATTCGTTGTAAAACATCTTTTATGCTTATATTCATCGTGCAAAATAAGCATATCCTTATTCACTGCAAAAAAATGGTTATGTTTACCCTTGCTGATTAAATTATCAAATTAATGTCGAAAAGTATATTCCGTAAAAAATCCATTACAAAAATATTAGCCGATTGTGCCAGCGGTTTCAGCGATGCCGAACATTCAGGCGGTTCATCCCTCAAAAAAGAACTTAATGTAAAAGACCTTACCCTGATGGGTATCGCAGCCGTAGTTGGCGCGGGTATATTCTCAACAATAGGTTTAGCCGCTTTTAACGGCGGCCCCGGCGTAACCATATTATTTGTAATTACTGCCATTACCTGCGGCTTTTCAGCGCTTTGTTATGCTGAATTTGCTTCGCGGATACCGGTTGCAGGCAGCGCCTATACTTATGCCTACGCCTCATTTGGAGAATTAATTGCCTGGATCATCGGATGGGACCTTTTGATGGAGTATGCCATCGGTAACATCGCGGTAGCGGTATCATGGAGCACTTATTTTGTTAACCTGCTGGAAGGGTTCCACATCCATGTTCCGGCGTACCTCACCATGGATTATTATTCGGCTTTCAGCGCCCACCAGCAATTGCTGGAATTAACAAAAAACCATAACCTTGCAGCAATAACGGATACGATTAAAGAAGCCAATATTGCCTGGAATACCGCCCCGGGCTTTGGCGGGTTAAAACTGATCGCCAATATTCCGGCCCTTGCCATCGTGGTCGGCATTACTTACCTGGTTTATATCGGCATCCGCGAAACAAAAAAGGCCACTAATGCCATGGTGATCCTGAAGATCGCCATTGTGATAGCGGTTATCGCCATTGGCTTTTTTTATGTTACACCGGCCAACTGGCACCCCTTTATGCCAAATGGTTTTGGCGGGGTGATGAAAGGCGTTTCGGGGGTGTTCTTTGCGTATATCGGTTTTGATGCCATATCAACCACAGCCGAAGAATGTCGTGACCCCCAGCGCGATCTGCCGAGGGGGATGATCTATTCGTTAATTATTTGCACCGTACTTTATATATTGATTGCCCTGGTGTTAACAGGTATGGTGAGTTATAAAAATCTTGCTGTAGGCGATCCGCTGGCTTATGTATTTAACCAGGTGCATTTATCCAAAATCAGCGGTATCATTTCGTTTAGCGCGGTTATAGCAACCGCCAGCGTATTACTCATCTTTCAATTGGGCCAGCCGCGGATCTGGATGAGCATGAGCCGCGATGGTTTATTGCCTAAAATATTTTCGAAAATTCACCCCAAATTTCATACCCCATCCTTTGCTACTATTGTAACAGGTTTTGTGGTAGGTGTACCTGCGTTATTTTTAAACCTGACGATAGTTACCGACCTGACGAGTATTGGCACCCTGTTTGCTTTTGTGCTGGTTTGCGGCGGCGTATTACTTTTGCCGCGCGAAGCAGCAAAGGCCGGGCGTTTTCATTTACCGTATATCAATTCCAAATGGATAGTTCCGGCGTTATTTGTTCTTTGCGCCTATTTTTTCAGGAATGGCATTATGGGACTTTTCGATGGAACCCATAACAAAGATGACCTTCCATTTTTTCTATTCATCGGGCTTTCGGCAGTATTAACGGTATTAGCCTTTGTTAAAAATCTATCCCTGATACCGGTGCTCGGTTTGTTAAGCTGTTTTTATTTGATGACGGAGCTGGGATACACCAACTGGGTGCGTTTTTTAGTTTGGCTGGTGATAGGTTTGGATATTTACATCAGCTACGGTTATGAACATAGCTTATTGGGGGAGAAAATTGCGCCATGGCACAAGCAGGCAAAGCGGATCAGCCTGATAGGTGCCATTGTTTCAATTTTTGTGGTGGTAATTTTTGATCCCCAGGAGAGCGTAACAATGGATGTTATTTATGGCTTGCTGGGTTTCGCGCTAGGTTACCTTGTTGTTTATTCAGGTGCCGCGTTGGTATTCTCGGTTTTTCAAAAAGAGAAAGCTGAATAAAAAATGGATTTGACACCTTAACTGTTTTTTTTAGGCGCAGGCAAAGCTAACTACCTTAACCGGTATTGATCTGTTTATATTTTTAAGACATAAACGCTTATGAAATTAACTGATATTATTGGCTATTTAGCCGCATTTGGTACCACTATATCATTTTTGCCGCAGGCTGTAAAAACCATCCAGACTAAAAACACCGCAGGTATATCCTTATCCATGTACGCCATATTTACTACAGGTACACTTTTTTGGCTCATCTATGGAATAATGTCTGCCAGCTGGCCGGTAGCCGCTGCAAATGCAATAACATTTATTTTCGCCAGCACTATTTTGATTTATAAGATAAGATACAAATGATGTTGTAATCTTGAAAGGTTGTAATGTTAGGGGCGCTTCTAAGGGATGTTTCTTTAACGCTGAATACTCCGGACTATGCCGCCAATATGAGAATGTAGTAAAAAACTAAAAAACATTTCAACTTGTTACAACCTTCATTAACCTCCTCACAACTGCATCGCGAACGAAAGGCCCGGTGCACCATCCTGGTAGGTTGGCATAACCATGGCTTTTCTTCCCTGTTTATCGGTGTGGGTGAGTGCGTTACGAATATAAGGGTAAATGAGGTAGGCAGCCTTGGTTGATAAAATACCGAAACCTGCCCCTGCCACTACATCGCTAAACCAATGGTCGCGGTTCGCCATTCGGAAGACGCCCGTTGTAACCGCAAAAGTATAACCAACGATGGAATAGACGACTGATTTATCGGAGTACTCCTGGGCTAAAAATTCAGCTGCCAAAAAAGCGGCCCCAGTATGTCCCGAAGGAAAGGAATAATAGTCGGTGCCGTTAGGGCGTAAACGGTGAGTAGCGTGTTTTAAACTAAACTCAGTAAGGCCCAAAATCCCGCCCGATAAACCGAGTAAGGCCGTACGGTCAATAAACCTGTTTTTACCTTCAATGCCAACCAGGTTAAGCCCATAAACCATTGCGATCGGCGCAAAAAGAAAATAGCTTTCGGCTTTTGTATTGAAATTTGGGGTTGTTCTTTGTATATCCCCATGAATGTAATAATCAAAATTACGGACAGGGGTAACATAAAATGATAAGGCCCCGTAGGCAATCAGCCCTATCGGCGGCAGTAAATACAAAGGATGTATCTGCAGCCTTTTAACCGTATCAGGAGCGGTAAACAAGTCCTTTTTTAAGGTATCTGCGAGTTTCTTTTTGGCGGTATCAACAGATTGTGCATTTACACCCAGTGTTAATACACAAAATATGGCTAATAGAATATTTTTCAAAGGATATGATTTTTCAATTTAACAACATTTTGTTTGTATTGTTTATACTTTGCGAGTTAAACGTTAACAATATCGTAATATTACTATAACAATCTGTTTCAATTCTGAATTAATTCGCCCTGCGAATCTCAACCATGTCCGGTGATGATAGCATCAATGGTACTTTTTCAACCGTTACAAAGCTCAAATCGAGCCCAAAACCACGTTCTTCGGACAGGCTTACTTTTTTCAGGTAAACATAAAAACCCATAATAAATCTTTCGAATATCGAAAGGTTATGAGACCGCGACAGCACCTTTTCAATCACCACAAACCTGAAATCGCCAACAATTTTATGTTTATTTAACGACTTATACCTGCTGGTTATATCCACTTCGCCTTTTTTAACAAGGTCTTCAACAACCCGCCTGAATAACAGGTTGATCTGCTGTTCAACCCTGAAGCCAAGTTTAAAATCAACCCTGATCAGTTTATTGGGTACCAGGAATTGTACTTCGTATTCTTTTTTATAAGGTTCGTCCACCACATCAACATGCACCAGCCAGTAAACATCGGCCCGTTTGGGTTGCTTTTGCAGAATAGAATAAATGATCTTGGCTTCAATCTCCGAATCAAAGTTTGCGCTGGTTAAATACACCAGCTGCGAGGCGTATTTAGGCACCGTTTCATCATCACTTAATTCCTTTAAAATACCGTAATAGTCCTCAATATTAATAAACTTAACATAACGGTTTCTTATCCTCCGGGCGGTATGCCACGACCACATGATGGTAAACAAAATAAAGCCAACAGACAGGGTAAACCAGCCGCCATGTATAAATTTAACCAGGTTGCCGGCTAAAAATGCGCCCTCAATAAACAGGTACACTGCTAAAAATACACTAACAATATACCGTGGTAATTTTTTTCTTCGCAGGAAATTCGATACCAGGATAGTGGTCATCAGCATGGCTACGGTAATGCTTAAACCATATGCGGCTTCCATATTATCCGAGTGTTTAAACAGCAGTACAACGCCTATGCAGCCTGCGCACAGTAACCAGTTAACGCTGGGTACATAAAGCTGTCCTTTTTGCATGGTTGGATAATTGATGCGCACCTTTGGCCATAAATTTAAACGAACAGCTTCTGCGATAAGCGTAAACGATCCTGTTATTAAGGCCTGACTGGCAATAATGGTGGCTACTGTGGCTATGCCGATCCCGTACAGCAGGAACCATGTTGGCATAATTTCATAAAATGGATTATGAAGATTAAGGTTCATCACTTTTCCATTATGCTGTAACAGCCAAACTGCCTGACCCAGGTAGTTAAATACAAGGCTGCTTTTTACATATACCCAGCTTGTTTGTATGTTTTTCCGGCCGCAATGCCCCAGGTCTGAATAAAGCGCTTCGGCACCGGTGGTACACAGAAATACAGCGCCCAAAATAATAAAGGCATTGGGGTTGGTGCTTAATATCAGGTAGGCATAATAAGGATTCAAGGCTCTTATAACCGTGGGCATTTGTGCAATAAAAACAATACCCAATACAGCCATCATGGTAAACCAGATAAACATCATCGGGCCAAATGCCTTGCCCACCAGCGAGGTGCCAAATTTCTGGATGATGAAAAGCCCAAGCAAAATACCGATAACGATGGGCACGGTATGCAAATGGGGATAATAGGCCTGCAAGCCTTCAATAGCTGCCGAAACAGAAATGGGCGGGGTGATAATACCATCAGCCAACAAGGCGCAGCCACCAATTACTGCCGGGATGATGAGCCACTTTGCGCGGCGGCGTACAAGGGAAAACAACGAAAATATACCACCTTCGCCTTTGTTATCGGCCCTTAAGGTGATAACTACATATTTTAATGTGGTTTGCAGGGTTAGTGTCCAGAAAATACAAGATACGCCGCCAAGTATAAGGGTTTCGTTTATTCGCTGACTGCCTACTATAGCTTTGAAAACGTACAATGGAGAGGTGCCGATGTCACCGTAGATTATTCCCAGGCTGATTAACAAGCCGGCGGCCGTTAACTTTTGTAAATCTTTATGATTAGACACATGTTTTATTTAAAAATTCAAAAGTATTAAAAATGCGCTTAAATACCTTAAAAATAATTTTCGCCAACTTCATAAATTCACGCGCGCTAAAACCTTATTTTGTTAAAATTTGTTAAAATGATTTATATAAGCCCCTTTATGTAGATGGATGATTTGTTTATTTATACTTTTGTAAATAATAATAAAATATGAGGCGAAAGTTTACTTTTAAAAATTCATGGATTGCGATATTTGCTGTGGCAATATTCATGAATTTCGCCTTTGCCGATAATGTAGCCTATTCGCAGTCCGACACTACTTATGTACACTTACTAAAATCAAAGCAAAGCAAAAATTCGCTGCATTTAGTACTGCCCCCGTTAAAGCCGGCGGTGATCTCAACGCAAAGGGTAAATGTTTATAAATCAGATGATAAGATTTTAAATAATGTACAGGTATACCCAAACCCTGTAACAGACCAGATCAACCTGAAATACGATCTGTCGCGCTATTCCATTGTTACCATAAAGATTGTGGATGTGTTGGGAAACGACATCATTACCATATTTAACCAACGGCGTGAACCTGGCGAACAAACATATTCCTATATGTTAAATAATAAGCTGAACAGGGGCTTTTATTTTGTGAGGATTTATGCCGGCACCGAATCGGTGATCAAGAGGATATCGGTACTATGACGACTAAGATTTTTAGGATTAAAGGATTATAAGATTAAAGAAGACTTTTTTTATAATTTTTATTGTCTGCGTGTTTCGTGTTGTAAACTCTTTTATGTGTAAGGCTTCTGCCACCAAAGTTAATTAGTAATCCTACTGGTAAATTATAAGCCTCTAAGTAATTAATAGCTTGCGCCAGGTTTAATTCATCCAAAATTGAAACGGCCTTTAACTCAACCATTATTTTCTCTTCAACAAAAAAGTCAGCACGACGTTTACCGATTTCAATTCCGTCGTAGTAAATACTCATTGATACTTCTCTGCCGAAAATTAGACCTTGTTTTTCCATTTCAATAGACATTGCCCTTTGATATATAATTTCAGGGAATCCGCTACCGAGTGTAGAGTGAACCTTCATCGCCGCACCGATGATTTTACTTGTGATGTCTTCGTATTGCATGTTTTTAAATGGAATTTTTAGGATTATAGGATTTTGAATTAAATATATTAAAAAAAGGATAACAACAACGTTAAATTCAATCTACCTACTTGAAACAATAATCCTACAATCTTTTAATCCTAAAAATCATAGTTTTGCGCTATGAAAATAATTGCCATTGGCCGTAATTATGCCGAACATGCCAAAGAGCTGAATAACCCCGTGCCCGGTGTGCCGGTGATATTTATGAAACCGGATACCGCCCTGTTGCGGGAGAATAAAGCCTTTTATCATCCTGATTTTTCGGAAGATATTCACCATGAAATTGAGGTAGTACTGAAGATCAGCAAGGAAGGCAAAAACATCAGCGAAAAATTCGCCCCTAATTATTTTGAGGAAATTGCCTTAGGGGTTGATTTTACGGCCCGCGATATCCAGGCCCGCCATAAGGAGAAAGGTTTACCCTGGGAGCTTGCCAAAAGCTTCGATAATTCGGCGCCAGTGAGTGTGTTTGTGCCAAAATCAAAATTTGCGGATCTTAAAAATCTGAATTTCAGGCTGGATGTTAACGGCGAAACCCGGCAGCAGGGCAATACATCGTATATGCTTTTTTCATTTGAGTATATCATCGCCTTTGTATCCAAATATATCACCTTAAAAAAAGGCGACCTGATATTTACAGGTACGCCCGCCGGAGTTGCTAAAGTTAGCATTGGCGACCGCCTGGAAGGTTACCTGGAAGATGAAAAAATGCTCGATTTTTACGTTAAGTAAGCATGATAAAAAAAATCGCAGCTTCGCTTTTCCTGGTTTTTTATTTTACGGCAATCCTTTTTGCGCAAAATATTATCCAAAGCAGGCCCTATCCGCAAAAGTTTTTCCGTTACCCGCTTGATCTGCCCCCAGTAACCGCCGGCACATTTGGCGAGTTAAGGACAAATCATTTTCATTCCGGGCTTGATTTTAAAACCAATCAAACTACGGGCTTCCCGGTACATGCCGCTGCCGACGGGTATATCTCCCGTTTAAGAGTGGAGTTTGGCGGATTTGGCAACGCCATATACATTACCCATCCCAATGGCTATACCACCGTTTACGGGCATATTGAACGCTTTAGTCCCGAAATGGAAAAGCAGGTGCGGGCAATGCAATACCAGCAACAAAGTTTCGGGGTTGATTTTAAATTACAGCCTTTGCAGATTCAGGTTTGCCAGGGTGATGTGATCGCCTTATCGGGCAATGCCGGGGCATCAGAAGGGCCGCACCTGCATTTCGAGATCAGGGATACCAAAACCGAAGAAACCATCAATCCACAATTATTTGGCCTGACTATTCCGGACAGGGTACCACCGACCATTTATGCCATTGGCGTATACCACCTGGATGGCAACCCGTTCAGCGAGAAAACGCCGCGCCTGTTTTTGCCGGTTACCGGCAGGGATGGCCATTACAGGCTCACCAAACCCGGGGTTATAAACGCAGGGGGTGCAACCGGCTTTGGTATTACTGTTAATGATGTAACCAGTGTATCGCCGAATCATAACGGCATTTACTCTGCTGAGTTAAATGTTGATGGCAAAACGGTGTATACTTTTGCTGTTGAGCGTTTTGCCTTTGATCAAACACACGCCATTAATGCTTATATTGATTACCCTGAGTTTTTGAAAACACACCGCTGGGTGCAAAAATGTTTTATTTTGCCCGGCAGTAAAATATCCCTTTATCCGCAATCGGTAAACAGGGGTGTTGTTAATTTTAACGACGACGCAGTTCACCATCTGCAATTTGTTATTAAAGATGTTGCAGGCAATACTTCGACTTTGAATGTGGATGTAAAATCAAGCAGTGCGCAGCTTACGGCAGCATATAACCCTGTTGGAATTTTGTTCCATTACGATAAGCCGAACGAATTTAGCAATGATAAACTTAAGGTGATGATTGCGCCGGGCAACCTGTATGATGATTTGGATTTTACGTATTCAACATTGCCTGAACGACCGGGTGCATATTCGGTTACCCATGTTATCCATAACAGGTTTACGCCCCTGCATGATAGCTACGACCTTTGGATAAAGCCCGACAGTAGCATTGGAAAGTACATAAATAAAGCGGTAATTGTAAATACGGAGGGCGTTTGTGAAAACACCGTATATGAAGATGGTTACCTGAAAACTAAAGCCCGCACCTTTGGCAACTATTTTGTAAAAGTTGATACCGATCCCCCTTTTATTATCCCCATAAATATTAAAAAGGGCCTCGTGAAGAAAATTACCCGCGGCATATTTTTAAGGATAAGTGACCGGTTATCGGGCGTTAAAAGCTATACGGGTAAAGTTGACGGTAAATGGGTATTGATGGAATGGGATTATAAAACCCATATTTTACATTATACCTTTACAGCAGATATTACACCCGGCAAACATAGTTTTGATTTAACAGTTATTGATAATAAGGACAATACTTCGCATTTTAAAGCAGATTTTTACAAATAGAAAATGATAACATTAAAAGAAGGCGACAAAGCCCCGGAGTTTACAGCAAAAGACCAGAATGGCAACACCGTTTCGCTGGCTGATTATAAAGGCAAAAATGTGATCCTATATTTTTACCCGAAGGATGATACCCCCGGATGCACCGCAGAAGCATGTAGTTTCAGGGATAATTACCAATCGATGCTGAGCAAAGGTTTCGAAGTAATTGGCGTGAGTACGGATGATGAAAAATCGCACAAAAAATTCGTAAACAAATACAGCCTGCCTTTTACGCTGATTGCCGATAATGATAAAAGCATTGTTGAAGCTTACGGCCTTTGGGTTGAAAAAAATATGTATGGCCGCAAATATATGGGCACAGCCCGTACAACTTTTATTATTGATGGGGATGGAAACATCAAAAAGAGAATTGATAAAGTTGATACCAAAAATTCGTCGCAGCAGGTTATAGACCTTTTGCAGTAAAGCTTGTATTAAAAATTTATATTTGCATTTAATAAATAAATACAAAAGATATTAAAAAAATATGCCAATAGAGGTTGATGACGCGGAGATATTAAGCAAGTTTCAGGACGAAAAAACCCGGAATTTAGCATTTAACATGCTGCTTAAAAAATATCAGCAAAAAATATACTGGCATATACGCCGCATGGTTATTGACCATGATGATGCCGATGACCTGGCGCAGGATGTTTTTATTAAGGTATGGAAAAACCTTGCCGGTTTTAGAAGCGATGCCCAGCTATACACCTGGATGTACCGTATAGCCACCAATGAATGCATTACTTTTTTGAATAAGAAAAAACAAAAGAATAATGTTTCTATTGACGATGTGGCTTATGAACTTGCCGATACGCTGGCTGATTCGACGTATTTTAATGGCGACGCGGCGCAACGGAAACTCCAGGAGGCCTTATTGACTTTGCCTGAAAAGCAAAGACTGGTATTCAATATGAAGTATTATGATGATTTAAAGTACGAGGAGATCTCGCAAATAGTTGGTACAAGCGTTGGGGCATTAAAAGCATCCTTCCATTTGGCGGTGAAAAAAATTGAAGCACATTTATTATCGAAAGATTAATTAAAAAGAATTAATTAATATGACGTTAAACCTTTTGGCATTTGTTCCATCTATACCCCTTAGAGATGAAAAGTGATATGGAAAACAAAGATTGGCTGAACGATTATATGTCACTTAAACAGATTAACCCCGTTAATCCGTTTACAGTGCCTGCCGGTTATTTTGATGACCTGGAGGCTCGTGTTTTGTCGCGTAAAAACTTAGAAGAACTAAAAAACAATGCCCCCGAAGGTCGTTTTACAGTACCCGAAAACTATTTTGAAGAATTAACCAGCAATATCCAAAGCAGGATTGCAATTGATGCTGCCCTGAATGAGGCTGAAGGTTTTACCGTACCTGAAGGCTATTTTGATGAGTTAAGCAGCAATATCCAAAGCAGGATAGCCATTGAGGACACGCTTGATAAAGAGGACAAAGGTTTTGTTGTCCCCGGCGGTTATTTTGATGAGTTAAGCAGCAATATCCAAAGCAGGATAGCCATTGAGGAAGCGGTTAACAATGAAGATACCGGATTAACAGTACCTGAAGGTTATTTTGATGAGTTAACCAGCAACATACAAAGCCGGATAGCTTTAGAGGAAGCAATTGATAAGGAAGATGTTGGCTTTGGAATTCCGGAGGGCTATTTTAACGGGCTAACAAGCAATATACAAAGCCGGATTGCTATTGAGGAGGCCATAGGTGAGCCATCAGTACAATTTGCTGTACCTGAAGGTTATTTTGAAAAATTAAACCGAAGCATATTAAATAAAACCGTTAGCCAGGAAAACACCAAACGCCGCGGAGTTGTAAGGATGATGATCCAATCAACTGCCTTTAAATATGCTACCGCGGCTTGTTTTGCGGTAGCGATAGGCGGCGGAATACTTTTAACCGAAATTTCGAATCCTGCCGCCGATCATAAGAATTCATTTCTGCACAAACAGCTATCAAATGTGCCGATAGACGATATTAAAAGTTATCTGCAGGTAAATGTAGATCCGGGGGATACCCAGCAAACAGTTACAACAGAAGGTTCACAAGTTAATGACGCCGACCTGAAAAAAGCCTTACAAAATTATGTGGATAGTGTTCAATAATATGCTGAAATGATAAAGTTGGTTAAACATGTCTTAGGTATATTATTTATACTGTTCTTTAGCTTTAACAGCTTTAGCCAGCAGCCTGTCCCGGTGCCGTTGCGGCGTTACAGGCCGGTGTATGTACAGCCGAGGCAGCCGGGAACCAGAATTGGGCCGGTTGCAACACCCGGAAGAAAGCTTGAAAATGTTAAGGAGTCGTATATTGGTCGTCAGCTTAATCTAAGCTCCCAGCAATCAAAAGCATTTTGGCCCTTGTACCGTCAATATGTTCAGGACATGACTGCCGTACGGATAATGCGAAGGCAAAACAACTCGCCTAACTCGCCTAATGGTTCGGTTCAGTTACAAAAAGATCTGGAATACGAAACGGAGCTGGTGAATATAAGGAAACACTACCTTAATGAATTTCTGAAAATACTTCCGCCTGAAAAAATAAGCCAGCTTTATAAAGCCGAAAGAGAGTTTAACGACGAAATGGTTCGCCAGTTAAGCGAACGCAGTATCAGGGCCGGAAATTAGTTGATTAAGTTGATTGGTTGATTGAGTTGATTAGGTTAATTTTGCCCGGTCAATCAGAACATATTCCAACTTAATCAACTCAATCCAACTAATCAACCTCCCCAATGCCCACCCTCCGACAGCTATTTTTAGCCAATAACGCGCAAACAACCGATTTTCCGCTTTTGCTTGAATTTGAGCGGGCAGAAGGTGTTTATATGTTTGATAAACAGGGCAGGGCATTTATCGACCTGATTTCTGGAATCGGCGTAAGCAACCTGGGCCATAGTCACCCTTACGTGATTAATGCCATAAAAGAGCAGCTGGATAAATACATGCACCTGATGGTGTACGGCGAGTACGTGCAAACGCCGCAGGTACGTTATGCCGAAAAACTTATTTCCATATTACCCGAAAGTTTGCAATCTGTTTATTTTACAAATTCAGGCGCCGAGGCGGTTGAAGGGGCATTAAAATTAGCCAAAAGATTTACCGGCAGGCGGCAGATCATCGCTTTTCATCATTCGTATCACGGCAGTACCCATGGCGCTTTAAGTGTTATGGGCAACGAGGAATTTAAGCAGGCCTACAGGCCGCTATTACCCGGGGTGAATTTTATCCAGTTTAATCAGGTGGCTGATCTTGACCAGGTAAATGATCAAACTGCATGTGTAATTGTTGAAACGGTGCAGGGCGAAGCCGGCATACAGGTGCCCGATATCACTTATATGCAGGCTTTGCGCAATCGTTGTGATGAAACGGGCACACTTTTAATTTTAGACGAGATACAGGCCGCCTTTGGCCGTACCGGTAAACTCTTTGCGTTTGAGCATTTTGGTATAGTGCCTGATATACTTTTGCTTGCCAAAGCAATGGGCGGGGGAATGCCCCTGGGGGCTTTTATTGCGTCACACCATATCATGTCGGCCTTGAAAGAAAACCCAATACTGGGCCATTTAACCACGTTTGGCGGCCACCCGGTATGCTGCTCAGCCGGACTTGCCGCGCTGGAGGTGCTGATCAATGAAAATTTGATTGCCACCGTTGCCGAAAAGGACGCGCTGTTCAGAAAACTTTTGGTTCACCCTCAAATAAAAGCCATTCGCGGAAAAGGGTTGATGCTGGCAGTTGAGTTTGAAAGCTTCGAACTAAATAAAAAAATAATAGACCGCTGTATTGAAAACGGCGTGATTACCGATTGGTTTTTACATTGCAGCAATGCCATGCGGATAGCGCCGCCGCTAATTATTACCCCCGCGCAAATTGAACAAGCGTGCGAAGTTGTTTTGGAGGCGATACAATATTGCTGCTAACGTGCAGGCGGGTCAATCAGTACCGTTTCTTTACTAATTAGAGTTCCCTCTCCATGATTTTACTTCTAATTAAATTTACCGATTTATAACAATCAGCTGATTTCTTGTAAAACCAGCTTTATGGGCAATTTTTAGCACCTCGTTTGTCAATAATTAAATCTTAATGTTTAGGAGAATTAAACAATTAATTAAAAAATCTGTTGCTATTGAAAAGCGTCTGCAAAAGCCATATGAAAATAGCATATATATCCACCTATCCTCCCCGCGAATGCGGTATAGCCACATTTAATCAAAATTTAATGCGGGCAATTAATGCCAATTTTCCCGGGCGCGCGTCATTAAGCAATGGCGGTTTTGTGGTGGCTTTAAATGACTCGGAGAATATGCAGGAGTACGAATATCCTCCTGAAGTGAAGTATGTCATCAGGCAAAATCATCAAAAAGATTATATCCGTGCGGCAAATTATATCAATACGAGTGTTGCGGATACCTGTATCCTGGAGCATGAGTTTGGCATTTATGGCGGTGAAAGCGGCATTTATATTTTACCCTTACTTAACCGGCTGGAAAAACCGCTGATCTCTATATTGCATACGGTATTAAAAGATCCGAGCTATGTACAAAGGGTTATTATCAGGGAAATAGCCGAGCAATCGGCTAAAGTAATTGTAATGAGCCAACGGGCAGTTGAGTTTTTAACCAGTATCTATGACATTCCTGCCGAAAAAATTCAGATCATTGAACACGGCGTGCCGGATGTGGAAGCGAGCGCAGAAAACCCGGTAAAAAATTTGAGCCAGTTTAAAAACCACCGCGTGCTGTTAACTTTTGGCTTAATAAGCCGCAATAAGGGACTGGAAACGGTGATCAGGGCATTGCCTAAGATTGTAGAAACCCATCCCGATGTAATGTATGTAGTATTGGGTAATACCCATCCGGGTGTAATTAAAAATTCAGGCGAAGAGTACCGCGACCACTTAAAAACACTAGCCGCCCAATTGGGAGTATCCAAACACCTCAGTTTTATAAACAAATTTGTATCGGAGGAAGAATTGGTAAATTATCTGACGGCCACCGAAGTATATGTAACCCCATACCTGAACGAGGCGCAAATCACCAGCGGAACGTTGTCTTATGCGGTAGGGGCCGGGGCGGCAGTGGTCTCAACACCGTACTGGCATGCTACAGAACTATTGGCGAATAACAGGGGGCGTTTGTTTGATTTTAAAAATGCCGAAGCATTGGCTGATACGTTAAATGAACTGCTTGACCAGGAGAGGGTACTTAACGAACTGAAAAAAAATGCTTACGCTTACGGCCTGCATTTACGCTGGCCCGTAATAGGCGCCGAATTTATAAGGGTAGCCCAGGAGGCTTGCGTTAATCATGATTTCAGGGACAAAATTTTAAAGAACAGTATTGTTGATCCGGAAATTATGCCAAAATTCAGTTTAACGCATGTACTGCGTTTAACTGATGATACAGGTATTGTTCAGCATGCCAAATATGGCATCCCCAATTTAAAAGAAGGGTATTGCCTTGATGATAATTCCCGGGCGCTTATTATGGCCCTGATGGCTTACCAGCGCAGTAAAAGCAAGGAGGCTTTTGAGCTTTTGCCTATCTATTTAAGTTTTATCCACTATATGCAAACGGATGACGGCAACTTCCGTAACTTTTTAAGTTTTAACCGCCAGTACCTTGATGAGGTAGGTTCCGAAGATTCATTCGGCAGGACAATATGGGCATTGGGTTATTTAATAGGTTGCGCGGCCAGTAATTCATACCGCGAGTTTGCCGTTGAGCTTTTTCACCGGTCGTTTCCGCATTTTAAAGCGTTAAAGCATTTAAGGGGCATGGCAAATACCATCATCGGGATAAGTTTATACCTGCAGGCGGTACCCGGCGATGAAGGAATGATAATTGAATTGAACAGGTTAACGCAGCCTTTATTGGATGCTTATGAAAGCAATCAGGCCGAAGACTGGCAGTGGTTTGAAGAAAAAATGACCTATGATAATGCTATACTTCCATTAGCGCTTTTACACTCATGTGAAATAACCGGGAACGAAAAAGCGAGGAAGACCGCTTTAAAAGCGATGGCATTTTTAGACAAATTAACCCTATCCCACGGTTATTTAAGCCCGGTCGGTAATGATGGATGGTACTTTCGTGGGGGGGCTTTCCCCGCTTTTGACCAGCAAGCCATTGAAACCATGGCGATGGTGATGATGCATTTTCAGGCGTATAAAATATTCCGTACGCCGCAATATATCGAGAAAATGTTTTTGTGCTATAAATGGTTCCTGGGCGAAAATACGCTGAGGGCACCCCTGTATGATCATGAAACAAAAGGTTGCTGCGATGGCTTATTGCCAACCGGTATTAACCGCAACCAGGGTGCCGAAAGTACCCTTGCTTACCTTGTATCGCATTTAACAGTATTAAAGGCTTTTGAATTAGAATATGAATACAACAAACCCGGCCAGTTATTTGAAACTTGTTAAATGAAAGTAGCTGTATTAGCGCCGGTTGCCTGGCGTACACCGCCAAGGCATTACGGGCCCTGGGAGCAGGTAGCTTCGAACATAACCGAGGGGCTGGTGAAATTGGGCATTGATGTCACCCTGTTCGCTACCGGTGATTCGGTAACTTCGGGTAAGCTCTTCAGTATTTGTGACGCAGGTTATGAAGAGGACCGGACACAGGATGCTAAAGTGTTGGAATGTATGCACATTAGTAATCTGGTTGAACGGGCCGGGGATTTTGACATCATTCATAATAATTTTGATTTTTTGCCGCTAACTTACTCGGCATTGGTTAAAACGCCGTTTATTACCACTATTCACGGTTTTTCATCTCCACGGATCATCCCGGTGTACAAAAAATACAATGCTAAGGGGCATTACGTTTCTATTAGTAATGCCGACAGGAGCCCGGAGCTTAAGTATCTGGCCACGGTTTATAACGGATTAAATATTAAACATTTTGAATTTAACGATAAGCCCAGGGATTACCTTTTATATTTTGGCAGGATACATCCCGATAAAGGCACCGCCGAAGCCATCGCAATTGCTAAAAAAAGTAAACGAAAGCTACTTATTGCGGGCCTGGTACAGGATCATACCTACTTTAAAGAGAAAATTGAACCGGAACTAAATTCAACAATAGTATACGTGGGAAATGCCGAACCGAACCAGCGCAACGAGCTTTTAAAAAACGCTTATGCCTTGCTCCATCCTATCAATTTTGATGAGCCTTTTGGTATGAGCGTTGCTGAAGCGATGCTTTGCGGTACGCCGGTAATCGCGTTTAACAGGGGCTCGATGCCCGAACTGATCCTGCATGAAAAAACAGGGTTCCTGGTAAATAATATAGATAAAGCCGTTGAAGCTGTTGAAAATATTAAACTTATTAAACGTAAAGATTGCCATGCATGGGCATCCACCAGGTTTTCTGCCGAAAAAATGGTGGATGGGTATTTAAAGCTTTATAAAAAGATATTAGCTAAATAGTGCACCAGGTGAAACTAACCCTTATCTGAAATCAATTTGCCCACAAGGTCAGCCAGATCAACTTCAGCAAAAGCACTGGATGAATCGGATACCCCGTATGGAATGATTAATTTACCATTATGAACGATGGAGCCGCAGGAATACAATACATTGGGTACATAACCTTCGCGTTCATCGCTGTTTGGTATCAGCAGCGGTTCCTTTAGCCGGCCAATTTCAACTCCGGGATCATCAAGTTTAAATAAGCTGGCGCCCAGTACATACCTGCGCATCGGGCCAACGCCGTGGGTAATTACTATCCATCCATGCTCGGTTTCAATAGGCGAACCGCAATTGCCTATTTGTATAAATTCCCAGGTGAATTTTGGTTCCTGCAATAAAATCGGTTTTTCCCATATATTGATATTGTCAGAATACATGATGTAATTGTTGCAGCCATCGATGCGGGACATCATCACGTATTTGCCGTTTATCTTACGGGGGAATAAGGCCAGGTTTTTATTTTGAGCACCGTCGCCATATAATGGCATCATTTTAAAGGTAACAAAATCCGTTGTTTGCAGTAGTTTTGGCATAATCAACGATCCGTCGTACGCGGTATAAGTTGCGTAATACGTAACGCTGCCATCATCATGTCTGAAACTTACGAAACGGGCATCTTCAATTCCTTTGCGTTCATATTCAGATATCGGAAAAATAACCCTGTCGGATATATCGGTATCTAATGAAAAAACGATTTCATAATAGGAGTCGGCCAGCCATAATATCTTGTCGTACTCCAATTTTTTCATATCATCCTCCTGCAATTTTTCTGAATCAATAATGATGCTGCGCAGGTTGGAGTATTCAAAATGCGAATCGAGTTTCGATTCCAGGTCCTTTAATATGGCTACGTTTGTTTGGGTTACAACGGCTTTATTGAAAAATAATTTCCGGTTATAGATGGCATTTCTAACAATTTCAGCTTCATCAATGTAGTTTCCGGCGGGCAGAACAGTAATTTCATTATTCTGATCAATTAATGCCCTCCTGAAAGTAATCGAAGAAATATGGCCTTCGCCAACTGCCCTGAAACTGATGATCACCCTTTTGTGGCCTTCCTGTAATTCGGTCTGGTCGGGGTCTTCAACTATCGAAGGGTTAAAAAACGCGGCAGATTCGATAGAATATTCATGGGTAAAGTAAGAGCCGATAAGTAACCTTCGATAATCAGTTAAGTGCTTATATTCAATGTTGAGCTCCGTAAAAAGTGGTTTTAACTTATCGCAGTTGCGGCTAAAAACGCGGGTTATATTCCTGTGCCGCTTTGAATATTCCTGTAGCAATGGCGAGAGTATGCCAAATACGGTCTCCTCATCAAGGGCCATTACTCTTTTGATCAGTTCCTTTGAACGGTCGTTCCCGATAAAAAAGAATCTTGCAATAACGCGCTTCGGATCAGGGTTTATTCTTATTGGTTTACGCTCAACAAAAAGTCTCATAATTTTTATACTTATATACTTAACGGAAGGTATCCGGAATTGATTGCATTAAATTTGATTTCAGGTTGATTAAGTAAGTAGTGATATTTAAGTTATGGTGATGATTAAAAACCTAATCCAACTTAATCAACCACTCACTAATCACACCATCTTATTCCTTTTAATGAGGTATTCTTTTAAAACGTTTTGATAGCCATCTTCAATATAGGCATCTATAATGTCTATATGATATTGGGCGCATTTCAGCTCCAGTTCGTGGTGGTATTTTTGCAGGGCCGATTGATAGGATTCTCTTATTTTATTGGGGTGTACCTTTACCTGCTCGCCGCTCTCGATATCGATGAAATGATGCGGGCGGTTATCGAAGTTAAAATCATATTCTGTTTGCTTATCGCATACATTAAAAATAATTACTTCGTGCTTGCTGTATTTTAAGTGCTGTATGGCAGCAAACAGGGCCTGCAGTTTTTCCGGATTGAGGCTGTTTTCGAGCATGTCGCTAAAAATAATCACCATTGACCGTTGGTGGATCTGCCCGGCAACCTGGTGCAGCACCTTTGTAATATTGGTAATTGTATTTACTTTAGGCTGGTTGTAGGCTTTTTCAAGCTCAGCATACAGGTAAAAAAGATGGGTATTGGTTGATTTTACCTGGCTGATCCAATCCAGCTTATCCGAAAATGTACACAAGCCAAAAGCGTCGCGTTGTTTTTTAAACAGGTACATCAATGATGCAATGGCGTAAACCGAAAACTGAAGTTTATTGATCCCTTTTTCGGGGAAGTTCATAGAGGAGGAGGTATCCAGCAGCAAATAACAGCGAAGATTGGTTTCCTCTTCAAACTGTTTTACAAAAAGTTTATCGGTGCGGGCGAGCAATTTCCAGTCGATATTTTTTACCGATTCGC
Source organism: Mucilaginibacter sp. (assembly GCA_031292485.1). Taxonomy (GTDB): domain Bacteria; phylum Bacteroidota; class Bacteroidia; order Sphingobacteriales; family Sphingobacteriaceae; genus Mucilaginibacter. Next base: position 58,769 of record JARLHA010000026.1, read on the forward strand.
CGCTGTTGTATAAACGATGTTCGGCAAACTCCACAGAAAAACCATGAAAGGGACTTTGGTGAAGGCCGGTGATAAAACCTTCAACCACCTGGCGTGCCAGTAGCTCAAGGTTGGCCAATTGCCTTATTTCCTGGTCTTCCTTTAATTGCATATTGTTTTTTTCGATTGCACTGACTACGTTTCCATTAAATAACTTGAGTTCGAGATAAAAAACCTTTACCCCGCCACATGGCGGACTACCACTTTTTAGCACGACGTTCAAATTTTATTTTTGCCGCGTCAGCGGCTACCCAATTCGCGAAGGGTAGCCACTAACGTGGCAATTATCTTTGGTATTTAGTTTCTACAAAGCGGTAGCCCCGATGGGGCATACTATAATGTTATTCAATTCTTATTTCGAACTCACGATAAATAATATTTCTGATTGCAATATAAACGAAAACACCGATGTTATTTATATTTAACATCGGTGTTTTTGTATACGATTCAATTTATTCGCCGTAAACCGGTGAAATCGATTATAAATCGGTGTAATCCTAATATTATAGTTGTGCGGTCAATTTACCTGCAAGAACAGATTTTGGAACTGCGCCGATTTGTTTATCAACAATTTCGCCATTTTTAAAGAATAAAAGGGCTGGTATATTACGGATACCAAATTTCATTGATATACCAGGGTTGTTATCTACATTTACTTTTCCTACAACCGCCTTGCCTTCATATTCTTTTGCAATTTCTTCTACTACCGGTCCAACCATTCTACATGGTCCGCACCATTCTGCCCAAAAATCAACAAGAACGGGTTTATCAGATTTAAGGACGAGTTCGTCAAAGTTTGCATCAGTTATTTCTAAAGCCATGATTTTAATTTTTTAAATTTTTTGTGTTACAAATATATACTATTCAAATAGCTTGCCGCAATTGTTGACCTGACAATATGACAATTAAATTATCCCCAATCTGCCGTTATTAACACTGTGATACTGTGTTGACAAAGTGAGCCATGTTTTAATGAACCATACTTAAATCCGAAATCGAAATTCCGAAATCCGAAATTCTCACTTACATTTACAGCATGAGTATCCTTGTTGAATCATTAACAAAAGTTTACGGTGCACAAAAGGCTGTGGATGATATCAGTTTTAGTGCAAATCCGGGCGTGCTGGGCTTTTTGGGGCCAAATGGCGCGGGTAAATCAACCACGATGAAGATCATCACCACTTTTATCCCGCAAACAGCGGGTAAGGTGTCGGTTTGCGGGTATGATGTTGAACAGCAGCCACAGGAAGTAAAACGGAATATTGGTTACCTGCCCGAAAGTAACCCGCTTTACCTGGATATGTATGTAAGGGAATCAATGGGGTTTATTGCATCGGTTCACCAAATGAAGTCGCCTCAAAAAAGGATCGATGAGATCATTGAACAAACCGGGCTTGGGCCGGAACAGCATAAAAAGATAGGCCAGCTATCCAAAGGCTACCGGCAGCGGGTAGGGCTGGCACAAGCTATGATCCACGATCCGCAGGTTTTAATCATGGATGAACCTACCTCCGGCCTCGACCCCAACCAGTTAATAGGCATCCGCCAGCTGATCCTCGACCTGGGAAAAACAAAAACAGTTATCCTGTCAACCCACATTATGCAGGAAGTGGAGGCTGTTTGCGACCATGTGATTATCATCAATAAAGGCAAAATTGTGGCTGATGATACATTGAGTGGCTTGAGGGATAAAAATGACGGTAAAACACTGGAAAATATTTTTATAGGGTTGACGAATGGGTGATAGTTGTAGAGGTTGTAATGAGTTGTAAATGTTATGAGTGGTTGTAAATTAGCAGAACGAACTTTCGAAAGATGATTGCAATACAAAGTATACAAAACAGAATTTACGAAATACGCGCCGAAAGGGTAATGCTTGATATGGATCTGGCGGCTCTTTACGAAGTGCAAACCAAAGTACTCAATCAGTCCGTAAAAAGAAATATAAAACGTTTCCCAGGCGATTTTATGTTTCAATTAACTATCGCCGAATGGGAACGTATGCGGTCACAAATTGTGACCACATATGAACCGGATACAACTATGTGGTCACAATCTGTGACCACATACCCGAGCAAGCGACGAATTACTTCAATGCCATATGCCTTTACGGAACAAGGTGTAGCTATGTTAAGTGGTGTTTTAAACAGCGAGAAAGCAATAAACATGAATATTGCTATTATGAGGGCCTTTGTAGCTATCAGAAAACTCACCTTACAACAAACCGATATAAAGGGGCAATTGCAGGAAATTACAGAAAGACTCGGCGAACATGACGTTCAATTGAACGAAATATACGATGCGATAGAAAATTTATTGGATGAAAGGATAGCACAAAGGAAATGGGAAGAACGGGAGAGGATTGGTTTTAAGAAATAGCGCAACGCAATTTCGTATGCACCCCAATGCTATAGTCTTCAGATGCGTCTTGATCTCCTTAAATCAATCGCCACAAATGCCACAATATTTAATTATGTTTGATGGGTTTAAACCTTATTTAGGATGAATAAATTTTTACTTGTTATAGTTTTTTTATCGGTAATTGCATTCGGTACTTCAGCGCAAACAAAACCAGCGCCGCAATTAAGTATTGGCGGCGAGTTTGGCTTTCCGGTGGGTAAAATGGCTGATGTTTATGGCTCAGTTATAGGTGCTTCGGTAAAGTATGAGGCACCAATTGCTTCATCACGCTTCAATTTAACCCTTACAGCTGGCATAAGTGATTACCTGGTAAAGTTAACTTATGTGGGTGCTGCTAACCCGGCGTTTTATGTGCCGCTTGAAGTTGGCGGGAGATACTATTTCAGCAAACTGGGTTACGTTGAGGCGGATTTTGGGATATCCAATAACATTAACAGTAAAAACAATCCGGTTTACCTCAATGGTGTAATAGTAAACGCTTCAAAAGCGGCTTTTATTTATTCGCCTGTTATCGGTTTTTCGGCACCGGTATATAAAAAGAAAACCAAAATTGATATCGGTTTTAGATATGAAGGCCGGGTTGAAAATGGGGGACCGGTAGGGCAAATAGCTGCGAGAGCAGCATATCGTTTTGGTCTTTAAATTATTTGTCGTTCCATTGGTAACAGTTTTATAGTTTTGCCAAACAATAAAAGACAGTCCTGGCGTTTTGCTTAGGATTTTATCATTGTAAATTCACGAATTAGCTTATAACTGCCCGTGTTCAGTATTCTCAAAAAAGAAATCACTTCCTACCTCAGCTCCCTGGTTGCTTATGTTACCATCGGGGTATTTTTACTGGTTTTAGGTTTGTTTTTATGGGTTTTCCCGGCGTCCAGCATCCTTGATTATGGGTATGCGGGTTTGGATAGCCTTTTCAGCACTGCACCTTACCTTTTCATGTTTCTGATCCCTGCCATTACCATGCGCTCACTTGCGGAAGAACGCAGGGAAGGTACTTTTGAGCTACTGTTAACCCGTCCTTTAACCGACTGGCAGATAGTTTTAGGTAAGTATTTTGCCTGCCTTATTCTAGTGCTTTTTGCGCTTTTGCCTACCCTGGTATATTATTACTCGGTTTATACGCTGGGTTCGCCACAGGGAAATATCGATACAGGTGGAGCCATTGGGTCTTATATCGGTTTGTTTTTACTGGGCGCAGGGTTTTGTGCCATTGGCATGTTTGCTTCCTCTATCAGCAAAAACCAGGTGATTGCTTTCACCATCGCTGTATTCCTTTGTTTCTTTTTTTATAGCGGCTTCGATTCCCTTAGCCAGCTTTTATCGCTGCAGGGCCTTGGTCTTGAAAATTTAGGGATCACGACGCATTACGACTCAGTAAGCCGGGGCGTGCTGGATACCCGCGATTTGTGTTATTTTATTGTTTTAGCGGGCCTTTTTATTTGTTTGACCTTAATGATGCTGCTTTTACAACGACAAAAAAGCATGCGCAACCCCGTTCTGTTAAAGACTTTTGGTTTTCTGCTGTTAATAAGCGTTTTGTGTTCAGTAACTTTTACGCGTTTTGATTTTACCAAAGAGAAGCGTTTTACCATTTCAAAAGTAAGCCGGGGAATAATGGATAGCCTTAAGGCGCCTGTCAGGGTGATTGTTTATTTGCAGGGCGATAACTTCCCGCCAAATATGAAAAGGTTGCAGCGCGCAACCCGCGATCTGTTGAGCGACCTGCAAGCCTACAGCAGCCGCAAACTGGAATTTTACTTTGTCGACCCGATAGCCGCCATCAAAAAGATGCCGGAATATCTGCAAAAGGCTGAATATGATTCGTTACAGGTAAGGGGCATTGTAGGGCAGCCGTACAGCACCAAAACAGATAATGGCGTTACCCAAATGCTGATCTTCCCTGAAGCGCTGATACAGTTTGAAGGCAAGGATATACCGGTGAATTTATTACAGTCGCGCATTGGATTGCCGGAGGAGGAGGTTTATAATAACTCTATCCAAAACCTGGAGTATGCTTTTTCATCGGCCATTAAAAAAATAACCAGCGGTGGCCGGCCCATTATTGCGTTTGTTGAGGGTGACCACGAACTGAATGACCTGCAACTGGAAGATGCCATGAAATCGTTGTCGGATGGTTTCGAGATCGGACGCATCAACCTCAAAACTGTACCGTTCAGCGTGCTGATGAAAGTCAGGTTATTGGTTATCCCGAAACCTGATACCGCTTTTACCGAACTTGAAAAATTTAAAATAGACCAGTACATCATGCGCGGCGGCAAAGTGTTTTGGGCAATTGACCAGGTTAATGCCGAATTGGATACCATGCGCGTGCATGGTGGCGACCAAATGTCGTTCCCCAAACAACTCAATCTCGACGATCAATTGTTTACATATGGCATCCGCATTAATTACGACCTGATAGCCGACCTTAACTGCGCGCAAATACCTATTGTTACCGGTAATACAGGCGGTCAGCCGCAAATACAAATGATACCCTGGTTGTATTACCCTATTTTTATGCCGCTATCAAAAAATCCGATCGTGAAAAACCTCGACGGGATTAAAGGCGAGTTTGTAAGCTCCATTGATACCATTGCCGTTAAAAATGTTAAAAAGACCATCTTGCTGGCCTCTTCTCCTTATAATAAAAAATTAGCCGCCCCGCACATCATCTCACTGCAGGCCATTGAACAGGAGCCAAATCCTAAAGAGTTCCAGAATCCTGAAAAAACAGTAGCTGTATTGCTTGAAGGTAAGTTTAAGTCTGATTTTCTCGATCGACCCGTACCTGAAGGACTTAAAGAACCTATTGAGCGGCTTTATGAAAGCAAGCAAACTAAAATGGTGGTGGTAAGCGATGGCGACATCCTGAAAAATGACGTTGATAAAGACGGCACACCACAATCACTTGGGTATGATCATTATATGCGGCAAAATTTTGGCAATAAAAACCTTTTACTGAATATTGCCGACTATATGACAGATGATTCGGGCCTGATAGCCTTGCGGACAAAGGAAGTCCAGATCCGCCTGCTTAACCGCGCCCGCATCCGCAGCGAAAAAGTCTACTGGCAGGTATTGAATAATATTGTGCCGTTGGCTTTATTGTTAACATTTGCTATTTTTCAACATTATATTCGCAAGCGAAAGTATGCTCATTAAATTTTATACTTTTGATTGATTAATTCTAACTATATGAGATTTATTGTTTCTACCTCAACATTACTCAAGCAACTGCAGTCTGTAAGCGGCGCATTGAGCAATAGCACGGTATTGCCTATACTGGAGAACTTTTTGTTCGAGATAAAAGATGGAAACTTGACCATTTCGGCTACTGACCTGCAAACCAGCATGACCACTTCCTTAACAGTGGAAGCCAAGGAAAACGGCCGCATAGCCATCCCGTCGAAAATTTTGTTAGAGACGCTGAAATCATTGCCTGAGCAGCCCATCGCTTTCTCGGTTGATGACAAAACTTTTGCAATTGAAATAAATGCCGGCGACGGTAAATATAAACTGAGCGGCGAAAACGGCGAAGATTTCCCGAAAATACCGGTGGTTGAAAATGCATCATCGGTAAACTTGCCTGCATCTGTTTTGGCTGAAGCGATCAATAAAACCATTTTTGCGGTAAGTAATGATGAATTGCGCCCGGCCATGACAGGCGTTTACTGCCAGCTGTCAACCCAGCACCTAACTTTTGTCGCTACCGACGCGCACAAGCTGGTACGTTACCGCCGTAAAGACGCAAAGGCTGCCAGTACCACTTCGTTCATCCTGCCAAAAAAGGCTTTAACATTGTTAAAATCGTCGTTACCATCTGATGATGTGAATGTATCTGTTGAATATAATAGTACCAGTGCGTTTTTTAAATTTGGCAACATTAACCTGGTTTGCCGCCTGATTGACGAGCGCTACCCGGATTATGAAGCCGTTATCCCGTTAAATAACCCGAATAAATTAAGCATCGACAGGCTTGCTTTTCTGGGATCATTAAGCCGCGTGGCTATTTATGCTAACAAAACCACCCACCAGGTAAGGCTGAAGATAAACGGTAGCGAACTGAATATTTCGTCAGAAGATATTGATTTTGCCAATGAGGCGCATGAGCGTTTAACCTGCCAGTATGAAGGCGAGGATATGGAAATTGGCTTTAACGCCCGGTTTTTAATTGAAATGCTGAAAAACCTGACCTGCGAAGAAGTTTCGCTGGAAATGTCGACCCCTAACCGTGCCGGTTTATTGCTGCCACAGGGCGGCGATGAAAACGAAGATGTGTTGATGCTGGTGATGCCGGTAATGCTGAACAGCTACGCGTGATTTGGAAACACGTAGAGACGCAATATTTTGCGTCTCGTGATTGATAAACATTCCAGAGACGCAAAGTGTTGCGTCTCTACGATATCAAATAAAAAAAGGTCCGGTAAACGCCGGACTTTTTTATTCATCGTTATAACAAAACTTATTATAAGCAGTTATAATAAACGTATATGATCAAACGCTTTTATATATTCTATTTTTTTGCTGCTGTTTTAGCTTTTGAATCATGCAAGAACAACGATTCGGTTTATAAAACGGTTTTATATGCAGGAGTTAACGTAGTAAATGCATCGGCTGATACGCTTAACTTTTATTTGAACGGTACCCGCCAGAACAATAGCTCGAGCTTATACCCCGCTAGTCAGTCTTTTTATGGGCCAGTTGCCCAGGGGGCGCAAAACTTTCAGTTTAAAAAAGCAGGTACATTTAGTGTATTATTCAGTGTGCCGCTAACTTTGAAAGATAGTGTAAACTATTCGTTATACGTTGCCGGTGAAACAGCGGCAGATGCATTCAGCACAGTTGATTTTTTAGATACTACAGGCACCCAAAATGGAAAAGGTACACGAATTAGGTTTGTTAATGCATCTGCCACAGCAGGTAACCTGGACGTTACCGTTGGTGACACACTTAGCTATACTACACGGCCTTTTCAATCATCATCCGGGTTCCTTCTTACAGGCAGCGGTATAAAAGTAGTAAAGGTTTCCCAAGTGGGATCGGCAACCCCTGTAATCGATATGCCAATTACGTTTCAACCAGGGAGGCTTTATACGTTAGTTTCAATGGGGACAATTAATGGTAAAGGCGCTGCTAAATTTAATATTGGCATCGTGATAAATTATTAACATGAAATGGATTCAGGAAAATTAAGAAATAAAAGCGCCCTATTCTGTAAACTGCTTGTATTTGGATTTGTCATATTTTTCGTTGCGCAAATTTCCTCTTGCAGTAAAACAGGTAACGCCAACCCTAAGGGCCTTAATATACTATACGAGATCATTAATTTAAGCCCGGACATCAACCCGGTTAACTTGTTTATTGCTAATAAGCAGGTAAACTCAAGCCCCTATATTTTTGGCGTGCGCCAGGGGTATTTTTTTGTGCCCTCAACGGTTGTGCCTTACCAGATACGCTCCGTTCAGTATGCAGGAACCACTTATCTTACGCGATCAGATGTATTAAAATCGGGGGCAAGATATTCTTTGTTTATTGTGGGGTCGTTGAAAAGTAATACCGACACTACTATTTTTACTGTGGATACATCGGGCACGCCAACACCGGGCCGGGGGAAGATCAGGTTTGTTGACGCGTCGCCATCGGGCACCGGTGGCCTGGATGTTTTGGCCAACGACTCTGTTTTGTTTTCGGGTGTCAAGTATCAAAAAATCAGCAATTATGTTGAGCTGCCCGTAGGTAATTACGACCTGAAGATATTGCCAACCGGCACCACTACCGTAATTAAAGAACTAACCCCTGTCACCATCCAGGACGGGCGCCTGTATACTTTATATACTTATGGCTATACTTTGCGGGCAGATACGGCGGCGTTTAATGCAGCCACGATAGTTAATAAGTAGGTTGATTGAGTTGATCAGATGAGGGATAGGATTTGGGCTTTTAATTATAAAATTGTTATTAGCTTAATAAACACAGTCAAACTAAGCCAACCATTAACTGATTAAAATTTATATTTTTGGCAAAAAACAAACACCCTTGGAACTTTTAAAAAGCCTCATCGATTTCATCCTGCATATCGATAAACACCTGTCAGCTATTATCAGCCAGTACCATGCGCTCACCTACCTGATATTGTTCGCCATAATATTTGCTGAAACCGGTTTTGTAGTTACCCCTTTTTTACCCGGCGATTCGCTGCTGTTTGCGGCAGGCGCTTTAATAGCCGGAGACGGAACAGGCTTAAATATTTTTATGCTGACCATCATATTGATCGCGGCGGCCTTTACGGGCAATACCATCAATTATTTGCTGGGCGGATATTTTGGCCATAAAGTGTTTAAACCCGATAATAAAATATTAAAGCTGGAGTATTACAATCAAACCCATGCTTTTTTTGAAAAACACGGGGCGCTTGCGGTTATCTTCAGCCGTTTTATGCCAATCATCCGCACCATAGCGCCTTTTGTTGCAGGGGTGAGCGAAATGCCGTTTCTTAAGTACAGTTTATACAATATCATCGGCGGCGCATCGTGGATCATTGTGTTCCTTTTTTCAGGATATTTCTTAGGTAACGTGCCTTTTTTTAAAGCTCATTTTTCGATGGTTGGCGTGGTGATTATTCTTTTGTCTATCATCCCCCCAATATATGCAGGTATAAAAAGCAGGATAGCTAGGAAGCAGGATCAGTAACCGGCCCGAATTTTTTCCTGGCCATTTTGCCGCGGTAGCTGTACCAGATCCAATAAGCTAATCCTATCAGCATATAAGTAAACCCCGACATACCGGAATATTCCACCGGTAACAACCAGGCTAATAACATGGCGGTAACGCCAATCAGCGTAAGTGTTAAGTTAACATAAATAACCGTTTGGGTTTCAAACATTTCAACTGGTTTTAGCTTCAACTCCTTAGCATGTTTTTTTGCCGTTAGGTACATTAAACAGAATAGCAGGTTGATTGCAGTAAAACCTGAACCGTAAATTAACATGAGCGTTGGCATTTGCGCGGTGCTGATCATCTCATGGGCATGTCCGCTTTCCACAAACGAATTGTTATCAAACAGCAGGCTGAACAGAAATTTTAATGGATAAACATATAACAATACAACAAAAAGCAGCGCCCCGTTTAGTGTATTGGTTGCGCTGTTGTGTAAGCCATAACGTCTGAAAAAAATATTCTGCTGGTTCCAGATCTGGAATAAAGCCCCAAAGCAAGCGGCGAAGCTTAATGTTCCCTTCATGGTTTCAAATAATTCGGTAAACGATTTGGGCACTTCCAGCGAAACGATGATCAGGGTTACCGCAAAGGCAAAAACGGCGTCGCTAAATGTTTCCAGTCGCGAGGGTTCATGACTGCGCCACTCGATAATTTGTTTTCCTTTAAACAGGCTTGCCGCTTTTTTTCTCATATCAATGCCTTAAAACTAATAATTTTCCGGCTTTGAACCAACTTTCTTCCCGCGCGATCTTTTTATTTTCAGCTTCGATGAGCGGTTGTTTGATGAGTTTATCCAGATCGGGCTGCCCGGCATCAACCCAGGCCGAAAACCAATAACTGCCAACAGCAAGTATCGCTGACCGCATCCGCCGCTCTACCATCTGGTTAATCATTTTTTGGTACGCTTTTGAATAAGCGACGGAATAATCCTTTACCTGTTTGTTGCCGCGCTTTATAATAACGTATTTTTTTGATGAAGGAAAGGTTTTATTGAGCAGGCGTTCAAAACGCAATACCGAATCAACTTCTTTAAAAGAAGCCTGGCATATTTTAAACGCTTCTTTTAGTGGGTCGTTAATATAACGGGCCTTGCCAATATAGCAATGATAATGATTGCCAAAAAGCTCTGGCAGCCGGCTTTCCCATAATGCGTGGATGCCTGTTTGATTGGTTAACTGCCCATTATAGTTTTGTGTAAGATGCAACGGCACATGCGCGTCGGCAATGTAATGGCCAAGGTTTGCCGAAGTATTTAATATGGCGGTGGTATCATGTTCCTTAAAGGCTTTTACCAGCCGGTAATAATTGTTTTGAATTACCCATGGCACGGTTCCATATTTAAGCAAGGTGTCAGCAGAATATTTAATGGCGGCATCATCCCAGTTCTGCGGGATCTTTGCAAAAGGTTTTTTGCCGTAGTGGTCGGCATTCAGGTAATGGCGGGGGGCTTCGGTGGAGTCAACATAACGCCGTTTGTCCGCGCTGACAGCATGTTGGGTGATATACTCAATATTAGTTCTATAAAACCCTTTCATCGCCGCCGGTAGTGTAAAAACAGCCAGGCGGTTAATCCGATAATGCGCATAAAAACCCCAGGAAGAACAAATGGTAATCAATATTAAGGCGATGGTTAGCCTCAGGATGGGTTTCATGTTTCAAATATAGATGTTGACGGGTTGTAAAGTTAAATCTGAAAGCTTTATCATTAAAAACATTCCAACCTTCAAACATTTCAACCTTACAACAATAATAAAAAAGATGTTTGATTTTTAAAATAATCATCCTATATTTGCAGTCCTTAAAATAAAAGAAAAAGAATAACAAGCTATACAATGGCAAATCATAAATCATCATTAAAAAGGATCCGCTCTAACGCTGCGAAGCGCTTACGCAACAGGTACCAGGCAAAAACCACCAGGAACGCCATTAAAAAATTAAGAGGCACTACCAGCAAAGCTGATGCAGCACCTCTGTTAACCAAAGTAATTTCAATGCTTGACCGTTTGGCCAAAAAGAATGTTATTCATAAAAACAAAGCATCGAACAACAAATCAAAGCTTACAAAATTTGTAAACGCCTTAAAATAAGGCTAACAAAATATTCGTTAAAAAGCCCGTTTTCTGACCCAGGAAACGGGCTTTTTATTTTTTTTTAAAAACCCAAACAAAATAACGCCGCTTTTTCGTATAAAGTGCTGATAGCAATGGTTGTATTTAACGACTGATTAAAATTAAACACTTTGAAATTGAGGATTTACTTAACCCTGGCTTTATTATTAATCACGATTACCTGCTTCGGTTTTGTAAACAGGGGCCGCGTAGATAGTTTGAAAACCCTCGTGACTTCTTCACTGAAAAGTCAGTCGGCCCCTGATACTTTAAATATCAACAGGCTAAATGCCCTTGCCGGAAACTATTTCGATTCAAACCCGGACAGTACCCTTTATTATGCAAAAAAAGGCCTGGCGCTTTCGCGAAAAATTAATTACAAAGCCGGAATTGCCGATGGCCTGGTTCAAACTGCACATGCCAATTACTTTAAAGGAAAATTCACCCAGGCTGAGCGGGAATTTGATGAAGCCATTTTGATTTATAAGAAATTAAATGACAATACAGGCCTAAGTAATTGTTATATGCTTTATGGCCGGATGTACAATTTACTTGCAAATTACAGCGCTGCTTTAAATTATTTAAACCTTGCCCTTGATCTGAATAAAAAATATAAAAACGAGGCATACGAATCGGACTGTTATAAAAACATAGGCATTGTTTATTATAGTGAGGGCCAATTGTCTACCGCGCTTGATTATTATTACAAAGCACTGTTTATTGCCCTGAAACTGCACAATAAAGCGTTTATGGCTGCTGATTATAATGATATCGGCGTTGTGCTGCAGAGCATGGAGCTTTATCCAAAAGCGCTGGAATATTATAAAAAATCGTTAAAACTATTTGCCGGAACAAAAGACCTGAATGGGGTTGGCACGATATACGAAAACATTGGCGAGGTGATGCTGAGTCAAAAGAATTATGACCGGGCCATTGTTTATTGCACCAAATCTATCAATATTGCCAAAAAGCAGGATGACAAGGATGGGATGATGTCGGACTATACCGACCTGGGTTTGTGTTACGGCCATAAGGGGCAGTTTGCAAAAGCAATAAGCAATCTTGATACTTCATTGCAGATCTCAAGCAAATACAAAAATGTGTACAACGAAGCATGCACCCTGATCGGTTTTGGCACGGTGTATAACATGCAGAAAGACTATAAAAATGCCTTTAAATACGCAATGGAAGGGCAAAGCATGGCCATTAAGCTCGGTAATTTATCGGTGCGTTCCAACGCGGCCCTGCAGCTAAATAAAACTTTAGCGGGCCTCGGACGATTTGATGATGCCTATAAGTTATTAAGGCAGTACATCGAATTAAAGGATAGCCTTAATAATAATGAAAGTATACAAAAGTTAACTTCCTATAATCTGGAGCTTAATTTTGCCAACAAACAGCACCAGTTTGCACAGCAGCAGCGTGACCGCGATATTTTGTACCAGCAACGCATCAAACAGCAACGTTTAATAAACACTATTTTTTTCGTCATCATATTGGGGATGATCACTATTTCGGTAGTTTATTACAGGCAAAAACGCAAGCAGCAAAAAATAAACTTAATGCTTGAAGAAAAAAACCGCGAGGTGCTTGAGCAAAAAACCAGTATTGACGACCAGGCCCAAAAACTAAATGACCTGAATACTTTAAAAGACAGGCTGATCTCGGTTTTGGCGCATGACCTTAGGGCGCCGTTAAGTACATTGCGCGGCCTGTTCAGCCTGTTACAGGATGATACCATTTCGCATCAACAACTACTTGATATGATACCGGGGGTACTAAAGAAACTGGAATACACTTCCGATTTTCTGGATACATTGCTATTCTGGATAAACAGCCAGATGGATAATTTTGAAAACTCGGCAAAGAGCTTTTATGTGAAAGATATTGTGGCTTTTGAAGCAGAGAGTTATCACGAGCAGGCAGGGTTAAAAGGCATTACGCTAATCGACAGCGTGGCTGATGATATCATCGCATCTGCCGATCCGAACTCCATCCGGATAGTGATCAGGAATTTAATAACCAATGCCATCAAATTCTCCGGCGAAAACGACACGATTGAAATTTCTGCTAAACACCAGGATAAGCAAAACTATGTTATCACTGTAAGGGATACAGGTACCGGTATGAGCGAAGAGCAGCTGAACAAATTATTTAAAAGCAAGGTGGACAGCAAAACCGGAACGAATAATGAATCTGGTACAGGTATGGGGATGTTGTTTTGCAAGGATCTTGTTGAAAAATGCAGCGGCCGCATATGGGTAACCAGTACACCCGGCCAGGGAACCTCATTCTCATTTACTGTGCCTTTGGGTATGATAAATGAAACAAGGCTGGAAGTGGCGTAGGTTAGTGATTAGAGGTTGGAGATTAGAGATTAGTTGTTCAAATGTTATATTTCAAAACAAACGCCAGGCTTAAATACCAGGCGTTTGTTGCTTTTGCAGCAATGTTGAGTTCCTAATTCTCTAACATCTAGTCACTAATCTCTAACACTAAGCATACAGCACACTTAGCGTAATCGGAACGCTTAATGCTTTTGATATAATGCAATTGGCTTTTGCGCCTTCGGCTACTTCTTTAAACTTTTCTTCGCTTACGCCTTCAATGGCCGATGCTTTTAAATCAAGATGGATGCCCGTGATGCTCAAAGAAGCCATGTCGAGATCTAAAATTGCATCGGTGGTAAGGTCGTTTGGTTTAAAACCTGCCTGGCTCAACGCGGCGCCTACGGCCATGGTAAAGCAGCCGGCATGTGCCGCTGCGATCAGTTCTTCGGGATTGGTGCCAACACCATCCGCAAAGCGGGTTTTAAATGAATACTGGGTGTTGTTTAATGTAGTGCTTTGTGTGGTGATTTCACCTTTACCCTCCTGTAGGGTACCGTTCCAATGGGCATGTGCTGTACGTTTCATGGTTTATATGTTTTTTAGGTAAAGATATATGATGCGGATATTGTTTTAGATATCTGCAGTTAAGTTGATATTGTTATGACTTTTTGGGTTAGGGGGCGTTGCCAAGATTGGGGACACCAGAGACGCAAAATATTGCGTCTCTACATTTTAAAATCGGGCACCTCGAAATTCTGGTTAATGCTGCCGATAAACCCTAAGATATCGTCTCTGCCCAATTGGGTTTCGGACGACGTGACAAAATACTGTGGCATTTCATCAAAAGTCGCAAGCAAAGCTTTTTTAAACAAGGCCACATTCTGGTCGGTTTTCAGGTTTGATTGTTTATCGGCTTTGGTGAATACCAGCACAAATGAAAGGCCTTTTTCGCCCAGCCAGTTACAAAATTCAAGGTCTATTTTCTGCGGTTCCAGGCGGCTGTCAATCAGCACCAGCACACATTGCAGGCTTTCGCGTTTATCCAGATAGGTATGGATAAATTTGCTCCAGTCAGCTTTTTTGCTTTTGGAGGCACGGGCATATCCGTAACCCGGCAAATCGACAATATACCAGCTGTCATTAATTAAAAAATGATTGATCAATTGCGTTTTACCAGGTGTTTGCGAGGTTTTTGCCAGCCCTTTTTTGGAGACAAGCATATTGATCAGCGACGACTTGCCCACGTTTGACCGGCCGATAAAAGCATATTCGGCCTTTACCGGTGGCGGCAGTTTAGAGATTTGGGTATTGCTGCAAATAAATTCGGCTGATTTAATGATCATGGGGCAAAGATAGTAATTAGACTTAGTCCGAAAGTCGGAAAAGTCAGTAAAGTCCGAAAGTAGCTTCATTCTCAAGGTTTAAAGTCCACAATTTCCGTTCACTTTGATAAATTTACAATCAAAAAACAAGGTAAACTCAAACATTCATTAAATTTGTATGTTTAAACATGTAATTTAATGAAAGATTATAAAATACCGGCCCAAACCCGCATCGGCCATGTGCACTTAAAAGTGAGCGACCTCCAAAAGTCGCTTGATTTTTATAGCGGATTGCTGGGCTTCGATAAAGTAATGGTATACGGTGGCCAGGCGGCGTTTATCTCAGCCGGAGGCTATCACCATCATATTGGTTTGAATACCTGGCAAAGCCTTGGTGCGCCGCCAGCGCCCGAATATGCGCCGGGTTTGTATCATACTGCCATATTGTATCCTGAGAGAAAAGATCTGGCAATAATTTTAAAACGTTTGATAGATGCCAAATACCCGATCACCGGCGCGTCTGATCATGGGGTATCCGAAGCTATTTATTTAGATGACCCTGATAAAAATGGCGTTGAATTGTATTGGGACAGGCCCCGCGAAGAATGGCCGCTTGATGAAAACGGCGATTTAACCATGTTCACCAAAAGGCTGGATGTGCAGGGGTTATTGAAATTGTCTGAAAAATAAAAATGTCATTTCGACGGGGAACGAGGAGAAATCTATACACTTGGTATTCCACCAACCAAGCGGGAGTGTATGGTGCATAGATTTCTCACTATCGTTCGAAATGACAAAAAACCATTGGAAGTTACCTATCCTTTTTTCACCACCACCATATTCTCCGGGTCCCAGTGCATAGCTTCGTTTTTAAAGTAACTGTCGTTGCACAACAAGGCAGGCGCTGCGGCACGATAGCCAAAGGTTGCGTCTTCTACTACCTTACCACCGCTTCTTATCGCGTTAAAGAAGTTGGTAAAATGGTCATAGGGGCCGCCTAAATATCCTTTTTCGGCGGCGTAGGTAATTTCTTCGGGTGGCAGCATATGTTTTCGCTCAACAGCGCCAGGGCCTGCGTTCCGCATTTTTTCGGCATAAAACGGATCGTCGTTTTGGAAAGTCTTATTACGTTTCAGTACCACATCGTCCCAGGTAATATCCATAGCACCTTCGCTGCCTACCAGGCGCAAATAAGTGGTACCGCTGGTGCCATCCACAAAATTACAGCGCAGGCTAAGGTTAAACGCAGGGTGAACGGTTGTTTCGCCATAATCAAAGGTGCCCAGCAAAACATCAGGCACTTCGCGGCCGTCGTGCCAGAAACGTAAACCTCCGGAGGCATAAACTTTTTGCGGCCCCAGGGAGCCGGTTATAAAATGCAGGCTCGAGAACAGGTGAACAAACAGGTCGCCGGCCATGCCCGTGCCATAATCAACATAATTGCGCCACCTGAAAAACCGCTTTTCGTCAAATGGCCGTTTAACGGTATTGCTGATATAAGTTTCCCAGTCAACGGTTTGCGGCGAGGCATCTGCAGGGATGGGGTATTCCCAAACTTCAACGGCGCCACGCCTGGCCCAAAAGCCTTCAGCATAGTTCAGCTGGCCAATGGCGCCCGCTTTCAGTAATTCTTTTGCCTTTTCGTTACCCAATGAGGATACGCCCTGGCTGCCCACCTGGTAAACTTTGCCGGTTTCCTTTTGTGCTTTGATGATTGCCGGGCCTTCGGTAATGGCATGTACCATCGGTTTTTCGCAATAAACATGCTTTCCTGCATGCATGGCATCAACGGATATAGTTTGGTGCCAGAAATCGGGAGTGCCAATAATTACGGCATCCACATCAGGCCTGGCCAGTATCTCTTTATAAACTTTGGTGGTAAAAATATCAGCGCCCCAGCGTTTTTTAGCGTCCGCAAGGCGGCCATCGTACAAATCGCAAACAGCCACCAGCTTTATACCGGGAATCTGCAAAGCCGTTTCTGTATCAGATGATCCTTGTCCGCCGGCGCCTATTAAAGCGATGTTAATGCGGTCGTTCGCGCTAAAACTGTCTGTGCGTTTAAGGTAAGTAAACAAGCCTGTTTTAGTATCACGGGCAAATACGTTTGATCCAATGGCTACCGCTGCGGAGGCGGTGCCCAATTTTTTAAGAAAGCCTCTCCTGGAGGACTCTGGTGTTTCTTTCATAATTTTAATTTCGGATTTCGGAATTTCGATTTCGGATTTATAATGTTTTAAATATAGGCATCAAATTAGCATACTAAAAAGGATTCCCAGTAAAAATTATTGACAAATTTCAATTGCGTACCTGGATAACGTTTGACCAGATGAGATTTTGTGTTTGATAGCTTAAAATGTCCATTTTTGCTGAATCGAATTTTTCTAAATAAAATGAAAAATCGGATGGCTTTAGAATTCTTTCCAATATAATACCTACTCGGAACTGGGTAGTAACTGGCTTAACATTTGCGCGGAAACCAGCCATTAACGCTATCCTTTTACTTTGATGTGGCAGAACTTGGAAACCCGCAGGAAAGTTTGAGTCACAGGCAATGCAATATGATTCTTGCTCATTCGCCCAAACCAATTTGCTGTCGGTGCACCATATCATATGTGAGCACGTCCAATCCATGTATTTCAATGTATCATTAGATTTATTTTGCAAAATCGCCGTTAGTACAAAAAAGTGTTTTACCGGGCCGCTGCATGAGTCATCGCCCTCGCTTTCTACCTTCACGTTCAAATCGTATTTCTGTTTATCCAGTGCCGTTAAATTATTATAGTTGATATTTAGCGTGTCGGTGATCTTACGCATTTGCGATGGGTTTTCTTTTAGATCCGCAGGAAAGTAACGACATGCGGCACCAAATGCAATTATCAGAAACAATACAGGCCGGATTTTCATGGATTAGGAGGGTTTACTAAAAGCTAAGCTATTGAAATTTTACCGCATTATAAATTTCTTCTAAAAGCTTTTATTAGCTAATTCCGGAATCGAAAATCCGACATCCGAAATCAAAAATAAATCCGAAATCGAAATTCCGAAACGGCGTAGCCATCTTGAACGCCACTGAAACTGAACAATAGTGAAAAATCCGAAATCAAAACAGCTATCTTTGCCCGCAATGAGCAAAACTGTAGTTCCGTACCATGAAGACCAGGGTACAAAAAAAGAACAGGTGGCCGATATGTTTAACAACATCTCCAAAACCTATGATTTTCTAAATCATTTTTTATCGCTGGGCATCGATATCATCTGGCGCAAAAAAGCCATCAACGAATTGAAAAGCATGCAGCCAAAATTAATCCTTGATGTGGCTACCGGCACCGGCGACTTCGCCTTTGAAGCGCTATCCATATTAAAGCCTGATAAAATTATCGGGGTTGATATTTCCCGCGGCATGCTGGATATCGCGCAGCAAAAAATAGATAAACGCGGCGATAGCGACCGGTTTGAAGTAAAACTTGGCGACTCGGAAAAGCTGCCTTTTGATGAAAATATATTCGATGCGGTAACCGTTGCTTACGGGGTGCGCAATTTCGAAAACCTTGAAAAGGGGCTGGCCGATATACAGCGGGTATTAAAACCCGGCGGAAAAGCCGTAGTGCTTGAGTTCTCAAAACCCAAAGTTTTCCCGGTAAAACAGCTGTATAAATTTTATTTCAACTATATTACACCATCAATAGGTAAATTATTTTCAAAAGATGCGAGGGCCTATACGTACCTGCCGGAATCGGTTGCTGCATTTCCGGATGGCGCAACGTTTGTAGCATTGATGGATAAAACAGGCTTTAAAAATACCAAATGCCGCCCCTTAGCGTTTGGTATCTGTTCGATATATACGGGTATTAAATGATTAAAAACTGGTGCCTAACCATTGTTTTATTTTTTTTATGCAGTAATTTATTGCTGGCACAAGCCCCTGCATGGGGCGGCGGTGCCGATCAGAACGACCTTAGCTTTGGCTTTTGTTTCAGCTATGTAAGCAACTATTATAAAATTGTTAAAAAACCCGACTGGCGCAACCCTTATTTTGATCAGGGCGTTAACCGGTATATCACCGATTCGGTTAAAGGCATTTCATCAAACCCTACACCTGGTTTTGCTATCGGTTTTATTACCCGCTACCGGTTAACCGAACATATTGAAGCCAGAGTTACTCCTTCATTGGTTTTTGCAGACCGCTCCCTTTATTATACTTATGACACGCCTTCGCAGGATGTAACCAAATCAGTGCAAACCACCACCGTGGATTTTCCTTTGGAATTTAAATTAAAGTCGGACAGGATACAGGATTTCAGGGGCTATATTTTGGGCGGCATCAAATATTCACAAACTGTTGGCAGGGGGCAGGATCAATCCAATATTGATCCGCTTTCGCGAAATGTTAAAAATTTAAACGGCTTTGGCTCATGGGAAGCGGGCCTTGGCTGCGATATTTATTTTGAGTATTTTAAACTATCGCCCGAAATAAAAATAGCCAACTCGTTTGGGAATGTGCTTTCGCCTGGTAATGAGCCGTTTTCGGCCCCCATTAGCAAGCTGTCGCTGCATACCATTATGTTTAGTTTGTACTTCGAGTAAAAAGGTCATTAAGTCATTGAGTCATTAGGTCATTGGTGTGAGGAATGATAGAAACTCAAGGTTCAAAAAGACGGGTATGAACTATGAACCGGCCATGACAAGTTATCCCGATAAAAAAACATAATTTCGCTGCGTTAGTTAATCTTACATATGACTAAAATTGCATTAATAACAGGAGCCACCTCAGGGATAGGCGAAGCTTGTGCGCATTTATTTGCCCGCGAGCATTATAATTTAATATTAACAGGCAGGCGCGGCGACAGGCTTGAAAAACTGGCAAAAAAACTGAATGCCAAATACAATACCGAAATTGCCGTATGTGCGTTTGATGTACGCGACCGTGAACAGGTAATCAGCAACCTGCAGGAGTTGCCGGCAAAATGGAAAAAAGTGAACGTTTTGATCAATAATGCCGGGCTGAGCCAGGGCCTTGACCCTATACAAGACGGAAGCCAGGATGATTGGGATACGATGATTGATACCAATGTAAAAGGGTTTCTTTATGTAAGCAAAGTGGTGTCCAATTGGATGATTGAACATAAAACCGGGCATATTATCAATTTGGGTTCCATCGCCGGAAAGGAAGTTTATCCTAACGGTAACGTATATTGCGCAACTAAAGCAGCTGTAGATGCTTTAAACAAAGGCATGCGGATTGATTTGGTGGCACATGGTATAAGAGTTACCGCCATTCACCCGGGTGCTGTAGAAACAGAGTTTTCGGAAGTGCGTTTTAAAGGGGACAAAGAACGTGCAAAAAAGGTATATGACGGATTTCAACCTTTAAACGCCGACGATATTGCTGAAACCATTTGGTTCGTGGTATCCCGCCCGGCCCATGTAAACATTAACGAATTAACCATTATGCCAACAGCCCAGGCTTCGGCAACGATAATTTCGAGGAAGTAGGTTGTGATTGTATATTTGCCAAATCCGACATCGAAAATCCGACATCCGGAATAAATCAATAATTCAAAAATCAATAATTCAACCATTATAAAAATGTCACTAATTAATCAGGTAGACCAGGACATTAAGCAAGCCATGCTGGCCAAACAACCCGACCGTTTGAGGGGCTTGCGTGCTATAAAATCGGCCCTGCTTTTAGCAAGGACCGAAAAAGGCGCAACTGAAGAACTGACCGAAGAAACCGAAATAAAAGTATTGCAAAAGCTGATTAAACAGCGCCGGGAGTCGGCAGATATTTATAAGTCTCAAAACAGGGAAGACCTTTATGAGATCGAGATGCAGGAAATGCAGGTGATTGAGCCATACCTGCCCAAACAAATGGACATGGCGGAAATTGAAGTGTACCTGAAGGATTTGATCAGCAGGGTGGGAGCTACCTCTCAAAAAGATATGGGTAAAGTGATGGGAGCAGCCAACAAAGAACTGGCAGGCAAGGCAGACGGAAGGACAATATCGGAAATGGTGAAGAGGCTTTTGGTGTAGTAGCCTCACCCTGCCCTCTCCAAAGGAGAGGGTTTAAAAAAGAGGGATGTTAAAGTCCTCTCCTTTGGAGAGGATTTAGGTGAGGCTGATAAATACCAAAATAATTGTTGTAACTCAAATGCAATAAGCTATTTTTATAGCGGGAAATATGAAGGATAATATGGCACCCGGAATATTTGCCGTAAACTAATAATTTAAACTTTACAGATTTATATGGAGTTCGTGCTTAAAGAGGAAAACGGTTTTAGTTATATCGATGAGGGCGAAGGCGAAGTTTTACTACTATTACATGGCTTAATGGGGGCATTAAGCAACTGGGATAAAGTAATTGAAGAATTCAGGTCAGAGTATAGGGTCATCATCCCGATATTGCCGATCTATGATTTGCCGTTGTTAACAACAGGCGTTAAAAGCCTTGCAAAATTTGTACATAAATTTGTTAAGCATAAAAAATTAAAGGATGTTACGCTGCTGGGGAATTCATTGGGAGGCCACGTGGCGTTAATATATGTGCTTGCACACCCCGGGGTTGTAAAAGCATTGGTTTTGACGGGTAGTTCGGGTTTATATGAGAATGCCTTTGGAGGGACTTTTCCACGCCGGGGCAGTTATGATTTTGTAAAGGAGAAGGTTGAATTTACGTTTTACGATCCGGAAATTGCATCAAAAGAATTGGTTGATGATGTTTTCAGGATCATAAATGACAGGCATAGCGTTATCAGGATATTGGCAATGGCCAAATCGGCTATCCGTCATAACATGAAAAACGACCTGCATAAAATAACGATTCCCGTGTCGTTGATATGGGGAAAAAATGATAAAATTACGCCTCCGGAAGTTGCCGTTGAGTTTAGCGAAGAGCTGCCGGATGTTGAATTGCACTGGATTGATAAATGCGGCCATGCACCAATGATGGAGCGGCCGGAGGAGTTTAACGCATTGTTAAAAGGTTTTTTGGAAAAAGTAAAAATAAGGGTATAAAATGACTGCAATTGAACTAGTTGCTGATGTGATTCCACCAGTTACTACTTCTGATACAATTCAGAAGGTGGTTGACCGGATGGTGGAATTTCGTATCAGGCACCTGCCAATTGTAAACGAAGACCAGTTTTTAGGCCTTATCTCTGAAGACGACCTGATAGAGGAAACCGACTATGAAACCAATGTGGGCGCCCTGTCGCTGTCACTGGTAAACCCCTATGTGCTGGAAGACCAGCACGTTTACGATGTTATCCGGGTGTTTTATGAACGGAAGCTTACCGTTTTGCCCGTATTGGATGCTAAAAATAACTATTTGGGCCTTATCTCCATCAACAGCCTTACCGGGTATTTTGCCAAACTTACCGCTGTTGAGCAGCCGGGAGGGATAATTGTACTGGAGATTGATAATAAAAACAATTCGCTGGCGCATATGGCGCAGATCGTGGAGTCGGATAACGCCCAAATCCTAAGCAGCTATGTTAGCACCTTCCCCGATTCAACCCGGATGGAAGTAACCCTGAAAATAAATAAACAGGATATTTCGACAATTTTAGCTACTTTTTTAAGATACGAATACGTCATCAAAGCCACTTATAATCACAGTGGCGATATTAATAATTCAAAGGAAAGATATGATTCGTTGATGAATTATCTTAACCTTTAGTTGGTTCATTAGTTCACTGGTTCATTAGTTCATTGGTAGGATAGCGGGGTTAAATTTTAAGTTTTTTAATTAATTCAATAAACCAGGCAGCTGCTATAATAATAAACCATTGCACCAATGAACTAATGAACTATTGAACCAATGAACTAAATGAAGATAGCAATATACGGCAGGCCATTTAATGATCCGGTAGTACTTCCGTTCATTCAGCAGGTGTTTGACAACCTTAAGCTTCACGGGGTTGATATTTACGTTCATCACCAGTTGCACAATTATTTAAAGGACAACCTGAATACCATTACCTATCATGTGCTTGACCCTGTTGACAATATCAAGGGCTTTATCGATATTTTTTTAACCCTTGGCGGTGACGGTACTTTACTGGATACGGTTACGCTTATCCGCGATTCAGGTATACCGGTTATTGGTATAAATTTTGGCCGGCTTGGTTTTTTAGCCAGCATCAATAAAAGTGATATCGGGAGTGCTATTCACGCCGTGGTGAACAGGCAATTTACGTTGGACAGCAGGGAACTGCTCAGTATTAACTCGGATCCGGAGGTTTTTGGCGCTGATAATTTCGCACTCAATGATATCACTATTCATAAAAGGGATGATTCTGCGATGATTACTACCCATGTTTTTCTCAATGGCGAGTTTTTAAACTCCTACTGGGGCGATGGTATCATTATTTCAACTGCTACCGGCTCAACTGCCTATTCGTTAAGCTGCGGTGGCCCCATCATCTATCCCGAATCAAAAAGCCTGGTGCTTACACCGGTTGCACCGCATAATTTAAATGTGAGGCCTATTGTTTTGCCTGACAGCTATACCTTAGCTTTTGATGTTGAAAGCCGCAGTTCAAATTATTTGGTTTCCTGCGATTCGCGCACAGCCACTATCGATAAAAGCATTCGTTTCGAGGTAAAAAAGGCGGGTTTCCAGTTAAATCTTATCCGTTTAAATAATGAAAGTTACTTATCTACGTTAAGAAACAAACTTTTGTGGGGACTGGATGCCCGTAATTATTAAATTTGATGAATGCCAAAATTTATACCTTTTATTTTTCTGCTTTTTATTTCGTACGGCATACAGGCGCAAACCTGGGAAATTGGCGGGGGCATAGGGGGCGCCGGGTATATGGGCGACCTCAACATCAGTAACCCGGTAAAGGTTAGCGGCATATCTGTAAGTGCTTTTTTAAAAAGAAATTTTGATGGCTATTTTTCAGCCAAATTGAACTATACCTATGGCGTTATCAGTGCGGCTGACAGTAATTCCAGCAATGCGCAATTTCGCCGGCGCAATTTAAGCTTTACTACCACGCTGAGCGAGATCAGTGTAATTGGCGAGTTTAATTTTATGGAGTACATCCCTCAAATTGGTAAAAACAGCTTTACCCCGTATGTTTTCCTCGGAGTTGCTGCCCTTAGTTTTTCGCCCGGTACGGTGTACCAGGGGCAAAAGTACGATTTAAGCACTATGGCTACAGAGGGCCAGAAAAAGGCCTATTCAACAACCGCATTCTCGGTACCTTACGGGGCCGGCATGAAATACAATTTTACAGGTAAATTCACCCTGGGTTTCGAGATTGGCTACCGCAATCCAAATACTGATTATCTGGATGATGTAAGCGGCCAGTATTATTATAGTGCCCACAATACCCTTTCTGAAAAATTATCTGATCGTTCCGGCGAAAAAACGGGGGTTTATATCGGCTCTCCCGGTTCGCAGCGCGGGGACGGGCAGCCCAGGGATACCTATTTTTTTACACAGGTAACCATCTCCTATACTTTTCTTACCCAAAAGTGTTATTTCCACTAAATTTATGGCTCGATAAATTGTATGTGTAAGAACCAATTAAAGAAGTTTTTTAACACAGGAGAAACAGAGAAAGCGCGGAGTTCACAGAGGAATAATTTTATTTTTTGCAGGTATTTGAATATATAAGCCGGCTGTTAAATTTTAAAACTCAGCGAACTCAGTGTCTTCTCCGCATCTCTGCGTTTAAATCACCGACACTATCCGACATAGAACCAAATTTACTTTGATTTTTATTGCATCATTGTTGCAATAAGTATTTCAATTGAACGTTTAGCGTTTAATAAGGGGCATCCGTGAGGGCTGCTGGTAACCAATCGTTTAACCTTAAACTTATAATCATGGCTGAGCTAAATTCTACTCCCGAAAAATCGGGAGGCAGGCGGGCTATCAGGAGGATCCCTGCCCGCGTTGACCTTACCGCAATGGTTGACCTTGCATTTTTACTCATCACTTTTTTTATGCTGACGACCGTATTAACCAAACCCCGGGTAATGCCGCTGGCGATGCCGGTTACAGGTCCGTCGGGTTTTGTGCCCGAAACCGGTACGATGACGGTTTGCCTTGGGAAGAACAACCAGTCCGTTTGGTATATGGGGATGGCGGCAAATCCCCTAACTGAACCAAAGCAGGCAAATTATGGTAAAGAGCTGGGCGCAGCGATAGCAGCGAAAGTTACCGAAGTATTTAAAAGAACAGGTAAAGGCTTATTTGTGATCATCAAGCCATCTGATCATTCCGTTTATAATAACCTGGTTGAAACGATTGATGAATTGCATACCGAAGGGGTGCCCTCTTATGCTATTGCCAGGATTGCTCCGGAAGATATAGGGTTTTTGAAAAATAAGGGGCTTTATTAGGTCGTGAAAATCCGAAAACCTGCCCGTTGGCAGGGAGGGTCCGGGAGATTGATTGTGGGTCAATATTCCGGCCATTTTTTCAGTATTTTATTCGCCCGTAAACTATTCGTTTTCAGTTATATACAATAGAGTGGAATACAATTGACCTGAAAAATCCGGAAAATCGATGCTTTTTTGAAGAAAATTGCTGCCAAATGGCAGTCAAATTACACCTGTTTTGTTAATTTAAAAATTATAACTATTTAATTATCAAATATTTAATTATGTAAGTGTTCCCTGCTGTTCACCGGGTGTTCCCCACTGTTTCCTGTTGTTTAGTGAACAGGACTCAAAACGTTTCTTTTCCCTTTCCATCTTCCGGCCTTTCGGACCCTGCCTGCCGGCAGGCAGGTTTCCGGCCTTTCGGACTCCACCCAAAATACTTTTCCGTTATCATACTAAAAAAAGAGCAATTAAGTTTTACCTTTGTCCCCTGAAAAATTTTGGCCGGATTGCATAAAACGAGGCGAAAAAGGGCTGCTATGCCTGATTTAACAGGTGAATACGTGCAGTTTTACGGCATATTTAATACGTTTTAGCCATAGTTCATTAATAAAAATGAATGAACCAATGTGCTGATGAACTAATGAACGGTAGTATAATGGGATACAGAGACCAGATAGACTTGTCGAAATTACCGCGCCATATTGCTATTATTATGGATGGCAACGGGCGCTGGGCTAAAGACAAGGGTAAATTAAGGATATTCGGCCATCACAGCGGGGTGGTATCTGTGCGCGATATTGTGGAGGCATCCGTTGATGTTGGAATTGAATATCTTACGTTATATACTTTCTCTGCCGAGAACTGGAACCGGCCCAAACTGGAGATAATGGCCATTATGGAACTGCTGGTTAGCACTATCGATAAGGAGATAAAAGCGTTTATGAAAAACAATGTGCGCCTGAATGCTATCGGCGACCTGGAAATGCTGCCGGAAAAATGCCGGGTTGAGTTGACAGATGCCATTGAAAAAACATCGGGTAATACCGGCCTTGTACTTACGCTTGCATTGAGTTACAGCTCCCGCCGCGAAATTTTACGCGCTGTAAGGAGCATTGCCGACCAGGTGAAGGCCGGCGAATTGCGGTCAGAAGACATAAATGAGGAAATATTTGAGAATAATTTATTTACAAAAGACATGCCCAATCCTGAATTACTGATCAGGACAAGCGGCGAATATCGCATAAGTAATTACCTGCTTTGGCAGATCGCTTATGCTGAATTGTACTTCACATCTAAATTATGGCCCGATTTCAGGAGCGAAGATTTGTTTGAAGCGATACTGGATTATCAGAAGCGCGAACGGCGTTTTGGGAAGACAAGTGAGCAGCTCAACTAAATTTTTCCTTTTAACACTTTTTAACAACTGTATAAATTATTTTTAGCCCACTAAAATATTCGAATGAATAAATTTCTTTTTGCTCTTATTCTCTCTATAATGAGTACCGCTGCATTGGCGCAGATATCGAGCCAGCCGAGGTATTCGCTATCAAAATCAAGTTTGCCGGCTGATAGTTTAAGTTACCTTGAACCAAAAGATTATATTATTGGGGGGGTTACCATTTCGGGAACCAAAAACCTGGATAAAGACGTATTGCTTACTATATCAAAGTTAAGTAAGGGCGATAAAATCAACCTGCCTGGCGAGGCAAACGCTAATGTGATTAAAAACCTGTATTCGCAGGGCTTGTTTGATGATGTACAATTAAATATCACCAAAGTAAACCTGGACACCATTTACCTTGAAATCGTTGTGGTTGAACGTCCCCGTTTATCGCGGATGCACCTCAGCGGCATCCGTAAGGGTGAAATTGAAGACGTAGAGAAACTTTTGTCTGACAAAACCGGTAAAATTGTAAACCAAAACCTGCTAAGCACTACTACGGCCATCATTAAAAAACACTTTAATGAAAAAGGTTTCCTGAATACTACGGTTACCATCAAACAAAGGAAAGACCCGGGAGACGCTAACAGTGTTATTTTGAATATTGCTATTGACAAAAAGCAAAAGGTAATGATATCCCAGGTGACCTTTGAAGGGAACAAAATATTTACACAGGGGCAGCTCCGCAAATTCCTTAAAAAAACCCGTACCAAAAAGTTTTATAATGTATTTGGCTCACGAAAGTTCAAACAGGATAAATACGATGAAGACAAGAAAAGCCTGATCACTGCAATGCAGGATAAAGGTTACCGGGATGCTGAATTGATAAGCGATACGGTATTTAAAACCGGCGATAATACAGTTGGTATAAAAATTAAATTGTTTGAGGGCCATAAATACTACTTTGGTAATATCAAATGGTCGGGCAACGCTAAATACCCTTCTGAAATACTTGGCAAGATCTTGAAGTTAAGAAAAGGCGATGTTTTTAGTGAGGATGAATTAAATAAAAGGTTAACCGGGCCAACCCCGAACGATGATGATATTTCATCCTTCTATTTGAACGATGGTTACCTTACTTACCAGGCCGATCCGGTTCAAACAAAAATTTACAATGATACTGTAGACCTTGATATCAGGGTTTACGAAGGGCCGCAGTATACCATTAACCGGGTAATGCTGAAAGGAAACGATGTAACCAACGATAAAGTGGTGATGCGTGAGATCAAGACCAAACCCGGCCAGAAATTCAATAAAGCGTTATTGATCCGCAGCACACGTGAAATTGGCCAGCTGGGCAATTTCGATGAGCAAAAAACTGAACCTAAGCCAACCAATATTAACCCGCAGGATGGTACCGTTGACATTGTATATAATGTAGTTGAAAAACCTTCGGACCAGATAGAGCTTTCAGGCGGTTTTGGCGGTGGTCAGCTGGTTGGTACACTGGGTTTAACGTTTAATAACTTCTCATTAAGAAATATCTTTCACCTGAAAGATTATAAACCGCTGCCAAAAGGTGATGGTCAAAAATTAAGCTTAAGAGGTCAGTCAAGCGGCAGAACCTATCAGAACTTTTCGTTTACCTTTACTGAACCATGGCTGGGCGGTAAAAAACCGATATACTTTGCGTTATCGGCCTATACACAGTTGAGTTCAACCGGGCAGTATTATGCAAAAACCAGTCCTAATTACAATAACTTACGGATAAACGGTGTTGGTATAACCCTTGGAAAACGTTTAAACTGGCCTGATAATTATTTCCAGCTGAACTACTCGCTGAATTATGATCACTACAACCTGGATAATTATACCGGTTATTTATTTTCAAACGGAACATCAAACAATATTAAGCTAACACAGGAACTACAACGTAACTCGCTGGATGCGCCAATTTATCCAACAAGTGGCTCAAATATCAAACTAACCTTACAGGGCACTCCTCCGTATTCGTTGTTTAACAATATCGATTATAAAATTGCCACTCAGGAACAAATTTATCACTTTGTTGAGTATTATAAAGTTAAGTACGACGCGCAGTGGTTCCAGAAGATAGCCGGTTCCTTTGTTTTAATGTCGCAGATCAGGTTTGGATTTTTGGGCGAGTATAACTCAGCAGTTCCTGCTTCTCCGTTCGAACGTTTTAAAGTGGGTGGCGACGGTATGGCCAGTTACCAGTTTTTACAGGGTAGTGATATTGTTGGCTTAAGAGGTTACCAGAATTTTACCATTATCCCGGTAGGTACAAACTATACAGCTGATACCAATCCGGGCAGTACCATTTACAACAAATACACCTTTGAGCTACGCCACCCGGTAATCCAAAGTCAATCGGCCACTATTTTTGCTTTAGTTTTTGCTGAAGGTGGAAATGTTTGGAATTCTTTTGATAAATTTGATCCGTTTAACGTAAGGCGCTCGGCAGGTGTGGGAGTTAGGGTGTTTTTACCTATTTTCGGCTTGCTTGGTTTGGATTATGGATATGGTTTTGACGCAATACCGGGTATACCAAGCGCAAATAAAGGCCAGTTTAGTTTTTCAATCAGCCAGAGCTTAAACGGCGGGTTCCAATAAAAAATTGGCAAAATAATTGCAATGAAGAAAATACTTCTGGCGCTTGGTTTTACGTTAGTAGCTGTAACAACGGCCTGGGCTCAGCGATTGGCTTATGTTGATTCGGACTATATTTTAAAACAAATGCCCGAATATGCGTCAGCGCAAAGGCAACTGGAGGGGCTTTCGCAGCAATGGCAAAAGGAAGTTGACCAGCGTTACCAGGAAATTGACCGTTTGTACAAAGCCTACCAGGCAGACGAAGTATTGATGACCGCAGATATGAAGAAAAGGCGCCAGGCCGAAATTGATGATAAAGAAAAAAGTGCAAATGAATTTCAACGGCAAAAATTTGGACCCGATGGGGAATTAACGCAACGCAGCAATGCAGCAATTAAACCCATACAGGAAAAAATGACTAAAGCGATACAGGCAGTTGCCGAAACCGATAACATCGACATGATATTTGACAAGAACAGCGAAATAATGATGCTGTATGCAAGCCCGAGGTATGATAAAAGTGACGATGTGATCAGAAAACTGGGTTTAAAACCAGCCGCCGCCACAACTACACAGAAAAAAAATTAAAATTTTATTAGTTATTATAATCCCACTATTTTTAAACACAGAAAAAACAAAAAATGAAAAGAGTATTTAAAGTTGCTTTAGTTGCAGTATGCATGTTATTTGTAGGCAACTTTGCCAAAGCACAAACCAAAATCGGTTATATTAATTTCGGTGAACTGGTTCGCAATATGCCCGAATTCAAAACCGTTCAGACCTCGATAGAAAGCTATCAGAAACAGTTTGTTGACCAGCTTACGGTGATGAACAATGAATATCAGCAAAAAGGAAAAGAATATACCGCTACCCAGGGTACTATGACAGATGCTATCCGTTCAGCAAAGCAGGCTGAATTAGCTGATATCCAAAAACGTATGCAGGATTACAACACTGATGCACAGCAAAAGGTTGATGCAAAAAGCAATGAGCTGATCAAACCGATCACCGATAAAGCAAAAGCTGCTGTATCCCAGGTTGCAAAAACAAAAGGTTATACTTATGTATTGGATTCATCACAAGGATCTCCAATATTGGTTTCTCCTGAAGGCGACGACCTGATGCCCTCGGTAAAAGCTGCCTTAGGTTTAAAATAAATTTAAATATTGCTAACCACATACAAAAGCGCCCTCAAATACGGGGCGCTTTTTTTATTTTTGTACTGATGTTTGATAATAAACCTATTGGAATCTTCGACTCGGGCTTTGGCGGACTTACCGTTTTTCGTTCCATTATTCAGCAGTTGCCCCGTCATGATTATATCTACCTCGGTGATACTGCCCGGGCGCCTTATGGCAACAGGTCTTTTCAAACTATCCACCAATACACCTGGGAATGCGTGCAATGGCTTTTTAAACAGGGCTGTCCGCTGGTGATCCTGGCCTGCAACACGGCATCGGCAAAAGCACTACGCACCATACAGCAAAAGGATCTTTTAAATGAAGACCCGGCCAAACGGGTGCTTGGTGTGATCAGGCCCACGGCTGAAGTGATCGGCGATTATACCAAAACAAAAGAGATAGGCGTCCTTGGTACCAAAGGAACCATACAATCCGGCTCCTACCTTATCGAAATAGGCCATTTTTTTCCCGATGTAAAAGTTTACCAGCAGGCCTGCCCGCTTTGGGTACCGCTGATTGAGAATGGCGAACATGATAAACCCGGCGCCGATTACTTTGTAAAAAAATATCTTGACCAGGTTTTAGCACAATCCCCCAACATTGATACCCTATTGCTGGCCTGCACCCATTACCCGTTATTGCAACAAAAGATCAAAGCATATTTACCTGATAACATCCGGGCGATAGCCCAGGGCGATATTGTAGCCAAAAGCCTGGTGGCTTACCTGCAGCGGCACCCCGAAATGGAACAAAGCCTGTCAAAAAACGGCACGCAAAAGTTTTTTACCACTACGGACGATACCGCTGACTTTGATCATTATGCAGAGATCTTTTTTGGTGAACCGGTGAAATCGGCCTATGCGGAGGTGAAATGTTGATGGCGCGGAAAATTTGAACTGTTGATTTAATTCTTTAAATTTGTATTTAATATCAAGATCATGGCAGCCCCAATAAAAGTAACACCTGTACTTACCGGTGCCTCATCAAAGCGTTTTAATGCTTCATTAAAGGCCAATGACCAAAAGGTATCCGCCTCTGACAAAAACAGGATATTCTCTTTGGTAAAAAAAATATTGGCTAAAAACAAATAACACCTCTTGGATCTTTCCGATTTTAAATTCAGTCAATTAAACAGCGATATCGTTTTAAATGATTTTGGATGTGGTGAAGATGACATTACAAATTTCCTTAAAGAAGATGCTTTGCGATATCAAATTGAACGAATGGCTAATACCTATCTATTCTTAAATGATGATGGTGATGTAGTTGCTTATTTTAGCATTTCCAACGACTGTTTAGTAGATCGTGGAGAAGATAAAGGTTATACGAATACCATATTTAACAGGCTTCATAGAAAATCTTCGATACCAAATGAAAAAAGGATAAGGCAATATCCTGCTATTAAAGTTGGCCGTCTCGGAGTTGCCCAACAATATCACAGAACTGGAATAGCCTATCAGTTAATGGACTTTATAAAGGGATTTTCCATCCTTGATCATAAGCCGGCCGTTAAGTTCTTACTTCTGGATGCCATTAACAAGGAAAAGCAAATCAAATATTATAAGGCTAACCAGTTTGATTTTTTGTTGGATGATATTGAGAGCCGGACAAGGATTATGTATTTTAATTTAGATCGGTTATTCTGATTACACCTGTTAAAATTTGATTCCTTCACTAGCTAAACTCAACCATATACTGTGGTATCGCATTTTACGATACCACAGTATATCAACCTAAACTACTTCTATTCCTACCAACTTAATCAACTATTCACCCCAATCAACCTTTTCAACCTAATCTAACTCAATCAACTTAATCAACCATTCAACCAATTTTACTAAGTTTGCACCAAAGCACCAGGGTTGAACTTTTATATCACATATTTTATTGTCGCCATAGGCCTATTTGGTTTCTCGGCCTTATTCGCCCTGTTTGGCGTTTATGCCGAGCGTAAAGTATCCGCTTTTATACAGGACAGGCTGGGCCCTACCGAAACAGGTAAGTTCGGCAGTTTACAAACCATTGCAGATATACTGAAAATGCTGCAAAAGGAACTCATCACTCCCGCAGCTGCGGATAAACTGCTGTTTATGATTGCGCCGGGAATTATTTTTATCGCAGTTTACCTCGGCTTTGCCGTATTGCCCTGGGGGCCGGGTTTAGCGCCATCCAACCTGAATTTGGGCTTGTATTATATTTTTGCTGTATTGTCCATCGAAACCCTCGGCATTTTAATGGCTGGCTGGGGCTCCAACAATAAGTTTTCTATTTTGGGCGCTATGCGCTCCGCCGCACAGATCATTTCGTACGAAATACCCGCCGGCTTTGC
>JARLHA010000002.1 GCA_031292485.1 Mucilaginibacter sp.
AGTATCCGGAGGCTTTCGGTCTATAGATGGCGCAGATGGTTTTGCTGTGCTCCGATCTGTTATTGATACAACTATAAAATCTGGAAACGATGTCTTTTATGCTCTTGCTTTAATCGCTAACTTTAGGCCTGAATAGTTACGAATAATCGTTTGGTACCATCCGATAGTTGGGACCATGGTAGCCAGTTACCATTAACTTTAAACTCAAGCTTTATGTTTTCTATTATAACAGATTTCTCGTCTTTATATAAATAAATATTATCACTAAATCTGACATCTTCGATGGTTGTATATAATCTTAGATTATTTAAAATTTCTTCCTGAATCACTAAATCTTCAAGGAGTTCTGATTTAGTAATTTGTCGTATGCTATCTACTCCATTCTCACCAAAAATTTCCATCTCATAAAATATCATATCCATAAAACTTACTGTTTCAGGATAGCTTATATTTATAAATGAGTTTCCCAAACTGGCTTTTATTGAGCCGGGCATGCTAATACCCTCAAGTTTATCGGGAATGTTAAATTTTATAAATAAGGGATAGAAGCCGTTGTAACCCCAAATAGCAAACAACGCTCTTAAGTTACCATTGTATTTGATTTTTCTATTTTTAAATTCAATAGCTTTTTTTGAATATCCATCATTGACACTGTCGAACATAATTTCTCCATCAATGAAAAACTTTCGCAATAATCCATTATTATCATCGGGACCATTCATTGTGATTTTCGCACGAAATTCTTTTTCTAACTCTATTACAAACGAATGGCTGTCATCAGACGCTAACTCAAGCCTGGCATAACTAAATAAAAATTTGTCGTCAGGCTTTGATAGCATTACTTCAAACAAAAATTCCATAAAATTGGACTTTCCAGAACCGTTTTTACCTATCAAAATATTAAGGCCCTTTTGAAAATCAATAGACATATCTTCAACGGACTTATGCCCTTTAAGGTGGACATTATTCAGGAAAATTCTTGAAGATTCTGGCGTTTCAGTTGGCATACTTAAATCCCATGTGTTTTACACAAATGTATCAGTTTTTGGGTAGAGTTGTATTTCAAACTCATTAAACAGTTCAGGATCAGATTTACGAAGTTTTAAAAACTTCGTAAATCTTTCGGAGTAAGCTTTTATCTCCACCCGCCCCCAAGCGCCCGGTACAGGTTCACAATAGCCTGTAACTGCTGCAAACGGTCGTTGATACCGCTGATGCGTGCCGCCAGCAGGGCTTGCTCAGCGATGAGTACATCATTGTAATTAGTTGCCGAACTGTAACGCAGCAATTGTTGGGTGTAATCAACAGATTTTCTCAATGCTTCAATTTCTTTCGTCCTCGAAGTATCCTTTTCAATACCAGTCTGATAAGCATAAAGCGCGTTGGAAACCTCCTGCCCTGCTACCAATAACGTTTGCTGAAAATTATTAAGCGCCTCCATTTGCTGGGCCCGGGCTGTTTTTAACCTTGCTTTGTTAATGCCCTGGTTAAAAATGGGCTGGGTTAGCCCGGCGGCAATATTGTAGAAAATGGAATTGATAAAAAAGTCCTTCAATGTTAAATTAGAGAAACCACCAGAAGCTGTAATTGTAAGCGCCGGGTAAAAGTAAGTGCGCGCCTGGTTAGTATTTTCAAATGCGGCCCTAAAGGCGTATTGTGCCTGCTGCACATCGGGCCGGTTTTGCAATAGCTGCGAGGAGATCCCGGTTTGCAGGTTGCTTACCGGTTTCTGGTCATCCAGTTTGGCGCGGTTTACAGGGCCCGGAGAGCGGCCAAGCAGCAGGTCGATGGCATTCTCTGTTTCGCGGATGCTGCGTTTAATATCGGGGATCGCAACCTCGGCAGCATAACGGTTGGCTTCGCTTTGTACTACGGCCGCGCCGGTTACCACATCGCCCTCTTTCAAGGCCTTCATGGTTTCCACATCTTTTATACGGAATTGTATCGCCTGGTTGGTAATCTCCAGTTGTTTATCAAGTGCCAGCAAATTATAATAGTTGTTCGCAATATCAGCTATCAGTTGGGTTTGCACTGCCCTTTTTGCGGCATCGCTTTGCAATAAATTGGCATAAGCCGCTTTTTTGGCGCTGCCCAGCTTACCCCAGATATCCGCTTCCCAGGACGAGCTTAAGCTGAGCTGGTAGGATGTTGTTAAGGTATTGACCGAATAACCAGCCGGTAAGTTTAAACCGGCCTCCGACTGCTTCGACCGGGTAACGGTAGCATTGCCGCTTAACGAGGGTAATAGTGCACCGCTGGCTTGCCCTAGTGCGGCTTGTGCCTCGGCTATTTTTTGAATGGCTGTTTTTAAATTCAGGTTATGGTTAATCCCTTCCTTTATTAAGCCATTTAATATCGTATCGGCAAAAAGGCTTTCCCAGGGCAGCGTCGCAATCGTGGTGGTATCGGCGGAATTTTGCCCGCGATACAGGTCGTTCGTTACCATCCCGGCATTTTGAAAGGGCTTTGTTACCTTGCACGACAATGAAGCACCGGTCAGCACAGTGATTAATAGAATATATTTTATGATGGATTTACGCATTGTCAATTTCTTAATCATCCCGGATATTAACCGGCAGTTGTTATTTCTTCTTCATCCTCATCGTGGTGTCTTTTGCTGCGCAGCTTTTCCTGGAAAGTTTGGAAAATAATAAACAGCACAGGTATGGCAAATATACCGAATACCGTGCCGATCAGCATACCACCTACCGCACCCGTACCTATGGAGCGGTTACCGAGGGCGCCTGCACCGGTTGCAAACATCAATGGCATAATACCGAAGATGAACGCGAACGAGGTCATTAAAATAGGCCTTAAACGGGCTTCGGCACCTTCAATAGCCGCCTGTACGATTGGCATTCCAGCCCGCCGGCGATCTAACGCGAACTCTACTATCAAAATAGCGTTCTTTGATAGCAAGCCGATAAGCATAATGAGCGAGATCTGTACATAAATATTACTGTCAATACCAAATATCCTTGCAAACAAATAAGTGCCCGTTAAACCTATCGGCAACGAAAGCAATACTGCAAACGGCAAAATATAGCTTTCGTACTGTGCACTCAATAAAAAGTAAACAAATATGAGGCAAAGGATAAAGATGTAAAGCGACTGTGTGCCCGAAGCAATTTCCTCGCGGGTAAGTCCCGAAAAATCATAACCATAGCTTGGCGGTAGTTTTTCTGCGGCGACTGCCTTAATAGCGTTAATCGCATCGCCTGTACTATAGCCCGGTTTGGGCTGCCCGTTAACAGACACGGCGGTAAACAAATTAAACCTTTGGATCGCCTCGGGGCCCGATACTTTTGTTAATGTGATAAACTCGGTGATGGGCGCCATGGTACCGTCTGCGCTCCTGACAAATATTTTGCTCAAACCGGTTGCATTGGTCCGGTAAGCATAATCGGCCTGTACCATTACCCGGAACTGTTTGCCAAACTGGTTAAAATTGGAAGCGTATAAGCCGCCGTAATAACCTTGTAAGGTAGTTACTACCGAATTAACAGAAATACCGGCCTCTTTACATTTTGGTACATTTACATCTACCTGGTACTGTGGAAAATTTGGGTTGAATGAGGTATTGGTGTTTTGAATTTCGGGGCGTTTATTTAATGCAGCCAAAAAATCGTTACTCACTTTGTAAATATCAGCCATGCTGTTGCCGCCTTTATCCTGCAGCTGGAAAGTAAAACCATTGCCGGCGCCAAATCCCTGGATGGTTGGCGGAGAGAAAAAGAAAATATTAGCTTCATGAAGCCCGCCTGTCTTTGCATACAGCTGACCGATAACACTCTCGATATTATCATGCGGGCGGGCGTCCCAGGTTTTAAGCTTGATGATCACCATGCCGTATGCACTTCCGCTCCCCGCCAGGAAATTAAATCCGACTATTTGCAGTGTATTTTTTACAGCCGGCAATGTATGGGCAATGCTATCTATCTTTTTGGTGATGGCCTGCGTACGCTGCATACCGGCCGCAGGAGGTAAACTAACGCTGGCAAAAATTGTACCCTGATCCTCGCTCGGCACAAAACTGGAAGGGGTAGTTTTTATAAGGAAGGCTAATGACGCTGCAAAAAACACGATCACGCATACCACTATCCATTTTTTTGTAGCCAGGAAACCAACCGAACGTTCATATCTCTTTTTTACGGAGTCAAAAACCACGTCAAACCGGTGGTAGAAAAAGTTAAAAAAGCGCTTCTTCTTCTCTTCCTCGGAATGGGGTCTTAAAAGTATGGCGCATAGCGCGGGGCTCAACGTTAATGCGTTTACGGCCGATAGTAAAATAGCTACCGCAAGGGTGATACCGAATTGTTTGTAAAACACCCCTGTTGAACCCGTAATAAAAGTAACCGGTAAAAACACCGCCGACATTACCAGGGTAATGGACACAATGGCCCCGGCAATCTCGCTCATGGCATCAACAGAAGCTTTGCGCGCCGATTTATAGCCTTTATCCAGTTTGGCATGAACCGCCTCCACTACTACGATAGCATCGTCCACCACAATGCCAATGGCAAGCACCATGGCAAAAAGGGTAAGCAGGTTAATGGTAAAACCAAACAGGTTTAAAAAAAAGAATGTTCCAATAATGGCAACAGGCACCGCTATGGCAGGAATGAGGGTTGAACGAAAATCCTGCAGGAAAATAAACACCACGATAAACACCAGGATAAAAGCTTCTATCAGGGTATGGATCACTTTGTCGATGGAAGCGTTCAGGTATTCATTGGCGTCTACCATGTAGATCAGGTCGATCCCCTTGGGGAAAGAAGCGCGGGCCGTTTCCAATATTGCCTTGGTATCGTTGATTACATTACGGGCGTTGGAGCCTGCTGCCTGGGATATACCCACACCGATTGCAGGTTTGCCATTGGCCTGCAGGTCAACGGAGTAATCCAATGCGCCTAATTCGATGCGGGCAACATCGCTTAACCGCAGTAACTGCCCGTTACCTGCTGATTTGAGCACAATATCCCCAAATTCCTTTGCACTTTTTAAGCGTCCGGTGTACCTGATTACGTATTGAAATGATTCGTTGCTGTTTTCACCAAACTTACCCGGCGCCGCCTCAATATTCTGATCGTTCAACGCCTGGGTAATATCATCAGGCACCAGCCCGTACCTGGACATCACGTCGGGTTTCAGCCAGATGCGCATCGAATAATCCTTTTGAGTGAAGATCTGTACCGTTCCCACACCGTTTACACGTTGTATATCGGGCACCAGGTTTATCTTGGCATAATTCTGCAAAAAGGTAGCATCGTATGTTTTATCCTTGCTGTATAAGGTAAATATCAGCAAGTTGCTGTTCTGGCTTTTGGTAACGGTAACACCTGCCTGCGTTACTACCTGGGGTAATAGGCTGGTTGCCCTCGCCACACGATTTTGAACATTCACGGCAGCGAGGTCGGCGTTGGTACCTACTTTAAAGTAAATCTGGATAGAAGCGGAGCCGTCATTGCCTGCAGACGAGGTCATGTAGGTCATGTTTTCCACGCCGTTGATCTGTTCCTCCAGGGGGATGATCACACTCTTAAGTACCACATCTGCGTTGGCACCGCTATAATCAGCTGAAACGTTTACAGTTGGCGGCGCGATATCAGGATATTGTGAGATCGGCAGGTTGATCAACCCGATGATCCCCAAAATAACCAGCAACACCGATATGACAGTTGAAAGTACAGGGCGCTCTATGAATCTTTTTAGCATATTATTTTCGTGTAGAGACGCAATATTTTGCGTCTCATTTTTTGCCTGAATGTATAATTGTTTGGAAACATCAGAGACGTAAAGTATTACGTCTCTACATTGTTAATTCAAACCTTTATAAACCGATTCGGCGCTAACCTCAACTGGTTTAATCGCCGTACCATCTTTTATATTATTCGCACCTTCGGCAATAATGCGATCTCCGCTTTGCAAACCGGCGGTTACAACGTAAAATTGCCCGGGCGTATTTTGCATTACGGTGATCGCGACGTTCTTCACTTTATTCTGGTTATCAACGGCAAAAACAAAACGTTTATCCTGTAATTCGTAAGTAACATTTTGTGGTACGATGATGGCGTTCTTCACCAATTTAGGGATGCGAACGGATGCACTGCTGCCGCTGCGCAAAAGCCCTGTAGGATTAGCGAAACCAGCCCTGAAATTTGCCGAACCTGTGGTGGTATTGATCAAGCCGTTTACGGTTTCCACTTTGCCTTTGTAGTCGTAAATCGTACCATCCGAAAGAACCAATGTAACCAGCGGGATATTATTTAATTTGGATTTAAAGCTGGTGTTGCTGGTGTCACGGGTAAAATCAAGCAATTGCTTTTCGTTCATCGCAAAATAAGCATAAACGTTGGCGGTATTATATACTGTTGTCAGGGGATCGGCAGTGGTACTGGTCACCAGGCTGCCTAATTTATAAGGCAGTGAGCCAATCACCCCGTCAACCGGGCTGGTAATGGTGGTATAATCCAGGTTGATCTTCGCGTTTTCCAACGCCGCTTTGGCCTGCGCCAGGGCAGCCTCTTTAGTTTGCAAGGTCAATTGCGCCGATTCAAGTTCGTAATGGCTGATAATGTCTTTTTCAACCAGCGGCTTCACTTTGTTCACTTGCAAGGTGGCTGTGTTTATATCGGCTTCGGCAGTTTTAATGCCTGCCTGGGCCGTACGCACATCCTGTTCATATTGAGGGGCGTTTATTTTAAATAATAGCTGACCTTTCCTAACCAGTGATCCTTCGTCAACAAAAATCTTTTCGATATAACCGTCAACTTTAGGCCTTATCTCAATATTTTGGAGTCCCTGGATGCTTGCGGGATAGTCGGTGCTCAAAGTTACCGTCCGGGGTTGCATGGTAACTACTTTGTAGGTACCTGGCCCTTGTGCAAACATGGCATTATTTTGCGCATTCTTATTCCCGCATGAAAACAAAAACAGCAAACAAGGGATTAAGGCCGCCATTGCTGTTTTTTGCACGCTGCCGGATGTGATTTGAGCGCTGACTGCGCGATACAGACCTTTACTGAAGTTCATTAATTTGTGGTAAGAAGAAAGAATAAATAAGCGGGCAAAGATAGCCGCTTTGTTTAAAACTATCATCAGTTGATTCGATATGTTTATTTCCTTAATGTCATTAAATTGTAGTTTATCGCTACTGTTTACTAAAGGTGGCGAAACTGGTCAGTATTTTCTTTGTATGCAAAAAACTTCAACCAATCAATATTTATTTTAAACGTTTGCGCATTTTTCGGCTAATGATCAGCCGTAAACATTACGACTTTCAACCTTACTGCATTACAACGTTTAAAACATTTACAACCTTTAAACCTAACTAAACCCACTTGCTCAAAAACTGGCTAAAGGCTTCTTTATACTGATCGCCAACGGTAATATTGACTTTCCCTATTTGCAATGCGTTACGGGTAATGGAATTTATTTTATCGAGCGACACGATGAAGGACCGGTGAACACGCATAAATTTTTTTGAAGGCAATTTTTCTTCGAGCGACTTTAAGCTTGTTAGCGAAAGGATGGGTTTTTCGGCGCTTTTAAGCCACACCTTTACATAATCCTTTAAGCCTTCAATGTATAAAATATCATTCAAGGCTATACGGACCAACTGGTACTCCACTTTTAAAAACAGGTATTCATCTTCAATACGTTCTTCGGCTGGCGCAGTCGCTGTGGTTACAGCTGGCGCGGGCGCATTTGATTTTTCAACAAGCTCCGCATAATTTAACGCCTTGGTAGCGGCATGTAAAAACTCTTCATAATTAAACGGCTTTAACAGGTAGTCCAGCGCATCAACCTTGTAGCCTTCCAGTGCAAACTGGTTATAGGCTGTGGTAAAAATAATGCGGGGTTTATTGGCCTTGCTGTTATCCAGTACCCGCGCCAGTTCAATCCCGTTCAAATCGGGCATTTGAATATCGAGGAACAAAACATCTATTTTTTGCGAATGGATGGCCTTTAAGGCATCCACCGCGCTTGAAAACCGGCCAACCAGGTTCAAAAACGGCGTTTGTTCAATAAATGAACTAACCAGGCCCAGGGCCAGGGGTTCATCGTCAACAGCTATGCAATTTAATATCATGACAGGTGGAGCGTTAAGTGAACGGAATAAATATTTTCGGCGGTGTCTTCTTCAATTTTTAAATCGTATTTGCCCGGGTATAATAAATCAAGCCTGCGCCGGGTATTGTTTAGCCCTATGCCGCTGCCTGCCTCTAAGTTATTATTTTGTTCTTTAATAATTGTATTTACAACTTTTAAATCCACCGAGGAGTTTTGCTGACTAATACTGATATTGATGTAGCTGGGCTGTGTAGCACTTACGCCGTGTTTAAAAGCATTTTCAATAAAGGGCAAAAATATCATGGGGGCAATCGCTACATCTTTTAACGAAGCCGGCGAAGAATAATTAATTTTAACCGCATCAGTAAGGCGTAGCTGCATCAGGCTGATATAATCCTTTACAAAAGCAATCTCCTGGCTCAGTTGGGTGGTACTATTTTGGGTATCATACAATACATACCGCATCATCCGCGAAAGCTGGTGAATTGCCTTGCGGGAGGTCTCCACATTTACTAAAGTAAGCGCGTAAATGTTATTTAGCGTATTGAAAAAGAAATGCGGATTGATCTGTGCCTTCAGAAAAGATAGTTCGGAACTGATTTTATCCTGCTCCATTTCCTGATGCTTTTGTTTATCATTTTGCCATTTTTGTATGGTGGTAATGCTGGTACTTACACCCAGTACCAGGGCGATCTCGGCAATCATGTAAAAATCCCAGTTATGATCGCGGCCCGGATGTTTATGATGACCGTGCGCATGAAAAGCGATATCCATTAATTGGGGTAAGTTTAACCATCCGTCTACATACACATTTAATAAAACGATGATACATGCCATACCGGCGATAGAGAAAAAATAAATGCTGGCATTATTTTTTTTTAACAGTATCCTGGGAACCAGCACAAAGGAATTTAAATAGAAAGCTGCTACCAGTAAGCCTAAAATGATACCCTGTTTAATCCATAACTGGTAAGGAACCGGGATATCCCAGGTTACCGGCTGAAAAAAATAGATCATACCGAAAACACTCCATATCAGGATATGGATGATCACGGTTACCAGTTTACTTTTTGATTTTGTAAATATCATTTCATTATTGTTGAAACAGGTTGCAAAAGTTGTTTTGTTGTAATGGGAAACAACTGAAATTATTTTATCAACTACAACATTTTAAACTTTTACAACTGGCTGTAAATCAATTACAACAACAATATTACAAATGTAAACTACTTTGTGCCAATAAAAATCTATCAGCGGCTTTAGTTTACCGACAGGCAGGCAAAAATAATCGTCAAAAAGTCCTGTTGGCTTCCAATTGGGGTCAACGATTGTTTTATAGGCTAAAGCGGGGCTTTTATCTACTCATTTACCCCCTTTGTCTATTGCATTTTAGGGTGCAAAATCTTTCCTATTGATTTGCACATCTAAATAACAGATAAAATGAAATTATTTTACCTTTTTATAGCCGCCCTTTTGATAAGTGCGAATACCTACGCCCAAACGGGCCGCGATGTGCATGGCACGGTTACCGATTCCACAAAAGTAACTTTGCCGGGCTCGATCGTGAGGCTTATTACAGCAACTGATAGTATCTCCACAGCCACCGACGCCAAGGGAGCATTTGTGTTTAAAGGCGTTAAAGCAGCACAATTTAGTTTGGTGGTTCAATCTATCGGCTTTGAGCCGGTAAGAAAACGTATCGCACTCGACAATAGCAAGGAGCCGGTTTTTTTACGGCCAATCATTTTAAAACCGTCAAGCCAGATGCTAAAGGAGGTTACCATCTCTGATGTTATACCGGTAAAAATAAAAGAGGACACAGTTGAGTTTAACGCAGCCGCCTATAAAGTTCGCGACGGTGCGCCTATTGAGGACGTGATTAAAAAAGTACCCGGCGCTGATGTAGATGCCAGCGGGAACGTCACTTTCCAGGGGAAAAGCGTGACGAAAGTACGGGTAAACGGAAAGGACTTTTTTGGAGGCGACCTGAAAACAGCAACACAAAATCTGCCTGCCGATG
Organism: Mucilaginibacter sp.; assembly: GCA_031292485.1. Taxonomy (GTDB): domain Bacteria; phylum Bacteroidota; class Bacteroidia; order Sphingobacteriales; family Sphingobacteriaceae; genus Mucilaginibacter. The sequence continues at coordinate 10,094 of JARLHA010000002.1, forward strand.
CCGTACAGAATGTACAGTTTTTAAATGATTACGGCGACCAGGCTAACCTTACAGGTATAAAAACCGGCGATCCGCAAACGATTTTGAATATTAATATAAAAGCCAGCAGGAACCACGGCGTATTCGGCCAGGTGAGCGCAGGCGGGGGCGCAGACGCGATACCACAGGTTGACGGCACGAAAGATGCCGCACGTTATATAGCCCAGGGCAATATGTTTAATTTTGACGGCAACCGGCAAATAGCGGTACTGGCCAATTACAACAACACCAATACCAACCTGTTTAATTTTGGCGGTGGTGGCGGCGGCCGCGGGCCGGGCGGCCCTCCGGGGAGCAATACCTCCAATGGCATTACCACTGCCCGTTCCATCGGTCTTAACTACCGCGATTCATGGGGGAAAAAAATCACTGTTTACGGCAGCTATAGTTTCACCGATAATACCGTAAACACCGTTACCAGTTCGTTGCAAAACAATATCTCGCTGGCTGGCACCAGTTATCTGAATTCGTTAACCAACGAAACGGATAAGAAAGTAAATCATCGCTTTACTTTCAATATGGAGTACAAGCCGGATACTGTAAATTATTTAAAGATCAGCCCTTCCTATTCCTTCGCGGGGCTTAATTCAACCCAAACGGGCGCCAACAAACAGGGCGTTGATACTTCGCTGACGACCGACTATAATTTCAATACGCTGAGCCACTCATCCTCGCCTAATTACGGCATCAATGCTTTATATAATCACCGTTTTAACGGCCACGGGCGCAACTTCAGTGTAAACATTGGTGTGGGCAGGTCGACAAATGACCAATACCAGAACCCGATATATGCCTATATTAAAGGCAAACCGAACGCACCGTTAAACCAGCAGATTACCACCAATACCAATACCGATACACTGGGCACTTACGTTTCGTACATTGAGCCGATTACCAGACGCTCATACATCGAGATCAACTACAACTACAAGCACTCGTATACTACTGTTGATAAGCTGGATGATACCTTAACAACTGCCAATCAACTGAACGAATATGCTTTATTGAGCAACAACTACAACTATACGTTTATCACCAATCGTTTCGGGGTGAATTACCGCTTTGTTGAAAAGAAATACAATTATGTTTTAGGAGTTACGGCACAACCATCATTACTTGAAGGCAGTTCGGCGGTGAGTAAGCCCACCAGTATCAGCTCCTTCAATTTTTCGCCAAACGCGCATTTGATCTATAATTTTTCGAGAACGCAATCGCTGAGCGTAAACTATAGCGGCAGCAGCGCCATGCCGACTTATACGGAGCTGCAGCCGGTAACCGATTTCTCCAACGCGCAATACCCCGTAACTGGTAACCCCGACCTGAAACCTGAGTACAATAATACTTTTTCGGTACGGTACAATAAGTTCGATTTCGCCTCGGGGAATGTTTTCTTTAGTAACTTTTCATTTGTACAAACCGATAATAAAATTGTAGCCAATACGGTATATTATCCGGCTGCTTACACGCTCAACACGCATTTGGCAGGCACTATTGCCACGCAATATCAAAATGCAGGCGGATATTATTCAGCAAATGCCTTTTATGTGTTTGCCAAACCCTGGGAGAAACGGAAATACAATTTGTTTTTTATAGGTAATTTATCCTATATCAACAACATATCGTACATTACCAATATTGACGCGGCAACTTATGACCCTACTACTGAAGAAAATATCGCGAAATCACTTGTTGCGTCGCAGGGTGTACGTTTCAGAATAGACATTGCTGATAAAATTGACGCCGAGTTAAATACTACTTACAGCGTTACCTCTTCAAAAAATTCAATAAATCAACCCGGCATCCAGGACAACTTCCGGTCGTGGGTAATGGGGATTAACGGCAAAAACTACATATTTAAAGACTGGACGTACAGCTATGATTATTCAAAAACCTTTTATTATGGCTATTTGGGAGCTAAAAATCCAAACATCTTCAACACCTACCTTGAGCGGAGATTTTTAAAAGGCAATATGGCTACCCTGCGTTTTGCAGTGCTTGATGTATTTAACCAGAACACCGGTTACACCAGCACAGTATCAGGTAACTCAATTATACAAAGCAATGTTAACCGTTTAGGCCGGTATTATTTGCTAACCTTTACTTACCGTTTCTCCAAAATGGCAGGGAAAGCACCTGAACGCGGACCAGGGCGCGGTTTCGGCCCTCCGGGTGGTGGCCCGGGCGGCCCGCCTCCGGGTGGCGGACCTGATTGATAATCACTGCTTTGAATTTGGCCGATGAGCGGGTGCCTGAATCACGATTATTAAATCTCGTTACACTAAGCCCGCTGAAAAATTTGGAAATAACAAACAAAAGTGTATTTTTGACAATTAAAATTGTAACAAACAAAAATAACAGGCGTCTTATAACAAAAATGAATTTCCAAATTCGATATAAAAAGAGCTTAGGGTTCTCTAAGGGAGCATGAGAAAAGGCCGGATGTGAGATACCCGGCCTGGATTTAGTTGATTGTTATTGATTTTTCCAAATCTTAACGAAGCGTTCCGGGGTGAGATACGGAACGCTTTTTTATGGGCAAAATCTGCGAAAAAGCACTCCCTTTATTTTTTAGGATCCAATGAAAAAAGAACAAATTCAGTGAAATGATTATTAATTATGATTATTTTTAAATGAAACTAAAAGCAAAATGACAACTCAAAGGGTAGAAGAACAGATTGCCGTTATCCGTAATGCAGCTAATAAGGCGAATAAATCACGGGAATCAGCTACTGCATTTTTAAGAAATGCAGGTATTATCGGCGACAATGATGATGTAGTTAAAACCGAAAGTTGTTTTGATACCGAAGTTTCTACTCCTGCTAACAAAACCAAATCATCGGGTCGCTAATATAAAAAGATTAGGAAATGCCCGAATACCAGTCTTTTGGTGTAATTGGCTTCCATAGTTGTGATATTCAGGTTGGACTTAAATTTCTAAATGGAGAAACTGACTTAATACCCAGCCAAAATGATTGGGATTGGTTAGGCCCGGGAAGCTATTTCTGGGAACAAGATCCCTCAAGAGCCTTGCAATATGCCACCGAAAACTCCCAGGGAAAACAGAAAAATAAGAAAGCTGCCAAAATCCCTTTTGTTATCGGTTCAATTATTGAATTGGGGAACTGCCTTAATCTTGTCGAATCCACTTCGTTAAACATATTGACAGAATCTTATAATAATTTAAAGAACACAATGGATAAATCGGGATTGCCTATGCCTATGAACAAAGGCAATAACCGTTCATTAGATTGTGCTGTAATAAAATATATTCATCAAGCGAATAAAGATGCCGGAAAACCTGCTTACGATACCATCAGATGTGCATTTCCAGAAGGTGAAGAAGCATTTCCAGGTTCGATGATCACATCCAGGCTTCATATTCAACTATGTGTTTGTAACCCGGCTTGTATTAAAAAATATTTCCTGCCACGTCCTGTTTCAAAATACAATCCATATTTATTAAAGGATACTCCCCGATAAAATCCTTGATGTTTTTAATAATTTATAACCATTATTTAAACCAAACTTGTTTCATTTGCATGCTTTTAGTGAATGGTTGATTGAGTTGGATTAAGTTGATTGAGTTTGTAACTTTCCAACCTAATCAACCTAATCAACTTAATCCAACTTAATCAACCTTATGAAAAAATACTGCTTAACCCTCGATTTGAAAGACGACCCGGCATTAATAGCTGAATATGAAAAACATCACGTGGCTATCTGGCCCGAGATCCACCAAAGCATCACCGGCTCAGGCATCACCAATATGGAGATTTATCGTTACGATAACCGCCTGTTTATGATCATGGAAACGGACGATACTTTCAGTTTCGAAAAAAAAAGTGCCATGGATACCGGGAACCCTAAAGTGCAGGAATGGGAAAACCTGATGTGGAAATACCAGCAACCGCTAAAAAAAGCACTAAAAGATGAAAAATGGGTTTTAATGAATAAGATTTTTCAATTATAATTGTTGACAAGACAGGAAAAGAAAAATGTATTCAGGATAAAACTATAACTTAGCTTTATCTTTCAACATCAATTTTGAATCCGGGCTCCTGGCTTGTGGTTCTCGAACCTAAAAAATAATGCTATGTTTAAAAAAGTACTATTAATGTTGCTTGGTTTAGGATTTACCCTTGCACCCGCTTTTGCACAACAAAAAAGGATTGGCAACGAAACAGACGCGCAAAAAGATAAGCGTATGGAATGGTGGCAGGATGGCCGCTTCGGGATGTTTATTCATTTCGGCCTTTACTCGGGCGCGGCACGGCACGAGTGGGTGAAGCATAACGAACACATGACCAATGAGGAATACCAAAAGTATTTCGACCAATTTAACCCTGATCTGTTTGACCCGGTAAAATGGGCAAAAGAGGCCAAAGCGGCAGGCATGAAATATGCTGTAATGACCACCAAACACCATGAGGGTTTTTGTTTATTCGATTCTAAATACACCGATTATAAAGCAACCAACACCCAGGCCAAACGCGACCTGGTACGGGAATACGTTAACGCTTTCCGTTCGCAGGGGTTAAAAGTTGGGTTTTATTATTCGCTGCTTGATTGGCACCATCCTGATTACACCATGGACGATGCCCACCCGCTTACACAGGTGGATACCAGCGCAGCCAATTACAAACGCTTAAACAAAGGCCGCGATATGGCTAAGTACCGCCAGTACATGCGCAACCAGATCACTGAGTTGCTGACCAACTATGGTAAGATTGATGTGTTATGGCTGGATTGGAGTTGGGATAAGGGTGCCAAACATGGCAAAGGAGCCGACGACTGGGGTGCTGTTGAGCTGTTAAAACTGGTGCGGAAACTACAACCCGGCATTATCGTAAACAACAGGCTCGGGCTTTATGATTACAAGGACGGCGGCGATTTTGAAACCCCTGAACAGGTAAGTACCTCGGAACTGGCCAAATACAAGGGCAGAACGTGGGAAACCTGCCAGACATTTTCGGGATCGTGGGGCTACTACCGCGATGAAAACAGCTGGAAAACCCACCGCCAGCTACTTGATCTGTTAATTACATCAGTAAGTAACGGCGGCAACCTGATATTGAATGTTGGCCCAACCGGCCGCGGTGAATTTGATTACAGGGCTACCCGTGCATTGGATAGCTTGTCGTACTGGATGCATGCCAATAATGTTTCTATTTACAACTGCACCTATGCGCCTGCTGCCTATGCTGTTCCGGCGGGCGATAAGCTTACCTATAATAAAATCAACGGGCGGTTATACGTTCATTTGTTCAATTATCCTGATGATGGAAAAATAACATTACCGGGTTATAAAGGAAAAATAAAATATGCGCAATTTTTGAACGATCACTCGGAGCTTATTTATAAGCCATCATCTGACAATAAAGATGACCTTGTATTAACCGTGCCAACAAAAAAACCACCGTATGAAATACCTGTTGTTGAATTAACGCTGCAATAGAGATATGAGATTGGAGACATTTAAGGAGTCTCGTTATCTCACGTCTGCAATCTTGTAAAAAAATAGATATAAGATATATTTAATAGCCAAAAAGATCAAAAAAATTAGCGCTGAATACGGGATAGGAGTCTCATATCTCACGTCTCAAATCTCAAAAAAATGCCATTACAGAAACAACAATTTTTAAGAATACATCCGCACGATAATGTACTGGTTGCCCTGCAGGACCTTGCAGCCGGAACCGTGATCAATTTTGAGGGTGATACATTTGCATTGACCACCAGCGTTGCTGCCAAACATAAATTCAGCTTAACAGACCTGCAGCCCGGAGACGAGATATTAATGTATGGCGTACTGGTTGGCAAAGCAACACAGCATATCCCGAAAGGCGGCCCTATCAGTACACAAACCGTTCATCACGCTTCCGGCGAATTTCACCTGGGCAAACGTAAGACCGGCTGGCACAAGCCCGATACCGGCAAATTTGAAGGCCGTACCTTTATGGGCTACCACCGTGCCGATGGTTCGGTGGGCACCGGTAACTATTGGGTGGTTATCCCTTTGGTTTTTTGCGAGAACCGGAATATCGATGTGTTAAAGGAAGCATTATCTGAAAAGCTTGGCTATAAAAAGGCAAAAAGTTACGAGGCTGATGTAGATCAGCTGATCGGTCTTTACCAGGCGGGCAAATCTGTTGAAGAAATTATAAATGCCGATATCCAGGCTTCGCCCGATAAAGCAAAATCAAAACGGCTGTTTAAAAATATCGACGGCATCAAATTCCTCACCCACGATATGGGCTGCGGCTGTAACCGATCTGACGCGCAAACTTTATGCGGTTTGATAGCCGGTTATATTACCAACCCAAATGTTGCAGGTGCTACCATTTTAAGCCTGGGTTGCCAGAATGCGCAGGTAAGCATCCTGCAGCAGGAAATACAGGCGCGGGATGCTAACTTCAGCAAACCACTGGTGATACTGGAGCAACAAAAAACCGGTACCGAGGCCGAACTGATGCGACAGGCCTTAAAGCAAACCTTTGCAGGCCTGGTAAAAGCAAACGAAACAGAAAGGCAGCCTGCCCCCCTATCTAAATTATGTATCGGACTGGAGTGCGGCGGCTCCGATGGTTTTTCAGGAATCTCGGCTAACCCTGCTTTGGGTTATGTTTCCGATCTGCTGGTTTCCATGGGCGGTTCGGTGATCTTATCTGAATTTCCGGAACTGTGCGGCGTTGAACAGGAACTAAGCGACCGTTGTGTGGATGAGGAAAAGGCCAATTACTTTATGAAACTGATGACCACCTACAATGCCCGTGCTGAAGCGGATGGATCAGGATTTTATGCTAATCCATCACCAGGAAACATCCGGGATGGGTTGATTACCGATGCCATTAAATCAGCCGGAGCTGCCAAAAAAGGCGGTACTTCGCCGGTAGCCGATGTGCTTGATTATCCGCAGAAAGCAACAAAAGCCGGCTTAAACCTGCTTTGTACCCCCGGCAGCGATGTGGAAAGCACCACTGCCGAGGTAGGCTCAGGAGCAACCGTAGTTTTGTTTACCACCGGTTTGGGCACACCCACCGGCAACCCTGTTACCCCGGTTATCAAACTATCAACCAATACAGCAACGGCAGTAAAAATGCCTGATATTATTGATATCAACTGCGGTACCATTATTGAAGGCGAAGAAACCATCCAGCAGGCGGGTGAGCGGATTCTGGATTATGTGATACAGGTTGCCAGCGGCGAAGCGGAGCCCAAAGCGGTTCAGCTTGGGCAGGATGACTGGATCCCATGGAAGAGGGGAATTTCACTTTGATTTCGGATTTACGATTTACGAATTCGGATTTATTTTTTTATCAAGTTTTTAAATCAGCCCCTACAATAACAACACCTACAACGGGCTATAGCTTATGTTCAAACTAACCAATAAATCAGCAATAATAACCGGTGGCGGAAGCGGCATAGGTAAAGCCATGGCTCTCCTTTTTGCCAAACAGGGCGCCGAAGTGCATATCATCGAACTAAATAATGATGCGGCAGCAGAAACCGTTAATGAAATTACCGCCAGCGGCGGCATTGCTTTCGGCCATGCCTGCGATGTAAGCAAGCAGGCGCAGGTGGTTGAAACGATGAATAACATCGGCAAAATTGATATCCTGGTAAACAATGCCGGCATCGCCCATATTGGCCGTGCCGATAATACCAGCGAAGCAGATTTCGACAGGATTTATAACGTAAACATTAAAGGCGTTTACAATTGCCTGTTTGCGGCCATCCCCTTGATGAAAGCCAATAATGGCGGGGTAATTTTAAACACAGCATCCATCGCCGCAAGCGTGGGTATTGTAGATCGTTTTGCCTATTCCACCAGCAAAGGCGCCATCCATGCCATGACTTTATCTGTGGCCCGCGATTACCTGCACGAAGGAATCCGCTGCAACAGTATTAGTCCGGCGCGGGTACATACGCCTTTTGTGGATGGCTTTATCGCCAAAAATTATGCCGGCAGGGAGGCAGAGATCTTTGAAAAGCTATCCAAATCGCAACCGATAGGCCGCATGGGGCAACCCGAAGAAGTGGCAGCACTGGCATTATACCTATGCTCGGACGAAGCAGGCTTTATCACCGGTACAGACTACCCTATTGACGGCGGGTTTATTACTTTAAATAATTGATTGGAAGAACAACAATGGGGTGCATAAATATTGCGTTGACTAAAAAAGCGCATAAACGTTTTAATCCTAAAGCGTAAACAGGCAATAAATTTTGGTTTAATTAATAATTTTATTGAATTTTGTATAAGTGAAAGCAGATAAAGCACATATTGAGAAACCCGTTAGCGGCAATAAAACCGCCAAAAAAAAGGTTAACCCATTCGTTAAATTAATGAAGGATCAGGAGCGTATTGCTAACGCTATTAAAAACAACCAACCGCTGTCATCACTAAAAGACATTAAGTTTGTCCGCCCGTTATGATGTTGAAATCCTGGCCGATGGAGCCGGATATAAATTCATAACTTCTTCCGGGGACATTTACGTTGCCTATTTTACGGAGTTTGTTTTACTTGACCCATCAGAACAAGAAGTTCCGGTTGTATCTTTTGGTTTTAACTGTAGCCGGGCAGATGAAAAAAAACGTCGATGCTATGATCGTAGGATTAAACACACAATCATCCACATTATCGAAACGTTTTTTTTATGATCAAAATGATAATGCCATTTTATACGTATGCATTAATAATGATGAAAAAGCCCGTAACAGGCATATTACTTTTTGTAAATGGTATAATGAATTTGGCCAAAGTTTTGAAAAACATAGTTCATCCGAACTACATGGCAAATTAGGCTTTTATGGCTCTATTCTTTTTAAGAAAGATAACCCTAACAAACAAAAATTGATAGATTCGTTTTATTTTACAATCAATATTTGGGGTTTGAATGAAGGGTAGTATAAATTTTGCCATGCACCGGGCAACAAATACAATTATTTATTTAACAAAAAATAAAACATGAAGCTTATACGATTTGGTGAACCGGGTAAAGAGAAAACCGGCGTAATTATTAACGAAAAAAAATATGATACCTCTGCCTTCGGCGAAGATTATGGGGAATCGTTTTTTGAAACAGATGGGTTAAACCGTTTGAGCTATTTTATAGAAGACAACCTGCTGACCGAAATTCCGGATGATGCCAGATTAGGCTGCCCGCTGGCAAGGCCCTCAAAAATCGTTTGCATCGGCTTAAATTATGTTGATCATGCTAAAGAAACCAATGCCACGCCACCAACTGAACCGGTGGTCTTTATGAAATCGACCACAGCTATCACCGGCCCCAATGACAACATCACCATCCCCAAAAACTCCGTAAAAACGGACTGGGAAGTGGAGTTGGCAGTAGTTATAGGCAAAAAAGCAAGTTATGTAGATGAAGCTGACGCGATGGACTACATCGCCGGCTATGTGCTGCACAATGATGTATCAGAGCGTGAGTTCCAGATTGAACGGGGCGGCACCTGGGATAAAGGTAAGGGCTGCGACACCTTTGCGCCTATCGGGCCGTTCTTTGCCACAAAAGAGGAGATCGCCGATCCGCATAACCTGCGTTTATGGCTAAAAGTAAACGGTAAAATTATGCAGGACGGTACCACCGCCAACTTCATTTTCAATTTACCCACCCTGGTATCCTACACCAGCCAGTTTATGACTTTATTGCCCGGCGATATTATTTCTACAGGCACACCCGCAGGCGTAGGCCTCGGCATGAAACCACCTGTTTACCTTAAAGCCGGCGATGTTATTGAATTAGGCATCGATGGCCTGGGCGAAGCGAAGCAGGTGCTGGTGGATTATAAAGGGTAATCAAACACATCATGTGATTGCGAGGAGGAACGACGAAGCTATCGCGAACTTTGCATCTCCACTATGCAAAATTCGCGATTGCCGCGCTGCGCTCGCAATGACAAAAAAATATTTTCTCCTTACTCCAGCACCGGTTTTCCATCAAACGTGGCTGACTTTAAAATCTTTTCGCCAACGGCAACAGCTGCGGGTGATAGCGGGGCATAGTTAAGGTCCTTGCAGTATTTTTGGCCGTCGTGGATGTTCCACCAAAGGAGTTTGAGCATTTTTTGCGCACGCTGCAGGCTGCGGCCATCGTAGTTTTGTTCTTTGTAGATCAAGACCCAGGTAAGCCCGCTGATAGGGTATCCATCTTTTGCCGTTGTATTGGTTAAGGATACTTTGGCATCATCCGGAATGGTAATATTACCGGCAGCGCTGGTGGATGCCACGGACGGTGTTATAAAATTACCGCTGCTGTTTTGAATATCAGCAAAGGTCATATTGTTTTGTACGGCATAAGCCAGCTCAATATAGCCAATAGCCCCAGGTGTTTGCCTGATCAACCCGGATACACCTTCGTTACCCTTACCACCCAAACCAGCCGGCCAGTTAATGGCAGAGCCTTTACCCGGACTGGTGTTCCAGTCGGCGTTTACTTTTGATAAATAGGTAGTAAAAATATTAGTGGTGCCGCTGCCATCAGAGCGGTGGATGATAAACACGCCTGTAGCAGGCAGCGATACGCCAGGGTTAATTTTAGCAATCTGCGGATCGTTCCATTTGGTTATCTTTCCTAAAAACATATTGGCCAGTACTTCTGGGCTTACTTTTAACGTTCCTTTTAGCCCGGGAAGGTTATAGCTGATCACCACCGCCCCTGAACACATCGGTATATGCAAAACCGGCGCACTCATTTTTTTGGTTTGCTCATCATTCAACGGAGCGTCCGAATCGCCAAAATCAATGGTTTTATTGGTCAACTGCAAAATGCCGCCGCCCGAACCAATTGACTGGTAGTTGACCATTACATGATTTTCTTTGGCATATTCAGCAAACAACTTTGAAAACAAAGGATAAACAAACGTGCTGCCCGCCCCGAGCAATACATTAGCATTTGAATTTGAACCAAACGACGTTACATTGGAACTGTCTTTTGCCGACTTGCTCCCCTGTCCGCTGCAACCAGCAAACACCGAACCCGCAAGAATTGCAATACCCAGGATAAGTTTATTCATGACTGTAGATTTATATACTAACCATTGATTTCATACTTAACACTTTAAACCACCATTTAGTGTTGCCGGCATTGTATTTTATTTCCCACAACTGTTTATTTAATTATGCATGCATAGTAATTTTCACGCAGAATTTTTCCTTTTTTTGTGACAAAAACCTTTTTTAATTAATAAAACGAGTTATTAAATTTATTATCAAAGTGGTAAATACTTATCAAAATGATAGCGTTAAGTTCCGTTTTCAATAAAACGTTTGGCGATTTTAAAGCTTTTTTACCATTTTCTAAGTAATATTTTAAAGCTATGAAATTATTTGGCATTGATTTAGCTTTGATATAACCGATTGCACCAACCTGAAATTATTTAAACAAGGAAGATGTTTCCGTGTACTTAAAAATGAGTGCCATCTATATTAGTTTACTTAGTCAGAAGAATTATGTTTATTGAAGTATTAGAAATCAGCGCATTGATGGCATTGCTTATTTTTCCATTGTTTTTACCGGTAAAAAAGAAAAACGGCACCATCAAATTACCTAAAAACCACAAGGATACTTCGGATGCCCGTTATGCAATTAACGAGCGTGGGTACCTGGAGGAGATCCGGCACGATAAATTATCAAGCCAGGCTCAATAATTAAAAGGTATAGGAAGAAGCCTCCTGATCAAAGGACCAGGGGGCTTCTTCTTTGTACTACTTTGTACATAGGGATTATCATACCTGTAATCATTATCTCTATTTGATTAACTATCTTATTCTCCCAAACAAAAAAAGGAACATGTCCGGTTTTTGACAAAAAACTGAACATATTATTAAAATTGTCCATTTCTCCTATTATTTCCTGATTAAAATTTAATTCGCTAATCTTGAATTGTTTTTAACGCCCCTGTTAGCACCAATTATTTTATCCTTATAAAAAACTAAATGAAACGCTTCAAACCGCTCGTCCTGTGTTGCTTTTTAGCCACAATATTATCCTTTACCATCGTGTCAGCCCAAAAACTTACTGTGCAGCAAAAGGTGGATGCCCTGTTAAAAAAGATGACCCTTGCCGAAAAGATAGGCCAGTTAAACCAATACAACGGCGACTGGGATGCTACCGGCCCCGTTACCAAAGATGTAGGCAATAAACTGGATGCCATAAAACGCGGCGAGGTTGGCTCGATACTCAACATAACCGGTGTAAAACATACCCGGATTTTCCAAGAAGCGGCTATGCAATCAAGGTTAAAGATCCCCTTATTGTTCGGACAGGATGTGATCCATGGATACAGTGTCACCTTCCCTATCCCGCTGGCCGAAGCGGCAAGCTGGGATATCCCGGCGATTGAAAGATCGGCCAGGGTGGCGGCTACTGAAGCTGCAGCTGGCGGCGTTCACTGGACTTTCGCGCCTATGGTTGATATAGCCCGCGACCCGCGCTGGGGCCGGGTAATGGAAGGTGCAGGCGAAGATCCTTATTTAGGTTCGCTGATAGCAGGTGCCAGGGTTCGGGGGTTCCAGGGCAAAGGATTAGGTAATCTGGATGCCGTAATGGCCTGTGCCAAGCACTTTGCAGCTTACGGGGCAGCTATTGGTGGCCGTGATTACAACAGCGTGGACATGAGCCTGCGCACCTTATGGGAAATATACCTGCCGCCTTTTAAAGCTGCAGTAGATGCAGGTGCAGCAACTTTTATGAACTCCTTTAACGACCTGAACGGTACCCCGGCCAGTGCCAGCACCTACCTGATGCGCGATGTTTTAAAAGGCAAATGGGGTTTTAAAGGCTTTGTAGTAAGCGACTGGGGTTCTATCGGCGAAATGATCAACCACGGTTATGTAAAAGATAATTACGAAGCTGCCGAAGCATCCATAAAAGCAGGCAGCGATATGGATATGGAAAGCCGCAGCTATATCAACAACCTGGCAAAACTGGTTGCTGACAAAAAAGTTCCGGTTGCCGTAATTGACGATGCTGTAAAACGCATCCTCACTAAAAAATTTGAAATGGGCCTTTTTGACGACCCTTACCGCTTTTGCAATGCCGACCGTGAAAACAGCGTATTAAATGCCCCCGCACATGTTGCAGCGGCAAAGGATATGGCAGATAAAAGCATCGTATTATTAAAAAATGACAATAACTTATTGCCGCTATCGCAGACACTGAATTCAATAGCCCTTATAGGCCCGCTGGTTAAATCAAAAGCGGAAATGAAAGGTTTTTGGGCGCAGAATATAGGTGACGAAAGTCAGATCGTTTCCCTTTACGAAGGTTTACAGCAGGCTGCACCAAAAACCAACCTGCTTTATGCCAAAGGCTGCGACATTACCGATACCAGCAAAGCCGGCTTTGACGAGGCCTATAAAACAGCCATGCAGGCAGATGTGGTAATTATGGCCATGGGCGAAAGGCCCGACATGACCGGCGAAGCAAAAAGCCGCTCCAACATCCACTTACCCGGCGTACAGGAAGAACTGATCCAAAAAATAATGGCTACGGGTAAACCGGTAGTGGTATTGCTGATGTCAGGACGGCCAATGGTATTTAACTGGACCGCCGACCATGTGCCGGCTATTTTATACACCTGGTGGCTGGGCAACCAGGCCGGTACCGCTATGGCGGATGTACTGTTCGGCAAATATAACCCAGGCGCTAAACTACCGATCACTTTCCCGCGTACCGAAGGGCAGATCCCCATTTATTACAATCATTTAAACACCGGCAGGCCGGCACACGGGGATAATGATGTAAACTACACTTCAGCCTACATCGACCTACCGAATAGCCCTGAATTTGCATTTGGGCATGGCTTAAGTTATACTGCGTTTAAGTATAGTAATCTTAAGCTAAGCAAAAAGTCGATGCAGAAAGATGGCGCCATCACCGTAACTTTTGACCTGCAAAACACCGGCAAATACGCTGGCGAAGAAGTGGCGCAATTTTATTTGCGCGATTTGGTATCGCAGCCGGTAAGGCCTGTAAAAGAGCTGAAAGGCTTTAAAAAAATATCGCTTCAGCCAGGTGAAACAAAAACCATTACCTTTACGATCAACAAACAAAAACTATCTTTTTATAACGACCGGCTGCAATGGATCACCCAGCCAGGCGAGTTCAGGCTGATGATTGGCAGCGCATCGGATGATATCAGGCTGGAGGATGGATTTACACTTTTGTAGTCCATTGGTTCAATAGTTCATTGGTTCATTGGTAAAAAGTCTGTTAAGTCTCTTTACGCAAGTTTGAATCGATCAGCTATCCACAAATGAACCAATGAACCAGTGAACTAATGAACCAATAAAATGAAAATATTAATAAATAAAGATTACGATAAAATGAGCCGGGCTGCGGCCGACCTTGTTGTTGAACAGGTTAAAACCAAACCAGGTTCCCTCATCTGTTTTCCATCGGGCGATTCACCTGCGGGGATGTTTAAGTGTTTGGTTGACGATGCAAAAGCAGGCAGGGTTGATTTAAGCCAGTGTTATTTTGTCGGGCTGGATGAATGGGTTGGCCTGGGTAAGGATGATGATGGCAGTTGTACCCAATTTTTATACGAGCATTTTTTCACACCGTTGCAGGCAGACATGGCCAGGGTAAAGTTCTTCGATGCCAAAGCCAAAGACCTTGATGCCGCCTGCCTGGATATGGATGCTTTTATCAAACTGCATGGCCCGCTGGATATGATGATCGCAGGCATTGGCATGAACGGCCACATCGGCCTGAACGAACCCGGTACCGATTTTAACCTGTATTGCCATCATGCCCCTTTAGCGCAGGTAACTGTGAAGGTTGGCCAAAAATACTTTAAAAAGCAAACTGTGCTTACCAAAGGCATAACGCTTGGCCTTAAATACCTGCAGGAAGCAAAAACGGCTGTACTATTAGCTGCAGGCGTTAAAAAAGCCGGCATTATTAAACAAGCTTTAGAGGGCGTCATCAGCCAGCATGTACCTGCATCCATATTCCAAACCCTGCCTTCATCGGTTATTTTACTGGACGAGGCCGCTGCTTCAGGGTTAAATCTTTAATCAATAGGTCACCTGATGGGGAAATACAAAGGCGCATTGCGCGCAGGCCTAACCTAAATAACTCAAAATGTGATATCTATCACCTTTTTAGCCTTCAAAAACCTGTAACATTGCCTGATTTTTACAGTCAAAAAAAGAACCGGAATTTCCGGAGAAAACGCTTTTTAACACTTAATCAATCAGATCATGTTAGTATCCCAAATTATTTTAATTGTAATAATGCATGGCCTTGTTTTTGGAGTGGCCTGTTATTTTATTGGGGCTCAAAAAGAGATAGGTCCTATTGCTTCGGGATTTCTTGGCTTAATCCTAGGTTTTATCGGCCTGATCATTGTTTTGGCATCCAGTCGCAAGCAAGTTATCCCATTCAATATCCAACTACAGCATTTTAAGCAACTGCTGGATAACGGCACCATCAGCGAAGCGGAATACAATCACCTTAAAGGCCGCCTGATTGAACAGCAATAAGCTAAAAAAGGCAACATTATGCTGCTTCCAGTATCCTTCTCAAATAGTTTATTTGCCCCAAATGGTAGGTAAAATGTCCGTAAAAAAAGGTTAAATACCAGCCTGTGCTTTTTGGGCCTACAAAGTCCAAAGTGTAGGTTTCATCCAGCTTAGCCTGGTTAACAGTTTCAAAGCTGAATTTTATCACTTCAATTGTTTTTTCAATATCAGCAACCAGTTTTTCGCGCGATACGCCGGTTAATGAAAACTCCTGTTCGCGGTTACGTACATAGCCTGTATGGCCAAGCTGGGTGCCAATAGTAAAATTAAGATTACCGAGCAGGTGAAGCGTTAGTGTTCCGGCGGTATTGGTAATGCCATCGGCCGCCTGCCAGATATTATTTTCGTCTTTAAATTTATTTAATTCGTCTTTTAGCTTTAACAGCTCACGTTCAAAAAATTCGGCAAAAAAATTGTCCATAACGTTAGGTTTTTTTATTGATTGAAGCTGCAAGTTAATAAGCACTAAGTTATCTGAAAGTAAATTTTTGGTTCAATTCTTCCCATATCTCTAAAAGTAAAAAGCCGGATAAAATTTATCCGGCCTTTTACTTTATACCTTTGATTACAAGGCCTTTTCAAGGCGCTTTTCAAGTACAGGAGTTATATCAGCAACAATATCATGAATAATCTCGTCTTTAAGTTTCCTTTTCCTATCCTTTAAATTATCCGAAGGTTTACTATCGATAGAAACAACAGTTCTTCTTGCTTGTACCAATTTCACAATGTAAAACACGCAAAAGAAAATCACAACAGCAAACAATACAATCGCGGTTATCCATGGGCCAATTTGATTAAATGATACCATAAACTTTAGATTTTCTTTAACAACGAATAAATGTACAAAAATAGTGCTACAATTGCAATTAAAAGTAAAGGAATAAAAATCCAGCCCAAAGCAATTAAAATTCCCTGGCTATGTGAAGGATTGTCAATATTGTACAACGTTACCATCCCACCTGCTGTAGCCAGCAATACTACCATCAAAAATTTAATTATTTCGGTATGTAATTTGATTTCTTCTTTTCTTCCTTCTGAGGTCACCGGTTTTTAATTGATATGATTTATGCGGCAATTTAAGAAGCATTGACGGTATCTGAAAGTAAATTTTCAATAAAGCCCCTGTTCAGCCCATCCCGTAGACGAGCCTTCAAGGGGCTTAGGGTTAATTTCCCGTTAGCAGCGGGTTATTCATGGTCCCTATAAAAAGGATCAAACCGCTGCTCATTTCCCTTATAGCGAAGATAAAAGGATGATTGAATGTTGGATTATATTCGGGGCTGGCGTCCGTGACAATTACCCCTACCGAGGTAGCAGCAGCCGCGGTAGTCCCGCTTTCGTCAACATCCACAAATGCCTTATGCACCACCTGGCTTATTTGCAATTTTGCGGTGGGATTGATGAGCGAAAAATCGGCCCCGTCAGAAAAGGCTATCCCCAATCCCAAATCACCTAATGCATTATTAAGGTTAGTACCGTAACTATAAGTAAATTTCGGCATGGTTACTGTGCCTTTATACGGTTTTAAATTACTCATCCAGGTTTGCCATTGCAGCGAATCCAAACCGGCTGCCAACTGGCTTAAGGTAGTACCCGATCCTGACAGTGACAATCCGGGAGTAATAATTACCATGCTGTATTTATTGTTTGAGTAAGGCAATTCGTAAACGTTTGCCTTGTCGCTTATGTAATAATTAAAATCAATACTGCCTGTCATAAAATTTGCCTGCACATTACTGTTATCAGCCAGATAAAAAGGCTGCGGTTTGGTTTTTGCAGGGTCGAATTTTTCTTTCCAGCTGCTTTTAAAGTACATGGCATTTATCAGGTACATCACAGCATTGCCGGGGATTTTATCGATAATGGCCGGGATCTTGCCGCTGGTTTTATTGTTCACCCAATTGTTGATGGTGCTAACGGCCGAAGGGTTGCTAAAATCAAGCGCCTTAATTTGCGCATTAAAGTTAGTGCTGTCGGTTTTTAAAAAAGCCGGCAGCACGCTAAAGCCCTGCCTGTACCAGATGGAGTTGGCGATGTTAAGCGTCGTGTTAGGATCAAGCTGCGGTAAATTTGTGATAAGGTTATTATAATATGTGTTTATCTGATCCTGTGAAAGACCGGAAAAGTTCAATGTTTTTTTAAAGGCGGTAAGGGTTGCTCCGGCTGCACCATTGCTGGTCATCCCTAACGCAAAACTTACGCTTAAGGGCGATGCAAACAAGTTAGTGAAGATGCCATTGGTGCTATCAAGGTTTTTAAACAGGCGGAGGGTAAACGCATTATCCGCTGTTACTTTTTGTTGTTCAAAGGAGGTAAGCACCAGGTTTTTGCCCGGATTTTGAGGAGTAACCTTATTGCCTTTTTTGCAGGAAGCGAAGCAAACAATTAATGAACACAATAAGTAAAGCGGACTTCTGCGACAAACGTTCATAAGATCAGTTTGAGTGAATACGTTTCATATTCGTTATTGTACTTTACGCGGCCGCTTGTTTAAATGATACAGTTTAATAAAATAATTGTTATTCCCCATAGCGATGGGTTTGAAACCCGTCGCTATAGTTGCCTGCTACCAACATCTATATCCCACATCAATAATTTTACATTAATTTTATACTGATTTTCAATAATATCCACCGATATTTAAATCACCCCAAATACTTTTTGTGATAATGTATTTTGCCTGTTTAATTTGATGCTATTTTAATCCATCAAACTAAACCAAAAATAACAATGACCCAATGACCAATGACTAATGACCAACTACCATGGAACGTAGAAACTTTTTAAAAACCACCGCATTAACAGCCGCGTCGCTAACACTGATGCGGAACCGCAGCTTCGCCTCACTGCTGGCTGACCCAACTTACCAGTTTAAGCCCCTGCGCAACAATGTGGGCATGTTTGCCGAACAGGGCGGCACCATTGCCTGGATGATCAATAAGGAAGGTATTGTCGTTGTGGATGCCGAGTTTCCGGAACAAGCCACACACCTTATTGGCCTGTTGAAAAAGCAGTCGGACCTACCGTTTGAATGGCTCATCAATACCCATCACCATGGCGATCATACCAGCGGTAATATTTCATTTAAGGGGATTGTAAAGAATGTGGCCGCACATGAAAACTCGTTAAAAAATCAAACAGCCGTCGCCATAAAAAATAAAAATGAGGATAAGCAGCTTTACCCGGATACTACGTTTAGTGATCACTGGAAAATTAAGGTGGGCGACGAAAAAATTACCGCACATTATTTCGGTACCGGCCACACCAACGGCGATGCCATGATCCATTTTGAACACGCCAACATCGTGCACATGGGCGACCTGGTATTTAACCGCCGCTACCCTTTTGTGGATAACAGTGCAGGCGCCTCGGTACAGCACTGGCCGCAGGCATTGGAAAAAGCGCGTAAAAAGTTTGATAAGGATACCCTGTTTGTTTTCGGCCATGCCTTTGACCCTGAAAAGGTGACCGGCACCATGGATGACGTTATTGCCATGCAAAACTTCATGGAAAAGCTGGAAGATTATGTGGCCGGCAGCATAAAAGCCGGAAAAAGCAAGGACGATATTTTGAAAGCGACCTCTATCCCCGGCATAACCGACTGGCAGGGCGATGGCATACAGCGCGGCATTACCGCAGCTTACGAGGAACTAACCAGGATTTAACTTTAAAAGCCCGAATACCAATAAAATGACAAAATACCTTAAACTTTTACTTTGCATTTTGCTGCTTCCTGCTGCTTTATGGGCGCAGGACCACCCAACTGTTATTCCCTTATGGCCAAACGGCGCACCGGGTTTTGAGCAGTTGCGCAACGAGCCTGAGCAGGCTAAAGATTACTGGGTGAGGCATATTACCAACCCGTCAGTTACCGTATTTTTACCTGCTAAAGACAAGGCAAACGGCGCGGCTGTAGTGATTTGCCCCGGCGGCGGCCACCGCCTGCTGGTATGGACGGCAGAAGGCATCGACCCGGCCAAATACCTCACCAACTTGGGTTTTACCGTTTTTGTGCTGAAGTACAGGCTGGGTCGTGATACGCTCTCGCCTTTTAAAATTGAGGTACATGACAGGCAGGATGGCCTCCGCGCTATGCGCCTGGTACGCAGCCGTGCCGCCGAATATGGTATCGACCCAAACCGGGTAGGCATTATGGGATTTTCGGCAGGCGGCGAAGTAGTGGATATGGTAGCCTTTGGGCCTAATGGCCCCGATGCCAACGCGCCCGACCCGATTGACCGCCTTACCGCCAAACCAAACTTTGTGATCCAGATCTATCCCGGCCCGCTGTTTATACCGGATACCGTACCGCAGGATACCCCAACCACCTTTTTATTAGCTGCCGACGACGACCCTTGCTGCTCGGTGTCTGTAATGAGGCTGTTAGAAGCTTATCGTGCCGCGAAGGTACCTGTTGAGGCTCATTTGTTTACCAAAGGCGGGCATGGTTTTAACATGGGCTACCGGTCAAAACTACGCACCATAAGCACCTGGCCCGACAGGCTTACCGATTGGCTGTACGATAATAATATTATTGCCCCAATAAAAGGCGACAGGCCGAAGGTAGTGCATTAAGCGTACCCTATGGCGATTTTTTGTCATTGCGAGGCACGAAGCAATCGCGAACTATTTCTAGTGGGAATGCACTGCCGGTAATGCACGGTTCGCGATCGCCGCGCTACGCTCGCAATGGCAAGCTTTTTTAGGATTAGTAACACTTGGTAACAATAGTAACAGTGTTACTAAATGCCCTCATTCCGCAATCGGCATTCCCTGCCAGCCGCAGGCAGGCGACTTCCGCAATCAAACCCATTCCCCAATAAAATAATTCCGAAATCGAAAATCCGAACATCCGAAACCCTCTACAAATAGCTCAGCCACCACTGGTTATGTGTTTTTTTTATACTTACTGAACCAGCGGCAGGGCAGGTACAGTGAAGTTATCACGAAAAACCATATCAGGTACACAATACCAAGGCTGTACCCAAAATCAACCGGGCGGAACATAAAGAAAGCGCCCGGGCTGTTAATTTGATGAACGGTATAACCCGACGCAAAAAACAACACTACAGTGATTAAATGTATGAGGTAAAAATGAAGCACATAGTAAAAGAAAGGCACATTGCCATAAACCGTTAATATGGCCGTAAACTTATTTTTTGTATGTTCAATAAGGGCGAGTAATGTGATAGCCGGCCCCAGCGTCATGCAGAGGTAGAGCAGCGATGGCGGGTATTTGCTGGTATTTAAAAACGACAGCACCGTATACACCCCATTGCGTTGTACCGCCCAGGGGTTAGGGTCGCCGTAAAGATTGGCAAACCTGAGGATGATATAAAATGCGGTTACCGATAGGCCGGTGATCAGCAATATTTTTTTGCGTTGCAGTGGGTTGGTTGTTTTTTGAAACAGGGTACCGAAAACATAGCCCAGCAGCATTACGCCCGTCCAGGGGATAACAGCATACAGATCAAATATAAAGTGGGTTTTACCCAGGGGGATAACTGTACCCTGCGCCGTAAGGAATATTTTTATTAAAATGGCGGCGGCGCCGGCTTTTGGCGGGGTGACAAAATCAAGTATATCATGCCCAAAAAATATCAATGCGCCTAAAATGCCTATCACTGCCATAGGGGCACGCACCACTAAACCCAGTATCACCATACTAAAGCCTATGGCCCACAGTACCTGCAAAATAAATGAATTATAAAACGGGTTAAAGGTTAAAGCAAAGGTTAGCAGCACCAGTTCCACCAGGATGATCCAGATGCCCCTTTTTATCAGAAAGGCGCTCAATCCTGCTTTGGTGCGGCGGGTACCTGCCAAAAACGCCGATATGCCACTCAAAAACACAAAGGCAGGTGCACAAAAATGGGTGATCCAGCGGGTAAAAAAGAAAAAAGGCGTAGTGGTGGCCATGTTGGTAGGATCGCCCAGTGCGCCGGCGTGATGGAAAAAGTCGCGGCAGTGGTCTATCGCCATGATCAGCATTACAGCGCCGCGTAAAATATCGATCGACTCAATGCGTTGTTTGCCTGAAGGTTCGTACAGGTTGGCCATATTACAA
Organism: Mucilaginibacter sp.; assembly: GCA_031292485.1. GTDB lineage: Bacteria > Bacteroidota > Bacteroidia > Sphingobacteriales > Sphingobacteriaceae > Mucilaginibacter. Next base: position 31,751 of record JARLHA010000002.1, read on the forward strand.
TTGTGCGTTGGGTTGTTGAATAAGCCAATGAAGATACAATTTTTATTATTTAAAAATGATGGCGGAATTCAAATTGCCGTAAAATCACGAGATGTTCCGATGGAACATAAAGCTGTCTATTTTTTATCTTCTACCAACCAAACATCCCTACGGGATGTACAAAACAAATAACAACGTCCCCTCGGGACGTATGGTTGGTAGAAAAAATAAAGAATGGTGACAGCGCGATAATTTATTTGCATTTAAAAATGATGGGGAACATTTTCCGGATTAAAAAAAATCCTTTTATTTATATTATTGTTATACTTCTGTAAACCAAAATGATTATGGCAAACTTCCAGGAGATGATCGCTTCAAATAAACCCGTGCTGGTTGATTTTTCGGCAGAATGGTGCGGCCCGTGCAAAATGATGCCGCCTATCCTTAAACAGGTAAAGGACGCCATGGGCGATAAAATAACGATCATTAAAATTGATATTGATAAAAACCCGCAGGCTGCAGAAGCTTACCGGGTACAGAGCGTACCCACGCTGATGATATTTAAAAACGGCCAAAGCAAATGGCGGCAAAGCGGGGTAATACAGGCGGGTGAATTACAGCGGGTGATCAGCCAGTTTGTGTAGTTGTCTGAACTAAGATTCGTAGGATTTGAGGATTGAAGGATTCAGATGCCTTTTTTAAAATCCTAACATCCTTTAATCTTACGAATCTTAGTTCAGACACCTAATACTCCAGCTCCCGGCAATCAAACCCGGCGGTTTGTAGCAGCGATTCGATGTAGCGGGGAGATATATCATCAGCCTCAATCCTTAAAATATTGTCGCAATCTTCCAGGTCGAAGTTCCACCCGGTAATGGCCGGAACGGAGGTTAGCAGGGGTTTTACCTCCCTAACCTGTTCGGGTTTTTCAACACTTGTTGTAAAAATGAGTATCTCCATTTTTTTAAGTCTTAAGTAGGTAGTCTGTCGTCAAAAGTCTTGCGTCCGGGTAAGTCAATTAACTTTAGACGCCGGACGCAAGACTTTATTTATAATGCTTTTCCTCAATCATTAAACCTGATCTAATGGCGAACGGTATTTAATATTTTGGACAAATAGTTCAAGATTTATTTTCTCAAACCTGCTCTTTCGGCGTTTCGGCAGCAAAGTCATCCCAATTATGCTTGCCCCAGCTACCATGTCCGCAGCGGCTCATCATCTTTTCTTTAAACTTTTCTTTTTCTTCGGGTGTCATATTTTTAAAGCGTTCTTCCATACGGTGGCGCATCCATGGCGCTCCGCCGCGCATTCCGCGGCCGCCTTTGCCAAAGCCAAAAAGTATTTTGCTTAGTACAAATAAGCCAACAGCCTGCCAAAAATCAATAAATCCGAGGTGGAAGATGGCCGGGATCAGCCAGTTCCATAAATTCATCACCACAAACCCGGTGAGTGCAACGAAGGCGGCAATTGCGATCGGAATAAATATAAATCGCCCTCTGTATAAAAATGGTTTCATGTTTTATCTTTTTAATATTTTAATATTCTGTTATTTCATCATACAACTGGCGCAGCCTTTGGCGCAGGTGCAGTACCGCATACCGCTTGCGCGATACCAGCGTTTGTATTTTCTCGCCGGTGCGTTCGGCTATCTCTTTAAAGGGGATATCGTCAAGCTCCTGCCAGATAAACACCTGCCTTTGCTCTTCGGGCAGCTCATCCAGCGCTATAAACAATTGCTCCCAAAACAGGTTGCGCAGATATTGCGTTTCGGGGGTAGTTGCCTCGGTCATCAGGATGGCTTTAAAATCCAGCGCCTCGTCCTCATCATCATCAACGACCATGTCATCCAGCAACGTTTCTGTATGTTTTTTATGCTTGTCGATAATTTTGTTGCGTGCCACCCGGTAAAGCCAGGCGCCGGTTTGTTCAATAGGTTCGGAATTTAATACCGAACTGAACTGGTACCATACATCCTGCAGGATGTCTTCAGCGTCGGCATCATTCTTAACCCTTCGCCTGATAAAGCCCAGCAGATTTTTACCATACGCACCAATGGCTTGTATGATAGTGTTGTTTTTTTCTGCGGACATTACGGCTGTTGTCAATTGTATGATTGTTTAAAGATAGAGACGATTGTGTTTTTAAAAGATTTTAATTTATTTTTAGAAAAAGTCCGAAAGTCGGGAAAGTCCGAAAGTCCGAAAGAAAAAGCTGCCTCAACTCCATGACTAATACCCAATTAAACAGAATTAACTACTATAACATCCTGGCCATGCTCGCTTCGGCTTGCCTGGCGGTGGTTATTCCGTTTGAGCTGGTGCTGCTGTCATACGCTATATTGGGTCCGGCGCATTACCTTACCGAAATATCATGGTTGAATGAACGCAAGTTTTTCACCTTAAAAAAATACGATTATGTGGTGGTGGTCGCTGTCGCGATCATTGCTTTTTTATTAAAGCTGCCTTACGGCTATGTCATTTTTTACACCTTCGGGTTATCCTTTATTTTGCTGGTAACCGGCAGTGTGCTTTACCGTGTGCTTGCTTTTTGTTTGTTGATAGTAGCCGGTTATTTTATATTGGGTAATAACCTGCTGCAAACTATTTTCGGGTTGTATATGCCTACGCTCATCCATGTTTATTTTTTTACCGGGGCCTTTATGCTATTTGGAGCGCTGAAAGACAAAATAGTTTCGGGCTATATCGCGTTTTTTGTTTTTTTGGCCTGCCCGTTATTGTTGTGTGTGCTGTTCAGGCACTTGCCCGTTAATACCGCAAGCTGGGCCATCCATAGTTACGGGGACTTCGGCAGGCTCAATACCGTCACCCTAAAAAATAGCAAACTTGATATTTTTAATAACCCCATAAGTATTATCTTAACCCGGCTCATCGCTTTTGCTTATACCTATCATTATATCAACTGGTTCAGCAAAACGCGTATTATTAACTGGCACCAGGTAAGTATGGTAAGGGCGGTATTTATCGGCGTGATCTGGATTGCATCTGTAGCCTTGTACTTTTACAATTACCGTTTAGGCATCAAATGGCTTTTCTTGCTGAGCCTTACCCATGTGCTATTGGAATTCCCGCTTAACCATCGTAGCTTTATAGGGATTGGGAGAAGGTTGGGGTGGGGAAAAGTTCATGGTTCATAGTTCATGGTTCATGGTAGCTGCAGATCAGTTCATGGATCATAGTTCATGGTTCATGGTAGCTGCGGATTTTTGGATATACCTTTTTTACTATGAACTATGAACCATCAACTATGAACTAATGAAATACAATAACCAACTTGCAGACCGCATTCGGGAAGCCCTGCAGCATTTGCCCGATGTAGCGGAAAAAGAAATGTTTAGCGGGGTATGCTTTATGGTTAACGGCAAAATGTGCATTTGCGTGAGCCATGATGACCTGCTATGCCGCATTGGCGCCGATGAAATGGAGACAGCGCTGGAGAACAACTATGTGAGCCAAATGGTAATGGCCCGCGACAAACCCAGCAAGGATTATGTTTACGTAAGCCCCGAAGGCTTTCAGCGGCAGCAAGATTTTGATCACTGGATAAAGCTTTGCCTGGCTTTTAACCCGAAGGCGAAGGCGTCGAAGAAGAGGTGAAAGGTGAAAGGTGAAAGGTGAAAGGTGAAAGGTGAAAGGTGAAAGGTGAAAGGTGAAAGGTGAAAGGTGAAGCCTGCCTTACGGCAGGCGTGGATACAAGTATTAAATTGAGAATCAAAAAGTCATGTATTATAAAAAAAGGATTTTAGCGATATTAATTCCGCTGCTTTTGATGTTTGCCTTTAGTAAAGTGCAGGCACAGGCAACCAATGCCGAGATAGCCACACAGCAAATTACGGCGGCTATGGACAGCTCGGCAAGTGAATGGAACAAAGGAGACCTGGAAAGTTTTATGAATCTGTACAATCCTTCAGCCACCATGATGATGCCTTCGGGGCCGGTAGGTTTGGATGCAATAAGGGCTTTGTATGTTAACAAATATTTTAACGGCAAGATGCCAAAACAAAACCTGCGCTATTCAGAAATGAAAGTACGAATGCTGGGTGATGATTATGCCTTGTTAACCGGGGCATTTACCTTGTATGGCAATAATTTACCTATTCGTTCCGGAAGGTATTCGCTGGTGATGATCCATACCAAATACGGCTGGAAGATCCTGCATGATCATTCGGGTTAACCGGCTGCGAGCGCAGGTTCTGTTTCTGGTTCTGGTTCTGGCTCAGGATTTCCTTCAGCATGTTCAATTTCCAAATTCCATCGCCTTACTTTATCCCATTGATAAAGCAGGGTACCAATAAGCGTGAAATTTAAAACAGACAGCGCAAAATTAATGATAGCCAGGTAAGGTGGCCTTTGATTCGAAAGAAAGTTGGCATAAACTCCGGCAATGGTTAAAAGCACTGCATAACACAAAAGGACTTTCTTGTACTTTTTCATCTTAAAATTATTAATTAAGTTGACATACAAAATATAAAAAACTGAATATCAATAAATTAAAGCCTATTCCAACCCGATGTATTCCTTCTGTTTAATCTCGACAATCCCCATGGTCTGATCGCGGCGCACGCGGATATTCACCATGTAAAAGCTATTGGAATACAAATAAATATTGTCAGTTTCATCAACACCGCGAAACACGGGTTCGAGCCCGTACCTTTTGGCCTGGCCGATCATGTTAATGATATTTTGCACATCCGTTGAAGTGTAAACAAGTGTGCGTAAAACAGTCCCATTATAAAGTTTGACAAAGCTGCCTGTAGCAATTTTTTCAGAACCGGGTTTTGCACCAACACTATTAAAATATTCCATTTGCTGCCCATCAACGTCTTCCAGATAATCCTGTTTAAAAGCATTACCTTGTTTAAGGGTGGCGTATACCGCATCATTATTAAGGGTGGTTAAGTAAATCAGCTGGTCAAATTTTATGCTTTGCCCGTACATCCTGGCGCTGCCCAAAAGCAGCAAGGGGAAAAGGAACAGGTATTTTTTCATGGTCAAAAGTAATGGTTGTTCAAATATACTTATTTTGATCTTCACTTACATTCCCGGATGGTACGTTTTTGCGGCATGTTTTAACACCTCTTTCTTATAAAACAATACATCTTTAAACTTACCTTCAATATACATGCCAGCCTGATCCGTGTAGTTTTTTGAGGCGGAATTAAATGATTCTCCGCCGGTTACGATAGTTTTCGCCTTAATTCGGGCACCAAATTCCACAGCTGCAATAAAACTATTGCCCGAATAACCATACCGTTTTTGTGTATTCATGGTACGGCTTACAAATGAGGGCAGTTGGCCAAACAACGATGAAGTTTGCCCTACGGGCAGGCTTGGCAGGCTATCGCTGAAAGTAATTCCATCGGCAGGGCGTTGGTATCGGTTAATGTCGCCCCAGGGCGTTTTCCAGGTACCGTAACGTTTGTTTAAATTATTAATCGCCAGTGTTAAATTATCTATGTAACGCCCCGGTGGCAGGCTTTTCACCATATTGTTCACCCTTTCAGTTACGTAGGTACTTTCTTCAGCCGTTTTTACAGGGGGTAATGCGCGTACCATCAACGTCCCCCACTCCACTGCAATTGTGGTAGCCACAGAATTGATGGCCGAGCGCTTATCCCATTGCTTCAATATAGCTATTGGCCCGGCCAGTTGCTGTTTAGCCGAATCGGGCGCCAAATCGTACGCTTTAAACAAGGGCGGCAGCAGCACGTCAAAGGCAGCGAGGTAATGATCGTACCCTTTGCCGATCAGACCGTCAAGTGTAAGTTTTTTTGCATCGTTTAATAATTTAATGGCATTTACCGCCCGGTAGTTTTGCCCATCGGGCGCCATGTAGGCAGGGTATTTATTTTTATCGGGACTGCTTTTGCCTGACGATGCGTAAGGGGTTGAGTTGCAGTTCTGGATCCAGCCACTTTTTGGGTTGTACAAATGCACAATTTCATTTATTGTATGGAGACCCTGCCATTCGGTTGCCGGAGTGGTGCCATCAACGGGTAAGGTCCAGTCGGGTTTCGGGTCGCGTTTGGGCATAAAGTTGCCGTACCAAAAGGCAATATTCCCCTGGTCGTCGGCATACACTGTATTGTTTGTACCGTTGGAAAGCAGTCCCATCGCTTTCTTATACGCAGCAAAGCTATTGGCTTTGGTAATAAGCCACGATTCAAGCAGGGCATTGTAAGATCGGTTGTTAGCCTTAAGCGCCAGCCATTTGCCATCACGACTGCCCAATACCGGGCCATGGTGGGTATAATAGCCCGTGATGGTTTTTTCTTCGGTATGGTCGCCGGTTTTAACTCTAAAAACCAGCTTCCGTTCTGTAACCGGTTTTAACGCGCCGTTATATTCATAAAACCAATGGCCGTCTTTCTTAATAACCTTTTCGGCATACAGGTCGCCTACGTCGGCACTACTGCTGGTGTGCATCCAGCCGCAGTGCCGGTTAAAACCCTGGTAAACAAAAAACTGCCCCCATGTAACTGCACCGTAAACATTAAGCCCTTCATCGCTTACCATTTGCACCTCGCTGCGAAAATAAAAAGGCACATGCGGATTAATATACAACAACGCATGCCCAGATGCCGAACGCGACGGTGCAATGGCGAAACCATTGGAGCCGATCTCTCTTTCGTCCATACCGGGTTTGTAAACAGCGCCTATCTTTTCATCGCCCTTGCCATAAAAATTACGCGTATCCTCCTGGGTTAAGCCGCCGGTAACGGTTGCGGATACGCTGCCATCTGTAAACATCAATGCATACCATGGCTCAAAATACTGAAAAACAGCAGGTTTAACTTCGGGGTGTTTGTACAGATAATAGTTCACCCCGTCGGCAAAAGCATTCAATAGTTTACGAAATGCGGGTTGCGCGGTTTGATAATCTTTTATCGCGTCAGCCGTATCGGCTATCATTTGAAGCTGCACATCCTGGCAAAAGCTTTTGTCGCCATCCACCTCAGTAAGTTTACCCAGCTGGTATAAATAGTTTTGTTCGATACCCTTAAAGTTGTCTTCGCATTCGGCGTACATCAGCCCAAAAACAGCGTCAGCATCGGTTTTACCATAAATGTGAGGAATACCCCAGTTATCGCGAATGATGGTAACCGCTGTGGCTTCGGCCTCAAATCGCTTTAACGCGGTGGCTGTGTTTTTTTGAGCGATGCCGTTAAAGGGCAGCAAGGTGATCACTAATAATAAATATTTCATCGTTGCAAAAACATTTCTACTAATAATTTAAAACAAAAAGGACTACCTGATACAAGTTTTATAAAATATTCTTAATTTTACTGCATATTACATAATAATATTACAAAGCCCCCGTTAGAAAGTAGCCTTTTTATCAAAATAGCTGAAAATAAAACACTTGGGCATAAATTTTGCACCCGGAAACAAAATGCATTTCTAAACTGCCGGTCGCAATTTGACTGGTATTTTTCAAATAAAGAACTTGGATGATCAGTAAACATGAGGTCTGAGATTTAGTTGATCAACATTATTGGATTTATGATGTTGTAATGCGTTCCGGGGTGAGATACGGAACGCATTTTTTATTCCGGTAACGTTCCCGGCGTTTCTTTCTGGCAACGGCATCTACCCTTACTTCATCGAGCCCGGCTTAAAAATAACTTAAACAATTTAGCTGTTATTATTGTTGTTATTATCTAGTAAAAAACCAATATCATGAAATACGCCTATATTATCGGTTCGAACGCGTTTGTCGTTCACAGCAAGGTGATCAGCTATGCCAACCAGGGAGAAGACCTGGAATTTCTGAGGATCAATTCTATTTACCACGATCAATCGCCGCCTGCTCCCGAAACCCACCTGGATTGCGACATCAATATCAAAGACCTGAATGGCACGCCGGTTACCCTGCTTGCCAACAAATCGGTTGCAGGAGTACCCTATACAGTAAAAACCGCACGCGACAGCGTTGAGGTTTTAAGAACCGATGGCAGCACCCTGATCCACATCCACCAGATGGATGATGATACGGCCATGAGCCTTGAGCACAACATTACCGCCGAACTGGAAGTGAGTATGCCGGTAGTAGTGATCCGCATCTTCGGCGACTTTATCCTCGGCGACCTCCACATCAGTGCACAAAGCGAAAAGCTTTTTATAAATGATAACGGCTATGGCAACTCTGTACAAGCCGGGCTTAACCAATTGCGGTTTACCGAAGAAGGCGTGGAGGTGTGAGGTGGTTCACATGGTTGATGGTTCATAGTTCATGGCAGGAAAGACAGTAGTTGATGAATCAGAGTCCATGGCTATTGTTTGATGGCAACATTGGTAACAACTGTTGGTAATGTTGCCAAATGTTACCAATTGCAGCGAATGTCTGTTCAGTCGACCGGGTTAGATATTCAGCAAATTATTGTAAGTCCGGGTAAACATCTGCCTTATTAATTGTTCTTTATTGTCAATGTCTCCGGCATTTCTGTTTACCAAAAGGTATCCACTAACAGATTCATAAATAAAATGATCAAAGGTCTGATCCCCTATGGTAGCTTCTACAATTTGGCTATATACACGAAATCGCTGTGTGTTTTCAAAGTCTTCTGCCCGATTTGAAATCGGGTCAATTGTTCGTGCTCCGATAAAACCGAAGGATGCGTCCGGGTAATCCTTTAAAATCAACTGTACGGATCTTAAACAAGTGATAAGAATATTAAAAACGTCCCCTTTATTGACGATGTGAGAATATTTATAGTCGCTTTTGCTGTCTTTTTGAGCATAAAACTTCAATGCAAATACGCCTTCTGAATGATATTCCGCCCGCAAAATATATGCATAGCGCGTAATCGGCGAATTAAATTTGTAGATTAGTGTAAACAAGTGGTCGCTACCATCCCTGCAAAGTTGTCTTTGTATAAATCGTAAGGGATAACCTGGAGAATTAAATATCAAGGAATCAGAAAAAAGGCCTGGTTTTGTGATACCTGTACCGCGGCACGAACACGGCGTCTGGCATTGACACGTTTTCCCTTCACAATGACAGAAGCGAGCGTTACAGACTGCACCTGATCAAGTGGTGTCCAGCCCAGCCGTTCTCCCTTTGAAATTGTTTTTTTTACTACTTTCCGTGCCATAATACAAATATAACTAACCTGACAATTTAAAACAAGAAAAGTTATGCAATGAAGCAACCTGTCTTTGGCTAACCATGAGGTACGCCACCTCTTTTGACTGCCATGGCTCGCCTCGCGCTTGAAGAGGGCATATCATGTAATAGTCAGAATTTACAATTATGGTGCATCAATAACATTTATATCAACAAAATCCAATTTGTATTCCGTCGAATGTAATTCTGCTTGAGAGTATCTTAAGTTTCTGTAACCAAGCCTAACCATTAACCGACAGATCGCTGTGATTTGATCTTCAGTCATTTTCAACCCAAAAACGATTCCGGTTATAGCTTCCATCGGAAATGGAGCTAATCCAAAATTCTTTATCCATATTCTAATTTCCTGTTCGTAGCTCCAATGGCTGGATTTATAGAAAGGTAATGATGACAAAATATCTTCTTTGTGAACTTCCAAAATATTAATATTAGGCATCACATCCTGATAATTAACCCTTCTGATTTCTTTATACCATTCTTTCATGGTATTTAAGTCAAACTCCAGGCAAACACCCCTATGGCAATTCGAATAATGAGCCCACAGTAACAAATTGTTATAATTTTCGGAAAAACAACAAATACCTACATTACTAATTAGTTGCTTTAGAGGCTCATAAACGTTATTTAATTCTTTTGGATTCTTTTTAAAATAAGTTACTATCGTCTCTGCGTCGAATTTACTCTTTTTAATAAAATCTTCGCTTTGCATTAAAGATCGCAATTCGGATTCATTCAAATCCTGCCGAAAGCTGATATTATTATCGAATGGATCATTAAAATCTTCAGGGCTTGAAAACCATAATTTAGCGTTGATTAAAAGGTCGTAAAAATTTTGGTCGACTTTTGTGTATTTGTATATTTTTTCTGGTAGAGTATTTACTTCCATTACAACAATTAGGTTTATTTAAAAATTCCTTTCCCATGAACTAAAAACCATCACCCAAAAACTAAGGACTATGGACCATCATCCCCAGAACCTTCCACCTGCCGCCTGTACTTTGCCATCACTAAAAGCACCATGCGGTTATAGGTTGCCAGGCCCTGGGGCTGGTTGTTGTGTTTCAGAAAATGGTCGTAAAAGATGCTACTGATACGGTTGAGGCGGCTTTCGTATTTTTGCCAGTAAAGGCGCTCGGCTTTATAGTCGTTATGCACAAGCAACGACAGGCGGGGCTTTAGCTTTTTAAACTCCAAACTATCCCTGAAGAACAGGGCGTACATACATTCCTCTACCACTAAATTGTAGGCCGAATACCGCAGCAACCGGTCTTTGGAGTTGATGCCGGCAATAAAACCGCCGAAATTGGCTTCATCTTCGGTAGCAAAACCTACCTGGTGCGAGAGTTCGTGGCAGGCTACAAAAGGCCTGTTTACCAATGGCATTTGCGAATTCATTTGCGCCTCGCCGGTAAAGGGATCGTAATAGCCGGAGGTGCCCATGTAGTTCATCAGGGGCGTAAGTAACGACGATTTAACGCGGGGGTACCAGGTATGGAAGTTAGCTGAATCGGCTGAAAGCTTTTTTACCGCAGCTATGGCGGTATGGTAAATGTTGTCGTTATTTTGCTGAAGGTCAGCCGGCGTTACCCTCGCGCGGGTAGTGTTTGCGCTATCGATGAGCATGGTGGTAACCTTTATCAAATTAGCCGTGGTATAGCTGGTATCCCGCAGGTTGAGCCGTTCCCCCGCACCAGGACGAAAATAATTCATCCCCCAAAACAAATAAAACACCAGGATTCCGGTTTGTACGCCGATGACTATTCCCAGTAAAAACATGCCGGCCTGCTTAAATTGCTTTTTAACCGCCTGTTTGATGAGCTTAAAAAGCGCAAACAACAAATACCCGCTAACCCCTATGTAAAAAACATCGCCCACGCTAAACGGGAAAATGTTAAACACAGGGTGCAATATTTTACAAATCACCGGGTACAAGCCTTCGGCGTAATAGCGCTCAACCAGTTTTGGGTAATTGGCAAGCAACATTAATAAAAGAATAATGATCTCCAGCGCAACAATAGCGGCGATCCGTATCATTAATTTCTTTCTGCCCGGGGTTAGCTTCATTGGCCGTAAATATAATGCTTATTAAAACCTGCAAAAACTATAATATTTAAAGCACCAAATTCAACAAAAAAGCCCCCGGGGTAACCGGGAGCCTGTGAAAATATTCAGCGGTTGTATTTATTTGCTAATAGACACCGGAACACTTGTTGTAGCCCAATCCATGCTAAAACCTTTTTTATTTAGCTTGTAAACCAGCCTTTCCTGACTTTTAATCGTTTTGGGGGTTACCATAACGCGCAACTGGTCGAGGCTTTTATCATAGGTAAACGCGCCCCATTGCTTTGCTTTTTTGTTGAAAATAACGGTCCATTGCCCGGTTTTTTGAGGGATTACAAAAAAGGCATAAGTACCGGCAGGCAAAGTTTGCCCTTCAACCTTAATGTCTTTACTGGTGGTAAACTGGGTGGCTTCATTAGCGCCGGCACGGTAAACTTTGTCCCATGGTACAAGTTGGCCATAAATTACGCGGCCTTTTACGGACGGGCTGCCGTACCATATTTTGATATTTGCGCCTGCTACTGTTCCGCTTACGCTATCGCGCGGGCTTGGAATAGGCTTCCCGTCTTTACCCACTTGCGCAAAAGCCATAGATGATACTAAAAAGACACATACAAAAACTGCAAGGGCCTTCAATTGAAATGATCTTTTCATAGTGAAATACTGTTTATAATTTAAGTGTGTATAAAGGTAAACTGAAATTTCGGGATTCTTTTATTCAGACTTTTAAAATAACAATTTCGTTACAACGCAATAAAATAAAATATTAAAAAACTTGATGAACATTTTTATAACTTATTGATAAAAAAAACGTTAATACAGTATAATCACATTGCAGTTAGGAATTGACCGAAAGGTTAAACAATTGTTGTGATTTTGGCCCCGTATCTCCAGAGATGCGGGGTTTTTTGTTTTAAATAATACAGATGACCGGGTCGTTTTGTTTGCCCATCATTATTTTATAACATAAACCTATATTTGCCGGTACATTTTGCCCGCGCTATTAATGGAGAATAAACCCAGGATATTTTACCTTTTGATATTTATAGTGGCGCTCGCGGTAAATTTTGCCGGCATCAATGTTCATTTTTTTACTGATGACCCGGGCCTTTATGCTTCCATCGCCAAAAATCTGATCTATAAAAAACAGTTTTTTGAGCTGTTTACCTACAACCGCGACTGGCTGGATAAACCGCACTTCCCTTTCTGGATGGTATTTTTCAGTTTTAAGTTATTCGGAATCAGCGAATGGGCCTACCGTTTACCGGGCTTGATTTTTTTTATGATAGGCCTGGTTTATACCTGGCTGTTTACCAAAAAATTTTATGGATGGGAAACAGCCGCGGTGGCGGTACTAATATTGGCAACTGCTTTAAATACCATATTGGGCAATACTGATCTGCGTGCGGAACCATATTTAATGGGCCTCATCATCGGCAGCATTTATCATATTGCCGGGCTGCAGCAAAGGTTTAAGGTCAAGCACCTGCTTTTAGCGGCGCTGTTTACCGCCTTCGCTATCATGACCAAGGGCATATTCGTCATCACGGCCATCTACGGGGCATTGCTGGGGCAACTCATCTTACAAAAAAAGTTCAAAACCATTTTTCAAATCAAATGGCTGCTGCTGTTTCTACTAACCTTTGTTTTTACCCTGCCGGAGTTTTACGCATTGTACATACAATTCGACCTGCACCCCGAAAAGGTGGTTTTTGGCAGGCAGCATGTATCGGGCATCCGCTGGTTTTTGTGGGACAGCCAGTTTGGCCGTTTTGTAAATACCGGGCCCATCAACCGCAAAACATCGGGCAGTATATTTTTTTACGGGCACACGCTGTTATGGGCCTTTGCACCATGGGGGCTGCTGTTTTATTATGCTGTTTTCGAAAAAATAAAGGCAATTTACAACAAAAAGGTTCTGCCTGAGTATTATGCCATTAGCGGCGGCGTGTTGCTATTGCTGCTTTTTTCGTTCTCCAGGTTCCAGCTACCCTTTTATACCAATGCTATTTTCCCACTGTTTGCTATTGTAACGGCCCCTGTTTGTTTGGGTGAGTTAAGCAAATCCGGTACAAAATTCAGGCTGATTGTTCAATGGCTGTTTATCATTCTGCTGCCGGTTGCAGTTATCACGCTCAATAAGCTTTTAAGCCCCGTTAATAACTTTTATATTATTACCGAGGTATTGCTGTTTACTATTATAGCGGTGCTCATTGTGATAAAAATAAGCGAAGCCAATAAAAAGACTTTCCTGTTGAGTTGTGTCGCCGCCTTATTTGCCGGCCTGTATGTAAACACTGTTTTTTATAATGAAATTATTCCTTACAAAGGACAGATAGCGGCCGCAGAGTATGTTAACCAGCCCGGGTTCGAAGATCTCCATGTATACGTGCTGAATGCGGAAAACAACCTATTCCAATTTTATTGTAAAAAACCTGTCAGCCTAGTGCCGATAGAACAGTTCAATAGTTTTAAACCCGGTCACGCTTCGGCGTTTTATGTGAACCAGCCAACCATGGACTATTTATTGCAAACTCACGCCCATTTTAAGGTGATCCGCATATTTACTGATTACCCCAGGGAAAATATATTGCCAGCCTTTATCAATGCAAATACCCGTTATACCGTACTGGTGAAGGTATATTTGATCAGTAAGTACTAAGTCCTGAGTCTTAAGTCGAAAGTCTTGATTCAGGGACTAAAGATGAATGTTTTTTATTCCACTTTATACCGGTACACCTGCCTGCCGATAGTGCCGTCTTTATCAATCCCCTCTATAACAATTTTGTAGGTACCGGTACCGTCTGAATTATAATAATCAAAAATAGCGTTTCCATTTTTATCGGTTTTTAGTTCGGGTTGCCAGTAAATGGTTGAGCGGAGATCGCGCCGTTTGCCAGTGAAATCGGTATTATCATATTTTGGCGAATAAAACTCCCTCGCTTTGTAAAAACCCATGGGGGCAATGGGTAAAACGCCTACGGCAGCAATATCTTTGGCGTTTAAGCCCCTGGATTGTTTTGTTGTAATGACTAAAACGCCGTGGCCGCCATCCATCCCATAAATGCCCGCACTGGCATATTTTAACACTTCAACAGTTTCCACATCATTAGCATTTAAATAATTCAGATTGCCCCCCTCCTGGCCATCAATGATCACTAACATCGGCCCGCCTCCAATAACATGTAAAAATGGTGCCTTATGAAATGGGTCACCCAGGAAAACGATCCCATGCAATCTGCCATCTAAACTTACGCCAAGCGGGCCCTGCACCTTTTCTATTTCATCCGCATGCATAACCTGGTCGGCATGGCCTGCACCGGCAAGGCTAAAGGTGCGGTATTGGTCATCGGGCTTTTTTGCATGGACATCAACCTGTTTTAACTGGATGCCTTTGCCTTTGTTGTTTACGGCGTCGGCCAGCCGTAATTTGTCATTTGCGAGGTACGAGGCCATCGCTGTACCAGGGAAGGCGGAGAATGAGCAGACAACGTTTTTTTGTATGGCGGGTGCGCCCATTGAATCATCAAACCAGGTGATCTTGGTGGTGTTCTTGTTTTTAACATTTACCGCGCTTAAAACAAAATGTGCGGTATCGGTAAAAATAAGATCCGAAAAACGGAACATCCCTTTATCATCGGAGCTGGTGCTTAAAAGGCCGCCGCCTTTTGAGGGGATCAGCGTAACCGTTCCCTTTGCTATGGGCCTGTTGAACGGGTTTTTTACCTGCCCTGAAATCTCAATCCCTTTCTCGGGCAGGTAAGCCCGTTCTTTTTTTGCAGTGTCAAGCACTTGTTTCCATTCAAACCTGCGGTAACCCTGGGTAAGCATCAATATATCCAGGTTTTGTCGGGCTGCAGCGCCCGTATCGGCAAAATAATACGCCGGCTGTTCGATATAGCCTTTCAAATCAGATGTAAGGAGGAGGTTTGTAAGGATGTTATCCCCATTGTCCTCTACTTGCGGAACCTGGCTTTCGTTGATAACGGACACCGAAAAATACCCTTCAGCGGGATCGCCTTTCCGGTTTAGCGCATTCAGTTTAATACTTACTTTTTCTCTTTTGGCATACGTGTTTTTGCCGGCATTTATGTTAAGGTTTAGCTGATCATAATTTTGTATGTAAATAAGGCGCTCGCATAAAGGTTCATTATCCGGCGAAAACAACGTAATAGCGGCTACGCCCGTGTGCAATTTCCTTTTTAATAGCTGTAGTTTTATTACCTGGCTATCCAATGTACAACTAACTGTTGTGATCAATCCACCTGAATAGATCAGCAGCGTATAAGCCTTGCCCCGGTTACCCTGAAAGTATTTATAACTGGCTTTTATGCTGATAGATGCCTGCGGGATGGAATCGTTATCAACCGATAAAGCTATCCCGGCGGCTTCGGGTTTGGGCAGATTGAATATATCTGTGCTCCCGTCTGGATAGTTTATTTGGCCGCTATACGTTTTGCCTTCCACTGGCTCCAGGTAAAAATAGCCCATGCCCAGGTGCGATGACGCAAAGCTTGCAACCTGCCTGTTTTCGTTATCAACAATCCTTCCTTTGATATCTATCCCCATACCGTTTGCGCCGGTTGCTTTGAATGCGACCTTGCAGGGGATGCCGACTACCAGGCTTCCGCCTTCGGGAAAGAACTGAACATCCGGCTTAAGGTTAGCCGGAGCAGGTTGTTTTGATATACTTTCGGGCACCTTTGCGGTTTTAACTGACCCTATCGGGATCACTTTTTCAAAAAAGTCAGCTTCGCCATTGTTACGCATCCATTGGGTATAAGCGCGGATGCGGTAATTCCCCGGCGGCAATGAATCGGGCAGGGCAAAATCACCCCAGGTTATGCCGCTATCCAGCTGCAGTTTGATGGATTGGCTGATCTTATTTTTTACATCGATGAGGTCGGCATGTAAAACGCCGCTCAAACCACTTAGCCTGTGCTGCCCGCCAATGGTTACATAGGCTTTAAAAAAAATGGTATCGCCGGCAGCATAGTAAGGTTTATCAAACTGCAGGTATGCTTTCTCCACCGGCTGGTTTACCGAAAATGCCGTTAGCCTTGCTGTAATGGCTTTTGACGGACTACTATTTTGCCCATAGGCAAATGAGCAGCACCATCCTCCCATAAAAATTAATCTGAAAATAAATGATAAATGCTTCATATGCCAAAGGTTAATAAGGAAATATAGGTTAAAGCCATGCCTTTTATAAAGGGCGCAACATAGTATTGTCGGATGAGCCGCCTAAACGTACTATAAAAATAAAATTATTTATTATGGTACGCTTAGCATAAGAAAACGCCCTATTAAACTGCAGGGAAAAATTGGGCAGCTAATGCTAAAAAACTATTGAACCTTATACCTTAACACTTGCATACCCAGGTTGCCTTTATTGTCCATCCCCTGCACTTCAACCCTATAGGTTCCTTTACCATCTGAATTAAAAAAGCTAAAGGTACTGTTACCAAATGAATCCGTAATGACATCAGGTTTCCAGAATATAGTAGTGCGCTGATCAGGCCGGCCGCTTGCATTTTGGGTATTATAAGCTGGTGAATAAAACTCAAGTGCTTTAAAAAAACCTTTCGGTTCGATAGAAAAAATACCGGGGGACATTTCTTTGCTGATAATCTGTTCATTTCCATTGGTGATCCTGGTCGTAATAACCAAAACACCCTGACCTCCGGATGATCCGTAAATAGATGCGTTGGCCCCCTTTAATACTTCCACAGCCTCTACCGAGCTGGGATTAACAGTATTTACGTTAACGCCATTTCCCAAATCCACCCCGTCAACAATTACAAGCATGGGATCAATTTGCGCTCCGTTTCCCGAAAGGGTAACGCCGGTTTGCAGGTACGGCATTCCCTCGCTAAACTGGACGCCATGCAATAGCCCCCTCAAAGCCTCTGAAAGCGAGGAAGAATTTCTGATATCATCACCCAATACCACCTGGTCGGCATGGCCAGGCCCGCCTATATTTGATGAGCGATAATTCTCGCGCCTTTTGCCTGAATTATCCGGGCTAACATTTGCTACCTGGTTTGTTACGCCATTGCCAGCCTCTGCTATTCTTGCTTTTCCGCCATCCTGAAAAGACAGCAGAATGTCGGCACTGGCGTTATATTTTTTATCAATCGACTCACCATGTACAATTGCCGGCGGCGGCTGAAGCTTATCAAGCGTTAACACGCCTTTTTTTCCGGAGGACGACAGGGCCTTTAATATAAACGTGGTGCCTGCTGAAAAATCCATATTTGAAAAGTGAAATTTCCCTTCGTTGTCTGTTGTGGCTGTTTGAAGATTGCCCCCTGCTTTCGGGATCAGCGTGAGCATACAATCAACTATCGGTGCGCCGCTTTTTGTTTTCAAAACCCCCGAAATATCCATCGTCTTTTCAGTGGTATAGGCATTCGCAGTAACAGGCAGGCTGCCATTTTCCAGCGCCGCCCATTCAAACCTGCGATAGCCCTGGGTAAGCATTAATATGTCCAGGTCGGCGCGTGATTCCTTTGTAACGTTTGTAAAATAAAAGTTCGGCTTTTCGATATACCCTTTCACTTCGGTACTAAGCAGCAGGTACGACAATATGGTATTTTCGGCGTCATCATCTACCAAAATTTTACTTTCATCAACAACCGAAACCGAAAATGAACCACTTACAGGGTTACCATCCTTGTTTTTAACGTTCAAATTTACCTGTACATTTTCCCGTGTGTTAAACACCTGTTTGTTGGCTGTTAACGCCAGGTTGAGCAGGTCCGGATTTTGAATAAACGAGATGCGTTCATTCAAAGGCTCCCCGGTTTCTGATAACAGGGTCACTTTTAAGATTCCGGTAGGGAAATCTTTTGCCGCCAGGTCGAGGCCCAATATTTCGCCATCCAATACCGGGGAATAGCGCTTTAAAGCCCCGCCGTAATATACCAGCAGATTAAGTTTTTTATTCTGATTCTCTTTGTAGTACGCGCGATTCGCCCTTATTATTATCGCAACTTTTGCCGGATCATCGGTATTTACCGATAACGTAATACCTTTAGGCTGCGCAGCCGGAAGGTCGACACTGCTTTGTGAACCGTCAGCAAACGTTACCATGGCTTTGTAGGTTTTCCCGGTTTCGGGTATATAATAAAACATACCCATACCCAGGTGGGCTGAGCTGATCTTTGCAACTTCCTTATGCTCATTATCAATAACAATCCCTTTCACGCCCATACCAAGCCCATTGGTGCCAAGCGCTTTATAAGCGAGCCTGGCGGGCACATCGGCAACGAGGTTGCCGCCTTCAGGAAAAAACTGCAGATTGGGCTTAAGGCCTTGTGTTGTATTATCAACCAGTTGCCCGGTAGTGTTTGCCGAGCTGACCGATATGTACTGGTCAAAAAAATACGGCGTTTTATCATTGCGCATCCATTGCGTATACACCCGGATCCGGTAGCTTCCTTTTTGCAGGGTATCAGGCAATACAAAATCGCCCCAGGCGGTGCCTCCGGTTAGCTGTAAAACGATCGACTGCATCAGCGCGTCATTTTTATCGATCAAATCGACGTGTAAAATATTGCTTAAGGTGGATGCTTCGTGCTTTTCGCCCAGGGTTACATAGGCCTTAAAATACACCACCTCGCCCGCCACATAGTATGGATATGGCCTGTCAAAATGCAGGTATGCCTTTTCAATAATATGATCGGTAAGTAAAGACTTTAGGTTTGACACCGCTGTATTTACGGCATCGTTACCGGGTTGGGCAAAAGCAATTGTCCGGAACCCAAGTCCAAAAATAATTGCCATTAATAATAACTTCTTCATAACGCTTTAGGTATAATCTGTTAATTGTCGGATGAAGGGACGGATAGTACTATAAAAAAATAAAATATTTTCTGCAAATAATAACCTTGAAAAGGTTAAAGCGGGGGTTTATAATTAACAGTATAAATATACCCAAATCCCGAATTAATAAGCAAATATTGTTTGGCGGTAAAACCTATTGAAAAAAGCCGAAAGGCAGAGGGTATTATTCTTCAAAATCAGGGAACACCACGGGGGCGCTTTGCCCGTCACCATCGTTTAGTTTTGAAACCAGGTAAATAACGGCGGCTCCAAACAGCGCTATAATGCTGAAAGAGATCCTTAAACCAAAGTTTTGCGAAATAAAGCCAACCAGCGGCGGTACCAAAACAAAACCGAGATAACCCACGGTTGATATGGAGGCCAGTGCAGATGAACTGCTCATCTTTTTGGACTTACCAGCCAGGCTGAAAACCATTGGCACCACGCATGATACGCCAACGCCAACAAGAACGAAACCAATCATAGCTGTAATAACATAGGGCAGCACAACAGCCATTAGCAAGCCGCCAAAAATAAACATGCCGCTAAATTGAAGTACCGCTTTTATGCCGAAGCGGGTTACTACCCTGTCGCCGAAAAAGCGGCCGGAAGTCATGGCGACCAGGTAAATCACAAATGCCGCTGTTGAGGTTGTTTTATCGGCATGGACAGCCTTTTGAAAGTAGATGGCGCCCCAGTCGTACATGGTATTTTCGCAGGCCATACAGGCAAAACAGATGAGCGAAAATTTTAACAGGTATTTATCCGGGAGAGAAAAAACAGGCTTACGTGGTTGTGGTATTGGTTTGCTGTAAAGTGTATCATTTATAAAATAAAGCGTCAGCACACCCAATAATATACTGATGATAAAAAAGTGATAGGGTACGCCAACATTAAAGTAAACCATCACCAAACCAACTGCTGCCCCGGCGAAGCCTGCCATGCTCCAGATACCGTGGAAAGCGGCCATAATGGATTTGCTGTATAGGGCCTGCACAGCTACCCCTTGGGTGTTAATGGAAAGCGTCATCATATTACGCGCTGAGCCAAAGAAAAACAACACCACGATCAACTGCAGCATACTGTTGGCGAGGCCTATAAAAACCAATATCACACATAAAAACAGGGAGCCCGAAAGCATAATGGCCCTGCTGCTGTACTTACTCAACAACCAGTTGGAGACGGGCATGGTAAACATGAGGCCGATGGGAAGTGCAAACAAAACGGTTCCTAATTGTTCGTCGTTTAAATGGAGTTGGTTTTGTATGGTTGGGATGCGGGAGGCCCAGGATGAAAACCCAAAACCCGAGATAAAAAAGAATATGGCAGCAGCTATTCTGTATTGTTGAGGGGTTGGCGATTGAATGGCTTTTTCGTTCACTAAGTATATAAAGTATAAAAATACGGTTTGGAGCTGAAAGCTGAAAGACCAAAGGCTAAAGCTTTTTACAAAGGTAAAAGCTGAAAGCTGAAAAGGATAAATCGGGCATGGGACAGTTAAAAGCTTTGGTCTTTCAGCTTTTAGCTTTCCGCTCATTCGGCGCCGTTTTTTGGAAATAGAATACGCAAAGCAGGTATAAACAAAGCATCCCCAGCAAAAAACCACCCAGTACATCGGTAAACCAATGGGCGCCAAGATATATGCGGGAGAATGGTATTGCAAAGATCAGCATGGCGGAGAAGACGGCCACGGCAATCCTTATCATTTTCGGAATTGTTTTTAATTGGTACATCAGCACCATCAAAAAGCCGAAATAAACAATATAAAACAACACATGCCCGCTTGGGAAGCTTTGCTCATTGACTTTTTGAACAATGCGCACCGTTGGGGCCGTTGGCCGGGGGCGGTTTACCAGCATTTTTACTATTGAACTTATCAGGCCTGAAATTGAAGTCAGCAATACGAATAACGCTTCTTTCCTGTATTTAAAGATAAAAAACACCAGTGCACCCAACAGAACTACAATGCCCGAGCCGGGAAAATACCCGAACCAGCTTGCCATTTTCATGGTTGTATCCAAAAATGGATTCTGGTGCTCCTGCATTTCGCGCGAAAACTTCAGATCAACAAATGAATGGGGGAAAATAATGATGAGAATAGTAACTACCACAAACCCAATGCTGATGCTGCCTAATACAAAATTGACAATATGCCGCTGGTATTTTTTAAAGATCATATCATGGTTTTAAACATACCGGCTTGTAAAATATTTTATTGACTATGCAAAAGAAGCATAATATAACGTGTTCAGCGATTGAAACCCGCAATATTTACAGTGATAGCTAATTGAAAAAATGTGTATTGTAATAATTCCCCTCTTGAGAGGGGCGCGACTGGCCAGTGATGTAGCGGGGGTGTGTTCGCGAACATATTCGTCAACACACCCCTCCATTAGTCTCAAGAGGGGAATCGCACAGGCCGGGCTTTAAAATCTGCCTTTCTCTCTGTTTTTTAATCGCTAAACTCGTTAATATATCATTATTGTAGCTGCAGTGAAATGCTAAGAGTGGAAAGCAGAAAGACCAAAGCTTTTGTTCTTCTGCTTTCGCTCTCTACGAAAACTCCCCCTTTAGGGGGTTGGGGGGCTTCGCTTATTTCCCAACTACCACTACATGGAAAGTACCCGGTATTTGCTGTGGCCTTGGGTGCGGGTTATCAGTTGTTGGTTCAACCGGCTTTAATTGCGCTGTGGGTAAGTATATTTTATGGGTAACAACGTCAACGCCGATAGTACGTGCGCCTGGTTCGGTGGTTATATTTTCCACCAGTTCAAACTTGTCAGCACTTAGCTCACGAACCACGGTTATTGTACCTTCTCCGTTTGAGGCATAAGCTAATTTGAGGCCGGGATCAAAACCGGCACCATCACAACGGCCGATAGGGAAGGTAGCGACTATGGCTCCGTTTGTGGCATCCAGCACAATCATTTTTTGATTGCCGCCGCAGCCGATAAACAGGCGGTTGGTTTCGCGGTCCATCGCCAGGCCGGAGGGTTCTTCGCCGCCGGTAAGTTTCCAGCGGTTTAATATTTTGTAGGTGGCGGCGTCAATCTCCACTTCTTCACCGGTATCTTCAATATTTACAAATACCTTTCCTTTACCATCTGATACGCCGGTTTCGGGCTTGCCGCCAAGCGGTATCGTGGCTACAACTTCATCAGTTGCTGCATCAATCACCGTGGCGTCCTTGCTGCGGCCATTAAAAGCATAAACTTTTTTCGAAAAATCATCATAAAAAATAGCATCAGGATTTGTGCCTGCATTTACCGTTTTTAAAACCTGGTTGGTCTTCAAATCGAAAACAGTAACGTTGTTGGCCCTGCCGTTACTGGTAAAGCCTTTGTTAAAATCATGCGCTATGGCAATGCCGTGCACCCCCTGGGTGTTCGGGATGTAGCCAACTGAATCGCCGGTGGCGGCATCCAGGATATTTACCTGCATTCCGTGTGAAACGTATACCTTGCCGGATGATCCGTCGGCGGTAATATAATCCCAGCCGCCGGTGCTGTGGACCGGGTAATCAGCGATAACATGAAAGCCTGTTTTTGTTTGTGCCGATAAGAATGACGGCAAAATACAAGCCATACCAAACAGCATGCAAAATGGTTTAAGAATCGGTTTCATAATGGTTAATTTTGAGTATAGTTAAGCATACATTCTGGATAAATGTTGGAGGGGGGGGGGGAGTCCGAAAGACCGGAAAATAAAAAAGTCCATGGTCAATGGACCACGGACGATAGTAAAAATATTTTCGGGTAAAAATTCAAACGACGAACGCTGCGTTAAAGCATCTGCACATCTGAAATCCGCACATCTGCACATTACTTCCCGCCGCCACCGCCACCGCCCGCGTCATCCGGTGCTGCGTTATCCTGTTGATCTCTGTCTTTCTTAAATTCAAGCTTGCCGAATTTGTACATCAGGCTGATGCCGAATGACCGCAAAGGAATTTGCCTCAGGCTATTTTGGTTGAAGTTAGCCCCGTATGTTGTTGAATTTACATTTACGTACTGATTGAAAGGGTTGGCCGCGGTTAAACCGATACTGGCTTTCTTATTCATGAATTGCTTGCGAACCGCAAAATTATAAAACAAAAATGCCGGGTTGGTTCCCTGTATTCCTCTTTGCGATGAACGGTAGTTGATAAAGAATTCTGCGGCAAGATCTTTAGCGAACTCATAACTCGTATTTAAATTTATACGGTACATAAAACCACTAACCTGTGGCGAGCCCGGGTTATCAGATATCCTGTCGGCGAAAAACATATTCGAGCGCAGGCTCAATTTATCCGTTGCCGGTAAAGATATAAAGAGATTTATACCTTCAGTTGCCTCCCTGCCAAGGTTGTATGATTGGGTAAGCGCAACATTGTGATAAGTAACACCACCAGCAACCAAAGTTGAATCTACCGTAGTAAATGATTGGATATCGTTTGTATTATACCTGTAAAAAGCCGCAACATAAATATTGGCCCCTTTGGCAAAAGATTTATTGTACCCCAACTCAAAGTTATGGCCAAGTTCCGGCTTCAATTCAGGGTTACCGGTACTGATATTATGTGGATCGCTGATATTATAAAATGGATTAAGCGAACGGTATTCCGGGCGTTCCAACCGGTACGAGTAGCTAAATTTGATACTTTCGGTTTTGTCCAGCTTATGCGACAAAACAAATGAAGGCGCTAAAATATTGTATGAAGGGATAATAGTATTCGGGAAATCAGACGTTGAAACAGTGTACTCGTCCCTTAAACCTGCCTTACCGTCAAGAAACTTATTAAACAGCGAAAAGTTTACCGAAAGATAGTACGCGTATATTTTGCGGTTGTAATTAAATTTGTAAGATTGAAGCGGGTTATACTTATAAACACCGGTATCCAGCGTTAGCGTATTTACGGTGCTGTTAATGTTTTCGATACCTAGTTTAGCACCGGTTTCAATTGTAAAATCTTCTGTTACGGGCTGCACATAGTCGATGGCAATATTCGTTTCTTTATCGGATCCGGGGTTATCGCCAATTGATCCTAAAGGCGGATAACTAACATTGGTGTAATCCTGTTCCTGCGAATAATTATTTGTTGTATGGCCAAAGCTCTGCTCCAGCAAAACATCCAATTCCTGGTCTTTTTTCGCGAATGTTTTTTTGTACGACAGGCTCAAATCGGTTGAATTATTGCTAAAGCGATTTGTTGAGTTGTTTACGCTGTTGGTATCAATCGGGAGGCCACCACCAATAGATGTAGTTTGGTAATTATTAACATAGCCATTGCTGTTATTACCGAAATGATCGAAATTAACAGATGCCGACAGGTTATCTTTAGGTGAAATATCCCAGTTAAAACTAATACCCGACCGGTATCCGCTTCTTTTAAAATTACTAATACCATTTTGACCCAGATTAGTAACGGTGTCCCTGCTATTGCTGTATGAGGTACGGTTGCCTGAACTGGGGGTTGCGCTGGTCAGGTTTGCGTTGCCGCCGAAAAAAGCATTAACGCCAAACTTGCCTTTCTTTGCATTGATGTTAAAATTGGCGTTTTCTAAACGGGTACCTGCTGTAAGGTTAACGCTGCCGTTTACACCCTGGATATTATTGTCTTTCAGTACGATGTTAATAATACCACCGGTTCCGGCAGCGTCATATTTGGCGCCGGGGTTTGTAATTACTTCAATGCTTTTTATCTGGCTGGCGGGTATAGCCTGTAAAGCGTCGGTAATGCTGGCGCCAAAAATGGTAGAGGGTTTGCCGTTGATCAGGAACTGGATATTGGCATTACCCATCAGTTCAACGTTGCCGTTAATATCAACCGATACCATCGGCACTTTTTGCAATACATCCAAAGCTACCCCACCCTGGGATGTCAAATCATTTGCCGGGCTGTAAACCAGTTTATCAATTTTATTCGACACGGTTGGCGCACTGGCCGTTACGGAAACCTCCTTCAATTGTGTTTGAACTGGGGCAAGCAAGATCTCGCCAAGTGACAGGTTTTTATTGGTGCTTAAAACCACCACATGGGCAATTTTATATTGTTTATAGCCGATGAAATCAACCGTAACCATATAATCGCCCGGCATGATATTGTCAATTTTAAAATTGCCTTTAGGGTCGGTACTGCCACCGTTAAAGGGCGAAGTACTGCCCTGTTTAAAAATACTGATAGTGGCAAAATCAACCGGCTGTTTGGTAACAGCATCAATTACCTTACCGGTTATTTTTCCGTTCGTACTACTATTTTGCGCCTTTAGGTTATATGAAACGGCAATTAGTAATAATAATATAATGAAATTCTTCATGTAATGCACCTTGTGAATATTGGCGCAAAAATAGACAAGTAAAACTGGATTAAAACTGGATTTAAGGTTGAAGTAAACTAATTGTTACCAAATTAGTGTGTTTGTTACAATAAGGCTAAAGGTTTAAGGCGAAGTATGGAATTTGAACGGATCTATCATTTTGCTTCAATACACGGATCACCTGAACAAAGCGGCGGCGGTAGGTATTGTCCATAGCAGTAATGGTAACGCCATACTCCTTTCCGGATGTAGAATGGATAAACGTAAAGTCATCGCCGCCGTTATGGAGCACGATGCCAACATGCCCAATGCGGTGTCTGTCAGTCGGGCTGGTAAATACGATGATATCCCCGGGACGGGCATCTGCCATTTTTATTTTTTCGCCCACATCGATAAAATCAGCAGATGAACGCGGCACCTCCACGTTAAAATATTTAAACACATAATGCACAAAGCCCGAGCAATCAAAGCCTACTGCCGGATCGGAAGTAGCGGGGCGGTAAGGTGTACCTATTAAAGTTTGAGCAAAGTTTACAAGGTTATCGCCCGAGAGGCTGTCGGTATCAAAGTTGATAGGATGAAAATCCCGTGTATTGATCTTATAACGCAAATGAGCAACCCTGGCGGCTCTTCTTTTATGCGCTCTTGAAGATTTTTTCCGGGCATACGCGGTATTGCAGCATACAATTACTGCAAATAAAAGGATAATCAGGGTTAATAGTTTTGACCGCATATACGAAGGGCAAGTTATAAAAAAATGCAAGAGAACAAGAGCTTTTTTTACATTTTTTGCAAAAAGCGGCTGATATCACGGATTGTTTTGCAGAAATGAAAAAAGTGACAAATGTATGCCTGTTAACCGGGTCATAGTTGCGGGCCAGGCGGTAATGCATGGCGGCGAGTTTACTCACCCGGTCGTTGCTACGCTCGACCTGCCCTCTCTACCGCAGGCGGTAACGAGGGCGGAAAAATATCATGCAAAAATCAGCACAATACTTCCACTGATGATCAATAGCGCACCAATAACTTGTTTGATATTCAGAGTCTCTTTTAAAAATACAACAGCCAAAATAATGGCAAGTGCCACGCTGAGCTTGTCTATTGGCGCAACCTGCGAAACCTTGCCCAATTGCAGCGCCTTAAAATAACAGATCCACGACAGGCCAGTGGCGCAGCCCGAAAGGATCAAAAAAATCCAGTTGGTTTTGGTAAGGCCGCTGATGGACCATTCGCCGCCGCGGAAAATAACGATAGCCCAGGCGATAAGCAAGATCACCACGGTACGGATTGCTGTTGCCAGGTCGGTATCCACCCCTTTGATACCAACTTTTGCAAAAATTGCGGTAAGCGCCGCAAAAAATGCCGAGAGTAATGCGAATATCCACCACATAGGATCACAGATTATTAATGATTAAAAGATTTCACTGATCGCAGCGGGCAAAGTTCGTTATTAAAAAAGACTTCTGTGAAATCCAAAAATCATCTCCATCTGTGATCCAGAATTTTTCCAACTTTGTGTTTGTACCTTTAACAAAAAAACAGTTTTGAAAATACTGATCATTGAAGACGAAGAAGGGCTAAGGGAAAGTATTGAAGAATATTTTTCGGAAGATGGCAATATTTGCGAAACGGCCGCTAATTATCCGGCCGCGCTAAGCAAAATCAGCATGTACCGTTACGATTGTATTTTGCTTGATATTACCTTGCCGGGTGGCAGCGGCATGGACATCCTGAAAGAACTAAAAGCCAATAATCACCCCGATGGCGTATTGATCATCTCGGCAAAAAACTCCCTGGATGACCGGCTGGATGGCCTTAACCTTGGCGCCGATGATTACCTGGTAAAACCTTTTCACCTGTCCGAATTAAAGGCAAGGGTATCGGCTATTATTCGCCGTAAAACATTTAGCGGCAGCAACCTGCTATTATTTAATGAATTGACTATAGACCTGCTGGCCAAAGAGGTTAAAGTTGACCGGTTGCCGGTGAAGCTTACCCGTAAAGAATATGCCCTGCTGCTTTATTTTATTGCTAATAAAGGGAAAGTAGTATCAAAAAATGCGATTGCCGAACATCTGTGGGGCGACGGTATCGACATGGCCAATAACTTTGATTTTATTTATTCGCACATCAAAAACCTGCGCAAAAAATTAATGGAAGCCGGTTGCAATGATTACATTCAGGCCGCCTACGGCATGGGTTATAAATTTACCGAATAATGAAGCTGCAGACCCGCTATAATTATGTCAACCTGGCAACCACCGTTGTAGTATTGCTGATCACCGGCATCATTTACTACCAGGCCATCAGCTGGATATTGACCCGGCAAAAAGACCAGGACCTGAAGGTTGAGGAACAGGAAATATTTGAATACGTTGCACGTAACCATCACCTTCCGCAGACATTTGAATCAAACGACCAGCAGATTACCTTTACAGAAGCTAAACCGGGTTCAATAAAACGCGAGTTTATCAATACCGATTATTATGAGAGATGGGACAGAGACAAAGGTTTTAGACACCATAAACACAGGAGCGATGGTGAATATGAATCGGGGCGCGGGCTGATCACTTCGGTAACGGTTAGCGATAAATATTATAAAATCCTTATCGTGGAGTCGAAGGTGGAAACGGAAGACCTGATCAGGCTGATCTTCACTATTACGATCGCAGTGATTTTATTGCTCCTATTGGTTTTGCTTATTACCAACCGCTTTATTTTAAATCGCTTGTGGAAGCCTTTTTACAACATTATGAAAGAGTTGCGGCTGTTTAACATTGCCGACACCCGCGAAATACCAAAGCTGGAAACCGATATTGATGAATTTGCAGAATTAAATACCGTGGTGGTAGATATGGCCTCCAAAGCAAAACATGATTATAAAGACCTGAAAATATTTACGGAAAATGCCTCGCACGAGTTAATGACGCCCATAGCCGTTATCAATTCAAAACTGGATACGCTGATACAAACCGAAAACTTTAGCGAACGGCAAAGCAAATTATTGAACGACCTGTATAGCGCGGTCTCCCGCTTAAACCGCCTGAATCAATCCTTGTTATTATTGGTGAAAATTGAGAACCGTTTGCTGCACGAGCGGCAACAGATCAATTTGCGGGAACTTACTGAAGAGATGGTGATGCAATTTGAAGAGATTTTCCAGGACAAGGAACTAAAAGTAAGTTACACTTTAAATGACAAGGAAATTTACGCCAGCCCCTACCTCACCGAAGTATTATTGAGTAACCTGATCAACAATGCCATCAGGCACAATTATATTGGCGGCGAAGTGGTGATCAATTTAACAGGCGACAGCCTGGTAGTACAAAACACCGGGAATGCAGCGGAGCTGAATGAAGAAAAAATATTTACCCGTTTCCATAAATCATCCGGATCTGAAGGAAGCGGTTTGGGGTTAACTATATCAAAACAAATATGCGGGAATTTTGGTTTCTCACTTAAATATAGTTTTGAAGGCGTGTATCATACCTTTACGGTGGAGTTTTAAGAGGAACAGCCCTGATAGCGATGGGTTTAACAATCTACGCCCATCCCCAAATAATCACAAATTCATCTTCCGTCCGCTGGTTGGGTACCCCCTGACGGGGTAATATTATATTCGCGATTTTAGGCTACAAGGGGGTTGCCTCTATGAGGCAGCCTTGCGAAAACCAAATAATTCAAGCATGTGCCCGTAAAAACAAGCATTCAACACTTAAAACAAACCCGGACACCTTGCATTTTTATACCCCATCGGGGTACAACATTTGTAGAAAAAATAAAAAACAGAGTAATATTGCCTCGTCAGAGGCTACCCTTCGCCGATGGGTAACCCCTGACGGGGTAATATTGGGATGTGCAATCCGTGGCTACAAAGGGGTTGAGGTTGTCTCAAAAGTGAAATAAAGAAGGGTTATACAAAATTATATTTTGCGCTATAAAAACTCCGCGCCTCTCTGTGTCTTCTTCGCGCCCTCCGTGGTGAAATTTAACCACAGAGGTCACGGAGACAAGAACGCAAAGAGCACAGAGGCAAATATTATTTGGTAAGCTTTTTATAAAACCGACTTTTGAGACAACCTC
>JARLHA010000027.1 GCA_031292485.1 Mucilaginibacter sp.
CCGCTAAAATCTAATTGCTTACCTTGTTTCATGAGTTCTTGATTTAAAGTGTTCGTTCAATGTTTAATTAATCTACGACCTTTTTTTCAAGAACTCTTTTGCCTTTTTAGGCTATCCCGATTTCATACATACGATCTCTACATATTATTCTTCATTTGTTACCTTTGCCGCTATGATCGATGTGATATTAAAAAAAGGCAAGGAAAAAGCGGTGCTGCACCGCCATCCATGGGTGTTTTCCGGCGCTATTGAAAATATAAAAGGCAAACCTGCCAACGGCAATATTGTAAGGCTGATGGATGCCAAAGGTGGCTTTATGGCGTATGGCTTTTATAACGATCAATCGCGGGTAGCTTTGCGGTTGCTGGAATGGGACGAGGCTGTTGCCGTTGATGAGCAATGGTTCCGCGCAAAAGTGGGTATAGCGGTAGCAAGCCGAAGCTCTATTTTGGAAGATGGAACGACCAATACCTGCCGTTTAATATTCAGCGAATCGGATTTCCTGCCAGGATTGATTGTTGATAAATATGCGGATCATCTCGCGGTACAGGTACTCACCTCAGGCATCGAAAAAATGCTCCCGGTGATCATTGATGAATTGCAGCTTTTACTAAAACCCGAAAGCATTTTTGATAAAAGCGATGCATCTTCCCGCAGCCACGAAGGATTGGAAACCATCAACACTGCCCTTACTTTAAGCCATCCTCCGGAAAGAGTTGAAGTAAAAGAAAACGGCATCACCTATAACATCAACATCGCCGAAGGGCAAAAATCTGGCTTTTACTGCGACCAGCGCGATAACCGCAAAATACTGGCGGCACACGCCAAAGGAAAAAAGGTACTGGACTGTTTCAGCTATACCGGTGGGTTTACGTTGAATTGCCTGCAAAACGGCGCGGCATCGGTAACAACGGTTGACAGTTCGGCCCTGGCGGTTGACACCTTAAAGGAAAACATCATCCTGAACAAATTTGATGAAACAAAAGTCACCCCTATTGTTTCGGATGTAAACAAACAGCTCCGTAAATTCAGGGAAGAGGGCGAAATGTTTGATATTGTAGTACTCGACCCGCCAAAATATGCGCCATCGCGTTCTGCTTTGGATAAAGCTTCCCGCGCTTATAAAGACCTTAACCGCATGGGGATGCTTTTGCTGAACCCCGGCGGCTTACTGGCAACCTTCTCCTGCTCGGGCGCTATGGATATGGAAACTTTTAAACAGGTATTGGCCTGGGCAGCTTTGGATGCCGGCAAACAGGTACAGTTTATTTACCAGTTTTGCCAGCCTGAAGACCACCCGGTGCGGTCGTCGTTCCCGGAAGGGGAGTATTTGAAAGGATTGTTGTGCAGGGTAGTTTAGCGACAGTTATGATGCTGTTATCTTGACTTACTTCAGATTAATCCTTCGTTTTGCAATCGATGAATAACCCTGTCTGCATCAACAGTGTCGTTTTCATTTTTTAAATAAATTTCCGCAAGAAAAACGGTTTCTCTAACAAGCACAACAAAGGTAATAACTCTTGCACCGCCTGATTTTCCTTTATTTGTTCCTGAAACGGCCATCCTGATTTTGTAAACATTTTGCCCCAAATCAGCCCCCTTTATCGGATTGACCTTAAGTTCCTTTGATAATTCGGCAATATCTGAAAGTAATCCGGGATGTTTTTTGGAAAGGCGCTTTAATTCTTTGGTAAAGCCGTCAGTTGGTATTACCTTAATATTCATATCAGGACAACTCAGCTAAAACTTCTTCGATTGTTTTTAGTTCGATTTTACCTTCCTGATGCAATTTGATTTGTTCAAAAGATTTTTTTAGTCTTTTGTACATTGCCTGCTCTGCTTTATTCATAGGTTTATCTGAGCGGATGTCAGCTGTATTCTCAACTTCATAACTGAGGCCTAAAGCCTGTATAACAGCAAGAACGACCTTCTCTGATTTACTATTATCAATATTTACGGTGAGCCTTGTCATAAATCAAATTTACGAAGTATTCTTTGAATAATTAATCTGTAGTGATAAAATAGATTTAACTTGGCTTATTTTTAGATTTCTATTTCGAAAGAATTTAAATATGAATAAAAATCTCAAGTTATGTCCAATAATAAATTCCATGATCGTCATTAGGGCAAAACAATTAAACTTTAAGAAAATGAAAGAATTTATCATGGTTTTCAGAAACGCTGCGATGGGAGATTTTAAACCAACCGCAGAACAGATCCAGGCAATTGAAAAACAATGGGCCGATTGGCTTGGCGGTATTGCCGCGCAGGGAAAATATGTTGGCGGTACCAGACCTGCTCCCGAGGGGAAAGTAATTTCGGCAGGAAACGTTGTTACCGATGGGCCTTATGCGGAAGTGAAAGAAATATTAATGGGCGCGGCCAATATTAAAGCTGACTCGCTGGATGAGGCAGTAGAAATTGCAAAAGGCTGCCCGATTTTACTGGTTGGCGGCAATGTAGAAGTAAGGCCGGTAATCATCATGAACATGTAAATAAATTATGCTATGAAAGAATTTATGCTGGTTTTCAGAAACGCGCAGTCAGGCGCTCCCAAGCTATCGCCTGAGCAATTACAAGACATTACCAAACCCTGGCAGGATTGGATAGGGGGCATCGCCGCCAACGGCAAATTGGTGGAGCGCGGTAACAGGCTCGACTATGAAGGCGCTACCGTTAGTCCGGGCAACGTAGTTACCGATGGCCCTTATGCCGAAATAAAGGAAATTCTACTTGGCTACACCATTGTTAAAACCGATACATTGAGCGATGCCGTTGAAATTGCCAAAGGCTGCCCCATTTTACAGGTCGGCGGCAATGTTGAAGTAAGAACAGTCGTGCAGATGAATTTGTAAAACAATAGAGGTTGCTATAATGCGCTTTGTGGCAACCTCTTTTTTATCCCTAAATTTGTTTGTTTATGCAAACAGGCAAAGAACTCATCCCCCATTTATTCAGGACAGAATACAGCAAAATAACCGCTGTACTAACCAAACTATTCGGTTTTGAGCATGTGGAGGTTGCTGAAGACATTGCCAGCGATACCTTTTTGCTGGCCGCCGAAACCTGGGGAATAAAAGGGTTGCCCGATAACCCGGTGGCATGGCTTTATGCGGTCGCCAAAAACCGGGCAAAAGATTATTTAAAGCATGATAAAATCTTTTCGGATAAGGTTACGCCCGGTTTGCAGAACGCCCACAACGGACTTTATGAAATCAATATCGATTTATCGCCCAAAAACATAACCGACAGCCAGTTGCAGATGATGTTTGCCATCTGTCATCCTGCTATTCCTGCAGAAGCGCAAATCGGCTTATCCCTCCGCATCCTGTGCGGCTTTAGCATTGAAGAAATTGCCGACGCTTTTTTGAGCAACAAGGAAACCATCAACAAGCGCCTATTCAGGGCGAAGGAAAAATTACGGAAAGAGAAAGTAAAGCTTGAGTTCCCGGCACCCGGGGAAATAGACAAAAGGCTGGAGACAGTTTTAACAACGCTTTACCTGCTTTTTAATGAGGGATATTATTCCGTTTCGCAAAACACCACCCTCCGCAAAGACCTTTGCCTGGAAGCCATGCGGCTGAATTTACTGTTGGTTGAAAATGAGCAAACAAATATGCCGAAAGTAAAAGCATTGTTGGCCCTAATGTGCTTCCATGCTTCCCGCTTTGAAGCCCGTACCAAACAAAACGGTGAACTGATAGCTTACAACGACCAGGACACTGCTCTTTGGGATGATGAACTGATTCAGCAAGGAAAACTTTACCTTAACCTGGCTGCCGAAGGCACCGAAATAAGCAAATACCACCTGGAAGCCGCAATTGCGCACTGGCATACGGATAAAGCTGATACCACCGAAAAATGGCAAAATATCCTCCAATTATATAACCGGCTTCTTTTAATCGAATATTCCCCGGCTGCTGCCCTCAATCGCACCTACGCCCTTGCCAAAGCCGATGGCAAAGCCATTGCTATCCCCGAAGCCGAAAAATTAAAACTGGAAAAGAACCACCTGTATTTTTCGCTATTGGGATATTTATATACGGATGTGGATAATGAAATAGCTATCTCACATTTAAAAACTGCTTTGAAACTGGCAAAATCGAAGTCGGATAAAACGACAATACAGAAAAGTATTTTTAAAATATTACAAGGCAGCAATAATCGCAAAAACTTGCGAAGTAATTATGTAAGAAAAGCATAGCGCAGTGTATGCGGTCATCCTCATTGGAGAGAGGGCCGAAATTTAATTTTTAGGCGATAACTTTAAAGTTTCGCAATTATTAACAATTAAATAACCGCGCTATGCCAAC
>JARLHA010000028.1 GCA_031292485.1 Mucilaginibacter sp.
AACTTTGCCGCCGGTTTGAGCGATCACATAAAAAGCGCTGTGCTGTTTTTGTTGAAACAAAGCTTCGTTGGCGGCTACCTTTAAAAAAATACTGTCGGGGCTGCTGTTATTGATGCCCAGGGTAAAACCTGCTTCCTTTGCTTTGGGTAGCTCAACTTCAAAAGCAGTTTCGCCGATGCCTGTTTTTATCCTGGCCTTATAGGTTTTACCGCTTTGCGGTGTAAAGGCAAATACTCCCATACCGAGGTGCTGCGTAGCGAAGTCAACGATCACATTACCTTCATTATCCACAATAGTGCCGTTAATGTCCAGCCCCAGGCCGTTTGGTGCTACGGACTTTACCGCAACCTTGCTCCGCAGGCCGTTCACCAGTTCGCCGCCTTCGGGGAAGAACTGCACATCGGGGTTCGGCACGGTTGGTTTAACAGGCGGCGGGGTATCATAGCCACCGATATGGATCTTTTTCAGAAAAAAATATTCGGGGCCGGCATTTCGCATCCAGTTGGTATAGGCCCGCAGGCGGTAGTCGCCTTGTTTAATGGCGCCGGTTAACACCAAATCGCCCCAGGCAGCGCCGGAGGTTAAACGGAGGATCTGCCGGGAAACTACCGAATCTTTCGGACTGATGAGCTCCACATACAAAACCCCGCTTAAAGCAGATAGCTGGTGTTTTCGGCCCACAACCGTGTAGGCTTTATACCAGATGGTATCAAAAACATCGTAATTGCTTTTATCGGTTTGCAGATAGGCTTTTTCGACAGTGAAGGCGGCTGAGTGTTTTTCAAGCAGGCTATTGGCATGGGTTAAAAATGAGGTGTCGGTTTGGGCATGTACGGCGTGAGTACATAGACCAAAAATATTGAATATTAGAAAAGTCGTATAAAACTTATATATTATTGAGTAATTCCTCATAGCTATTTTTTTTAGTTTGAAATTATTCAAAGACTTAATTATTTCAACAATTTTCATAAACCTCACTATTTAAAAATATTTAAACTTATCAGAAACTTGTTTAGATTATTTATTTAAAAACCAGCAAGCACATTGAAATATGCTTGCGGTTTCAATTCTAACGAAGATGACTACTGTTTCAATTACATTTCTGCTGTACAACCTGCCGGTACGCTTGGATAGCATTGGCAATCGGTTATGCAAACAGTTATGCCACCATATTTATTTCCCGGTTGGTTCGGATCAGCCCACGTCGTACAGCCCGAACAGCAAGCCACAATATAATTAGTTGGATCACAACTTGATCTGTAGCCGCCTTTTACATTTTTCATCTCAGCCCTGCTGAGTTTGTTTAAATTTAACATTTTTTTAAAAGTTTAAGTTTTACCCGGAAACGCCCGGATTACGGCATATATTATTAAAGTGCATGCTCCTTTACTTTCGCGAAAAGTATTTTGTTCCTTATTCAAGCATGTATTTCAGGTCCGGTAACTGGTACAAATCAGGCAACCGTGCTTTGTTTCATATTGTTTGTAAAATATAGATCTCATTTATGGTGATTTTGGATTAAGGTATATCGAAGTGAGCGGAGATGGATTATATTTTTAGGGCATGTTTTTATAGTTTGATTTAAAAGAATTAATTGCTTTCCCGATCTTTTTGCAATAATGAAGATATCATCAATTCGAGCGTGCGGTGATTAGTGTTATCAATACGAAAATTTCTAAAAATAATCTTTCCGTCTTTGTCTATCAGAAAATTTTCCGGCTCACCATCCACGCCGTAGTATTTAGCGGCAAACGCTCTGCTGCCCCGTAAAGGGATGAATGAATATCTGGCATTTTCCATCAATGGGATCACATAAGGGTCTTGTTCAGGCGATACATTGATACCAATATACACCACATTTTCACCTTTAAACTTATTAATCACAGTCTGGAAGTGCGGGAATTCTGCTCTGCACGGGCTACATGCCGGGAACCAGAACGTAAGCAAGACTACTTTCCCCCGCAGGTCGTTCAAATTTAACTTGGTATTACTCGTATAAAGGCAGAGGTTAAATGGATAAGCAACAACTGCTGTGCTATCCCTGATTTTCTGAATATCTTTCATAACCTGCTCCTTATCCTTACCGGCGTTCTTTCCATACCATTCAAGAGCACTATCTAACTGGTCAGTGGGTAGTTTTGCAAATTTTACAGCCAGGCTGTCGTAGGCGGCTTTAACTTCACCGGCTTTTTCCTGCAAAGCAGCTTTCTTCAACGCGATAAAATCATTAATGTAATTAAACTTTGGGAGTTTTACCTGATCAAGTTCAATAATGGCATCTTTATAGTTTTTATTTTGCTCCAATTTATTGATTTGTATCAATGATTCAGCCACTTGTCTTCGTACCGTCCAATCTCTTCCATCACCCATCCCGTTGATTAACACTAAGGCTTCTTCAGGGTCTTTTTGCAGATAGTCGTCAGCTAAATGTATCATTCCGGAGGCTGACCAGCTAAAGTTTTGTGGGGGGTATAGTTTACGGAGCTGTTCGAAATAATTAATCCTGTCATTAATATTTGTAGCGTCTTCGCCTAACCAATATAAGGCCTGGGCTCCAAGCTCACTTGTTGGGAAACGCTTTACAAAATCGAAAACTTTCTGCTTATAATTATTCGGATCGATATCTTTAAAAGACATAAGATAAGATAAAGCATAATTGGCATTTGAAGGCTCGGCAAGCACTGCCTTTCTCTTGTATTCAATTGACAGATCGTTTTGCCCCCTTGTAAATGCGTCTGCCGAAAGCATAGACCATACTTTAGCGTTTTTTGGGTCCATTTCAGCCGCCTTTAACAAAAAATCTCTGGCCTGGGGCATCTCAGCGTTATAATAAACTGTTCCAAAGGCTAATGGAATAATCGCTTTATTCGGATATTTTTCCATCAACGCCTGATATTGGGTCACAAGTTGCGGATTGCTCAGGCCCAAGGCATTTGCATAAGCTTTATATACATGCAAACTATCCGGGCTTGCCTCAACCGCTGCTAATGCCTTTTTTATTTCGTCAGGAGATGCCGGGCCCAGCTGTCTCGGGACTTGGGCTAAAACCTGACCAGTTGAACAGGTTACGAGTAAAAAAATGATAAAAGTCGCGTATTTTAGATTGTTTTTCATGGTTATATTGCTGTTTATATTGCGAACTTTAATTTTTTATTGTACACAATTGGGCATGCTAAAGGTTTAATAAATAACAATTTCAATTTAGTGAGCCTTGTCATATTTTCAATAGGCTTAAATATCACTTCGTAGCTTTTTTCTACTGTTCTCCCAATTATTGGGCAACACTGGTCGCTGTCATGCAAATCTTCCTAAGTAATCAAGCCTATAACATAAATATAAAATACACTATAATTTTATCCATATGCCCGTTTTCATGCTTTAATTAGTTCATATACCCGCACAAAAACTTGATTAATTATTTAATAGACTTCATCAGAACTATCTACAGGTCAAACAATAATTGATAGCCTGCAGATAGTCTTCACAACCGCCTACTTGCAAACGTTGTGAAAAAATTTAGGATCATCCGGGCATGCCACATTTTGGCAGGTTTTTCTGGATGCACAAGAGCCCGTACCGGTATTATTGCAGTCATTTAAGCACTCAGGGGCAACTTTACCACCACTTACATTTTTCATTTCAGCTCTGCTGAGTTTTTTTAAATTTTCCATTTTTTAAACATTAAAATAATTTTTTACCGGGATCGTCCCGGCGCCGGCATGATTTACAAAAGTGCATGCTCCTTTACTTTCGCGAAAAGTATCGTTATATGCTTTATTCAAGCATGTATTTCAGGTCGGGCAACAGGTACAAATCGGGCAGCTTATAACCGTTAAGCAATAATGTTGGCGTAGCGGTAACCTCTGCCAACTTACACCAGGCGTTTTGCTTGTCAATTTTGTGGTATTCAACGCCGTTTAAAGCTACCGGGTAGGTTTTGGCCCACGATTCATAATTTTTTTGTTTTTGCTCGTACCAGTCGTTAAGGGCTTTTTTTACCATTTCTTTATCCTTAAATTCATTTAAAGCGACCAGGTGGCGGCTGATGGGGGTTTTAATATCGTTTTCGGAGTTATTGGCTGTAAATACTATCCGTGCTTGCAGGTCGCCCCGCTGTTCCAGCAATTCATCCAGCAACTTATGCGTTTTTGAGCAGGGCGGGCAATAAGGGTTGCTCACCATGGTGATTACGCTGCTCGCTTCCGGGTTGCCGAGTACAA
The DNA here is from genome assembly GCA_031292485.1 of Mucilaginibacter sp. Taxonomy (GTDB): domain Bacteria; phylum Bacteroidota; class Bacteroidia; order Sphingobacteriales; family Sphingobacteriaceae; genus Mucilaginibacter. Next base: position 4,221 of record JARLHA010000028.1, read on the forward strand.
TGCACCATTCTTCATCGGGCTGGGCATATTTGGGTTGTGCACTCAACAATTTATTAAACAGTTCAGTATTGTATTTGAATTTGCGTAGTTGATCTTTCAACGGCTGTAATTGCTGTAGTTTTAATAATAGGGGTTTGATGATGAGCCATAATAGTACCGGGGTTAACAGGCAGATGAAAATGGTCGGAAGCCCCTCCCAAACCCTCCCCGGTAGGGAGGGCTTTAAAAATGCGGTTATTAATACAAAGAATTCAAGCCAAAGCAGCGCCTGTACTGTACAGCATAAAACGCACCATTGTTTGGCCACCCGGGCCTGGTAGTAAATTGAATATATGGTATAAGGCAAGCTCACGAAATTTAAAAGGACCAGCACCTGCCATACAGTGGCCGAACCGCCGCCAAAAAGCAGCAACAGCCAGGTACCGGCGAAATAAAAAAAGCCAACCTCGCTCCAGGTTAGCCCTTCAAATACTTTGGCCGCTTTTGACGAAAGTATGGCATTGCAATCGGTTTTGCCGCCGCTTTGACACAGTACCTGTACCAGCGGATTATTGCTGTCAATGGACTGAATGAGCAGCAAAACAGAAGTGATTAAACCTGCCGTTTTAAACAGGCCAAGCAAAAGGCTTTGCCAGCTGATGCCGGTAAGGTAATGACTATGAAAAACCAGGGCCGCTAAAAACACCAGAACCGCACCTATGCCAATAGCAGGATTTTTGAAACCGGCGATAGTTGAAGCAAAGGTATTGCCGGGCCTTGCAAAGGCGCGCATTTCGGCAGTTAAAACTACACCATTAAATATTTTTTCAAATTCGGTGAGGGGTAATTTATGCCAGTTCCATTTATCGCTGGAAACGGTGATGTTTTTGCTATCCATTTTATCGACTACCACAAAATCGCCGTTATTAATGTTAGTATGTGCGATAAAAGGACAGGGAACGATAGCCAGTTGATCATATTCAACCCGGAAAGCGGAATTTTCTATATTAAAATTGGTAAGTACATCACTTATAGCCAGCAGGCTCGGATAATCGGGATGTTTTTCCAACTCGGCGCTAACCAGGACATGATCAACATTAATTGATAATTTTTTTAATAGCTTGAAAACTGCTGCTTCCGCGTTTTGGATTTTATAAAATGCTATCATCGGTTTAGGATGTTTTAAAAATACAGTTAATTTAGTCGAAAAAAATTAATTACAGACAAATAATATTGCGTTAAATAACTTTTTCTAAAATAAAAGAATAAGTTTATGGCGCACAATTTATTACACCAACGCGGTTATTGTATATACGAATGGGGTTATTGGCAATATTTTTGCGATACGGGCGTTAACAATTTCTAATTACTCCACCTTATACCTGTATACCAGCCTGCCCAAATCACCATCATCATTAATGCCTTCTATCACCACCCGGTAGGTGCCTTTGGTGCCACCGTTATAATAATTTAGGGTGGTTTTGCCATCGTTACCGGTAATGATATTTGGGCTCCAGAAAATGGTGCCGCGCAAATCGGAAGCCAGGGCCTTGTTTTGCGGGCTGTCATATTTTGGTGAATAAAATTCGTGGACTTTGTAAAAACCATTGTAAATGTATCTTAACGTTCCGGGCGATGGTGGCATTTTTAAATAACTTTTATCGCCTCCCTGCCTGGTGGTTATCACTAAAGCGCCATGTTTTTTGATGTAGTCGTTCCCATAAATGCCCGTGTAATTACGTCTTGCTAAAACCTCTATACTATAAATAATTTGGGGATTCAAATCATCTATTTTCATAGCCGGCTCAATATTTCCATCAACAATTAAGGCCATATTTCCTACCCCGTTATATATGCCCACCAGGCTCTGCGAAAGGAGTGGAAAATCCGGCAAATCATCACCCATGATGACTTTGTCTGCATTGCCTGGCCCGTTTAAGTTAGCGGAGGTACTCAAATCAGGTTTTTCACGATGATATACTTTATGTGCCTTAATGGTAACTTCTTTCAGCATGCGCCGGTTGCGGATATCTGCAATTTGCTGCAGGCGTTTTTGAACACTGTCCGGTTTTGTTGTTGCCGGTATTTCAGCAGTTATCGTGTTTACATCGACTGTGTGTTTGTCCTTAATTACCGACGGATAAGCCGGTTTATTTATACTGATGTTGACATTATTGTTATTATTGATCTTTTTTGCACTGAGCAGCACTTTTGCGGAATCGGGCAGATCAAGGTTTTTGAAGTTGAAATTGCCATCAACATCTGTCACCGTATCGGTTATAAAATTGTTTTTTACAGCGATCAGCGAGATTTTGGCATTG
>JARLHA010000029.1 GCA_031292485.1 Mucilaginibacter sp.
CTGGTACAAGGCAGCTGACACAAATAGTTTGTTCGAAAAAAAGTTTCCTTTGATACCGGCTTCCAGTAATTCACTTCTCAGCGGTTTAAAAGGTGCATTAAACACCTGCGTACTTGTCGATGCTTCAAAGGGATCAAACCCGTTATTTATCGTGGCATATGCACTTAAATTGTCTTTAATGGCATATACCAGACCAATACGTGGCAGAAAAACATTTTCTTTAATGCCGCCGGTCGTATCGTCCCCCTTATAAAACTCTTCTCGCAGGCTGACAAGAGCTGTCCATTTACCGAAACTAAGCTGGTCTTGAATATATACGCCCTGGGTATGATAAACAGTTCCATCCACACCCGTAATATCGCTGTCAAAATCGGATAACTGGTAACTGTTCACCGGCCTTGGAGTATAAGAAGGATTTTTGAGGCTGAAAATGCCCACAATGCCGCTTCCTTCACCAAATTCATCAGGCAGTTCATAATATTGCTGGTTCAGACTGACTTTGCTGCGGATGTAATCATATCCTGCAGTTAAAAGATGACTTACTTTTCCGGAGTTAAATTTATAATTAAGGTAATTGCTGAGCGTATTGGTAACGGTATGGTAATTCCAGGTAGTATAGTAGAGGGAAGCCGAATCGGGGGTGAGGTAGTCATTCAGCCCGTGTTCAGCCACACTTTGCTGTGTAATATAATTCAGATAACCACTGCTGAAAGTAAGGTTCTTGCTGATCTTATAGGAGGCCGTGATATTGGTAGCAACATCCGTTTCGTGCAGGTAATCCCCTGGTTGTGCCAATGTCAAGCTTATAGGGGTAGATTTTAAGGTAGCATCACCCTCAAAAGCAGGCTGGCCCCTGTCCAAAACAGTATTGATATGGGAAATCGAAAAATCCAGGTTAACCCGGAACCTATCATTGGGAATGAAGCTTAACGAAGGCGCTATTTCATAAGACTTCCCGTAAATATGGTTACGGAAAAAATTGGTATTATCGTAGACCGCATTAAACCTGTACAACAGGGTTTTGCCGGCGTTTAGCGGCCCTGTAATGTCCCCTTCGGCCCTTAAATGGTTCCAGGTTCCGGCATAAAGGTTGATTTCAGCTGCTGGTTTATCCAAAGGTTTTTTGGTGACCAGGTTGATTGTTCCCCCGGGGTCGCAGTTTCCATATAAAGTTGCCGTAGGGCCTTTTATTACTTCAATCCTTTCAATGTTAACCAGCATACTACTGGTATACGTAGGGTTGTAGCCGCGAAGGCCATTGATGTCATGCGCGTTTTCGGCTCTGAACCCCCTTATCGAATATTCATCATACCCTGAATACTGGTTCACCCCTGAAACATCATCTACTGCATCCTTCAGCCTAAATTCCATCTTATCTTCAATAAGCTCTTTGGTAACAGTCGAGATGGATTGAGGTATAGCCAATACCTCGGTTTGCGTTTTATTGCCAAAAAAAGAATAATCGCTTTTGTAGGAGTTGCCCGAACGTCCTTTAATCTCTACGGCTTGTAATTGCCTTGTTTTGAATTCCAAATGTATTGTGCCGATATCGAGGTTTTCATTTTCCCGAAGTTTTACAGCTTGTATGAGCAATTTCGAGTCAACCGAAGTTATTAGCAGCGTATCTTCGAGGGCAGGTAAATTTTGCAATATAAAAGAACCGTTTTTATCGGAAAGGGCTGTTCTTTTGCACTTTTTTAATCTAACTGTTACACTACCCGCTGGCCTTCCATCGGGATCAATTAAAGTCCCTTTTATTATTCCCTTTGATGTTTGGGCAACTACAGTTAATGAGAAGAGGTGGAATAGGGTTAAAAAACAGGCTTTCAGTAGTTTCGGCAACACATTCCGCATAGGGTATAAATATGAATTTTTTCGTAAATATATTTAAAATGGATACGCCATTTTAATCGTGCAGAAGTATTAATAATTTAATAATGCAATTAGGTAAAGGGTAACGGCACTTCGGATGTGCCTTGTTTGCAAAGTGGATTTGTTTCCATTATTATTTGAAGCACTCAAAAATAAATGTAATATTTGAACAACAAACTATTCAGGCAATTTCCTTATATTTTTTATGGTAGTGGGCCCTTATCTTATTATTTAAAATTGCTAAAAGCCAGGTTTTGGGGCTGCTCTCCCCTTTGAATTTTTTTAGTTGTTGATGTGCAGTTAAAAAAGTATCCTGCACCAAGTCTTCGGCTGATTCCTTATTGGAAGTTTTGTATAGCGCCCACGTGTACATGGTGTTTGTATATAGGTTCACCCAGGACGCTATAATATCGGCAGAAATGTCATTGTCTTTCTTATTCATAAAAAATTAAGCAAATATGCTCTATTTATGGGAAATTGACCGGTACCGTAAACCAACTCATTTTCATCGATTCTTGGACATGGCCACAGCATGGACTCGAAACAGATTTCACTTCTGAAATAAGTATTTTTACTTGATTTCCTAAGAAATTTCACCTATCTTAGTGTAACGGTTTACAGCTACAAACAGGTAAAAAGGTTGCAGTGAGTAATTCGATGAGTCAGGAATAACAGAGAATATATAACATTGATGCTCAATAGGTTAGAAACAAGGTTGGTTTCCCCTACGGGCTACGAAAAACAATACCAAAAGATGCTAAAACCCTGCAAATCAAACATTTGCAGGGTTTTTTATTGGCATCAAAACACCATATTATGCACCAAAACGCAACAAAAATGAGCGTAATTCGGTGCGTACCTAATGGCAAAACACTACGCACCGAATTGCTTTTAATTAATTGATTATCAACCTATTCAGCGAATGAACATCTTGATAGAAGCAGCTTACAAACTTACTTTTGTTTCACTTTTAAGCTTGTAATTATGAAAAGTAATTTCCATCTGCTTTTTTACATCAGAAAGCAAAAAAACTACAAAGGCGGTGCAATGCCTATCTACATGCGTATTACCGTTAACGGCAAACGTGCGGATATGTCTGCACCTTTAAAACCAATCTGGAGACTTCAGTAAAAGAATCGCTTACAGCTGATCAATTCATCGCCTTGCTGGTCGCAAGCGAATGGGATGACAAGCGTAACCGTTACGTAGAACGGGCCATCAGGGGCGCAGGCTTCCGCTATAAGCCCTCGCTTGAACAGATCGACTACGCTATTGACCGGGGCCTGGAAAAGAACCAGGTCCACAGGCTTGCTGCCCTGGACTTTGTTAAGGAACATAAGGACCTGTTCATTACAGGTTCCACCGGAACAGGTAAAAGCTATCTGGCAACGGCGCTTGGTTATCAGGCCTGCCAAAGTGGTTACAAGGTGATGTACGTCAATACCGCAAAGCTTATGGGCCAGCTGAAGCTGGCCAAAGCAAAGGGTACCATTCTGGCAGAACTGAAAAGAATAGAACGGGCCGATCTGTTGATATTGGACGACTTCGGGTTACAGCCTTTTGACGCACAGAGCAGGGCGTCTTTACTGGATATTATAGAAGACCGGCACCAAAAGCGCTCTACGGTAGTCACTTCACAGATACCGGTAAAGGAATGGTATGATATTATTGGTGAGAAAACCATCGCTGATGCTATTCTGGACCGCATTGTTCACCACTCTTTAAGGGTCGAATTGTACGGCGAATCACTAAGGAGAAGAAACTCTAAATCAGACCTGTACAACAACTTTACTCTCTTTCAAACCCTAACTCAGAGGGCTCACTTTAGATTGGCGAAGAGGGGTCAATATCATTGGTATATCCACTCTGAGTAACAAAATATTAATTTAAATCATGTTAAAATAAATTTAATTACACAATATCATCTATAAACATGATATATATCATATTTATAGATAAACACATTTACCACCTTTGATTATTGTTTTTTTAAGCTGAATGAAAAGAAATACAAACTTACAAGCGCTTTCACGCGACCATCATCATGGATTACTTTTAGCATGGAAGATAAGGCGGGGGCTGAAGTTTTCGGCTGACCTGCAAATTATAGCTGATTATATAGCCTATTTTTCAGCGGCGGCACTTTTTCTGCATTTCGAAGAAGAGGAAAAACAAATTTTGACTTGCCTGGCTGAAGGCGACTCCTTAAAACAAAGGACTATAAAAGATCATGAAAATATATCCGGGCTCATACATCAATTAGCTGCCGCCAAAGCAATTGAACCCGTTCTACTTTTAAAAATAGCCGACAGTGTTGAACAGCACATCCGTTTTGAAGAACGTGAGCTTTTTCCACACCTGGAACAGTTGTTAAATGCGGATCGGCTTAGAGAAATCGGAGTTGCTATTGACTCCAATCATCAGCCATTTGTCGAAAATTTTGAAAATGAATTCTGGAGGGAACATGCAAATTAACGTACAAACCCGGATTAAGGAATTGCTAAATTTTAAACAAGAAGAGGTGATTCAGGCATTATCAAAATTAAACAAGAATTTTGGAAAACTTAGGAGCCCTGTTTTAAGAAACCTTTTTGCAAACAGGGTCACCATTGCGGATGCCTGTAAAATTTCAGGTTGCTCAACCGCTGATTTTATGGAATGCATGAAACAAATTGGATTTAGCGTGGACGAGGAACAAGGTAATAATGAACAACTATTCCAAACAGTTTCTACAATAAAAGAACCAAATAACTATTTAGAGCTTGATGTACGTCCGATTCTAACGCAAGATAAGGACCCGCTTAAGGAAATCCTGGCAAGTATCAAGATGCTGGATGAAAGCCAGGGACTAAAGCTGATCAATACTTTTGAGCCGTTGCCGCTTATTCATCTACTGGCAGATAGGGGCTTTACGCACCGCGTCGAGTTTGTTGACGATAATACTGTAATAACCTATTTTAATAAAACAGCATCTAGCATTAAAGAAATTATTCCATTTCCTGCGGATGAACTTACTGTCGATGACGGACAACTAGATAGCCTGTTAGCAACAATTGCTCCTGATAAAATTAAATATCTGGACGTTAGGCAACTCGAAATGCCAAAGCCCATGTTGTCAATTTTAGCGGAAACCTCTGATCTATCTGTCGGAGACGCCCTGTTTGTATACCATAAGAAAATACCGGTGTACCTGCTACCTGAGCTTGAAAAACAAGGGCTAAAATATCTCTTTAAAAGCATCTCGCCGGGTAATGTCAACATGCTGATCTATAAATCATGAGTTCCATAAAGCAGAACACCGGACTTTACCGAATAGTGGTAACCCATTACGTGGTTGCCGCGCTATGCTTTTTAATATTGGCTATGATGATGTTGTTTTCTGTGCAAGCATTTACCGGCCATTATTTTCACCCACGTATTTTAGCGATAACACACATGGCGGCTTTGGGATGGGGCACCATGATCATTTTGGGCGCATCTTATCAATTGATCCCCGTGGTACTGGAAACCGAACTATATAGTAAAAAACTGGCATGGATAAGTTTCTCATTGTTTTTACCGGGAATGATTGCGCTGGTTTATTCGTTTTGGATATTTATACCCGGCATACACATGCAATGCGGAGCAGTGTTACTGTTAACAGCTATCATTTTATTTACCATAAATGTTTACTTAACGGCGAAAAAGAAAAAGCAGCAAACCATACAGGAAGATTTCATTTTCAGCGCCTGCCTGTGCCTTTGTCTTACAGCGGCGTTGGGAACCGTGCTGGTATTTAATTTCACGATTCCAATATTTACACAGGATCAGCTTCATTTTTTAAAGATCCATGCGCACTTAGGCATTGCCGGGTGGTTTTTGCTGATGATTATTGGTGTAAGCTCAAAGCTGGTGCCGATGTTTTTGGTATCATCTTATCAAAAGACCAGGCTCCTGTCCTTTAGTTATTATTTGATCGTTTCCGCACTATTGCTTTTCATCGTAGATTCATACTTATCGGGAATAAACTACCGGACTTATTTTATCGCCTTAATTGGTGCGGCAGGTGTCGCCTGTTATTTGCTTTTCATCGTTAAATGCTTCCTTTCCCGTATGCGAAAGAGAATTGATTTGCCAATGATGAGTACTTTTTTCTCATTTATTTTATTGAAGATCGCCATTCTTACTATACCGTTTATTATTTACTATCACCTTAAAAATGATCCGATAAGTATTCGCTATTCCTTAATATATGGTGTGCTGCTGATTATGGGATGGATCACAGCTTTAATACTCGGGCAAACTTTTAAAACTTTACCCTTTATCGTATGGGTAAAACACTACGAACATTTAACCGGAAAAGTAAAAACGCCCATGCCGGCAGACCTCTTTAAAAATAGTTTGCTAAAAGTCCAGTCAGCCGGATTCATCATTTTCTGCCTCACTTTTATCCCCGGATGCTTTTTTATGTCGCAACTATTATTATATACAGGTATAAGTTCTCTATTGGTTACGGCTGCAATGTACCTGACCAATGTCTTCATTATACTGTTTCATAAAACTAAAACCTATGGAAAACTTTGATATAACCGATCATCTTTCATTTATGAAAGCGGAAATACTGGAAACACTTCGTTTGGTAATGGACCCGGAGTTGCATATTAATATTATTGATTTGGGCCTGGTATATGGGGTGAAAATTGATGAACCGGGGAAACAGATCAATATAGAAATGACTTTATCCTCGTCGTATTGCCCGATGGGTGAAAGTATCGTATCTGCTGTTAAAAATTGCGTAGAAGGGCATTATGCGGGTTTTACTACGAATGTTGAACTGGTATGGGAGCCAATATGGTCATACCATAGTATTACCGAAGAAGGTAAAAAGTTATTAGGTATTTAAAATGCAATGGAGTAAAAAGTTTAATTACCCCAGGTGGGCTATCATCAATTTTATAGTCCTGACCCTATTCGGGATATTACTGCGTTATATGCAGCTTTATGGCTTGCCCGTATTAGATTATCAATTCATACTTCATGCCCATTCCCACTTCGCTTTTGCAGGCTGGATGTTCTTCGCAATAGCGTTGCTTATAAGCGATATAATAACGGGTGGTAAATATTCCTCCGGCTACAAGTATGTATTTGTTTTTACATTGATCAGCGCTTACGGGATGCTGGTCAGTTTCTCATTTCAGGGCTATAAACCGGTTTCAATTGTTTTTTCAACGCTGTTTGTTTTGTTGACCTATCGCTTCACTTATCTTGTTTTTAGAGGGAAGATATTGAAAAATGTAGTAAACGAAACAACCTACAAACTGATACGTTGCGCATTAATTTTCTTATGTATATCCTCATTGGGGCCATTTACATTAGGGCCACTGGCTGTTCTGGGATTTAAAAACACGTCCTATTACCAGGATGCCATTTACTATTACCTGCATTTTCAGATGAACGGGTTTATGTTTTTGGCAGCACTAGGTTTGCTGGCTTCAACATCCATTACTACGCTTTTATCAAAAAACGATTCGAAATGGCTTAATCTTTTTATTTATTCCACTATACCTGTCTATTTTATTTTTACCTTATGGAACAAGCCACACGGTTGGGTGTGGATTTTGGCAGGCCTGGGAGCGGGAGTAAATTTGCTGAGTTGGCTGATACTATGCTTCAATTTCAGGAAAGATGCCCGACAATTTTCATTCCTTGCAAAAGCGGCGCTTGTTGCTGCAACATTAAAAATCATTTTCCAATTGCTTATTTGCCTCCCTGCAATAGGTGAATGGGCATTCAATAACCGTAACCTGATCATCGGTTATATTCACTTGCTGACCCTTGGGATTATCATGCCCTTAATTATTGACCAGTTTATACAAAGAGGTTTTTTAAATACAGGAAAAATCGTGTTAGTTGTAAATTGGTCTTATATTATATCAGTTGTCATCTATCTTTCTTTATTATTTATCCAGCCATTGCTCTCTCTCTTTTCGATTTATATACCCCAATATCAATTCCTCCTGTTTGTTTTATGCCTGTTGTTTTTACCTATAGGTTTAATGTTGTTATCAAGAACCAAGGCTGGTAAATTTTCAGCGAAGTGATCAAAATCATTTTTATTTTAATAATAAAAGATATATTTGTCTTTTATTATTAAACGACTTAAAAAAATGGAAATTTTAGACATTCTTGATGTAACGGTCATTGAACCAAGGTTAAAGCATCCGACCATATTTGAAAAATTTGATGCATTGCTGCCTGGTGAAGCATTTATTATCAATAACGATCATGACCCCAAACCACTGTACTACCAGCTATTGGCCGAACGTGGGCAGATATTTACGTGGGATTACCTCGAAAAAGGGCCCGAAACCTGGCAGGTAAAAATTGCCAAAAAAACCGACGCCGAAAATTCAGAAACCATTGGCGAGATCGTGGCAAAAGATTACCGAAAAGCGCAGGTCTTTAAAAACATGGGTATTGATTTTTGCTGCGGCGGTAAAAAAACCATTGCTGAAGTCTGCGAAAAGAAGGGTATCGATCCGGATGAAGTTGAACGGCAGCTTGCAGCTGTAAAGGGGGATAGTGCCAACAGCGAAACGGACTTTCAGAAATGGGACCTGGGGTTTTTGAGCGACTATATCATCAACACCCATCACCAGTATGTACAGGAGAATACAACATTTATACTCGAACTTGCGCAAAAAGTAGCCAGGGTACACGGCGAAAGGCATCAGGAACTTATCCGTGTTGCCGAACTGTTTTCAAGAGTAGGAAAGGACCTTACACTACATATGCTTAAGGAAGAAAAAATATTATTCCCTTTTATAAAGGAATTGGCCCAGATCTACAAAACAGGTGGCAAGGTTCCTGTTGCGGATTTCGGTAAGGTATCAGTGCCGATCCAGGTAATGGATTCAGAACACGAGCTGGTAGGCGGAGATTTTGAAACTATCCGTGAACTTACATCAAACTATCAATTACCGGCTGACGCTTGCACGTCCTACACTATATTATTTAAGAAATTGGAAGAGTACGAGAATGATCTGCACCGCCACGTTCATTTGGAAAGCAATATCTTATTTCCAAAAGCGATACAACTGGAAAAAGAATTGTCCTGAGGTCGATATTTTCAGTATAAATTTTAGGTTTGCAAAACCAATAAAAGGAAAATGATACTTTCAAAATCATGTGAATACGCCATCAGGGCAACTGTTTATATAGCCGATAAAAGCCGGAAAAACGAAAAGGTCGGCATTATAGAAGTTGCTAAGGCAATCGGCTCACCAATGCCCTTCACCGGCAAAATATTGCAAACCCTGGTGCGAAAAAAAATCCTCTCGTCGGCTAAAGGCCCGAATGGCGGCTTTTACGTTGAAAATGGCCAGTCGCTGTTTTTAATCGACATCATCAGGGCAATTGATGGAAATGGCCTATTTACTGCCTGTGTATTGGGGCTTGAAAAATGCTCTGCAACTGAACCATGCCCCATGCACGACCAGGTAAAACCGATACGGGATACGCTCATGATAGAATTCAGCAAGCAGTCCGTAAATGAGCTGGTGCATGATTTTGAGAAAAATAAGTACTTCCTAAAGTAAAAAAAATTGAATAAATAAAAGACATTTGCATCTTTTATTCTATAAATAGATACAAATTATATAATAATGGCGATTAAGTATATAAATACATCATAAAATATGATTTAAATCATATTTATATGTAAGCGCAGTCATGTCTGACGCGTTCACTTAACCATAGTTTTACCGTAAATAAAAAAATCAAAATGAAAACAATACAGAAATTACTTCCCGCTCTGGCGATAGCCGGCATAATGTTCTTATATGCCTGCGGCGGATCAGATAGCCAATCTTCAACAGATAGTACGGCTACCGCTTCATCTGCTACAACTGCTGATATAGATCCTGCTGCGAAAAGCGATAGCAAGGGCGTAGGAAGATTTACGTCGGTTCAGGTGGGCGCAATTGATCCGGCAATGGCCGACAAGGGACAAGTGGTATTTGCAGCCAAATGTGCGGCTTGTCATAAAACTACCGATCAAAAAGTAGTCGGCCCCGGTCTTTTAGGTGTTACCAAAAGGCGTACCCCGGAGTGGATTATGAACCAGATCACCAATCCTGCTGAAATGGAACAAAAAGATCCAGTAGGTAAAGCATTGCTTGCAAAACACCTTACACAAATGACCTTCCAGAATGTAACCGACGATGAAACCCGCCAGATACTGGAATATTTAAGAAAAAATGACAGCAAATAAAATCCTAATTCATAAAGCAATGAAAATTTCACCTTACAAATTACTGGTACTAACTTCAACAGTGCTGGTATCAATTTTAGCATCTTCCTGTAAGCCCGGAAAAGCCGGCTCCTCTGTGGATGCAGATGCGGCAAAAAAGGTATATGTAGCCCCCGGTAAATACGATGAAATTTATGCGTTCTTATCCGGCGGCTTTAGCGGGCAAATTGCCGTTTACGGCATCCCTTCAGGGCGCTTGTTAAAAGTATTACCGGTCTTCTCGCAAAATCCTGAAAATGGTTATGGTTATTCCGAAGAAACCAAACCCATGCTCAATACCTCGCACGGTTTTGTTCCCTGGGATGATTCACACCATCCGGAACTGTCCAAAACAAATGGCGAGGATGACGGACGCTGGTTATTTATCAATGCCAATAATACACCACGTATTGCAAGACTGAATCTTGCTACGTTCAAAACGGTAGAAATACTCGAATTGCCTAATATTGGCGGAAATCATGCCTCTCCTTTTTGTACCGAAAACACAGAGTATGTAGTAGGCAATACCCGTTTTAGCGAGCCACTGGACAACAGCAACGGCGATGTACCTATTAGCAGCTTCAAGCAAAATTTCAAAGGGGCAGTTTCATTTGTAAAGGTAAATAAAGATAACGGCACCATGAACCTCGCATTTCAACTGCTTGTTCCGCCGTTTGACTACGACCTGGCACATGCCGGAAAAGGCCCGTCGCACGACTGGATATTCTTTACCTGTTACAATACGGAGGAAGCACACACGCTATTGGAAGTAAACGCGAGCCAGCGTGACAAGGACTTTATTATGGCGGTTAACTGGAAGAAAGCTGAAGAACTGATTAAAGAAGGCAAGGGAACAAAAATAACAGCGAAATATGCACACAATGTATATAACGAAAACAGCCACACCGCTACTTCTACAATGGAAACAGCAACCCAAACTTTGGACGTTACCAAATTTCCGGGCCTGGTTTACTATATGCCTTGCCCTAAATCTCCGCATGGAATTGATGTAACCCCCGATGGGGAATACATGGCCGCCAGTGGAAAGCTTGCGGCAGTTATTCCGGTTTTCTCCTTTAAAAAGATGCTAAATGCAATTGATAAAAAACAATTCGACGGAATGATTGCCGGAGATTTACCCGTACTAAAATATGAAGATGTTCTTCATGGAGAAGTAAAGAAACCTGGTTTAGGCCCTTTGCATACTGAATTTGATGGCAAGGGCTATGGGTATACTACCATGTTCGTATCATCTGAAATAGTGAAATGGAAAATCGACAACCTGGAGATCATTGACCGCATCCCTTCTTACTACTCTCCCGGCCATTTGTCCATTGTAGGCGGAGATTCCAAAAAACCATTTGGCAAATATCTGCTTGCGCTGAATAAAATCACAAAGGACCGGTATTTACCGACAGGCCCTGAACTGGCGCAGGCTTGCCAGTTGATTGATATTACAGGGAATAAAATGAAGCTCCTGCTTGATTTTCCAACCATTGGAGAACCTCATTATGCCCAGATGATCCCCGCTGACAAGATCCTTAAAAACCAGATTAAGTTTTTCAAACTGGAAGACAACAAAAACGCCTACGTGACAAAATCCGAAAAAGACACCAAAGTGGTAAGAAGCGGCAATAGAGTAGATGTCTATATGACCGCTATCCGTTCGCACCTTGCCCCCGATAACATTGAAGGAATAAAGATTGGTGATGAAGTTTATGTACACATTACCAACCTTGAACAGGATTGGGATGTACCGCATGGATTTGCTATAAAGGGCAATAATAATGCCGAGTTGCTGGTTATGCCGGGCGAAACCTGTACACTGAAATGGGTTCCCGGACTGGTTGGAATTGTTCCATTCTATTGTACTGACTTTTGTTCTGCACTGCACCAGGAAATGCAAGGCTATTTCAGGGTATCCCCTGCGGGCTCAACTGTTCCAATCAAATTCTCTATCGGTGTAAACCCGGTAACTGAATAAGTTATCATTTACTACGTATAGCGTCTGTTAAATAACGGCGCTATACGTTTACACTAAGTCTTAAAATTATGAAATCTTTAACACGGGTACTCATCATTATAAGTGCTACGCTGATGTTCGGCGCCTACTTTTTCCCACTATGGCATATTTTATTGGATGCGCCTCAATATCCCGAGGGACTCGAATTGAAAATATGGCTAAACGGTCTTTCCGGAAATATAAGCCAGATAAATGGGTTGAATCACTATATCGGGATGAAATTTATTGTAGCCGATGATTTTAAAGAGTTTAAGATCCTTCCATACGTTTTCGGATTGTTAACCCTGATAGGGTTTGCTGCTGCAATTGCCAAAAGCCGCAGGTTATTGTGGGTATGGTTTATCAGTCTTTGTTTATTTGCCATCGTTGGTTTTAGCGACTTTTATATATGGGAATATAATTACGGACATAACCTCAACCCGCATGCAGCTATAAAGATCGAAGGCATGAATTATCAACCCCCATTATTCGGCTACAAACAGTTGTTAAACTTTACAGCCGGATCATTGCCCGACACGGGCGGATTTTTTGTGGGCCTGGGAGGTATATTGGCGGCAGCCGCACTATTTTATAAACCCCGTTTATCGTCAAAAAACAAATCAAAATGAAAGCATTTAAAATACTGGCGGTCATTGTTACAATCATAATCTCTGCCTGCAGCCGTGCACCCGAACCTATTGAATATGGCAAAGACGCCTGTACACATTGCAGAATGACCATTATGGATAAAAGGTTTGCGGCCGAAATCATCACCGCGAAGGGAAAGGTATTCAAATTTGATGCGGCGGAATGTATGGCTGATTTTTTAAAGGAAAAACCGGAAATCGCGGCAAACGAACAGAGTATTTTTTTAGTAAGTGATTTTACTCATCCGGCGCAATTTGTGGATGCCAGGAAAAGCTTTTTCCTTAATGACAATTCGCTTGTATCGCCAATGGGAGGAAATCTTGCAGCCTTTTCATCCGAAAATTCAGCAAAAGACAATCAGAAGGATAAGTCGGCCAGGATTTACAATTGGGGCCTGTTGCTTAAATCAAGATAATGATGAAAACTGCATTTCTTAAAATATTTCTGATTTTATTGTTGCCTGTTTCAGCTTTCGGGAGAACTATTGTTGTTTCTCCTCGAAGTCCTGTTACCACGTTAAAACAAGCAATTACAATAGCTAACAACGGTGACACCATAATTGTAAAAAAGGGGGCATACACTTCGCTGAATACGATAGTAAATAAGCCGTTAACCATTTTAGGTCAGGATAAGCCAGTTTTAGATGCACGTTTCCAGGAGGAAGTGGTTACCATCACCAGCGATCATGTAAAATTCGACGGTTTTGTTATCCAGAACACTAAAATAGGTTCGATGCGCGATTATGCAGGTATAAGGCTTAGTAATGTGGAATTTGTAACGATCAGCAATAATATACTAGTCAACAATTTTTTCGGCATTTACCTTTCAAATTGCAAAAATATCGAAGTGCTGCACAATCATATTACAGGTTCAAATAATATTGAAAATTCGGGCAATGGAATTCACCTGTGGAAATGCTGGCACATCCTGATCAGGGGGAATTATATCACTAAGCACAGGGACGGCATTTATTTTGAATTCGCCAAGAAAAGTTTAATTGAGGACAATTTCAGCGAAAAGAACATCAGGTACGGACTGCACTTTATGTTTTCGGATGATGACACCTACCGTCATAACACCTTTAAAAACAATGGATCGGGCGTTTCGGTAATGTATACCAGGCGGATAAAAATGCTGAACAATACGTTTATCGAAAACTGGGGAAGCTCCATCTATGGCGTATTGCTGAAAGAAATCACAGACGCCAGGATAGAAGGGAACCATTTTATCCGCAATACAACGGCCATATACATGGAGAATTCGGACAGGGTAACTGTTTTGAACAACGATTTTATTTCAAATGGCTGGGCTATCCGGGTATTGGCGAGTTGCAATAACAACAACTTTAAACAAAATAATTTTAAGGGGAATTCCTTTGATGTTACTACCAACGGAACCTTAAAAAATAATTATTTTATTAATAATTACTGGGACAAATATGAAGGATATGATTTGAATAAGGATGGTACCGGCGACATTCCTTACCACCCTATTAGCCTTTACGCACAGATCATCGAACAAAATCCGCCAAGCGTAATGCTGATGAGAAGTTTTATTGTTAACCTGCTGGACAAAGTTGAAAGAGCAATCCCTTCCCTAACCCCCGAATCTGTTAGGGACGACAAACCAAAAATGAAACCATGGAAAAGATAATTGAAGTGAGTGGCCTCAGAAAGTCATTTGGCAGGCTGGAAGTATTAAAAGGCATTGATTGCAGTTGCGAAAGAGGCGGCGTTATTTCCATTCTCGGGCCGAATGCGTCAGGTAAAACCACATTGATCAAATCTGTATTAGGCATGGTGGTCCCTGATAAAGGAACTATCTTATTTAAAGGGCAACCCATCGCAAACACATTCGCTTACAAAAGACATATTGGATATATGCCACAAATAGGGCATTATCCTGATAATATGAAAATCGGGCAATTGTTCAGGATGGTAATGGACATCAGGGAGCAGGAAGCTCAGGACACTGACCTTTTAAAAGCTTATCAGCTGGAAAGTATGTATCATAAAACTATGCGCACCTTATCGGGGGGTACACTTCAAAAAGTAAGCGCGGCCCTTGCATTTATGTTTAGCCCGGACGTGCTTATACTGGATGAGCCCTCCGCGGGCCTTGACCCGCTTGCAGCTGAAGCGCTAAAAGAAAAGATACTGGAAGAAAAAGCCAAGGGGAAACTTATCCTGGTTACCTCCCATATTTTAAGCGAGGCAGATGAGATCTCCGATCATATCATGTATTTGTTTGAGGGAAATATCAGGTTCTATAAAACGCTAAGAGAACTCAAAGCAGAAACCGGTGAACAGAAATTAAGCAAAGCAATAACCAAAATTCTAAGCGAACCGTCATGTTAAAAATCGCAAAATATATTATTCTCGATATTATCGGAAGCAAAGTGCTTCTTGCTTATACGCTGTTGCTATTAGCAATAAGTTTAACCATTTTCATGTCAGATGCGGATGTAACCAAGGGTTTGGTTAGCATCACGACGGTGATCCTGATCATCGTTCCGCTGGTAAGTATAGTTTATGCCACCACCTATTATTTTAACGCTTCTGAATTTACAGAATTACTGGTTTCACAACCCATCAGCAGGCGCAATATCCTATTAGGTAAATATATAGGGATCAGCAGTTCTATCCTGGTTGCTTTTATCATCGGGGTTTGTATCCCGGTATGTTTGTTCGCGTTTTCAGCAACAGGGGTAACTTTAATGGTGTCGGGCTGCCTGCTGACGTTAAGTTTTATTTCTCTTGCTTTCCTTACATCCACAATCACCCGAGACAAAGCTAAGGGGATAGGGCTTGCGTTAATGCTGTGGTTTTATTTTTCAATCATATTTGACGGCCTGGTTTTGCTGTTCCTGTACCAGTTTGCCGACTATCCTTTAGAAAAAGCCATGATCGTGCTTACAGCCCTTAACCCCATCGACCTCGCAAGAATATTAATCTTGCTCCAACTCGATATATCGGCCCTTATGGGATATACCGGTGCATTGTACCAGCAGTTTTTTGGGAGCGGCTCAGGCATTGTTTTCTCTTTATTGATGCAGCTGGTCTGGATTGTGGTTCCCTTATTATTCGCACTAAAGATTTTTAAAAAGAAGGATTTATAATGAAAAAATTATCTATTACATTTTTAACGCTAACCAGCGTGATGCTGACTTTCGCCAATGCGCTTAATGCTAAAGCTATATCGACTATCAAACCTTTGGCAGAGAAGTATCAGCATGAAATTTCATCTGAAAAATTGGTGTTAAATAACGGCGCCAAATGGAAAGTTGACCCTATAACCAACAATAACGTTAATAACTTAAAGAAAACACTTAAAGGGTTTGATAACGGCACGAACAGATCACTAAAAGCTTATAAAAAAACCGGGGACTACCTACAACAGGGCTTAGTTAAAATGATAGCTGAATGCAGGATGGAAGGGCCACGTCACATGGCTTTACACAAATGGCTGGAGCCATTAATGGCGCAGGTAGCAAAATTGAATCAAGCATCAACAAATGCTGCGGCTGTCAAATCAATAATTTTTATACGGTCGCAGTTAAATCGCTATGGCCAGTTTTTTGAATTGTAAATAATGCTTTATGAGTAGATGAGTTTTACACCCGGAATACCGTTTTTTGCTAAAATATGATTTGCCGTTTTCTCTGAATAATTATTTATAATTACAAACTCAAGTATTGAGTTTCAAAGATGAATGAATTAAAACAGGGATGTAACCTGGAAAAATGTTTTCTGTGCAGTAATACAGTACCGGAATGGCGTGAAACGGTTAACCTTCATAAAAAAAACTTAAAGTTCAAAAAAGGAGAATCCATTTTCAGGGAAGGCGATAACGTAAAAGGGATGTACTTTGTATATTCCGGGGCGGCAAAAATTCATAAAAAATGGGGAGATAATAAAGAAATTATTATAAGATTCGCTGCTAACGGGGCTATTATGGGGCATAGGGGATTGGGGAGTAAAATGGTTTATACCGTATCAGCAACTGCACTTGAACCGCTGGTTGTTTGCTTTGTCGAGATGGATTTTTTCGCTGCTTCATTAAAGACCAATAACAACCTGACCTATAAATTGATGGTGCTTTTTGCTGAAGAACTCGAAGAATCAGAAAGGAAAATGAGGGATCTTGCCCATATGCCTGTTAAGGGACGTTTAGCGCAGGCATTAATCACGCTAGTGGAACAGTTCGGAAAAAACGAGGAAGGATATATCAATTTAGAACTCTCCCGCCATGACCTGGCTTCGTTTGCCGCTGCCACCTATGAAACTGTGTTTCGCGAAATAAAAATATTGCTTAAAGAACAGGTCATTGAAGTAACCGGTAAAAAGATTAAAATAAGCGACACGGAAAAACTTTTGCAATTAGCTACCGGGATTATTCTGTAAAATGAAAAATTGAAAAAAAAGGAAAATATTGTAAATAAAACGACTGTCTCAACATAATCTAAACTTTTGTAACTTTATATCGTAAGATTTGTAATTAATCTGCACCAAAAAAGTGGTTAGTAATTCGGTGCGTAGCACAGCAACAGCCATATAAAGTATTGTAAGCTAGTGGGTCATTAATCGTGTTCGATTCCCCTACGGGCTACTAAAATCGATGTCAAATCATTCAGAAAGCTGTAAATCCTTGATTTACAGCTTTCTTTTTTTTCGGCAAAACCCCATTTTATTCACCAAATCATATAGTTCCAGTGAGTAATTCGGTGAGTCGGGAAAGTCAAGCAAATGACTCACTGGAAACTCAGTAACTTATTGTATTACAACATGTTCGATTAAAATACATCTTGTAACTGAGGTAGCTGTAAACTTAATTTGTCTCACATTTTAAGCTTCTTTTATGGAATTAAATTACAGTCTGCTCTTCTATTTGAAGAAGCCAAAGAACTACACCAACGGCGCCACCCCTGTGTACATGCGCTTCACAATCAATGGGATACCGAAAGAATGCGCGACCACCCGGACCGCCGACCCGGAAAAGTGGTGTGCAAAAACCGGCCGTGAAACCGGAAAAACCGAACCCTCAAGGTTCCTGAATTTTCACCTGGATGACCTACAGCAAAAGGTGCATAATGTCCATGCGCAGATGGTCAGGGATGACGATGAAATAACCGCCGCTGCCGCGCGGGATAAGTTCCTCGGCAGGGACAAACCGCAGAACTTACCGCAACTTTTGGAGATTTTCCGGTTGCACAATACGCAAATGGAGGAACTGATAGGGAAGGAATTCGAGGAAAATACCTTAAAGGGTTATCGCACCTGCTTGCTGCATCTGACCGGCTATATCCAAAAAAAGTATAAATCGGACGACCTGGCGATCAAGCGGCTTGATTACAATTTTATCAATGATTTTAATCATTATCTGAAATTAGATTGTGGTATTCAGCCTATCTCTGCTGCTAAGTATTTGAAACACCTGAAAAAGGCAGTTAACAACTACATCCTTAAACCGAAGTTGTTACGGGATAATCCATTTTCAGAATTCAAATCAAAAGCGAATGTTAAGGAGCGCGAATTTTTAAGCCAGTTGCAGCTTAACCGGCTCATGAAAAAGGATTTTAAAATAGCACGGGTCGCCCATGTGCGCGACATATTTGTGTTTTGCTGTTATACCGGCTTGTCCTATGCTGATGTAAAAAAGCTGACGCGGGGATGAAATTACGACCGGCATTGACGGAGGTAAATGGATATCTACACATCGGAAGAAAAATGACAACTCCTCCCGCATCCCTTTATTAAAACCTGCGCTGCAAATTATCGCGAAATATAAGGATTATCCGAAATGTGTTAATGAGGGCCTTGTTTTGCCAGTTTTAAGTAACCAGAAAATGAACTGTTATTTGAAGGAGATCGCGGATGCCTGTGATATTAAGCAGAACCTGACCTTTCATTTATCACGGCATACTTTCGCCACCACAATAGCATTGACAAACGGGGTGCCTATTGAAAGCGTAAGTAAGATGCTGGGCCATGTGGATATCAAAACGACGCAGCATTACGCAAAGGTGATCGATACAAAGGTCAGCCAGGACATGAAAAAACTGAGAAGAAAGCGCCGCTCTTTTGAGCGGCTTTTCTTGTTTATATTGAAGTATGTTTACTGTATAGGTATTATACTCACATCCTTCAATCAAATTTATATCGGTTATCCTCTGATTTAGATAATCGTTTTCTTTTGCGTAATCAATTAGCTACGAAAGGCCATGCCTTGAAATATTGCCTCATTTATTTAATGTCAGGAGTGTTTAATTAATAATCTGCGTTAAAGTGATTTTACGAATAAGGCTGCTACCCGCATCGGCAACATATATTGTGTTGCCTGCCGCATTAACAGCTATGCCAGTTGGATTATTAAAGCTTGCTGCTTGTCCCTTGCCATCGGTTATGCCTAATGCCCCGCTACCGGCAATAGTAGTTACAACACCACCTTGCGTAATACGGCGTATAAGGTTATTTCCCGAATCCGCTATATAAAGATTACCCTGGGCATCAACTGCTATGCCTGCCGGTTTGTTGAACGATGCCACAGTTCCGGCCCCATCGCTATTGCCGGATTGAGGCGAGTTACCTGCTGTAGCCGAACCTGCAACAAGATATTCGGTACCTGTAGCATTTATTTTACAAATACGGTGGTTATGGGTATCAGCTACATACACTGTACCATCGGCTGTGGTTGTAAGCGCATACGGGAAGGAAAAGAACATACCATTTGTTAAACCAGAGTTATTGCCTACTGAGAATGTGCTGGTTATACCAGCCTCTATTCTACAGATGCTATTCCATTGCGTATTGGTGTAATAAATTATTTTGCCGTTAGGCACCACTGCAACCCCGGTAGGATTGTTCAGAGGGCCTGATGCTCCATTGTCGGTCACGATAAGACTTATGCTTGATACATGGCCACCAGGTGTTATAATACGCAACTGATTGTTTCCGAAATCTGCCACATAAACATTCCCTGCTGCATCTACACTTATACCTGTCGGGTTATTGAACGAAGCATTTTGCGGGCTACCGTCTACAGCGCCCAGAGCCCCGTTTCCGGCGAATGTAGATACAACACCGTCGGAAGTTATTTTGCGAACGACATTATTTTGTGCATCGGCTACAAATAAATTCCCTGACCCATCCAAAGCCAGGCCTGTTGGATGGTTAAAAGTGGCCTGCGTGCCGGCACCATTCACTATGCTATTACCACCAAAAAAGGTGCTCACCAAGCCATTAACGCTTATTTTACGAATAGTGACAGAGTAAGTGGTTGAGTTTACATCATATTCGTTACCTAAATAAAAATTACCATTCCCGTCAAGGCAGATACCCATCGGAAAATCAAAAGTAGCGGTTGTTAAGTTACCGTCGGCCTGGCCGCTCACGCCACTACCCGCAAAAGTGCTTACTACACCATTAGCCGTTATTTTACGGATAACATTGTTACCCTGGTCGTCAACAAACAAGTTACCGTTAGCATCTGTTACAATATCTGTCGGATATCCAAATTCTGCCGACTTGCCCGGCCCGTTTACGAATCCCAAAGTACTTGTACCGGCAAATGTGCTTACTGTGCCGTCGGGTGTTATCTTACGGATACGGCTATTCAAGCGTTCAGCAACATATATATTGTCCTGTGCATCCACAGCTAATCCGGCCATGTTAATGAACCTGGCACTAGAACCCTTGCCGTCGGCATATCCCGGCTGGCTGCTACCTGCAATACTGGTAACCACTCCGGTAGGGTCTATCTTACGTATCATCCACCCATCACTTACATATATATATCCCTTTTTATCAATAGCTATCCCAGATACATAATCAAATGATGCCGCCGAACCTGTGCCATCAATATGTGCCTCAGTACCGCTGCCCGCTATGGTAGTTACCACGCCGGCCATTGTTACCCTACGTATACGAAAGTTAACCCGGTCAGCTACGATCAGATCTCCATTGGTATCAAAAACAATGGATGATGGATAGTAGAATTGCGCATTCGTGCCGATACCGTCGGCATAACCGTTTTTGCCACTACCTGCAAGGGTTGTCATTACACCTGAAGCATCTATTTTCATTATTACACTATTAAAATAATCGGCTACATAAACATTTCCGGCAACATCAACTACAGTAGAGTTTGGCTCGGACAAAGTACTAGGCTGATAATTGTTTACCCCGGCAATTGTACTTACCATGGCGGTCAACGTAGTATCACGTTTGGTGGGCTTGTTATTCTTTGTGCTATCACCTGAGTTTGGTGATACGCCTTTTTTTGAACAGGCTGTTAATATCAACAGCAATGAGATCAAGAATATATACTTAGAACGAACGTTAGACATGTGAATTTTAGTGTAAGTAAATATATCCTTTTTCTAAGATCTTTCATAAATAGTTCGAGAATTGTCCAGTGTGGGCTGGGATTTAAGTCGATGGGGGCAGGACTTGAACCTTACGAACCAGAATTCCCAAAGTCCTTAATCTCCCAGGTTCTTTTGCTTCTTTTCTTAAAAAAAAGGAGTCCGTGTTGCAACAACGAAATTTTTATTATGTAAAGTAAAGCCTTGCTAACTTAATTTATGACAAATATATAATAATTTGTAAATCAATCTATTATTCAAATTCAGGATGCTGCCAACTGCCTTAAGTCCCCTAAAAAGGGGTTCGAAAAGCTTCCCCTACGGGCTACAAAAAACAATACCAAAAGGTGCTAAACCCCTGCAAATCAAAAATTTGCATGGGTTTTTGCTGGCATCAAAACACCCTGTTTTGCACCAAAACGTAACAAAAATAAGCGTAATTCGGTGCGTACCTAAATGGAAAATGAATACGCACCGATTGCCTATAATCAATTGAATATCAACCTATTAAGCGAGCTAACATCTTGATAAAAGCAGGCTACAAACTTACTTTTGTTTAACTTTTAAGCTTGTAATTATGAAAAGTAATTTCCACCTGCTTTTTTACATCAGAAAGCAAAAAAACTACAAAGGCGGCGCAATGCCCATCTACATGTGCATTACCGTTAATGGCAAACGTGTAGATATGTCCGCAGGCCGCGATTGCGAGCCCGCTAAATGGAACAGTCATGCCGGGCAGGCAACCGGAACCAGAGCGGAAATCAAGTCCCTTAACAATTGCCCGGACAGCCTGCAAACCAAACTCCGAAATGCGCACCTGACGCTGATTGATACGAATAAGCTGATAACCGCTGAAAGTCTACACAATCAATTTACTGGCAAAAATCAAAAAAGCCATTTTTTAATGCAATTATTCAAAGAACATAATACCAAAGCAAAGGCATTAATAGGAAACGAATTTTAACGCAATACATTGAAAGGGTATACATTAGAGCCTGAATTGCACCGATATTTTGATGCCAAACCTTTTTGGCCTATTTCCAAATGAATCTTTGTTGTCAAGATAAGTGAGCCTATGGATGAAGTCAACCCTTAGGAACCGGAAAATGTTTTCTACACCGTACCCTACTTCTGCATAAGGCGCGCTGGCGAAACTTCGGAGGTTAATGTTATTGTAAAGGGAAATGTTATTTTGGTTGGCCGCCGACATTCCCCCGAACAGGATATTAGCAGTACCAACCAGCCTCCAGTTGAAATCACGGATCAAGGGGATCGAATTAAATGGCAGGCCTTCAAAATGCTGAGTATAACTTAAACTTGCATATCTGTCACTGGCAAATTCAAAAAATCGCATTAAATTAAATGCGTTGGGATTATACAGGAATGTTTCGTTCCCCAGATGGTTTTCTAACAATGGGTAGGGAACGCTGGATGGGATATAACCTGCGGAAAAGGAATAATTGCCCCGGCCCAAAATGCCCATTTTAAGAGTTTGCGTAATGTTCAGGCTGAATTTATGGTATGTATTATCGCCCGCTAAAAAATTCCTTAGTCCAAGCGTGTACCTGAAGGTAATTACCGGGTCAGTGACATTTGATTTAAGCCTTACTTGCCTGGTTGTGTTTTCTGATAAAAGCGCCTGTACGCCCGGCGACCACCTCGATTCAAATTGAAATTCCGAAACAATAAGTTCGTGGCTGATATTATTTACATTCGGTTCCCTGAAACTAAAGGGGAACAAAGGGTTTAACGACCAGTTAGCATAACTTATTTTTTCTGTAAAACCTCTGAACAGATCCCTGCGGATATACAAAGCCAGGTGGTTTTCGAAAAATACCTTGCTTTTACTGATGGATCCGAATCCGGTAAAAGCACCAAAAAGGTTATTACGATGATAAAGATAATTATCGCTTAACAGTGCCACCTGGTTTAAATCATGTTTAAAACTGATTCCGGCTTCGGTCCAGTTTTTTCTGGAAATTATGTAATCAACATTTCCACCATATTTGAAGTCATTATCCCCGGTACCATATGCAATATATCCTCCTAATATCCATTTTTTGTCAAAATCGCTGTTTGTTCTAAATCCCAATCTCAAACGGTTCCCTTCAACGTTGTTATAACTGTAAGTCTGCAAAAATGGTCCCAGGCTAATCTTCCCTGTTTTGTAGTACCCGTTGATCAACAGGTCGGCAATAGTTATATAATTTTTTACCGCCGGAATATCTTTTACGTCGTTAATCATTCCGTAAACAGATTTTTCGGCATTGGTTATAGAGTCGGGACGGTTTTTATCCCAAAAAAAATCATCTCTTTTTTCGGCACTGTCGGCTATAACAATCCTTTCCCTGAAGAAACCTGCCGGGTAGCCTGAATTTACTGTTATATTTTTATTTACCGTATAGGCCTTTGCCAGCAGGCCGCTGGTGTTTTCGCTAATTTGCGCTACTTCAACCAGTATTCGATTTTTTGCCGGTAGCCAGGCCCTGCCGGTAGCGCCGTCCATTTGTTGCTGAATTGCGATCCGGTGGATGAAGTTTAAGTTTGCCGATGGCTCAATGGTTGCTTTGATCAGGTACAATGCATAATTATCTTTGGCTATCCATATTGTTCCGGTAAATGCAAGATCTTTTGCCCTTTTGGGTTTAAATGAAATTTCATAACATATCTTGCCGTCAACAACCGTATTTCTGTTTTTAAGCTCATAATCGTACCAGCTGTTCCAGCTATCGCTAATGGGCGAAGCAAAATTTTTACCTGCCGCACTTAAAAAGTTCTCGTAAAAATTATATTGCTGGAAGGTACTGCCTGTTAACTGGGCCATAAGGGTGCCGTCTTCAAAACCTACGCCGTTTGTTCGGGTACGTTTTATATTTTCCATTTTTGATGACGGGTTACTTTGATAATAAAGGTCAGAAACAGTTTCCGAAACAAACAGAGGGAGTACGGAAGTACGCTCATCGCCCGAAAGTCCCAGACTATCAGCTTTACGTAACACTTTATTAAATCCCTTTTTGTTCAGTAAATTTTCACCCAAATGGCTTGCATCAAACTCAATCCTGTTGTAGCTTTCATACTGATAGCTTTTTAAGAATTGCGGATCATTTACCGCTTTGTGCAGGACAACCTCCTTTAGTATCCTCCAGGCCGGATTAATATATCCCTTGGGGCTTATCCTCACTTCTTCCAGCACATTTGACATCGGCTTTAAAGACATATTTACAGTTTGCTCAAGGCCATTGCTAATAGCCACTGACTTCTGAATATAACCCATGCAACTGATGGTTATGGAATCCACTTTTTCCTGTAATTCAAGCCTGTATAAACCATCAAAATCGGTATGGGTACCTATGCTGGTACCTTTTACGGCAACTGTGGCAAATGGAATAGATTCACTGGTAGTTAAATCTGTTATTTTACCCTTAACTATTTTTATTTGGGCATTTACGAGGAGCGTTTCCGCATTTAAAATCAGAAAACACCACATTACCCTCAGGCACCAACTACTTCCGTTAAATATTAAAGACATATTTCGAAACAAAATAGTAAAAAATTCTGATTATATCTTGAAGTGATACCTCTGATGCAAGGGCTGAAGCGCCATTATTTGTTGTAGCGTCTAATTGTGATTCATAAATCTATTGTTTGTATTGCCTTTCGTTCTGTATAAAAAGTGTATGAACTGAAAAGCAAACGAAATAAAATTTGGACTCAGTGTTCTTAGTGAATTCTTTGTGCCCTGTGTGTTTTGTTTTTTACCACTATACTAAGAAAGTACACTATGGTCACAAAGACCTAAAGTTTCAAAATATAATTTGGTTACTTTTTACATGGAGAAACTTTTGAGACAGCCTCGAAAGTGTCGCCCGATGTTTTTATCCACTCACAAAATAGTAGCCTATCAAAGCGCAATTAATAACTATCTGTCAATATTTGACTTCAAATAATCGTTTGAAGTTAGGTAGCACTAAGTCTAGTTATTAATTAAAAAATGGAAAATAAATCTTCAATGCACAAATATTTCCGCCCTATTTAAGCTGTGTTTTAACCGGGCAAAGTTTTTATTTTGAAAACATCAGAGAAAAAGGCGTGTAAAAAACAAAGCCCTGCGGCGAAATTTTCTATCACAGACAGGCGAAGTTCCAAAGCAAAATTTGAATTTTGTGCTTATTTACGATCACTAGTTTGCCGTGACAAATAATGTAGACATATTAAATAATTACGATGGATTTTGATTTTCCAAAAACCGGTTCGAAAACAGTCCAATGGGGTTCGCTAAGCCTACTTGACCACCACTTGCATTCGAACCAACCAATAAAAAGTGTTTTAAATAGTTCATTTGCTTTTCTTGCAACAAAAGAAGTCCGTGTAGTAACACTCAAAAATATATTATGTTAAGTAAAATTGTGTATACTATTCTATTTATGGAAAATCTATACGGTTTGTAAATCAGAATGTTAATTAAAATCATGATGCTGCTAACAGCCTTAAATCTGTTAAAAAGGGGTTCGAAAAGATTTCCCCCATGGGCTACAAAGCCGTTCCGCGTAAGCAGGGCGGCTTTTTGCTTAAAGCCCAGTCAAAAATTTCCGGTCATCTTTTTAAGAACCTGTTCCAAACCAGTTTTGGGTTACCGCTACCGGCATGTCATTCAGCATAACCGTTAAAGAAAAAAATGCAAATGGGATCGTTAATTTGAAGGCGGAAATATTAAAAAAAGAAAGCCGGCCATAAACCTGGCCGGCTTTCCTTTTTTAATATAAATGCATTTTCATTTATGTCAATTTTTATTTTGCATCGTTAATAGCTTGCGCAGCATCATCCGCCGCCTTAGCCGAAGCATCGTCTTTTAGTTTAACACGGTGTGCTTTTATATCAGCCAGCAAACCGGTAACAAAAGGCGCAACCCCAAATTTCTTGTATTTAATACCAAGTTCTTTAAATGCAGTGATACCCTGTTGCGCATATGTTGGGTTGTCAACATGGCCAGTCATGGCGGCAAAGTTCCGGGCCATTCCAAATTTGCCTTGCACACTTGCATCGTTAAATGCGTTCATTACATATGGCCATTCATCGTTACCGCCTGATGTTGAATAAACAGCGATAATGGCCTGGGTAAGAGGCCCTTTATTATCCTTTTCGAAGCCTTTGGCCAAAGGGAGCGCCTGTTTAGGGTCGAGGAGGTTGATAGCAGTTAAAGCCGCGCCCTGTACGGCGTACGACTGGCTGCTTAAAGCCTGTTTAAAAATATTCATATTGCCTGCTGCCTTAAGTTTGCCTAAAGCGGTAATTGCAGCTGCCCTGGCCAGGGTATTGTCATCACTTTGCGCTAACGAGGTCAATACAGGTAAAGCTGCATTTCGCACCTCATCATTGCTCATATTTAATGCTTTGATGGCCTTAATGCGCAAGCCGTAGTATTTATCCTTTAAAGCAGCAATCATTACTTTTTGAGCGCCTTTATCTGACTGACGCCCCGATGCCGCAGTTATAGCCTCAAAACGGTCAAGGTACAATGGCGCATTGTAATACTGGAACTCAAATTCTTCCAGCGATTTGTTATCTGTTTTGGCACATAACAAAACTTTATCGCCGTCAACATTCACCAGGTCGGGTTTTGATGCAACGGTAAAGGTTAAGGTATCGGCCTTGTCGTTCATCCAAACTTTGTGGCGTTCTTTTTTACCGCCGGCATAAATATCAACCACGAAAGGCAGTTTAAATGTTTGCCCATCCTGGGTTTGCTGCAAATAAACGGTCTCAGTTTTGCTAGCTTCATCCCATTTGTAGCTGATGTTTAAAACCGGGTGCCCTGCGCCGTAATACCATTCGTTAAAAAACCAGTTCAGGTCAAGCCCGCTGGCTTCTTCCTCTGCCAGGCGTAATTGCTGTGCTTCGCCATTTTTAAACTGGTTTGTTTTAAGGTAGATATTTAAGCCTTTAAAAAATGCGGCATCGCCTAAATAATTGCGCAGCATATTTAAAATACGGCCACCTTTCTGATAGGTTACCACGTCAAATACATCTTCTTTGTCAACGTAATGGAAACGAACCAGGTCCTTGGTTTTGGCATCCGGATCTCCTAAATAATTCTGCAAAGCAGTATAGCTATGTGCGTCGGCTTCATCTTTGCCATATTTATGTTCGGCCCAAAGCATTTCGCTAAAATCAGCAAAAGATTCGTTTACGGTTAGGTTACTCCAGCTTTCGGCGGTTACCAAATCGCCAAACCATTGGTGGAAGAGCTCATGGGCAATAGTGCTGCGGCCGGCATCGTAATTAGCGTCCAGCAATTCGCGCGGGGTTTCCTGTACATAATCACCGTGTAGGGTGGCACTGGTATTTTCCATAGCACCGCTCACATAGTCACGCACCACTATCTGTGAATATTTGTTCCATGCAAAAGGATAGTCCAGCGTTTTCGAATAAAATTCGATTAATTCTGGAGTCATCCCGAATATTTGCTTGGCATAGGGGGCATATTTGGGTTCCAGATAGTAATTTACCTCTTTGTTGCGCCAGTGGTCATGGTAGATCTTAAAATCGCCCACGGCCATCATAAACAAATAGGGCGAATGCGGCAATTCCATTTTCCAGTCGTCCGTACGGGTACCGTCGCCGTTTAACTTTTGAGAAGCCAGGCGTCCGTTGGACAGGGTAACATATTTAGCCGGCACGGTCATGATTACCTCGTCGGTAGTTTTTTGCTCTGGTTTATCAATGGTAGGGAACCAGGCCGATGAACTTTCGGTCTCGCCTTGTGTCCAGATCTGGATAGGTTTATCTTTTTCAGTTCCGTCGGGATTAATAAAGTACAGTCCTTTAGCATCATTTATAGCTGCGCTACCTTTTGATTTTACCTGGTTGGGCTTGGCCGTATAATCGATGTAAATGGTGTAGGTCTCGTTATTGTGATAAACCTTATCTAACTGGATAGCTACGGTAAGGCTGTCGTCGTATTTAAACTTTAAAGGATAATTCTTTCCGTTTTTTACGATAGAAATATTATTCAGGTCCATGCTTTTGGCATCCAGCCTAAGGGAATCGGTAGGATAAAAATGCGGCCGAAGCGTAACCCATTCTTTACCATACATAAAGCGTTTTTTGTAATCAAAGCGCACATCCAGCTTGGTATGCACCAGATCATTGATCTTTGACGGTGTTGCACGGTAAATCTTCATCAGCGGATCATCCGCTTTAGCCGGCGCCTGGGCATGCGCAGATGACACGGCCATGCCGGTAACGAGTCCCGAAAAGATAATGGTTGAAAGTGTTTTAAATGTTAGCATAAGTTTTTATTGATTATAGATTTTTCCATCCTTCATTACGAAGGTTACGTTTTTCATGGTTTTTATATCTGCCAACGGGTCACCTTCAACAGCAATAATATCGGCGAGTTTACCCGTGGCGATACTGCCTGTTTTGTCGCTTATGCCTAATAGATCGGCTGCGCTGGTGGTGGCGGCTTTTATCGCTTCTATCGGCGGCATACCGGCCTCAACCATGTAACCGAACTCGAGGTAGTTTTTACCGTGCGCATAAACCCCGGCATCGGTACCAAAAGCAATTTTTACGCCCGATTTGTACGCTTTTGCAAAAGTCTGTTGTATTTGTGTGCCCACTTCAATGGCTTTGCGGGCAATTACCGGCGGAAAATACCCTTTTATTTTTGCTGAGTCGGAAACAGATTTTCCGGCAATGATTGTTGGTACCAGGTAAGTGCCGTATTTTACAGCCAGTGACATATCCTCATCGTTCATAAAAGTGCCGTGCTCAATTGAAGTAACACCGCCCAATATAGCCCTGCGGATCCCCTCGGCACCATGGGCGTGACATGCAACCCGTAAACCATAATCCTTTGCAGTTTCAACAACTGCTTTAATTTCATCAATGGTAAATTCTGCTCCGGATCCATTTTCACTCAAATCCAAAACACCACCTGTTGAGGCAATTTTAATTACATCGGAACCCCGTTTAACTTGGAGGCGAACAGCTTTGATCAGTTCATCCCTGCCATCGGCTACGCCATCATCCGGGCCCATTTTGTGGTTAAAGGCATCGTCCCTAAACCCTACCGACCCATCCATGTGGCCACCGCTGGCCGATATGGCCCTGCCCGCTGTAATGATCCTGGGCCCCTCGGTTAAACCATGGTTGATGGCATTGCGCAAACTGATATTTACCCCGCTGCCGCCAAGGTCGCGCACGGTAGTAAAACCGGCGAGTAATGTCCTTTTGGCGTACACAGCCGACTGAAACGCTATGTCGGCATCGGTCAAAGTAAAACCCTCCAAAAGTGTGTTTTTGCTGAACTGGTTTTCGAGGTGGACATGACAATCGATCAAACCCGGCATTACTGTTTTATCCTTCAGATAAACCACTTTGTCGGCCGCATCACCGGTAAAATACCCTGCTTTAATATCTGTTATTTTATTACCCTCAACAATAATGGTTACTTGCTTTTGTTCAGAATTTGATATCCCGTCGATAAGCCGGCCACATTGGATATAGATTTTTTGCGAGAAAGCTGAAAAGGAAAAAAATAAAAGAAAAAGAAAAATGAAGTAAATTTTCTTTACCATAAATTGTGCATTAATAGGTCAGTTAAATGAAAGCTAAATTAGAATGTTTTTACCAATAAAACTAAGACGGTGAATAATCTCCATTTGTTACACTAAGTTGTTGTGTTTTTTTATAAACGGGTTGTTTTTTATTTGCCTTTTTAGTCAGGTCAAAAAAATATTGATACACTAATAGGAGGACGCAATTAATTTCAGTACTTATCCTTTAAAAATTTATACGGGTATTTCAGGACGGGTCACAAAACGTCCGCCATCATTCACCAACCGTTCGAAAACGAACACTTTCGTAGTATGCAAAAAACATTAACCACCTTAGAATCAATTATTTAAATTTAAGGTATAAATATTGGCATAGTAGTGCAAAAACACGACAATGATGTGCACCGATATAAGATTAGCTGATATGTGGGAAGGCTGCTTAAAAAACGACCGTAAGCAGCAGGAGTTATTATACAAAACCTTAGCGCCACGGATGCTGGCCATTTGTATGCGCTATGCCCATGATAAAGACGAAGCCCAGGATATTTTGCAGGAGGGTTTTATAAAGATGTTTAACAACGCGCATAAATACCGCGGCGAAGGGAACCTGGAAGGCTGGATTCGCCGTATTATGGTGCATTGTGCCATATCGCGCTACCGCAAACAAAAGCCAATGGTTTTGGTTGATGATTTTGCAGAAGATAATGACGCTTTCGGCAATGGTTATAATGCCCATGGATTGGAGGTTAAAGACCTGCTGAAAATGATACAAAAGTTGCCGCAAACCTACCGCTCGGTATTTAACCTATATGCGATTGAAGGGTATTCGCATCAGGAGATCGGTAATAAACTGGGTATTACCGAATTGCTATCCCGTACCAATCTTTGCCGCGCCCGTGCCATTTTAAAGGATATGGTAAACAAACTAACTGCCAGCGAAATGCATTGCCTGGCTTGTTAAATACTCAGTGCATTCTGCGCCCTCTCTGTGCGCTCAGCGGTAAATTTTAACCACAGGGTTTGCAGAGAAGGTGCTGAGCAATTGTTCTAATGCATGGCCGATAAATTCCCTTCACATTCTTCATTAATTTGCTATTATAAATTGTGCCTCTCGTCATTTGAGTAAATGATGCTGATCATTTATTGTACCCTTTACAAACATGATTTTTGTAACTTCAAAAACAAATTTGAAAAAATGAAGAAAATTCTAATTTCAGGATTAATAGCGGGTGTCATTTTATTTATCATCAGCTATGGCGGCCTGTTTCTCGCGATCAGGTTTTTCCCTACCCTGTTTATTGAATACAACGGCCCGCTGTTTAACTCCGATGGCAGCAGGGACGTGCTTTTCTATATGCACGCCTTTATTATCAGCTTAGCCCTCTCCTGGTTTTGGGATAGATTTAAATCACTTTTCAAAGGCCACTCTTTATTAAGAGGCCTGGAATTCGGCTTTGTTTACGCCATCATCGCTTTGCTGCCGGTAATGTGGATCTCGTTCAGCGCTTTGGATATTACCCTGCCCATCGTCATCAGCTGGTTCCTGTACGGTTTTGTACAGGCTATCATCGCCGGAGTGGTTTTTGCAAAAATAAATCCCTGAAAAGTTTAAGGCAATGCTGTTCAAAAACCTTACATGTTCCTTTTTGCTGCTTATCACGCTCACCAGTTTTATTTCCCCGGGCTATCCGAATGCTTCGTCCCAAATAAAAAAATGGGTGATCAGCGAAAATAGTAACCTAAGGGTTAACGGCAGTACAAATATCAATACGTTTATTTGCGAGATACCCTCATACGATCAAATTGATACCATCACCGTAAACAAAAGCAATAAGGATGTTTTGCTATCAGGTACCATCAACCTGAATGTTAAAAGCTTTGATTGCCATAATGTCATCATGACGCACGATCTGCGTAAAACATTAAAGCAGGACCAATATCCGGTGCTTCATATCAGCTTTTTAACATTAAATAAACTACCAGACCTTACTGCCAAGGCGGAGCCCGTTACCGGTTGGGTATTTATTGAAATTGCTGGTGTTCGCAAACGTTTTGAAGTTAATTACCAGATAAGCCAGGACAACCAGAAAATAATCCATTTACTGGGATCAAGAGATGTTAATTTTTCGGATTTCAATTTAATACCGCCCCGCAAATTGGGAGGCATGATAAAAACAAATGATAAGTTAAGCGTTGACTTTCATCTAAAAATGAAAAGTATGGATTAAATATTTCAAGAGCATACTACCTCTTTTTCTTTTTTTATTGTGACGACGATCATCCAGCAATCGCCCCTGAAAATTTATTGCAAAAATATGCCTTTTTTTTAATGATAAAACAATAGATTTTTTTCACAGAGAAAACATTTTGAGTAAATTCTGTAGTAAAATAATAAAACGCACTAAAAACTTATTGCAAAAATTCTAAAAATCGCATCCATTTTTTGCACTTTTTTATCATTAAAACAATCAAATGCCTTATATTTTATAATAAATATCTCATAAAAGGATATTTAATTAATAAAATGACAATAATCACTTATATAACTAACCTCTATCATTCAGTCAGTCGGCAATTACCTACACATTTGCTTTGAAATTAAAACATAAGAAAATGAAAAATTTTAAGAAACAGGTTTTACTAATCATACCGGCGGTAGCACTAACCATATTTTTTGCCCTTCCGCAAAGTCTAAAAGCGCAGGCCAATTATAAGGCGTCGCCTGGCAAAGACGTAACTATTAAAGTACTCGGCACTTCCAACATACATGATTGGACCATGACTGCAACCGGTATTGAAAGCCAGGGACAGTTTAAATTTGAAGGGGGCCAGCTACAGGCGCTTACTTCTTTCGGTTTAGTGGCAGAAGCAAAAAGCTTAAAAAGCGAATCAACCTCAATGGATGGCCGTTGTTATAAGACAATAAAGGCTGATCAATATCCGAAGATCACTTTCAAGCTTGGCTCTGCCACAGTTACAGCGGTGCAGAAAAACAAGTACACCATCAAGGCATCAGGCGAGCTGACCATTTCGGGCTCAACACAACCTGTAGTATTAACCGTTACCGCGGTGGTTAACCCCGATAATACTATCACCTGCACCGGTGCACAAAAAATTAAATTAACAGATTACAAAATTGACCCACCAACCTTTTTGCTGGGCGCCATGAAAGTATACAACGACCTTACAATTCAATATAATATCACTTACAAAGCGATCTAACTTTTCACAAACCATTTTAATAAAAAACAACATGAAAACAAATTTATTTAAAATACTCGGTTCACTAGCCGTTGCCAGTTTGAGCCTTGTACCATTCGGCGCTAAAGCACAGGACATTCAATTTTATCGCCCAAACGATCAAAAAGGGGTAAACGTATTCGAAACCACTAAGGCCGATACCGTACCGTTTAAAGGATTAAAAGTAAAAGTAGGTGGTAACTTCGAGCTTACCTTCCAGGCATTGGGAGAATCAAATACTGCTATTGCGACTACAAAAACAGGTTACACGGGTAATGTTAACAGCCTGATCCCGCTTACCCATGCATTTCAGTTACCAATGGCTAACCTTGCTTTTGATGTTCAGCTGGCTGATGGTGTTCGTATGAACCTTACCAATTACCTGGCTTCAAGACACCACGAAGACAGCTGGGTTAAAGGTGGATATATCCAGTTTGATAAATTACCGTTCCTTCATAGTGCTGTTATTGACGATATCATGAAAAGTGTTACCATCAAGATCGGCCAAAGTGATGTTGATTACGGTGATCAGCACTACAGGAGAAGCGATGGCGGTAGCACCATCTACAACCCTTTCATGGAAAACTACATCATGGATGAATTTTCAACTGAATTAGGCGCACAGTTCTACTACTTTAATAAAACAGGTTTGTTTGCCATGGTTGGCTTAACCGATGGTTTATTGAACGAAACAGTAGTGCAAACCACTAAAGTTGACGCAGTAAGCGGCCAGCCACTAAAATATGATCCTGCCATCCTTGCAAAATTAGGATTTGACAAACAAATCAATAAAGATTTCAGGTTCAGGGTAACTGGCTCTATTTACAGTGTTAACAATAGTTACAGCTCTACTCTTTTAAGCGGCGACCGTACAGGTTCACACTATTATAACTTAATGGAAAACCAGGCAATCGCCAACGGTACTACCTTAAGCGACGCGGTTGACTATAACTTTACATCAGGCAGGGTAAGCCCGGGCTTCAGTAACGAGGTACACGCATTTATGGGTAACTTGTTTCTGAAATACAAAGGCCTTGAATTCTTTGGTACTGCAGAAAACATTACCGGCAGGGGCGCCGCAGAATTGAGCAATCGTTGGGCTACCCAATTTGCAGGCGACGTGATCTACAGGTTCCCTGAAAATACTCAAAATTTTTGGTTAGGCTTACGTTACAATACTTTAAAAGCTGATATGCTAGGCATGGGTGATGTAACCGTTAACCGTACTGCAGGTTCATTCGGCTGGTTTTTGACCAGGAATATCATGATGAAACTGGAATATGTAAGCCAGGAATATGTTAACTATCCCAGCAACAACATTCTTAATGGTGGCAAATTCCACGGCGTATGTGCCGAAGCGTCTATCGGATTCTAAGTTTCTTTTTCATAATTAATAATTGTTGATCAAAGCAAAACCCCTTCAGGTGATAAACCCGGAGGGGTTGCTTATTTTAATGAGCCTTCGCAAAGGTCAAGGAAAACCATTGCCCCATGGGGCATTTTGACGGTGGGCAAATTAATATACCGAACTCACATTCGTTTATAGGTTTTGTAGCGAAACTCAAATCACGGCTCTCTTTTCCCTCGGCGCTGATAAATAAAAATGCCATAGCAGCATGGTAGCAATGGTGCGGTAAGGCTGCCAGTTATCGGCAATCTCCAGCAACTGCTCTTTGGTTGTTTCGGCAGGCAATTTTTTCACCCGCTTCAAGGCGTTTACCGCGGCCAGGTCGCCAATGGGAAATACATCGGGGTGCTGCAAAACAAACATCAGGTAAACATCGGCTGTCCAGTTGCCAATGCCTTTCAGGGCAACCAATTTTGCCCTTACCTGTTCGTCGGGCATGTCTTCAAGTTCGGTTAAATTTAGTTGCCCGCTTAATAGCGCTTCGGCCAGGTATTTTAAATAGCCCGATTTCTGCCGGCTCACGTAACACGCACGCATTTCTTCGTCCGTTAACAATAATAATCTTGCGGGGGTTAATAACTGTAGCCGCTCTTTCAGTTTATTTAATGCTGATAATGCCGACGCCAGCGAAACCTGCTGCTCCAAAATAATATGCACCAATGTTTCAAACGAATTGGGCCGAGACCAGAACGGCGGATAGCCGTGGGCTTGGATGATGGCGGCAAGGTCGGCATCTGTAGATGCCAATTCGTCGCAGATGGAGTGGTAGGTGGAAGAATTAAAGCGATCAATCACGGGTTGGCAGACAATTTTGGCTTGTTTTCAAAAATAGCATTATAAATTTTGTTTATTATCTTTGTATTAACATCGCTAATATTCCTTTTAAAATGAAACAAGTAATTATCAATATACCTGAAAAAAAATTCCCCTTTTTCATGAAATTAATGAAATCACTTGATTTTGTGAAAGTTGTTGAGCCACCAAAAACTTTGGAAGAGCAGTTAACTCCTGGACAGAAAGAAACCTGGCAAAATATCAAACAGGGGTTTATTGAATTGAAGATGATGGAAGAGGGTAAACTTAAAGCGCGTCCAATACAAGAATTATTAGATGAGCTATGAAATAAGTACAATCCCCAATTTTGATCGGGAATTAAAGAATTTGTCGAAAAAATACCATTCTATCAAAGATGATTTAACTGATCTTATAAAAAGCCTTAAACAAAACCCACTTCAGGGTGAAAGCTGGGAAGAGACTGCTACAAAGTAAGGATGAAAATCAGTTCAAAAAATAAGGGCAAATCTGGAGGTTCCCGGGTGATAACATGCGTCAAAATAACAGATCAAGAAATTACCTTAATTTCTATTTATGACAAATCAGAACAGGACACCATCTCCGATGTGTTTTTAATGCAGCTTCTTGCTGAAAGCGGCTTACTTTAATTTATTATCTTAAAAACAAAAGCGTTGATTACGGCAAGCATTGCTGTTAGCCATGTGGTTGGATGATGGCGGCAACATCGGCATTGGTTGCGGCTAGTTTGTCGCAAACGGCGTGATAATTCAATCGAGTAAAGGCATGAATAATAGGAGGGCCAAAATATCTGTCTATAACAAGTTATTTGATTTCCTTAATCGTGTTTTTAAGAACCACCACTGTAAAAGCTGGTTTATTGCTAATCCTATCAATGTATTCGTATATAAATTTATTTCCAGTAACTGGATTAATATATTCACAATATCCTAACAAATAAATGTTTATCCCTCCTTCATTATAATATTTTACAAATTCTTTGGGGAGTGTATCTTTTTTAGAGGCGTACATTTCTTGCGAAACACCTGTTGCTATATAAAAGTTTGTTTTGAGTTCTCCATATTCTGCAGTTTTTTCAGGATTAAATCCCGCTATGGGACCGTAGTTTACCGCTGTTTTGGAAAGAATAATATTTGCAGGAAGTTTACCAAAATTATAATAAGAAAAACTTATTTGGAGGCGCTTTCCGTGTTCGAGTCTATTTTCAGATTTATAGTTTGTAAAAACGGTCTGTTTTCAATTTCAAAATCCTTTTTAGTTTCTTCAAAAGTTGTTTTTTCTCGTTGCTCTCTACTAATGGCATCTTTCTTGTTTTCATCAAATATATTTTGTTGTGCCCTAAGAAAGCCGTCGTTATACCTTTTGGTCTCCGCGAAGGTAATTTTGTTGGCATTTTCAGATTCTTTGTATATACTATCAGAAAGATGATAGCTATTATTAGCTATACTGTCGGCAGTGACAGCGGCGGCAGCCGACTTATTTGCAACCACCGTTTGATTAGAAGCTTGTTTAAACAAACTGTAGGTAAATACAGCAAGAACAATACTTACGCAAACGGCAACGGCTGCTATCAAATTTGCAATTTTTGCTTGATTGTACTTTTGTTTGAATATGCCATTATGATTTGTTTTTTCGCCATGTTCGCTGTGACGACGTTCCTCATTATTGGACAAACCTCGGTTTGTTTTGATAGATTGGGCAAGCTGATCGTCCTTTTTAGGCTTATTTTCAATATTTGTCTTTTTTAGGTTTGCCATGGTTGATAATAAGGTCACTATAAATATAGTACCTTTAATTTATAATTACTAATTTTTTTAGGATTTAGCATTTAATTTCGGACTTTTACAGTATGAATAACCTGCCGCCATTAGCCGAGCGCATGCGCCCCAAAAACCTGGATGATTGTGTGGGGCAGAAACATTTGGTTGGCCAGGGCGCGGTATTGCGCAAGGCCATCGAGTCGGGCAATTTACCCTCCATACTATTTTGGGGGCCGCCGGGGGTAGGTAAAACTACCCTTGCCTATATCATTTCGCAGCAGCTTGACAGGCCGTTCTTCTCGCTAAGCGCCATAAATTCCGGTGTAAAAGATGTGCGCGAGGTGATTGAAAAAGCGTCCGTACTGAAGGCCGAAGGACAAAATTTACCTATCCTGTTTATCGATGAAATTCACCGATTCTCCAAATCGCAGCAGGATTCGCTCTTAGGTGCAGTGGAACGTGGCATCGTTACGCTGATTGGGGCGACCACGGAGAATCCTTCATTTGAGGTGATCTCCGCTTTGCTGTCGCGATGCCAAGTTTATATACTGCAGCCGCTAAACGAGGACGATTTGGTAAGCCTGCTGCAAAAAGCGCAAAAGGAGGATGAGGTGATCCGGAAAAAGAACATCACCATTAAAGAAAACGAAGCCTTGCTGCGCCTTTCAGGCGGCGATGCGCGTAAGCTGCTCAATATTTTTGAACTGCTGGTAAACGCCTTCGATACAAAAAAAATAACCATCACCAATGATGCCGTTTTGGAACATGTGCAGCAAAACATGGCATTATACGATAAAGCCGGCGAGCAGCATTACGATATTATCTCGGCCTTCATCAAATCCATGCGCGGCAGCGACCCAAACGGCGCGGTTTACTGGCTGGCCCGGATGATCACCGGCGGCGAGGACCCTTTATTTATTGCCCGGCGAATGCTGATACTGGCAGCTGAAGATATCGGCAACGCCAA
The DNA here is from genome assembly GCA_031292485.1 of Mucilaginibacter sp. Taxonomy (GTDB): domain Bacteria; phylum Bacteroidota; class Bacteroidia; order Sphingobacteriales; family Sphingobacteriaceae; genus Mucilaginibacter. The sequence continues at coordinate 37,903 of JARLHA010000029.1, forward strand.
TCCCAATGCCCTGTTGCTGGCGCAAAGCTGCTTTAATGCCGTAAATGTTATCGGGATGCCGGAGTCGCAGCTCATCTTGTCGCAAACGGCCATTTATCTGGCTACCTCGGCCAAAAGCAATTCGGCCACCACCGCTATAGGCGCTGCTATGGAACTGGTGCGCCAAACCGGCGACCTGCCCGTACCCCTGCATTTGCGAAACGCCCCAACGAAACTGATGAAAAACCTGGGCTACGGCAAAGATTATAAATACGCCCATAGCTACGAAGGCAACTTTGCCGACCTTGATTTTTTACCTGCTGAAATTAAAGGCACAAAAATTTATAACCCGGGTAACAATGCCCGCGAAAATGAATCAAAAGAGAAATTAAAAAAACTTTGGGGCGACAGGTATAAATATTAGCCCCCTGGCCCCCGAAAAGGGGAGAAAAAGTGGTCTGCGATAAGGCGGACCAGGGACATCGATACCTAAATTATTTTCACTATAATTACCCTATACTAAACACATATGATATCAACTTTCCTCAGGCACGAATTAAAGGCTTTCTGGCGGTCAAAAAATACAGGCAAAAGTATCGCGGTTCGCATTATTATGGGTGTGTTTATTTTGTACCTGCTTATTAATGTATTGGTATTAGGCTTTTTTTTAAATAAGATTTTAGAGAAGGCCTACCCCCACCAGGATGTGGTGATTGCTTTTTGCGGCATTATTTTATTGTACTACCTGATGGACCTGTTTATGCGTTTGCAATTGCAGGACTTGCCTACGCTCCGCGTGCAGCCGTATTTACAACTACCCATAAAAAGGGATTCGCTGGTGCGCTACCTTGCCTTTACGGCATTGCTTTCGGTTTTCAATATCTGGCCGTTTATCCTTTTTGCGCCATTTATACTCAAAATTATCGCAACGGATTCCGGTGCAACCGTGGCGCTTGCTTTTATCGTTTCGCTTATCGGCCTAACCGTTTTCAGCAATTACCTGGCCCTGTATATCAAACGGAAATCAAACCTAAACGGCTGGGTGTTTTTAATTACTGCCGCTGTAATTGTTTTGATCGCCTTGGGTGATTTTTACTGGCATATTTACTCCCTTCGCAATGTTTCCTATTTGTTTTTTGGACGTTTGATCACCACTCCTTTATTTGCACTTGCGCCAGTGTTAATGGGGGGTGCCATGTATTATATTAACTTTTTATACCTCAAACAAAACCTTTACCTGGAAGAGTTGGGATCGCGCAAGGCAGCCAAATACAAAAGCAGTACCGATTACCCATTGTTAAGCCGCTTTGGCGGAGTGGGTGATTTGGTAGCAAACGAGATCAAATTGGTTTTACGCAACAAACGGTCACGTTCGGCATTGATAATGGGCCTTTTCATCATGTTATATGGGTTAATATTTTACAACAACCGGTTGTATGGGGAAAGTTGGAAAGTGTTCGCGAGCATGTTTATGACCGGCATTTTTATTATTAACTACGGGCAGTTTATGTTTAGCTGGCAGGCCTCCCATTTTGATGGGCTGCTGGTTAGCAAAGTTTCCTTTACCGACTTTTTAAAAGCGAAATATTTGCTGTTTACAATAATTTCAACCGGGTTTTTCCTGCTAACAGTGCCTTACGTTTATTTTGGCTGGCGCATATTGATGATTCAATGTATTATGTATTTATGGAATATAGGTATCAATACCACGCTTGTGCTCTTTTTTGCCAATCGCAATTTTAAGCGAATGGATCTTTCAAAGGGAGCGGCCTTCAACTGGGAAGGTATGAGCGGTAATCAATGGATATTATCAATTCCATTGTTAATTGCCCCCTATGTAATATACGGACCGTTTGCACTGCTTGGCCGTGCGGACATCGGCCTGGCTTTACTGGCTATAACGGGCCTGGTGTTTATTCTAACACGCAGCTTCTGGATCAAACAACTGGAAGCCGATTTTTACACACACAGATACAAAATAACTGAAGGTTTCAGAAACAAATAAGATGATAGAAATTAAAGACCTTAAAAAAATATACAGCGGGGTTACCGTTGTAAACGTACCGCACCTGGAGATTAAAAAGGGCGAAAGTGTTGGGCTTGTGGGCAATAATGGCGCTGGTAAAACTACCTTGTTTCGTTTGATGCTTGATTTGATCCGACCTGATGGCGGAGAAGTATTGTCAAACGGCGAAAACGTAGCCGGGCACGAAAACTGGAAAAACTATACCGCATCGTACCTTGACGAAGGCTTTTTGATAGACTATTTAACCCCGGAGGAGTATTTTTATTTTATCGGCGGACTGCACCAGCAAAGCCGCGCTACGGTGGACGATTATCTTTCGGGCATGGCCGAGTTTTTTAACGGCGAGATCCTTAAAAAAGGCAAATATATCCGCGATCTTTCAAAAGGCAACCAATGTAAAGTTGGGGTGGTATCCTGCCTGCTGCAAAACCCTGAATTGCTGATGTTGGATGAGCCCTTTGCCAATATCGACCCAAGTACACAATTCCGCTTGAAAAGCTTGTTGAAGGATTTAAATAAAAACAAAGGCGTTACCACCTTAATATCCAGCCATGACCTTAACCATATTACTGATGTTTGCGACCGCATCCTCCTGATGGAAAAAGGAAAGATCATTAAAGATATTGCCACCGGCTCATCTACTTTAAATGAACTGGAAGAATATTTTGGTGTTGGGCAAATTATTGACGGCCCGGTTAAAGTTGACGAAGAAGAAAATCATTAAAATCAGCAAATTCTCTGTGTTCTTTGTGCCTCCTTTGTGAACTCAGCGGTTTATTTTTTACCGGTAGAGTAGAGTGGGAAGGCAATGCACTTCCCAACCCCCTCGTCAAACCGTACGTGCAGTTTTCCCGCATACGGCTTTCCTAATGAACTTCGTCATCAGCATTCACAGTTGAGCATTCAGCAAGCGTATTTTGTCGGGTCTATTAGTCCATTCTTTTGAACTAATACCTCAAAGGCTCTTTGTCTGTAAAGCCTGCACTTCCTTTGGCTCTTACGGTTGAAATAGCGGTTGAGCTTTTGTTGAAGATAAACACGTAATCGTTTCTTGCTCATCGTCACATAACTAACTCCTTTTATTGAAAAGTAGTTCAGCCATCCCCTGACTTTAGCGTTTATTCCTTCAACTATTTCTCTTACCGGGCTATGCCCGTGCTTTTGCAGATATTCACTTAAGCCGTCCCTTATTTTCTGCTCTGCTTTCTTGCTTGGACATATATTCCAGTATTTGCTATCCCTTCCCCGGATGTCCCTATCGTAACGGATTGTGTGCCCCAGGAAGTTGAACGCTTCCTGTTCCGATTGAATTCGTTTGGTCTTGGTCTCATTTAAAGTCAAGCCCATCTTCTCCAGTATGGATTTTAACTTGTTAAGCGCTTCTTCTGTTATCCGCTTCCCCATCAGTACGAAGTCGTCTGCATATCTGACTATCGATATACCAAGCTTTCCAAATGTGCTTCCCGGTTTGTTTACTATACGGTCAAGCAGGTGCAGGTATATGTTTGCCAGTAGCGGCGATATTACTCCGCCTTGCGGGGTGCCGACTGCATTCTTCTTCCCGCCTTTAAACTGTCCGTCCTCGTATACCGGCGTTTTCAGCCACAGGCTGATTAGCCTTAGTATTCTCGGATCGCTGATGCGTTCTTTTAACGCTTTAAGCAGTTTATCATGCGGAATCGTGTCGAAGTACTTACTTAAGTCTGCATCTAATACTTCCGTTTTTCCCTTCTGCAGGTGCCCCTTTATGGTTGCCATTGCATCTTTTGAACTCCGTTCCGGTCTGAACCCATACGAACTTTCTTCAAAGTCTGCTTCAAATATGGGTTCAATTACCAGTTTACATACCGTCTGTGCTATCCTGTCTTTTACCGTTGGTATGCCTAAAGGACGTTCCCCGCCATTCGCTTTCGGGATCATCACCCGTTTTACTGCGCTTGGTCGGTAGCTCTGTGTGCGCAGCTCTTCCCCGAGGGTTTGCAGATATTCTTCTACACCTATACGTTCCACATCTGTTACACTCATCCCATCTATCCCTGGTGCACCATTGTTCGCCTTTACCTGTTTCCACGCCGCTCTTAGCATATACGGGATAAACAGCTTGTCATACAGTACATAAAACTTGTACTCCCGTTCCTGCTTGGCTTTCTGATATAGTTTCCCTCGGAGGCTTTCCACTCTTTCTGCTTCCGGTAGCTCAGCACGCCGCCTTTTGAACAGCTCGCCTTGTGTCCCTTCTGCTTCGACCTTATCCTGATGTTTCATCAATTTTGTCCGTTTCTTTCTCTTGAAAACTTTATTCATAGTAATGCCCCTTTGCTCCTCCCGCTTTTACCTTTTCGGGTTTCTTCACTACTACGGGCATATCCGACTCCCTCGGCAGTCCCCTGACTTCGGGATCCCGTTAGGGTCTCCCACGTTCATGCGCTACCTTCGTCCAGCACGCAACAACATCCTACTCCGGGTATCTGGCAGTGGGTAGCTTACCGTTTCCCATCTCTGCCATGGCAGGTTTCTGCATCTCCGGAAGCTTGACCGATACCTTTAGCGTAACGAAGCCTTACTGTTGCAGCTTACTGTACCGTCTGCGCGGGCTTCACATCCTTTGTTTCCTCTTGATGTGCCGCGCTTCCTTCAACCTGAACGGCTAATTGGGTTGTATGGCTCTTTCATCCATTAGGTATTTAATTTATATATACACGCACGCCTCGTGGCGCACC
>JARLHA010000030.1 GCA_031292485.1 Mucilaginibacter sp.
ATGAAAGTTAATAAAACATGGCTGCGCTTTGATAAATCATTTTTAAAATATAACTTTATGTAACCTATTGTATCTCTTTCAAGAACGTTTACCCGCTAAACGGCTATATTTTCATCATAGGAGACGCGATGCTTCGCGTCTCCCGCATGCAAATAAAAACGCGATTGCATTTAGTCAAAATCGCATTTCAGAAAACTTCTAAAAGTGTTGTGATGAAAAATAAATATCAAATAATCCTTTATTGGAGTGATGAAGATGATGCTGTGATTGCTGAGGTTCCCGAACTTGCAGGATGTATGGCTGATGGTGCAAATTATAGTGAGGCTATAGTCAATGTAGAGACTGTTATTGAACAGTGGATTCAAACCGCAAAAGATTTGGGACGGGAAATTCCTTTACCAAAAGGAAAATTAATGTACGCTTAATTAAGCCTCCAAAATCAACAAAACACCTTCCCCGAATAATCCATCGCTTCCTGTAATTTGTCAAAATTAAGCTCCAGGTCTTCGTTTTGAGATTTAAGGTATCCAATTAAGTTTTCGGTTGCGATATTGCCTGTAAGCTCGTCTTTGGCCATCGGGCAGCCGCCGTAGCCTTTGAGCGCAGTATCAAATAAGCGGCAGCCGTTTTGATAAGCAGCTTCAATCTTTTCTTTCCAGGTGTCAGGTGTGGAATGCAGGTGCATCCCGAACTGTATATTAGTAAACCCATTCAGGCTTTTCATTATTTCAGCAATTTGCAGCGGTGTGGCAATCCCGATTGTGTCAGCAGCATAAATGTGCTCAATACCTAACGCAACCATCTTTTCTGCCCAGTTTAGCAGGATTTCAATACTCCAGTCGTCCCCGTAGGGGTTTCCAAAACCCATAGATAAATAGATGCGCAGTTTTTTATTCGCTTTGCCGCATAGTTGCTGTATGTTTTGTACAGTATCAAAAGCCGTATCAATTCCTGAATTGGCATTCCGCTGCTGAAAGGTTTCGGATATAGAAAATGGGAAGCCCAAATAGGTTATTTCGGGATGCTGTGCAGCTTCTTCCGCACCGCGATAGTTGGCAACTATTGCAAGCAATTTTGATTTTGTATGGCTCAAATCAAGCTTTTTTAATACTTCGGCGGTGTCCTGCATCTGGGGGATAGCCTTAGCCGAAACAAAACTTCCGAAATCAATCGTATCAAACCCCACCTGCAGCAGCAAATTGATGTAAGCGGCCTTTATTTCGGTTGGAATGAATTGGTGAATACCCTGCATTGCATCACGCGAGCATTCTGTCAACTGTATTTTCGGGAGCATTTAATTGAATATCGAAATTAAAATTTTGAATATATCGAGGGCTTTTGTTCAATCCCGTCATACAATTCTCCGGTAAGCGTATTTAAATATTTTTCGAAGGAATCTATCAGTTTTCGGGCATCCTTTGCTATCCTTCTTGAATTGGTATTGGTAGCTTTCAGGTACACGTCATACAATGTTTCTCTTTTATTACCGTTCCCGTCCGGCCGAAAAAACACCACGTTATTAATGGTGTACCTGTAACTGCCATTTTTAAGGTCGAGGATCATTGAAAATTGAACAGTGTAGGGATTCAAAACATCATCATCATCGCCGACATAAACTTCATTTACGTTCAGGTCCTGGGTAGTAAAGTAGATCATTTTTCCTTCTTCCTGGTAGCCATAGTTTTGCTGGAAGTTTTTTGCCGCCATAAACTGTACCGCCCGTACGTACATCAAACCTTCAGGAAGGCTGTCAACTTTTACCTTCCCCTGGTAAAAGGCATAGATGCCCTCAATGGTCAATTTAACAGAATCGGGATTAACTGAGGTATAGTTGTTAATACTGCTTTTAGCGGCAAAGGACTCAAATGAGATGAATGCAAATGCAAAACATAAAATCAATGCTTTCATGGAATCGAAGATTATTAAGCGAATATAACAGGTTATATGCTCAATGGCATTTATGTTTATTAAATATTACTAATAATAGCAAAAGCGGATAGGCTTTGTCAATTCGTTTTCGGCAAATGGCGCGTTTTCTCCTGCACGTCCTCCATCACATATGGCCTGATGATCAACCGGGTTCCTCCGTTATAATTAAGATAACTGCCCACCCAGTTGATGAATACCACGATCTTGTTTCTAAAACCTAATAGCGAAATAAGGTGCACGAACATCCAGATCATCCAGGCAAAAAAGCCCTGGAATTTTAATTTACCGAGGTCGGCAACAGCTTTATTTCTGCCTATAGTGGCTAATGAGCCCTTATCTAAATATTTAAATGGTGCCGTTGGTTCATTATTGATCAATTGCATAATGGTTTTGGCCGTGTGGTTGCCCATTTGTATCGCCACCTGTGCTACACCGGGATGTCCCTTAGGCGTTTCATCCGTAATCATGGCGGCAACGTCGCCAATTGCGAAAATATTCGAAAAGCCGGCAACCCTGCAAACGCTGTCCGTCCTGATCCTGTTGCCCCGTTCAATTATATTTTTGTTTAATCCTTCCGGTACTACACCCATAACCCCTGCTGACCAGATGACGTTTTTAGTCCGGATGCTTCTGCCGTCTTCAAAATTTATTTCGTTGCCATCATAATTCTCCACTTTTACACCCGTGAGGACGTCAACGCCCATCCTGGTTAAAAAATCCTTGGCGCCTTTTGAGGCTTGTTCAGACATTGCGCCCAGTACCCTTGGTAAAAAATCAACAAGGTAAACGCTCATATGTTCTTTTTCCAATTCGGGATAATCGCAGGTAAGGATGTTATTGCGCAGTTCGGCAAGCGCTCCGGCAAGTTCAACACCCGTCGGGCCGGCGCCAACCAGCACAAAATTAAGATAAGGCTCCCTTTCTGCCTTTGTGTTAAGCAAAACAGCTTCTTCAATATTTTGCAGGATCAGCGAGCGCAGGTTAAGCGCTTCGGGGATTGATTTCATCGGCATGGCAAAATGCTCAATATCTTTATTGCCGAAAAAATTGGTGGTAGAGCCTGTCGCTATAACCAGGTAATCGTAAGGTAATTCGCCGATGGTGGTATCAATAGTATTTTTTTCAGGATTTACCTTAGTCACTTCAGCATTCCTGTACCGGAAGTTTTTTTGATCGGAAAAGTTTTTTCTTAATGAAAAAGCAATGGAGTCGGCCTCGAGGCTGCCTGTCGCTACCTGGTAAAGCAGTGGCTGAAAGGTGTGGTAATTATGTTTATCAATCATTAAAACATTCACCGGTTTATCTGATAGTTTTTTAGCGACTTGCAGGCCGCCAAAACCACCGCCTATGATAACCACCTTCGGAAACTTTGATCCGTCCTTTGTATTCATTTCTTTTTGTCCCATAGAATAAAAACAAAAAAGGCCCCAAATGTTCTTTGGAGCCTTGATATAATTTTTGATTTTTTTTACCTCAGGTCTTTCTTTCCGAAATCGATGATTACCGGTGTTGCTACGCAGATTGAAGAGTAGGTACCGAAACATACGCCTATCAACAAAGCGAAAGAGAATCCCCGGATAACATCCCCACCGAAGATAAATAATACCAGTAATATCATTAACACAGTAAGCGCTGTAATAATAGTACGGCTTAAGGTATTGTTGATGGCATCATTGATAACCGCTTTCGGGTCGTCAGTTTTGGCATGGTGCAGGTTAAGGAATTCGCGGATACGGTCAAATACAACCACCGTATCGTTGATAGAATAACCTATTACCGTTAATATCGCCGCTATAAAGGATTGATCGATATCAAGCGAGAATGGCAGCATATCTTTAAATATAGAGAAGAACGATAATACCATCAATGCATCATGCGCGGTTGCCACCATGGCGCCCAAACTGAATTGCCATTTACGGAAACGGATAAATATGTAACCCGAAATGATAATGATGGCGAAGATTACCGTTAAAAGAGCTGATTTTTTGAGCCCGTTGGCGATCGTCGGCGCAACTTTTTGCCGACTCCTGATATTTGCCGATGTTATATGCGTTTGAGGTGTTGAATCCAGTGCTTTGATCACAGCTGTCTCAACTTTTGCATCCGCGCCCTCCGTATTATCATTGATGTCGTATTTGGTGGTAATGCTTATATCAGAACCAAAAGTTTTAACTTCGTTACCAGAGCCAAAGGCTTTATCAATAATGGTACGAACCTGTTCAACATTTACACTTTTGTCATCAAATCTGATGACATAGGAATGGCCTCCCACAAAATCAACTCCGTAGTTAAAGCCCCTGGTTACCATTGATCCTATTCCAAGTAAAATAAAAGAACCTGAAAAGATATAATATTTGAAACGGTTTTTTACGAAGGCGTAATGTGCATTTTTAAAGGTATGTGAGCTCCACGGATTGGAGAATTTAATATCCCAGCCTTTGTCGATCATGTATTCGAGGATGAGCCTTGAAATCAGTAACGAACAGAACAATGAAGTAATGATACCGATCATTAAAGTAATCGCGAATCCCTGGATAGTCCCTGTTCCGAACACATAAAGGATTAAACCGGTAAGGAAGGTACTGATGTTTGAATCGAGGATAGACGATAAAGCGTGTTTAAAACCATCAGAAACGGCTATCCTGAGCGATTTGCCCAGCGCCAGTTCCTCCCGGACACGCTCATAGATCAGTACGTTGGCATCCACCGATAAACCAAAGGTTAGCACGATACCCGCTACGCCCGGCATAGTTAACGTTGCACCAAGGCTGGTTAACACCCCCATCAGGAAGAAGATGTTGATCAATACAGCAACAACAGATACGGTACCTGCACGGTTGTAGTAAGCGATCATAAATACCATTACTACCAGTAAACCTACAAGGTTTGATAATAAACCAGCGTTAATAGCCTGTTGACCTAATGATGGGCCGACAACATCTTCAGCAACAATATGGGCCGGTGCAGGTAAGCGTCCAGCTTTTAAAACATTGGCCAAATCGCCTGCTTCTTCGGTCGTAAAGTTACCAGAGATGGATGAAACACCGCCGGGGATAGGGTTATCTACACGGGGTGCAGAGTAAACGTTATCGTCTAATACGATGGCTATCGACTGGTGATTATTCGGATCTTTACATGCTTCAGTGGTTATTTCATTCCATTTTTCGGCACCGTCAGAGTTCATGATCATCCGTACTTCAGGACTGCCTTTCTGGTCAACATCCTTATAGGCATCGGTAATTACCTCGCCGGTAAGTGAAGCGGTGTTATTTGCGCCAACCAATTTTACAGCATACAATTCAAACGTTTTGGTTTTAGCAATTGGCTTTACACCCCAAAGGAATTTCATGCTTGACGGTATAGCAGATCGTACAGCCGGGCTACGTAAGTATTGGTCAACTTTCAGGGTATCCTTTACATCAGCATGGCCAACAACAGGTCCGGGTGCAATCTCAGTCTGCCCGTTTTGGCCCTGGTACATCATTGGCTTTAAAACATCGAACAATGGATATTGGTCGTTGCCTTTGGCTTTGCTGCTTAATGAAGAGGTGTCTTTTCCGCTTTTCTGTACTTTATTCAACAAAGCCAAAGCGCCTTTGGTCGTATCTGTTTTTGCAGCTGCTGTCTTTTTTGATGTATCCGGCTTAACGGCAGCAATAGTTTTTGCAGTATCTTTTTTTGCTGCTTTATTTTCAGCAGCGATGATGCCGTTTAAATTTGAAAGTAAGGGCGTAACCTGGCTGTTATCATAAGTTTGATAGAACTCCATTTTGGCAGTGCCCGACAAAAGCTTGCGAACGCGTTCAGGATCCTTAACGCCTGGTAATTCAATTAAAATACGGTCGGCGCCGGTAAGCTGTATGTTAGCATTAGTAACTCCGAACTGGTCAACACGGGTTTGCAGGATAGTAAATTCTTGCTTAACAGAGGATGTTGCGTTGTCTTTCAAAAAAGTTTCAACTTCACTGTTGGTTGCATTAAACTTAATACGGTCCTGATTGTCTTTGGTTGAAAAGATGGTGGCCAGTTTACCTCCGGGGTTCAGCTTTTCATAGTCATTTACAAAAAGTGTGATGTAATCCGTCTGGCTGCTGATAATATCCTTATTGGCCTGCGCAATTGCCTGGTTGAAATAAACATCGGTATTATTGTTCGATAATTTTTTAACCAGCTCGTCCAGCGAGATCTGCATGGTAACACTCATCCCCCCCTCAAGGTCCAATCCTAAGGCAAGTGCCCGTTGGCTAACGTATTGATAATCGTGTTTTAATATCGGATATACCGGTTGCGTTGCGATAGAATCAAGATAAGCCTTTTCTTTTGTAGTATCACCCTTGGCATATACCTTTGCGTCATCCTTAACTTTATTGGCTACCCAAGTAAATGAAAGCTGGTATAAGCACACGATAGCCAGCAATATGGCGAAAAATTTAACAACCCCTTTACCTTGCATTTTGAATCAAAATATGTAATTAATTAGTTTATAAGCCTTTTAAATAAGACGGCAAATCTAATAAAAATATGTAAGCATGAAATTTTTAATTGAAATAAGTGGGGAGCTGAAAGTTGAAAGGCGAAAGGCGAAAGCTTTTTTCTGTAAGTAATTGTATTTCAGTGCAAAAATAAATGTTTATCAACCCTCTCATCTTTTCCTGCAGCGGAATCAAACATTAGTCAATGCATTGTTTTACCTTTAGCCTTTCACCTTTCCCTTTATCGTTCAAGTGTGATAAACGAGTAGGGTAACTGATTTTTCTCGTCGGGCTGATGATCTTCGCGGAAAACTTCCCGCCATTCGGTATTATTTATTTCGGGGAAAAAGCTGTCGCCTTCAAATTCCTTGTGAACAATGGTAAGGTATATCCGGTCGGTTAAGTGTATCGACTGTTTGTAGATCTCGGCGCCGCCAACAATAAATACCTCATCTTCGTCAGCGCACAACGCCAGGGCAGCCTCAATGGAATTTACCACTTCGCAACCCTCAATCGAAATTGCCTGCCGGGTAATGATAATATTCCGGCGCCTGGGCAGTGGTTTTCCAACCGACTCGTAGGTTTTCCTGCCCATGATTACAGTATGCCCGCTGGTGATCTCCTTAAAGTGCTTTAAATCATTCGGCAGGTGCCAAAGCAATTTATTGTCTTTACCGATAACATGGTTTTCGGAAATAGCGACGACGATTGTTACTGTCATTTGTTTATGGTAGTGTTTGATACAAGCCAAAGTTTAATCTCATCAAATCTTAATTCCCCTGTGCTGGCTTTAATTACCATTTGATATTTTTCGGATTGATTTGCTGTTAAAAGAATTCCATTTTGAAAAAGAAGCAATTTCATCAACACATAAGCCGTGCGTTTATTTCCATCAATAAATGGATGGTTAATCAAGATGCTTTCCAATATCGCTGATGCTTTGTCGAAAGGAGTTGGATATAAATCGATACTGTCAAATGTGGCAAAAGGGCGATTTAATGCAGCGTCCAATAAACCCATATCACGAATGCCTTTGCTGCCACCTAACTTATTGATCAAATCATCATGAATAAAAATTGCTTTCCTGATTTCTATCATTGAGCAAGTTTTTCAAGTAACTCTCTATCCTCAATTAAAGTTTGTTTCATGAATTTTGCTAACTCAATATCTTTGGATGAATGTTTTTGCAATTCCTTTGCGTAATTCAAAAAATCTGTCAGCACCTCTTCCGGCACCTGATCCAATACTTTTTGTATTTCGGTTTTTAATTGTATCGATGTCATACACAAATTTACTTAAAAAGTAATCAAACAGCAACCGCTGCCTTTATATGTGGCCATGGATCATAGTTCTCCAAAGTGAAATCTTCAAACGTAAAGGCAAAAATATCTTTCACCTCCGGGTTTATCTTCATGGTGGGTAATGCCCTCGGTTCGCGGCTTAGTTGAAGCGTTGCCTGTTCCAGATGGTTGTTGTAGATATGGGCATCGCCGAAAGTATGCACAAAGTCGCCGTAATCCAGGTCGCATACCTGCGCCACCATCATGGTAAGCAACGCATACGAGGCAATGTTGAAGGGCACCCCTAAAAATATATCCGCGCTGCGCTGGTAAAGCTGGCATGATAACTTTCCCCTTGTTTCTCCTTTAAGCGTGTTAGTCGGCTCCACATAAAACTGGAACAGGCTGTGGCAGGGAGGCAAAGCCATCTGGTTAACATCCGCCACGTTCCAGGCGGATACCATCATCCTGCGTGAATCGGGGTTGGTTTTGATCTGGTTCACTACCTGGCTGATCTGGTCGATATGTCCGCCGTCCGGTTTTGGCCACGAGCGCCACTGGTAGCCGTAAACGGGCCCCAGGTTGCCGTCAGCGTCCGCCCACTCGTCCCAGATGCGTACGCCGTTATCTTTTAAATATTTGATATTGGTATCGCCGCTTAAAAACCATATCAGCTCATGAATAATGGATTTAAGGTGCAGTTTTTTGGTGGTCACCATCGGGAAGCCTTCCTGCAGGTTAAAACGCATCTGGTAGCCAAAAACACTTAAGGTGCCGGTTCCGGTACGGTCATGCTTTTGAGCGCCGTTCTGCATTACATGGCTCATCAGATCGAGGTATTGCTTCATTGGTTGATTAATTGAGTCATTAGGTCATTAAGTCATCAAGTCATTTTTGGTAAGTTGTCTAAATTACAACCCTCCCAACCTTTACAACATTTTCAACCTAAAAATAAATACAAATAAAAATAAACTAATGCTGGTATCCTACCGATGTGCAAAAATAGGGGACATGTTGATCGTTTTAACCGTGATAAATCTTTGAACGGCGGCAACGCAGGGGGTAACACCCGTCCTTGTGGTTGCCCAATCAACAACCAGATATAACCTATGAGGGCGACCACAAGGGATCGCCCCTACGGAAATTAACAAATTGGTTGCTACCTTTGCAATGCATGATATCATTCCCCAACGCAAAAATCAATATCGGTCTTAACGTAACAGAACGCAGGCCTGATGGTTACCACAACCTGGAAACCATTTTCTATCCCATTAAAATAAATGACGCGCTTGAAATTATTAAGGCTGATGAATTGAGTTTTGAGTCAACAGGCCTCGGAATACCCGGAAGGATGGAAGATAACCTTTGCATAAAGGGCTATCATCTACTTAAAAAAGATTTCGACCTGCCGCCGGTAAAAATTCATTTGCACAAGCACATCCCCATTGGCGCAGGGCTCGGAGGAGGTTCTGCAGATGCTGCTTTTTTTATCAGATTGCTCAATGAGTATTTCAACCTTGGTTTAAATGATGACGGGATGATAGCCTACGCCAGGCAATTGGGCGCCGATTGTGCCTTTTTTATCAAAAACAAACCCGTATTCGCTTTTGATAAGGGCGATGAATTTGAACCTATCAAACTCGACCTGTCCGCCTATAAAATTGCGCTGGTAATGCCGCCGGTTCACGTGTCAACCGGCGAGGCCTACGGCGGTGTAAAGCCTTCTCCGGTTAAAACGTCGTTAATGGAGCTGATCCAGCTGCCGCTGACCGAATGGAAAAACCATATCAAAAACGACTTTGAACTTTCTGTGTTTAAAAACCACCCGGTCATCCGGGGGGTGAAAGCAACCCTGTACGAAGCCGGTGCCATCTATGCCAGCATGAGCGGGAGCGGGGCTTCGGTTTTCGGGATATTTGCTGAGACACCGGATTTGAAAATTTCGGATTTCGGAATTTCGATTTCGGATTTGTTTTTTTTGTAGGGATTCGGATTTAAGAATTTGGGAATTTAGAAGTTCGATTTCCGATTCAATTTCTTATTCCGCATTTGACATTCCGAAATCCCATTAAAAAATTCCGAAATCGAAATTCCGAAATCCAAAATCACACCCCTGCATCTTCGCAAACCCCGCGTCCTACACCCTCTACCCAATCTGTTTCGCCCCAGCCTTTGGCTACGGCGCTCAATAAGCGGTTGTGTACGGTGTTTACAACCGGCATGGGGGTTTCTGTTTGCTGCGATAATTTAAATGCCAGGCGTGCGTCCTTGAGGCCTAATTTCGACTTGAAGCCGACCGGTTCATATTGTTTGTTCGCAATGAGCCTTCCGTAGTTTTGAAAGATGGGAGCATTGAACAAGGTCGACCCAAAAAACTCTGCCACCTTTAAACGGTCCACGCCGCTTTTTTCTGCCAGGGTATAAGCCTCTGCCATCATTTCCATTGATGCCATGATCATAAAATTACCGGCGATCTTTACTACGTTTGCGGCTGCCCCTTCGCCAAAATCAACAATGCCCTGGCCCAAGTTTTCCAGCACCGGTTTCGCCAGGTCTTTTGCGTGCTGGTCACCAGAAACACAGATCCATAATTTCTTAGCGGCTGCTGCTTCTGGCCTGCCAAATACAGGTGACGCCAGGTAGCTGCTTCCGGCTGCTTTGTGAGCATCTGAAAGTAGCTGCGCCGTGTCCGGCGAGATGGTGCTCATCGAAATATGAACCCCGCCTTTTTGTAATTTTTCAAGGATACCGCTTTTGCCCAAAACAGTTTCTTTTAACACCTCGTCTTCTGATAGCATGGTGATCACAATTGACGCGCCATCGGCAGCACCGGCAGGGGAGTTGCACATGGTAATTGCCCCTTCGCCCAACTCATCAATTTTTGATAAGGTGCGGTTGTAAACCTGTAAATGATAGCCTGCATCCAGCAGGTTTTTAGCCATTGGGGTACCCATATGCCCCAGGCCTATAAATCCAATTTTTGTACCCATTTGTGTTAGTTAATGTATTCCCTGTCTTCCTTGCTTAGTGTACCAGGTTCGTCGTCATCAGGATCATGGCTGCCCATGGTGTCACCCAGGCGGATCACCTTTTTAGGGCGCCCAACCAGCCATCCCAAAATAAACGCTACCACTGCCACAAGCAGCATTACACTTAGCTTTGAAACGTGGATTTTGAAAAATAAAATCTTGAACCAAACCTCGTCCGTATTTTGCATTATCACTATGGTAAGCAAAACGGCGATCAGGATAATAACGATTGTTTTAATGCGCATGGTATTTCGGTTTTACATTTAGTACAATATCCGTTTTTTATGCGACGAATAAAAATGCATTTCAGGCAGTGTCATTTTTTATTTGAAAATTGACCCGGAAAGGGTTGGCGTTTGACGCGGCTGGATGTGGCGCAACGCGGGGGCATTAAAAGCACCTTTACTATCCGGGATTATTGCCGGCGGTTCTCTGTTCAATTTTTGTGTTCATCATTCCATTACCTCAACTCCGGGTTGCGGTTTAATTTTTATTCAATTATTTCACGGGGCAGGAGTGGGGAAGACGGGGGGACTGAGACTCGTTTCTGCCGTGCTCAGGAAGGTTGTTTTTTTCGTCA
Source organism: Mucilaginibacter sp. (assembly GCA_031292485.1). GTDB lineage: Bacteria > Bacteroidota > Bacteroidia > Sphingobacteriales > Sphingobacteriaceae > Mucilaginibacter. Next base: position 11,291 of record JARLHA010000030.1, read on the forward strand.
AAAAAGTATTTTGTATACGATCCCCCGCAAAATTTTTAATTCCCAATTTTTCCGGAATAAAGCATATCAATACACTTTGCCGGTCGGATTTCCAAAAATTGCCAGCTATAAATTAATGCTTAATATAATTTAATTTATATAATTGATAAATAGATACTTAAAATATAAATTTACGTTAAATACGTCACTTTGCCAAAAAAATTAGCATTTTATAATTTAAATAATTTTGTATTATTAAATTATTACTTTCTATAAAGTTTTTAATAATTTGATTTATAAATAGTTGAGAAATTTATTTAATCATAGATAAAAGCTGGAAACAGTGAAATTTGTCATGATATTTTGCCAAAAAAACCCATGACTAGTATTTTTTTAATTACTGCGTTTGTTACACTTAGCCCGGCTGATAAAAAGCCCCTGAATTGGAGGGTTTTTGCGATGGGAATGATGGAGTATGGTTGAAAGTTAAAGTTCGTTACGGGGCTTTAAAATGCCTTGATTTGACGTGGCACCCTGCCCTACCCCGGGAAGAAATACCGGAGGAGCGTTGGAAATGCAATGCGGTGGGTAATTGTAACTGCGCTGGTATAGCGGCTAATCTAACGGTTATGCCTTCGCTATCCTGCGCTGCCTCCGCTTGTTGAGTTGCTTCTGGGTTACCGGGTACAGCAGTATCGTTGATAAAATAATGACCGCCCCGGCCCAAAAACCGGCGGTCATTTTGTTCAGATCGCCAAAGAAAAAGAAGGCGATCAGGATGCCGTAAACCGGTTCAAGGTTGGTGATGAGCGCTACCCTGAAAGCCGAAAGGTCGCGCATTACATATACCCCGGCAACATAGGCAAGGGAGGTGCAGATGGTGCCCAGCAAAAACAAGTAGCCTATATCGGCAGTATCCGGAACCATTGTTTGGTTGAAACCCGAGGAAGCAAACAGGTAAATAGTGATCCATAAAAAGGCGCCCGATAGTTCGTAAAAGGCGATCACCGGGGCCTGGTGTTGCTTCACCAGTTTGGAGTTGATGATGGCAAAAAGGCTTGCAAATACCGCACTTAATAAACCAGCTATGATGCCATTAGTGTAATGAGTTTCAAATTTAAAGATCAGGATGATGCCGGTAATGATCAAAACTCCCGCTAATATCTCGAGCCTGGAGATTCTCTTTTTGTTGATGACCGGCTCAAAAATAGCAGTGAATAAAGTGATGGATGACAGGCAAACCAGCGTTACCGCAACGGTAGATAATTTGATGGATGCGAAGAATAATATCCAGTGCGCACCCACCAGCGCACCATTGGTAACAAACTTTAACAAGGTAATTTTACTCACCCGGAAGTCCTTTTTTACGGCGATAAAATAAAGCAATAATGATACCGATGCAATGAGTACCCGGTACCAAACAAGGCCCGTAGCGGGTATGGTAATGAGCTTGCCAAGGGTGCCTGTAAAACCCCAGATGATCACCGTTCCGTGCAGTAATAAAAGGTTTTTATTTACCGTTTTTGAGGTACCTTCCGGTTCCATTATTTGGGTGCTTGTTTAAGTAAATATAAGCCAACCAGGCCGAAAATCCCATTCGGAATACATACTGCAATGATGGCTGGCATGTCGCCTTTAACAGCAAATACGAAGGCAAAGCGATCTACCACGATATAGGTAAAACAAAGGAAAATTCCTATCCCGAGGGGCAGTCCTATCCCTCCGCGCACCTTTCGGGAGGAGATGGAAACGGCAATTAAAGTGAGTACAAAAGCCGAAAACGGATACACAAAACGCTGGTCATAATCATACCGCATTTCTTTAATTGCTCCTGTTCCCCGTATCTTTTCTTTGGTGATATTCTTGCTCAGATCGCCGGTCGACATGGCAGTAAACTGGTTATCGTACTGAATAAAATCCGTTGGGCGCATATCTAAAACGGTGTCAATTTTTTTGGTTGTGCCATCAACCCACTTCTCTTTCAGCCCGTTGATATACCTGATGGTATAACCTGAAATGGTCCATTTTCGTTTCAATGAATCATATACAACCGTATTGGCAACCAGCTTTTCCTTTAAATTATCGCCGTCAAATTTCTCCAAAACAAACTGGTAGCCGGTGTGAATACTATTATCGTACGATTGCACGTATACATAGGTGTGTTTATCCAATTGGATATGCACTTCGCTTTTGGTAGGATCATCTGCGTTGAATGAATGCGAGTTTTCGAATGAAATCTTCAGCTTGTTGGTATAGGGGATCAGGAAAATATTAGCCAGGAATGATACGGTAAAGATCAATCCCGCACAAATAAAATAGGGCCTTAAAAAACGGTTGAAACTTACCTTTCCACTCAAAATCGGCACTATTTCGGTTTGATTGGCCATTTTGGAAGTGAAATATATTACCGCTAAAAAGTTAATGAGCGGCGACAGGAAATTAAGGTAAAAGGGGATGAAACCTGCATAATATTTAAACACTATATCATGCAGGGATGAATGGTATTTGAGGAAGTTATCCAGGTGTTCTGATACGTCAAAAATTACCATTACCACCAGGAAGATGCCCAGCGTAAATACAAAAGTGCCCAGGTATTTTTTGATGATATACCTGTCAATTACCTTTAAATGCCTGTACAAAAATGCCTTCATTTATAGTCGTTGCCCGAGGCGGTTTACCATGATATTTTTCCAGTTATAAAACTCGCCTGCGATGATCTTTTTTCGTGCTTCGGTTACCAGCCATAAATAAAAATGGAGGTTGTGCAATGTAGCTATTTGTGCGCCCAACATCTCGCCCGAATGAATTAAATGGCGTAAATACGATTTTGAATAAGCCGTGTCAGCAAACAGGTGGCTATCTTCTTCAATGGCCGAAAAATCGTTCTTCCACTTTTCATTTTTGATATTGATGATGCCGTTTTTGGTAAAAAGCATACCGTTACGCGCGTTGCGCGTCGGCATAACACAATCAAACATGTCTATTCCCAAGGCTATATTTTCCAATATGTTAACGGGTGTTCCAACGCCCATTAGATAACGTGGTTTTTGCTCCGGTAATATATTGCATACAATTTCTGTCATCGCATACATCTCTTCTGCCGGTTCGCCAACGGATAAGCCGCCTATGGCATTGCCCTCGCGGTCCATTGAAGCGATAAATTCGGCTGAGCGCACACGCAGATCTTTATACACAGATCCCTGTACAATAGGGAACAACGTTTGGCTGTAACCATACTTAGGTTCGGTGCTGTCGAAACGGTCGCAGCAGCGTTTCAGCCAGCGGTGCGTCATCTCGATAGACCGTTTGGCGTAGTTATATTCGCAGGGGTAGGGTGTACATTCGTCAAAGGCCATAATGATATCGGCACCGATGATTCGCTGGATATCCATCACATTTTCAGGGGTAAACAGGTGCTTCGACCCATCAATATGCGAGCGGAAGGTGACACCTTCCTCCTTAATTTTACGCACTTCAGTCAACGAATACACCTGGTAGCCGCCGCTGTCGGTTAAAATTGGCTTATCCCAGCCGTTAAATTTATGCAGACCGCCGGCTTTTTCAAGCGTATCCAGTCCGGGCCTTAAATATAAATGATAGGTATTACCTAAGATGATTTGCGCCTTAATATCATCCCGTAATTCGCGCTGGTGAACAGCTTTTACCGTGCCTGCTGTACCAACGGGCATAAATATAGGCGTTTGTATGGTGCCGTGATCAGTGATGAGTTCACCTGCCCGGGCTTTTGAATGCGGATCCTGTGCTGTTAAGTTAAATTTCATTATTAAGGATGCAAAGGTATTATTTTGATTGCACTGATTGTAAAAAGATTACATTGATTGCTATACAGCAGTGTAAACAGGGAATTGGCCTGGCAAAAGATTGGAAGGCGGTACGGAAAAGGCCGGATAGATTATTATTTTGAGCTAATGAGGGTGTTTTGGGGCTTGGAAGCCGAAATCATAAGTAAAGGAAGACCAGAGGATTAAGAAAACGCATCCGTGTAACCGGAATCAGGACGGCGTCAGTTTTATATAATTCCGAAATCGTAATTCCGAAATCCGAAATCAATAAGGTTTCATCTTCCCGCAGGAGCAGGCGCAATTAGGATCGCTTGCGCCAAGCTTTTGTAAAAAATGCCGGTAAAAACCAATGCGGTCCTTCATGCCATAATTATTTTCGCCCTTGTTACACTCCACATTTCCGTTTACGATATTGATGGTCATCCCGAAGCCTGCAACGCGGCCTGCGGCCTTATCTGCCGCATTGGGCTGCCATTTGCCAATCATTACATCATGTGCTGATGGTTTTAAGGCCTGGGGCGTCATCCAAAAATAAACAGCTGTTTTAAAAGCCATTACCGCATCGCTTGCCACCAGTTGCGGATTATTGAGCAGGGTATGTTTATCGCCCAAAATACAATCAGAGGCATAGCCATAATTCCCATTATAACTCAGCTGCATAGGGCCGCGGCCATAATATTTTTTACCGGCAACCGGGGGGTAAACATCATTGGGGGCCGTATAACTGTTCGATGTGTCATTTTCATGCAGATACATCAGCCCGTCGTTGTACTGCCCGTCTTCGCCGTGCCTGGTTTCGTGGGCTATCTGCGCAAAAAATGCGGCTAATTCTTTTTTATTTGTTGCAGGATCTTTTTCAGCGCAAAAATTGCCGTAATCGATGAAATAAGTGCTGTCGGGTTTCTTTTTGGCCCAATCCTCGTTCCAATCCGCATCCTGGCGTATAACCGTTGATTTGCCTGTGCTTTTATCTGTGCGGGTAAACTGGTATGTATTCCCCGTGCGTTTTACCACTTTTATTTTTACCAGGCTTAAATCCTTAACAGCTTTTATAAAAGCGGCGTAAGTATAAAACTTATCCCGCATGGGGAACAAATCATTGAATTGTTTTTCAGTGATCATAGTAGCAGCCGACGTTTTATTGGCTGATAGATCTGCCCCGGCATTTGCCGGTTTGTCGCATTTTAAACTTAAAAGCGTAACCGATAAAACAATAACACTTATTTTGGATGATAATAGGATTGGTCTCATGTTTGATTTTGGATCTGTTATTATTAATAACGTTCTAATTAACAAGGTGTTTATAATGTTGAATAATATATTTCGAAATTGTACAATCAAAATGCCAAATCAAAACAATAAATTCGAAAATCAGAACCGGGATTAAGCAGATTTATGGATTTCGAGGATTTAAGCCTCATTTACGAAAATGAATTATAAATCTAAATCCGAAACGGCATAGCCATCTTGAGCACCTATAAAAATAAACAATAGCGAAAAACCGAACATCCGAAATTCGAGATCAAAATGAAAATATATACCAAAACAGGCGACAAGGGATTCACCTCACTGATAGGAGGGACGCGTGTCCCGAAATCGCACATCCGGATTGAAAGTTATGGCACGGTTGATGAACTGAATTCCTACGTAGGGCTTATTATTGACCAGGATATTGACGCACATCACAAAGAGATATTGAAACAGGTACAGGACAGGTTGTTTACTATCGGTTCGTCATTGGCATCAGATCCGGAGAAATCAAGGATGATTATCCCTGATCTCCACGCGGAAGATATAGCGTTGCTTGAAAATGAAATGGATAAAATGAACGAACAATTGCCTGAATTGCGTCATTTTATTTTGCCTGGCGGGAGTATTGCCATATCTTATTGCCATATTGCACGTTGTGTATGCAGGAGAGCTGAAAGGATTACTGTTCATCTCGCCGGGGAGAGTGTGGTGGATGAAAAGGTAACGATTTACCTTAACAGGCTGAGCGACTATCTTTTTACACTGGCAAGGAAGATTGGTAACGAAAGTAAAGTACCTGAAAATCAGTGGATACCGAGAATTTAAAAAAAAATAAAAAATCATCAGGCACTTTTTTTAAAAACAAAATCGCACATGATAACTTAGTTGCCAAAAAAAATCAAATCATATTAATGAAAAATTTGATAATCAAATAAAAAATATTATACTTTTGCGAAAAAGTAAATTTACCTGATAACACTAAATAAAAACATATGTATTGGACACTTGAACTTGCATCGCACCTAGAAGATGCGCCATGGCCCGCAACAAAAGATGAATTGATTGATTACGCGATCCGTTCCGGAGCGCCTGTTGAGGTTATTGAAAACTTGCAGGCATTGGAGGATGACGGTGAGCCATACGAAAACATCGAAGAAATATGGCCTGATTATCCTACAAAAGATGACTTCTTTTTTAACGAGGACGAATATTAAAAGTCGCCTTTAAAATAAAAAACCCTGCATCAGCGGGGTTTTTTATTTTATAAAACATTTTGGAACAGTTTTAGTTGAATATAAAACATTATCCACTAAAACTTTATAAAATGAGAAGCATTCTTTATTTAATCGCCGTGATCCTGGTAATAGGATGGATATTCGGAGCCTTTGTTTATCCCGTTGGTGGCGGACTGATCCATATTCTATTAGTAATTGCTATTATCGCAATACTTTTAGGTGTCATCCGGAGGGCTTAATTTAGTCCATAGACGATAGTCCATTGTCCATGGCAGAAAAGCTGCCGGATTATGGACTATTATCTCAAAAAACTTCTTCTTTCTATGGTCCATCGACCATGGACTATAAACCTTTTAAAAAATGCTCAGCAATTGCTATGTCTTCCGGGAAAGTTATCTTTATGTTGCGGTAGCTCCCTTCAATTACAGAAACCGGAAAGCCTGCTGCTTCCGCAACGCTGGCGTCGTCGGTAAATCCTTCGTTAAAAGGCTGGTTATAGGCTGTCCGCAGTTGTTCTATTTTAAATGTTTGCGGTGTTTGCACCATGTATATTTCATCCCTCAATAAACTTACTGATGCGCCGTTTTTTAATTGCCTCACAGAGTCGCGGCTTTTTACGGCAGTAATGGCGTTGCCGGTTTCTGCGGCGCGTTTATAAGATTCATTAATTATAGCTTCGCCTGGAAGGGGTCTTACCGCATCATGAACTGCAACCAGTGCATCACTATCTTCTGCTATTGCGTCAAGCCCATTTTTAACAGAGTGAAACCGCGTTTCGCCGCCATTTATTAATTGGTGGGCGATATTGAAATTATATTCGGCGCAAAGTTGCTCCCAGTAGGATTGGTACGCTGCCGGCAAAACAATAATGATATTGGGGTTTGATGCGGAATTAAAAAAGGCCGCAACCGTGTGCATCAATACAGGCCTTCCATTGAGCGCCAAAAATTGTTTGGGAACAGCAGCCTGCATCCGGCTACCCGAGCCGCCGGCAACAATGATTACGTACTTTTTCAATATTGGGCCGGAATTGATCATTAATTCAGGAAAAAATCGGAAATCGAAAATCCCTGCCTGCGGCAGGCAGGGCGAAATCCGAAATTAAATTATCAGCATTGCATCACCATAGCTGTAAAAGCGATATTTTTCTTTCACTGCCACTTCGTACGCATTCATTACGTGCTCATAACCTCCAAATGCACAAACCATCATCAGTAAGGTTGATTCAGGTGTATGAAAATTGGTAATCATTGAATTGGCAATGCTGAAGTCATACGGCGGAAAGATAAACTTGCTGGTCCAGTCGTTTGCGGGCTTCAAAGTTTTGTTTGCCGATACGGCTGATTCGATGGCGCGCATTGACGTAGTGCCCACAGCGCAAATGCGTTTTTTTAATTCAATGCCCCTGTTTACTATATTGGCTTGTTTTTCCTCAATAATAAACTGTTCTGAGTCCATTTTGTGCTTGGTCAAATCCTCTACCTCAACCGGGCGGAAGGTACCAAGGCCAACATGCAGCGTAACTTCAGCAAATTCAACACCTTTCAGTTCAAGACGTTTCATCAGCTCGCGGCTAAAATGCAAGCCTGCTGTAGGGGCCGCGACGGCGCCTTCGTGTTTTGCAAAAATAGTTTGATAACGTTCCTTATCTTCAGCAGTAGCTTTACGTTTGATATATTTGGGCAGCGGTGTTTCACCCAGGATCTCCACATTGCGGCGGAATTCCTCATCGGTTCCATCAAACAAAAAACGTATTGTACGGCCACGTGAGGTGGTGTTGTCCACAACTTCGGCAATCAGCAGATCATCATCCCCAAAATATAATTTGTTACCAACGCGGATCTTGCGGGCCGGATCAACCAGCACATCCCATAAACGTAATTCTTTATTTAACTCACGCAGCAAGAAAACTTCGATAGTTGCACCTGTTTTTTCCTTGTTGCCATACATGCGGGCCGGAAATACTTTGGTATTGTTAAGAATCATCACATCCTTGTCATCAAAATAGTCAAGGACGTCTTTAAATATTTTATGCTCAATTTGGCCTGTCTCGCGGTGAAGCACCATTAATCGCGCTTCGTCGCGCGTATTAGCAGGAGTATGGGCTACTAATGAATCAGGCAGATTGAACTTAAATTGAGATAATTTCATGCTAAATGATATGAATTTTCAAGGGCGCAAATGTAAGGAATAAATTTGTAATTTCACCGATTTTGTTGTATGATTTCACCGATTTTGTTACATCATTATACCGATTCGAAAATGGTTGCGTTGTTTTATTACATCAACACAAAGATTATATGATTGTGTTTTTAAATAAAAGAAATAGTGTAACTTATAGGCCGCAGTATGGTCTAACAGTCAAAGTAAAAGTGAGCATCGGTGAAATCAAACCATAATCGGTGTAATTGCAAATAAAATAAATATGCTGTTTTTAAAACTTTTGAGGGAAAGCTTTTTATTCGCCAACGATTCGTTAAGGGGAAATAAACTACGCACATTTCTATCCCTGCTGGGGGTAACCATAGGCATTTTTACCATCATTTTCGTTTTTTCGGCGGTTGATACTTTGAAAAATAACCTGCAAAACAGCGTAAACAAACTAGGCAGCAATAGTATCTATATTCAAAAATGGCCCTGGGGTGGTGGCGGAGACGATTTTCCCTGGTGGAAATACATGCAGCGGCCGGTGCCTAAATTGCGGGATTTTGATGCTTTGCAACGCCTGAGCCGCACGGCGCTCGCCATTTCATATGAAGTTGGCATTGATAACCGCACGGTAAAATACCAAAGCAATACAGTAAGTGGTGCGCAAATCGATGCCGCAAGCCAGGATCATGATATTACCTGGAATTTTGATTTTTCGGAGGGCAGGTATTTCACAAATATGGAATCCAGGGCGGGCAGCCCGGTCACTATTATTGGCTATGATATCGCTCATGACCTGTTTCCTGATGGCGGCGCTATTGATAAACAATTAAAGATAATGGGCCGGTATGTGAAAGTGGTAGGGGTGTTTAAGAAAGAAGGCAATGATATCCTTGGTATATCCTCTGATAAGGAGATTCTTTTGCCATTAAATTTTGCAAAAGATGTTATAGATTTTCAGAATGATAATTATGGTCCGCAGATTGTAGTGCGTGGTAAACCTGGTATTGGGGTTGATGAAGTTGAAAGTGAGCTAAAGGGCCTGATGCGTTCGATACACCGGATAAAACCGGGCGCTGACGACGATTTTTCGTTAAATAAAACTACTATTATATCTAACCAGCTGGACGTAGTATTTGGTGTTTTGCATACGGTAGGTTTAATTATAGGCCTGTTCTCTATCCTGGTTGGTGGATTTGGTATCGCAAATATCATGTTTGTATCCGTTAAGGAGCGCACCAATATTATTGGGATCCAAAAGTCACTCGGGGCAAAAAGCTATTTTATATTACTGCAATTTTTGATTGAAGCCATTTTTCTATGTTTGATGGGAGGGGTGATGGGACTGGCCCTGGTTTATCTTCTTACGTTAGCAGTTAGCGCCGCGGCCGATCTGAAAATTGTCCTCGATATAAAAAATATCATTATCGGCATCGGCACTTCGTTTACCATCGGTGTCATTTCGGGAATTATCCCGGCCTGGTTTGCGGCTAAGTTGGATCCGGTTGAAGCGATAAGGTCTAATTAGTCATTAGTCATTGAATGCGCACTGGATATATCCGTTAACCAATGACGCGAGGCAAATGACAAATGACCACCTCACCCTTCCACAGCGACGTAATACCTTGCTACTTTTTCAAACAGCACATTTGGAACAAACGGTTTTGTAAGGTAATCGCACATGCCGGCGGCAAACGCCTTGCTATGGGTTTCGGGCATCGCATCTGCGGTAAGCGCTAAGATAGGTATCTGCGGATTTGACCGTTTAATTATGCGCGTTGCTTCAAAACCGTCCATTCCGGGCATCTGAAGGTCCATAATGATCAAGTCGTAATTATTTTGTTTCGTTAGTTCGATTGCTTCAAGCCCGCTGATGGCCTCATCCGGTGTTGCCTGCCATTTTTTAAGGAATTTTGAGGCGATCATGATATTCATTTTATTATCGTCAACTATTAAAACGCGCATTCCAAGTAAATCCGGGGTTGAATTTGGCGGTAAGATTGACGCAGTGTCGTCTTTCTTTTCTTCCAGCGGAGCAATTTCAAATATGATCGAAAAGGTAAATTCCGTACCGTGCCCAGGTTTGCTTGTAACAGAAATGGTGCTTTTATGTAGCTCAATAAGGCGCTTGGTAATGGCTAACCCAAGGCCGGTACCGCCATAATTGGTATCGGATTGGGTTTCCTGCTCAAATGGGTCAAAGATGATGTGAATGTTTTCTGGGGCAATACCTATGCCTGTATCAGTAACGATAAACTTGATTTGAACAGTTTTGCTTGTTATTTGCTGCTGGTCAAGCCGGATTATTACCTTGCCGTAATGCGTAAATTTAATGGCATTGCTTACCAGGTTATTAAGCACTTGTCCTAACCGTACCTGGTCGCCTATTAACTGGGCAGGGATATTATCGTCGATGATCAATTCTATGTCAAGTTCCTTTTCTGTCGCCTTTGCATAAAATGATTTTTTGATCTTTTGGGTAAGATGATGAATGTTGAATGGGATTTTGTTTAACTCCAGCTTCCCGGCTTCAATTTTATTATAATCCAATATGTCGTTAATAATAGCCAGCAGATTTTCTCCTGAAAATTTGAGGGTGTTCAGGTATTCCAATTGATCCGGCTTTGGGTCTTCACATAATAATAAGTTGGTTGTGCCTATCACAGCGTTCATAGGCGTCCTGATCTCATGACTCATAATAGACAGGAATTCTGATTTAAATTGGGACGATTTTTCGGCCTGTTCTTTCGCCGTGATCAATTCCTGTGTTTTTTTCTGCCGCTCGGTTATATCCTCGCCAATGCCGGTTACTTCCTTAATCTGCCCGTTCTCGTCATAACTTATCGTGTTTTGCCAGCTTATAACGCGATGGTCGCCGTTGCGGCAAATTACTGAATTGGTGTTCTGTGGTTTGAATGAATCGTTATCGAACAATTCAGAAGTGTCATTTCTTGAATTTTCGGGAACAAAATTACTGATCCAGTTTAAGCCAAGTATTTCCGTTTGCTCGTATCCAAGCATTTCGGCGGCATACTTGTTACAAAAGATAACGTCGCCATTGCTATCTATTGAAACAGCGGGTAGCTTAATGGTTTCTAATACAAGTTTATATTTATTTTCAGTACGTTGCGATTCAAGTTCAGCCAATTTGCGGTCGGTAATATCCTGCAACGTGCCGATTACTTTGCGTAATACGCCATCCTCGCGCTTTATTAATTTACCCACGATGATGCTTAAATACTTGATATTACCGTTTGGCGTAATGATCCTGTATTCGTAGGAGGTATTAGTAATTTTAGAAAGATCTTTTAAATGCTGTTTAAGGATATGCCTGTCATTAGGATGGGCATATTTAGTCAATAATTTCATAAAGTTTTGCTCGGCAACCACTGCCGGGTCCAGCTCAAAGATATTGTTGATCTCATCAGACCAGGTAAGCTTATTCATGATCACATCCCATTTCCAGTTACCAATTTTTGCAATGGTTTGCGCTTCCTCAAGTTCGGCCTGGCTTACTTTTATTTTCTTTTCCGAGCTTTTTGTCTCTGTAATATCCTGTAGCACACCAAAACTACGTTTAGGCTTTCCATTTTCATCGGTAACAAGTTTTCCTTTTAAAGCCCTGAAGTATTTTAAGATTCCGTTAGGGGTGATCAGCTTATATTCAAACTGACTTTCGTTAGCTTCCGTCAGGTTCGAAAAATATTGCCATGCTTTTTCACGGTCATCTGGGTGAATCAGGCTGATATAATATTCGTATTTGCTTATATCTTCGGGTATGCTGTCAATTTCAAGGATATTGTACAAGCTTTTTGACCAATAGGTTTCTTTTGTTGAATGATCATACCACCAGTTGCCTGTTTTTGCAATAGCCTGTGCCTCAAGTAGCAATGCTTCTTTTTCTTTTAATTCGTCTGCGTATTTTTTTTGTTCCGAGATGTCTGTAACAGATGCTGAGATCCTGAATGTGTAATTTCCGTTGGGATCAAAAACAGGTGCGAGCCGTGCAACAAACCAGCGTCCCGAGCCAAAATCAGAATTGAATTCAATGGTAATTTGTTGCCTGGTTTTTATCACCTGTTCCAAAGCATCATCGTATTTTTTTGCTTTGTCATACCCGAAAACATCCGTCAGCTTTTTGCCGATAAATATTGTCGGGTCAATTACCCGGTCGTCAGTTTTACGAAACCACGTATTCAAACAAATTTTGTTCTCATCAAATTCAAAAATAATTTCGTTCAGCGAGTTAATGAGCGAATTCAGGTTGTTCCGCTTACCTCTCAGCATTTCATCATTCACCATAAGCGATTTATTCAGCTCAACCACATGGTTTACAGCCTTATTAAATTTAAGGTTGTAAGCCATCATTACTAAAAACGAAACATACGCTATTAAAGTAAAGGTGAGCAACAGCACTACCAATACAACCGCCGAGATATTTAATTGCGGCGCCGTGAAGTATGCAACCAGGGTGGCCAGCAGATTGAGCAGGCAAATGGTAACAAATTCCCATCGTTTTTTACAAAACAGGGTGAGCGCTATAAAGATGGTTATTGAACTAAACAGGTAAATAGGACTAAATCCGTTTCTGCTTAATAATATGCCGTTGTTTATCACCAAAAATGAAAGTATTGCCGCATATTGACTAAAAGTTGCAAGATATTTGCCCGGGTAAAATGAAAGGCCTAAAGCTATCATACAGAGAGTAGTGTTTATTGCCCGCAACCAAACAGGGTCATATGCGTCGTAAAGGCATAAATAATGGAGAGCAGGACTCGCAATAAGCAATCCAACCAGCAGTAGCCGGTAAATGGTATTATCGTTTTGTAATATGTATAACAATTTGCTTTTAAACGACATACTTATTCAGTTCTTAATAAATCATCAATTAGTTAAACCAAAATTGTTTGAATTTTGCGGGTTCCAAAAAATGGAAACTTGCTGCAAAAAATAGCGAAAACAATAATATATCAATCATTCACAGGTGGTTTCCCGCCTTTATATCGTCCGCAATTATCGGTTAGTTTTGATATTGTTACTTATGAATAATATCACCACTAAAATTTTACAAATTGTAGCTTTTATAACCGGGCATTAATACGCAGATTTATTTACATTTGTTGCAGATTAAAAATATTCCTATGTCGGAGAGTGCACAATTAAAAATTGGCGATAAAACGTATGACCTGCCCGTTATTGAGGGTACAGAAGGTGAAAAAGCGATTGATATTTCAAAATTAAGGGATCAGTCGGGGTATGTTACCCTGGATATTGGCTACAAAAACACAGGGGCCACAAAAAGTGCAATTACTTTTTTAGATGGGGAATTGGGCATACTTAAATATCGCGGTTACCCTATTGAACAGCTTGCCGAGAAATCGAGCTTTATTGAGGTAGCTTACCTGCTGATTTATGGCGAATTGCCTACTGAACAGCAATTGAAAGATTTCCAGTATGAAATAAGCCGGTATACCCTTGTGCATGAGGATATGAAGAAGTTTTTCGACGGCTTCCCGTCAAAATCTCATCCGATGGGCCAGCTTTCATCATTGGTTTGCGCGCTGTCCGCTTTTTATCCTGAATCGTTAAAACCTGTTCAAACCGAGGAAGAGGTTCATTTAAGCATCATAAAAGTGCTGGCAAAAATGGCCACGCTGGTTTCATGGATCTACAAAAAGTCGTTAGGGCACCCTGTTATTTACCCGCGCAATAAATATGATTATGTAACCAATTTCCTGTACATGACTTTTGGGCAGCGTACCGAAGAAATTGAGATTGACCCGGTAGTGGTAAGCGCAATGAACACCTTGCTGATATTGCATGCCGACCACGAGCAAAATTGTTCCACTTCCACGGTTCGCATTGTTGGTTCGTCCGAATCGAATATCTATGCGTCCGTGTCGGCGGGTATTTCTGCATTATGGGGCCCGCTGCACGGCGGCGCCAACCAGGCTGTAATTGAAATGCTTGAAAAAATAAAAGAGGATGGGGGAGATACCGACAAATGGATTGCCAAAGCAAAAGATAAAAACGATCCTTTCCGCCTGATGGGTTTTGGTCACCGGGTTTATAAAAATTTCGACCCGCGGGCGAAGATCATAAAAAAAGCCTGCGACGATATCCTTGAAAAATTAGGCATTGACGATGAAGTATTGGATATAGCCAAAAAACTGGAAGAGGTAGCCCTAAAGGACCCTTATTTTGTTGAACGGAAATTGTACCCTAATGTCGATTTCTACTCAGGCATTATATATAGGGCACTGGGTTTCCCTACAGATATGTTTACCGTTTTGTTTGCCCTTGGACGTTTACCTGGCTGGATAGCACAATGGAAAGAAATGAAAGACAACAAGGAGCCAATTGGCCGTCCGCGCCAGATCTATACCGGCGCTACGAACAGAGATTATGTGGAGATACAAGACAGGTAGGCTTTAGTTCATAGTTGATGGTTCATAGTTCATGGTAGGGGCGTGGCAGCAAAGGTTGAATAGCCATGTATATTGAGCATAAGAAATAAAAAAAATCCGGAGTCGTAGAGGCTTCGGAATTTTTTTGTTTAATGGCACGGCTGTTCATTTGTTTAAGCCAGCAGCCCTTCAATGGCAGGCATAATTGCCCCTTAAAAACCATTAAAAAGCCCGCTGGTTTTCACCAGGCGGGCTTTCAAATCAATCAACTCTGTATGTTACTCTTATTGTTTTACCAATGTATAAGTATTGGCAACCGGATCTAAGGTGATCAGGTAATTAGCACCGCCAGCACCTGTGGATGGTATCGTTATATTAGATCCACCAGATGTGAGCGTTCCACCGCTGCCGCCTAAATTAACAGCCCATGCGTTATTAAACCGGAATTTAATAGCGTTTGTGCCATCACTTACCAATTTGGCAGTTACGTACCATGTATTATTAGTGGAATCGAAAAGCATGTCGGTGTCAGTTCCCCAACCACCTGGCGTAGCGTCACCAATAATACTCCATTGAGGAGTATATGTGATTGTATTGGTAGTTAAATTTACCCCAACCAAAAAGCCACCATCAGCAGGAGCGGTTAAGTTGCCGCCTGTTGAGCTTAACGTGCCTGCGGTAGCACCGGCGCCATAGTTTGTGCCATTCCAATCTGCCTCTGATGTTATCTTAAACGATAGGTCTGTGCCTGTAAAATTAATGATACCTGAATAAATATTATTATCTGTAGGGGATGTCAACTGACCTGCAGTTGATGGCGACCATCCCTGGTATGCGCCAGGTACCCACAGGTAAGTAATAAGATTAAACGGTGTAACCGACAGGGCAACTACATTTGAATAAACAGGTGTGACACTTGTTGAAATTGTATGAGCAACGCGTACATTTACCGTTGATGTTACACCGGCAACTAAGTTAAGCTTTAACAAGAGCGCATTAAAAACACCTGTTGAATAACCCTGATTGTAAACTTTATTACTCAATGTTACCGATGCTGGGTTGGCCCAATTGTCATTAGCGGCATCAATTTGTAATGTATTGGTTACGGCCGCACTGAAGCCGTAATTAGCGGCAGTAAAGCCAAAATTGATGATACTTGTGGTGTCGTACAATTTGGTTTTATCAAGCACCAAAGTTGTTACCGATGCCGTTAGGGTTCCCGCCTTTCCTCCGTTTGAAGTTACCAGCGTTCCGTCCTTTTTACAGGCTGAAAGCATTAGCAGCCCGATGCTGCTTAATGCGATGAATTTGCTTAGAACTTTTTTCATGTTAATATTTTTTACTGTAATTAAAACGTAAATACGATCTATTAGGTCCCGGCAATTAATAGCCGGGGTTTTGTTTTAAGTTTGGATTCGCTGCCCTGTCTTGGTCTGGAATAGGGTACAGGTTGCGATAGTCACCAACGCCTGCACCGGTTTTTACACCGCCTTTAAACGGCCATACGGAACGTGAATCTGAAGTTACCGCAGTGAAAATACCGTAACGGATCAAATCTGTACGGCGGAAGCCTTCCCAGTATAATTCGCGGCCTCTTTCATCAAGGATAAAGCTAAGGGTTAACTGGTCTGCGGTGATATTACCACTTGGGCCGCCGTATGCCCTTGCACGGATTTTATTGATATAGGTAAGCGCAGTTGCCTTGTCGCCGTTAGTGCCGCCACGTAAAACAGCTTCAGCATAGTTAAGGTAAACTTCAGATAAGCGGATCAAAGGTTCGTCAACATCTGAAAAACTGGAGCTTGAACCCTGTGCGCCGGTACTGGTAACGTTTCTCCACTTGGTAACCGCATAACCATCGGTAAAGCTGGTTACATCGTTGATGGCAAGATTTTGGCCCTGTGTCCAGAATTCGGCACGGGTATCAGGGTTGCCATTATTAGGGAACGTGGTGCTTGTGTTGGCAGGGAAAAGGTTAACCAGATTGCTGGTTGTACGTACACCACCCCAGCCGCCGCTGATACCGAAATCAACTGATGGCATTGAGCCGCCAACTGGTGCGTGGGTCATAAAGGTTGTACCGCCATACCCTTGTGTATTAGCGCCGTCATACTCAATGGTGAATATATTTTCGCTGGTATTCAGGTTGTTATCAGCCAGGAACAAGTTGTCATATTTAGGGATCAACGCGTACCCTGCGCCGATAGCTTTGCTGGCATAAGTGATCGCGTCGTTATATCTTGCTGTACCGGTATAAACCTGTGCATTTAGATAGATCCGTGATAATAAGGCCCAAACTGCTCCCTGGTCTGCACGGCCATATTGATTTTTCATCGGGGCCACCATCAATGGATCGATAGCTTTCAGTTCGCTTTCTACATAAGCAAACAGCGCAGTACGGGTTGTTTGTGGCGGAACGATAGAGCCTACCGCGTTTGCATCTGTAACAAATGGCGGCTGGGCAAAAAGGTCCATCAATACCGAGTATTGATAAGCTCTTAAAAAACGGGCTTCTGCACGAAAATAACGGATGTTGGTAGCATCAGCACCGGTAATTCCGTGACTTGCTAAGTTTGCATCGCTGGTTTGACGGATAAAATCGTTGGCCAGCGTGATTTGGTACATACTGCGATAGTATAAACCGGTGATGATTAAGTTAGATGAAGACCAGCTCATCTGGTGAAAGTCCGGCACACCGGGGTCACCCCAACCAATAACTGCCTCGTCGGTTGGCAGCTCCTGTGCATACCAAAGCAGGCGGAAGAAGTCAGAGGTACCTTCGTCGATCCCTGCAATGTCTCCTGCACCTGCAGGGCCTGAATTGCCGGTTAGTGCGAATGCACCGTAAACTTTTGCGGCTGCTTCAACGATACTTTTCGGATCGCTGTAAACCTGCTGCGAGGATACCTGGTAGTTTGGTGTAAGAATCTTATTCTTATCACACGAAATCAGTCCGCCCGTTAAAATGGCGAGGACTAATAAGATTTTGAATGAATTCCTTTTCATATATATTTCTTTAAATAATGATCAGTTTCTAAATTATCTTACACTTAGATTTAAACCAATTGAATAGGTCCTTGGGCGGGGATAAAAATTATTATCAATACCGCCACCGCCAGAGCCAACATAGCCCAGTTCCGGATCTACTCCTTTATAATCGGTAATAATGAATGCGTTCTGCACGTTGAAACTAACCTTAAAGGCGCTTACCCAGCTGGCAAAGCTTCCGAAATTGTAACCTAAGTGGATGTTATCCATTCTCAGGAATGACCCGTTCTGTATATAATAGTCAGAAAGCAGGTCGTTGCTTCCGTTACCGGTTAAACCACTGGTTAAAACATCTGTTGAGCCATTGTTAAGGATGCCAAGCGGATTCATGATATTACGCTGGATACCTGTGGATGAGGCTACGTTATTGTAAATATAGTTACCCAGGTTGGCACGTGCAACAAACCCAAGGTTCCATTTGTGGTAATTAAAATCAGAGCTAAAGCCAAAAATTTGTTTTGGATCAGGACTGTGATCATGGTAAAGGTCCTGGTTGTTGATGATGCCATCATGGTTTCTGTCAACAAAAACGCCGTCAAGTGGTTTGCCGTTAGCCCCATATACCTGCTGGTAAACAAAGAATGTATTGCGTGCATAGCCTGGCTGATCAATTTCAATGTTGTTACCGGTACCACCAGAAACGCCGCCCACTGCCTGGCCCGGATAGTTAGGGTTGGCGATAGCGGTTAAATTAGTGATTTTGTTGTGGTTAAAGCTCACATTGAAATTAGCCGTCCAGTTGATATCTTTTTGAGCGATAATTTTACCGGTGATGCCTAATTCCAAACCGTCATTCTCCATATTACCTACGTTACCAATAATCGTGTTGCTAAAGTTGGTACCCGCAGATTGTGTGATGTTTTCGAGCAGGTTTTTGGTTTTGTTATAGTAATAATCAATGGTACCGGTAATGCGGTCCTGCAGGAAGCCATAATCTAAACCAACGTTGGTAGAAGCTGTTGTTTCCCAGGTTCTACCAGGGAAATAAGCACCCGGACGATACATTTGATAGTAAGTGCCGCCGAATGGATATTGGGCTGTACTGTTACTTAAGCTGTATTGTGCCAGATAATCATAATCGCCAACCCCTTCCTGGTTACCAGTTATGCCATACTCTAACCTCAGTTTCAGGTTCGAAAGTACATTGTTCCCTTTAAGGAAGTCTTCATTGCTGATCCTCCATGCCAAAGCAACCGAAGGGAAAATACCTGTACGTGAACTCGGTGCAAATTTTGTTGAGTTGTCGTCACGAACGGAGGCTGTTAAATAGTATTTTTCATCATAGTTATATATTAACCTTCCATAAAAAGAGGTCATTATATTTTCATTGATGTAAAACGGATAAGTAGCGGCTGAACGGGGGTCAATTGATCCGTCAGCAAATTTGGTAGTCGTATTACCAGCAAAAAAGTTATCGTAGTCGGTCTTTTTGAAATCCTGTATGGAGTAACCTGCAATCAGGTTAAAAGTGCTTTTAATGCTTTTTACGTTTTTATTGTAGCTTAAATAGCCTTCGAAAAGTTTGTTTTCATAGACAGATTTGTATTGGCTGTCACTTCCGCTGTGGTAAACGCCATTGGCATCTTTATAACTGTCAAGGTTAGTAGCTGCGTCGGCCGGGATATTATCGAAGCCGGAACCGCGTGAACCATCATAAGACAGGTTAACGTTGGCATGCAAATCAGGGAAGAAATGCAATTTATAATCTAAAGCTAAACTGGCAATTGCCCTGTATACAGTACTTTCGTTGTCATTTTGTTCCAGCACACCCAGTGGGTTAAGCGGTGCAAGTGACTTAAGGCCACTTGGCGTGTTTGCTGCGTCAGTCCATTGCCAGTAGCCACCATAAGGGGTGTATTGTGAACCGCTGCCATAAACTGGCACAGTAGGGTTAAAATCTACCGCATCGCTAATCACGCCGCCTTCATTGGCAAACCTTTGTTTTACCTGGGCACCTTTAAAGTTAAAATTGATCTTTAAATGGTCGGTAAATAAACTTGGGCTTAAGTTGATGGAGCCGGTATACCTGCTCATAGATGTTGTTTTTAAGATACCATTGTCATCAGTATAACCAACCGATACGCGGTAAGGTAATTTACCTGTGGTACCCGAAATACTTAAGTTGTTATCCGTGCTGATTGATGTTTGGTAGATCTGTTTTTGCCAGTCGGTGCTTGCAGTGCCCAATAAGGCCTTATAAGTGCCTCCCGAAGTTGCATCGTTTGCATTTACATAGTCGCGAAACTGTTGTGCGGATAGTACAGGTGCTTCTTTGGGTAAAGTAGCGTCAGAAACCTGGGTGCTGAAATTAATTACAGGTTTGCCTGATTGTCCTTTTTTGGTAGTGATAATGATAACGCCATTTGAAGCCCTGTTACCATAAATCGCGGCAGCAGAAGCATCTTTTAAAACTGTAAAAGATTCAATATCATTAGGGTTAATCATATCCAGCGGGTTTGCAGCTCCGGCTATACCATCAGGTGCCAGTGGAACGCCGTCGATAACGATCAGCGGATCATTGCCGCCATTAATAGATGCACCGCCACGAATGGTAATGGTGCTGCCTGCACCAGGTGCTCCGCTGTTGGATGTAATAGATACACCAGCAACTTTTCCCTGGATCAGTTGCTCTGGCGTGGTAATCGCACCACCGGCAAAATCTTTAGCAGTAACGGTAGCTACAGATCCGGTGATGTCTTTGCTTTTTACTGTACCATAACCAATAACCACTACCTCATTAAGGCTGGTATTGTCTGGCAGTAAAGCAAAATTAACGGTAACTACCGAGCCCTCAATAGTTACTGTTTTCTTTGAAGCCACATAACCTAAAAATTTTGCGGTAACTGTATAAGTTCTGGCTTTAAGATGGGTGATAGTGAAACCACCATTTACATCGGTACTTGCACCAACGGTTGTACCATCGATGGTTACGGACGATCCCGGGAGGGGTTGATTTCTTTCATCAACAACCTTTCCTGTAATTCCTCCGGTTTGAGCAAATGCCATAAATGACATTGTGACAAGCACAAACAGAAGTACATACTTTTTGAAGTAATTTTTTCTCATATACTTTTTTTTTTGTAAATTAATTGGGGCCTTTTAAGCCTTATACAATTGGTTTATTATTTTTGCTGCAACAGCATGTGCCTAATTTACACTTAGGTTTAATAAATGCAAATATTATATAAAAGATAATTTTGGGGGTAAAAAATTGCTCTAATTTAACTTTAAAGAAATATAAAAACAGGTTGTTTTATTTAACAATTTTTTAAAAAAAAAGCCTTTTATTTAGGAAATTATGGAGTTTTATTTTGACATTAGTGTGAAAAATACACAATTGCTAATTTTACTTGCAGGCAACCCATTTCCGGGAACGTTCCCGGAGAAATAACTGTTATTAAGACATTTTATAATGAAGAAAAAAATTATTTTCTGCGCGTTTTTGCTTTTTGGCCAAAATTTTTTGTTGAAAGCACAGCAAAAAATAGCCTTTAAAACGGTAATAAAAGCCAACAGGTTAGTGTTAGGTATACACTTATTTTTAGCCGGTAATTTTAACAACTGGAATCCTGCCGATTCTGCATGGCAATTGCGCCCGGTTGGGGAAGGGGGATTTGTGCTCAATAAAGTTATGGCTAAAGGGGTTTACCAGTTTAAAGTAACCAAAGGAAGCTGGCCATCGGTTGAGTGCACCGCAGACGGAAAGCCCGCAGATAACCGAAGCCTCGTCGTCACAAAAGATACAGCCATCAGCCTTAATATTGCCGGCTGGCAGGATGATTTTGCTATCGCTGAAAAAAGCCATACTGCAAGCCGGCAGGTGCATATCATCAGTGATAAATTTGAGATGCCTCAGCTGGGGCGTCAACGGCGGGTGTGGATCTATCTTCCGGCGGGTTATTCATCCTCAAAAAAGAAATACCCGGTAATTTATATGCACGACGGGCAAAACCTGTTTGATGATTATACTGCCGGCTTTGGCGAATGGGGGATAGATGAAATATTGGATAAAATCCCCGATGCAAAACAGTCTGTTATAGTGGGTATCGATCATGGCGGCGATTACAGGATCACTGAATACGACCCATTCGACTCAAAATATGGAAAGGGCAGGGGAGATGATTATATCCGTTTTATTGTACAAACATTGAAGCCTTATATTGATAAGCGTTATCATGTAAAAACAGGCGCGGCGTACACTACTATTGCCGGCAGTTCGATGGGCGGTTTAATTTCGATGTACGCCGCCCTTAAATACCCGGGTGTATTTGGCAACGCAGGCATATTTTCCCCTGCATTCTGGATAGCGCCTCAAATTTATACGTATGCCCAACACGCAAAATTGCCCCGCTCGTCGCGGTTTTATTTTGTTTGCGGGGATGCCGAAAGCGATAGTGTGGTAACGGATATGCAAAAAATGGCGGGCATCATCCGCTTAAAAGTTAAAAGCAATGCCAGCGCACCGGTTGTCATCATAAAAGGCGCCAGCCATAACGAAAAACAATGGAACGGTGATTTTCCCGGTTTTTATACCTGGCTGACGGGGAGTCAGGAAGTCCGGAAGATTAAAAGGTTTTTGTAGCATCACCTCATAACCACTAATCAAAAAAAATCCGAAATCGAAATTCCGAAATTTAACCCAAATCATTTTTTATCCAGCACTTTAAAAAAACTCCGGGTTATGCGCTGCATGATGGTGGCATCCAGCGTTATTATTTCAGCGTCGGCCATCATCCCTTGTTTCAGGTGGATGGGCCGTCTCATATCCGAGGCGCCACCAGCCCTGAAATCAACCTTTGAAATAAATACGCTATCTTTATAAGGTACTTCCGAAATATATTTTATCCGGCCCTTTATCATCCCATATTCTTCAAAAGGATAACTTCTGAGTTTTACCAGCACCTGTTGCCCTTCTTTAACTTTACCCATATTACTTTGGGTGATGCTCATTTCGCCAAAAAAACCTTCGTTTCCCGGATTGATATAAAAAACTTCCTGGCCAGGCGTTAACACCTGGTTTTCCTGGATGATACTTGCAAATATCAGTTTACCACGCTGTGTGGCAGTTAGCACATATTTGCTTTTCCAGTCTTCGGCGGTACTTATCAGGCTATTTAATGCCTGTAAAAACTTTGCTTTTTCTTCCTGCATTTGATTATCCAGTTCAGTTACATCGCTTTGTTTGGCTACATAGTTATTGTCTCCTGTTATGATTGATGATTCGGTTTGCAGTAAGGCTGATTTTTTTGCGAGGTATTTACTTTCCTCCTGCCGCAACTCGGCCGGGGTTTCCACTCTTTCCTGTTCCAGTTTTTTGTGCATCGTATATTCATCCCCTGCAAGGTCGTA
Source organism: Mucilaginibacter sp. (assembly GCA_031292485.1). Taxonomy (GTDB): domain Bacteria; phylum Bacteroidota; class Bacteroidia; order Sphingobacteriales; family Sphingobacteriaceae; genus Mucilaginibacter. Next base: position 34,511 of record JARLHA010000030.1, read on the forward strand.
ATCCTTTTGCTGGATTGTCTTTTCGGCATTTAATTGCTGTTGTTGTTTGTTTAAAAAATCCAGGTCCTTTTGCAGGTAGGCTTTCTTTTTTACCAGAAAGCCATTATTAATGGACGACCTGTAGGATAAATACTCTTCGTAAAAAATTTGATAGGCAGATTGCAACTCACCAAACTGAATATTATCAGCTTCATTAAAATGCCCGTCGTTTATGGGTTTACCGGCCAGCATCTGCAACTGTAGTTCTTTAAGATTAGTTAGCAGAGCTAAAACCTTTTGGTGGTTGGCCGTGCTTTCAAGGTAAGCCAGTGGTTGCCCTCCGGTAACCATTTCATTCTCTGTTACCAGCAGTTTTACCAGTTTACCCGAAACTTTTGACACGATAGGTTTTGGAGAATTTGGCGAATCTATTTTTAATGTGGCATTTACAGTGTCCGGATACCGTACCAATGCCGCCAAACCGATGATCAAAACAAGTACACCAAAAAAAACGGTAATCCCCCAGCGTAAAAGCCAGGAAGGAACAGCTGTAATAATATCCTGCATATCATCGGTATGCCTTACCTGGATATCCGAATCGGTATAAATTGATGGCATATTTTTTATTTTAGGTATAATCTTTATTATTCAAACGCTAGTGACAAATTACATGCCCAGCTCCAGCTGATTTTTTACCAGCTGGTAATAATCACCCTTCAGGGCGGTTAATTCGTGGTGGGTGCCCTGTTCAATTATTCTGCCTTTATCCAGCAATATGATATTATCGGCATTGCTTACTGTACTTAGCCGGTGTGCCACAATTACTACCGTTCGCCCATGGAAAAATTCCTGCAGGTTATTCATGATCACCCGTTCATTGTTGGCATCCAGCGCGTTGGTAGCTTCGTCAAAAAACAGGTACTCCGGGTTTTTATAAACAGCACGGGCAATCAGCATGCGCTGGCGCTGCCCCTGGCTAATGCCATTTCCTTCGGAGCCTATTTTTGTGTTTAGGCCCAGGGGCAGCCCGTCAATAAAATCCTGTATGTTGGCCACTTTAATGGCATGCCGCAGTTTTGCCTTGTCGGGATATTCATCGCCAACGGCAATATTGCGTTCAATACTTTCTGAAAAGATAAAGCCATCCTGCATCACCACACCACACTGACTTCGCCAGGTTTTAAAACCAATATTACTGATCTGCTGATCGCCAACTTTAATTTCGCCTTTTTGCGGTTCATAAAACCGGAGCAACAATTTAAGGATAGTGGTTTTACCACTGCCGCTCATGCCAACTATAGCCGTGGTTTTTCCTTGCGGGATTTCGAGGTTGATCCCTTCCAGAACGGGTTCATTGCCCGCACCCGGGTATTGGAAGGTAAGATTGTTAAGCGATAAACTTTTATTTTCAGGAATGTTATGGTTCCATTCTTTATCACCGGGCTCTTCATCCTGCATCTGGTGAATTTCGTTTAAACGCTCCAGACTGATCTTGGCATCCTGGAAACCCTGGATAAAACCTAACATCTGCTCAATCGGGCTGCTCAGCTGCCCCACAATGTATTGTACAGCAACCATGGCACCTAAAGTGAGGTTTCCGTTAATTACGGCCTCTGCGCTTAAAAAAGTGATCAGTATGTTTTTGCCTTCGTTTATAAAAGTGGCGCCGCCCTGCTGGTACTGGCTAAGCGCCAGGGTTTTTACGCTGAATTTGAATAAGCGGGCCTGGATATGTTCCCATTCCCATCGTTTTTGCTGTTCGCAATTGTTCAGCTTTATCTCCTGCATCCCGCTGATCAACTGTATAATGCTGCTTTGGTTTCTTGATGAAACTTCGAAACTTTTATAATTGAGCGCCCTGCGCCGTTTTAAAAAAAGTATAATCCAGGCAACATAAAGGGTACTGCTTACCGCAAATACAAAAAACACTCCCAAATTATAATAGGCCAGCACAAACGAAAATACCACCAGGTTGAACATGGAAAATATGGTGGTTAGCGTGGAGCCGGTTAAAAAATTCTGGATATTTTTTTGGTCGTTCATGCGTTGCATAATATCGCCGGTCATTTTTGTGTCGAAGAAGCTCATGGGCAGCTTCATCAGCTTGATCAAAAAATCAGTAAGGATAGATATGTTGATCCTGGTACTTATGTGCAGTAATATCCATGACCGTATAAACTCAACGCTTACCCTGCCGATGATTAAAGCGATTTGGGCGATAAGGATGATATAAATAAAATTAAGGTTGCGGGTATTGATACCTATATCAACTATTGATTGCGTTAAAAAGGGTGTGATCAATTGCAGCAAACTGCCAATGCCCAGGCCAAAAAGTAATTGTATAACCAGCTTTCGGTAAGTAACGAGGTAGCGCAATAGAAACGACCACCGTATTTCGCTCCCTTTTTCATTTTCCTGCTCGTAAAATTGAGGTGTTGGCGACATCAGCAGGGCGATACCTTCAAATTTTTCGCTGTCTGCCCGCCAGTTGCGGCTAAAATCAGTTTCGCTAAGGGTGATCAATCCTGCCGCCGGATCGGCTAAATAGTATTTATGGTTTTTTATTTTATAAAGCACCACAAAATGGTTTTGCCGCCAGTGTAAAATGGCGGGCAGTTCGGCTTCTTTTAGTTGTTCCGCTGTCAGCCTTACCCCCAACGACCGGAAGCCGATCTTTTCGGATGCATCGCTTATCCCTAAAAGAGAAACACCTTCACGGTTAATTTCGCAAAGCTGCCGTAATGTTTGAATTTTAAAATTGCGCCCGTAATGTTTAGCAACCATACGCAGGCAGGTAGGGCCGCAGTCCATTATGTCAGGCTGTTTGTAATAAGGAAATTTCGTCATTTTGCTATTCTACTTTATACTTGTACACCAACCGCCCTAAATTACCATCATCATTAATCCCTTCAATTACCACCCGGTACGTACCTTTAGTGCCTCCATTATAGTAGCTTAAGGTTGTTTTTCCATTCGTACCGGTAATAATATTGGGGTTCCAGTAAATAGTACCACGCAAATCGGAGGCTAATGCGTTGCTTTGCGGGCTGTCATATTTGGGTGAATAAAATTCGTGGGCTTTGTAATAGCCGGGAAAGGAGTACCTAAGTGTACCGGGTATTGGTTCGTTATTGAAGAAGTCTTTATCTCCGCCCTGTTTGGTTGTTATAACTAAAGCCGCAGTGCCAGCAGAACCTCCATAAATCCCTAAATATGAAGGACTTGTTAGTACTTCAATGCTATGAATAGTGTTTGGATTTAAATCGTTTAAATTTATACCACTATGTATAATAGCACCGTCTATTATTAAAGTCATTGATCCAAGACGTAAATTGCCACGGACTAATACAAGTAGACAATCAGCAAGATTTAAACAGTCTTTTAACTGATCGCCCATAATTACCTGATCGGCCTGCCCAGGCCCGTTAAGGTTAGCCGAATTACTCAGGTCAGGCTTTTCCCGTTTATAATATTTATGTGCCTTAACGGTAACCTCCTTTAACATGCGCCTGTTGCGGATATCCTCAATTTGCTGCAGGTGTTTTTGAACGCTGTCCGGCTTTGTAGTTGCCGCTAGTTCGGCGGTTATCGCATTAATATAGGGCTCCCGCTTTTGTTTAATCACCGGCGGATAATCCGGTTTGTAAATGCTGATGTCTACCGAATTACTGTTATTGATCTTTTTTGCACTGAGCAGCACTTTTGCGGAATCGGGCAGATCAAGGTTTTTGAAGTTGAAATTGCCATCAACATCTGTCACCGTATCGGTTATAAAATTGTTTTTTACAGCGATCAGCGAGATTTTGGCATTG